>NZ_JBIRQQ010000013.1:0-183499 GCF_044333285.1 Streptomyces sp. NPDC021020
ACGGAAGCTTCCTTCGAGACCGTTTCACCGGCCCCTCCGGGCTTTCCCTTCGTTGTGTTCCGACTCTATCAGAAGATTTCCGGTCGGAATTACCACCCGTTTTCCGAGCACGCACGTTTCCGTGGGTTCTCGTCCAAGCGGTCGTGCCAACCTACTGGACCGCTCTGCACGGAGCAAATCGGGGGTAGGGATCCGGACGGGTGTGCGGACGGTACGCCTCAGGCCGAATCACCACTTGCCATGACTTAGGCTGCTGTCGCGGCTGGCCGTCCGGTGACAGGCAGTGACGGCCCTCGATACTCCGCACCTAGGAGGCTTCCTCATGACGACCGTTTCGTCTCCCCTCGCCGGCCGGGCCATCGGGCTCGCGGCTGTGCCGGACCCCGTGTTCTCCGGCGCCATGGTGGGTCCCGGTACGGCGATCGACCCGGTGCGCGAGCCCGGTGAGGCGGTGGCTCCGGTGGACGGAGTGATCGTCTCCCTGCACCCGCACGCCTTTGTCGTCGTGGACGACGAGGGCCACGGGGTGCTGACCCATCTTGGCATCGACACCGTGCAGCTCAACGGTGAGGGTTTTGAACTGCTCGTGGCCAAGGGCGACACCGTCGCCCGCGGTGACGCGGTGGTGCGCTGGGACCCGGCGGGAGTGGAGGCGGCGGGCAAGTCGCCGATCTGCCCCGTGGTCGCGCTGGAGGCCACCGCGGACGCGCTGGCCGGACTGGTGGAGGCCGCGGACGTGGCCGCCGGCGACACCCTTTTCAGCTGGAAGTAGGGGCGGGACCGATGGAGACAACGCTTCAGGGTGTCGGTGTCAGCCACGGAGTGGCGATCGGCGAGGTACGGCACATGGGCACCGCGGTGCTGGAGCCCCCGGCCAAGCAGATCGCGTCCGGGGACACCGCACGCGAGCAGGGCCGGGCGCGGCAGGCCGTCGAGGCGGTCGCCGCGGATCTGAAGGCGCGCGGCAATCTGGCCGGCGGTGAGGCGCAGGCGGTGCTGGAGGCGCAGGCGCTGATGGCGCTCGACCCCGAGCTGCTGGCGGACGTGGAGCGCCGGGTGGCGGTGGGCAGCACCGCGGAGCGGGCGGTCTACGACGCCTTCGCCTCCTACCGGGCGCTGCTGGCGAATGCCGGGGAGTACCTGGCGGGTCGGGTCGCGGACCTGGACGACGTGCGGAACCGCATCGTGGCCCGGCTGCTGGGCGTGCCGATGCCGGGTGTGCCGGACAGCGACGAGCCGTACGTGCTCATCGCGCGGGACCTGGCACCGGCGGACACCGCGCTGCTGGACCCGGCGCTGGTGCTGGGCTTCGTGACCGAGGAGGGCGGGCCGACCAGCCACAGCGCGATCCTGGCGCGGGCGCTCGGGGTGCCTGCGGTCGTGGCGCTGCCGGGTGCGGGCGAGCTGTCCGAGGGGACGGTCATCGCGGTGGACGGCAGTACGGGCGAGGTCTTCGTCGAGCCGGGCGCGGAGAAGGTGGCGGCGCTGACCGCCGCGGCGGAGGAGCGCAAGGCCGCGCTGGCGGCCGCTTCCGGGCCGGGTGCCACGTCGGACGGGCACAAGGTGCCGCTGCTGGCGAACGTCGGCGGGCCCGCCGATGTGCCGGCCGCGGTGGCGGCGGGCGCGGAGGGCGTCGGGCTGTTCCGTACCGAGTTCCTCTTCCTCGACGACTCGGCGCAGGCGCCGTCGGAGGAGAAGCAGGTCGAGGCCTACCGGCAGGTACTGGAGGCCTTCCCCGGCGGCCGGGTCGTGGTGCGGGTGCTGGACGCCGGCGCCGACAAGCCGCTGGACTTCCTGACGCCGGCGGACGAGCCGAACCCGGCGCTGGGAGTGCGGGGTCTGCGGTCGCTGCTGGACCACCCGGAGGTGCTGCGCGGGCAGCTGCGGGCGCTGGCGACCGCCGCGGCCGGGCTCCCGGTGTATCTGGAGGTCATGGCGCCGATGGTGGCGGACCGCCAGGACGCGAAGGCGTTCGCGGACGCGTGCCGCGAGGCCGGGCTGTCGGCGAAGTTCGGTGCGATGGTGGAGATCCCGTCGGCCGCGCTGCGGGCCAGGTCGGTGCTCCAGGAGGTGGAGTTCCTGTCGCTGGGGACGAACGACCTGGCGCAGTACGCCTTCGCCGCGGACCGCCAGGTGGGTGCGGTGGCGCGGTTGCAGGACCCGTGGCAGCCCGCGCTGCTGGACCTGGTGGCGCTGGCCGCGGAGGCGGCCAGGGCCGAGGGCAAGAGCTGCGGTGTGTGCGGTGAGGCTGCGGCGGATCCGCTGCTGGCGTGTGTGCTGACGGGTCTGGGTGTCACCAGCCTTTCGATGGGTGCGGCGTCGATTCCGTACGTGCGGGCGACGCTGGCGAAGTACACGCTGGCGCAGTGCGAGCGTGCGGCGGCGGCCGCGCGGGCGACCGACAGTGCCGACGAGGCGCGCCGGGCCGTGCAGGCGGTGCTGTCCGGCGAGTAGCCGGGCGGTCCTGCGCGGTGGTGCGGAATGCTGCGGAGGGCGCTTCACCTGCGGGTGGGGCGCCCTTCCGCGTGTGCGGGCCGGCGGGCCGTCAGCCGTCGTAGGGTCCGGGGCCGGGGTGCGGGGGCGGCAGGTCGAGGCCGGCGCGGTAGCGCACTCCGGGCTCGGGCGGGAGGACGTCGCCGGTCTCGGGGTCGGTGCAGTAGGCGTCGAAGACCTCTGCCTCGGTGAGGGGGTGGGGTCCGTCGCGGTGCAAGGACCAGCCGCGGACGGTGTCGATGCCGCGGGAGTCGGTGGTGCGCAGGACGAGTCCGCCGGGGCGGGCGGTGAGGCGGGCGGCGGCCATGACCGTGCACAGGGCGGTGGTTTCGGCGTCGTCGAGGTCGATGCCGCCGTCTGCCGTGGTGGTGGCCTGGGCGGCGGAGAGCAGGGGCGGGCCGTCGTCGGGGGGCAGGCTGGCCACGAGGTGGTGGCGGCCGGGACCCGCGGCGGCGAGCAGGCGCAGCAGGGTGTGGGCGGCGAGGTCGAAGGCGCAGTGGGCGAATGCCTCGCCGCAGTCGGGGCACCGGCCCGCGGCGGCGAGGAGGTCCGCGGCGCGGTCCCGGGTGGTGCGCAGGTCCGCCGCGCGGGCGAGTCTGGCGCGCAGGTGGCGGAGGGGCTGGCGGGTGTAGTGGACGGCGGGGCCGGTGGTGCTGATCTCGGCGGTGTAGCGGACGCGGGCCTCGGGGGTGTCCGGTGGCCTGCGGGTGTCGGCGCAGTGGTCGGCGAACCGGTCCGGGTCGAAGAGGGTGACGGCGATGCCGGCGCCCTGGGCGTGCAGGGAACGGAGCAGGGCGTCGAGGTGCCGCAGGTACGTTCCGTAGTCGGTGAAGGGGAAGCTCCGGTAGCCGGTCATGGTGGTGAAGTCCTGCTCGTCGAGGAGCAGTCCGACCACGGGTGGGGGCTTCGCGGCGCAGCGCCCGGCGGTAGGCGGCGCGGCCGGGCGGGCGGCGGCGCGCCCTGGTCCGTACCGTTTTGCGGGTACGTGAGCGGCTGCCGCCGCCGGCGCCGGTGGTGGTCCGGGCGGCTTTGTGCGTGTGGCCGGTGTTCTGCATGGCTCCCCCTGCGAGCGGATTCGGTGTGCTCTCTACTGCTCACCGACTGTAACGGGGGCCACTGACAACGCGACCTCTTCCGGTGCCGGCGCGGGGCGGGCGAGGCGGCGCAGGACCAGGCGGCGCTGGAGGAGCGCGGCGGCGGCGAGGACGGCGCCGAAGCCGATCCAGCCCGCGGGCCCGCCGGCCAGGACGACGGAGGTGACGAGCAGCGGCCCGACGCAGCGGGCGACGGACTGCGCGAGGCCGTACACGCCGACGTAGGCGCCCTGGGCCTCTTCGGGGGCGAGGCAGACGGACAGCTCCCAGCCGACGGCGGACTGGACCATCTCCACGACGGTGAAGGCGACCGCGGAGGCCAGCACCGCGGCGGTCGCCGCCCACCGGTCGTGCACCACGGCGGCGGCGGTGACCAGGCCGGACAGCAGCAGCCAGGCGGCCACCGGGCGCAGCGAGTCGGCGGCGACGCGGGCGGTGGTGGCGAAGCGGGACATCCGGACCTGGAGGAGGACGACGATGACGGTGTTGATGACGAAGACGCTCGCGGCCAGTCCGTGCGGGGCGTCGGTGCGGGTGAGGATCCACAGCGGCAGGCCGACGGTGAGGGCCACGCCGTGCAGGAACATCGCGGCGTCGAGGAGGGCGTAGCCGAGGTAGCCGGCGTCCCGCCAGGGGCTCGCGGCGGCGGGCGGGGTGCGGGGCGTCGAAGCGCCCGCGGCCTCGTGGGAGGTGACGGTGCGGGTGGCGGAGGGCGGTTCGGCGCAGCGGGCGACGAGGAGGGCGACAACGAGGAAGGAGAGGCCGTCGCCGAGGAGCAGCAGGCGGTAGACGGTGGTGGTGCCGACGGCCAGCGCGGCGGAGGCGGCCAGACCGCCGACGGTGTAGCCGACGTTGACGACGGTGCGCTGGACGGCCTGGTAGCGGGCGCGGTCCTGGCCCGCGACGCGGGCGGCGAAGAGCTTGGTGAGGACGGAGGCGGAGCGTTCGCCGAAGCTGCCGACCGCGACGAGCGGCAGCAGTTGCCAGAAGCCGTGGGCGAGCAGCAGGAGCAGGCCGGAGGCGGCGCGCAGCAGTTGGACGGCGAGCAGGACGCGGGTGAGCGGGAGCCGGTCGGCGAGGCGTCCGGCGAGCGGGGCGCCCGCGACGCCCGCGACGCCGCCGAGGCCGAGCAGCAGGCCGGTGCTGCGGGTGTCGAGCCCTGCGACGACGACGAAGTACAGCGCGGTGACGGAGTACCAGAGGCCGGAGCCGGTCTTGTCGACGAGGTTGATCCACAGCATCCGGCGGCCGTCCGGGCCGCCGGGTATCTCCGGGAACTTCAGTGCCTTCGCTGCCCGCTGCACGATCGGTGCCCCCTGCACGGCGTCACGTCCTTCGCCCGGTGGCGCGGACCGGTTCCCGGCCCTTGCCAACTCTTTTGTATTGGTACATACTCTGTCTTGTGGCAACACAATATGCGATCGAGGGCGGTACGGCCAGAGAGATTGCCGCGTCCGCCGAACAGGCCGTCGCCGAGGGCCGGTTGCGGCCCGGTGAGTCGCTGCCGCCGGTCCGGGCGCTGGCCGGGACGCTCGGCGTGAGCCCCGGCACGGTGGCGACGGCGTACAAGGAGCTGCGCGGCCGCGGCATCGTCGTGACCCGGGGGCGCGGCGGCACGGTGGTGGCGCCGGCCCCGGTGGTGACCTCGCGGCGCCCACCGCGGGTGCCCGAGGGGCTGCGCGACCTCGCGGGCGGCCACCCCGATCCGGCGTTCCTGCCCGATCTCGTGCCTCCCGGGCGGCTCTCCCCGGGGGCCAGGTCGCACCGGGCGTCGCCGCGGCTCGCGGAGCTGGAGCAGCTGTCCCGGGCGTGGTTCGAGCGGGACGGGGTGCCCGGCGGCCAGGTGACCTTCGCGCACGGCGCGCTGGACTGCATCTCACGGCTGCTGTCGGTCGAGCTGCGGCCCGGCGACGCGGTGGCGGTCGAGGACCCGGGCTTCCACCATCTGCTCGACCTCGTCCCGGCGCTGGGCCTGCGCACCCTCGCGGTGCCGGTGGACGACGAGGGGATGGCGCCCGCGGGCCTGCGGGCGGCGCTGCGCGCGGGGGCGCGGGCGGTCGTGCTGTGCCCGCGGGCGCAGAATCCGTACGGCTCACGGCTGTCGGCGGGCCGCCGGGCCGAGCTGCTGGAGGTGCTCGCCACGGCGCCGGACGTGCTGGTGGTGGAGGACGACCACAGCGCCGACACCGCGGGCGGCCCGCTGCACTCCCTGGTGACGGCGGGGCAGGACGGGCCGGGGCGCTGGGCGCAGGTCCGCACCGTCTCCAAGCACCTGGGCACCGACCTGCGCTGGACGGCGATGGCCTGCGACCCGGTCACGCTCGCGCGGCACGACGGGCGGCTGCTGCTCACATCCGGCTGGATCAGCCATGTGCTGCAGGAGACGATCGTGCGGCTGATGTCGGACCCGGCCACCACCGCGCTGGTCGCCGCGGCCGCGGTCGCCTACGAGGAGCGGCGCACGGCGCTGCTGGCGTCCCTGGCCGCGCAGGGCATCGGCGCGCACGGGGTGAGCGGCTTCAACGTGTGGGTGCCGGTGCGGGACGAGTCCGCGGTGGTCAACGGGCTGCGGTCGCGCGGCTGGTGGGTCGCGGGCGGGGCGCGCTTCCGGATCGGCAGCATGCCGGGCGTGCGGATCACCACCGCCGACCTGGAGCCCGCGGACGGCGCGCGGCTGACGGCCGACTTCGCGGCGGTGCTCGCCGACTCGGCCCAGACCTACGGCGGTTGAGGCGGCCCCGGCGCGCCGCCCCCTCCCCCGTACCGCTCCCCGCCGCCGCTACTCCCCCCGCCCGGCGGCGCGTTCGGCGCCGAGCCGCTCGTAGAAGCGCAGCACCGTCAGGTCGTCGACGGAGCCGGGGTTGACGGCGCGGTCCAGCGGGGTGCCCTGGAGCAGCCGTTTGACCGGGACCTCGATGCGCTTGCCGGTGAGGGTGTGCGGCACGCCGGGCACCTCGATGACCTCGTCGGGCACATGGCGCGGCGAGAGCTGCGAGCGCAGCGCCCCGGCGATCCGGTCGCGCAGCGCGTCGTCGAGCTCCACCCCGTCGGCGAGCCGGACGAACAGCGGCATCCAGTAGCCGCCGTCCGGCTCCTCGATGCCGATGACCAGGGACTCGCGGATCTCCGGGAGCCGCTCGACGACCTCGTAGATGTCGGCGGACCCCATGCGCACGCCCTGCCGGTTGAGCGTGGAGTCGGAGCGGCCGTGGATGACGACGGTGCCGCGCGAGGTGCGGGTGATCCAGTCGCCGTGCCGCCACACGCCGGGGTACATCGAGAAGTAGCTGTCGTGGTAGCGGCTGCCGTCGGGGTCGTTCCAGAAGCGCACCGGCATGGACGGCAGCGGGTTGGTGACGACCAGCTCGCCGACCTCGTCGACGACCGGCTCGCCGTTCGCGTCCCACGCCTCCAGGCCGGTGGCCAGGCACGGCGCCTGGAGTTCGCCGACGTGGACCGGCAGGGTCGGCACACCGCCCGCGAAGCAGCTGCACACGTCCGTGCCGCCGCTGACGGAGGCGATCCACAGGTCCTCGGCGACCTCGTCGTGCAGCCAGCGGAAGCCGTCGGGGGGCAGGGGCGAGCCGGTGGTGGCCACACAGCTCACCCGCGACAGGTCGAAGTCGCGCCCCGGGTGCACACCGGCCTTGCGGCAGGCGACGACGTAGGAGGCGGAGGTGCCGAAGACGGTGGTGCCGGTCTGCTCGGCGATGCGCCACTGCGCCTCGATCGACGGGTAACCGGGGCTGCCGTCGTAGAGGACGACCGTGGCGCCGGCCAGCAGGCCCGACACCAGGAAATTCCACATCATCCAGCCGGTGGAGGTGTACCAGAAGAAGCGGTCGTCCGGCCCGAGGTCGAGGTGCAGACCGGTCTGCTTGAGGTGTTCGAGCAGGATGCCGCCCTGGGACTGGACGATCGCCTTGGGCAGGCCCGTGGTGCCGGAGCTGTACAGCACCCACAGCGGGTGCTCGAACGGCACCTGCTCGTAGGCGGGTTCGGGGTCGCCGGCGATCAGCTCGCGCCATTCCAGGGCGCCTTCGGGCGCCGGGGTGTCCAGCAGCGGGATGTGCACGGTCGCGCGCAGCGAGGGCAGGCCCGCCCGGGTCTCGGCGACGACCGCGGTGCGGTCGTGCTCCTTGCCGCCGTAGCGGTAGCCGTCGACGGCGAACAGCACGACCGGCTCGACCTGCTGGAAGCGGTCCAGGACGCTGCGGGCGCCGAAGTCGGGGGCGCACGAGGTCCACACGCCGCCGACCGCGGCGGTGGCCAGCAGCGCGACGGCCGCCTGCGGGGTGTTGGGCAGGTAGCCGCTGACCCGGTCGCCGGGGCGGACGCCGAGGCGGCGCAGGGCCGCGGCGAGCGAGGCGACCTGCCGGGACAGCTCGGCCCAGCTGAGGATGCCGGTCTCCATGCGCTCGTCGACGTACAGCACGGCGGGCAGGTCGCGGCGCGCGGCGTCGAGCGCGGGACGCAGCGCGTGCTCGGCGTAGTTGACGGTCGCGCCGGGGAACCAGCGGGCGCCGGGCATCGCGTCGTCGGAGAGCACCTGCTCGTAAGGGGAGCCGAAGCGTACGTCGTACCACTCGGTGAGGGCCTGCCAGAAGGTCCGGCTCTCGCGCACCGACCAGTCGTGCAGGGCCGCGTAGCCGCCCTGGGGGTCGTCGGGGCGTACGGCGGGGGCGCCGTGCCGCTCGTGGGCCCAGTTCTGGAAACGGGTCACCTGCGCGCGGGCGACGCGCTCGGGGCCCGGGGTCCAGAGGGCCTCGGGGGCGCGGTCGGCTTCGGCGGGGCTGGTCATGGGCGGCTCCAGGACGGTCCACAGCACGGCTGGTCAGGACGATGCCATGCCGGCGGCCGGATCGCCAGGGCGGTCGCCCACAGGGTGCGGGCCCCCGGTGTGGCGTCCGCCACCGCACCCGAAGGTGAACACCGGCTGAACGGGCGGCGTGTCGTGCGAAGGCAGTGAAAAGCTGGGGCCATGGATGCACGGGACCTGCTGCGGTCGGTACGGATGGCGGGTTCCGCCCAGGGGCGGCGTACGGTGGCCGCGGCATGGCGGCGGAAGCGCACGGATGCCAGGGACCTGCCGCCGTACGGCACCGAGCGGGCCCGGGTGCCCGGGGCCGCGGTGCGGGCCGAGCCGATGCCGGGCGGCGGCACCGTGCACTTCGCCCGGTCCGTGCTGCGGGTGCGGGTCGCGGCCGGCGGCGCGGTCTTCTGCGGCTGGGACGGCGCGGCGCCCGAGCCGTCGTACGCGCTGGCGGGCCCCTCGAAGTGGGGCCCGGCGCCCGGCCTGGCGGACGGCGGCTGCCCGGAGGCCGACCCGCGGGCGCTGCTGGAGCCGGACCCGGACGGCTGGCGGGTGGTGTCGGAGCGGGTGACGGTCCGGGTGTCCGCGCACGGCGCGGTGGAATTCCGCACCCCCGGCGGTCGGCTGCTGCGGCGGGAGCTGCCGCCGCGCTGGTGGGATCCGGCGGGCGCGGCGGAGGGCACCCGCGGGGCGCGCTGGGTGCAGCGCTCGGAGACCCCGGCCGACGCGCGGGTGTACGGGCTGGGCGGACGGGCCGCGGGCCCGCGGCTGGCGGCGGGCACCTACCGGTTGTGGAACACCGACCCGGGCGGCTCGTTCGAGCCGGGCGACGACCCGCTGTACATCACCATGCCCGTGCAGCTGCTGGTCTCCGACGCGGGCTGCCACCTGGTCTTCCACGACAACACGTGGGACGGCCGGGTCACCCTGCGGGACGGCGAGGAGGGAGCGGGCTCCGGGCACGACCGGCACGGCGGCTGCGAGCTGCGGATGGACGGCGGCCCGCTGCGCTACTGGGTGATCGCCGGTACGCCGTCCCGGGTACTGGCCGGGTGGACGGCGCTGACCGGCCGCCCGGCGCTGCCGCCGCGCTGGGCGCTGGGCCACCAGCACGCCCGGTGGGGCTTCGGCAGCGAGCAGGAGGTGCGCCGGGTCGCGGCGGGCTACCGCGAGCACGGGCTGCCGCTGTCGGCGCTGCACCTGGACATCGACCACCTCGACGGCCACCGGGTCTTCACCGTGGACCGCGCGAACTTCCCCGACCTGCCGGGCCTCGCCCGCGACCTGCGGGAGCAGGGGGTGCGGCTGGTGTCGATCGTCGACCCGGCGGTCAAGCGCGAGCCGGGGCTCGGGGCCTACGACGGCGGGCGCGCGGTGGACGCGTTCGTCCGCGACGTGCGCGGGCGCGAGGTGCGGGGCGTGGTGTGGCCGGGCGAGGCGGTCTTCCCCGACTTCACCGACCCCGCGGTGCGCACCTGGTGGGGCGGGCTGTACGTGGAGCGGCTCGCACAGGGCTTCGCCGGGGTCTGGCACGACATGAACGAGCCGGTGTCCTTCGCCGCGTTCGGCGAGCCGACGCTGCCGCGCTCGGCGCGGCACGCACTGGAGGGCGCGGGCGGCGACCACCGGCAGGCGCACAACGTCTACGGCCTGGCGATGGCGGCGGCGGGCTACCAGGGCCTGCGCGAACTGCGCCCTGAGCAGCGGCCCTTCCTCTTCTCGCGGTCGGGCTGGGCGGGCATGCAGCGCTACGGCGGCACCTGGTCGGGCGACGTCGCGACCGGCTGGGCGGGGCTGCGCGCCTCGCTCGCGCTGGTGCTGGGGCTCGGGCTGTGCGGGGTGCCGTACTCGGGCCCGGACGTGGGGGGCTTCACCGGGTCGCCCTCGCCGGAGCTGTATCTGCGGTGGTTCCAGCTGGGCGCGTACCTGCCGTTCTTCCGCACCCACTCGGCGATCGACGCGGGGCGCCGCGAGCCGTGGGAGTTCGGGCCCGAGGTGCTGGAGCACGCCAGGGCCGCGCTGGCGGAGCGGGCCAGGCTGCTGCCGTACCTGGACACCCTCGCGCACGTCGCGCACCGCACCGGCGCCCCGTACGTGCGCCCGCTGTGGTGGAATTCGCCGGGCGACCGGGCGCTGCGGGACTGCGGCGACGCCTTCCTGCTGGGCGACTCGCTGCTGGTGGCGCCGGTGCTGGAGCCGGGGGTGACGATGCGTGCGGTACGGCTGCCGCGCGGGCTGTGGTACGACACGGCGACCGGCGAGGCGCACCGCGGCCGGACCCGGGTGCGGATCGCGGCGCCCCGGGGCCGGATCCCGGTGCTGGCCAGGGCCGGGGCGGTGCTGCCGGTCGCGGGCGAGGGCGGGGCCGTGGAGCTGGAGGCGTGGGCGCCGCGCCGGGACCGCAGCGGCGGCGGGGTGCTCTTCACCGGCGACCCGGACGGCTGGGGCCGGCCGCGGATGGAGCGCTTCGTGTCGCGGTGGGCGGACGGGGCCGTGGTGGTGGAGCGGGACGGCGGCGAGGAGCCGGGCTACACCGTACGGGTGCGCGGCGCCGGGTCGTAGCCGCCGCCGAACCAGCGGCGGGCGGCCAGGGTGTGCAATGGGAAGCCCAGCTCGCGCGGGGCGCGCAGCAGCTGGTGGCCGTCGGTCTCGTCGGTGGGCGCGGACGGCGGCAGATCGGCGGCGGGGCGTTCCGGCAGCAGCCCGAAGAGCAGCAGGTAGCCGCCGGGCTCGTCGGTGAGGGCGTCGGCGAGGCAGACGTCGGCGGGGTCGGCGGCGATGCCGGTCTCCTCGGCCAGCTCCCGGGTGACGGCGTGCTGCCAGCTCTCGCCGTGGTCGACGAAGCCGCCGGGCAGGGCCAGTTCGCCGCGGCGCGGCTCGATGGTGCGGCGGATGACGACGAGGGAGGTGCCGCTGCTGTCGCGGACGGGCAGCAGGGCGACGGCGACCGGCAGCGGGTTGCGGTAGGCGACGGTGCCGCACGCCGGGCAGTGCCGCGGCCAGGGCGCCCCGGCGGGGTAGGACGCCCCGCACGCGGAGCAGTGGGAATTCTTCACCGGGGGCGCGGGAGGGGTCGCGGACACGCCGGGACTGTATCCGATCGCCTGTCGCGGCGGGCCCCATCCCTGGTATCCCAGGGGGATGCCGAAACTCACGACTTTACTGCGGGCACTCGTCCTGCCTCTCGCCACACTGGCCGCGGTCACCGTCACCTCCGCGGCGCCCGTGCAGGCGCGTCCGGAGCCCAAGGCGCCCGCGCAGTTCGTCGCGCTGCGGGACGTGGATCCGACGATCGTCCAGGAGATGCGGTACATCACCCCGCACAACTTCACCGGCGCCCCCGTCGACGGCTACCGCAAGGCCATGTGCATCCTGACCCGCCCGGCCGCCGAGGGCCTGCACCGGGTGCAGCAGGGGCTGCTGCGGCGCGGCTACTCGCTCAAGGTCTACGACTGCTACCGCCCGCAGCGGGCCGTGGACGACTTCGTCGCGTGGGCCGCGGACCTGGACGCCACGCAGATGAAGGCGGAGTTCTACCCGCAGGTCGACAAGACCCGGTTGTTCGCGGACGGTTACATCGCCGCGAAATCCGGGCACAGCCGCGGCAGCACCATGGACCTGACGGTGGTGCCGCTGCCCGCGCTGCCGACCCGCCCCTACCGGCCCGGTGAGCCGCTGACGCCCTGCTACGGGCCGAAGGCCGAGCGCTTCCCGGACAACTCGCTGGACATGGGCACGGGCTTCGACTGCTTCGACACCCTCGCGCACACCCTGGACCCGCGGGTGACGGGCGTGCAGCACGCCAACCGGATGCTGCTGATGGACGCGATGCAGGCGCAGGGCTTCACCAACCTGCCCGAGGAGTGGTGGCACTACACGCTCGATTCCGAGCCTTTCCCCGACACGTACTTCGACTTCCCCGTCGACCGCAGGTCCCTGACGTCCTGACGGTTCGGCCCGAAGGACTCCAGCGCCACGGGCGCCCCGAGCAGCGATCCGATCGCCTCGCTCCAGCGGGTCGGTTCGCCGCCCGGGGTGTCCCACAGCGCGGGCGCGGCGCGCAGCAGCCGCGCCGTCAGCGCGGCCTGCCGCTCCAGGTCGCCGGGGGGACCGGCGGGCAGGTGCTCGACCAGTTCGCCGTCGATGCCGTAGCCGCGGCAGATCCGCAGGGACGGGAAGCGGCCCGGGGCGTCCAGATGGGTCACGGCGAGCGCGTCCACTCCCCCGCAGACCTCGACGGCGTAGGCGTGCGCGACCGCGTCGAAGTGCCCGGTACGGAAGGGGCCCTGCCAGCGGCCGTCGCCGTTGTGCGGCTCGGGCAGCAGCGCGGCCAGCTCGGGATCCTCGGTGACCAGCGGGCCGGGCCCGTGCCGGGTGGTGTAGCTGCGCACCACGCCGAGCCGCAGCCCCTCCCCCGCGGCGCCGGCCTCGGCCAGCAGCGTCTCGGCGTTGCCGAAGGTCGTCGTCGACCAGGTGGTGTACGGGTGGAAGCCGTGCCACTCGTCGAGCAGGACGCCCTGGGCGCCCTCGAAGACCAGCGGCCCGCGCCGGGCCAAGCCGCGCAGCGCGTCGTCGCCGGTGAGGGTGACGGCGCCCGCGAAGGCCGCGTACGCCTCGGCGCACGCCTCTACGGGCGGGGCGGGCAGCGGGCCGAGCTCGTCGGCGAGCCGGTCGCGCAGCAGCCGCAGCCGGCGCAGCAGCCGGGGGCGGGAGGCGCAGTCGCCCGCGGTCGGCGCGTCGCCGGGGTGGGCGAGGGCGTAGCGCGCGGTCTCCCCCACGCCCATGCCGCACGAGCCGTGCCGGGCCGCGCCGCGGGCCAGCTCGCGCAGCCGGCCCACGGCGGCGTGGTAGGGCGTGGCCAGCGGTGCGGCGCGGTCGACGGAGAGCAGCGCGTACGGGTCGGGCAGGCCGAGGCTGCGCAGGTGGTCGGCCTCGGCGGCGAGGGCGAGCGGGTCGACGGCGGTGAAGCGGGACAGGTGGGTGGGCACCCCGTGCAGGGCGCCCGAGCCGAACTGGGCGAAGGTGTGGTGGCGGCCGTCGGGCGTGACGACGTTGTGGGCCGCCTGCGCCCCGCCGTTGAAGCGGACGACGGCGCTGACGCCGCCGCCGCGGCAGAGCCGGTCGACGGTGGCGCCCTTGCCCGCGTCCCCGAAGCCGAGGTCCACCACGAGGGTGTGGGGGCGTCCGCCGGGGACGCGGGCGGTGCTCATCGCCGGTCCGACAGGGCTCGGGCGACCGAGTCGACGGCGTCGGAGCCCAGTTCGGCGAGGTCGGCGAGGCCGGTGGCCAGGTCGATGGCCTCCTCGCCGAGGCCCACGGTCAGCGCGATGGTCTCGCACACCGCGTCGAGGTCGTCCAGCTCGATGACGTTCTGGCCCAGCAGGCGGCGCCACAGGGTCAGTACGTCGGTGTTGCCGGCGTGCGAGGCGCCCGCGGGGAGGATGTAGAAGACGTGGAATTTCCGCTTGAGTTCGGCCAGCACGTCCTGGACCGGTATGTCCTGCGGGATCGTCTCGCCGAGCACCGCCTTCACCTCGCGGGCCTTGACCTTGCCGTAGGGCATCTCGTCGCCGATGAGGAAGAGGTAGCCGCGGCGGCCGCGCTTCTCGTGGCAGTCCAGCGAGGTGTGCCGCGCCATGGCGTAGAGGGCCAACTCGTAGGACTCGGTCATCTGGCCGCCGCCCCCGCCCTCCAGCAGGATGTTGCCGAGGTCGTCGTCCATCCGGTTGTCGGACTCGAACTGGCCGATCTGGAGCGGCACCCGGTCGCACGTGGCGTCGCCGACCGCGCCGAAGAGGATCTGCGGGTCGGGGGTGTAGCCCTTGCGCAGCAGCAGCCCGAAGAGGTCGGGGAGCTTGGTCTGCAGGGTGCGCGGGACGCCGCCCATGGAGCCGGTGACGTCGAAGAGGACGGCCACGGCGAGCGAGGTGGGGTGCTCGTCGGAGTCGCGGCTCTCGCGCACCGTCAGGCCGTGCGGGTCGAGCGACTGGTGGGCGCGCCAGGTGTCGCGCGGCGAGCGGCGCCGCACGGAGTCGCTGTAGGCGAAGGCGCCGGTGCCGGAGGCGGCACGGTAGCGCTCGGCGGCGTCGTAGACATCGGTGGACCAGCGTCCGCTGCCCATGGTTTCCCCCTGGGTGTGGTGTGTGTGCGTGTGTGCGGTGGCCGCCGCTCCCGGTGGCCGGGAGGGGCGCGGTGCCCGCGCGCGGTTCGTGCCGTACGGTCAGCCCGCGGGTGCGGGCGGCATCGTGAACGGCCGGAAGGTACGCGGGCCGTAGAGGCGTTCCAGCAGGTCGTCGAGTTCGGCGAGCAGCGCCCAGGCGTCCTGCGGGCGGCGGTGCTGCTCGGGCAGGGTGCAGCCGCGCAGGAAGGCGCGCAGCGGTGCGGGGGCCCGGTCGCCCATGAGGCCGGCGATGCAGCGGGCGGCGAGGTGGAGGTCGGTGGCCGCGGTCGCGGGCCGGTGGGCCGGCGCCTCCGGCGGGTAGTCGGCGGCGTGCCGGAAGACCAGGACGGGCAGGTCGGTGCCGGCCGCGGTGGCGTAGCACCAGTCGACGAGCGCCACGCCGTGCAGGGCGGGGTGGATCAGGACGTGTTCGGGGAAGACCGCGCCGTGCACCAGCCCGGCGCGGTGCGCCCAGCCGAGCCCGGTCAGCAGCCGCCGCCACATCCATGCGGCGTCCCGGGGGTCGAGCCCGCCGGGGTGGGCGGCGGCGACCTCGGCGAGGGTGCGGAAGCCGTCGAGCGGTTCGAGGGCGTTGACCCGGCGCGGGCCGCCGTCCCCGCCGGGCTGCTCGAAGCTCTCGATCAGGGCGGGGGCGTAGGCCCGGTGGCGTTCCTCGCCGACCCTGCGCAGCCGGGCCAGGATGTCGGCCTCGTGCTCCAGCAGGTCGTTGTCGCGCGGATGCCGGGCGGTCTTCAGGACGGCGGTGCGGTGCTCGCCGCCGTCCTCGTAGCGGGCGGTGAGCAGCGTGGCGAGGTCGCCTTCGGTGAGTGCGGGGCCGGGGGCGTACGTGTGCCGCGGGGTGCGGCCCGACGATCGGGACGGGAGGTCGGGGGCAGCGGGGCCACGGGGTGTCGCGGGGACGGCTTCGAAGTCGGCGCCGGAGGCGGCGTCCGGGCCCGTCACGGGGTGTCCCCGGTGTCGGGGCCGGGGCGCAGCAGCGCCGGGTGCAGCAGCCGGGCGTCCCCGGCGCGGTAGAGCCGGGCCCGGGGGCCGCCGCGGCTGCCCGGGCGGGCGGCGGTCTCGCCGGTGGGCTCGACGAAGCCGGGTACGGACAGGACCTTGCGGTGGAAGTTGCCGGCGTGCAGCGGGGCGCCCCACACCGTCTCGTAGACCGCGCGCAGCTCGGAGACGGTGAACGTCTCGCCGAGGAAGGCGGTGGCCAGCGGGGTGTACTCGATCTTGGCCCGCGCGCGCTCCAGGCCGTCGGCGAGGATCGTCGCGTGGTCGAAGGCGAGGCCCCCGCCGGGTGCGGGCGCCTCTCCCGGCGGGACGGGCCGGCGGCCGGTACCACCCCCGTAGGTTCCGGACCGCCGACCCTGCTCGAAGGGACGCGCACGCACCGTGTCCGGTTGCTCCGTCGCTGCAATTGCCTGCGCAATTGCTTCGACCGGCAGCCACGCCGCGCCCGCCGCGTCACCACCGGGCCGCGCGTCGGGCAGGCCGGGGGCGAAGGCGAGGTAGGCGACCGAGACGACGTGCATCCGCGGGTCGCGCGCCGGGCTGCCGTACGACCCGAGCTGTTCGAGGTGGACGCGGCCGAGCGCCGCGGCGTTAAGGCCCGTCTCCTCCGCCAGTTCGCGGGCCGCCGCCTCGTCCAGCGACTCGCGGCCGGCCCGTACGAAGCCGCCGGGCAGCGCCCAGCGGCCCGCGAAGGGCTGTTCCCCGCGCTGCACGGCCAGTACCTGGAGGCCACCCGCGCGCAGGGTCAGGGCGACCACGTCCACGGTGACCGCGATCGGGTCGAAGGCGCGCGGGTCGTACGCGGCGAGGAAGCCGCGCTCGGACTGCGTACCCTCCGGCTCGGCCATGGCCACCGCCCCCTCTCCGCCGCACGGCGTTGTTCTCAAGGTGAGTCTTTCTCGCTTGGAGAAGAACATACCATCCGGCTCCGGCACCGTCCACGCGGTTTCCGTCTCTGATTTCCGCCCGGGATTTCCGCGCTGTACGCCCGCTTGACGCTCCGTCACCGCCGGGCAACACTTCCGGCAGCGCGAGGCGGGGCGGCGTGGGGGGTTCGCGCACGCCGCGGATCCGCGCGCCCACCGCCGGCCGGGCCGGCATCCACCGGGCAAGGGAGCGCGACATGAGCGGCACCGTCCCCACCCAGGCAGCCACCCCGCCGGCCGCACGCCCGGCCGCCGGTCCGCGCGCCCGCGCGGACCGGCCGGAGGCCTACGTGGCCGCGATCGACCAGGGCACCACCTCCACCCGCTGCCTGGTCTTCGACGCCGCGGGCCGGGTGGTCGCCGCCGACCGGCGCGAGCACCGGCAGATCCTGCCCCGCCCCGGCTGGGTCGAGCACGACGCCACCGAGATCTGGGCGAAGGTGCAGGCCGTCGCCGCGGGCGCGCTCGCCAGGGCGGGGCTGCGGCCCGACCAGCTCACCGCGCTCGGCATCGCCAACCAGCGCGAGACGGTCGTGCTGTGGGACCGCGCGACCGGCCGCCCGGTGCACAACGCGGTGGTCTGGCAGGACACCCGCACCGCGGGGCTGTGCACAGAACTCGGCGGCGCCTACGGGCAGGACCGCTTCCGCGAGACCACCGGGCTGCCGCTCGCCCCCTACTTCTCCGGTCCCAAGATCGCCTGGCTGCTGGAGCGCGTGCCGGGCCTGCGGCACCGCGCGGAGAACGGCGAGATCGCCTTCGGCACCATCGACTCCTGGCTGGTCTGGAACCTCACCGGCGGCCCCCGCGGCGGGGTGCACGTCACCGACGTCACCAACGCCGCCCGCACCCTGCTGATGGACCTGCACACCCTGGACTGGGACCCGGCGATCCTCGCCGCCATGGACATCCCCGAGGCCGTCCTGCCGCGGATCCGCCCCTCCGCCGAGGTCTACGGCACCGCCACCGGGCGGCTCGCCGGGGTGCCGGTGGCCGCCGCGCTCGGCGACCAGCAGGCCGCACTCTTCGGGCAGACCTGCTTCGACCTCGGCGAGGCCA
The DNA here is from genome assembly GCF_044333285.1 of Streptomyces sp. NPDC021020. NCBI lineage: Bacteria > Bacillati > Actinomycetota > Actinomycetes > Kitasatosporales > Streptomycetaceae > Streptomyces > Streptomyces sp. NPDC021020. The sequence goes on from NZ_JBIRQQ010000013.1 coordinate 17,566, forward strand.
AGAACACCTACGGCCCCGGAAGCTTCCTGCTGCTCAACACCGGCGGGCGGCCCGTACCGTCGGCGAGCGGGCTGCTCACCACGGTCGCCCACCAGCTCGGCGGCGAGCGCCCGGTGTACTGCCTGGAGGGCTCCATCGCGGTCACCGGCGCGCTCGTGGAGTGGCTGCGCGACCGGCTCGGCCTGATCCGCTCGGTCGACGAGATCGAGCCGCTCGCCGCGAGCGTCCTGGACAACGGCGGCGCCTACGTCGTCCCCGCCTTCTCCGGTCTCTTCGCGCCCTACTGGCGGTCCGACGCGCGCGGGGTCATCACCGGCCTGACCGCGTACGTGACACGGGCGCACCTGGCCCGGGCGGTGCTGGAGGCCACCAGCTGGCAGACCCGCGAGGTGGTCGACGCCATGCAGCGCGACAGCGGGGTGCGGATCGCGGCGCTGCGCGCGGACGGCGGGATGACCGGCAACGGGCTGCTGATGCAGCACCAGGCCGACGTGCTGGGCGTGCCGGTCATCCGCCCGGTGGTCCGCGAGACCACCAGCCTGGGCGCCGCCTACGCGGCGGGCCTGGCGACGGGCGTGTGGGACGGCCCGGACGAGCTGCGGGCGCACTGGCGCGAGGACGCCCGGTGGGAGCCCGCGATGGGCGGGGCGGAGCGGACACGGGAGTACGCGCGCTGGAGGAAGGCCGTCCGGCGCAGCCTGGACTGGCTGGACGGCGACGAGCCCGAGGTGCGGCCGCGCCGCCCGCGGGTCGGCTGACGGCGGGTCACGGGCCCGGGGGCGTCAGGGGGCGGCGGGCGCCCGGCGGGCCGAGGCGTGCGCCGCGGCGCGCTCCACGACGCTGACCAGCACCCGCTTGACCGACTCGCGCTCGCGTGCGTCGCACAGCACCACCGGCACCCCGGGCCCGAGGTCCAGCGCGTCGACGACGGCCTCCGGGGAGTGCAGCCGGACCCCGTCGAAGCAGTTCACGGCGACCGTGAAGGGGATGTCGCGGGTCTCGAAGTAGTCGACGGCGGCGAAGCAGTCCGGCAGCCGGCGGGTGTCGGCGAGCACGACCGCGCCCAGCGCGCCCTGCGCCAGCTCGTCCCACAGGAACCAGAAGCGGTCCTGGCCGGGGGTGCCGAAGAGGTAGAGCACCAGGTCGTCGCGCAGTGTGATGCGGCCGAAGTCCATCGCGACGGTGGTGGTGCGCTTGGCCTCCACGCCGGTGAGGTCGTCGACCGGGCGGCCCGCCTCGGTCAGCAGCTCCTCGGTCCGCAGCGGCCTGATCTCGCTGACCGCGCCGACCAGCGTGGTCTTTCCGGCGCCGAAGCCGCCGGCGACGAGCAGTTTGAGGACGACCGGGTCCGGGGCGGACGGCCGGCGGCGCTCGGCGTGGACGATGGCCATGGATCTCGTCTGCTTCTTCCTGCGGGGGGAACGGCGGTGGGAACCGGAAGGACCGGAAGGCTGCGGCGGTGGGGACGCCGGTGGAGTTGCCGGTGGGGACCGGGGACGGAAACGGTAGCGGAAAACCCGCCCGCCGCGGGGCGGTTCGCAGCGGTACGGGAGGGGTGGGGCGGGGCGTGACTAGAGGGCCCGCAGGCCGTTGATGACATCGCGCAGGATGCTCTCGTCGGGCAGTTCGGCGGGCGGCACGGGCGGACGCACCGTCACATGGCCGGCGTCCAGCAGGTCGCCGACGAGCACGCGGACGACACCGACGGGCAGGTCGACCTCGGCGGCGATCTCCGCGATCGAGGCCGGCTGCTGGTGGCAGAGCCGGACGATCTCCACCTGCTCGGGGGACAGCGAGACGTCGTCCTCCGGGTCGGCCGGATCGGCGCCGCCGTCGCCCGCGCCACCGGAGGCCGCGACCACGAGGGCGATCAGGTCCAGCTTCGCCTCGGCCGCGTGGCTGGTGCGCCCGCGGGTCATCGCGTAGGGCCGTACCACCGGCCCTGCCGCGTCGTCGTACCAGCGGTCCGATTCAGCCGTCATGTCACCGTGTCACCCCGCTCCCGCTGGTCGCTCCTGCCCGGTCCTTCCGCGTGTACGCCGCGCCGTCGTGCGGCGGGGTGGTTCAGCCCGCCGCGCCGCCGTGCTGCCGCGGGGCGGTGCCCAGGTGCACGCCGACCCGCTTGACCAGCAGCGCCATCTCGTACGCCACCTGGCCGACGTCGGAGTCGGCGTCGGCGAGCACGGCCAGGCAGCTGCCGTCGCCCGCGGCGGTGACGAAGAGGAAGGCCTCGTCCAGCTCGACGATGGTCTGCCGGACCTGCCCGGCGGCGAAGTGCCGCCCGACGCCCTTGGCCAGGCTGTGGAAGCCGGAGGCGACCGCCGCCAGATGCTCCGAGTCCTCGCGGGTCAGCCCGTCCGAGGCGCCGGTGGCGAGGCCGTCGCCGGAGAGCACCAGCGCCTTGCGGACGCTGGAGACCCGCGTCACCAGGTCGTCCAGCAGCCAGCTCAGCTCACGTGTCGGGCTCGATGGTGCGGTCATCGACCGTTCCCCTCAGGTGTCGTTCTGGTCGTTCTCGTCACTGACGTCGGTGCAGCCGGTGCAGCCGGCTCGGTCGGCGCCGTCGGCTCGACCGCCCCGCCCGCGGGCTCGTCGCCGGCGGCCGGGGCCGCGTCGGGCGCGGGGGCCGGTCCCTCGCCGGGGGCGGTCTCCGCGGCACGGCGGCCGCGCTGCCAGCCGCGCTGGATGGACGCCATCCGGGCGCGGACCTCGTCGGCGGAGCGCTCGGGGGTGCCGCCGCCCTCGGCGTCGCCCGCCGCGGGGCGCGGGGCGCCGCCGCGCAGCTGCGGGGCGAGGCTGGCCTGCCGGACCCTGCGGGGCAGCGAGCTGCCGGGCCCGTCCGCGGCCGCCTCCGGCTCTCCCGGCTCCTGCGGGGGCTCGCCCGCGGGCAGCGAGGGCACGGCCGTGACGGCGCGGGGCTGCCGGGTGCCGGGCGACGCTTCTTCCGGGTGGCCGGCGGGGTCGGCCGCGGCGCCGGAGTCCTCCGCGTCCGGCGTCCCGCTCCCGCCCGCCGGGTCCTCGTCGGGCGAATTGCCGAGCGGGCGGCGGGCGCGGTCGGAGATCAGCACCGGGGTGCCGGTGCCGCGCGGGCGGCGCCTGGGCAGCGGCAGCGGGTCCGGGGCCGCGTCGGCGCCGCTGCCGGGGGGCAGTTCGGCCGGGTCGACGAGGGCGTCCAGGCCCCGGCCGAAGGACGCGGAGAGCGGCTCGTCGGGGTGGGCGGAGTGCTCCTTGCGGTGCTCGCCGCCGATGTCGTCGACACCCTCCAGGCCCCACTGGCGGAAGGTGTGCTCGGTGTCCCCCGCCGGGTCGAGGCCGCCGAGCCGGGGCGTGCCGGACACGGGGGTGGACCCGGTGTCCTCGGCGGTGTCGCTGAGCAGCGTGTCGGGGATCATCACCACGGCGGTGGTGCCGCCGTACGGGGACTGCCGCAGCGAGACGCGTACGCCGTGCCGCTGGGCGAGCCGGCTGACCACGAACAGGCCGAGCCGGTCGGTGTCCGACAGCTCGAACTCCGGGGTCTCGGCGAGCCGCAGGTTCGCCTCCAGCAGCGCGTCGGGCGTCAGGCCGAGGCCCCGGTCGTCGATCTCCAGCACGAAGCCGTTGGCGGCGGGCTCGCCGTGCAGCTTGACGGTGGTGTGGGGCGGCGAGAAGACCGCGGCGTTCTCGATGAGTTCGGCCAGCAGGTGGGTGAGGTCGGCGACGGCGGCGCCCGCGACGGCCAGCCGCGGCAGCCGGCGCATCTCGATCCGCTCGTAGTCCTCGACCTCGGCGATGGCGGCCCGCACCACGTCCATGAGCTGCACCGGCTTGCGCCACTGCCGGGAGGGCGCGGCGCCGGACAGGATGACCAGGCCCTCGGCGTGCCGCCGCATGCGGGTGGTCATGTGGTCCAGCCGGAAGAGGTCGGCCAGTTCCTCGCTGTCGTCGGTGCGGCGCTCCATGGCGTCCAGCAGCGTGAGCTGGCGGTGGAGGAGGACCTGGCTGCGGCGGGCGAGGTTGACGAAGACCTCGGAGACGCCGTTGCGCAGGCTGTTCTGCCGCACGGTGGCCTCGACGACGGCCCGCTGGAGGGTGTTGAGCGCCTTGCCGACCTGCCCGATCTCGTCGTCCGGGTACTCCAGCCGCGGGACCTCGGTCTCGACGTCGATCTCCTCGCCGGCCGCCAGCCGCCGCATGACCTGCGGCAGCCGGGTGCCGGACACCTCCTGCGCGTCGCGGCGCAGCCCGGTGAGGTCGCGGATGAGGCCGCGCCCGATGCGTACCGACACGAACAGCGTGGCGATCACGGCGACCAGGCCGATGCCGCCGACGAAGACCGCCTCGGCGATCGTGGTCGTCGCGATCGGCGGGTCGGTGTCGCCGAACCGGCTCTGGACGGCGTCGTCCAGCTTGTTCAGGTCGTCCATGGTGGTCGCGGCGACCGACGGCCAGGACTGGTGGGCGGCGACGATCGGGGCGTTGTCCACGCCCGCGGCGATGACCGCGTCCTCGGCGGCGCGCAGCGTCTTGCCGTTGCCGTCGCGCCAGTAGGCGTCGTAGCCGGCGCGCTGGTCGTCGCCCAGCAGCCACAGGCTGGACTGGTAGTCGTCGCGCTGGTCGGCCACGGCGAAGGTGAAGGACTTCAGCTCGGCCGCGCTCATGTGCCCGGCGCTGATGGCCGCGGCCATCAGCGCGTCCTCCCGGCTGATCTGGTCGCGGGCCATGCTCAGCTGGATGGCGGCGTGGTGCTGCTCGTCGCGCCGGAAGTCGTTGTAGGGGTTGAGCGACTGGAAGAGCTGGAAGGCCGGCGTGATCATGTCGTTGTACGCCGTGTAGACGTCGTTGCGGCTGATCTTGCCGTCGTCCGCGCGCTGCCGCAGCGAGGTGAGGCTCTCGACGTCGGTCAGGAAGGCGTCCAGCCGGCGCCGGGACTCCGCGGTCAGGTCGCCGCGCACCCCGGTGGTGCTGATCCGGGTGCGCATCTTGGCGATCGAGCCGTCGGTGACCTGCTGCTGCTTGGTGTAGCCGATCCTCGCCTGGGAGTCGCGCGGGTTGGCCGCGTAGATCATCGCCGCCCGGCGCTCCTGCTGGAGGCTCTGGGTGGCGGCGATGCCGGGATATCCGATGTCGTCGGCGACCCGCTTGACGTCGGGCCGGTCGAGCAGCTCCCTGCCCGTCACCACGGCGGCGAACGCCCAGATGACGGTCAGCGACGCCAGCGGGATCAGCAGCAGCGCCACGATCTTCCGCCGGATCGTCGTACCGCGAAAGCTCATGGCCTCCCCAACGGTTTCCCCCTGTGGGGGCGGTTCACGCGTCTCGCGCGTCCAAACGGCGTGAGCCTACTACCGCCTCAGAGGTAACTCGAAAGTATGTATGTGAGTTGGGCAGGTCTGCGGCGAAACGTTCCCCGGAATGCACCGGGAGGTTTCGGGGCAGCCACTCATCATGGACGTGCGACAGCGGAACGTCTGGGTCGAGGAGCCCGCCAGGCGGCCACGGATGGCCGACCCGGTGCGGGCCGCCGCGGTGCGGGCGGTGCTGATCAGCGCCGTCGCGCTGGTGCAGGGCATGATCGACGTGCTGCTCGCCGTCGGGCGCTCGTGGCTGTCCGCGCCGATGCTGCTGACCACCGTGCTGACGTCGGTGGTCGCGACATGGGCGGTGCTGGACGTGTGGGTGACCCGGCAGGTGTGGAACCAGCGCAACGGGGTGCTCTCCAGCCCCAGCAGCGCCGCGCGGGCCCGGCGCGCCGAACGGCGCAGAGCCCGGCGGGAGGGGCGTGCGGCGGCGCCGCCCTCCGGCACGGGAGGGCGGCGGCGCCCGCACATACCGCGGCACCTCGGGGTGTGACGCGGCGGCCGGTCAGGACCGCGGTACGGTCTCCGGGCCGCCGGCGGGCTCCTCCGCGGGTGCGGGCTCCTCCGCGGCCGCGGGCTGCGGGACCTCCGGGGGGCGGCGGAACATCCGGGTGGCGGTGATCTCGCCGTGGATCTGCTCGCCCTGGGCGTCCTGCGCCGGGAGGCCGGGCCGCAGGTGCTCCTCGACGCTGATGTACTTCAGGCCCGCGCGCAGATCCGCGTCGTTGCGCAGCCGCACCACGAGTGGGAACTCCGCGAGCGCCGTCGTGTCGAACAGCCCCGTCGTGTAGAGGAGCTGCACGCCCAGCGCGTCGGCCACGGCCCGCTGGAGTTCCAGCAGGTAGGTGGCGTTGGCGCGGCCGATCGGGTTGTCGAGGAAGAGGGTGCCGGCGTGCCGCTGCCGGTCCCGGCCGCGGTCGTTGCTGCGCAGCGCGGCCATCGTGCAGTAGAGCGCGATCGCGGCGGTGAGCAGCTGGCCGCCGGAGAAGACGTCGCCCATCTGCCCGACCGGGACGCGCTCGGCGCGCAGCACCGCGTCCGGCTTGAGGATCTCCACCGCGACACCGCGCGGCTGGAGCGCGGCCGCGACCGCGCGCAGCAGCAGCGACATGCCGTCGCGCCGCAGGTCGGCGTTCTTGCGCAGCGCCGACCTGGTCGCCTCGTCGATGACCTCGCCGAGCCGCTCGGTCAGCACCGACTGGTCGGGGTCCTCGAAGCGGATCCGCAGGAACTCCTGGCCCGACCACTCGCCGAGGCCCTCCGGCAGCCGGGAGAGCCGCTGCGCGGAGCGCAGCGTCGCGAGCGCAGACTCGACCAGGCCGCGCAGCCGGTCGACGATGATCTCCCGGTTGCGCTCCAGCTGCTCCAGCTCGTCGGTGAGCACCCGCAGCCGCGGCGCGAACGCCGCCGCCCACGCCGCCGCGTGCTCGGGCAGCGCGGCCGCGGGCAGCTCCCGGATCTGCTGCCGGGCCGGCGTCCTGACCTGCTCGAAGCGGACCGCGTTGGCGTGCCGGACGAGAACGTCCGCGGCCTCCCGCAGGCGCGTCTCGGCGGCGGACAGATCCGCGGCGCAGCCGCGCAGGCTGCGCCGGGCCTCGGCGGCGGCCTGCCGGGCGGCCTCCTGGCTGCCCGGGTACGGCTCGGGCTCGTCCTCCTCCGGCTGCTGCGGGCCGGGGCCGTCCCGCAGCAGGTCGCGCAGTAGCGCGGCCGTCTCGTCGAAGCCGCTCGCGGCGTCCTCGGCCGCGCGGTGCGCGGCGACCAGGCCCGCGTGCGCGTCGGTGGCCTGCTCCAGCGCCTCGGTGCGGGCCGCGACCTCGGCGGTGGCCGCGCGCAGCAGCTCCTGGGCGTGCTCGGCGTCGCGCGGGACGAGGGCGCCGGGCAACTCCGTGTGGTGCGGCTCGCCGTCGGCCGGGGCCAGCCGCTCGGCCTCGCCGCGCAGCCGGCCGAGCTGCTCGCTGGCGGCGGAGGCGCGCGACTCCAGCGTCTGCACCAGCTCCTCGGCGCGGGCGGCCGCGGCCTGCCGGGAGGGGCCGTCGGCTCCGTCCGGGCCCTCCAGCAGCTGGGCGGCGCGGCTGCGCACCTTGTTGGTCAGCCGGTCGAGTTCGACGAGCGCAGCGTTCTCGGTGCTCTCCGCGCGGGCCTGCTCGGCCCGCAGGTCGGCGCCGACGCCCACCTTCTCGTAGACCTCGGAGGCCGCGCGGTAGGCCTCGCGCAGCGCGGGGAGGGACGCGGCGGGCGGGGCCGCGTCCGGCGCCGTGCCCGACGCGCCGTCGTCGGGGGCCCCGGCGATCTCGGCGCGCTCGGCGCGCAGCACGCGGGCGGTGCGGCGGGCGTCGTCGGAGGCGCGCTGGGCGGCCCGGCGGTCCTCGTCGGCGGCGCGGGCCCTGGCAAGGCAGGCCTCCGCGCGGGCCTCCGCCTCGGCGGCGTCCGCGGCCAGCTCACGCGCCCTGCGCTGCCAGGTGGCGCGCTCGCGGAGCCGGTGGGCGAGCCCGGACAGCGCGTCGGCGGCGCGCCGGGCCTGCTCGGCGGCGGCCCGGCGGACGTCGCTGTCCTGCGCGGCCTCGGCGGCGGCCGCCTCCGCCTCGGCCCGGTCGGTACGGGCGTCGGCCAGCTCGGCACGGGTACGGCGTACGGTCTCGCGCGCCGCGGCGACCTCGGCGGCCAGCTCGGCGAGCCGCCCCTGCGGACAGGCCGCGCGCCAGGAGGCGAGCCGGGCGGCGAGCGTACGGTCGAACGCCAGCCGGGCGGCCAGCGTCCGGATGTCCTCCTCGCGGGCGGTGGCCCGGGTACGCAGCGCCTGCCGCTCGCCGTCCGCGGCGAATTCGTCGTGCATCGCCGGATTCGGCGGGACGAGGAAGACGTCGGGGCTGCCGGAAGCGGTCGCGGGCGGCGGGGCGAGCAGCGCGGCGGCGGTGCCCACGGCGACCGCGGACCTCGGCAGCAGCGCGGCCTGCTCCAGCACCTCGCGGGCCCGCCGGTAGGAGCCCGCGTCGGTGACCACGACGCCGTCGACCAGCTCGGGGCGGGACGCCAGGACCAGCGCGTGGTCGGCGGGGTCGACGGCCTGGGCCAGGTAGCGCCAGCCGGGCAGCGCCGGGATGCCGTGCTCCCCGAGGAATTCGACGGTGGCCAGCACGTCGGGGCCGGGCGGCAGCAGACCGCCGTCACCGAGCGCGGCGAGGATCCGGGCGTCGTCGGCTGCGGCGGTGCGCAGGTCGAACAGCTGGCGCTCGGCGGAGGCGACGGCGCTGTCCAGAAGCTCGCGGAGCGGCTCGGCGAAGTCGTCGAGCACGGCGGGGGTGAGGCCGTCGCCATCGGCGAGGTGGCCGAGCACGGCGGTGGCCGAGGAACGGCCGGGACGGGAGCCGTCCGGGACGTCACCGTCAGCGAGGTCACCGGATCGAGATGCGGCAGCCGCCGAAGACCGGCCAGGGCGGGAACCGTTCGGGACGTCACCCTCGGAGAGGCCACCGACCACGGCGCGGGCCTGGGACCGGGATTCGGCAGCGGCCGAGGAACGGCCGGGACGGGAGCCGTCCGGGACGTCACCGTCAGCGAGGTCACCGGATCGAGATGCGGCAGCCGCAGGGGAACTGCCACGGCGGGTGCCGTCCACGGTGGCGCTGGATGTCCCGGGAGCCGACTCGCCCGGGCCGGCGGTCCCGCCGGGGTCCGCCGGGGGTGCCGCGGACCCGGGAGCACCGGCGGTCGCGGTCGCGCCGGGCGCCGGGGGCACGGCGGCGCCCGAAGCTCCCGAGGCGGCACCGCTGCTGCCAGGTGCGGAACCCGGCGTGCCGCGGCCCGGCGCGGACGTACCGCCTGCCCGGGCTCCCGGGACGGAGGCGGCGTCCTGGGGTGGGGCGCCCGGCTCGGTGCGGGGGGCGGGGAGGCTGAGGAGCGCGGTCATGCGGGGCTCGGCGGTCAGCGCGGTGGCGGCGACGGTCGCCGCGGCCAGGGCGGATTCCGCGGTCGAGAGCGCGTCGGCGGCGCGGGCCGCGGCCAGTTCGGCGCGGGATTCGGTGCCGGCGGCCTCCCGTGCCCGGGCGGCGGCGGCACGTGCGGACTCCGCCGCGGCGCGGGCCAGGTCGCCCGCGCTCTCCTCGGTGGCGGCGGCGGCCAGGGCGGCGCGGGCCGGGTCGGCGTCCGGCGCGGAGTCGTCGAGCCAGCCGGACCGTACGGCCTGCGCGGTCTCCTGCTCGACCTCGGCGAGCCGCTGCGCGAGGTGCCCGGCCTCGCTGCGGGCGCGCTGCGCCTCGGTAGCGGCGGCGGTCGCGTCGCGGTGGGCGGCCTCGGACCGCTCCTGGAGCTGCGCCGAGCGCTCCTCCTCGGTGTCGGCCTGGGCCTCGGCGCGCGCGGCGGCGCCGTGCAGGGCGCGGACGAGGTCGGCGGCGGCGGTGGTACGGGCGGCGAGCGCGGGGGCCGCGTCCCGTTCGGCCTCGCGGATGGCCACGCTGACGCGGTGCAGCCGGTCCTCGGCGGCGCGCTGCCGCAGCACGGTCTCGGCGGCCTGCCAGGCGGAGTGCAGGGTGCGGGCGTCGCCCAGCTCGCGGCGCAGCGCGGCGGCGCCCTTGTCGGCGGCGGCCAGGGCGAGCGAGGCGTGCCGGTAGGCGATCTCCGCGGCGGTGAGGGCGCTGCCCGCGCGGGAGTGCCCGGCGTCGGTGACGGCGTGCGCGGCCTGCGCCATGTCCTGCGCGATGTCGGCGGTGCGGTCGCGTTCCTGCCGGGCCCGGGCGGTGAGGCGGCGGGCCAGCAGCCGGGTGCGGCGTTCGGACTGGGCGTGGACGGCGCGGGCCTGCTCGCGGGCCTCGGCGGTGTCGGCGATGCGCTGGAGGAGGTCGAGGGAGCCCGCGGTGAAGTCGCGTTCGGCGGTCAGCTCGGCGCGGCGGCCGAGCTTGCCGGCGAAGCCGTGGACGAGGTCGGCGAGGCCGTCGGTGTCCCGGGTGTCGGTGACCGCGCGCAGCAGCAGGTCGGTGAAGTCGGAGTCCTTCTTGACCGCGAAGAGGCCCGCGGCCTCGCCCTCGTCGGCGTTCATCTCGCGCTGGTAGCGGAAAAGTTCGGGGTCGAGGCCGAGGTTGCCGAGGTGCTCGTTCCAGCGGTCGTGGATCTCCTCCCACACCACGTCCAGGTTCGGGTAGGCCTTGCCGGCCTCGGTGAGGGCGTCCCGGAAGCCCTTCATCGTGCGGCGCCGGCCGCGCGCCCCGGAGGCGCCTTCGACGGGCGGGCGCACAGCGGTGGACTCGGCGACCGGCAGCGAGTCCAGGCTCATGCCGGGCCCGGGGCGGAAGGAATACCAGGCCTCGGCGAACTTGCGCGGGTCGGTGGAGACCTGGCGGCCGCGCCACTCGCTGACCTTGCCGACGACGACCAGTTCGCCGGTCAGCGTGTGCTGCCACTCCAGGGCGACGTGCCCGCAGTCGTCGGCGAGCAGGAATTTGCGCAGCACGCCGGAGCTGGCGCCGCCCAGGGTGTTGCGGTGGCCGGGCAGCATGACCGAGAAGATCAGCTTGAGCAGGACGGACTTGCCGCCGCCGTTCTCCAGGAAGAGCACGCCCGCGGGGGCGGGGCGGCGCGGCGGGCCGGTCGGCTCGTCCGCGAAGAAGTCGCCCTGGGCGGGCGCGGGCCGCGGCACGGGTTCGCCGACGCCCCGCAGATCGAGCACGGTGTCGGCGTAGCGCGCGCCGGCGGGCCCGATGGAGTAGAGGCGGAGTCGGGAAAGCTCGTACATGCGGCGGACTCTCGTGGCTGGAGGGGTCGGTGGCGGGTGGTCGGGAGGGCGGGGCGGGCGGTCAGGCGGGGGTGTGGAAGGGCAGTCCCGCGTCGGCGACCAGGTCCGCGCCGTCGTCGGAGGCGGCGGGCAGCAGGCTCGCGGTGCCGTCGGTGACGGCCACGACGCCGAGCTCCAGCAGTTCGGCCATGGCCGCGCTGCCGGCCATGTCGCGGACCTGGAGCTGGTAGCGGGCCGTGGTGCGGTACGTACCGCCCGCCTCGTCGCCGGTGCGCTGGAGGAAGCCGGAGTCGACCAGGAAGGTGACGGCCTTGGCGATGATGCCGGTGGTGGAGCCGGCCAGCCGCCGGGCGTCCTTGGTCGCGCCGGTCGCGCTGCGCCTGCTGTAGACCCGCCAGGCGGCTTCGAGGCCGGGTGCGTCGCTCGCCGGGTCGGTGACCTCGCCGCTCTCGTCGGCCCGCTCCTCCAGCCGGCGGCAGGCCTGCCGGACGAAGGCGTCGACCCCGTTGACGGTGATACGGCCGATGTAACCGTCGTCCGCGAGATCCTCGGGGCGGGGGAAGGCGAGCGCGGCGGCGGCCAGGTGGGCCAGGCCGTGCAGGAAGCGGTCGCCCGCGTCGGAGGCGGCGCGCCGGGCGTAATCCCCCATCCGGACGGCGAAGACGGAGTCCTCGGCGGCGGCGACGGCCATCCCGGCGCGCGGCGAGACCTCCAGGACGATCAGGCCGAGCCCGGCCGCGACCGCGTCGGCGGTGCGGGCGAAGCCCGGGTCCTCACGGTGCCGGCGGATCAGCTCGGCGTACTCGGCGTCGCGGGCGGGCAGCAGCTTGGGTTGGAGGCCGAAGCCGACCAGCCGCGCGGCGTCGGCGACGTCGCCCGCGGTCAGCGCGCCGCCCTCCCGGTCGCGCAGCGCGTCCCGCTCGCGCGGGGCCTCGCGGGGCTGCTCGTACGCGTCGGGGGCGGCGTATCCGTCGTACGCGTCGCGCCCGGTGTCGCGGCCCGCTCCTGCGCCGGGCGCGGGGGCCGCCGCGCTCCTGCGGTCGGTGCGCTCCTCGCGGTCGTCGGTCACGGCGTCCTCTCCTTCTGCTCCTTGGGCTCCGCGGGGCGGGCGGCGAGGCGAGCGGTGCCGAGGACGAGGTCGGCGCCGCCGAATTCCGGGTCGTCCAATTCCGTGCCGTCGTCCACGGCGAAGAGCAGCTGCGGCTCGCCCTGCCGTACGGCGGTGCCCACCGGCGGCGACGCGGCGTGCAGGGACAGCAGCGCGACGAGGTAGGGCAGCTCCGGGTCGAGGGCGCGGGCCTGGGCGAGCAGCCCGGACAGCCGGCGCGGTGCGTCGTGCGGCAGGTCCAGCAGGTCGAGGGCGGCTTCGAGCTGCTCGTCGGAGAAGCGGCTGTCGTCCGGGGTGGCGACGAGATCCGGCTCGGGCATCTCGGCGCCGAGGTGGTCGCGTTCGACCGGCGGGGTGAGCAGCAGCTCGACCAGGTCGGTGACGCGGACGGCGGCGGGGGTGCGCAGGCCCGTGCCGCGTGCGAAGAAGGCGTCGGTGACCCGGGAGGCGTGCTCGACCGGCAGCGGCAGCAGCGGGGCGACGAGCTGCCCGTACAGGTCGAGTCCGGCGCGGGCGGGGGGCGTGGCGAAGGCCTGCCGGTCCTGCTCGGCGCGGAAGAGCGGGCCGGCCTCCAGCAGCCGGGACTGGAGCTGGGTGTGCCGCCGGATGCAGTCCTTGACGATGTCGACCAGCTCGGCGGCGCGCCGCTTGTGCTCGGGATCCTCGGCCTCGTCGCGCGCCTTGCGGATGTTGGTCAGGATCGCGTTCTCGTGCCGGTAGCGGTCGGCGACGTGGTCGAGGGCCTCGGAGATCAGGTCGGGGACCTGCTGCAGCCAGTCCACCGCCCGGACGTTGCGCCGGGTCGCCTCCAGGGTGCGGCGCAGCGTCTCGGCGTACTGCACCGTGCGGTAGCGGGCCTGCTCGGCGGCGAGCTGGGCGTCGGCCAGCCTGCCCCGGCTGATCAGCACCTCCAGCTTGACCTCGGCGGCGATCTGGGCGCTGGTGACGTCGGTGTCCAGGGCGCCCACCAGGACGTTGACGGCCTCGTCGGTGGCGCGCAGGTAGACGCTGCCGCCGGGGCCGGGCACCTCCTCGACGAGCTTGAAGTCGTAATCCCTGCGGACGTACTCCCCGTCGGGGCCGAACGTGCCGTAGACGGCGCGGAATCCGCGGTCGGCGCTGCCGACGTTGATCAGGTTCTCCAGCACCCAGCGGGCGACCCGCTCGTGCTCGGCGTGGGAGCGGGCGGGCGTCTGGGCGGCGACCCGGGGCATCAGCCTGGCCACTATCTGGTCGTGGTCGGCGCCGGTGTCGAAGTCCATGTGGAGGGTGACCAGGTCGATCGCGGCGAGCGCGACCTCCGCCATCGCGTACACCGAATACTCGCCCGCGAGATTGGCCTTGCGGGCGTCCAGGTCGTGCAGCGGGGCGGTGCAGGCGAGCGCCTTGAGGCGGCGGGCCAGGCCCTCGTCGGCGGCGGGGCCCGGAGCCGGCCGGGGGGCACCCGGCAGCGGATACGGGACGGTCGTGGTCACGCCCCACACCCTAGGCGGTGCCACCGACATCGCACGAAACGGCACGGATCGGCACGGGGCGGGCGCCCGTTGTCGGTGCGGGATGCCATGATCGGTCCACCGGCATCGTACGGCAGGCGCGGGGGCCTGCCGGCCGGGCGGAGGCACGGAGAGGACGGCGAGGCGGGCATGGCGGACAACGCCGGGAACGGGTCGGCCGCGGGATCCGGCAGCGGTGCGGCGGGGGCGGTCGTCGACCTCAACGCCGACCTCGGCGAGGGGTTCGGCCGCTGGCATCTCACCGACGACGACGCGCTGCTGGAGGTCGTCACGAGCGCCAACGTAGCGTGCGGTTTCCACGCGGGCGATCCGGCGACGATGCGGCGGGTGTGCGAGCGGGCCGCGGCGAGCGGGGTGCGCATCGGGGCGCAGGTGTCCTACCGCGATCTCGCCGGCTTCGGGCGGCGGGCGATGGATGTGCCGCCGGACGAGCTGGCGGCGGAAGTGGCGTACCAGATCGGGGCGCTGGAGGTCTTCGCGCGGGCGGCGGGCGCGCAGGTGGCGTACGTCAAGCCGCACGGGGCGCTGTACAACCGGGCGGTGCACGACGCGGAGCAGGCCGCCGCGATCGTCGACGGGGTGCTGCTGGCGGGGCGGCTGCCCGTGCTGGGGCTACCCGGCTCGGAGCTGCTGGCGGCCGCGTCCGCCGCCGGACTGCCCGCGGTGGCCGAGGCGTTCGCCGACCGCGCGTACACCCCGCGGGGCACGCTGGTGCCGCGCCGCGAGCCCGGCGCGGTGGTCGGCGAGCCGGAGGCGGTGGTCGAGCGGGCGGTGCGGATCGCCTCCGGCGCGGGGGTGGCCGCGGTCGACGGGCAGCCGGTGGCGGTCGCGGCGCGGTCGCTGTGCGTCCACGGCGACACGCCGGGCGCCGCGCAGCTCGCCGCCCGGGTCCGGGAGGCCCTGGAGGGGGCCGGGGTGCGGGTGGTGGCGTTCGTATGACGTACGGGGCGGGTGCGTCATGAGGTGCCGGGTGCTGCCGATGGGGCGTGACGCGGTGCTGGTCGAGACCGAGGACGGCGCGGGCGCGCAGGCGCTGCACGCCGAGCTGCTGCGGCGGCGCGCGGCCGGGGAGTTCGCGGAGGTGCGGGAGATCGTGCCCGCGGCGCGGACGGTGCTGGTCGCGGGCCTCGCCGATCCGCGCGGCTTCGCCGCCGCCGTGACCGGCTGGGAGGTGCCGCCCGCAGGGCCGGGCAGCGGCGAGCCGCAGGAGCTGCGGGTGCGTTTCGACGGGCCCGACGTGGCGGAGGTGGCCGCGCTGTGGTCGGTCGCCCCGGCGGAGGTGCCCGGCATCGTCACCGCGACGCCCTTCCGAGTGGCCTTCTGCGGTTTCGCACCCGGCTTCGCCTATCTGACCGGCCTGCCACCCGAGCTGCACGTCCCACGCCGCCCGACCCCGCGCACCGCGGTACCCGCGGGCTCGGTCGCCCTGGCCGGCCCCTACGCGGGCGCCTACCCCCGCTCCTCCCCCGGCGGCTGGCAGCTCATCGGCACGACGGACGCCCCGCTGTGGGATCCGTCCCGCGACCCGGCCGCACTGCTCTCGCCGGGCACGGAGGTCCGCTTCGTGGAGGTGACGCCATGAGCGGGGCCCGCGGGGCGGGCGGGGGCCGAGCCCTGCGGACCCGCCGGGCGGACGGGGGCCGAGTCGTGCGGTCCCGCCGCGCTTTGCCGCCGGCCGGCGGGTGGCAAGGGCGGGCCGAAGGCTGGGCGGTGGCGGGTGACGGCTGCCGCAGCGGGGCCCGTGCGGGCGGGAGCCGAGCCCTGCGGACCCGCCGGGCTTTGCCGCCGGCAGGCGGGTGGCGGGAGCCGGGCGGAGGCTGGGCGGTGGCGGGTGACGGCTGCCGTGTCCCTGCGTCTGCTGGCGTCCCGTGCCGGTCGGGCAGCGGCCTCCGCCTCCGTGCCGTGACCGGTGTGAGCCGCAGGCGCGGCCGCGGCACACCGGGTCCGTGGCGGGAGTGCGCGCCGCGGGTCCGTGCCTGGCGTGGGCCCGGCGGGGGCGGTTCGGCTCAGCGGTGGCGCGGGCGCGGTGCCGGGCAGTGCCTTCCGGCGGGTGCAGGTGGGCGGGGATCGGGGGGAGGGGGGCGATGAGCGTGGTGGGGTTCGTCGTGGTGCGGGCCGGGGCGCTGACGACCGTTCAGGACCTGGGGCGCGCCGGGTACGCGCATCTGGGGGTGCCGCGGTCCGGGGCGCTGGACGTGCCGGCGTACCGGCTCGCGAACCGGCTGGTCGGCAACACCGAGGGGGCCGCCGCGCTGGAGACGACGGTGAACGGATGCGCGCTGCGGGCCGTGCGGCCGCTGCTCGTCGCCGTGACCGGAGCGCCCTGCCCGGTACGGGTCGGCGGCCGGCCCGCCGCGTGGGGGGCGCCGGTGCGGGTGCCGGGCGGCGCGGTGCTGGAGGTCGGCGCGGCGACGGCCGGCCTGCGCTCGTACGTCGCCGTGGCCGGCGGGCTCGCGGTCGAACCGGTGCTGGGCAGCCGCTCCGCCGACCTGCTTTCCGGGCTCGGGCCCGCACCGCTCGCCGACGGCGCCGAGCTGCCGGTCGGCTCCGGGCGGGGTGCCGGCTGGGCCGTCGCCGACGTCCTGCCGTACGGGCCCGCGGGCGGGGAGTTGGTCCTGCCGCTGGTGCCGGGGCCGCGGGACGGCTGGTTCGCGCCCGGCGCGCTGACCGCGCTGGTCACCGGCGAGTACGCGGTCTCCCCCGCCTCCAACCGGATCGGCCTGCGCACCGTCGGCCCCGCGCTGGAGCGGGCGGCCGGGCGGGACGGGGAGCTGCCGAGCGAGCCCATGGTGCCGGGCGCCGTCCAGGTGCCGCCGGACGGGCGCCCCGTCGTCTTCCTCGCCGACCATCCGACGACCGGCGGCTATCCGGTGATCGGTGTGGTGCCCGAGGAGTCGCTGCCCGCCGCGGCCCAGTCCGTGCCGGGCAGCAGGATCCGCTTCGTCGTACTGCGTTCGGCGGCCCGTCCCGCGGGATGAACGGGCGGCGCCGCCGTGACGCCCAGCGACTCCAGGGCCCGGGCGGTCGCCTCCCGGGCGGCGTGGTCGAGCAGCGGCGCGGTGCCGCGAGCGGTGTGCCGGTATTCCTCGGCGGCCAGCCGCAGCAGATCGGGCAGTAGGTCGGTGCAGCGGTCCGCGACCCACTTCGTGCCGCGGGTCGCCATCCACCACACGGAGGCGGTGCGGCCCGGCGGCGGGCCGTCCGGCGCGAGCCGGGGCGCGGGTCCGGCGGCCAGGCCCGCGGAGGCGAGCAGGGCGTGGAAGTCGGCGGCCAGCATCCGGTGACCGGTCTCGCTCGGGTGCAGCCGGTCGGCGCTGAGCGCGCCCGGGCTCGTCGCCCAGGGCCGCCGGGCGGCGTGCAGGTGGAGGGCGCCGTGGTGGGCGGACAGGGCGTGCACGGTGTCGTTGAGGGCGTGCATCCGGCGGCCCAGCGGGCGGGCCAGCGGCCACGGCAGCCGCAGCACGGTGCCGGGGTCCGGGAGGCAGGCGGTGAGCACGACCGCGCCGCGGGCGCGCAGGGCGCCCAGGGCGGCGTGGAGGTCGGCCGCGGCCCGGTCGATCGCGAAACCGCCGCGCAGGGTGTCGTTGCCGCCGACCAGGACGGAGGCGAGGTGCGGGCGGTGGTCGAGCGCCGCGCCGAGCTGCGGGCCGGCGACGTCGCCCGTGCGGGCGCCGCTGCGGGCGAGGTTGAGGAGGTCGGCGTCCAGGCTCGCTGCGAGGATGCCGGCCCAGCCGCGCCAGCCGCCGGCCGGCGCGGGGTCGCCGAGGCCCTCGCTGACGGAGTCGCCGAGCACGGCGAACCTGAGCTCACTCATGAGCCGGGCCTTTCGCGCCGCGGGAGCTGGGCGCGCGGTTCCCCGCGCAGCTGAGGGGGTGCCACCTGGCGCGGGACGCCGCCTTTCCCGCCGCTGGGGTTACGCGCGCAGTTCCCCGCGCCCCTCGCGACGGGCTGCCACTCGGGCCCGTACGCGACCGTCCGCCGGTGGACAGCCGAGCGCGCGGTTCCCCGCGCCGCTGAGGGGGTGCCACCTGGCGCGGGACGCCGCCTTTCCCGCCGCTGGGGTTACGCGCGCAGTTCCCCGCGCCCTTCGCGACGGGCTGCCGCCCAGGGCCTCTACGCGACCATCCGCCGGTGGACGGCTGAGCGCGCAGTTCCCCGCGCCCCTCGCGACGGGCTGCCACCCGGGCCCGTACGCGACCATCCGCCGGTGGACAGCTGGGCGCGCAGTTCCCCGCGCCCCCGAGGGGGTGCCACCTGGCGCGGGACACCGCCTTTCCCGCCGCTGGGGTTACGCCCGCCCCTCGCGGCCGACTGCCACCCGGGGCCCGTACGCGGCCTTCCGCCGGTGGGCGGCTGGGGGCGCGGGTTCCCGCGTCGGTGGGGAGGGGGCTCATCGGGGGATTCCGGTGGGGAGGGCGGTGTGGGCGGCGAGGAAGGCGGAGACGGCGGCCGGCCAGGTGTAGAGCTCGGCGCGGTGGCGGGCGCGGGTGCGGCGGGTGGGGGCGGGTACCGCGAGGAGGGCGCGGACGGCGGCGGCCAGTTCCGCGGGGGTCGTGCCGGAGTCGCCCGCGGGGCCGATGATGTCGGGGAGCGCCGACCGGGCGCTGGCCACCACCGGCGTGCCGCACGCCAGCGCTTCGAGGGCGGCGAGCCCGAAGGTCTCGACGGGGCCGGGTGCCATCGCGACGTCGGCGGTCGCGAGGATCGCCGCGAGGTCGTCGCGGCGGGCGACGTGGCCGAGGAAGGTCACGGGCAGGCGTGCCGTCCTGGCGTGGGTGGTGAGCCGGCTGCGCAGCGGCCCTTCGCCCGCGACGACGAGCGCGGCGTCGACGCCGGCCCGCCGCAGGTGCGCGAGGGCCTCCAGCGCGTCGTCGGGCCGCTTCTCGGGGCTGAGCCGGGAGCAGAGCACGAGCATGACGGCGGCGCCGTGCGCGTACCGCTCCCGCAGTCCGGGGTCGTGGTGGCCGGGGTGCAGACCGCAGAGGTCGACGCCGAGCGGGGCGCGGACGACGTTGCGGGCCCCGATCCGGCGGAATTCCGCCTCCGCCCACCCGGTGGTGCACACCACGCGCGTGTAGGAGTGCGCGGTGCGGCGGTTGAGCGCGTCAGCGGCGCGGCGGGCGGCGGCGCCCGGGACGCCCCAGGTGCCGAGGACACCGTCGGCGCTCTCGTGCGACACCATGACGGCGGGCACCCTGCGCCGCCGGGCCCATTCGCCGGTCCAGCGCAGGGTGGTGCGGTCGGAGACCTCCAGCCGGTCGGGCGCGAGCGACGCGAGGACGGCGGCGACGGGCGCGCGGCGGGTGAGGACGCGGTAGCCGCCGCTGCCGGGGATCTCCGGGCCGGGCAGGGTGATGACGCGGCCCTGCGGGGTGGTCTCGTCGGACGCCTCGGGGCCGGGGATGACGAGGACGGGCTCGTGTCCCGCCGCCGCGTATCCCTCGCCGAGGTGGCGCAGCGCGGTGCGCAGGCCGCCGGAGACGGGGGTGACGAAGTTCGCGACGCGGACGATGCGCAGGCCGGCGGTCTTCACGCGGCGACCGTCGCGCGCTCGCCGAGCACCTGGTCGTAGTGGGAGAGCAGCAGGTCGCCGACGGCTTCCCAGCTGCGGTCGGCGACGGTCGCGCGGGCGGCGGCGCCGTAGCGGACGCGCAGCCGCGGGTCGGCGTGCAGCAGCCGGACGGCGGTACGGACCGCGAGGTCGTCGCCGGGCGGCACGAGCAGGCCGGTGCGGCCGTGGTCGACGAGGTCGAGGGGGCCGCCGGCGGCGGGGGCGACGACCGGGACGCCGCTGGCCATGGCTTCCTGGACGGTCTGGCAGAAGGTCTCGAAGGGGCCGGTGTGGCAGAAGACGTCGAGGGAGGCGAAGATCCGGGCGAGGTCGTCGCCGGTCCTGCGGCCGAGGAAGACCGCGCGCGGCATCGCCTGGCGCAGCCCGGGCCCGCTGGGGCCGTCGCCGACCACCACGACCCGCACACCGGGCAGCTCGCACGTCCCGGCGAGGAGTTCGACGTGCTTCTCGGCGGCGAGCCGGCCGACGTAGCCGACGATCAGCTCGCCGCGCGGGGCGAGTTCGCGGCGCAGCGTGTCGTCGCGGCGGCCGGGGTGGAAGCGGGTGGCGTCGACGCCGCGCGGCCACAGGTGGACGCGCGGGACGCCGTGCTCGGTGAGCGCGGCCAGGGACGCGCTGGAGGGTGCGAGGGTGCGGGCGGCGGCGGAGTGGACGGCGCGGATGCGGCGCCAGGCGGCGGCCTCGCCCGCGTTCAGGTACGTCCTGGCGTAGCCGGCTAGGTCGGTCTGGTAGACGGCGACGGCGGGGATGTGCAGCCGGGTCGCGGCGGCCTGGCCGCGGACGCCGAGGACGAAGGGGCTGGCCAGGTGGACGATGTCGGCGCGGTGGGCGGCGATCGCGGCGGCGGTGCGGCGGCCGGGCAGCGCGACGCGCACCTGGGGGTATCCGGGCAGCGGGAGGGAGGGGACGCGGACGACCGGGCAGGGGAGGTCGGCCTGCTGGTCGCCCGGTCCTGCGGGGGCGATGACCAGCGGGTCGTGGCCGGTCCTGGCGAGGTGTTCTGCGGTGCGCAGGGCGCAGTGGGCGACACCGTTGACGTCGGGCGGGAAGGATTCCGTGACGATGGCGACTCTCATACGGAGGTTGTCGCCGGGCCGGGCGTTGTCACGGCCACGAGGATCTTTCCCGAAGGGGAACGCCCCGTGAGCGTTGGCCCGCGCCTCACGCTCCGGCCCGGTCCTTCGTGGCGCGGGCCGCCTTCCGCGCCGTTCGGCGGGGCCGGGAGCCCCGCGGGGCCCGGGCGGCGTCGGCCCCGGCCCCGGCCCCGTGAGGGCGCCTCAGCGCCCGGTGCCGCCGGAGCTGAGCCTGCCGCGGACGGCGGTCTGCACCTCGGCCTCCTCGGCCGGATCGGCGGCGAGGCGGCGCAACTGGGTCAGGACCCGGACGTCGCCGGAGGCGGCGCGGTGCGCGGCCAGTTCGCGGGTGGCCTCCTCGCAGTCCCACAGGCACTCCACCGCGAAGCCCGCGGCGAAGCCGGGGTCCACGCACGCCAGCGCGCGGGCGGCGGTGCCGCGCAGCTGCGAGCAGGACGTCTCGCGGTACAGGTGGCGCAGCAGCGGCGCGGCGTGGCAGGCGGCGAGCCGCCCCACCCCCTCGACGAGCGGCTCGATGCCCTCGGCGTCGGCGCCGTCGTTCTGGACGGCGCGGCGCAGCGCGGCGAGCACCAGGCCGCTGTCGGCGGGCTCGCCGTGCCGGGCGAGGGTGCGGGCGGCGGCGGCGCCGAGCGCGTCGGTGCGGGGGGCCCAGTCGCGGGCGCGGTCCAGGGCCGCGCCGTCGTGCATGCGCTCGAAGGATTCGACGGCGGCCCGCAGCACACGTTCGTCGGGGGATTCTGCGGCGGCGCCGATCAGGTCGAGGCAGCGCGGGTCGCGGCGGTCGGACAGGTGCCGCAGGGCGGCGGCGCGGGCGGCGGACGGGCCGTGCCCGGCGGCCGCGAGCAGTGCGGGGCGGTCCTCGGGCCCGGCGACGGCGGCCAGGCAGCGGGCGGCGGGCTGGTCCCGCTCGACGGCGGGGTGCGCGTCGAGGCCCTGCTGCGCCCAGTCCAGGACGGCGGCGACCCCCCAGCCCGGGGTCGGGCCCGCCGAGCGCAGCTGGCGCTGCCAGCGGTCGAAGCTGACCTGCTCGCCGGCCCGCCGGACGCGTTCGGCGGTCTCAGGGTGCACGGCGTCCTCGGCCCACAGCTGCCAGGGCCGGGGCTCGTAGGACTCGCGGACGGCGCGGGCGAGCTCCGCGTCGCCCTCGGGGGTGCGCGGGAAGCGGGCGACGACGGCGGGACCGAGGGCGCGCAGCCCGGCCTCCCCGTCGCGGACGGCCAGCTCGTCAAGGGCCCATTCCCAGCAGCCGCCGGTCGCGGCGTAGCGGCGCAGCAGCCGCAGCGCGTCCCGCCGGCCGTACCCGGCGAGGTGGCCGAGTACGGACAGGGCCAGGCCGCAGCGGTGCTCGTCGGGGGCGATCACGTCGTCGGGGTGGAAGAGGTGCTGTTCGATCCCGTCGAGCGGGCCCTCCAGGTCGGAGTAGAGCCGCGCGTAGTAGAGGGAGCGCGACTCGACCCGCCAGTCGAGCCGGGGGTCGCGCAGCACGCAGTGCTCCAGGGCGGCGAGTGCCTCGGCCCGCGGCGCCGCGAGGGCGTGCAGGGGACCGTCTCCGCGCCCCCGCTGGAGGAGGCCGAGAAGAGTGCCACTGGGCGCTATGTCTGGGTCGAACATGAGGTCAGCATCCGGTGCGGGGGATTCCATGGCAACGGGATTTCCGCTGCTGATGCCCGGCATCCTTACCTCCCACCGGGCGTTTCATGCCTGGCGGCAGGGGTGGACCACGAGGGGGACGGGCGGCGGCAGCCTACCGACTCGGGGGCGCGCTGTCGCTTCCGGTACCCCCGTCACCAGGAGCAAGATGGCTCCCGGGGGGCGGTGACGCGTCCGCCGGGCGGCGGCCGGACGGCCATCGGGTGGCCAAAAACGCGCTGAGCAGCTGGCATATGCCAGAAGCACCACCGGATCGGGTATCGCGGAAACCCTTACGGGCCATCGCTCCCTGTGCAACAGTCGTTACCGGCCCCTTCCGTCCGCCACGGCCGAGAGCGCCTGCCAGCAGACACGTTCGGAGTGCGTCATGCCGTCCCCCACGCATGCGGATCACACCGCCGCGCAACTGCCCGACCCCGGTGCGGTGGACGCGCTCATCACCGAGGCGCGCCACCTGCGCACCCGGGTCGACGCGATGCTGCGCGACGGCGACAGCGAGGGCAATCCCCAGCTGCGCTGGCGGCGCGCGCTGTGCGACCTCGCGGTGCACCAGCTCGACGACCTCGGCGCCCATCTCGGGCAGCTGCGGGACGGCCTCGGCGACGACGGCACGCCCGACGGGCGGCCGCCGCTGCTGGACGTACCGCTGCGCGACGGCGGGCCCGACGCGGCCGCCGTGGGCGCGCTGGGCCGGGCGGGCAGCGCCCAGTGGGATCTGCTCACCGACACCGCGCACTGGTCGGACGAGCTGTACCGGATCTTCGGCCGCACCAGCGACGACGGGCCGCTCACCCTGGACGAGCTGCCGTCGTGGCTGTTCGCCGAGGACCAGGCGCTGCTGACCGGCATGGTGACCGGCTGCCTGGTGGACGGGCGGCCGATCGACGGCGAGTTCCGCATCGTGCGCGGCGACGGCTCGGTCCGCACCGTGCACATGGTGGGCGAGCCGGTGCTCGGCACCGACGGCGGCACGGAGTCGATGTGGGCGGTGCTGCGGGACGTCAGCGACCTGCGGCGCAGCCAGCGCACCCTGCGCGAGACCAGGGAGTCGCTGCAGCGGCAGCGGCAGATCGCACAGACCGAGCGGCGGATGGCGGTCGAGCTGCAGGAAGCCGTGCTGCCCCCGTGGCGCGGCGCCCAGCGCTTCCCGCAGGACGGGGGGCCGACCACGATGGATCTGGCGGCGCACTACCTGCCGTCCGCGACCGGCGCGCTCATCGGCGGCAACTGGTACGACGCGATGCAGTTGCCGGACGGCTCGTCGTTACTGACCGTCGGGGATCTCACCGGCCACGGCGTCGCCGCCACGTCCGGCATGGCGATGCTGCTCGGCGCGCTGCGCGGCATGGCCGTCGCGGGCCTCCAGCCCGGCCCGCTGATGGGCTGGCTCAACGAACTGCTCGACACCTCCCCGCAGCCCGCCCTGGGCAGCGCGCTGTGCTGCCGCTACGACCCCAGCACCCGGGTGCTGCACTGGGCGCAGGCCGGCCACCCCGCCCCGCTGCTCTTCCGCGACGGGGCAGGGCGGCTGCTGGACACGCCGGACGGCGTGCTGCTCGGCGCGACCTCGGGTGCGCAGTACGCCCAGGCCCGCGAGCAGCTCGCGCCCGGCGACCTGCTGGTGCTGCACACCGACGGACTCGTCCCGCGGCGCGCCGCGGCCGAAGGCCTGGGCGTGCCGGAGGCCGACGGGGGCGGGCACCGGCTGCTGGCCATGGCACCGCGGCTGACCGCCGCCAGGAGCGCACAGGACTGCGTGCGGATGGTGGCGGAGGAGTTCGGCACCCCGGACCGCGAGGACGACGCCTGCGTGCTGATCGCCAGGATCGGCTGAACGGCAGCGGCAGGGAGCGCGCCGTAAGACGGCCGTACGGTGCCGGGTCAGGGGCAGCGGACAGCCGGAATCGGGTGCGGGAACGGGTGTGGGGAAAGTGCGCAGTAACGATGCCCGGCGTGGCCGTCAGGCCTCACGGTAGCGGGCTCCGCCGGCGCCTCCCGCCTTCTGCCGCGGCAGCTTCGACTCGATCTCCTGCCGCAGTTCCTGCACCCGGCTGTAGTCGGAGTAGCGCCCGGTGAGGCGGTACATCTCGCGCAGCCGGTCCCAGGTGCGGTGCGAGGAGGTCTGGCCGATGGTGAGCAGCGCCATCCGGGCGTAGCGGTCGGCCTGGTCGGGGTCGTCAGCGATGAAGCAGGCCGAGGCGAGTGACAGGTAGTCGAAGATGGTCGACCGCTCGTGGCCCTCGGTGCGCAGCCCGAGGGCCTGCTTGGCGTGGACCTGCGCCTGCAGCGCGGCGGCGGGCTCGTGCTCGGCGAGGGTGCGGTAGGCGAGGGCCTGCATGCCGTGCAGGTCGGCCTCGTCGAAGTTCTGCATCCAGTCGGGCGCCGGGCCCTCGGTCCGGTCCGACACGAACAGCTCCTCGGCCTCGCCGAGCGTGCGGCGCATCGCCTGGCCGCGCCCCATCGACGCCTGCGCCCAGGCCTCGATGGTGTGCAGCATGGCGCGGGTGCGCGGCAGCGACTGCTCGCCCGCGCCGGACTGCGCGAGCTTCATCAGGTCCAGCGCCTGCTCGGGCTTGCCGAGATGCACCATCTGCCGGGCGGCGCGGGAGAGCGCCTCGCCGGCGCGCGGCCGGTCGCCGCCCTCGCGCGCGGCGTGCGCGGCGATCAGGAAGTATTTCTGCGCGGTGGGTTCGAGGCCGATGTCGTGGGACATCCAGCCGGCGAGGACCGCCAGGTTGGCGGCGACGCCCCACAGCCGGCGCTGGAGGTGCGCCGGGTGGTGGTAGGAGAGCATGCCGCCGACCTCGTTGAGCTGGCCGACGACGGCCTTGCGCTGGAGCCCGCCGCCGCGTGAGGCGTCCCAGGCCCGGAAGACCTGCACCGAGGCCTCCAGCGAGTCGACCTCCTGCGAGCCGACCGGGGCCGCCTCGTAGCGGTCGTAGTCGGCGGGGTCGGCGTGCAGCGGGTCGTCGAGGACGGGGGCGTCGGCCGCGAGGGCCGGGTCGGAGTGCAGCCAGTCGTACATGGCATTGCTGATGACGGTGCTTGAGGCGAGCGCGGCGCCCGCGCCCACCAGACCGCGTCGGTTGAGCATGAGGTCCATTCCCGTGAATTCGGTGAGGACCGCGGCCGTTCTTTCCGGCGCCCACGGAAGGCCGTCGCCGGCCTTCTTCCTGCTCGTCTGCCGGCGCCGGTCGAACCCGAGATCCTCGATGGTCACGACACGGCCGAGACGCTCGGTGAACAGCACGGACAGCACCTTCGGCACGGGATCGCGCGGCGACTCGCCGGTGTCGATCCAGCGGCGCACCCGCGAGGTGTCGGTCGCCAGCTGCGGATGGCCCATGGCCGCCGCCTGCCGGTTGACCAGCCGCGCGAGCTCGCCCTTGGACCAGCCGGTGAGTGCGAACAGGTCCGCGAGTCGGGTGTTGGCCACATTGCCCACGTCAAGCCCCCAGGTTCCTCGGCGCTGTTGACACTATTCCCCGCGGCATCCCCCCGACATGGGCCGCGCGACTATTCGCCAGGGTTCGCCAGGGTCCGCCAGATGGTCTGCCACGGCCGCCCGGGTGTCAGGTAGGAACGCGCCACCCCGTCCCGGCGCCGCATTCCCCAGGGTGCGGCACCG
Source organism: Streptomyces sp. NPDC021020 (assembly GCF_044333285.1). Lineage (NCBI taxonomy): Bacteria > Bacillati > Actinomycetota > Actinomycetes > Kitasatosporales > Streptomycetaceae > Streptomyces > Streptomyces sp. NPDC021020. Next base: position 43,196 of record NZ_JBIRQQ010000013.1, read on the forward strand.
GGCCGGGGCCCGGCGCCTCCTCGCCTGCTGGCACACGAAGGGATCTGCTTTCTCCCATGTATTCGGCATCGTCCTCCGTGTCCGCCCCGCCCCGTCCCGTTCCGCCCCGGCCGGCCGCGAGCCGCCAGGGCTTCCCCGTCGTGCCCGAACCGGCGCTCAGAGCGCGGCCGGCGGCCGGCCTGCGGCGCGCGACGCTCGGCGGGACCCATCCGCTCAGCGGGAGACTCGACTTGACCGGCCCGCAGGGAGCCCAGCTGCGTACCGCGGTCGCCGCCGTGCAGCGGATCTGTCCCGAGTTCACCCCCGTCCAGCTGCTGCGCCGCGGCGGCCGCACCGCCCTGCTGGTCGGCACCTCGGGGCGCGCCCCGGCCGTGGCGAAGTGCCTGCTGGACCACTCCCCCGCGTGGGCGGATCGTTTCCGCCACGAGATAGCGGCCTACCGCACCTTCGTCCGGCACCGCCCTCCGGTACGGGTCCCGCGGCTGATCGCCGCCGACCCGGAGAGCTGCGTGCTGGTGATGGAGCGGATGCCCGGCCGGGTGGTCTCGCCGCAGCGCCACCCCTCGCACACCCCGGCCCGCGGTGACGTACGGGCGGCCCTGGCGGCGTACGCGCGCATCAACGCGTGGCGCCCGCCGCCCGGTTCGTTCGACGCGCCGATCGACTACGCGGCGCGGCTCGGCCGTTACCACGAGCTGGGGCTGCTGACCGACCGGGACATGGGCGACCTGCAGAAGCTGCTGCACGGACTGGCCCACGCGCAGGGGCAGTTCTGCCACGGCGACGCCCTGCTGTCCAACGTCCTGCTGTCGCCCGCCGGACCGTCGCTGGTCGACTGGGAGCACGCGGGCTGGTATCTGCCGGGGTACGACCTGGCGGTGCTGTGGTCGGTGCTCGGCGACGACGAGGCGGCGCGCCGCCAGATCAGCCAGCAGGCGCAGAGTCAGGGCCCGGCCGCGCTGGACGCGTTCCTGGTGAACCTGATGCTCGTGCTGACACGGGAGATCCGCACCTACGAGACGGCCGTCCAGCGCACGATGCGCTCCACGGCCCCGCCGGCGCCGGGTGCCGCCGAGACCGGCGAGGAGCAGCGGCTGCTGCTGCGCCGGCTGCACGACGACTGCGGGCTGGCCCGCAGGGCGGTGCGCGCGGCGGTCGGCACCCGCTGAGCGGTCGGGCTGAGCGCGGGGGCTCAGCCGGCCTGGAACATCTCCGCGGGCAGCGGCTTGAGCAGCTGGTAGAGGTCGTCGGTGATCGGCCGGTCCCACGTGGCGATCGTCACCTGGACGCCGTCGCTGCGGTCGAACTGCGCGCAGGCGACGCGCGACTCGGAGATCTTGATGCGGCGCACGATCAGCAGCCCGTCGCCCTGCCAGACCGGGGTGTCCTCGGTCTCGGTCACCACCGCCGGCTCGTCGTTGCCGAGCGCGGCCAGCAGTTGCGCCACCTCGAAGGGCACCTGCCCCTCCTCCAGCTGGCGGGCGGGCGAGCCCTCCGGGAGGTTGCCGATGAGCATCGCGGGACCGCGCCCGCCGAAGAGGTCGTAGCGCAGGTAGATGCCCTCGCAGCGCCCGTCGGGGCCGGGCAGCAGGCCGGCGCCCAGGTCGCCGGGCCAGTCCCCCGGGTCCATCGCGAGAACGTCGAAGTCCGGCCCGGTGGGCGTGGCGGGGCGGCGGCGGAGGAAGGACATGCCGCCATGGTACTGGGCCGTGCTCAGCCCGCAGTGCCGCGTGCGGCGGTGATCAGCGCCAATTCGGCCCGGGCGCGCTCGGCCGTTCCGTCCGCGGCGCACTTCTCCGCGGTGGCCAGGCCCGCCCGCAGCCGCTCGGCGGCCTCCTCGTGATCGCCCGCCGTGCGCAGCGCGCTCCCGAGGTCGACGAGGGCGCCCGCGAGGTCGTGCGCCGCGGGCGAGGCGTCCAGGTGCGTCACGGCCTCCGCCAGCAACCGCGGCCGTTCGGCACCCGTGGTGACCTGGCCCGCGGCCCGCAGCGCCTGCCCGATCGCGGAGCCGGCGCCGTACTGCCGGGCCCGGCTCACGGCGTCCAGCGCGGTCGTCAGCGCGCTGTCCGGCGCCGTGTGCTGCTGGGCGAGCGCGAGGTGGATCTGCCAGGGGCACCAGGCGGGGTTGCGCCAGCCGCGCCGGTCCAGCCGGCCGCCGACCTCGGTCAGGACCGCGGCGGCATCGGCGTGCAGGCCCTGGGCGAGCAGCAGCTCGCCGTACACCGCCTGGGCGTCGGGGAAGGTGACGGCGGACGGGAAGGGCGCGTGGAAGGCCTGGTCCCCGGCGACCTCGACGGCGGGTGCTACCTGCCCGCGGGCCAGCAGCACCTCGACCAGGCCCGCCACCGCGTACCAGTGCACGGGGGTGCCGCGCCCGACGCGTTCGGCGAGCCGGAGGCCGTCGCGGGCGGCGCGCTCGGCGTCGGTGAGCCGGCCCTGGCGGTAGCGGACGTGGCCGAGCAGCACCTGGCCGAAGGCGAGATGGGCGCCGTGGAAGCCGAACCGCTCGAATTCCGCGACGCCGGTGGCGAACAGCTCCTCGGTGCGCTCGGGCCGGTCGGCGTAGGCGTAGGTCATGGCGACGAGCACCGGCACCTCGAAGCCGCGGGTCTCGTCGGCCCAGGGCAGGCCGCCGGCCAGGGCGCGTGCGGAGTGCCGCAGGGCTTCGGAGGACGGCTCGCCGCGCAGCGTCGCGTCCCACGCGCGCAGGCCGATGATGTAGCGCTCGGTGGCGTCCCGCCCGGTCAGCCGGTCGGCGAGCAGGGTCAGCCGCTTGGAGCGGCCCTGCGAGTCGGGCTCGTCGATGCGGAAGGCGTCCCACATGAACTGCTCGGCCTGCATGCGCAGCCGCCCGCGGGCGGTGGTGGCGCTGCGGGCGGCGCGGGCCACGACCTCGGCGGCCTCGCCGAGCTGGTCGCTGTGCGCGAGCGACTGCGACAGCCGGAAGACGATGCCGTCGCGCAGCGCCGGGTCGCCCGTGGGCTCCTCCAGCGCGGCCTTCAGATGGCCGACGGTGACGGAGGGTTCTAGCAGTTGCGAGGCGCACGCCAGCTCGTAGAGCACCGCGGCCCGGTCGTCGTCCTGCGGCGGCTCGCGCAGCGCCCGGCGCAGGTAGCTGCGGGCGGCCTCGCGCGCACCGGCGCGCAGGGTGTCGCGGGCGGCGGCCCGCAGCTGGGTGACGGCCCACGGGTCGCCGGCCGGGCGGGTCTCCAGCAGATGCCGGGCGGCGGCGCTGGGCCCGAGCCCGGCGTCCACGACCGACCACGCGGCCTGGGCGTGCAGGCCGGTCCTGATGGTGTCGGGGATGGCGCGGTAGACGGCGGTGGCGATCAGCGGGTGGACAAAATCCAGCGTCTCGCCGCCGGCGAGGATACGGGCGGCGCGCAGCCGCTCGGCGCAGTCGACGGCCTCCTCGTGGCCGAGCCCGGCGACGTCGGCGGCCAGTTCGGGCGTGCCGGCGGTGCCGAGCACGGCCGCCGCCCAGGCGAGCCGCACGGTGGACGGGCCGAGGCGGTCCAGGCGGCGGGCGAGGCCGGGGCCCTTGACGGCGGCGGCGAGGTCGCGCAGCTGGTGCAGGGCGGCGGCGTCCGGGGTGAGGCCGCTCTCGGCGACCTTGGCGGCCAGTTCGACGGCCTCGAAGGGATTGCCGGAGGTGACCTCGAAGCACTCGCGGCAGAAGGCGTCGTCGGCGTGGGCGCCCACGGCGTCGCGCACGATACGGGCGACGGCGGCCTCGGTGAGCGGCGGCAGCCCGATCGGGCGGTGGCCGGACCTGCCGGGCAGGCCGCGGAACGCCTCGGCGTCCGGCGGGAGTTCGTCCGGCCGGTAGCCGATGACGACGAGCATGGCCAGGTCGTCGGTGCGCGGCGCGAACGCGGCCAGCCAGTTGAGGGACTGCGCGTCGGCCCAGTGGGCGTCGTCGAGGACCAGCACCACGGGCGCGCGCCTGACGGCGAGGTGGGTGAGCACCCAGTCGAGGCCGTCGCGCAGCGCCTGGGCGTCCGACGCGTCGCCCTCGGCGGTGCACAGGCCGAGCGCGGGGCCGACGACGCGGTACCAACTTCCCAGCGCGGCCCGGGTCTCGGCCTCGCCGGCCGCGGCGAACTGCGGTTGCAGCAGCTGCCGGGCGACGTGGAAGGCGACGTGCTGCTGGTGTTCGCCGCCGCGTGCGGACAGCACGGTGCAGCCGCGGCCGGTGGCCTGCCGGCGTACCTCGGCGAGCAGCGCGGTCTTGCCCAGGCCCGCGGCTCCGGAGAAGGCGAGCAGGCCGCCGCTGCGCGCCGCGTCCTCGTACCCTGAGCCGTCGGCGCGCCGCCCGGTCAGCTCGTCCAGGGCCTCTTCCACGGCGAGGAGTTGGGCGTCGCGTTCCAGCAGCGCAGGCCGGAGCCGGGTGTGGCGCTGCGGCATGGGCACCCCCTCGCGGCCGGTGGGGCTCAGGCGTTCGCGCCGCCGCGCTCGCGGTCGCCTGTCGACCTCGTACGGCCTCACAGCGTACGCCGTCGGGTGCGGTGTGTGAGCGGGAACAGCCGCGCCGGTCGGCCACGAACAGGGGGCACGACCGGCCACGGCTCGCGGGGCGGCGGGGGCGTACGCGGGGCGCTGTCGCCCGGGCGGCCGCTGCGAGCCTGCCGTGCGGGGCGGCGCCGGTCCGGCGTGCCCGGGATACGTGCCGGGCCCGTTCCCCCGTGCGCCCCCGGTGCGCCCCATTACCGCCCGTAGCCGCCGCGGAGCGGGCTCACCCGGACGAGTGACGCCGCGTACGCGACGTGGGGTGGCCCCTGCGGGGCGGGTGCGGTGCGGACCATGCGGCGGACACGGCGGGAGCGGCCAGTGCGGCGAGTGCGGCCAGGTGTCGGTGCTGTGGCTTGCTGCGGAGTGCGCGGCCTGCCGACCGTGCGGCGGGTGCAGCGGGTACGGCCAGGGTGTCGGCGCTGCGGGGTGCGCGGCGTGCCGACCGCGCGGCAGGTGCGGCCGGGATGCCGGTGCGGTGGGCCTCCAGCAGTATTCGCGCGGCTCCCCCGTCCCGCCCCGTCCGCTACGCCGGGTCGGCGGGGCCGGACGCGGCGCGTTGCCGGGCGGCGTGGCGGGCGACGCGGGCGCGGTTGCCGCACGACGGTTTGCACCACTCCTGGCGGGTGTGCTCCTTGACGAAGTAGCGCACGCAGCGCGGCGCCGGGCACGCCCGCAGCCGCTCCCGGTCGGGGCCGGCGAGGAAGGCGATGGCGTGCCGGGCGAGCGCGGCGGCGACGAGGTCGGCGGCCCGCGGGGTGCGGGCGGCGGCGCGCGCGGCGGTCGCGGGCCCGCCGGCGGGCCACTCCAGCCGGGGCGCGTAAGGGACCAGCGCGGCGGCCGCGTTGAGCCGCTCCAAGGCCTGGCCGGCGGGCGGCAGCCGCCCCTCGTCCGCGGAGCTGGCCGGGCCGGGCCGCACCGCGCGGGCGAAGAGCGCGCGCAGTGCGGTGCGCACCTCGACGGCGGCGGCGAGCGCGGCCGCGTCGGCCGTGAAGTCCTCGGCGGTGAACGGGGCGGTGGCGCCGCCGCCCGCCGCGAGGTCGGCCCGCAGCGCGTCGGCGCGCGCCCGTACCCAGCGCGTCAGCCCGGCCGGCTCGGCGAGGTCGTCGGCGACGCCGCCGTGCCCGTCGTGGCGGATGGTGACGGCGAGGTCCAGCGCGAGATGATCAGCGGCCATGACCTAATGGTACGGTGAGCAAAAACCGTTAACACGGAGGGGGTGTCTGTGTCCGACCTGCGTGAACTGCTGCGCGGACTGGACGTGTTCGCCGGTGATCTGCCCGGTTTCGACCTCGGCTCGCTGCCGCCCGACCCGCGTGAGCTGTTCGTCGACTGGCTGCTCGCGGCCGTACGGGCCGGGGTGCGCGAGCCGCACGCGATGACCCTGTCCACCACGGGGGAGGACGGCGACCCGGCCGCCCGCGTGCTGATCCTCAAGGACGTCTCCCCCGACGGCTGGCACTTCGCCGCCGACGCGGGCGGCCGCAAGGGCCGCGAGCTGGCCGCGCGGCCCGCGGCCGCGCTCACCTTCTACTGGTCGCCGCTCGCCCGGCAGGTCCGGATCCGCGGCCGGGTGGAGCCGGGCGGCGCGGCCGGGAGCGCCGCGGACTTCCTGGCCCGCTCGCCCGCCGCGCGCGCCGAGGCGCTGCTCGGCCGGCAGTCCACGCCGCTGGCCGACCCGGCGGCCCGGGACACGGCGGTGCGCGAGGCCGCCGCCCGCGTCGAGGCCGACCCCGGGCTGGTCGCGCCGGGATGGACCGGCTACACACTGCACGCGCGGAGCGTCGAGTTCTGGCAGGGCGACCGGGACCGGCGGCACACCAGGGTCGTCTACACGCACACCGGCGAGGGATGGGAAAGGGGACTGCTGTGGCCGTGACCGAGCGGACGGCGGGCGGGACGGACGGCGAGGGGGCGGCCGAGCAGCCGGAGCCCGATCTGCAGGAGGCCTTCGCCGCAGGTCTGGCCAGGCTGCGCGGGCTCACCGGGGAGCTGACCGACGAGGCGCTGCGCGCCCCGAGCGCGCTGCCCGGCTGGACCCGCGGCCATGTCCTCACGCACATCGAGGGCGTCGGGCAGGCCCTCGCGCGACAGGCGCGCTACGCGCTGCGGGGCAGGACGATCGAGGTCTACGACGGCGGCAGGCCCGCGCGGGACGCCGCGATCGAGGCCGGACACGGGCGCCCCGCGGCGCGGTTGACCGCGGCGCTGGCCGACGCGCTGGACGAGGCGGAGGCGTCCTGGGCCGCGGTCGGGCCCGGCGACTGGGGGCGCCCGGTGGCGTACCGCGACGGCACCCTGCGCACGGTGGGGCTGGCCTGGTGGCGGGAGCTGGAGATCCACACGGTGGACGCGCTGCTCGGCGCGGGCCCTTCCGGCTGGTCGCCGCAGCTGTGTACCCACCTGCTCGACTTCCTGTCCGTGCGGGCGCCGGGCGGGGTCGGGCTGACGGTCACCGCCGTCGACACCGGCGAGGTGTGGACGTACGGCCGCGGGGCGCCGATCGCCGTCGAGGGCCGGCTCACCGATCTCGCGGCGTGGTTCGCCGGGCGCCGCCCGGAGGGGCCGTTGGAGGGCGGGCCGCTGCCGGAGCTGGGCAACTGGCCGTGACGGCCGGGGCGCGGCCCTGACACGAAAGGGCCGGGGTACGCGTCCGCGCGTGCCCCGGCCTGCTCCGCCGCGCTCAGGTGAGGTCGAACTCGCCGTCGCGCGCGCCGAGTACGAAGGCCCGCCATTCCGCGGGGGTGAAGATCAGCGCCGGACCGTCGGGGTGCCGGCCGTCGCGCATCGCGATGTAGCCCTCGACGAAGGCGATCTGCACATCGCCGTTGCCCTCCTTGCTCGACAGCCATTCGGCGTCCGTCAGGTCGAGCTTGGGCTTCTTCCCGTCCGCCACCGGCTGTCCCGTGGTGCTTTCCGCCACGTCGTGCTCCTCCCGCTGCGTTGCGTGTCCACCACACTAGCGGCCGTGGCGCACGCCGACACAAGATGGCGGAAGCCGCCCGCGGCGGGGCCGGTTCCGATCGCGCCGGGGCCACTTCGGGGGCGGTTCGCGAGCGAGAACGGTCCGTTGTGAACACCGGGCGGCCCGGCGGGGGCTGCAGGTAGGGTGACCGCACATGACCGCACATGATCACGGACGCCGCGGCGGCTCCCCGCTCGCCCCCGGCCTCGACCCGGCGCGCACCGCGCTGGTCACGATCGACCTCATGGACCGCATCATCGCGTTACCCCTCGCCCCGCTGCCCGGCCCCGCGGTGCTCGCCGCCGCGCTCGAACTGGCCGGCGCCTTCCGGGCCGCGGGCGCCACGGTGGTGGCCGTCCGGACGCAGCGGCCGGGCGTCACCGAGCAGCCGGCCGGCAGCGGTCTGGCGGCGGGCGTGGCGCGGGACGGCGACCTCGTCGTCGTCAAACGCACCATCGGCGCCTTCCTGGACACGGGCCTGCACGAACTGCTGCGCGAGCGCGGTGTGGACACCCTGGTGCTCGCCGGGATCGCCACCAACCTGGGCGTGGAGTCCACCGCCCGGGCCGCCTGCGACCTGGACTACCGGCTGGTCTTCGCGTCCGACGCGATGGCGGCGCTGACCGCTGCCGAGCACGAGGCCGCGGTCGCACTGGACTTCCCGCGCTTCGGCACCGTCGTGAGCACCGCGCAGATCGGCTTCGCCCCCGCGGGCTGAACGGCCGGGGCCGGCCGGGGCACGCAGCGGGAAGGACGCGCGCAGCGTCGCCCCCGGTCCGCCGCCGGGGACGACCTGGAGCCAGGCGCGGTGGGCGAGCGCGATGTCGCGGGCGATCGGCAGGCCGAGTCCCGATCCGCCGGTGTCGCGGGTCCGCGCGTGGTCGAGCCGGGTGAAGCGGTCGAAGACGGTGGCGTGGTGCTCGGGCGGGATGCCGGGCCCGTCGTCGGCGACGTCCAGCCGCGCCCGGCCGCGTACCCCGTCGCGGGTCAGCTCGACGGTCACCGTCCCCGACGCGTGCCGCACCGCGTTGTCGACGAGGTTGGCCACCATCCGCCGCAGGTGGTCGGGCGAGCCGTCGATCAGCACGTCGGGGGTGAGCCGCATCCGTACCGCGACGTCGGCGCGCGGCCGGGCCCGCGCCGCCTCCTCGGCGACGATCTGCGCCAGGTCCGTCTCCCGGGTGCGGATCGGCTCGCGGGCGTCGAGCCGGGCGAGCAGCAACAGGTCGGCGGTGAGCGTCTGGAGGCGCTCGACGTCGGTGAGCGCCTCGCGGGCGAGGGGCTGCTGCGACGGCGCGGCAAGCTCCAGGCGGGTGCGCAGCACCGCCATCGGGCTGCGCAGCTCGTGCGCCGCGTCGGCGACGAACTGCCGGTGCGCGCCGACCGCTCGCTGCAGCCGGTCGAGGGTGGCGTTGACGGTACGGGCCAGGGCCGCGACCTCGTCGCGCGCGTCCGTCTCGGGCACGCGCTCGTGCAGATCCCGCGCGGTGATCCCGTCGACCTTCGCCCGGATCGCGGACACCGGGCGCAGTGCCCGTCCGGTGGCGTGCCAGCTCAGCAGGGCGACGAGTGCGAGCAGCGCGGGGATGCCCGGGACCAGCACCCAGGTGAGGGTGCGCATCGCGGCGCGGACCGGCGCGAGGGACGCGGTGCCCTGGACGGTGACCGGGCCCGCGCCGGTGTCCACGTTCACCGAGACGACCAGCGTGCCTGTGCCCTTCCCGGGCGGCGGTGTCCCCGGCGGCAGCGGCGCCTGACCCACGGCTCCGCCGGCGACCGTCATGCCGCCACCGGGCGCGCCGTACTGCTCCAGGAACCGCGCCGCCTTCTGCCCCGCGTCCTGGACGGCCAGCTCCCGCGCCGAGCGGGTCAGGCTCGCGTGCAGCGACAGCAGGAGCGCGGCCGCGGCGAGGCCGAGGGCCACCGCCACCACGGCGGTCGCGGCGAGCGTGGTGCGCAGCCGGACGCTCATCTCAGGCCTCCAGCCGGTAGCCGGCGCCGCGGACGGTGCGCAGCGTGCTGCGGCCGAAGGGCTTGTCGATCTTGCGGCGCAGCGCGCTGATGTAGACCTCGACCACGTTGGAGTCACCGTCGTAGGCGAAATCCCAGGCCCGCGCGAGCAGTTCGGACTTGGGCACCACCTCGCCGGGCCGCCGGGCCAGGCAGTGCAGGATCGCGAACTCCTTGGGCGTGAGCGGGATCAGCACGTCGCCGCGGCTCGCGCGCAGCCCCGCCGGGTCGACCCGCAGGTCGCCCACCGCCAGCACCGCGGGGCGCTCGCGGAGCCCGCGCCGCACGAGGGCGCGCAGCCGGGCGAGCAGCACGACGTAGGAGAAGGGCTTGGTGAGGTAGTCGTCGGCGCCGGTGTCGAGCCCCTCGGCCTCGTCGTACTCGCCGTCCATCGCCGTGAGCATGAGGATCGGCGTCCACACGCCGGCCTCGCGCAGCCTGCGGCAGACGCCGTAGCCGTCCAGCTCCGGGAGCATCACGTCGAGCACGATCGCGTCGTAACCGTGCTCGGTGGCCATCCAGAGCCCCTCGCGCCCGTCGTGCGCGAGGTCGACGGCGAAGCCCTCGCGGCTCAGCCCGTCGGCGAGGAGTTCGGCCAGCCTGCGTTCGTCTTCCACCACGAGTATGCGCACCTCCCCAGCGTGCGGGCTGCCACCTAAGGCGAACATGAAGATCATCTGGCGGGCCTTCAGGTCCGCTTCACCCGCCGCGGACGAGCCTGCTGACCGCCGGACCGGCCGGTCCGGCGATCTCGAACGGGAGACAGCACACGATGATCGACAAGAGGATTGCCGCGGGCTTCGCCCTCGTGGCCGGGCTGGGCCTGGCGAGCGTCGCGGCGGCGCCGGTCAGCGGCGCCGCGACACCGTCGGCCGCGCACGCGGCCCACGCGCAGCCCGCCGGCAAGGACGGCGGCAAGAGCAGCGGGAAGGGCGGGGCCAAGGGCGGCAAGCAGGTCGTCTGCATCGTCCAGGTCGGCAAGCCGGGTGGCAAGGGCGGCCCGGTCACGCTGCCGCCGCTGCCCGGGAGGCCCGGCGGGCCCGGCAAGGGCACCGGGGACAAGGTCGTGGTGAAGGTCGTGAACGGCAAGGTCACGGTCTACGTCAACGGCAAGCCCGCGCCCGCGGGTTCGGTGCACGTCGGTACGGGCGCCGAATGCCCGGCGCCGCCGAAGGGCCTGCCCGGCGCCGGCGGTGTCACCACGCAGCCCGGCAAGGGCGGCGTGAGCGTGCACCCCGGTGCGGGCGGCGTGGTCCTCAAGGGCGCGCCGGGCGCGGACGAGGCGGGCCTGACGGTGTCCGGCCTGCACGTCTGACCTGCCCGAACCGCACCATCGCGGCCGGGGCGGCCCCCTACGGGGGAGGGGCCGTCCCGGCCTTCCGGCTTTCCGGCTGGCTTTCTGTACCTACTAGTATGTACACTGCGATCATGGAGACGTCGGAACGACTCATCGAGAGCGCGCAGGCGCTGCTGTGGGAGCGCGGGTACGTCGGCACCAGCCCCAAGGCCATCCAGGAACGGGCGGGCGCCGGGCAGGGCAGCATGTACCACCACTTCCGCGGCAAGCCCGACCTCGCGGTCACCGCGATGCGCCGCAGCGCCGCGCAACTGCGGGCCCAGGCCGAGGAGCAGATCGCCCGCGGCGGCACCGCGCTGGAGCGGGCCACCGCCTACCTCGTCCGCGAGCGCGACGCGCTGCGCGGCTGCCGCGTCGGGAGGATGGCGATGGACCCCGACGTGATCGCGAGCCCCGAACTGCGCGCGCCCGTGCAGGAGACCTTCGCCTGGCTGATTGGCCACCTCTCCGGCGTCATCGCCGAGGGCGTCGCGTCCGGCGAGCTGCGGCCCGGCCTCGACCCGGACGACACCGCCGCGGCGATCGTCGCCGTCGTCCAGGGCGGGTACGTGCTGGCCCGCGCCGCCGACTCGCAGGAGCCCTTCGACGCCGCCGTCCGCGGGGCGGTCGCCCTCCTCGCGGCCCAGGCCGTCCCCCGCGCGTGAACCGCGGCCGTACCCCCGTAACCAGCCGAGACCTCAGGAGGACGTGCTCGTGCACGCCATGAACTACCGGATCACCCTGCCCGCCGACTACGACATGCGGATCATCCGCCACCGGGTCGCCACCAAGGGCCATCTGCTCGACGACTTCCCGGGGCTCGGCCAGAAGGCCTATCTGATACGGGAGCGGGGCGTCGACGGCTCGCCCGTCAACCAGTACGCCCCCTTCTACCTGTGGAACACCCCCGAGGGCATGAACAGCTTCCTGTGGGGAGCCGGTTTCCAGGGCCTGTGCGCCGACTTCGGGCGCCCGGCCGTCGAGCACTGGACGGGGCTCGGCTTCGCCCGTGGCTCCGCCTACGAGGCCGCGCCGCGCGCCGCCGCCCGCCGCGCGTACCCGATTCCCGCCGGTACGGCCCCGGCCGAGGCGGTCGAGCGCGGCCTGGAGGACCTGGCGCGCACCGCGGAACGGCCCGGCGTGCACTCCACCGCGCTCGTCGTCGACCCGCGGCACTGGGAGCTGCTCCATTTCACCCTCTGGGAGGACACCGTGCCCGACACGCCCGAATCACCCGGCGAGGAGCGCTACCAGGTGCTGCACCTGTCGCGCCCGGAGCTCGACAAGCTGCCCGAGGGGAGGATGTGGTGATGCGCGAGTCCGTGATCGACCGCGCGGCCGGCTACCGGCTGCTCGGCGAACTCGCCGGCCCCGAGACGATCGAGGGCACCCTGGCCGGCCTGGACGCGCTGGCACCCGGCTTTCCCGACTGGATCGTCACCAGCCTCTTCGGCGGGACGTACCAGCGCGACGGCCTGGAGCTGCGCGACCGGCAGATCGCCACGATGGCCGCGCTCACCGCGCTCGGCGGGGTCGAGCCGCAGCTCGACGACCACGTCCGCAACAGCCTGCGGATCGGCGTCGAACCGCGGGAGATCGTCGAGGTGATGGTGCATCTGGCGCCCTACGTCGGGGTGCCCAAGGCCCTCGCGGGCCTGCGCGTCGCCGCGGCGGTGCTGCGCGAGACCGAGCCGGAGGAGGCCCCGTGACCGGGCCCCGCACCGTCCGCACGGTGCTCGGCGACATCGGGCCCGCCGCGCTCGGCCTCGTCGACGCGCACGACCACCTCTTCCTGCGCAGCCCCGCGCTGCCCCTCCCGCTCGACGACGAGGAGGCCGCGCTCGGCACGCTGCGGACCTTCCGCGACCTCGGCGGCGGGGCGCTCGCCCAGTGGACGCCGTTCGCCATGGGGCGGCACTCCGACCGGCTGGTCGCGGCCTCACGTGCCACGGGGGTGCACGTGATCGCCGCGACCGGCCTCCACCAGGAGGTGCACTACGCGCCGGAGCTGCTGCGGGAGCTGCGCCGCGGCGACACGCTCGCCGAACTCTTCACCGCCGAGCTGACCGAGGGCACAGTCGTGGGCGACGACCCCGGTGGGGCGCGGAGCGGGCCGCGAGCCGGGATGATCAAGGTCGCCGGGATGTTCCACGCCCTCGACGACCACACCCGCTGGGTCATGGCCGCGGCCGCGCAGGCCCACCACGCCACGGGGGCGCCCATCGGAATCCACCACGAGATGGGCACCGCGGCGGTGGACGTCCTCGGGCTGCTCCACGGCGAACTCGGGGTGCCCGCGAGCAGCCTGCTGCTCGGGCACCTCAACCGCTTCCCCGATCCCGGGGTGCACCGCGAACTCGCCGCCGCGGGGGCGTACCTGGCCTTCGACGGGCCGAGCCGGGCGCACAGCGCGACCGATCCGTGGCTGGTCGAATCCCTCGTCGCCCTCGCCGCGGCGGGCCACACCGCCCAACTGCTGCTCGGCGCCGACACGACGGCGCCAGGCGCGGGCCCCGGCGCGGCGTATCTTCTGCGGACCCTGCGCCCCCGCCTCATCCGCGAACTCGGCCTCGCGGCGGCGGAAGCGATTTTCGCCGCCAACCCGGCGCGGGCTCTCTCCGCGCCGTGGCCCCGCTAGGCCCGCGCCCCGGACGCGCTCCGGTACCTCTCCCCCGGCGGGGGCTGAGCAAGCTCAGGTGATTGCCACTTGGCGTGGCAGGCCGCCTTTCCGCCCGGTGGGGGCTGGTCGCGCAGTTCCCCGCGCCCCTAAAAACGCTCGCCCTCTCCCCGCAAGGCCCGCCCCCCCGCAGAGGGAAGCGCCCGTCAGGGGCTCGCGTATGCCGCGCGGGGCGACTAACCAGGGGCGCGGGGAACTGCGCGACCAGCCACAGGAGAGGGACGGTCCCGCGACGGCGGGAAGTGGCAGCCCGGCGGGAAGGGGCGCGGGGCACCGCGAGCGGCGCCCCCGAGCGTCGTCGGGCTCACCTCTCGGAGAGGAATGCCCGGGTCGCCGCGACGAAGTCGGAAAAGCGGTCGTCGTGGATCATGTGACCCGCGGGGATCGTGGTGAAGCGGGCGCCGGGGATGCGGGCGGCGACGTCCGCGAGCTGGTCCTGCGGGATGTGGCTGCTCGGGCCGCCCCCGAGGACCAGCGTCGGGGCGGTGATCTCGGCGAGCCCCTCACGATGCCGCGCCGCGGGCGCGTTGCGCTGGCGGGCGACCGCGGCGACGACCCGCCAGTCGTAGCCGGTGGGTTCGGGGCCGGGCCCCGGGCCCGCGGGCACCGGACGGGGCGGGTCGGCGGGGAAGGGCAGCGGGCCGTCCTCCAGGACCAGGCGGCGGACGGCCGCGGGCCGGTCCATGGCGACGAGCGAGGCCACCATCGTGCCGAGGGAGTGCGCGACGACGGCGGCCCCGTCGATCCGCAACTCGTCCAGCAGCGCGAAGACGTCGTCCCGCATCGCCTCGAAGGTGTAGTCGTCGGCGCGGTCGCTGTCGCCGTGGCCGCGCAGGTCGAGCGCGGTGGTGCGCCAGCCGTCCGCGGCGAGCGCGGGGGCGACCTCGGCCCAGGAGCCGCGGTTCTCGCCGAGCGCGTGCAGGAGCAGCAGCGGGGGTCCGCCGGCGGGGCCGTCCTGCTCGTAGGCCAGCCGGACACCGCCGGAGCGGAAGGTGCGCATCGCGTTCATGCTCCCGGACCCTAATTCCGGCCCCGCGGCTCCCGCCGCCCCGTTCGCGGCGGGCACAACCACCGGGCGCGTACCCGGCACCGTTCGGCGGCCCCGCCCGGCAGCTCGCCGGCCCGCGGATCCGGCGCCGTACGGCCTCCCGCGTGCGGCGGGCTCAACTGCCGGAAGGCGGCGGGGTGTCGCGGCGGGCGGCGACGCGCTCGTGGAGGGCCTGGGCCTCCGCGGCGCGGCCGAGGCGGCGCAGGCACTGCGCCTCGTCGCTGCGGCTGGCGAGGGTGTCGGGGTGGGCGGCGCCGAGTACCTCCTCGCGGGCGTCGGCCACCTCGTGGTAGACGGCGAGCGCGCTGGCCCAGCGGCCGAGCCAGCCCAGGGCGACGGCGATCTCCCGCTTGCTGACCAGCGTGTCGGGGTGGAAAGGCCCCAGAACGCGGGCGCGGACGGCGGCGACGTCGCGGGCCTCGACGAGCGCGCGCTCCCAGTCGCCGAGCCGGCCGAGGTTGACGCCGAGCGCGTGCCGGGCGCGCAGCGTCTCGGGGTCGGTGGAGCCCGCGGTCCTGGTCCGGGCCTCGACGAGGGATTCGTACAGGGCGCGGGCCTCCGCGCTGCGGCCGAGCCGCCCGAGGCAGATGCCGGTCTCGTAGCGGGCGGCGAGGGTGTCCGGGTGGTCGGCGCCGAGGACGCGGCCGCGCGCGGCGGCGACGTCCTGGTAGACGTCGAGCGCCTCCGGCCAGCGGCGGGCCTTGCCGAGCATGTGGCCGACCTCGAAGAGGGTTATCAACGTCTGCGGGTGGTCCGCGCCGAGCACCCGGTGGCGCGCCTCGGCCACCTCGGCGGCCAGCGCGTGCGCCTCCTCGGTGCGGCCGAGGCACCCGAGGTTGTAGGCGAGGTTGTGCCGGCACTGCAGCGTGTCGGGGTCGTCGGGCCCCGAGGCGCGCAGCCGGGCGGCGAGCACGTCGGTGTATTCGCGGTGCGCCTCCTCGTGGCGTCCGAGCACCCCGAGCGCGTACGCGGCCTCGTGGCGCGCGGCGAGCGTGTCGTGGTGGTCGGGCCCGAGGACGCGGCCGCGCGCCTCGCCGACGTACGCGTACAGCCGGAGCGCCTCCTCGGTGCGGCCGAGGCCGGTGAGGCAGTAGGCCGTCTCGTAGCGGCTGCCGAGGGTGTCGGGGTGCTCGGCGCCCAGCGTGCTCTCGCGAGCGGCGGCCACAGCGGTGTGCAGGTCGTACGCCTGCCGCCACTTGCCGGTCCTGGCCAGGTCGATGGCCTCGGCGTGCCGCCCGGCCAGCTCCGCCTGTACGCCGGCGGCGGGGCCGGGCGGCGGGCCGGGGAAAGGCGGGCGCGCCCCGCGGGTGGACCACGCGCCGGTCAGCTCGTGGTGCGGGGCGGGCACCGGCCGGACGGAGGCGGCGGCGGTGCCGGTGGTCAGGTGCTGCGCCCACCCGGGCAGCGCGGCGGTCGGCGCGGTGCCGCCGGAGAGCGCCGGCGGCGGGTGCGGGAGCCCGCCGCCGCGCAGCGCCTTGAGCCGGCCGCAGACGTCGGCGGCGTCCTGCGGGCGGTCGTCGGGGGCCTTGGCGAGCAGGTCGAGGATGAGCCGGTCGATTTCCGCGGGCAGTTCGGGGCGGCGGGCGCGCGGCGGGTCGGGGACGGTGTCGCGGTGGCCGACCAGGATCGCCCAGGTGTCGCCGAGGTCGAACGGCGGTGCGCCGGTGGCCAGTTCGTACAGCACGCAGCCCAGCGAATACAGGTCGCTGCGGTGGTCGACCTCGCCGGAGGCGCCGATCTGCTCGGGCGACATGTAGTGCGGGGTGCCCATGGCCACGCCGGTGCCGGTGAGGCGGGAGGTGAAGCCGATGTCGTGGCCGAGCCGGGCGATGCCGAAGTCGCAGATCTTCACACCGCCGTCGGCGAGCCGCATGATGTTGGCCGGTTTCAGATCCCGGTGGACGATGCCCTGCGAATGGGTGTAGGCGAGCGCGTCGGCGACCTGCTCGGCGATGTCGATGACGTCGGGGACGGGCAGCGGGTGGCGCTGGGCGTCGTCGAGGACCTGGAGGAGGTTGCGCCCGTCGAGCAGCTCCATCACCAGGAAGAGCAGGCCGTCGTGCTCGCCGAAGTCGTGGACGACGGTGATCCCGCGGTGCTGGAGGGCGGCCGCGACCCGCGCCTCGCGGCGGAAGCGCTCCTGGAGGATCCGGGTGAACCCGGCGTCCCTGGCCTGGCCCAGGGGCTTGAGGCACTTCACGGCGACCTTGCGGCCCAGCGACTCGTCGAGCGCGAGCCACACCTCGCCCATGCCGCCGCGCCCGATCAGCTCGTGCAGCCGGTAGCGCCCCTGGATGACCGCGGCCTGCTCCGCCCCGCCGCTGTGCCCGTGGTGGTCCCCGTGATGTCCCGCCGCCATCGCGTACCCGCCCCCGTGGTCCTCGGTGCTTCCCCGCACTCAGTATGGCCGGGCCGCGCCGAACACGTCACCTCGCATCAGGGCATATCCGCTCAAGGCCCACCGGCGCCCGCGCCCGCGGCGGCCGGCAGCCTGCCGGGCGAGGGGCGCGTGCCGGGGCCGAGCCGGGCGACGGCCCGCAGGATGTGGCCGGGCGGCAGCTGCCACCGCACCCGCGCCGGAACAGCCCGCAGCAGCCGTCCGGCGGTGCGCAGCCGCCGGTCGGCGGCGGCCGGCGCGGGCCCCGGCCGCCCGTACAGCTCCTGCGCCCAGGGCGGCAGCGCCGCGTAGGCGGTGCCGGACACCGCGCGCCACACCGCGAGCCGCAGCGGCAGCAGGGGCCAGGGCACGGGCGGCGCGGCGAGGAAGCCCGCGATGTCGCCGGACTCGGGCGTGGCGGCGAGCCGCGGGCGTACGGCGTCGAAGTACCCGGCGAGCTGGGCGGTGCTCCCCGGCACGCCGGCGGGGTCGAGGCCGACCAGGCGGGCGGCCTCGCGCTGCTCGGCCACGTACGCGTCGGCCTGGGCGGCGGTCAGCGGGTAGCCCGAGCGGCGGGCGACCCCGAGGTAGGAGTCGATCTCGGCGCAGTGCACCCACAGCAGCAGCTCGGGGTCGTCGACGCGGTAGCGCTCGCCGGTGTCCGGGTCGGTCGCCGAGAGCCTGCGGTGGATGCCGCGGATACGGGCGCCGGCGCGCTCGGCGGCGGGCGCGGTGCCGTAGGTGATCTCGCCGACGAAGGACGCGGTGCGCAGCAGCCGCCCCCACGAGTCGTGCCGGACGTCGGAATTCTGCACGACGCCGCGCACCGCCCTCGGGTGCAGCGCCTGGAGGTAGAGCGCCCGGATGCCGGCCACCCACATGACCGGGTCGGCGTGCAGCTGCCAGGTCACCGAGTCGGGTCCGAAGATCCCGGGGTCGGCGTCGCTCATGACGGCCTCCTTCACCGGCCCACGGTAACCGCGTCCGCGGCCCGCCGGGGAGGGGCCGGGAGGATACCGCAGGGCCCGCGGGCCCCGCCGTACGTGGTGCCCCGCGGGCGGCGGAACCGTACGCTGGAGATCCCGTGGCCCGTGCGGACGGAGTAGCCGATGAAGATGCTGATCAACGTCGCCGAGAACGTGGTCGCCGATGCGCTGCGGGGTATCGCCGCCGCGCATCCCGAGCTGACCGTGGACGTGGACAGGCGGGTGATCGTACGGCGCGGCGCGCCCTACGAGGGCAAGGTCGGCCTGGTCTCCGGCGGCGGGTCGGGGCACGAGCCGCTGCACGGCGGCTTCGTCGGCCGCGGCATGCTGGACGCGGCCTGCCCGGGCGAGGTCTTCACCTCCCCGGTGCCGGACCAGATGGTGCGCGCCGCGGCGGCCGTGGACAGCGGCGCCGGGGTGCTCTTCATCGTGAAGAACTACACCGGTGACGTGCTGAACTTCCAGATGGCCGCCGAGCTGGCCGAGGACGAGGGCGTGCAGGTCGCCACCGTGCTGGTCGACGACGACGTGGCGGTGACCGACAGCACGTACACGGCGGGGCGGCGCGGCACGGGCGCGACGCTCTTCGTCGAGAAGATCGCCGGCGCGGCGGCCGAGGAGGGCGCGGCGCTGGACCGGGTCGCCTCGCTCGCCCGGCAGGTCAACGCGTCCGCGCGGTCCTTCGGCGTGGCGCTCTCCGCGTGCAGCACCCCGGCCAAGGGCGGGCCGACCTTCGACCTGCCCGACGGCGAGCTGGAGCTGGGCGTCGGCATCCACGGCGAGCCGGGCCGGGAGCGGCGCGCCATGATGACCTCCGGCGAGATCGCGGACGCCGCGGTGGAGGCGGTGGTGTCCGACCTCCAGCCGGACGGTCCGGTGCTGCTGCTGGTCAACGGGATGGGCGGCACCCCGCTGCTGGAGCTGTACGGCTTCAACGCCGAGGTGCAGCGCGCGCTGTCCGAGCGCAAGATCCCGGTCGCCCGCACCCTGGTCGGCAACTATGTGACGTCCCTCGACATGGCGGGGGCCTCGGTGACGATATGCAGGGCCGACGAGGAGCTGCTGCGGCTGTACGACGCCCCGGTCGCCACCCCGGGCCTGCGCTGGGGCTGCTGACCCCTGCCCCGCCCGCGCCCGGCGCACCGCCCCGGCACGTACTCCCGCACCCCCTCCCGCACCACCGGCGAAAGGACCGCGCGAACCCGATGAACGCAACCCCCGATCCCGAGGCGCCGGTCGACGCGGCCTTCGCCCGCCGCTGGCTCGCGGCGGCGACCGCCGCCGTCGAACGCGAGGCCGCGCGACTGACCGAGCTGGACTCCCCCATCGGCGACGCCGACCACGGCGCGAACATGCGGCGCGGCTTCCTGGCCGCGCGGACCGCCGTCGAGCAGGAGGCGCCGCAGACCCCGGGCGGGGTGCTGGTGCTGGTGGGCCGCACGCTGATCAGCACCGTCGGGGGCGCCTCCGGCCCGCTGTACGGGACGCTGCTGCGCCGGGCGGGCAAGGAGCTGGGCGAGGAGCCTGCGGTGCCGGCCGCGCGGCTGCGGGACGCGCTGGGGGCCGGGATCGACGGGGTCGCGCAGCTGGGCGGCGCGGTGCCGGGCGACAAGACGATGCTGGACGCGCTGCTGCCGGCCCTCGACGCGCTGGGCGGCGCGCTGGAGGCGGGCGACGGCGCGGCCGGGGCGTTCGCGGCGGCCGCGCGGGCGGCCGGGGCGGGGGCGGAGGCGACCACGCCGATGCGGGCCCGCAAGGGCCGGGCCAGCTATCTGGGCGAGCGCAGCGTCGGCCACCAGGACCCGGGCGCGACGTCCTCGGCGCTGCTGGTCGAGGCCTTCGCCGAGGCAGCACGGGAGGACGCATGAGCACCCCGCTGGTCGGAATAGTGCTGGTCTCGCACAGCGCGCAGGCCGCCCAGGCGGTCGCGGACCTCGCCGCCGGGCTGAGCGGCGCGGGTGCCACGGTGCCGGTCGCGCCCGCGGGCGGCGCGCCGGACGGCGGTTTCGGCACCAGCTCGGACCTGATAACGGCCGCGGCGAGCGCGGTGGACCAGGGCGCTGGCGTGGCGGTGCTCGCCGACCTGGGCAGCGCGGTGCTCACCGTCAAGGCGCTGCTCGCGGACGAGGAACTGCCCGCGGGGACGCGGCTGGTGGACGCCCCCTTCCTGGAGGGCGCGGTCGCCGCCGTGGTCACCGCCTCGACCGGCGCGGACCTGGGCG
This sequence comes from Streptomyces sp. NPDC021020, assembly GCF_044333285.1. Classification (NCBI taxonomy): domain Bacteria; kingdom Bacillati; phylum Actinomycetota; class Actinomycetes; order Kitasatosporales; family Streptomycetaceae; genus Streptomyces; species Streptomyces sp. NPDC021020. Next base: position 63,326 of record NZ_JBIRQQ010000013.1, read on the forward strand.
CGGTGGCCGCCGCCGCGGCGGACGCGTACGCCTACCGCAAGGTCTGAGCGCGGAGGCCCGCGGCCCCTCCCCCGTCCGGAGCGGGGAGGGACCGCGGGCCGCGCGTGCCGGACGGGCGGCTCAGCGGCCGTGGACCAGCAGGGTGCGGACCATGCGGCAGGTGGTGTCGGACGGCTCGTGGACGCCGATCCGCTCGGCGGCGTCGCGTATCCGCCCGTTGCCGGCCTGGGCCGGTTCGTACACGCCCGCGTCGAGCAGGGCGATCACCAGGCGCATGGACTTCAGCCGCCGGTTGTGCGCGATGTACCACGCACGCGGACGACCGGCGGGCAGCGCCCGCTTCGGCAGCGGACTCTTGTGCGGCACATTCTTCGGCGGGGACAGTACGGCAGCGGGCATCGGCAACCTCCTGCGGCGTCGGCCGAACCTCTCGAACACTGACTATTTTACTGCCCACCACTGACAAAGTCCGCTGGCCAGACACCATATGACGAATGTTTGTACGACCGTTTGACCGCGATGCCGAGTCCCTGTCACGGCGGCATGACGGGGCCTCCGTCAGCCCGCCGCGGCGGCGGTGCCCGCCTGCGCGGCCGCGATCTCCTCCTCCGTCATCGGCAACCCGTGCGGATTGCCGGACGCGCCCGCGTGCGGCTTGACGAACAGGCAGCTCAGCGCGCCCACCGCGAGCACGCCGACGGAGACCAGCAGTGTCGGCCCCATGGCGTCGACGAAGCCGTGCCCGAAGACCGTGGCCGCGGCCTCCCTGACGCGCGCGGCGGTGTCCGCGGATACGCCCTTCGGCAGCGCCGGCCCCGCCGTCCCGGACGCGACGTCCAGCCGCCGCCCGGCCGCGTCGAAGCCGTGCACGAAGGCGGTGCGGTATCCGGCCGGCACCTCGCCCGCGTGCCGCGCGGCCTGGTCCTTCAGCCCGGCCGCGAACCGCCCCTGCAGCACCGCCCCGACGACGGCCCCGGCGAGCACCGAACCCATCTGCCGCACCGCGTTGTTGACGCCCGAGGCGGCACCGGTCTGCTGCGGCGGCACGTTGCGCATCGCCTCGCCCGCCATCGGCGAGAAGGTGCATCCCGTGCCCAGGCCCATCACGAACAGCGGTGTCACGACGCCGGTCCAGCTGCCGCCCGCGTCCGCGGCCAGCGCGATCCACGCCAGGCCGCCGCCGAACATCAGCAGCCCGGCCAGCAGGATGTACTTGGCGCCCAGCTTGTCGGCGAGGACCGAGGCGGGCCCGGCCGTCACGAAGGTGCCGACCGACAGCGGCAGCAGCACCAGGCCGGCCTTGAGGGCGCTGTAGCCCAGGACCGACTGGAGATAGACGGTGAGCGGCAGGAAGAGGCCGACGATACCGAACGAGATGGCGACGCCGACGATGTTCATGAGGGTGAAGTTGCGGTCCCGGAAGAGCGCGAAGGGCACCAGCGGTTCGCCGTCCTGACGGCCCCGCTGGTGCAGCAGGAAGCCCGCCCCGACCACCGCGGCGGCGGCCAGGCACGCGATGATCCAGCCGTTCCAGTCGTAGCGCTGGCCCTCCGTCAGGCCGAAGGTCAGCAGGAACAGCGCGACCGTGGACAGCAGCGTGCCCGGCACGTCGAAGCGGTGCCGCACGGTGCGCGCGGGCGCCGGGAACCACGCGAGGGCGCCGATGATGCACAGCACCCCGAGCGGGACGTTGACGAAGAAGATCCAGCGCCAGTCCAGCCGGGTGACCAGCAGGCCGCCCACGGTCGGCCCGGCCGCGCCCGACACCCCGGCCACGACGCCCCACACGCCCAGCGCGGCGCCGCGCTTGCCCGGCGGGAAGACGTCCACGATGAGCGACAGCGTCTGCGGCAGCAGCATCGCCGCGCCCACGCCCTGCACCGCCCGGAAGGTGATCAGCTGGGCCGGGTCCTGCGCCAGCCCGCACGCGAGGCTGGCGACGGTGAACAGCGCGACGCCGCCGACGAAGAGGTTCTTCTTGCCGTTCAGGTCGCCCAGCCGGCCCGCGGTGATCAGCAGCACGGCGAGCGCCAGCGTGTAGGCGTTGGTGATCCACAGGATCTGGTCGAGGGAGGCGCCCAGCCGGCCCACCATGTCGGGAATGGCGATGTTGACGATGGTCAGGTCGAGCAGCGTCATGAAGAACCCGACGGACAGCACGGAAAGGACCGCCCACGGGTTGCCCCGCATTGATCTCACTTTTCCCTCCTCGCCGCGTGCGTGCGCGCGCTCGCGGCCTCGTGGTCGCACCGCTCGCGGTCCTGTGCGGGACGGCGGGCGCGGTGCGCGGACGAGCCGGTGCGCTCGGCGCGCCCTCCCGGCTCCTGCCAGTCAGAGGGGCGCCGCGCGGCGCGATGTGACATCGCGGCGGGGACGGTTCGCCGGGGCGGTCCGGCGGGGCGGGCGGGGCGCGGCGGCCCCGCCCGGCGGGGTCAGGGAGCCCGGTGGCCGCGGTCGGCGGGGGCGGCGGGCGCGAACCAGGTGGGGTCGTCGCGCAGGGCCAGTTCGATCCGGCCGCGGGCGGTCGGGCCGAGTTCGGGCAGCTCGTCCACGGCGAACCAGCGCACGTCCAGCGACTCGTCGTCGTTGACCCGCGCCTCCCCGCCGACCGCGCGGCAGCGCAGCACGATGTCGATGTACTGCGCCCGGTCGCCGTTGGGGTAGACCACCGGCTCGTTGGTGAAGACGCTCAGCACCCGCTCCACGATCGCCAGGACGCCGGTCTCCTCCTCGATCTCCCGCACCGCCGCCTCCGCGGGCTGCTCGCCGGGGTCGGGAATGCCGCTCAGCAGCGCCCACCTCCCGGTGTCGGTCCGCCGGTTCAGCAGCACCCGCCCGCGGTCGTCGAACACCACCATCACCACGCCGGGCAGGAAGAGGAGCGTGTCGCCCGCCTTGGCACGGATGTCCAGGATGAATTGCGGAGTCGCCATGACCCGAGCCTACGAGACGCCGGGTGAACACCACATCCGCACCACGTTTCCCACGGACGACAAGGTTGCCGCGCAAGCGCCCCCCGCGGCCCGCCCAGCCGTTACCGTGACCCGGAAAGAGCGCCCACGTGGGGAACGCGGACGCGACGGCAGCCGTCGCGCCCGCGGGGGTCAGGGGGTATCGGGGGGCATGGACACGACGGCCGGCGAACCGCCGGGCGCCGCACGCGCGCGGCGTGCGCAGGGTCCTGACAGGCACGCCGGGGGGCGCCGCCAGGGCGGCGGTCTCGCCGACGCGGCCGGGATCGCGGTGCTCGGCTGCGCCTCGGTCTGGGCGCTCGTCGCCGCCGCGGGACGCCCCGCCCGGCCGGAGGGCACGCTGCTGGCTGTCCTCGCCGTTTCCGCGGGATACGCGCTCGGCCGCATCCTGGGCGCGCTGCTGCCCGCGCTCGCGCCCGCCGCTGCCGCCGCTGCCGTCCTGGCCCTGGTCCTCGTGCCGGCCGGCCGGCTCACCGCCCGCCCCGACGCGCCGCCGCTGGGCTACCCCAACGCCGATGCCGCGCTGCTGGTGCTGGCCACCGGCGCCGCGTGCTGCGCCGCCTGGACCGTACGGGGCAGGCGGCGGCGGATCGCACTGCGCGCGGCGGGGCTGGGCGCGGCCGCCGCCGCGCTGGCGCTGGGCTCGGCCGCGGGCTTCGTGGCGGGCGTGGCGGTGGTGCTGTGCTCGCTGGCCGCCGCACGCCTGCGCCGCCGGCTCCCCGCGCTGGCCGCGCTCGCCCTGGTCGCCGCCCTCGCGGTGGGCACGACCTGCGCGGTCGCGGTGGACGCGCTGCCGGCGGGCCTGTCGGCGTCCCTCACCGGCCAGCTCACCCAGCCGCGCGTGGACCTGTGGCACGAGGCCGCCACGCTCGCCGAACGCCATCCGCTGCGCGGCGTGGGCCCCGAGCGCTTCGCCGACTCGGCGCCCGTGGACTCCGCGGGGGAGGACGCCTACCCGGACGTGACCCTCGCCGAGGGCCCGGCGTCGGCGTCACCGCAGTCCGCGCCGCTCCAGCTCGCCGCGGAGCAGGGCATTCCCGGGGTGGTGCTGCTGGCCGTCTCCTTCGGCTGGCTGCTCACGGCCCTGTGGCGCTCACCGCGCCCCACCCCCGTCGTCCTCACCGCCGCCGCCACCCTGACCGGCCTGGCGATGCTCGCGGCCGTCGACCACGTGCTGAGCTACGCCGCCGTCACCGCGGGCACCGGCTTCCTCGCAGGCATCGCGACGGCCCGCCCCCTCACGCCCGACCAGCTCCCACCGGAAACCTGAGCCACCCGGGTGAGGCCCCGCCCGCGCCGCCAAACGCGAACCGGTGCACGCCTCTCCCGGAGTCAGTGCGCCGGCGCCGCAACGCGTGGCGCCGGCGGTCGGGTGACGCGAGCCCCGGCGGTACGCGCGCGGAACAGCACCTGCGGAACGCGCCTTCGCCCCGGAGTCCGGCGGCAGCGCCCGGAACACGGTTCACGGGCGGCCGGGGACAGGTGGGCGGGCCGGGACGCGGCAGGCCCGCCCCGGGCCGGACGGCGCCGGGGTCAGGAGCTGGCCAGCGGGCGGGAGCGCAGGCGCAGCCATGCGGCGATGGCCTGCACCGCGCCCTCGGGGTCGTCCACCGTGACGGTGAAGCGACGGTCTCCGCCGAGGTCGATGACGATGCCGGGGCCGCGCCGGACGATGACCGCCGTGCCCTTCTCGGGGCGCCATCGGTAGCCCCAGCCGCCCCAGGTGCGCGGGCTGATCAGCGGGGCCAGCCGGGCGCCGCTGACATCTGCGAGCGGGATCCGGCGGCGCGGCAGCCCGATGTGGCCGCACCGCACCTCCACGCACTCCCGGTCGACCTGCACCTTCACATGGGTGAAGGCGACCGTGCCGAAGAGGATCAGCAGTCCGGCGGCCAGGCAGCCGACGACGGACATCACCAGGGGTACGAGATCGGTCGTGGCCGGCTGGTCGACGGCCAGCTCGATGCCGAGCGCGAGGCAGGCGGCACCCACGACGGCGAGGACCCACTGCATGCGGTTGCTGGCGCGGCCCGTCCACACCTGAGGCGCGACGGACTCCGAGCGAGGAGCGTGCGTCATGCTCGAAGCGTACCCACCCGGCACGATTCGGGCAGCCCCGCCGCGTCAGGCCGTGGCGGGTGTCACGCAGAGCGCCGCACCCTGCGGGTAGCCCGCCGCGACGGGCTGCAGCGGCGCGCTCACGCCGTTGAGCAGCACCTCCAGGCCGCCACTGCCCTCCGGCACGCCGCCCGTGGCGGCGATCCGGCGCAGCGCCTGCGCGGCCACCGCCCCCGCCGAGCCGAACAGCCGGGCGCCGGGCACGGCCGCCGCGATGCGGTCGGCGACCAGCTCGTAGTGCGTGCAGCCCAGCACGACCGCGCGCGCCCCCGCCGGGGTCAGCGCCGCGGCGGCGGCCACTGCGGCCCGTACCGCCGCCTCGTCGCCCGCCTCCACGGCGGCGGCGAGGCCCGGGCAGGGCACCTCGGTCACCTCGGCGGCGCCGCCGAACTCGGCGATCAGCTCGCGCTGGTAGGCGCTGCCCGTGGTCGCCGGGGTGGCCCACACGGCGACGGCGCCGCCGCCCGCCGCGGCGGGCTTGATCGCGGGCACCGTGCCCACCACCGGCAGTCCCGGCTCCAGTGCGGCCCGCACCGCGGCGAGCGCGTGCACGGACGCGGTGTTGCAGGCCACGATCAGCGCGTCGGGACCGCGCTCGGCGGCGTCCAGCGCGCAGCGCAGCGCGCGGTCGCTGACGTCCTGCCCCGTCCGCGGCCCCCAGGGCATGCCCGCCGGATCGCTCGACAGCACCAGGTCGGCGTCCGGCCGCAGCTTCCGCACGGCCGCGGCGGCGGCCAGCAGTCCGATTCCGGAGTCCACGAGTGCGATCTTCACGCCTTCACAATAGGCGCCGCCGGGACTGCGCCGCCGGGCGGCACCCGCGGTGCGGCAGACTGCGCGGGTGACGGTGACGACAGTGATCGCAGGGCTGTCCCTGCTCGTGTGGGTGTGGCTGCTGGCGGGGCAGGGCTTCTTCTGGCGGACGGACGTACGGCTGCCGCGCGCGGACCGCGACCCCGAGCGGTGGCCCGCGGTCGCCGTCGTGGTGCCCGCGCGGGACGAGGCGGAGGTGCTCGGGACGAGCCTGCCGTCGCTGCTGGCGCAGCGGTACCCGGGCAGGGCCGAGGTCTTCCTCGTCGACGACGGCAGCACCGACGGCACCGGGGACCTCGCCCGCGAGCTCGCCGCCGAGCACGGCGGGCTGCCGCTCACCGTCTCCTCCCCCGGCGAGCCGCCCGCCGGCTGGACCGGCAAGCTGTGGGCCGTACGGCACGGCATCGCGCTCGCGCGCGAGCGCACCGGCGCGGAGTACCTGCTGCTCACCGACGCCGACATCGCGCACCGCCCGGACAGCCTGCGCGCGCTCGCCGCATCGGCCACGGGCGCGGACCTCGACATGGTGTCGCTGATGGCCCGGCTGCGCGTCGAGACCGGCTGGGAGCGGCTGATCGTGCCGGCGTTCGTGTACTTCTTCGCGCAGCTCTACCCCTTCCGCTGGATCAACCGGCACCGCTCCCGCACCGCGGCGGCCGCGGGCGGCTGCGTACTGATCCGCGCGTCCGCGGTCGACGCCGCGGGGGTGCCGGACAGCATCCGGCAGTCCGTGATCGACGACGTCGCGCTCGCCCGCGCGGTCAAGCGGTCCGGCGGGCGGATCTGGCTCGGCCTGGCCGAGCGCGTCGACAGCGTGCGCCCCTACCCGCGCCTGGCCGAACTGTGGCGGATGGTTGCGCGCAGCGCCTACGCGCAGCTCCGGCACAATCCGGCGGTCCTCGCCGGTACGGTGCTCGGGCTCGCCCTCATCTACCTCGTCCCCCCGGCCGCGGCGATCGGCGGTGCCGCCACCGGCTCCTGGGCCCTGTGCGCCGCGGGCGCCGCCGCGTGGGCCGTCATGACCCTCACGTACCTGCCGATGCTCCGCTACTACGCCCAGCCCCTGTGGCTGGCCCTCACCCTCCCCTACACGGCGGGCCTCTACCTCCTCATGACCGTCGACTCCGCGGTCCAGCACTACCGCGGCCGCGGGGCGGCCTGGAAGGGCCGCACCTATTCCCGCCCGGACCCGACATAGCCCCTCCGGGGCCCGCCCCCTCGACGTACGTCGCCGGCTTTCCCGCCGCGGGGGTTTCCCGCGCCTGACGGCGCGGTGTTCTCCCACCCGCACCACCCGTGCGGGTAGGAGCGAAAAGTGCCGGTCTTCCTGTGGGCCGCAACCACCATCGGCGGCGAACCCGCCGTACGACAGGAGGGGGACGATCCGGGGGTGCCCCCGGAGGAATGCGCACGCAGGTCCTACCAATTGCGTATGAGGTCAGACGCGCATTCCGAGGAGGTACCCCCGGAGTGGCACCCGACCCCACCGCCGGGCCGCCGCGAAGGGGCGCGGGGAACGGCGCGAGCAACCACCCACCGGCGGAAGGTCGCGCAACCAACCGAACCCCCACCCCAGCGCGCCAGCGCAAGCTCACGCGTCCGCGGGCACCCACCGCAGAGCCCATCCGTACGCGTAGTCGACCGTCCGCTGGGGGCTGAGCCCCGGACGCGCCGGGAGGTAGCGGGCCTCGCGGCGCAGCCGCAGCACCTCACCCGAGCCCCCACCCCCACGCTCCCGCGTGATCAGCACGAGCGCACACACCGCCGACCCACCCCCGGAGGGAGGCGGCAGCGCGAAATCCGCCGGCGGCCCGTGCTCGGGCCGCACCTCCACCGTGCCGCCGGAGTCCGAATCCGCGAAGCTCCCGCCCCGCAGCGCGAGAAAGACGAGCACCCGGCGGAAACGCACCGCCTGGTCGAGGTTGACGGTCAGTTCGGCCCGGCCGCCGCCCGCGTCGAGCTGGACGTACGGCGGCAGCCACAGCGCCCCGGTGGCGCCGCCGAGCGCCTGGACGACCCCCTTGCGGCCGTCGGCGAGCTCGAAGAGCGCCCCCAGCTCGGCGCCACCCTCCGCGCGCCCCGCGCCCTCAACACCCGACCCGCCGTAGGCGATCCGCAGCAGCCCGGGCCCCAGCCGCGTACCGGCTGCCTCCCGTCGGCCCGCCCCGGCGCGGGAGCGCTGCGCGGCGGACGGGAGTGGCGGCGCGGTGCGGGACAGGGCGCGCAGCCGCCACCCCCCGCCCTCCCGGTAGCACTCGCCGACCGCGGTCGCGGGCCCGCCGGTGACGCCGGGCAGCTCGAACCGCACGGGTCCGCCGCCGGCGAGCGCGCTCAGCCGCGGCGCCGGGATCCGCGCGTCGGGCCCGCCCTCGGCGCGTACCACCACGAGCACCGCGGTGACCGCACTTTCGAGTGACGCCAGGTCGAGCACGAGGGTGTCCACGGCCGAGCCGTCCGCGCCGCCCTCCCCCGTGTGGGTGATGGCTCCCGAGGCGTGCGCGGGCGCCGCGGCGGCGACGAGGTCCGCGGGGCCGCGCACCGCTCCGTCCGCGAGCAGGAGCGCGCACAGCTCCGCCCGCGGTGTCCCCTGACCCGCGCCGCGGCGGAACTCCAACCGGACTTCCGCGCTCGGCAACCGGACGCTTTCCCCCCTGCGCAGCAGCACTGCCATCCTCCCCCGGCGCGTCGCGCCTCCCCGGCGGCCCCTCCGGCGCACGCCTTTTACCTGATCACAGCGCTGTTCCTTGACCGGTTTCCGGGGATTCGCTCGTATTGGGGACATCGTGCCACGCGGGAGCCGTCAAACACCCGTCAAACAACCCTCTAATCGGTCTCCCCAACGACCACATCGTGGGCTTAACTTATGGCCCATGACCACCCCCCGCGGTTCGTACGGTGGCGGCTACGGCGGCTACCCCTCGTCTGCGTCCTTCCCGGACACCCCGATCTACGACAGCCTCGTCGCCGAGCGCGGCACGCCGCAGATCGCCCCGATCCGCGTACCGACGCCGTACTCCGGTTTCGACTCGGGGATGCCCACCGGCTACGGCGCCAACCTGCCCGCCACCCGGCCGGCGCTGCCCGCCCTGCCGGCCGGCCCCTCGTCGCCCTCCTACCAGCCGCCGCAGCCCCCGCCGCCCGGCGGCTACCCGGGCGGCGGCTACCCGCAGCAGCCCGCGCCGTACGTCCCGCAGCAGGCGCAGCCGCCCCGCGGCGGCTACGCCAACAACGGCTTCAACGGCAACAGCGGCTTCAACGGCGGCTTCCCGCCCGGCGGCGCGCCCATGGGCCAGCCGATGGGCCAGCCCATGAACGGCCAGCCGGGCGGCCACCCGGGCAGCTATGGCGGCGGCATGCCGCAGCAGGCTCCGCCCGGCGGCTACGAGGCCGCGCGTCCGGTGCCGCCGCGTCCCGTTCCGCCGCGCCAGGTGCCCGGCGGGCACCCCGAGGAGCAGTACCCGCGGCGCAACCTCGGCAACGGCGGCGGGGGTTACTACCAGGGCTGACCTGCGCGGCATCCCGCTGGCACCATGGCGTCATGAGTCCGCTGACGCTGAGCGCCCTGAACGTCCATCCGGTCAAGTCGCTGCGCGCCGTCGGCGTGCGCGAGGCGGTTGTCGAGCCATGGGGGCTCGCGGGGGACCGCCGCTGGATGCTGGTCGACGCCGGCGACGCGGCCGTGACGCAGCGCGAGCACGCACGGCTGGCGCTGGTCGGTGCGCTGCTGCTGCCCGGCGGCGGGCTGCGGCTGTCCGCGCCCGGCCTGCCGGACCTCGATGTCGCCGTGCCTCCCGCGGGGGCGGAGTCGCGCGGCGTGCGGATCTTCGCGGGCAAGGTCGACGTGGTCGCCGCCGACGCCTCGGCCGACGCGTGGTTCGGCGCGTATCTCGGCGAGCCGGTGCGCCTGGTGTATCTGGACGAGCCCGCCGTCCGGCGGCCGATCGACCCGGCGTACGCGCGCCCCGGCGAGACCGTCAGCCTCGCCGACGGCTATCCGCTGCTGCTCACCTCGTCCTCCTCGCTCGACGCCCTCAACGCGCTGATCGCCGCCGGGGACCGCCCCGCGGAGGGGCCCCTGCCGATGAACCGCTTCCGGCCCAACGCGGTGGTCGACGGCGCCGGCGCCTGGGCGGAGGACGACTGGCGGCGGGTGCGGATCGGGGAGGTGGTCTTCCGGGTCGCCAAGCCCTGCGGGCGCTGCGTGGTCACCACCACCGACCAGTCCACCGCCGTCCGCGGCAAGGAGCCGCTGCGGACGCTGGCGCGGCACCGCAACGTCGGCTCCCGCCTGCTCTTCGGGCAGAACCTCGTCCCCGAGGGCACCGGAACCCTGCGCGTCGGCGATCCGTTCACCGTTCTGGAGTGACGGCCCGTCCCGCTCTTCCGGCGGATGCGGACGGCTTTGCGCGTCGGTCGCCGCATCCCGGGGTATGCGTGGGCGGTAGGGACGGGTGAAGGGGGTGCGGCCGTGGCTCGTCGGAGCAGGACCACCAGGTTCGGGTGGCGTTGGCGGCGCAATCCGCTGCGCCGGCGTTCCGATGTCGTCGAGGCCTGGATCGGGCTGGTCACCGTGCTGCTGATCTGCACGGTGCCGCTCGTCGGCTGGTGGGCCGGCCGGTCGGCGGACCACGCCCTGACCCGGGTCGCGCGCGTCCAGCGGAGCGAGCGCACCCTCGTGCCCGCCACCGCGGTGCTCGCGTCCGCGGCGCGCGGCGCCACCACCGCGCCGGGCGCGGAGCGGGCGGTGGGCCGGCAGGTGGATCCGGCGGGCGAGGAGGTGCTGCGCTGGACGGCGCCGGACGGCACGGCGCGCTCCGGGAAGGTGCCGCTCGGGCTGGAGGTGCGGCGCGGCAACCAGCTGATGCTGTGGACGGACCGCCGGGGCGAGCTGGTCGCGCCGCCGCTGGACCGCGCGACGGCCACCGCGCACTCCGCGCTCGCCGGGGTGACGACGGCGGGCCTGGCGGCCGGGGCGCTGCTGCTGGCCCGGCAGTTGCTGCTGTGGCGGCTGACGCAGCGCAGGATGGCCTCCTGGGACCGCGCGTGGGCCCGGTTCGGCCAGGACTGGGGCCGGGCCGGCGCCGGGGGCTGACGCGGCGGCGCACGGCTTCGCCGCGGAGGTGCCCCGGTGCGCGGGCGGATGCGCCGGGCGGCGCCGCCCGCCTGACGGGACGTCGTCAACAGCGCCCCTTCGCGCACGCTACGGTTGATCCCCGGTCGGCCGACGCAAGAGGTGGGGGCAGGGCAACCCGATGGCACATGGCGTGGTGCAGGTCACCAACCCGAGCAGTTCACGGTGGCGCCGCCGCACGGGCGAGTACGCCACGGTGTCCGACGCGCTGGCCGCCGCCGCCGACGGCGACGTGCTGACGGTGGGTCCCGGCACGTACCGCGAGAATCTGGTGATAGACCACGCGGTCACGCTGCGCTGCGCGGACGGCCCCGGCACGGTGCGGATCGCCCCCGCGTCGGGCGTGGCGGTGACCGTGCGGGCGGCCGCCGCGGTGCACGACCTGGTGGTCGAGGGCCAGGACAGCACGGCGGCCGCGCTGCTGGTCGAGGCGTGCTCGCCGGAGCTGACGGGGCTGCGGGTCAACGCGCGCTCGGCGGTCGGTGTCGAGGTGCGCGACAACGCCCGGCCGACGGCCCGGCGTTGCACGGTGGACAACCCGGCGGGCGTCGGCATCAGCGTGCTGGACGCGGCGGGCGGGCTGTTCGAGGACTGCGAGGTGCTCGCGGCCGGCCAGTCCGGCGTGGCGGTGCGCGCGGGCGGCAGCCCGCGGCTGGAGCGCTGCCGGGTGCACCACGTATCGGGCTCGGGCCTGTCGGTCACCGGCGAGCACAGCTCGCTGGAGGCGGTCGACTGCGAGGTCTTCGACGTGCGCGGGACGGGCCTGCACCTGTCGCAGCGCGCCTCGGGCCAGCTCACCGACTGCCGGGTGCACGGCACCACCGGCGACGGGATCTCGCTGGATTCCGACGCGGTGCTGTCGATGTCCGACTGCGACGTCCACGACATCCCGGAGAACGCCGTGGACCTGCGGGCCCGCGCGGTGCTCACGCTGACCCGCTGCACGGTCCGCCGCTTCGGCCGCAACGGCCTGTCGGTGTGGGACCCGGGCACGAGGGCCGACGCCAACGGCTGCGAGATCCACGACAGTACGGGCGACTACCCGGCGGTGTGGGTCAGCGACGGAGCGGTGGCGATAATCGACGCCTGCCGTGTGCACGACGTGCCGGACGCGCTGTTCGTGTTGGACCGCGGCTCGCGCGCGGACGTGGTGGACAGCGACTTCACGCGGATCCGCAACACCGCGGTGTCGGTGAGCGACGGCGCCAACGTCCAGCTGGACGACTGCCGGATCCGCGAGGCGGCGACCGGCGCGTGGTTCCGCGACCACGGCAGCGGCGGCACCTTCGCCCAGGTCACCATCGACTCCGCGGCGACCGGCGTGATCGTCACCAAGGGCGCGGACCCGGCGCTGGAGCGCTGCACGGTGACCAACACGACCGAGTCCGGCATCTACGTCTCGGCGGAGGGCCGCGGCACCTTCACCTCCTGCAAGGTGACCGGCAGCAAGGGCTACGGCTTCCACATCATCGACGGCTGCCGCTCCACGCTGACCCGCTGCCGTACCGAGCGCTGCGCCCGCGGCGGCTACGAGTTCGCCGAGCCGGGCCCGGTGACGGAGGAGTGCACGAGCGACCGGGCCGCGACGCCCGAGCCGGCCCCCGTCACCGTGCCGCCGGTGCCCGAGCGGCAGTCGGCGGGCCGGTCGTACGGGCTGCTCGGCGAGGTCCCGCGGCAGCAGCCCGCCGAGCCCGCGGCGCAGCCGGCGCCCGCCCCGGCCGCCGGGCGCGAGAGCACCGAGGTGCTGGCCGAACTGGACGCGCTCGTCGGCCTGGACGGCGTCAAGCGCGAGGTGCGCACCCTCATCGACATGATCGCGGTGGGCCGCCGCCGCAGGGAGGCCGGCCTCAAGGCGCCCTCCCCGCGCCGCCATCTGGTCTTCACCGGCTCCCCCGGCACCGGCAAGACCACCGTGGCGCGGCTGTACGGGGAGATCCTGGCCTCGCTCGACGTGCTGGAGCGCGGCCACCTGGTGGAGGTGGCCCGGGTCGACCTGGTCGGCGAGCACATCGGCTCGACCGCGATCCGCACCCAGGAGGCCTTCGAACGGGCCCGCGGCGGCGTGCTGTTCATCGACGAGGCCTACTCGCTCGCGCCGGAGGACGGCGGCCGGGACTTCGGCCGCGAGGCGATCGACACCCTGGTCAAGCTGATGGAGGACCACCGGGACGCGGTGGTGGTGATCGTCGCCGGGTACACCGCCGAGATGGAGCGCTTCCTCGCCTCGAATCCCGGTGTGGCGTCCCGCTTCTCCCGGACGATCACCTTCGGCGACTACTCCGCCGCGGAGCTGCTGCGGATCGTGGAGTCGCAGGCCGCCGAGCAGGAGTACCGGCTCGGCGACGACGCGGGCGAGGCGCTGCTGAAGTATTTCTCCGCCCTCCCCAAGGGCCCCGCGTTCGGCAACGGCCGGGCGGCGCGGCAGGCGTTCGAGGCGATGGTGGAGCGGCACGCGGTGCGCCTGGCGCACGTCGACGAGCCCACCCACGACGAACTCCAGCTGCTCTACCCGGAGGATCTGCCCGAGCTGCCCTGAGCCGCGCGCGCCGCGCCCGCGCCCCGACGGGGCGGAAGGGGGCGGCCGCCGGGCGCGCGGCGGGGGGCACGTGGAAAGATGGGCGGATGCGCCCCCGGCGCACCGCGGCGGCCGGTCACGCCGGGTACAACCCAGAACGCACAAGACGCAGAAATCGCAGAAGACGAGGTCACGGGTGGGCGACAACCAGAACCTCCTCGCCGAGCAGCGCCGGGCACTGATCCTGGACGAGGTGCGGCGCCGCGGTGGTGTGCGGGTCAACGAGCTGACGCGCCGGCTCAACGTCTCGGACATGACCGTCCGCCGGGATCTGGACGCGCTCGCCCGCCAAGGCGTGGTGGAGAAGGTGCACGGCGGCGCGGTGCCGGTCGTCGAGGCCAGCAGCCACGAGCCGGGCTTCGAGGCGAAGTCGGGCCTGGAGCTGGGCGCCAAGGAGGCCATCGCGACGGCCGCCGCGGCCCTGGTGCCGCCCGGCAGCGCGATCGCCCTGGCCGGCGGCACGACCGCCTACGCCCTCGCGCACCACCTGCTGGACGTACCGGACCTGACGGTGGTGACCAACTCCGTGCGCGTCGCCGACGTCTTCCAGAACAACCAGCGGCGGCCCGGCGCCGCCCCCGGTGAGGGGTCGGCGACGGTGGTGATCACCGGCGGGGTGCGGACGCCCTCGGAGACCCTTGTCGGGCCGGTGGCCGACCGGGCGATCCAGGCCCTGCACTTCGACCTGCTCTTCCTGGGCGTGCACGGCATCTCGGTGGAGGCGGGCCTGTCGACGCCGAACCTGGCGGAGGCCGAGACCAACCGGCATTTCGTCCGCTCGGCCCGCCGGGTCGTGGTGATCGCCGACCACACCAAGTGGGGCACGGTGGGCCTCAGCTCGTTCGCGTCGCTGGAGGACGTGGACACGCTGGTGACGGACGCGGGGATCCCCGAGGTGCTGCGGGCCGAGATCGCCGAGCACCTGTCGGACCTCATCGTGGCGGGCGAGCCCGCGGAGGGCTGAGCGGCGGGCCGCCGGGGTCCGCCCCGGGGCTCAGCCGCCGATCCAGGACCACGCGCTGCTGGGCGCCAGCAGGAAGAGCGCGACCGCGGCGACCAGGACGATGCCGGCGAAGGCGCGCAGCCGCCGCACGCCGGGCGTCGGGGGGCGCCGGGGCGGCCGGTTGTCGGGCCGCCACGCGGCGGCGTGCTGCGAGGGGGTGTGCGGCCGGCCGCGGCGCCGTCCGAAGCGGTGCGGCCCGGCGTCGACGCCCTGCTCGTCGTCCTCGCGCAGCCGGCGGGCGACGATCCTGGCCCGCGCCGAGGGCTCCTTCGGCGCGGTGGCGCGTATCGCCCGCTCGGAGTCGTTGGCGAACTGCTCCCACACGTCGTCGGGCAGCGACGGCTCGTCGGCCGCGGGTGGTGGTTCGGTGGTCACTTCTGCGCTCTCGTCTCGTCCAGGCATGGCCGGGGCGGCGGCACGCGGCACGCTTTCCCCCCACCGGCGAATCGATACTTCCCCTGCCACTTGTACCACGCCGGACACCGTGCGCGGCGTGGGCCTCCGGCAGTGGGCGGCTCCGCCGCAGGTCAGCGGTATTCCGCGAATCTGGGGCGGATTCCGAGCAGGACCAGTGCCGCAGCGAGGCCGAGCGCCCCCGCGGGCACCGCGGGCCAGCCGTCGAGGGCGCCGTGGGCGTCGTCGGCGTGCTGCGTGAAGTCGGCCAGCTGCCGGTCGGCGAGGCGCTCCAGGGTGGTGGAGAAGTCCCAGAAGTCGAAGGCGACGTTGCCGCGGCCGACCTCGGTGAGCACCACCGCGCCCTCCTCGGTGTCGCCCTGCTTCTTGAGCGAGCGCAGCCTGTCGTCGTCGGCGCGGAAGTTCGCGTAGCGGCCGAGCATGTCCTGGTAGGCGGGGCGCTCCTGCGCGGTCGCGTGGCCGTCCGGGGTCAGGAGCCCGTCGAGCCGCTCGGTGAGGGTGTCGAACTGCGCCTCGTCGGCCTCGCCGAAGGCGCTGTCGTGCACGAACCAGCGGCTCTCGGTCGCCGCGGCCTGCGAGGCGACGGCGCCGGCCTCGGCGAGGTCCGTCCAGGGCCGCAGCCCTTGGCTGCTCGCGGTGTCCACCGCGTCGGCGGCGGCGTTCATGGCCAGCGCCCCGGCCAGGGTGACGGCGAGTGTCGCGGCGGTCGCGACGAGCAGCGCCGGGTTGAAGCGCCTGCGGTAGTCGCGGGCCAGCTCCCACTGCCACCACAGCAGCAGCAGGACGGCGAGCGCGCCCAGCACCCCGACCGCCGCGCCCCAGCGCACGGCGGCGTGCCGCGCGGTGTCGCGCTGCCGGTCGGCCTGCTGCTGGTAGTCCGCCGACAGGGCGTCGGCGAGCGGCAGCAGCCGGGTGTGCATGATGCTGCCCGCCGAGACGTTCATGGCGACGGCGAAGCGCGGCGGGTGGCCGACGGTCTGGTCGGGCTGCTGCTCGGCGACGTAGCGGGCGCGCCCGCTGAGGTCGTCGTACTGCCCGAGGCCGTCGAGCAGCTGCGCCACCCGCGTGCCCTGGCCGGGGTCGCCGCCGAGCTCGCGGAGCAGTTCGCTCACCAGGGCGCGGTCCCGCTGCGCGGTGATCAGGGCGTTGAGCTGGTTGCCGACGATCACGTCCGGGTCGTCCGCGGAGCGGCCGGGGGCGAGGGTGTCGGCGCGCTGCGCGTCGAGGTCGGCGAGCGCGGAGCGCAGCTGCGCGGCCGCCGAGGCGCGGTCGGTCACGGTGCTGCCGAAGCGGGCGGTGGCGTGCCGTACGGAGATCGCGCCGGCGACCGCGACCGCGCACAGCACGCCCAGCGCCACCAGGACGGCGACGGTACGGGCGGCGAGCCGCCGCGACCCGCCGCGGGTCGGCCGCGGCCTGCGGCGCGCCCGGTAGGTCTCCGCCGGGCTCGCCGGCTGCGCGGCGGGCTCTTCGGTGTCGGGGGCCTCCTGGGCCGGCGGGGCCGTCCGAGCCGACGCCTGGGACATCGTCATGCCGTGACGCTAGGCGCGGGGCGGGAAAGGGCGGTGGCCTGCGGGCGACCGAGGGGTGTCCTGGACGTAACAGAACTGCCGCGAAAATACGGGGAGTTGATGTCCGCGGCGGCTCGGTGCGGGCGGTCAGGGGGCGTCCGCGGGCTCCTGCCCGGTGGGCTCCTGCTCGTCGGGAGGCCGCCACAGCGGGTGCTCCTCGCGCGCCCACCAGCGCGGTACGTATCCGGTGCGCAGGCCCCGGCGGGCCTCCGGGTCCTGCAGCGCGAACCACACGTGCCCGGCGATGACGGCGGCGAAGGCCAGCGCGAGCCAGTCGTGCACGAAGGTGGAGCCGGTGCGCCAGACCAGCGGGGCCAGCCGCGGGAACCACATGACCACCCCCGTGCCCGCCATGACCAGCAGCGCCCCGGTCGCGAAGGCCGCGTAGAGCTTCTGGCCCGCGTTGAACTTGCCCGCGAGGCTGGGCTCGCGCCTGCGGTGGCGCAGTGCGACGCGCAGCCAGCGCCAGTCGTGCGGGAAGAAGCGGCCGAGGCGGCCGGTGTCGGCGCGGAAGGCGCGCGAGGCCAGGCCCAGCAGCACGGGCAGCGGCACGGCGATCCCGGAGTACTCGTGCACGGTGACCAGGAGCCGGCGGCGCCCGACGATCTCGGCGAGCTGCGGCAGGTACAGGCACGCGCCGGTGGCGACGCACACGCCCATCAGCCAGGTGACCGAGCGGTGCACCCAGGTCTCGGCGCGGGTGAAGCGGCGCAGCCCGGTGGCGCGGGCGGGCTTCGGGCGCGGGGTCACGGCGGTCATGAGGTGGGGTCGTCGCGGCGGCCGTTGGACTTGCCCACCCAGCCGTCGACGTCGTAGCCGTAGTGCTCCCAGTAGCCGGGCCGGACGTCCTTGGTGACGGTGATGCCGGACAGCCACTTCGCGGACTTGTAGAAGTACATCGGCGCCACGTAGAGCCGGACCGGGCCGCCGTGGGCGGCGCTGACGGGCTTGTCGTCCATGGTCAGCGCCACCAGCACGTCGGCGCGGCGGGCCTGCTCCAGCGTCAGGCTCTCGGTGTAGACGCCGTCGAAGCAGGTGAAGCGGACGGCTGTGCCGCCGGAGCGCACCCCGGCGGCGTCCAGCAGGGTCGACAGCCGCACCCCGGAGAAGGCGGTGTGCGGCACCCGCCAGCCGGTGACGCACTGCACGTCGCGCACCAGCCGGGTCTGCGGCAGGGCGCGCAGGTCGGCGAGCCGGAATTGGGCGGGGCGGTCGACCAGGCCGCCGAGGGTGAGGCGGTAGTCGCTCTCGCCGCGGTGCGGCACGGAGTTGGAGACCGAGTAGAAGCGGAATCCGCCGCCGCCGGGCAGCAGCGAGGTCACCCCGGTGGGGTCCTTGGCGCTCACCGACGCCAGGACCGAGTCGAGCCGGTCCTGCACCGCGCCGCCGACGGCGACCCCGGCGACGCCGAGCCCGAGCATGCCGAACACCGTGCGCCGCCCCACGGGGCTGCCGCGGCCCTCCTCGGCTCCGGGGCCGGGAGGTGTGTCCGGTGGCGGCGTGCGGTCGTCCATGGGTCGATTCGAGCACGCCGGCGGCCGTCTGGCCAGGGCCCCCGGCGGGCCGTCAGACTTCCGTCATCTCCGGGCGGGCCGCCGGGCCTGCGGCACCCGGGCCAGCAGCCGGACGAGGGCTTCGTTGAAGGCGTCGGGGCGCTCCAGGTTGGGCATGTGGCCCGCGTCCTCGACGACGGTGAGGGTCGCGCCGGGGATGTGCCGGTGCAGGAACTCCGCGTCGCGGACGGGGGTGAAGACGTCCTCGCGGCCGACGACGACCAGGGCGGGCACCGCGATCCCGGCGAGGGAGGCGGTGTAGTCGGGGCGTTCGGCCCGGCCGCGCAGCGCGGCGGCGGCGCCCTGCGGCGGGGCGGCGAGCATCATGCCGAGCACGTGGTCCGCGACTTCCGGCCGCCGCGCGAGCGTCCCGGGGCAGACCATCGAGCCGAGCACCTCGCGGGCGTACGGGGCCGTCCCCTCGCGCTCCAGCCGGTCGGCGCGGGCGTACCGCTCCTGCCGGCCCTCCTCGGTGTCGGCCTGCGCGAAGGTGTCGGCGAGGACGAGTCCGGCGACGCGTCGCGGGAAGCGCCGGTGGAATTCCAGGGCGATCTGACCTCCCATCGACAGCCCGCACACCACCGCTTCGTGGATTTCGAGGTGGTCGAGCAGTGCCGCGAGGTCACGGGCGAAGGTGCCGAGCGGGGTGCTGCCGGGGACGACCTGGCTGCCGCCGTAGCCGCGCAGGTCGGGGGTGACGACCCGGTGGCCGGGGGCGGCGTCCTGCTGCGGTGCCCACATGGTGCGGTCGAAGGGGTGTCCGTGGATCAGCAGCAGGGCGCAGCCGTCGCCGCCCGTGTCGCCGTAGGTCATGCTGATGCCGTTGACGAAAGCCGTGTTCACCTGCGGTTTCCCCCTTGTGGTGGTTGCTGGTCCGATGCTAGGCAGAGGGCAATCAGCGGAGCAATGACCGGCTTTGATGTCGGAGCAATGTGCCGGTGCCCCGACGGGTGGCACGGGCGGGCGGGGAGCGGGCATGGCGCGGGATTTCCGGCAGGTGGCCGACACGGTCGCGGCTCGGATCGCGGCGGGGCGGCTGCGCCCCGGCGACCGGCTGCCGACGCAGCGGGCGTTCGCCCGGCGGTACGGCGTCGCCGAGTCGACGGCGAGCCGGGTGTACGCCGAGCTGACACGGCGGGGCCTGGTCGTCGGCGAGGTGGGGCGCGGCACCTTCGTGCGGGCCGCGCCGCCCGCGGCCGACCCGGCGCTCGCCGAGCCGGGCACCGCCCGCGTCGACCTGGAGCTCAACTACCCCGTCACGCGCGGCCAGCCGGAGCTGCTGGCGGCCGGGCTCGCCCGGCTGGCGAGGCCCGACGTGCTGGGCGCCGCGCTGGGTCCGTCCGGGGCGGGCGGTACGGCCGCGGCGCGCGCCGCGGCGGCGGAGCTGCTCGCCCGGCCGGGCTGGGCGCCGGACCCGGCGGGCATCCTCTTCGCCGGCAACGGGCGGCAGGCGATCGCCGCGTGCGTGGCCGCGCTGGTGCGCCCCGGCGGGCGGCTGGGCGTCGAGGCGCTGACGTATCCGGTGGTCAAGGCCGTCGCGGCGCGGCTCGGAGTGACCCTGGTGCCGCTGGAGTGCGACGCGGAGGGGCTGCTGCCCGGCGCGCTGCTCGCCGCGCACCGGGCCGCGCCGCTCGGCGGGCTCTACGTCCAGCCGACGCTGCACAACCCGCTGGGCACCACCATGGGGGCCGGGCGGCGGGCCGAACTGGCGGCGGCGCTGCGGGAGTCGGGGCTGCCCGCCGTGGAGGACGCGATCTGGGCCTTCCTGCGGCCGGATGCGGCCCCGCCGCTGGCCGCGTACGCGCCGGAGCGGGTCGTGCTGGTCGACAGCCTCTCCAAACGCCTCGCGCCGGGTCTGACGGTCGGCTTCGCGGCGACCCCGGCGGCGCTCACCGCTCGGGTGTCGGCCGCGCTGCGCTCCGGCGGCTGGACGAGCGCCGGGTACGCGCTGGCCGCGGCGACCGGGTGGATCGGCGACGGCACCGCCGCGGCCCTGAGCGCGGCCAAGCGGGAGGACGCGGCGCTGCGCGGCGAGCTGGCAGCGGAGGCGCTGGCGGGGCTCGCGGTCCGGTCCGGCCCGTGCTCGTACTTCTGCTGGCTGGAGCTGCCGCCGCCGTGGCGGGCCGACACCTACGTGGCCGCCGCCGCCCGGCGCGGCATCGCGGTGACGCCCGCGGCCTCCTTCGTGGTGGGCTCGCACAGCACGCCGGCCGCGGTGCGCGTCGGGCTGGCCTCTCCCCCGCCGCCGGTGCTGCGCCGGGCCCTCGACACGCTGGCCGAGCTGGTGCGGACCGGCCCGGACGACCTCGGGCCGGAGTGAGCGCTCCCCCGCCGGTCGGCGGCACCTGAGCCCCCACCGGCGTCCGCCCGCCCGCCGAACCGGCAGGTCAGCGACGCGACGCGCGACAAGTTGCGAGATTCCCCACATCGGGTGACGCTGATATCGCATCACGGAGTGCTGAAGCAGTCACTCTACGCAGTTCCGCTCAACTGTTCCCATCGGAGCGGCGTACGGCCGGCGCCCGCATGTGCGGGACCGTCCCAGCCGCGGAGGGAGTCGCAGCCGTGATCATGCAAGCGGACCAGACCGACCGGACCGACCCGACCCACCGAACACCCCGCGAGTGCGTCCTCGAACTGGACGCGCACCCGTACCGGATCCAGCAGATCCGCCGCATCGTGGCCGCGCAGCTGCGCTACTGGCGGCTCGATCCGCTGATCCAGCCCGCCGCGAGCGCCACCAGCGAACTGCTGGCCAATGTGCACCGGCACGCCCGGCCCGACAAGAAGTGCGGCGTCCGGCTGACCCTCGCCGACGACCGGCTGACCGTGGCCGTCACCGACAGCGACCCGCGGCTGCCGCAGCTGCGGCCCGTGGAGCCGATGGCCACCACCGGGCGCGGCCTGACCATGGTCGAGGCGCTGAGCGACACGTGGGGCACCGATCTGCTGCCGGGGGACGCGGGCAAGGTCGTGTGGTTCGTGCTGCGCACCCCGGTCGCGGTGCCGACGATGCTGCCGGTCCGCAACTCCGTACCGTTCGAGCGCGCCATGGCCGAGCCGCTTCCGGAGCCGGCCCTGGAACCCGTCACCGTGCCCGTCACCGGCACCGTCCCCGAACCGGCCGCTGTCGCTGCGGCGGCCTGACCGCGCGGGGCCGCCGGTGTGGGCGCCGGCCCCCGCGCACCGGGCGCCGCCTCCCCCGCGCATGGGGAGGCGGCGCCCGACGTCCACGCCCGCCACGCGGCCCCGACGGCCCGCAGGTTGTCCAGCCCCGTCCCCGACCTCGGGCAGCCCCGCCGCTGCCGGGGCGAGCCGGGGACTGAGCCCGGCGCCGCCGGTGGAGGCGGCACCCGAGGTGAGCGGTGGCCGTGCCGGCCGTCAGGCACCGTCCTTACCGCTGCTCCGGTCACGCGGGCCGCGGGCGAAGTGCTCTTCCAGCACCGACATGCGGCGCCAGTACTCCTCCTCGTCGATCTCGCCGGAGGCGAAGCGCCGGCCGAGCACCGCCAGCGGGCTGTGCTCGCTGCCGCCGCCCACCGAGGGCGGCCCGAACTGCCGCCACGGGGCGCCACGTCCGCGCCACGCCGTGCGGCGCAGCACGGTGACCACGGCGGCCACCGCGAACACCCAGATCAGGGGGAAGAAGAGGATCCACGGGCCGGGCCCGCCGTCGTGCCACGCCAGGGTGTCCATCGTCTGTCAGCTCCTCTGTCCTGCCGGGTTCTCCCGACACCACCGAGGCTCGCTTCTCCGGCCGCGGAAATCGTCGTACGGCCGGCGGCACCGCGGCTGCTCCGCGGGGAGTACGCCGCGAAGCGCCCGGCACCCGCGCGGGGGGGGGCGGGACCCCCGCCCCCCGCGCCGGGGTCAGCCGCCGAGGACGGCCAGCGGGTCGTCCAGCACCGGCTGCCAGGCCAGTTCGGCGGCGCCGACCAGGCTGTTGTGGTCCAGCGCGCAGGCCAGCACGGGCACGCTGCCGCTGCGGCCCCACAGGCTGTGGTCGGCGACGACCGCGCGCAGCGCCTCCGGGGCGGCGTCCAGCAGGTGGCGGTGCAGCCCGCCGAGCAGGATGCGGTCCGGGTTGAGGACGTTGACGAGCCCGGCGAGACCGCGCCCGAGCCGGTCGATCATCAGCAGCGCGGCGGCCCTGACGGCGGGGTCGGCGTACTCCGTACGGAGCAGGGCCGCGCTCTGGTCGAGCAGCGACACCTCGGGGCCCGGGGTCCGCCCGGCGGCCTCCAGGAAGGCCAGCGGATCGGCCTCGACGTCCAGGCAGCCGCGGCTGCCGCAGTAGCAGGGCCGCCCGTCGGGCCGCACCGTGAGGTGGCCGACCTCCAGCGCGAGGCCCGAACTCCCGGTGTGCAGGCGGCCGTCCAGCACCAGCGCGCCGCCGACGCCGCGGTGTCCGGAGGCGACCACCAGCAGGTGCTGGGCGCCGCGTCCGGCGCCGTGCCGGTGCTCGGCGAGCGCGGCGACGTTGACGTCGTTGCCGATGAAGGACGGGACCGGCCCGCCGTCCGGGCCCAGGATGCCCACCTCGGCGATCTGCCCGGCGAAGACCTCGGCGACCTGCGTACCGGCGGGCCAGGACAGATGCAGCGGGTTGAGCGCGAGGCCTTCGGGCTCGGCGATCGCGGACGGCACCGCGAGGCCCGCCCCGACGCACACCCGTCCGGACTCCCGCAGCAGTCCGGCGCCCGCCTCGACGACCGCGCCCAGCACGTGTGCGGCGTCGGCCGGCACGGTCATGGAGCCCGGCGCCGTCGCCACGATCTCGCCGCCGAGCCCCACGAGGGCGGCGCGGAAGCCGTCGGCGTGCACCTGCGCGGCGAGCGCGACCGGCCCACCGGGCGCGACGTCCAGCCGGTGCGAGGGGCGGCCCTGCGCGCCCGCCGGGCCGTTGGGCCGGGTGTCCACCCGGATCAGCCCCAGCGCTTCCAGTTCGGCGGCGACCGCTCCCGCCGTGGCCCTGGTCACCCCCAGCTCCGCGGTGAGCAGTGCGCGGGTCGCCGCGCGGCCGGTGTGCACGAGCGCGAGCGCGGGGCCGAGTGCTCCACGGCCCCGCTCCAGCCTTGTCCGAATCTGTGTCACCCCCCTATTCTCACTTTGTGCCGACACTGAACAAAATAGGGACGGCCCTGAGTCGATCTTCCCGACCGTCCCGACCTCCCCGTACCCCGACCACCGATCCCGCCCTGCGCCGGCTGCGCATCGCCCTGACCGTCTTCTTCGCGGTCGACGGCTTCCTCTTCGCGGGCTGGGTCGTCCGCATTCCCGCCATCAAAGCCCAGACCGGCGCCTCCGCGAGCCAGCTCGGGCTGGCGCTGCTCGGCGTGTCGGCGGGCGCGGTGGCCACCATGGTGCTCACCGGACGGCTCTGCCGCCGCTTCGGCAGCGACCGCGTCACCGTCGGCACCGCGATCATGCTGTCGCTGAGCATCGCCCTGCCGCCGCAGACCCACTCGGCACTGACCCTCGGCCTGGTCCTGCTGGTGTTCGGCATAGCGTACGGCGGTCTGAACGTCGCCATGAACAGCCTCGCCGTGGACCTCGTGACCGCACTGCGCCGCCCGGTCATGTCGTCCTTCCACGCCGCCTACAGCTGCGGCGGGCTCGTCGGCGCGGGCCTCGGCGGGCTGCTGGCGCCGCATCTGTCACCGGCCGTCCACCTGGCACTGCTCACCCCACTCGGCCTGGTCACCGCGCTGCTGACCGGCCGCATCCTGCTGGGCACCAGGCTCCAGCCGCCGCCCGAGCGGATCCCGCCGCAGGCGGCTCGGGCCTCCACGGCGGCCGCACCGACCGCACCGACCACGGCGGCCGAGCAGATCCCGGCGCAGGCCGCGCAGGCCCCCCGGCCGACCTCGCCGGAAACGATGCCGGGCGGCGGGACCCCCGCGTCCGTCACCGCACGCCATCCGGGGCTGCTGGTCGCGCTCTTCGGCCTGATCGCGGCCTGCTCGTCCTACGGCGAGGGGGCGCTCGCCGAGTGGGGCCCGCTGCACGTCCAGCAGGACCTGCACCGCGGCCCCGGCGTGGCCGCCGCCGGATACGCCGCGGTGACCCTGGCGATGACCCTCGGCCGGCTGTCCGGCACGACCCTGCTGCTGCGGTTCGGCCAGACCCGGGTGCTGGTGCTGGGCGGGCTGCTCGCCGCGGGCGGCATGCTGCTCGCCGCGCTGGCCCCGCTGCTGCCGCTGGTCGTCCTCGGCTTCGCGCTCACCGGGCTCGGGCTCTCCAACACCTTCCCGACCACGATCGCCCGCGCGGGCGCCCTGACCGGCCCGGGCGGCGTCGCCGCCGCGTCCACCTTCGGCTACGGCGGGCTGCTGCTGGGCCCGCCGACCATCGGCTTCCTCACCGACGCGGTGGGGCTGCCGGTCGCCCTCACGACCGTGTCGGCGCTGGGCGCAGTCGCGGCCGTGCTGGCGTACTCGGTGCGCAACCTGGGCCGTACGGAGGCCTGACGGCTCCGGGCGCATGCATGAGCCCCGCGGGCCGGCGGCCTGCGGGGCTCGTACGCGTACGGCGGGGACGCGGAACGGGGGGCCTTACGCCTCGGCGTGCTTCGGGAGCATCCGCTCCAGGACGGCGCGATGGCCGGGGCGGGCCTGGGCGTGGCGCGCGCGGCCGCTGTCGGTGATCGCGACGTAGACGCCGCGGCGGTCCTCCGAGCAGATGCCGCGGTCGACCAGGCCTTCCTTCTCCAGCCTGGCCACCAGCCGGGACAGCGCGCTCTGACTGAGGTGGACGCGGTCGGCCAGCTCCTGCACGCGGAAGGTGCAGCCGCCGTCCTCCGGGCCTCCGGAGAGCACGTCGAGCACCTCGAAGTCGCTCGCGCACAGACCGTACTGGGTCAGTTCGCGGTCCAGTTCGCAGGCCGTGCGGGCGTGGATGGCGAGGATCTCCCGCCATTCGCGCTCCAGCGCACGCTCGTCCTTGTCCACTGCCATGCCCGCAGGGTAGCAGGAAACGGACCCCGATGCACGGTAATTAAATGCGCTTGCATCTCATGCGCTTGCATGTAATCTACCGATCATGACCTCTCCGTCCGCCACGTCCACCACCGTCCCCCGCGCGCAGGACAGATGGAGCGCCCTCCAATGGGGCACGCTCCTCGTGCTGTGCGCCGCGCTCTTCCTCGACGCCCTCGACGTCTCGATGGTCGGCGTGGCCCTCCCCTCCATCGGCTCGGAACTGAACCTGTCGACCACCTCGCTGCAGTGGGTCGTCAGCGGCTACATCCTCGGATACGGCGGCCTGCTGCTGCTCGGTGGCCGCGCGGCCGACCTGCTCGGCAGGCGCCGGGTCTTCCTGGTCGCGCTCGGCGTCTTCGCCGTCGCCTCACTGCTCGGCGGCCTCGTCGACTCCGGCTCGCTGCTCATCGCCACCCGCTTCGTGAAGGGCCTGAGCGCCGCCTTCACCGCTCCCGCGGGCCTGTCGATCATCACCACCAGCTTCGCCGAGGGCCCCATCCGCAACCGCGCCCTGACGATCTACTCCAGCTGCGGCGCGACCGGCTTCTCCATGGGCCTGGTGCTCTCCGGCTTCCTCACCGAGGCCGGCTGGCGCTGGACGATGCTGCTGCCCGCACCGGTCGCGGTGATCGCCCTGATCGCCGGCCTCAAGCTGATCCCGCGCACCCCGCGGGAGAGCACGCAGGGCCGCGGCTACGACCTGCCGGGCGCGGTGACCGGCACCGCGTCGATGCTGCTGCTGGTCTTCACCGTCGTCTCCGCCTCCAGCGCCGGCTGGACGTCGGCCCGCACCCTGGGCTCCTTCGCCGTCGTCGCGGTGCTGCTCGCGGCCTTCACCGCCATCGAGAACCGCTCCTCCTCACCGCTGATCCGGCTCGCCGTGCTCCGCTCGTCCACGCAGGTGCGGGCCAACCTGGGGGCCGCGACCTTCTTCGGCTCCTACGTCGGCTTCCAGTTCCTGGTCACCCAATACCTGCAGAACGTGCTCGGCTACAGCGCCATGCAGACCGCGCTGGCCTTCCTGCCCGCCGGCTCGCTGGTGGCGATCCTCTCCACCCGGATGGGCCCGGTCGTCGACCGGTTCGGCACCCCGAGGGTGACCGCGTTCGGCTTCGTGTCGCTCGTCATCGGCTACGTGCTCTTCCTGCGCATCGACCTGCACCCGAGCTACGCCGCCGTCATCCTGCCCTCGATGCTGCTGCTCGGCGGGGCCTTCGCCACGGCCTTCCCCGCGCTCAACATCCAGGCCACCAACGGCGTCAAGGACCACGAGCAGGGCATGGTCTCCGGCCTGCTCAACACGTCCTTCCAGGTCGGCGGTGCGATCTTCCTCGCTGTGGTGACGGCGGTGGTCACCGCCAACACCGACACCTCCGGCGCCGCGGCCGGCAGCAAGCAGGCGGTGCTGGACAGCTACCGCCCCGCGCTGTGGGTCGTCACCGTCATCGGCTTCGTCGGCCTGCTGCTCACCCTGACCGGTCTGCGCAGGCGGCGCCCGTCGTACGGCATCCTCGTCGCCTCGTCCGAGGGCGACGAACGGGCACGGCAGGCCGCCGCGGAGCGGGAGGCCACCGAGCACGACGCGGTGGCGTCCGCGGGCGCGTCCCGCACCGACGGCGACGGCCCCGTCCGCGCCTGAACGCGGCGTGCCCGCGGTACGGGGGCGGGCACGCGACCGGCCACCGGCCCCGCGCGCGAAGGCGCGCGGGGCCGGTGGCGCGCTCCGGTGCGGGGTTCGCGGGCCGGGCTTGCGAACTGATTCGGGGGCTGGGCTTCGTGGCGGCGAGGACGCGGGGGGCATCGCGCCCCGGGCTTGCGGGCCGGACGCGCGGGCCGGGCTCCGCGGCGGCACGGACGCCGGGGCTCGCGGCCTCTGCGCGGAAGGGCCCGCGGGCTCGCGGGGCTCGTGGGGCGGGATCAGCCGAGCCAGCCGGGGCGGACCAGGCCGGATTCGTAGGCCAGGACGACCAGTTGGGCGCGGTCGCGGGCGCCGAGCTTGACCATGGCCCGGCTGACGTGCGTCTTCGCCGTGAGCGGGCTGACGACCAGGCGGCGCGCGATCTCCTCGTTGGACAGGCCGATGCCGACCAGCGCCATGACCTCGCGCTCGCGGTCGGTGAGCCCGTCGAGCGCGCCCGCGGCCGCGGGCTCCTTCGACCGGGCGGCGAATTCGGCGATCAGGCGCCGCGTCACACCCGGCGAGAGCAGCGCGTCACCGGCCACCACCGCGCGCACGGCGCGCAGCAGTTCGGCCGGCTCGGTGTCCTTGACCAGGAAGCCCGACGCGCCCGAGCGGATCGCCTCGAAGACGTATTCGTCCAGCTCGAAGGTGGTCAGGACGACGACCTTCACGTCCGCCAGCGCCGCGTCGCCGGTGATGTCGCGGGTCGCCGCGAGGCCGTCCATCAGCGGCATGCGGATGTCCATCAGAACGGCGTCGGGCCGCAGTTCGCGCACGACGTGCAGCGCCTCCCGGCCGTCCGCGGCCTCCCCCACCACCTCGATGTCGGCCTGGGCGTCGAGCAGCGCCCGGAAACCGGCCCGCACCAGCATCTGGTCGTCGGCCAGCACGACGCGGATCATGAACGCTCCTCGGCGGCCGGCCCGGCCGCGCGGTCGGTGGCGTCCTCGGCCGGGCCGCCAGGGCCGGCAGGCTCCCCGGCCACGGCTTGGCCGCCGAGCGGGAGGCGGGCGCGGACCCGGAAGCCGCCGTCGGGGCGCGGGCCCGTCTCGACCGTGCCGCCCAGCGCGGCGGCACGCTCGCGCATGCCGACCAGGCCGTTGCCGCCACCGGTCTCTCCGCCTGTCCCACCGCCCGCTCCGCCGCCCGCGGAGGCGGGGCCGTCGTCGTCCACCTGGACCTGCAGCAGGCCGGGCCGGTAGGCGAGGTGGACCCGGGCGGTGCGCGCACCGGAGTGCCGCACCACGTTGGTCAGCGCCTCCTGGACGATACGGAAGGCGGCGAGGTCGGCGCCGGGCGGCAGCCCGACCCGCTCCCCCTCGACGGACACCTCGGCCCGCAGCCCGGCCGCGGTGGCCTGCTCGACCAGTTCGGGCAGCCGGTCCAGCCCGGGGGCGGGCGCGCGCGGCGCCTCGCTGCCCGGGGTGCGCAGCGCGCCCAGCACCTGGCGCACCTCCCCCAGGGCCTCCTTGCTCGCCGCCTTGATGGTGGTCAGCGCGGTACGCGCCTGCTCGGGCCGCTCGTCCATGAGCGCCAGGGCGACACCGGCCTGGACGTTGATCAGCGAGATGCTGTGCGCCAGCACGTCGTGCAGCTCCTGCGCGATCCGCAGCCGCTCCTCGTCCGCCCGGCGCCGCTCGGCCTCGGCCCGCTCCCGCCGCTCGCGGGCGATCCGCTCGCGCCGCACCCGGAAGAGCTCGGCCGCGGCCAGCACCGCCGCCAGCCAGGCGGCGACACCCGAGACCTCCGTCCACGACGCCCGGGTGTCGCCGGAGGGCGGCAGCCAGCGGTAGAGCCACAGCACGACGAGCGCGTGGGCGGCGAAAGCGCTACCCGCCACGACCAGCACGCCCTTGCGGTGCCCGGCGGCCACCGCGCTGAAGAACGCCACGACGAGGCTCGCGAAGACCGGCCCGT
Organism: Streptomyces sp. NPDC021020; assembly: GCF_044333285.1. Classification (NCBI taxonomy): domain Bacteria; kingdom Bacillati; phylum Actinomycetota; class Actinomycetes; order Kitasatosporales; family Streptomycetaceae; genus Streptomyces; species Streptomyces sp. NPDC021020. The sequence continues at coordinate 92,054 of NZ_JBIRQQ010000013.1, forward strand.
ACGGATAGCCGAGCACGACGTAGAGCAGCGTGACCACGGCGACGCCCGCGGCGACGGGGACGGGCGCGCGGCGACGCAGCAGCAGCAGCGCGGGGCCCGCCAGCAGCAGCAGGTAGCCGAGCCGGTCGAGGTCGACGCGTACGGACTGGTGCCGCCCGGCCGCGCCGGAACCGGCGGTCTGGAGAAAGGCCAGCAGCACGACCGGGAGCCACAGCGACAGCGCACCGCGGCGGCGCTCCCGAGCGGACGCGGGCCCGTGCCCGCCGCGCGGCGGCCCCGGGTGCACCTCGTACGTCATGCGACCACGCTAGACCGCGGGGACCGGGGGCGGCGTCCGCTGCGCGGGGGCGGTGCGGCTACTCCCCGGGGAGTACGTCTCGGGCCGCCGCGGCGAGGGCCGGCTCGCCGGAAGCGGCGGCGGGCGCCAGCCCGACCTGGGCGCCGAGCGCGGCGGCGGCCTGCTCGAAGAACGGGCCGCGCGCCTCGACCACCCGGTTGAACTGCCCGAACAGCTCGAAACTGACGATCCCGAAGAGCTGGGCCCAGACGGCGACCAACGCGGCCACCACGGCTGTCGGCAGCTCGGGCGCGAGTTCCGCGGCGAGCCGGCGGGCGTCGGCCGCCACGGGTCCGGCGAGCGGGCGGCCGACGGGCTCGCCGAGCAGCCCGGCGGCGTGGGCGTCGCGCACGACGGAGACGAGGGCGAGCGGCACCCGGGAGGCGGGGCCCACGGTGGTCTGCGGCGCGGCGTACCCGGGCACCGGCGAGCCGTAGATCAGGGCGTACTCCTGCGGATGCGCGACCGCCCAGTCGCGGACCGCGCAGCAGACCGCCTGCCAGCGGTCGGCCGGTCCGGCGCCCTGCGCCTTCACCCCGGCGACCACCGCCGCGGCGGCGCGGTCCCGGGCGTCCGCGTCGGCCCGGGCGAGCGCCCGCTCCGCCGCCTCGCCGACCGCGTCGTACGCGTCGATGATGAGAGCGGTGAGCAGGTCGTCCCGGGAGGGGAAGTAGCGGTAGAGGGCGGAGGACGCCATCCCCAGCTCCCGCGCGACGGCACGCAGCGAAAGCCCGGACGACCCGTGGGCGGCGAGCTGGCTGCTCGCCTCCTCCTTGATCGCCTCGGTGATCTCGGCCCTGGCCCTTTCCCTGGCTCCCTTGATGGCACTCATCCCCCCAGTGTGCCATCAAGCGAGAGCGATGACCACAAACGCGACCGCCGAAAAGAAACGAGAGCGGTGCTCTTGCTTTCCGGGGCGGCCGGGGAGCACACTGTTCTCAAGCGAGAGCACCGCTCACACATGGGGAGCGGGCGACAGGAACGACAGAGCAGAAGGAGTGGCCGACATGTCCGAGCAGGCCCTGCACGTCCGCAAGCCCGGCTGGATCACCGTGAACGTCGTCAACCGCGCGGTCGCGTTCCTGACCCGCCGCGGGCTGAGCGTCTGGGGCTCACGGGTCCTGGCAGTCAAGGGCCGCAAGAGCGGCGAGTGGCGGACGACCCCGGTCAACGTGCTGACGCTGGAGGGCAAGCGCTATCTGGTCGCCCCGCGCGGGCATGTGCAGTGGACGCACAACATGCGGGCGGCGGACGGCGGCGAGCTGCGCCTCGGCAGGAAGGCGGAGGCGTTCGGCGCGGTGGAGATCGGTGACGACGAGAAGGTGCCGGTGCTGCGCGCCTACCTCAAGCGCTGGAAGGCGGAGGTCGGGGTCTTCTTCGACGGCGTCGGCCCGGATTCGACGGACGAGCAGCTGCGCGCGATAGCCCCCAGGCACCCGGTGTTCCGCGTCACCGAACCGGGTGAGCGTACGGGCGCGGGTGCGGGTGCCGGCGCGTGAGGGCGCGGAAGTGCGGGAGCGCGCGGAAAGGGTGCGGCGGGGTGGCCCGCGCCGCCGTCCGGGCGGCCGTCCCAGGGGAGCGGCCGCCCGCGGCCGGCGGTCAGGCGCGGCCGAGGCTGTCCAGCGCGCGCCGGGCGACGGGGTGGGTGCGGACGATCTCGGCGAGCGACCGCTTGCCGCTGGTGATGCCCGCGAACGCCCGCCAGGCCGGCGGGAAGGTGGTCAGCGCCGTGTGGAAGAGCCCCGGCCGCTGCTCGAAGACGCCGAGCAGCCGGCGTCCGACGCCCATCTCGACGCCGAGGCCCGCCTTGACGGCGAAGGCGTAGTTGAGCGCCTGCCGCCGGGCGTCCACCGCGTCGTGCGCCTCGGCGATGCGTACGGCCCACTCCCCCGCGAGCCGGCCGGAGCGCAGCGCGTAGGAGATGCCCTCGCGCGTCCAGGGCTCCAGCAGCCCGGCCGCGTCACCGCAGACCAGCACCCGGCCGCGGGAGAGCGGTGAGTCGTCGGCGCGGCAGCGGGTGAGGTGCCCGGTGGAGACGCTGGGCTCGAATCCGGCGAGCCCGAGCCGGGCGATGAAGTCGTCCAGGTAGCGCTTGGTGGCACCGCCGTCGCCGCGGGCCGAGATCACTCCGACGGTGAGGGAGTCCCCCTTGGGGAAGACCCAGCCGTAACTGCCGGGCAGCGGGCCCCAGTCGATCAGCACCCGGCCGGCCCAGTCCTCCGCCACGGCGGGCGGGACGGGGATCTCCGCCTCCAGGCCGAGGTCGACCTGGTCGAGCTTGACGCCGACGTGTGCTCCTATCCGGCTGGCGCTGCCGTCGGCGCCGATGACCGCGCGGGCGTAGACGATCTCCTCGTCCCGCTTGCCGGAGGCACCGCCGCTGCCGCTCGCGCTCACGACGACCGCGACCGTGCGCCGGTCCGGCACCCCGGGGCCGTGCTGCTCGACCCGGGAGACGGTCACCCCGGTGCGCACCTCGGCGCCCGCCTCGCGGGCGGCGTCGACGAGCGCGGCGTCGAACTCCGGGCGGTTGACGAGGCCGAAGAGCATCTGCCGTGAGCGCTTGGTCCTGGTCCGGCGGCCGTTGAGGCTGAAGGTGACCGCGTGCACCCGCTCGCGCAGCGGGAGATCGAAGCCGGGCGGCAGTGCGTCCCGCGAGGGGCCGATGAGGCCGCCGCCGCAGGTCTTGTACCTGGGGAGTTCGGCTTTCTCCAGCAGCAGGACGCGCCGCCCGGTGACCGCCGCCGCGTGCGCCGCCGACGCTCCGGCGGGGCCCGCGCCGATCACCACGACGTCCCAGACCCCCGGCGTCTCCCCGTCCTGCGCTGCGCTGTCCTGCGCCGCCTGCTCACCGCTCACGTCTGATCCGCTCCCGCTCGGCCCGTCCGTCGTCACCCCTGCTCAGGGCATCCTATTGCGCCCGCCGGACCGGACTTGCTGTGGCACCATCGGCAGCGACCGTCGTGTGCACCACCGAGCGCCGCGACCCGCCGATTCCTACGAGGAGCAGCCCATGCCGTCCGTTCCGCTGTCCGAGACCGTGGCCTCGCTGATGCCCCGCGCGCGTACCGAGCTGGCGGAGCTGGTGTCCTTCGCCTCGGTGGCCGACGAGCGCCAGTACCCGCGCAGCGAGAGCGAGAAGGCGGCGGCCTGGGTGGCGGCGGCACTGCGCGGCGAGGGCTTCCAGGACGTGGCGCTGCTGGACACCCCGGACGGCACGCAGTCGGTCTACGGCCTGCTGCCCGGCCCGGAGGGCGCCCCCACGGTGCTGCTCTACGCGCATTACGACGTGCAGCCGCCGCTGGACGAATCGGCGTGGCTGACACCGCCGTTCGAGCTGACCGAGCGCGACGGGCGGTGGTACGGCCGGGGCGCCGCCGACTGCAAGGGCGGGGTGCTCATGCATCTGACGGCGCTGCGGGCGCTCGCCGCGCAGGGCGGGGTGCCGGTCACCGTCAAGGTGATCGCGGAGGGTTCGGAGGAGCAGGGCACCGGCGGGCTGGAGCGCTACGCCGAGGCGCACCCGGAGCTGCTGACCGCGGACGCGATCGTGATCGGCGACGCGGGCAACTTCCGGGTCGGGCTGCCGACGGTCACCTCGGTGCTGCGCGGCATGGCGCAGCTGGAGGTCCGGGTGGCCACGCTCGAAGGCAACCTGCACTCGGGCCAGTTCGGCGGCGCGGCGCCGGACGCGCTGGCGGCGCTGATCCGCATGCTCGACTCGCTGCGCGACGCGTCCGGCGCGACCACGGTCGCCGGCCTGGACGGCTCGGGCACCTGGGCGGGCCTGGAATACCCGGAGGAGGACTTCCGGCGGGACGCCAAGGTGCTCGACGGCGTCGGGCTGGTCGGTACGGGCACGGTCGCCGACCGGCTCTGGGCCCGGCCCTCGGTGACGGTGATGGGCATCGACGCCCCCGCGGTCGTCGGCGCGACCCCGTCGGTGCAGGCCACCGCCGGTGCCCGGGTGAGCGTGCGGGTGCCCCCCGGCATGACGGCGGAGCACGCCGCGACGGCGCTGGAGGAGCACCTGCGGGCGGCCGCCCCGTGGGGAGCCCAGGTCGAGGTGAAGCACTGCGGCAGCGGCCAGCCCTTCCAGGCCGACACGAGCAGCCCGGCGTACACGGCGATGGCCGAGGCGATGCGCGAGGCGTACGGGCAGGAGATGGCCATTGCGGGGCAGGGCGGTTCGATCCCGCTGTGCAACACGCTCGCGACGCTCTATCCGCAGGCGGAGATCCTGCTGATTGGGCTGAGCGAGCCGGAGGCCCAAATCCACGCGGTCAACGAGAGCGTGTCGCCGCAGGAGCTGGAGCGGCTGTCGCTCACCGAGGCGGTCTTCCTGCAGCGCTACGCGGCCTCGAAGGCGTCGTAGCCGCAGCGGGCCCCGGCCCCCTTGCCTCCTGCGGACGCTGGGGCAGGGGGGCCGGTGACACCGCGGGGTCACTGCGCGGGGTGGCCGGCTTCGAGGTTGAGCGGGCGGCCCTGTTCGCGGGCGCGCAGGGCCCAGCGCAGCCGGTCGAGCCGGACGGGCGGCAGCAGGCCCGCGGCCTCGTCCTCGGTGACGAAGCGCCAGTCGCGCAGCTCGGCCGGGGGCAGCAGCAGCCGGCCGATGTCGGCGGTGGGCATGCGTCCGCCGTCGAAGATCAGCCGCAGCCCGCCGTGCCCGGCGGGGTGCGGGGGTTCCCAGTCGACGACGAGGAGTTCCAGGCTGCCGGTCAGCTCGATGCCGAGTTCCTCGGCGACCTCGCGGTGCCCGGCTGCGGCCGGTGACTCGCCGCGCTCGACGATCCCGCCGGGGAATTCCCAGCCCGATTTGTAGGTGGGGTCGACCAGCAGCACCCGGTCGGCGTCGTCGAAGAGGAGCACTCCGGCGGCGACCGTCTCGGCCCGCGGCTCGGGTGTCTGGACGATCCCGCACGCGCCCTCGCCCCGGGCGAGCGCTTCGGCGATCCGCAGCGCGGTCTGCCGCGGCGTCAGGCCGGCGGTGGCCAGCACGTGCGCGTCCCGGGTGAGCCAGGGCAGCGCGTCGAGGTAGTCGGGCACGCGTTCCAGCGCCCAGCGGCAGGCCGCCTCGTCGGCCGGTGAAGGGTCCGCCGCACGCGGGTCGTCCGGGCCGTGCGGGTCGTCCGCGCGGTCCGCGGTGCCGGTAGGGTCCCGGTGCCCGGTACGGGCGGCGATGCGATGACGCAGGATCGTTTCTCCGGGATCCAGCACGAAATGTCTGACCTCGATCCCGCGCGCCGCCAGACGGCCGAAGATCTCGTCCCGGTACTCCTGCCTCAGCAGCGCCATCGGCACCACGAGCACCCCGCCGACCTCGGCGAGCAGCCCGGCCGCCGCCTCCGTCACCAGCCGCCGCCAGAGAGTGAGTTCCTGGTAGTCGGTGACCTCCTGGAGCCGCTTCTCGGGCAGCAGTTGCCGCAGGCAGCCCGCGAGGACGTCGGGGTCGTACAGGGTGCTTTCCGGTATGAGGTCGAGCAGTTCGCGCGCGGCGGCGCTCTTGCCCGCGCCGAACGCCCCGTTCACCCAGATGATCACGGTGCCCCCTTCTCCGTCGACCCCTACGAATTGCCCGGATCATCGGCACCGGCAAACGCGTCCGCACCCGCTGCCCCGCGCAGCGGGCGCAGCAGCCGGTGGGGGGCGGCCATCGCGGCGGCGACCGGGTCGGAGCGGCGCGGGCGGCCGTCGGGGGCGGGCGTGCGCATCTCGACGTCGCCCGGGGCCACCTGGGCGAGCCCGCAGTGCGGGCAGCCGCCGGTCATGTCGAGCCGGGTGCCGCAGGCGGCGTGGTGGAAGGTCCGGGACGGCGCCCCGTCGGTCGCGTACTCGCCGCCCCACCGGATCAGCGCGTGCAGCGGCGGCCACAGGCGGATCCCGGCGTCGGTCAGGACGTAGTCGTAGCGCGGCGGCGCCTGCTGGTAGGCGACCTTGCGCAGCACCCCGGCGTCCGTCAGCGCCGCCAGCCGCGCGGTGAGCACGGCCCGCGGGATGTCCAGGTGGACCAGGAAGTCGTTGAACCGCCGCACGCCGTAGAAGGCGTCCCGCAGGATCAGCAGGCTCCAGCGCTCCCCGACGATCTCCAGGGCGCGGGCGAGGGAGCAGTCCTGCTTGGCGTAGTCCGTACCGAGTGCCATGGGGCCAGCCTACCGCCGTCCGCCATCAAAGGTTCAGTGAACAGACTCACGTGCTAGGCTGCCGCCCGACGGTGAGTTCAATGACGAAACTCACCCTGCAACGGCACCCCACGGACCGACCGCACCCGCGGAGGAACCCCATGAACGCCCAGGCCGCACCCGCCGCTCCCACCTCCCCGTACGCGCCGCACGGCCCGGACGGCGCCGCCGACGCCCCCGGCGCCGGGCTGACCCTGCTGACCGTCAACCTCGGCACCCTCGTGACGCTGATGGCCTTCACCGCCCCCGCCACCACGCTCGCCGCCACCGCCCAGGGCCTGCACTCCGGTCCCGTCGCCCAGACCTGGATGCTCACCGGCACCCCCGTCGGCCTCGCCGCCCTGCTGCTGACGATGGGCAGCACCGCCGACGCGCGCGGCCGGCGGCGCACCTTCGCCGCGGGGGCCGTCCTGCTCCTGCTGGCCACCGTGCTGGCGGCCGCGGCACCCACCACCGCCGTCTTCCTGGCCGGCCGCATCCTCCAGGGCGCCGCCAGCGCCGCCGTGCTGGCCTCGGGCCTCGGCCTGATCGCCGCCACCCACCCGGCGGGCCACCGGCGGATACGGGCGCTCGGCCTGTGGGGCGCGATGATCGGCGCCGGGGTGGCCGTCGGCCCGGTCTACGCCGCGGTGCTGACGCAGGCCTGGGGATGGCGCTCGCTCTACTGGGGCCTGGCACTGCTGTCGGTGCCGGTCGCGGCGCTCACCGCCGCCGTCCCCGAATCCCGCGCCGCCCGCCCCCGGCGACTCGACCCGGCGGGCGCGGTCACCCTCGGCGCGGGCGTCGGCGCGCTCGTGGCCGGCTTCGGCGAGAGCCGCGGCGGCTGGCTGCACCCGGCGGTACTGGTGCTGGTCGCCGTGGCCGCCGCGGCACTCGCCGCCTTCGCCGCGGTCGAGCGCCGGGTGGCCGAACCGATGCTGGACCCGGCGCTGTGGCGCAGCCCCGCCTTCCTCGCGTCCGGCATCGCCGCACTGGTCAACGGCCTCGCCCTGGTCGGGGTGTTCAGCTATCTGCCGACCATCGTGGAGGGCGTGCTCGGCACCGGAGCGGTCGCCACCAGCATGCTCTTCCTGGTCTGGTCGGGCCTGTCGGCGGTGGCCGCCCTGCTCGCCCGCCGCCTTGCCCCGTACCTCAGCGCGGGCGCGCAGGCCGCGCTCGGGCTGACCGTCGCCGCGGCAGGCCAGGCGGGCCTGTACGGCCTGCACACCGGCGGCTCGTACGGCAGGCTCTTCCCGGCCCTGGCGGTGGGGGGCATCGGCAGCGGCATCCTCAACGCCGCGCTGGCCCGGCTCGCCGTCTCCAGCGTGCCGGCCGACCGCAGCGCCATGGGCTCGGGCGCCAACAACACGGCCCGCTACGTCGGTTCCGCACTCGGCGTCGCGCTCACCGTCTCGGTGGTGGCCGCCGCGCACGGCTCCTCCCCCGCCGCCGCACTGGCCGCGGGCGGCAACCACGCCTTCCTGCTCAGCGCCGCCGCGTGCCTGGCCGGTGCCGCCGCCGTCCTGCTGCTGGCCCGCCGCGCGGACCGCGCCGCGGGCTGAGGCGGGCCGCCGCACCGCGCGCGCCGGGCTCAGGCACCCCGCATACCGCGCGGGGCGCCGGCCCGGCGGCGGCCGTACGCCTCAGCCCCCGACGAAGCCCGCCAGCCCCAGCCCCTGGGCCGCCGCGGCGGCCGCACCGACCAGGCCCGCGTCCGTGCCCAGCTTGGCCGGGACGACGTCGACACCCGCGGCGAAGGACAGCGTCGCGTAGCGCGCGAGGTGCTCGCGCAGCGGGTCGAAGAGCACCGGGCCCGCACCGGCCACCCCGCCGCCGATGACGGCGACGTGGATCTCCACCAGCGTCGCGGTCGCGGCGATGCCGGCCGCGAGCGCCTGCGCGGCGCGGTCGAAGGACGCCAGCGCGAGCGGGTCACCGGCCCGCGCGGACTCGCCGACGGCCGCCGCCGTCGGCGCGGCGCCCGCGGGCGGGGTCCAGCCGGACTCCACCGCGCGGCGGGCGATGTTGGGGCCGCTGGCCAGCCGTTCGACGCAGCCGCGCGAGCCGCACGGGCACGCGTCGCCGTCGAGGTCGACGCTGATGTGCCCGATGTGCCCGGCATTGCCGGTCGGGCCGGGCAGCAGCGTGCCGCCGAGCACCAGCCCGCCGCCGACCCCGGTGGACACCACCATGCACAACGCGTTGTCGTAGCCGCGTGCCGCGCCCTGCCAGTGCTCGGCGGCGGTCATCGCGACCCCGTCGCCGGCCAGCACCACCGGCAGCCCGCCGGCCGCCTCGGCGACCCGGGGGACGAGCGGGAAGTCCCGCCAGCCGGGCACGTTGACCGGGCTGACGGTGCCGTGCACGGCGTCCACCGGGCCCGCGCTGCCTATGCCGACGGCGACGGCCGCGTCCCACTGCGGGGCGGCGCGCAGCTCGCCGACCACCTCGGCGACGGCCCGCATGACCGTCTCGCCGTCGCCCCCGGGGGGCGTCGGCCGCAGCGACCGCGTGACCAGGCGGCCGTCGGTGTCGACGAGCGCCCCGGCGATTTTCGTACCGCCGATGTCCAGTGCGGCCACGAGTGGACCGGTCACGCCGTGCAGGTGCATCGCTTCGGGGTCTCCTTCGGTGTGGTGCGGGGTCGCACAGGGTCTCGTGCGAGGTGGCGCCGCGGTTGTGCGGGTGCCGTGCGGGGCGGCGCGGGTCCGGTACGACGGATCGTGCCGGACCGCCCGCCAGGGTTCCGCAACGGCGGCCCCGGGGGTAGTCTCGCCTGATCGTGACAACGTTGTCCATCTCTTGCCGCAGGGAATACTACGACCGTGACCCATACTCCTGGACGAGTCCCCCGGCCCACCATGAAGGATGTCGCCGCCCGCGCGGGCGTCGGGCTCAAGACGGTGTCCCGGGTGGTGAACGAGGAACCGGGCGTCACGCCCGACACGATGGCCCGCGTCCAGGCCGCCATCGACGCCCTCGGCTTCCGGCGCAACGACAGTGCGCGGCTGCTCCGCACCCGCCGCACCGCCAGCGTGGGCCTGGTCCTCGAAGACCTCGCCGACCCCTTCTACGCCGCCCTCAGCAGGGCCGTCGAGGACGTGGCGAGCGCGCACGGGGCGCTGCTGTTCACCGGGTCGAGCACCGAGAACCCGCGCCGCGAGCAGGAGCTGGTGCTCGCCTTCTGCGCCCGCCGGGTCGACGGCCTGGTCGTGGTCCCGGCCGGTGACGACCACCGCTACCTGAGCCCGGAGATCGACGCGGGCGTGGCCACCGTGTTCGTCGACCGGCCCGCCGGCCGGATAGACGCCGACGTCGTCCTCACCGACAACGCGGGCGGCACCCGTACCGGCATCGCCCACCTCATCGCGCACGGCCACCGCAGGATCGGCTTCATCGGCGACCAGCCCGGCATCCACACCGCCGCCGAACGGCTGCGCGGCTACCGCGAGGCGATGGCCGACGCCGGGCTGACCGTCCGCCCCGAGTGGTACGCGATGGGTCCCACCACGCCCGAGCGCGTGCAGGCCGCGCTGGCGGTGATGCTGTCCGGGCCCGAGCCGGTCACGGCGCTCTTCGCGGGAAACAACCGGGTCACCGTGAGCGCGGTCCGCGTGCTGTCCGGCCGCCCCGAGCGCATCGCCCTGGTCGGCTTCGACGACTTCGAGCTGGCCGATCTGCTCGACCCTCCGGTCACGGTCGTGGCCCAGGACGCCCCGGGCCTGGGGCGGACCGCCGCGCAGCTGCTCTTCCGGCGGCTGGACGGCGCGGTGTCGGGGACCAGCCGCGTCGAGCTGCCCGCCCGGCTCGTCCCGCGCGGCTCCGGCGAGATCCCGCCGTCCTTCTGACCGGGGCGACGGCTCAGCGCCCGGCCAGCGCGTCGATCTCGCCGCGGGTCAGCCCGGTGCGGGATGCGACCTCGGCCGGGTCGAGGGCGCCGCAGTCCAGGCCGCGCAGCAGGTGGCCGCACAGCGCGCGGGCCGTCGCCGGCTCGTCCAGCACCGCGCCGCCCCCCGCGCGTCTGCCGGCGTAGGCCGCGAGCCGGGCCGCGGCGGCGTCCAGGTCCTCCCGGCAGAAGGCGTAGACGGCGGCGTAGCGGGTGGGCAGGTGCGCCGGGTGCATGTCCCAGCCCTGGTGGTAGGCGCGGGCCAGCGAGCGCCGCACCAGCCCGTAGTGCAGCCGCCAGGCGGCGTGCACGTCCTGCGTGGAGCCGACCGGCAGGACGTTGGTGGAGCCGTCGGAGAGCCGTACGCCGGTGCCCGCGGCGGCGACCTGCATGACGGCCTTGGCGTAGTCGGCGGCGGGGTGGTCGGGGGCCTGGTGGGAGGGGCCGACACCGCAGGCGGCGCTGTAGTCGAAGGTGCCGTAGTGCAGCGCGGTGAGGCGGCCCGCGGCCGCGTCGACGAGCCGGGAGACCGTCGCGGTGCCGTCCGGGCCCAGCACGGCCTGGGTGGTCTCGATCTGGACCTCGAAGCGGATCCGGCCCTGCGGCAGCCCCGCGGCCCGCTCGAACTGCCCGCACAGTTCGGCCATGGCGGCCACCTGCGCGGCGAAGGTCACCTTGGGCAGCGTGACCACCAGCCCGTCCGGCAGCCCGCCCGCGTCCAGCAGCGCGGTCAGGAAGACGTCCAGGGTGCGGATGCCGCGCTCGCGGACGGCGGCCTCCAGGCACTTCATCCGGATCCCGGCCCACGGCGGCGCCCCCTCCCGCCCGGCCATCTCCGCGACGGTACGGGCGGCGGTGCGGGCCGCCGCGTCCTCCTCGGCGTCGGGCCGCGGGCCGTAGCCGTCCTCGAAATCGATGCGCAGATCCTCCACCGGCTCCCGGCGCAGCTTGGCGCGGACCCGGTCGTGCACCTCGGCGGCGAGCCCGGCGGGCAGCCCGAGCAGCCCGCCGAAGGCGGCGGCGTCCGGGGCGTGCGCGTCCAGCGCGGCCAGCGCCCGGTCGCCCCACTCCCGCGGGGTGCCGGGGCCCGCCGTGTCGGCGGGCACATAGACGGTGTGCACGGGCTGCCGGGTACCCGGGTCGCCGGGGTAGCGGCGGGCGAGTTCGGCGTCGGTGGCCGCGAGCGAGGCCCCGACGCGGGCCACGTCCGCGCTGGTGAGCGTCCTGCCGTCCGCCCACGTCACAGGCGCCGCCTTCCCCGTACCGGCCGATGTGTCGGTAGATCGACGAAGCGACGCTAGCCGGGGTGCACGGGCCGGTCAACACCCTCCCCCGGGCACACCGCGGCCCCCGTGCGCGGGGGGCGTACGGGGGCCGGCGGGCGGAGCCCAGAGGTGTCGGCGGTTCAGCCCTTGCGGGCCTTGACCTCCGCGGTGAGCTGCGGGACGACCTGGAAGAGGTCGCCGACCACGCCGTAGTCGACGAGGTCGAAGATCGGGGCCTCGGCGTCCTTGTTGACGGCGACGATCGTCTTGGAGGTCTGCATACCGGCCCGGTGCTGGATGGCGCCGGAGATGCCGTTGGCGATGTAGAGCTGCGGCGAGACCGACTTGCCGGTCTGGCCGACCTGGTTGCTGTGCGGGTACCAGCCGGCGTCCACGGCGGCGCGCGAGGCGCCGACCGCGGCACCGAGCGAGTCGGCCAGCTCCTCGATGAGGGAGAAGTTCTCGGCGCCGTTGACACCGCGGCCGCCGGAGACCACGATCGCGGCCTCGGTCAGCTCCGGCCGCCCGGTGGACTGGCGCGGGGTGCGGGAGACGACCTTGGTGCCGGTGGCCAGCTCGCCGAAGGCGACCTCCAGCGGCTCGACGGTGCCGGCCGCGGGGGCGGCCTCGACGGGCGCGGAGTTGGGCTTGACGGTGATGACCGGGATGCCGCGGGTGACGCGCGAGCGGGTCGTGAAGGCGGCGGCGAAGACCGACTGGGTCGCGACCGGGCCCTCGTCGCCCGCCGCCACGTCGACGGCGTCGGTGATGATGCCGGAGCCGAGCCGCAGTGCGAGCCGCGCGGCGATCTCCTTGCCCTCGGCCGAGGACGGGACGAGGACGGCGACCGGCGAGACGGCAGCGGCGGCGGCCTGCAGCGCGTCCACCTTGGGCACGACGAGGTAGTCGGCGAATTCCGGGGCGTCGGCGGCCAGCACCTTGACGGCGCCGTGCTCGGCGAGCACCGGGGCGGCGGAGTCGGCGCCGGCGCCGAGGTGGACGGCGACCGGGTCGCCGATCCGGCGGGCCAGGGTGAGCAGTTCGAGGGTGGGCTTGCGGACGGCGCCGTCCACGTGGTCGACGAGGACGAGGACTTCAGCCATGGGTACGTTCTCCTGCGGAAGAAGGGAGTCGGGGGCGGGCGGGAGCCGGCGGCCGGGCGGGGCCGTCCGTCAGATGAACTTCTGCTCCGCGAGGTAGGCGGCGAGCTGCTTGCCGCCCTCGCCCTCGTCCTTGACGATGGTGCCGGCGGTGCGCTCCGGGCGCTTGGCCGCGTCCTGCACCGCGGTCCAGGCGCCGGCCAGGCCGACCTCGGCCGCGTCGATGCCCAGGTCCGACAGGTCCAGCGACTCCACCGGCTTCTTCTTGGCGGCCATGATGCCCTTGAAGGACGGGTAGCGGGCCTCGCCGGACTGGTCGGTCACCGACACCAGCGCGGGCAGCGACGCCTCCAGCTGCTCGCTCGCCGCGTCCCCGTCGCGCCGCCCGGTCACCTTGCCGTCGGCCACCGCGACCTCGGACAGCAGCGTGACCTGCGGGATCCCGAGCCGCTCGGCGAGCAGCGCGGGCACCACGCCCGCGGTGCCGTCGGTGGAGGCCATGCCCGTCACGACCAGGTCGTAGCCGATGTGCTCGACGGCCTTGGCCAGCACCAGCGAGGTGCCGATGACGTCCGTGCCGTGCAGCTCGTCGTCCTCGACGTGGACGGCCTTGTCGGCGCCCATCGACAGCGCCTTGCGCAGCGCGTCCTTGGCGTCCTCGGGGCCCACGGTCAGCACGGTGATCTCGGCGTCGTCCGCGGCGTCCGCGATCTGCAGCGCCTGCTCGACGGCGTATTCGTCCAGCTCCGACAGCAGTCCGTCGACCGCGTCGCGGTCGGTGGTCAGGTCATCGGCGAAGTGACGGTCGCCGGTGGCGTCGGGCACGTACTTCACAGCGACTACGATCCTCAAGCTCACGCCTGCTCTCCTACTGCTTCGTCCTGCACGTCTTCGTCAACTGCCCCGGCAGCGCCCTGGCAAGTGCCCCGGAACTGGCAGCATAGGCGCCAGTGGCATCGGCTCCCCGCCGCGGGCGGCACGCGTCGCGGCGAGTCCCCTGCGGTTATATTACTCGCCAGTACACAGACCGCGCCGCCCCTTCGCAAGGTCCGCGGCTGTGACCTGCCCGACGTCCGCGGCCCGGCCGACCGGGGACGGCCGCTCAGACCGCGGCTCCGAGCGCCGCGATCACGTCGGCCTTGCGCGGCTGTCCGACCGCGCGGCGCACCACCGCGCCGCCGGCGTCCAGCACCAGCACGGTCGGCGTCTGCTCGATCCGCAGCCGCCGGACCAGGCCGAGGTGCGCCTCGGCGTCGATCTCCAGATGCCCTACCCCCTCGATCATCCCGGACACCTCGGCCAGCACGCGCCGGGTCGCCCGGCAGGGCGCGCAGAACGCGCTGGAGAACTGCACGAGGGTGGCCCGCTCCCCCAGCGGCCCGCCGAGCTCGGCGGCGGTCAGCCGCCCGGACCCGTCCGCGGCACCCATGCACGTCCTCCTCAAGGCAGTTCGGTTCAGGGCAGTTCGGTCGGCAGCACGATCCGCGTGCTGCTCGGCGCCGCCCGCAGGCAGTCCACCACCTGCCGCGGCGGCGCCGCGTACACCGTCGGATAGTCGCACTCCCCCAGCTCCGGCCGGACGGGGAAGGCGAGCTGCTCCACATCGAGGGTGAAAGCGGCGTCCACCCCGGGTTTGTTCCCGCGCGCGTCCACCCGGCACCAGCGGTCCGTACCCGGCAGCCGCAGAGCGACCAGGCCGTGCACGACGGGGTCGGACCCGTCGTCCTCCGTCAGCCGCTGGTAGCACAGGCCCGCCGGGATGCCGCGGGCGCGCAGCAGGGCGGCGAGGGCGTGCGACTTGGCGTAGCAGATGCCGTTGCGCTGGGCCAGCACGTCGGAGGCCCGCCAGGTGACGCGCGGGTCTCCCGAGTCGAAGGAGTGCGGGATCATGTCGCGGACGTATTCGTAGGCCGTGTGCGCATACTCATGCAGATTGTCGGCGTCCTCGGCGAGCAGCGCGGCCGTCTCGACCACCACCGGGTCGTGGTGGTCGAGAACGTCGTCGGCCGCGAGGAAGGCAGAAAGGTCGGCGGTCTCCGGGATCGGTTCCATGGGCAGACCCTAGAGAGCTGCCGACCGCAGATCAATCAATTTACCAACTGTCGTATATCTATTCAGACGGCGTCCGCGAGCTCCTCCGCGACGGCCGCGGCGAAGGCGTCCACGTCCGCCTCCGTGGTGTCGAAGGCGCACATCCAGCGCACCTCGCCGGTCGACTCGTCCCAGAAGTAGAAGCGGAAGCGCTTCTGCAACCGCTCGCCGACCTCGCGCGGCAGGACCGCGAAGATCGCGTTGGACTGTACGGGCTGGGTCACCCGGACACCCTCGATACCGCGCACGGCCGCCTCCAGCCGGCGGGCCATCGCGTTGGCGTGCCCGGCGCTGCGCAGCCACAGGTCGCCGGCCAGCAGCGCCTCGAACTGCACGGACACGAAGCGCATCTTGGACGCCAGCTGCATCGACAGCTTGCGCAGATACCGCAGCCCGCGCACCCGCTGCGGGTCCAGGACGACGACGCACTCGCCGAGCAGCAGTCCGTTCTTGGTACCGCCGAAGGACAGGATGTCGACGCCCGCCTCGGTGGTGAAGCGGGCGAGCGGCACCCCGAGGGTCGCGGCGGCGTTGGCGAGCCGCGCGCCGTCCATGTGCACCGTGAGGCCCAACTGGTGGGCGTGGTCGCAGATCGCCGCGACCTCCTGCGGGGTGTAGCAGGTGCCCAGCTCGGTGGTCTGGGTGATCGACACGACCTGCGGCTGCGCGCGGTGCTCGTCGTCGAGGCCGTACGCCTGCCGGTCGATCAGCTCGGGGGTGAGCTTGCCGTCCGGGGTGGGCACGGTGAGCAGTTTCAGGCCGCCCACGCGCTCGGGCGCGCCGCACTCGTCGACGTGGATGTGCGCGCTCTCGGCGCAGATCACCGCGCCCCAGCGCTCGGTCACCGCCTGCAGGGCCGTCACGTTGGCGCCCGTGCCGTTGAAGACCGGGAAGACCTCGGCGGCCGGGCCGAAGTGCCGCCGGAAGACCTCCTGGAGCGCGGCGGTGTAGGCGTCCTCGCCGTAGGCGACCTGGTGGCCGCCGTTGGCGAGCGCGAGGGCGGCGAGCACCTCGGGGTGGACGCCGGCGTAGTTGTCGCTGGCGAAGCCGCGGACGGCCGGGTCGTGCCGCCGTACGGCGTCGGTGCGGCCGAGGCCGTGCGTGTCGTCGGCGGGGTCGGTCACGGTTGAGGCGTCAGCCACTGGCGGGTCCCGTTCACTTCTGCTGCGTTGCGGTTCCACTGGGTCGCGATCGCCTCGGCGAGGTCGGTCACGTCGGTGAAGCCGGGGAAGGTCGACTGCGGGCGCTCGGCCCGCAGGCCGTCGTGCACCAGCGCCTTGATCACCAGGACGGTGGCCGCCGCGGTGGGCCCGCCGTCGCCGCCGAGCCGGCGGAAGGAGTCGCCGAGCGCGAGCGTCCAGGCCTCCGCGGCGGCCTTCGCCGCGGCGTAGGCGGCGTTGCCCGCGGTCGGGCGGCTCGCGCCCGCCGCGCTGATCAGCACGTAGCGGCCGCCGGGGCTGCGCATGAGCCCGTCGTGGAAGCCCAGCGAGGTGTTCTGGACGGTGCGGATGAGCAGCTGGTGCAGCACGTCCCAGTCGGCCAGCTCGGTCTCCGGGAAGGACGCCGAACCGCGCCAGCCGCCCACCAGGTGCACCAGGCCGTCGACCCTGCCGTGGTCCTTCTCGATCCGGGCCGCCCAGTCCTGGGTGGCCTCCAGGTCGAGCAGGTCGACGATCTCGCCGGTGATGTCGGCGCCGCCCGCGTCGTAGCGCGCCGCGTCGACGGCCTCGGCGAGCCGCTCGGGGTCGTGGTCCACCGCGACGACGTGGCCGCCCGCGCGGGCGAGCCGCTGCAGCACGGCGCGGCCCGCGGGCCCGCCGGCGCCCGCCACGGCGATCACCGCTCCGTCAAGACCACCGGAATACGTGTCCGTCGTCATCTCCGCCTCCTCGGCCGCACCGGTCACGCGGCGCTCCGCACCAGGGCGGCACCGGTGATCCCCTTGGTCGAGGAGATCGTGTCACGGAGCTTCCTGGACAGGGCCTCGTAGAACATGCTGAGCGGAAATTCGTCCGCCAGCACGTCGTCCACCAGCTTGCGCGGAGGAAGAGACAGGTCGAGGGCGTCGGGTCCCTTGGCCCAGACCGAGCCGGGGTGCGGCGAGAGGTAGCTCGCGACCAGGTCGTACGCGGCGAACCAGTGCACGAGCTTGGGGCGGTCGATGCCGTCCCGGTACAGCGTCTCGATCTCCTCGCAGAGCTGGTTGGTGACCTGCGGTGCACGCTCCCAGTCGATGTGCAGGGTGTTGTCCGTCCAGCGTACGGCGTCGTGCTTGTGCAGGTAGGAGAACAGCAGCTGTCCGCCGAGTCCGTCGTAGTTGCGGACCCGCGCGCCGGTGACCGGGAAGCGGAAGAGCCGGTCGAAGAGGATCGCGTACTGCACGCCGAGGCCCATCGGGTGCCCCTCGGCCTGCAGCTCGACGGCGGCCCGGAAGGTGGTCAGGTCGCAGCGCAGCTCCTCCAGGCCGTACATCCAGAACGGCGCCCGCTGCTTGATCATGAACGGGTCGAAGGGCAGGTCGCCATGGCTGTGGGTGCGGTCGTGGATCATGTCCCAGAGCATGTACGTCTGCTGCGCCAGCTCCTGGTCGGACACCAGCCGGGCCGCCTCGGGCGGCAGGTCCAGGCCCAGGATGTCCACGGCGGCCTCGGTCACCACCCGGAAGCGCGCGGCCTCGCGGTCGCAGAAGATCGCGCCCCAGCTCCAGCGGGCCGGGGGCTTGCGCACGGCGACGGTCTCCGGGAAGAGCACCGCGGAGTTGGTGTCGTAGCCGGGCGTGAAGTCCTCGAAGACGATCGGTACGAACTGCGGGTTGTCGAAGCGGGTGCGCTCCAGCTCGGCGATCCACTCCGGCCACATCACGCGCAGGGCGACGGCCTCCAGGTTGCGGTCCGGGTTGCCGTTCTGGGTGTACATCGGGAAGACGACGACATGGCGGCGGCCGTCGGTGCGGTCGGCGGCGGGCTGGAAGGCCAGCAGCGAGTCCAGGAAGTCCGGCACGCCGAAGCCCTCGCCGGCCCAGCGGCGCAGATCGGCGGCGAGCGCCCGGTGGTAGGCCGCGTCGTGCGGGAGCAGGTCGGGGAGCCGGTCCACGGCCGCGACGACCCGGTCCACGGCCTGCGCCGCGTCCGCGCGCGAGGGCGCGTCCTCGGCCTCGAAGTCGATCGACCCGTCCTTCAGCTGCCAGGGCCGGACGGCCTCGACGGCTTCCTTGAGCTCGGTCCACACCGGGTGTCCGACGACGTCGTCGCCGGATATCCCCTGAGCAGGTGCCGCCCTCGACGAAAGAATGTCTGCCATGACCGCTCCTTCACAGGAAAAATTGCCGTACCGACACCGTATCCGCGACCATGTTCCCGCTTCAAGCGGGCGAGGAGGAGATCCTCCGGTGATACGGCTACTGGATCGCCTTTCCTGCGGCCGATGACCCTATTCGTCCCCGAACCGTCCGGATTCCCTCCGGCACCGCCGAGTCGTCACGGCGTGTTCGACCCCCCGTCGTCCGGGCGCCCTAGGCTGCGGGCATGAGCTTCCTCACCGTCGGTCACCGCGGGGTCATGGGCGTCGAGCCGGAGAACACGCTGCGGTCCTTCCGCCGTGCCGAGCAGGCCGGGCTGGACCAGGTCGAACTCGACCTGCACCTGAGCAAGGACGGCGCGCTGGTGGTGATGCACGACGCCGAGGTGGACCGCACCACGGACGGCAGCGGGCTCGTCCGGGACCTCACCCTCGACGAGATCCGCGCACTGGACGCCGGGCTCGGCGAGCGGGTGCCGGTCTTCGAGGAGGTGCTCGACGCGGTGCGCGGCCCGATCCAGGCCGAGATCAAGGACGCGGCGGCGGCGCGGGCGCTCGCCGGCGCCCTGCGCGAGCGCGGCGCCACCGGCCGGGTCAGCGTGCTGTCCTTCCACGACGAGGCCCTCGCCGAGATCCGCACGCTGCTGCCCGAGGTGGCGACGGTGCTGGTGGCCGGCGGGTCGGGGCCGGACATCGTGCCCCGCGCCCAGGCGGTCGGGGCGCGCCTGGTCAGCCTGGACCTCACGCTGCTGGCCCTGGACACCGTCCGCCGCTGCCACGCCGCGGGCATCCAGGTCATCGCCTGGACGGTGAACACCGCGCAGGACTGGGCGCTCGCCCGCGCCCTGGGCCTGGACGGCGCCGTGACCGACCTCCCGGCCGAGCCCGCCGGGTCCGCGCCCTGACGGCCGGACCCGGGGCTTCAGGGAATGCTCAGAGCTTCTTGGTGAGCAGCTCGAACTCGAGGTCGTCGCGCCTGGGCAGGCCGAACCGCTCGTCGCCGTACGGGAACGGGCTCGTCTGCCCGGTGCGCTCGTAGCCGCGCCGCTCGTACCAGGCGATCAGGTCCTCCCGGACCGAGATCACCGTCATGTGCATCTCGGCGACGCCCCACTCGTCGCGGGCGAACCGTTCCGCCTCCGCGATGACGACCTTGCCGAGCCCGCCGCCCTGCAGCGTCGGCCGCACGGCGAACATCCCGAAGTACGCGTGCGCCCCGCGGTGCTCCAGCTGGCAGCAGGCCACCAGCTCCCCGTCGCGCTCCACCGCGACCAGCCGGCTGCTCGTGTTCTCGACCACCGCGAGCACGCCCTCGGGGTCGGTGCGCCGGCCGCCGAGGATGTCCGCCTCGGTCGTCCACCCCGCCCGGCTGGCATCGCCGCGGTAGGCGGACTCGATCAGCGCGACCAGCGCGGGAACGTCTGCCGCGGTCGCGGCGCGAAATGTCGGCGAAGCGGCGGTGTCCATGACCCCGCAGCCTATCCGGCCGCTCCCCCCGTGCGGGGAGCGGCCTCTGTCCGCAGGCGACCGCCGGGGCGCGGCCCCTCCGCGGAGGGCTCGCGCTCCGGCGCGAAGGAGGTGGGCGCACGCCGTCGGACGCCTCCGTGCGCTCGGGTGTGCGCTGCCGGGCGCGGGCAGGCTCGTGGTGGGCCGCCGGGTCGGGCGGGAGCGGGAGCCCGAGGGGGGTGGACGCGGTGCACGGACCACCGGTGGTCGCGTGGTTGCTGGTGGCGCTCAGCGCCGCGACCGCGCTGTCGTGCGTGCTGCGCCGAGAGGCACGCGCGGAGGCCCTGCTGGGCACGGGCATGGCGCTGATGGCCGTCCCCCTCTCGGTGTACGAGCCGCCGCGCTGGAGCACCGCGGTGCTCGCCGCCGTCTTCGCCGGCGCGGCCGTGCACGCCCTGCGGCCCTCCGCGCACCGCGCGACGGCGCACCGGATGCACCACTCGGTGTGCGCGGGCGCGATGGTCTACATGGCGGCGGCGACGGCCGGCGCGAGCCAGGCGCACTCCGGCCACGCGGGCCACGCGGCGGGCGCCGCGATGGGCACCCCGCTGCTGACGGGGCTGCTGCTGGCGTATTTCGCCGGATACGTGCTGCGCGCGGGCACCCGGCTGGTCGCCGTGGCCGGCCTCGCCGCGCCGCCGGGCGGCGCGATACGCCTGCGGCACGCCCCGGAGGTGGCGGCGGCGTGCCGCGTGGCGATGGCGATGGGCATGTTCGCGATGCTGCTGACGATGTGAGGCCGGTCCTGCGGCGACACGGAAGCCTTGTGACGCCTGGGACGGGCGGGATTGCGTGAGTGATACGTCACATTGCGTGCGGGCCGCACCCGCGGCCCGCCGCCCGCTCCTAGGGTGATCGTCATGACGGTCCCGTTCGTGCTGCTGGTCCTGGGCGCACTGACGGCGGCGATGGCGCCGCGCCTGCTGTCCCGTGCCGACTGGCCGGAACGCGAACCCGTGCTGGCCCTGTGGGTGTGGCAGTGCGTGGTCGCCGCCGTGCTGCTGTGCTGCCTGTCGGCGCTGGCGCTCACCGCCTCGGCCGCGTGGGCCGCCGTGCGCGGCCATGTGTTCGCCTTCGCGCCGCACGGCGTGGTCGACGCGTACGGGCTGCCGGAGTACGGCCGCGGAGCCGCGGCGCTGGCGGTGATGCTGGCGCTCGGCGGCCTGTGGACGGCCGCCATGCTCACCCGTGAGGTCCGCTCGGCCCGCGGCAGGCGCCGCCGGCGGCGGGCGGAGCTGCGGGTGCGCTCGCCCCGGCTGCCGGGCGAGGACGTACCGACCGGCGAGCGCCTCGTCGTCCTGGAGGACACGCGTTCCGACGCCTGGTGGCTGTCCGGCGCCGAGCCGCAGCTGGTGATCACCACCGCCGCGCTGCAGCGGCTCAAGGGCCGCCAGCTGGACGCCGTGCTGGCGCACGAGCAGGGGCACATGCGGGCCCGCCACGACGTGCTGCTGCACTGCTCGGGCGCGCTCGCCGGCGGCTTCCCGCAGGTACCGGTCTTCGCCGCCTTCCGGGACCAGGTGCACCACCTGGTCGAGCTGGCCGCGGACGACACCGCCTCGCGCCGGGTCGGCCGGCTCACCACGGCCCTGGCGCTGGTGGAGCTGAACGAGGAGCGCGGGGTCTTCGGTCCCGCCCCGGCCCCGCTCGCCGGGCTCCCGGGCCGGGTGCACCGGCTGCTGGACCCCTCCCCGCGGCTGCCGCTGGCGCGCCGGGTGCGGGTGAGCGCGTACGCCCTGCTCGTCCCCGTGGTGCCGCTGCTGATCGCCTTCGGCCCCGGCCTGAACTCCCTGACCTGATGCGGCGCCCGATGCGACGGCGGGCGCCGTCCCGGCGATCCCCCGCGTCGCCGGGACGGCGCCCGTCCTCGTGCCCCGTCCGGACCCTGGTCCGGCGGGGTGCGCTGAGTATATTGGCTCGGAGCCAGTCAACGCAGGAGTAAAGCATGTCCCCTCGGAGCGCTTCGGTCAATGAAGCGATGCGCAGGCGTTCCCGGGAACGGCTGCTGCGGGCCACCGTCGAGCTGGTCGAGGAGCGCGGCTACGAGGCCACCACGCTGGCCGACATCACCCAGCGCGCGGGGTCGGCCAGAGGCCTGGTCTCGTACTACTTCTCCGGCAAGCGGGCGCTGCTGCAGTCGGCCGTGCACCGGCTGATGGCCGACGAGCTGGCGGCCGCGCTGGAGTTCGAGCCGCGGACCGCGGACGGGCGGCAGCTGCTGGCGCGGGCCATCGACGGGATGCTCGGCATCAGCGTCCGGCACACCACGCTGATGCGTACGCACATGGCGGCGATCCTCCAGGAGGAGGGCTTCATCCAGTGCCCGGAGCAGCAGCGGCTGGCGTTGCTGCTCCGCGACACGGTGACCTGCTGGGGCGCCGAGGACGCGGAGGAGGAGTACCGGCTGCTGCGCGCGCTGCTGATGGGCGCGACAGTGGCCATGCTGCTGCCGGGCGCGCCGATGCCGCTGCACCGGCTGCGGGCCGAGCTGTTCCAGCGCTACGAGCTGGAGTGGGAGTGGGGCTTCCCCCCGCCGGAGCCTGCCGGGCCGGTCCAGGACCCGACGCCCGTCCGTAGCAGGCCTGTTGAGCCAGTAGAGTGACGGACCGTGACAGCACGACCGTTGAACGAGATTGTCGAGGCGGGCTGGGCGAAGGCGCTCGAACCCGTGGCGGGCCGGATCGCGGAGATGGGGGACTTCCTGCGGGCGGAGATCGCCGCGGGCCGCACCTACCTGCCGGCCGGGCCGAACGTCCTGCGCGCCTTCCAGCAGCCGCTGGACGAGGTCAAGGTCCTCATCGTCGGCCAGGACCCGTATCCCACGCCCGGCCACGCGGTCGGCCTCAGCTTCTCGGTCGCGCCCGACGTGCGCCCGCTGCCCGGCAGCCTGGAGAACATCTTCCGGGAGCTGGGCGCCGACCTCGGGGTGCCGCGGCCGTCCAACGGCGACCTCACGCCGTGGACCCGGCAGGGGGTGCTGCTGCTCAACCGCGCGCTGACCACCGCGCCACGGCGGCCTGCCGCGCACCGCGGCAAGGGCTGGGAGGAGGTCACCGAGCAGGCGATCAGGGCGCTCGCCGCGCGGGACAAGCCGCTGGTGTCGATCCTGTGGGGACGCGACGCCCGCAATCTGCGCCCGCTGCTGGGCCGGCTGCCGGCCATCGAGTCGGCGCACCCGTCGCCGATGTCGGCCGACCGCGGCTTCTTCGGCTCCCGCCCCTTCAGCCGCGCGAACGAGATGCTGCTGCAGCAGGGCGGACAGCCGGTGAACTGGCAGCTTCCCTGAACGGCTGAAAACGGTACCCTGCCCGGGTGACAACGCATTCGAATACCCCGGCGGGCTGGTACGCGGACCCGCAAGGCACCCCGAACCTGCTCCGCTACTGGGACGGCGCCCAGTGGACCGAGCACACCAACCCCGGCCAGGTGCCCCAGCAGCAGCAGGGCGGGGGCAGCGCCTGGGAGCTGAATGTCAGCGGCACCCCCGACCCGGCGAAGGTCCAGCACCAGGTGCAGCAGCAGGCCGGCGTGTCCCCGACGGGGTTCGGCGGCGGCACGCTGTTCAGCGAGCCCGTCCTGGTGGTGAACCAGAAGGCCAAGCTGATCGAGCTGGTCAACGAATACAGCGTCTTCGACCAGCACGGCAACACGCTGGGCTCGGTCGTCGAGGTCGGCCAGAGCACGGCGAAGAAGGTGCTGCGCTTCGTCTCCAGCGTCGACCAGTTCCTGACCCACAAGCTGGAGGTCCGGGACGCCCACGGCACCCCGCACCTGGTGCTGACCCGGCCGGCGAAGTTCATCAAGTCCAAGGTCCTGGTCCAGCGGGCCAACGGCGAGCCGCTCGGCGAGATCGTCCAGCAGAACGCCTTCGGCAAGATCCGCTTCGGCTTCATGTACAACGGCCAGCAGATCGGCGCGATCAAGGCGGAGAACTGGCGCGCCTGGAACTTCGCCATCGTCGACCACACCGAGACCGAGATCGCCCGGATCACCAAGACGTGGGAGGGCCTGGCCAAGACCCTGTTCACGACCGCGGACAACTACGTCCTGCAGATCCACCGGCCGCTCCAGGACCCCCTGCTGAGCATGGTCGTCGCCTCCGCCCTGACCGTGGACACCGCCCTCAAGCAGGACTCCCGCGGGCTCGGCTGAGCCGGGCATGACGCACTGGGTACTGGGGGTCGACTCGGGCGGCTCCGGGGTACGGGTCCGCCTGGCCCGCGCCGACGGGTCGGCGGGTCCGGCACCCGCCACCGCCGACCGCCCCGCCGTGACCGGCGAGCGCGGTATCGACGCGGCGAGCCTGCTCGACCGGGTGCTGCCGCTCGTGTCCGGGCTGCTGCGCGAGACGGGCGCGGAGTCGGTGGCCGCGGCCTGCGTCGGCGCGGCCGGGATGGCCACGCTCGGCGACGACCTGCGCGCCGCCCTGCCCGCCGCGCTCGGCGAGGCCTTCGGGGTGCGCGCCCTGGCACTGGCCGGTGACGCCGTCACGGCCTACGCCGGCGCGCTCGGACTGCGCCCCGGCGTGGTGGTCGCCGCCGGGACGGGCCTGATCGCGCTGGGCACCTCCGGCGACGGCTGGCGGCGCGTCGACGGGTGGGGCCATCTGCTGGGCGACGCGGGCGGCGGCGCCTGGATCGGCCGCGCGGGCCTGGACGCCGCGATGCGCGCGTACGACGGCCGGGCCGGCGGCTCCGGCCCGCTGCTGGCCTGCCTGCGCGAGCGGTTCGGGCCGCCGGACACGCTGCCCGGCCTGCTCTACCCGCGCGCCGACCGCCCCGCGGTGCTGGCGTCCTTCGCGCCCGACGTGGCGCGCTGCGCCGCGCAGGACCCGGTGGCGTCCGGCATCCTGCGGCAGGCGGCGCAGTACATCCTGGAGTCGGCCGCCGCGGCCCGCCCGCCGGGCGAGGGCGCTGTCGAGGTGGGTCTGGCCGGCGGGCTGTTCCGGATGGGCGAGCCGCTGCTCGCGCCGCTGCGCGACCAGGCGGAGTGGCTGCTGCCCGACGCCGTCCTGGTGCCCGCGGCGGGTGATCCGCTGGACGGCGCGCTGAGGATCGCCGGCGCCCTGCACACCGGTTCGCTGACGCTGCCGTGCGACGGCGCGCTGCTGACCGTCAGCCGCGGCTGACGCCGTGGCGGAGCGATCGCCGCTGCTCAGACCTGTGCGGTGACGGCCTTCTGACGGTCGGTGACGGCCCGCGGAGCAGCGGAAACGGACAGTTCAGGACAGGCCGCACCGTCCCGCACCCGGCTGGACGGCAGGCCGCCGCGAGGCGTTAGCATGCCACGCCATGAGCACTACCACAGGCGGTCCCGCCTCCGGTCTCCCTGTTCGTATGCCGCGCCCGCGCCAGACCGGACGGCACCGCCGGCCCGAGGCGCTGTCCGCGCCCGAGGGCGCCCCGGTGCTGGTCCTCGCCGTTCCCGGCACCCCCTCGACGGCCGCGCTGAGCCTGGCCGAGGAGGTCGTCAGCATCGCGCGGTCCGAGCTGTCCGGGCTGGACCCGCGGATCGGCTTCGTCGACGGGGCCGACGCGGAGGACGCCGACTTCCCCTCGCTGCGCAGTGTGCTCGACCAGGTGGCCGTCGAGCGGGCCGGCGAGGACGTCTCGGCGGTCGTGGTGCCGCTGCTGGCGGGCCCCGAGGCGTCGGTGCTGCGCCGCGTACGGCAGGCCGTGGCCGACAGCAAGGCGCAGGTCGAGCTGACCGAGGTGCTGGGCCCGCACCCGCTGCTCGCCGAGGCGCTGCACGTCCGGCTGTCCGAGGCCGGGCTGGCGCGCGCCGACCGGGCCCGGCTCTTCACGGTGGCGACCGCCGCGGACGGCATCATCCTCGCGACGGTCGGCGGCGAGGAGGCCGCGCAGGCGGCCGGGGTGACCGGGCTGCTGCTCGCCGCGCGGCTCGCGGTCCCGGTGCTGGCGGCCGCGCTGGACGAGGACGGCTCCGTCGCGTCCGCCGCCGAGCAGTTGCGGTCCTCGGGCTCCGGCACGCTGGCGCTCGCGCCGTGCCTGATCGGCCCGGAGATCGCCCCGCAGGTGCTGCACACCGCCGCCGCCGAGGCGGGCTGCTCCGCGGCGGACGCGCTCGGCCCCTACCCGGCGGTCGGCAAGCTGGTCGTCACGCAGTACGCGGCGGCGCTGGGCCTGCCGATGCCGCAGCAGGGCAGCGGCGTGCCGATGCGCTGAGCGCGGGGCGGCAGAGCCCTTGACGCACGTCCGCGGGCGGGCGGTCCCGGCAGGGGCCGCCCGCCTCGCGCGTCCTGCGGGTCAGGCGAAGACGACGCAGGACGCGGCGGGCACGTCGAGGGAGCCGGCCTGCTTGGGGATGCCGGTGGCCCGGTCGACGTCGAACCAGGTGACGTCGCCGGAGCGCTCGTTGGCCGCGTAGAGCCGGGCGCCCTCGGGGTCGAGGGTGAGATGGCGCGGCCAGTCGCCGCCGCAGCCGACGGTGTCGAGGAGTTCGAGCCGCTCACCGCCGTCGTGCACGGCGAGGACCGCGATGCTGTTGTGGCCGCGGTTGGCGGCCCACGCGAAGCGTCCGTCCGCGGAGACCACCAGCTCCGAGGGGTAGTTGTCGCCCTCGGTGCCGTCGGGCAGCACCCGGGTCTCGGACAGCGGGCGCAGGCTGCCGCGTTCGGCGTCCCAGCCGCACACGGTGACGACGGAGTCCAGCTCGTTCATGACGTACACGTGTCGCCCGTCCGGGTGAAAGGCGAGGTGCCGCGGGCCGATGCCGGAGCGCAGGCCGAGTTCGCGCTCGATCTCCAGCTCGCCGGTGGCGGCGTCGAGTTCGCAGACCCGCAGCGAGTCGGTGCCGAGATCGACGCTGACCGCCCAGCGGCCGGTCGGGTCGGTCAGCACGGCGTGCGCGTGCGGGCCCTCCTGGCGCTGCTGGTTGGGGCCGTCGCCCTCGTGCTCCAGCACCGAGCGCAGCCCGTCGAGCCCGCCGTCGGCGCGGATCGCGAGCACGCTGACGCTGCCGGGCGCCGAGTAGTTGGCGGTCAGCAGGTGGCCCTTGTGGACGGCCAGGTGGGTGGGCGAGCCGCCGTGCACCGCGACGGGGCCGCCGATGAGCACGGGCGCGGCCGGGTCGGCGAGGGAGAAGGCGGCGGCCGCGCCGTCGGGGTCGGTCTCGCTGACCGTGTAGAGCGTCCCCCCATCGGGGGACACCGCGAGGAAAGACGGGTTGACCACGTCGGCGCTGGCGCCGAGCGCGGTGAGCGCTCCCGTCCCCGGGTCGACGGCGGCCGTGGTGAGGCCGCGCCCGCCCCCCGAAGTGAACGAACCGATGTATGCGTGCCCGGCCACTGCCGTACCTCTTCCGCCTGATGTCTGTACGGCGGCCGAGAGTAGTGCCTCGCGGCGGCCGCGTCGCGCGCGGGTGCCGTCTGCGGCGCGCCGGTGGCCCGCCGATGCGGCGGCTGCCGGGGGCCGTTGGGCGGCGCGGAGGGCCGTCAGCGGCGGCGATGGCTCAAAGTAGCCGGTCGGCCGGGCGCCGTCAGTACGGTGATCATGAGATCCCCGACGATCACCCGACGCCCGCAAGGAGTACGGCCGCACCATGCCCTTCGACCCCCTGGACGCCCGCATAGTCCGGCTGATGCTCGACCAGCCCCGTACGAGTGTCCGCGGGTACGCCCGCATCCTGGGCGTCGCCCGCGGCACCCTGCAGGCCCGGCTGGAACGGCTGGAACGCGACGGGGTCATCACCGTCGCGGGCCCGCGGGTGTCCCCCGCCGCGCTGGGCCACCCGGTGCTGGCCTTCGTACGGCTGGAGGTCGCCCGCGGGCACCTGGACGAGGTGGGCGAGGCGCTGGCCGCGGTGCCGGAGATCGTCGAGGCGTTCTCGGTCGCGGGCGGCGGCGGTGATCTGCTAACCCGGGTGGTGGCGCGGGACAACGGGCATCTGGAAGCGGTCATCCAGCGGCTGGGCCGGCTGGCGGGCGTGGTGCGGATCCGCACCGAGATAGCGCTGAGCGAGCGGGTCGCGCACCGGCTGCTGCCGCTCGTCGAGTCACTGGCGGCGGAGCCGGGCCCGGACGCCCCGGAAGGCGCCGGAGCGGACGGCACGCCGGAGGAGGGCGGTCAGCGGGCCGCCAGGTAGTCCTTCGCGGCCTGCGGCGCCTTGCTCCAGGAGCCGGCGTCGAAGGGCGGCTGCGGGTCGTACTCGATCGCGAGCTGGACGGCCTGGGCCGCGACGGGGCCCGCGATCAGCTCGACGAGCCGCAGTGCCATGTCGATGCCGGAGGAGACCCCGGCCGCCGTGACGATCCGGCCCTGCTCGACGACCCGCTGCCCGGTGGGGACGGCCCCGTAAGACTCCAGCAGGCCGACGGCGCTCCAGTGGGTCGTCGCGCGCAGTCCGGTGAGCAGCCCGGCGGCGCCCAGCAGCAGCGAGCCCGTGCACACCGAGGTCGTCCAGGCGGTGGTGGCGTGGACGGACCGGATCCAGTCGAGAAGACCGGCGTTGCCGGTGTTCGCGCGGGCGCCGGGGCCGCCGGGGACCACCAGCACGTCGGCGGCGGCGATGTCGTCGAAGGCCGTGGCGGCGGTGAGGACGAGCCGGCCCGCCCCGTCGGTGACGGGTCCCGGCGCCGCGGCGGCGAAGACGATGTCGGCGTCCGGAAGATTCCGCAGGACCTCGTAGGGGCCGACGGCGTCGAGCGCCGTGAAGCCGTCGAAGAGCGGGAGGACGATGCGCATGGCGGTGTGCCTTTCCTGGCCGGTGGAGCGGTGCGTGAGCCGCGGGGAGGGCGCGGCGGGGCGTGCGGGGGCAGCCGGTCGGCGCTCGCGCGGCGGGTCCGGAGCGGACGGGGTTCAGTCCGCGGTGGCGTGCGGGGCGAAGCGGCGCCGGTATTCGCCGGGTGTCACCCGGACGGAGCGTTTGAAGCTGCGGTGCAGCGTGGCCACGGTGCCGTAACCGCAGCTGCGGGCGACGGCGTCCAGCGGGGTGCCGGTGGACTCCAGCAGCCGGCGGGCCGCCTCGACGCGGGCGCTCTCGACGTACGCGGCCGGGGTGCGGCCGGTCTCGGCGCGGAAGACGCGGGCGAAGTTGCGCTCGCTCATCCCCGCCCGGACGGCGAGGGCGGGCACGCCCAGGTCGTCGCCGAGGTGGTCGGCGATCCAGTCCAGGACCTCGCGCAGCGGCTGCCGGACGGGCCGCTGGGCGGCGAGCTGCGCGCTGAACTGCGCCTGGCCGCCGGGGCGCTGCACGAACATCACCAGCTGCCGGGCGATGGCCCGCGACACCTCGGGCCCGTCGTCGGCCTCGACCATGGCGAGGGCGAGGTCCATCCCGGCGGTGACACCCGCGGACGTCCACAGGTCGCCGTCCCGTACGAAGATCGGGTCGGGGTCGACGACGGCGCGCGGATACCGCTCGGCCAGCAGCGCGCACGACGACCAGTGGGTGACCGCCCGCCGCCCGTCCAGCAGCCCGGCGGCGCCGAGCAGGAAGGCGCCGCTGCACACCGAGGCGGTCCGCCGGGCCCGGCGCGCGGTGGCGGCGAACCAGTCGACGAACTCCCGGTCCGCGCAGGCCTCGTGGACGCCTGCGCCGCCGACGGCCACGAGGGTGTCCACCGGGCCGGTGAACTCACGGGCGGTCAGGGTCGGGGAGACCGCGAGGCCGCCGCTGGAGGCGACCGGGCCGGGCGCCGCGGCCACCGTGTGGACCGCATTCCCCGGTCTCCCGGCGCGCTCGGCCCGCTGCCCGGCCTGCACGAAGACCTCGTGCGGCCCGGCGAGGTCGAGCATCTGGAAGCCGGGGAAGACGGCGAAGACGACGGTCCTGCGGGTCATACGTCCATCGTCGGCGGATGCCGCGGTGGCGGCAAGGACAGCCTTGTGACGATTTCCGCCACGGGTCGCGGCAGCGGAACCGGGCGCGGGACCCGCGGCAGGCGCCCGTCAGTCCGCCTGCTTTTTCGCCCGGCTCGGCTGGACGCGCCGGGGCTCGCCCTTCATCTTCGGGTGCTCGGGCGGGTAGGGCAGGTCCCCGAGTCCGTGCTCGCGCTCGTCGCGGTCGGCGAGGTCGAGGGCCGCGTCGAGGCGGAAGGCGTGGTCGTCCATGTCGGCGTGCAGATCGCCCAGCTCGGCGTAGCGGGCGGGCATGGTGACCAGGTCGAAATCGGCCGGCGCGACCTCGGTCAGCTCCTCCCAGCGCAGCGGCGCGGACACCGGCGCGTGCGCGAAGGGGCGCACGGAGTACGCGCTGGCGATGGTGCGGTCGCGCGCCGTCTGGTTGTAGTCGACGAAGATCTTCTCGCCGCGTTCCTCCTTCCACCAGGCCGTGGTGACGCGCCCGGGGTCGCGCCGCTCCAGCTCGCGCGCGACCGCGATGGCCGAGCGGCGCACCTGGACGAAGGTCCACTCCGGCGCGATCGGCACGAAGACGTGCAGTCCGCGCCCGCCGGAGGTCTTGGGCCAGCCCCGCAGGCCGAGCCCTTCGAGCACCTCGCGCAGTTGCAGGGCGGCGCGGACGGCGTCGCCGAAGCCGGTCCCGGGCTGCGGGTCGAGGTCGATGCGCAGTTCGTCGGGGTGCTCGGTGTCGCCGCGGCGCACCGGCCAGGGGTGGAAGGTGAAGGTGCCGAGGTTGGCGGCCCACAGCACCGCGGCCACCTCGGTGGGGCAGATCTCGTCGGCGTAGCGGCCGCTGGGGAAGGCGATGCGGCCGGTCGGGATCCAGTCGGGGAGGTTCTTCGGGGCGCGCTTCTGGAAGAACGACTCGCCCTCGACACCGTCGACGTAGCGCTCCATGGTGGTGGGGCGGTTCCGCAGCGCCCGCAGGATGCCGTCGCCGACGGCGAGGTAGTAGCGCACCAGGTCGGCCTTGGTCAGGCCGCGCTGCGGGAAGTAGACCTTGTCCGGGTGCGAGACGCGCACGGTGCGCTCGCCGACGGTCAGCTCCAGCGTCTCTGCCATGGCTCCCACGCTAGGCCGGACGGCCCGCCACCGCGCCCGGGGCGCCGCCCGCGCGCACAATCGGAGCCATGGACCTGCCGGTGATGCCCCCAGTGCAGCCGATGCTCGCCAAGCCCGCGAAGGCCATTCCGCCGGGCATGCAGTACGAGGCGAAATGGGACGGCTTCCGGGCGGTCGTCTTCCGCGACGGCGACGAGATCGAGCTGGGCAGCCGCTCGACCAAGCCGCTCACCCGCTACTTCCCCGAGGTGGTCGAGGCGCTGCGCGGCCGCATCCCGCGGCGCTGCGTGCTGGACGGCGAGATCGTCATCGCCCGGGAGGGGCGGCTGGACTTCGACGCGCTGCTGGAGCGCATCCACCCGGCCGATTCGCGGGTACGCCATCTGGCGGAGGTGACGCCCGCGAGCTTCGTCGCCTTCGACCTGCTCGCCCTGGACGACCGGTCGCTGATGGCGGAGCCGCAGACCGCGCGCCGGGACGCGCTGACGGCGGCGCTGCGGGACGCGGACGCGCCGG
This sequence comes from Streptomyces sp. NPDC021020, assembly GCF_044333285.1. Classification (NCBI taxonomy): domain Bacteria; kingdom Bacillati; phylum Actinomycetota; class Actinomycetes; order Kitasatosporales; family Streptomycetaceae; genus Streptomyces; species Streptomyces sp. NPDC021020. Next base: position 123,132 of record NZ_JBIRQQ010000013.1, read on the forward strand.
TCTTCACCGCGCCCGCCACCGCCGACCTGGCGCTCGCCGAAGACTGGTTCGAACGCTTCGAGGGCGCGGGCCTGGACGGCGTGGTGGCCAAGCCGCCGCACCTGCCCTACCGGCCGGGCGAGCGCGTCCTGGTCAAGGTCAAGCACGAGCGCACCGCGGACTGCGTGGTCGCGGGCCTGCGCCAGCACAAGAGCGGGCCGGTCGTCGGCTCGCTGCTGCTGGGCCTGTACGACGACGCGGGCCGTCTCCAGCACGTCGGCGTCTGCGCGTCCTTCCCGATGCGCCGCCGGGCCCAGCTCATGGAGGAGATGGCCCCGCTGCTCATGGACTCGGTGGCCGGGCACCCGTGGCAGGAGTGGACGAGCGAGGAGGCGCAGGGCGCGAGCCGGCTCCCCGGCGGGCCCAGCCGCTGGACGGGCAAGAAGGACCTGTCGTGGCTGCCGCTGCGCCCCGAGCGCGTCCTGGAGGTCGCCTACGACCACATGCAGGGGGACCGCTTCCGGCACACCGCGCAGTTCCGCCGGTGGCGCCCGGACCGCGAGCCGGAGCAGTGCACGTACGCCCAGCTGGAGGAGCCGGTGCGCTACGACCTGGCGGACTTCCTGTCCACCGGGCAGGCGGGGGGCTGACCCCGGGGCGCCCCACCGCCTCACGGTCTGTCCGCCGGGCCGCCCCGGGGGTCAGCCGAGGAAGCTCAGCCGGACCTGGCGACGGGGATTGTCCTTGTTGGTGTCGACCAGCACCACGGACTGCCAGGTGCCCAGCTCCAGGGCGCCGCCGAGCACCGGAAGGGTGGCGTGCGGCGGGACCAGGGCGGGCAGGACGTGGTCGCGGCCGTGGCCGGGGGCGCCGTGCCGGTGGCGCCAGCGGTCGTCGGCGGGGAGCAGGTCGTGCAGGGCGGCCAGCAGGTCGTCGTCGCTGCCGGCACCGGTCTCGATGATCGCGACCCCCGCCGTGGCGTGCGGCACGAACACGTTGAGCAGGCCGTCGCGGCCCGCGGCCGCCTCCCGCAGGAAGGCCGCGCACTCCTGCGTCAGGTCGTGCACGGTCTCTGCCGAGCCGGTGGCCACGTCGATCACGCGGGAACGGAAACGATCGCCCATACGGCCATTGTGCCCCGTCCGCCCCGCGCGCTCACCCGCGGTACGGCCGCCCGGCGGCGGGCCGTTGGGCGCTTCCGGTGACCGTTCCGCGCCCGGGGCGGGCGGCCGGGGAGCTGGTGGGCGGGGGGATCATTGCCGGGGACGGGGATTGGTCTGTACCATTCTGCGGACCCGGACCACCGTCCGGCCCAAGCCCGCGGCCCGGAGGGGGGCATTCGCGTTGCGCCGGCTCACCGCACTGGTCGACTCCTGTCTGCTGCCCACCGTACGGGGACGCGGCGGGCGGCTGCCCGACTGGGTCCTGCACAGCCTGGAGAACGGCGCCCCCGGCGCCGCCGTGGACGCCCAGGGCCCGGCGGCCCGCGCGACGGCCCAGGCGCTCAAGGCGGCGCTGCCGGACGCCCTCACCGGCCACGCGGGCCCGCCTCCGGTCCGCCGCCCGGAGCACCCGGCCCGCACCGACGGCTGCGCGGCGGCGGCCGAACTCGTCGCGGCGGGCGCGAATCTGCACCTGGCCGTACGCCCCGGCGCGCGCGCCGACGACACCCGGGTCTTCGTCACCGACCTCCAGACGCACGGTGTCGCCGCGGCCCTCGGCCCCTTCACCGCGGGCGGCGCGACCAGCCTGCGTCCATTCGCCGAGGGCGCCGCGGCCGGTGTGCGGGCCATCACCGCGGGCCACGCGCCCGCGCCCGGCGACGAGGAGGTGCCCGCGATGCTCAGCGCCCGCGCCGTGACCGGGGTGCTGCGCGGCGAGCTGGGCTACCGAGGGGTGGTGCTGAGCGACACGCTGGACCGGCCGGCGATCGTCGACGGCTGGGGGGTGCCGGGTGCCGCGGTGCTCGCCTGGATCGCCGGGGTGGACCTGGTGCGGCTCGGGCCGTCCAGCGGCGCCGGGGTGCGGGACGCGATCCACGCCGCCGCGGCGCGCGCGGTGGCGGACGGCGACCTCCCGCAGCAGCGGCTGGAGGAGGCGGCGGAGCGGGTGGCCCGGCTGCGCCGCTGGGCGTCCGAGCCCCGGATGCCGGAGTAGGTCCTCCGCGGGCGTCCCGGGTCGGCGTGCCCCGGAGCGGCGCGGCCGTGGAGCCGCGGTCGCCGGGCCGGGAAGCATTGCCGGGCCGGCACCGTTGCCGTCTGCATGGACGATGCGGTGCGCGAGGTCGAGGTGGCGGTCGTCGGCGCGGGGCAGGCCGGGCTGTCGGCGGGGTATTTCCTGCGCCGCTCCGGGCTGGAGCCGGGCAGCGGCTTCGTGATGCTGGACCACTCCCCCGGCGCCGGCGGCGCCTGGCAGTACCGCTGGCCGTCGCTGACCTACGGCAAGGCGCACCGGGTGCACGAGCTGCCCGGTATGCCGCTCGGCGACGCGGACCCGGAGCGGCCCTCCGCCGAGGTGGTGGCCGAATACTTCGCCGCCTACGAAGGGGCGTTCGACCTGCCGGTGCACCGCCCGGTGGACGTCACCGCGGTACGCGACGGCGGCCCGCGGCTGCTCGTCGAGACGGACGCGGGCACCTGGGCGGCGCGGGCGCTGGTCAACGCGACCGGCACCTGGGACCGGCCCTTCGTGCCGTACTACCCCGGTCAGGAGACCTTCCTGGGCCGCCAGTTGCACACCGCCGGCTACCGCGGGGCCGCGGAGTTCGCGGGCCGGCACGTGGTGGTGGTCGGCGGCGGCACCTCGGCGGTGCAGCTGCTGATCGAGCTGGCGGAGGTGGCACGCACGACATGGGTGACGCGGCGCCCGCCGGTCTTCCGCGAGACGCCCTTCGACGAGGAATGGGGGCGCGAGGCGGTGGCGCGTGTCGAGCAGCGGGTACGCCGGGGGCTGCCGCCGCAGAGCGTGGTCGGCGTGACGGGGCTGGCGGCGACCGAGTCCGTGCGGCAGGCCGCGGAACGCGGCATATTGCGCCGCCGACCGATGTTCGACCGCATCACGCCGCACGGGGTGGCCTGGGACGGCGGGGGCGCGCTGGACGCCGACGTGATCTTGTGGGCGACCGGCTTCCGCGCCGCCCTCGACCATCTCGCGCCGTTGCGGCTGCGGGAGCCGGGCGGCGGGGTGCGGGTGGAGGGCACCCGGGTCGTCAAGGACCCGCGGATCCACCTGGTCGGCTACGGGCCCTCGGCGAGCACCATCGGCGCCAACCGCGCGGGCCGCGCCGCCGTTCGCGAGATCCGCGCACTGCTGGCCGGCCGTACGCCTGAGGCCGCTCCCGCGCACGGTCCCGCACTGGAACCGGCGCACTGAGCGCCGAACTCCGGGTGGTGTCCGAGGTCCGTTTCCGCCGGGCCTTTCCCGCTGCTTCTGCCACGTCGAGGCAATAAACATCGGATGTCTCCTTCCCCCGGGAAGGAGTCTGCGGCAGTATGGGCGCATGCGTGATCGAGATCAGCCCGGCCCGCGCCGGTGCGGCGCGGAGGACCCATGCGCGTAGCGCTTTTCGTGACCTGCGTGAACGACCTGCTCTACCCCGGCACGGGCCGGGCGACGGTGCGCCTGCTGGAGCGGCTGGGCGTGACCGTGGACTTCCCCGCAGCCCAGTCGTGCTGCGGGCAGCCGCAGTTCAACACCGGCTACCGGCGGGAGACCGAGCCGCTGGTGCTGCGTATGGCGGCGGCGTTCGAGGAGTACGACCACGTCGTCACCCCCTCGGGCTCCTGCGCGGCCATGGTGCGCGACAACTACCCGCGGATCGGCGCGAAGGCCAAGGCCGAGGGCCGCGGCGAGGAGCTGGAGCGGGCGGCGGCCGCGCTGGCGGCCAAGACGTACGAGCTCACCGAATTCCTGGTGGACGTGCTCGGCGTCACGGACGTGGGCGCGTACTTCCCGCACACGGTGACCTACCACCCCTCCTGCCACGGGCTGCGCATGCTGGGCCTGGGCGACCGGCCGCGGAAGCTGCTGGACGCCGTGGCGGGCCTGGAGCTGCGCGAGCTGCCCGGGGCCGAGGAGTGCTGCGGCTTCGGCGGCACCTTCGCGGTCAAGAACCCCGACGTGTCGGCCGCGATGGGCCGTGACAAGACCGCCAACGCCCAGGGCACCGGAGCCGGCCTGCTGTGCGGGGCGGACAACTCCTGCCTGATGCACCTGGACGGCATCCTGCGCAGGGACCGGTCGCCGATGCACACCGTGCACCTGGCCGAGGTGCTGGCCTCGACTCGCGAGGAGCCGTACCGGGCGCCCGACGCGCAGGCGCGGCACATTGCGCGGGAAAAGCCCGGCCGCAGGACGGAAGAGGTCCGATGAGCTCCACCTACCTGGGCCTGCCGACCTTCCCGCGCGCCGCCGCGCCCGCGACCAGGGACACCCAGCTGCGGGCGAATCTGCGGCACGCCACGCACACCATCCGCACCAAGCGCGCCGCCGCCGTTGCCGAGCTCGGCGACTGGGCCGAGCTGCGCGCGGCGGGCGCCGCCGTCAAGGACCACACCCTGCGGCACCTCGACCACTACCTGCTGCAGCTGGAGTCCGCGGTCACCGCGGCGGGCGGCACCGTCCACTGGGCCGCCGACGCCGCCGAGGCCAACCGGATCGTGACCCGGCTCGTCCAGGAGACCGGCGAGACCGAGGTCGTCAAGGTCAAGTCGATGGCCACGCAGGAGATCGAGCTCAACGAGGCGCTGGCCGAGGCGGGCGTCACCGCGTACGAGACGGATCTGGCCGAGCTGATCGTGCAGCTCGCCGACGACCGCCCGTCGCACATCCTGGTGCCGGCCATCCACAAGAACCGGCGGCAGATCCGCGACACCTTCACCGAGCAGATGGCCCGCTGGGGCAGGCCCGCACCCGAGGACCTGGGCGACAGCCCCGGCGAACTCGCCGAGGCGGCGCGGCTGCACCTGCGGGAGAAGTTCCTGCGGGCGAAGGTCGCCGTCTCCGGTGCCAACTTCCTGGTCGCCGAGACCGGGACGGTGGTCGTCCTGGAGTCCGAGGGCAACGGCCGGATGTGCCTGACCGTGCCGGAGACGCTGATCACCGTCGCCGGTATCGAGAAGGTCGTGCCCACCTGGCGGGATCTGGAGATCTTCCTCCAGACGCTGCCGCGCTCCTCCACCGCCGAGCGCATGAACCCGTACACCAGCACCTTCACCGGCACCACCGACGGCGACGGCCCGGGCACCTTCCATCTCGTCCTGCTCGACAACGGGCGCACCGACACCCTCGCCGACGCCACCGGACGGCAGGCACTGCGCTGCATCCGGTGCTCGGCCTGCCTCAACGTCTGCCCGGTGTACGAGCGGGCCGGCGGCCACGCGTACGGCTCGGCCTATCCGGGTCCGATCGGCGCCATCCTCACCCCGCAGCTGCGCGGGACGGGCACCGCGCTGGACGCGTCCCTGCCCTACGCCTCCTCGCTGTGCGGGGCGTGCTACGAGGTCTGCCCGGTCGCCATCGACATCCCCGAGGTGCTGGTGAGCCTGCGCGAACGGGTGGCGGAGGGCGGTGAGGTCACGCGGGCGGGCGTCCGTACGACGATCAGGCCCGCCAAGGGGCACGCCGCCGAGCGCGCCGCGATGCGGGCCGGACGCTGGGCCCTGGACCACCCGGCGGCCTGGCGCACCACGCAGCGGCTCGCGCTGGGCACCCGGGCACTGCACCCGCGCCGGCTGCCCGGCAAGGCGGCGAAGGCGTGGACCGCGAGCCGGGAGCTGCCCGAACTACCGGGCCAGTCCTTCCGCGAGTGGTGGCGGCAGCGCGAGCGCCAGGCCGGCGGACGGCCGGAGCAAGGGGCCCGTCAGCCGGGCGGCGACGAACCGAAGGGCGGTCAGCAGTGAGCGGGGACAGCCGCGCCGAGATCCTGCGCCGGGTGCGCCAGGCCCTGGCGGTCACCTCCGACGGCGGCGCCCCGGGCGAGGAGCGCCCGGAGCGCGGGTATCTGACGGTGCACGCGGAACGCACCGCGGACGAGCGGGTGGACCTGCTCGCCGCGAACCTCACCGACTACCGCGCCGCGGTGCACCGCACCGACGCCGCCGGGCTGCCCGCGACGGTCGCCCGGCTGCTGGCCGAGCACGGCTCGCGCAGTGTCGTCCTGCCGGGGCGGGCCCCGCGCGCGTGGGTGTCCGAGGCGGCCGGGGTCGAGGTCCTGGACGACGGCGACCCGCTGCCGGCCGCCCGGCTGGACGAGGTCGACAGCGTGGTGACCGGCTGCGCGCTGGCCGTCGCCGAGACCGGCACGATCGTCCTGGACGCGGGCCCCGACCAGGGCCGCCGGCTGCTCACGCTCATCCCCGACCACCATGTGTGCATCGTGCGGGTGCCCGAGCAGGTCGTCGACTCGGTGCCGCAGGCGCTGCCGCGGCTGGACCCGGCCCGGCCGCTCACCTGGATCTCCGGGCCCTCGGCGACCAGCGACATCGAGCTGAGCCGGGTCGAGGGCGTCCACGGGCCGCGCACCCTGGACGTGGTGCTGGTGGCGCCGTAGCGGCCGGGGCCGCCCGGCGCGGTCACGGCGCGGTGGTGGCCATGTGCGCGTCGCGCCGGACCAGCGCGGCGTAGCGGCCGTCGGCGGCGAGGAGTTCGTCGTGCGTGCCGCGCTCGACGATCTGCCCGGCGTCGAGCACCACGATCTGGTCGGCGTCGCGGATCGTGGACAGCCGGTGCGCGATGGTGATGGTGGTACGGCCGGCCGAGAGGGTGTCGATGGCGTCCTGGACGGCCTGCTCGGTGCGGGTGTCCAGGGCGCTGGTCGCCTCGTCGAGGATCAGCACCGGCGGGTCGCGCAGGATGGTGCGGGCGATGGCCAGCCGCTGCTTCTCACCACCGGAGAAGCGGTAGCCGCGCTCGCCCACCATGGTGTCGTAGCCGTCCGGCAGGCCCGTGATGTGGTCGTGGATCTGGGCGGCCTTCGCCGCGGCCTGGATCTCGTCGTCGGTGGCGTCCGGCTTGGCGAAGCGCAGGTTCTCCGCGACGGAGGCGTGGAAGAGGTACGTCTCCTGGGAGACCACGCCGACGGCGGTCGCGAGCGTGTCGAAGGTCAGGTCGCGCACGTCCGTGCCGTCGAGGGCGACCCGGCCCGCGGTGACGTCGTAGAGCCTGGGCACCAGGTAGCTCAGGGTGCTCTTGCCGGATCCGGTCGCGCCGACGACGGCCAGGCTGCCGCCCGCGGGCACGGTCACGTCGATGCCGCGCAGCGTGGGCTCCGATCCGGCGCCGGGGTCGTAGGAGAAGTCGACGCCCTCGAAGGCGACCTCGCCGCGGACGGTGTCCAGGGCCCGCGCACCGGGCCGCTCGGTGATGTCGATCGGCAGGTCGAGGTATTCGAAGATGCGCTGGAAGAGGGCGAGCGAGGTCTGCACCTGCACGCCGGTGGCCAGCAGCGAGATGGTGGGCCGGAAGAGGCCCTGCTGGAGCGAGACGAAGGCGACCAGGGTGCCGATGGAGACGGCGGGGCCGCCGTGCCCCGTGGTCATGCCCGCCGCCCAGTAGAGCAGCGCGGGCATCGCCGACATCACGATGCCGATGACGGCCATCCGCCAGCGCCCCTGCATGTTGGAGCGCACTTCGAGGTCGACGAGCCGCTCGGACTCGGTGGAGAAGTCCTGGGTCAGGGAGTCGGCGCGGCCCATGGTGCGGCCGAGCAGGATGCCGCTGACCGACAGCGACTCCGTGACGATCGCGGACATCGACGCCATCTGCTTCTGCCGCTCGGTGGCGATCTTCTTGCGCTCGCGGCCGACCCGGCGGGCGATCCACACGAAGACCGGGAGCAGCACGAGGGAGACGATGGTCAGCCGCCAGTCCAGCGCGGCCATGGCCACGATCGAGGCGATGACCGAGGTGGCGTTGGAGACCAGCGAGGTCGCGGTGGAGGTGACGGTGGCCTGCATGCCGCCGATGTCGTTGGCGATGCGCGACTGCACCTCGCCGGTGCGGGTGCGGGTGAAGAAGGCCAGCGACATGCGCTGGAGGCGGGCGTAGACGGCGGTGCGCAGGTCGTGCATGACGCGCTGGCCGACGGTGGTGGAGATCAGGGTCTGCAGGACGCCGAAGACGCCGTTGGCGACCGCGGTGGCGATCATGCCGAGCGCCAGCAGGCTCAGCAGGCCGGTGCGACCCTGCGGGATGGCGGTGTCCAGGATCGCCCGCAGCAGGAAGGGCGAGGCGACGGACACCAGCGAGGACAGGGCGACGAGCATGCCCACGACGGCCAGCCGGCCGCGGTAGGGGCGGAACAGCCGGATGATGCGGCGGACGTCGGTGGGCTTGCCGGACTTCTTCTTCGGTGGCGTCCACCGGTCGGTGAGATCGTCGGGGCGCAAGGGACTCCTTGGGAGACGGCGGCAGGACTCTCGACGGAGAGTGTAGGTCATTGTTACCTATGCTCACAATGAACTTCGTTCTGCTACGCTGTATTCCATGGAGACCCGCACCGCCGACCCCGCCACGGAAGCCCCGCGCCACCAGGCGCCCGTGGCGGAGCCCGTGCCGTCCCAGGCGGAGCACATACCGTCCGAGGCGGCCGGAAGCGGCCCGTCGCGGACGGCGGCCGCGGATCCCGACCGGCCCGACCGGACGGACGACCTGACCGCCAGACTGTCCGACCAGCTGCTGGGCCTGAGCCGCCGACTGCACCGCGCGCAGCGCCACCGGCTGGAGCCGCTGGGCATCACCCCGGCGCAGGCGCGGCTGCTGCGGGCCCTCTCGCACTGGGACGCGCACGGAGCCGAGCCGCCCCGGATGGCCGACCTGGCGCAGCGCCTGGAGGTGGTGCCGCGGGCGGTGACCACGCTGGTGGACGCGCTGGAGGAGCGGGAGCTGGTGCGCCGGGCGCCCGACCCGTCCAACCGGCGGGTGATCAGGATCCAGCTGACCGAGGGCGGGCGGAGCGCGGTGCAGGAGCTGCGGCAGGCCCGCCGGACGGCGGCGGCGGAGATCCTCTCACCGCTGGACGGCGACGCGCGTGCCGCGCTGACCCGGCTGCTGGCCGTGCTCGACCGGGAGGAGCCGGAGGGCGCGGGCCCCTCGCGCTGACGCGGGCCCGCACCTCCCCCATGACGCGGGGGCTGCGGGGGCTCCGGGGTTGCGGACCCCCGGGGCCCCCACAGCCCCCGTGCGGCATGTCCGGCGCGGACACGCCTTCGGCTACTTCCCGAGGTCAGGCGTGCCGTCCTGCGCCGGGACCGCGGTCGGTGCTATCTGCGCGGTGCAGGCGCTGCACCGCTTCGCAGCCGCGGGAACGGCGGTCAGGCACTCCGGGCACTCGCGCATCGGCGCGCTCGCGGCCTTCGGGAAGAACCGCTCCTGCATGCGGTTCATGGGCAGCACGACCAGGAAGTAGATGACGGCCGCGACGATGACGAAGCTGATCGTGGCGTCGATGAAGACCCCGTAGGGAAAGCTGACCCCCGAGGCGTGGAAGGTCCTGGCGCTGAAGTCACCGGTGGCACCGCTGACCAGGCCCACGATGGGCGTGAGGAACGCCTTGACGAAGCCGTTGACCAGCGCGGTGAAGGCGGCGCCGATGACGATACCGACAGCCAGGTCGACGACGTTGCCGCGGAGCAGGAAGGCGCGGAAGCCCTTCATGGGTGGGATCTCCTCTGTGGATCACGAGCGGTGGAAGACCACAGTGTGCCCGCTCCTGCTCCGTACGGGTGAACCGGGCGGCCCGCCGGCCGGCGGAAAACCTGTTGACCCCGCACCGGTGACTTCGCGAAGGTTGCCGTCCTCCGCTCCGACCCCAGGACATCATGCCGTCCCTACTCGATCTTCCGCTGTCCGATCCCGGTGTCCCCGACGTCCGTTCCGGCACACGCTTCCTGCTCTGGCTGGAGGTGCGGCAGTGGCGCGGCCAGCTGCTCGCCACCGCCTGGGGCACCCTGCACATGGCCGCCGTGGCGGCCTTCCCGCTGCCCGTCGGCCTGGCCGTGCAGGCGGTGGTGGACCACTCGGGGCGACGGCTCGCGGCGGCCGGTGCCCTGATGCTGCTGCTCGGGGCGCTCACCGCGCTCGGCGACACCATGCTGCACCGCACCGCGGTGACGAACTGGATCAGCGTCGCCGCCCGCGTCCAGCAGCTGCTGGCCCGCAAGACCGTCGAGCTGGGCGCGGTGCTGACCCGGCAGGTCGCGGCGGGCGAGGTCGTCGCCGTCAGCACCGGCGACGTGGAGAAGATCGGTTGGTTCGTCGAGGCCCTGGCGCGCTTCACCTCCGCGCTGCTGGCCACCGTGGGGGTGACCGTCGCCCTGCTGGTCTACCGGCCCGAGCTGGGCGGCATCGTCGCCGCGGCCGTGCCGGTGCTGGCGCTCGCCGCGCTGCCGCTGCTGCCCGCGGCGACGCGGCGCGCCGACGTCCAGCGGGAGAAGGCGGGCAAGGCCACCGAGCTGGCGTCCGACACGGTCGCCGGCCTGCGGGTGCTGCGCGGCATCGGCGGCGAGGACCTCTTCCTCGACCGCTACCGGCGCGCCTCGCAGCAGGTGCGCGCCGCGGCGGTGCACAGCGCCCGGATGTGGGCGCTGATCAGCGCGGTGCAGACGCTGCTGCCCGGCCTGCTGCTGGTCGGCGTGGCCTGGTACGGCGCACGGCTGGCGCTCGACGGGCAGATCACGGCGGGCGAGCTGGTCACCGTGTACGGCGCGGTGGGCTTCCTGCTGATGCCGCTGCGCAACTTCGAGGAGATCGCCATGGCCTGGTCCTTCTCCCGGCCCTCGGCGAAGCGCGCGGCGCGGGTGCTGGCGCTGTCGAGGGGCGGGGAGGCGCCCTCCGGCACGGTGTCCGGCGACACTGCCGACGCTGCTCCCGCCGCTGCCCCGCCCGCTGCTCCCGGGGGCGACCTGTGCGACCCGCTGACCGGGCTCCGCGCCCCCTGCGGCCTGCTCACCGCCGTGGTGTGCGGCGACCCGGACGCCGCGGGGCGGCTGGCCGACCGGCTCGGCGGGCACAGCCCGTCGGGGCGAGGCGGCGAGCCCTCGGCGACGCTGGGCGGGCAGCCGCTCGACGCGCTGGCGCTGGCGGCGGCGCGCGCGGCGGTACTGGTGCAGGACAAGGATCCGGTGCTGCTGTCGGGCACCCTGGCCGAGCTGCTCGCGGTGCCGTCCTCCGGGCGCGTCACACCGGACGAGGCGCTGGCGGCCGCGCAGTGCGGGGACGTGCTGGAGTCGCTCGTCCAGTCGCTGCCGGAGGGGGAGACGGCGCCGGATCCGATGCGGGCCAGGATCACCGAGCGCGGCAGGTCGCTGTCCGGCGGCCAGCGGCAGCGGCTGGCCCTGGCCCGCTCGCTGGTCGCCGACCCCAAGGTGCTGGTGCTGGACGAGCCGACGTCCGCGGTCGACGCGCACACCGAGGCACGGATCGCCCGCGGCCTCGGCGCGGTGCGGGCAGGCCGCACGACCGTCGTCCTCACCTCCAGCCCGCTGGTGCTCGACCGGGCCGACCGGGTGGTCTTCGTCGACGACGGCGCCGCGGTGGCCGCGGGCCGCCACCACGACCTGCTGCGCACCGAACCCCGCTACCGCGCCGTCGTCACCCGGGAACCCGACACCGGCGCCGCCGGCACCTCCGCCGCGGCGGCTCCCACGACCGTCCCGATGGAGGAGTCCGCATGATCGGCGTGCGACCGCCGGAGCACGATCCGGCCGCGCCGCAGCAGAGCAGCACCCTCCCGGTGGGCTCGCCGGCGACGGTGCGCGGTTACGTCCGCGAGCTGGCCCGCCGGCACCGCGGCGCCTTCCTGCTGCTGGTGGGCGTCAACACGGTGTCGGTGCTGGCGTCGATGGTGGGCCCGTACGTGCTGGGCGGGATGGTCCAGGACCTGTCCGAGGGGCGGCGGGACATACACCTCGGGCGGGCGGTGGCCTACTTCCTGGCCGCGCTGCTGGTGCAGGCGTTCTTCGTCCGCCTGGTCCGGCTGCGCGGCGCGATGCTCGGCGAGCGGATGCTGGCCGACCTGCGCGAGGACTTCCTGGTCCGCTCGGTGTCGCTGCCGCCCGGTGTGCTGGAGCGTGCCGGAACGGGCGATCTGCTGTCCCGGATCACCACCGACATCGACCGGCTGGCCAGCGCGATGCGCGAGGCCGTGCCGGAGCTGGCCATCGCCGTGGTGTGGGCGGGGCTGCTGCTGGGCGCCCTCTGCGTGACCTCGCCGCCGCTGGCCCTGGCGGTGCTGGTGGCCCTGCCGGTGCTGCTCGTCGGCGCCCGCTGGTACTACCGGCGGGCCCCGCAGGGCTACCGCTCCGAGGCCGCGGGATACGCCGCCGTCGCCGCGGCGCTCACCGAGTCGGTCGACGCGGGCCGCACGATCGAGGCGCACGGGCTCGGCAGCAGCCGCGAAGAGCTGTCGCGGACCCGGATCGGGCAGTGGGTGGCGTGGGAGCGCTACACGATGTGGCTGCGTACGGTCCTCTTCCCGGTGATCAACGCGACCCATGTGCTGGTGCTGACCTCGGTCCTCATGATCGGCGGCACCTTCGCCCTGCACGGCTGGGTGACCGCGGGCCAGCTGACCACCGGGGCGCTCTACGCCGAGATGCTGATCAACCCGGTCAACATGATCCTGCGGTGGTACGACGAGCTGCAGGTCGCACAGGTCTCGCTGGCCCGTCTGGTCGGGGTCCGCGAGATCGAGGAGGAGGCGGGCGACGAGCGGCTCGCCCCGCTGGGCCGCGACGTCGCCGCCGACAAGGTGCGCTTCGGCTACCGCGCCGGCAGCGACGTGCTGCACGACGTCAGCCTGCATGTGCGGCCGGGCACCCGGCTCGCGCTGGTCGGGCCGTCGGGCGCGGGCAAGTCCACCCTGGGCCGGCTGCTGGCCGGGATCTACGCTCCGCGCACCGGTGAGGTCACCCTCGGCGGCGCGCAGCTCGCCCGGATGCCCGCCGAACGCGTCCGCGAGCACGTGGCGCTGGTCAACCAGGAGCACCACGTCTTCGTCGGCACGCTGCGCGACAACCTCCTGCTCGCCAGGGCGGGCGCGGCCGACGGCGAGCTGTGGGAGGCACTGCGCGCGGTGGACGCCGAGGACTGGGCGAGGGCGCTCTCCGGCGGCCTGGACACCGAGGTCGGCTCCGGGGGCTCGGTGCTCACCCCGGCGCAGGCGCAGCAGCTCGCGCTGGCCCGGCTGGTACTGGCCGACCCGCACACGCTGGTGCTCGACGAGGCCACCTCGCTGCTGGACCCGCGGGCCGCGCGCCATCTGGAACGCTCCCTGTCGCGCGTGCTCGACGGCCGCACGGTCGTCGCCATCGCCCACCGGCTGCACACCGCGCACGACGCGGACGTCATCGCGGTGGTCGAGGACGGCAGGATCAGCGAGCTGGGCAGCCACCACCAACTGGTCGCCGCGGACGGCGCCTACGCGGCCCTGTGGCGGTCCTGGCACGGCTGACCTGCCCGGCAGCCCCGCGCCGGACCGCCCGGCGCCGGGCGGTCCGGCGGCCGCGGGCGTCAGCCGACGAAGCTCAGGGCCCCCAGGGCTCCCAGGGCGCAGCCGCCGCCGACCACGAGGAAGACCGGCATGAGGACCTTGATCTCGACCCAGCTGCCGGCGCGGAAGCGCATGAACTTCGGCGGACCGATCGGATACCAGCGGCGCCGCCCGATCGGTATCGGCCACAGCACCGGGCAGCCGGAGACGGTGAGCGCGTCGCCGAGGCAGTGCACCAGCGAGCCCAGCACGATCGGCAGGCCGATCCACAGATAGTGCTGGCCGGGCTGGGTGAAGAGCCAGTCCTTGCCGTTGCCCGGGTCGTCCAGGATGTCGGCGAGCATCCACGCGCTGGTCGCCCCGAGGAGCCACACCAGGACGTCGTGCGCGCCCCGGGCCTGCCGCCACAGCAGGCCCTCGACGGCCAGCACCATGTGGATGAAGAGGATGACCAGCACCGCCCAGCGCCCGCCGTACACCGCGGCGGCGGAGAAGCCCGCGCCGATGAGCACCGCCCACAGCCAGGTGTGCGTCAGGGTGCGGTGCCCGCCGGCCCGGCGCGGGTCGCCCGCCTTGCGGGTCGCCTTGTAGGTCGCGTGTGCGATGGCGTCCACGACCTTGCACAGTCCCCGCGACAGCGGGCCGAAGGCCCTGGAGATCGTCGCCGCCTGGTGGTCGAGGTCCGGGGCGAGCGCCGCGCCCGCGCAGATCAGGGCGCCGACGAGCACCGTCGGCCAGGGCATCGGATGGTCGAGGCCCGCGGCTACCGCGCCGACGGCCAGCCAGGCCGCAGCCCCGGACAGTGAATGCGCAGGTCCCATCATCAGGCTGCTCCGTCCCCCAAAATGTGCCGCCCGCAGGCGGAGTTGACGCGTGGTTCGACGGCACACCATATCGTCGGCGATCTTCCGCGGTGCCTCCGGTTCCGCCCGGAGCGGCCGGGACAGGCAAAATGGTGGGGTGACCCTTATCGACCAGCTGCCGTCCGACCCCGGCCCCGACGCCCTCTTCGACGCGTTCTCGACGTGGGCGCAAGGGCAGGGCATCACGCTCTACCCCGCCCAGGAGGAGGCGCTGATCGAGGTGGTCTCGGGGGCGAACGTGATCCTCTCCACCCCCACCGGTTCCGGAAAGAGCCTGGTCGCGGCAGGTGCGCACTTCGCCGCGCTGGCCCGCGACGAGGTCACCTTCTACACCGCGCCGATCAAGGCGCTGGTGTCGGAGAAGTTCTTCGACCTGTGCAAGCTGTTCGGCACCGAGAACGTCGGCATGCTCACCGGCGACGCCTCGGTGAACCCGGACGCGCCGGTCATCTGCTGCACCGCCGAGGTGCTCGCCTCGATCGCGCTGCGCGACGGCCGGGCCGCGGACGTCGGCCAGGTGGTCATGGACGAATTCCACTTCTACGCCGAGCCGGACCGCGGCTGGGCGTGGCAGATCCCGCTGCTGGAGCTGCCGCAGGCGCAGTTCCTGCTGATGTCGGCGACCCTCGGCGACGTCTCCCGCTTCGAGGAGGACCTGACCCGCAGGACCGGGCGGCCCACCTCCGTGGTGCGCTCGGCGACCCGTCCGGTACCGCTGAGCTACGAATACCGCACGACCGCGCTCACCGAGACCCTCACCGAACTGCTGGAGACCCGCCAGTCGCCGGTCTACATCGTGCACTTCACGCAGGCGGCCGCGGTGGAGCGGGCCCAGGCGCTGATGAGCATCAACATGTGCTCGCGCGCCGAGAAGGACGCCATCGCCGAGCTGATCGGCAGCTTCCGCTTCACCACCGCCTTCGGCCGCAACCTCTCCCGCTACGTCCGGCACGGCATCGGGGTGCACCACGCGGGCATGCTGCCGAAGTACCGCCGGCTGGTGGAGAAACTGGCGCAGGCCGGTCTGCTGAAGGTGATCTGCGGGACGGACACGCTGGGCGTGGGCGTCAACGTGCCCATCCGCACGGTGCTCTTCACGGCGCTGACCAAATACGACGGGCAGCGGGTGCGGGTGCTGCGGGCCAGAGAATTCCATCAGATCGCCGGGCGGGCGGGCCGGGCCGGCTTCGACACCGCGGGCTTCGTGGTGGCGCAGGCGCCGGAGCACGTCGTGGAGAACGAGAAGGCACTGGCGAAGGCGGGCGACGATCCGAAGAAGCGCCGCAAGGTGGTGCGTAAGAAGGCCCCCGAGGGCTTCGTCAACTGGTCGCAGAGCACCTTCGAGAAGCTCATCGCCTCCGACCCGGAGCCGCTGACCTCGCGTTTCCGCGTCACCCACGCGATGCTGCTGTCCGTCATCGCGCGGCCGGGCAACGCCTTCGACGCGATGCGCAGCCTGCTGGAGGACAACCACGAGGACCGCCGCTCCCAACTGCGGCACATCCGCCGGGCCATCGCCATCTACCGCTCGCTGCTGGACGGCGGCGTGGTGGAGCGGCTGGACGAGCCGGACGCCGAGGGCAGGATCGTCCGCCTGACCGTCGACCTCCAGCAGGACTTCGCACTCAACCAGCCGCTGTCCACCTTCGCGCTGGCCGCCTTCGAGCTGCTCGACCCGGACTCCCCGTCCTATGCGCTGGACATGGTGTCGGTGGTCGAGTCGACGCTCGACGACCCGCGGCAGATCCTGGCGGCCCAGCAGAACAAGGCCAGGGGCGACGCGGTGGCCGCGATGAAGGCGGACGGCGTGGAGTACGAGGAGCGCATGGAGCGGCTGCAGGAGGTGTCCTACCCCAAGCCGCTGGAGGAGCTCCTGCTGCACGCCTACGGCGTGTACCGCAAGAGCCACCCGTGGGTCGGTGACCATCCGGTGTCCCCCAAATCGGTGGTGCGCGACATGTACGAGCGCGCGATGACGTTCTCCGAATTCGTGTCGTACTACGAGCTGGCCAGGACCGAGGGCATCGTGCTGCGC
Organism: Streptomyces sp. NPDC021020; assembly: GCF_044333285.1. Lineage (NCBI taxonomy): Bacteria > Bacillati > Actinomycetota > Actinomycetes > Kitasatosporales > Streptomycetaceae > Streptomyces > Streptomyces sp. NPDC021020. The sequence continues at coordinate 139,498 of NZ_JBIRQQ010000013.1, forward strand.
TACCTGGCGAGCGCGTACAAGGCGCTGGACCACACCGTGCCCGACGACCTGAAGTCCGAGGACTTCCAGGACCTGACGGCATGGCTCGGCGAGCTGGTCCGGCAGGTCGACTCCAGCCTGCTGGACGAGTGGGAGCAGCTGGCCAACCCCGAGGTGGAGACCGCGGAGGAGGCCGCCGAGCGCGCCGACCAGGTCAAGCCGGTCACCGCGAACGGCCGGGCCTTCCGTGTCCTGGTCCGCAACGCGCTCTTCCGCCGCGTGGAGCTGGCCGCCCTCGACAAGGTCGAGCTGCTGGGCGAGTTGGACGAGGCGTCCGGCTGGGACGCGGACGCGTGGGCCGACGCCATGGACGCCTACTGGGACGAGTACGACGACCTCGGTACCGGTCCTGACGCCCGCGGCCCGAAGCTGCTCATGATCGAGGAGGAGCCGCAGCACGGGCTCTGGCGCGTACGGCAGACCTTCGCCGACCCCGCGGGCGACCACGGTTGGGGAATCTCGGCCGAGGTCGACCTCGCGGCCTCCGACGAGGAGGGCCGCGCGGTGATCAGGGTCACCGGTGTCGGCGAACTCTGAACGCAGCGCCCCCGGCGGGTGGCGTCAGCCGTCGACGGCCCGGCGCCGCCCGCGCAGCAGCCTCAGCAGGCTGCGCCGCGGCCGCTCCCCCACCACCCAGGCACCCGCGCCCGTCGGCGGGGTCCCGTGCCCCCGCGCCGCGACGCTCCCGGGCCCGGCGAGCGCCCCGCCGGACGCGGGCAAGGCCCGTACGGCATCCGGCGCGGCAACCGGCGGCCGGACCCGGCGCGGCGCGGGCACGTCGCCGGTCGGTGGGGCGCCGCCCGGCTCCGGCGGCGGCGCGCCCCACGGTTCGTACGGCGGCTTCGGCGGCACCTTCTCACCGGCGCGGGCACGTCCGAGGGCCTCGGCGAGCGCCAGCAGGGCGGCAGCGACCTCGTCGGGGGCGTCCGCGAGGGTCAGCCGTCTGATCAGGGCCATGCCCGCCAGCGGCCCCGGTCGGCCGTAGGGCAGCACCGTACGGATGCCGCGCAGGCGCCTGCGCTCGTGCGGATCGGGCACCGCCTCGTCAGTGAGTTCAGGCCCCAGCAGCGCCGCCCACACCGCGGCCTCCTCCCAGGGGCCGGGTGCGTCCTCGACCAGCCGGGCGACCTGCCGGGACCGCCAGCCGCGCGGCCGCAGGTCCGCCCCTTCCGCCTCCGCCTCGCGCAGCTCCGCCGGCAGCCGGCCGGTCAGCAGCGCGGGCCGGGCGACCGCGAACTCCCGCAGTTCACCTGCGAGGTAGAGCCACACCAGGGCCCGGTAGCGGTTCACGTACCAGCGCACGGGCCGGACGTACCCTGCTCGCGTGAGGCGGAGCAGCCGATCCCGGCCGACCCCGAGCAGATCGGCCGCGGCCGTGGTGTTGACCAGTTCGATCCGCGACAGCAGGGCCGCTGTGCCGCCGTCCTGGTCGCGCACCCGGGCGAGCTCCGTCGCGGACACCCGCGGCCGGTCGGCGCCACCGCCGACGACCGTGCCGATCTCGCCGAGCTGCAGGGCCAGCTCGAACTCGGCGAAGGGCAGGCCCAGTTCCTCCCGGGCGCGGTTGAGGGTGAACATCTGCGGCGGGTCCTCCGCAGCGGTGTCCGGCAGCGGCGGCGACTGCACCGCCCGCGCGCCCCGCGCCACCCGCGCCACCCGCGTCCGCTGCTCCGGCCGGGCCGTGTTCGTCGCCGTCCTCGTCGTCCCCATCACTGCCACCGTCTCTCTGTGCTGTCGCTCAACCACTGACAGTCACGACGATAGCGCGCACGGACGAACACCCGTTCTTCCCCTGTGGATAACTTGCGTCCCCGCAGCTCAGCCCGCCCCGGCGCCCCGCGCCACCGCCCCCGGCGCCCGGGACCTCAGTAAGGCGAACTCGACTGGCGGGCCGCGACCCCGAGGTGCTCGCCCACCCGGTGCACCAGCAGCGTCATCTCGTAGGCCACCCGCCCGACGTCGGCCTCCATGCCGCTCAGCACCGCCAGGCAGCTCCCGTCGCCCGCAGCCGTCACGAAGAGGTAGCCCTCGTCGAACTCGACCATCGTCTGCCGCACCCCGCCGACGCCGAACTGCCGGCCGGCCCCCTTGGCGAGGCTGTGGAAACCGGACGAGACCGCCGCCAGGTGCTCCGCCGTCGGACGGTCCAGGCTCTCGCTGGCACCGGTCACCAGTCCGTCGTTGGACAGGACGAGAGCGTGTCGGACGTGCGGCACGCGCCGTGTCAGATCATCCAGCAACCACGCAAGCTTGTTGCTCACCGTCATCGCCCCTGCCTCCCGTCTCCCCTGCCCTAGAGCCTGTCGCGCCTGAGGCGCCAGGGCAACCCCGCCTGGGGGCGCCGCGGGGGCGCAACGACGGGGTGGGGGCGGACGACCGGCGGGTTTCAGCCGCCGCGCGGGGCATACATGATGACGCCCACTCCGACCAGGCAGATCACCGCTCCGACGATGTCGAACCGGTCAGGGCGGTAACCGTCGGCGACCACGCCCCACAGGAGCGAACCGGCCACGAAGACGCCGCCGTACGCGGCCAGGATGCGGCCGAACTCCGCGTCCGGCTGGCGGGTCGCGACGAATCCGTAGAGGCCGAGGGCCACGACGCCCGCCCCCATCCAGGCAAGCCCGCGGTGCTCGCGCACGCCCTGCCAGATGAGCCAGGCGCCGCCGATCTCCAGCACGGCGGCGAGAACGAAGAGAGCCATGGAACGCAGGGTGATCATCCCACCATGATGCATGGCCGGTATCCGCGGAGTGCCGGGAGGTGGCATTGTCGCGCCGACCGGACAGAGCGGGGCGGAAGGCACCCCTACAGCATGCACCGGCCCGGGGCGTCACCACTGTGCGTGACGTCCCGGCACTGCAGAGCCACCGCGACCGGCGCCCCGGTCGCGGCCGCATGAGCGAGCCGCTCGCGTACCTCGCGCGGTGTGCGCGGCCGGTAGCCCGGACCGTCCTGACAGCACTCGCACGCGGAATGGAAGCGCAGCCCGGACGCGAGTACCGCGCCGAGCGCGCGCCACGCGGCCGTGTCGCGGCGCCTCGGCGCGGCGAACTGCGTGCCCGCGTTGATCAGCCGGCCCGCACAGCGCGGGCACGTCCCCGCGGTGTCGCGGGCGAGTGGGATCTTCCACGAGGCCCGGCACGGCAGACAGACGTAGTGGGTGCTGCGAATGCGTCCCATGCGGCGAGGATAGGCGACGGCGGCGGACGGAACCGAACGGGTTTACGGTGCTCCCGACCCCCTCGACGTAGGTGTTACCGGCTGGTTAAGGTGCGCGGACCGGAACGAGAGGGAGGGCGCCACATGGCCGCGGCCGAGCATGCCGACCACGCGGAGGACGAGGACGCGCTGTTCGTGCTGACGGCCGCGATGCTGACCGCCGAACACTTCCCCGGGGTGCTCGGCGACGACTACCCCGCCGCGTGCGAGCAGTTGGGGCTCGATCCGCTGCCCGGCGGCTACGGTCTGATGTTCGGCCAGGACGGGCGCGGCGCCCGCTGGACGGTCGTCACCACGGACGCCGCCCTCGTCGCGTGCGCGCTGGCGGCGTGGGACTGCGGCCTGGAGTACGAGCTGGCACCGCAGGAGGACACGCTTGCCGCCTCCCTGCCCGGCTGGCCGCTGCCGGTGGCCGTGGCGGTGCCCGACGTCCCGGATCCGCACGACCCGGCCGAGGAGGAGGCGGGGCCCGCGCTCGCCCCGCCGGACGTCTCGGTGTGGGGCCCGCCGCAACGGCGGCTGGGCGCCGACGAGATCGCCGTGCACTGGCACGAATGGCGCGACCAGCTCCCGCCCTCCCTCGCCCCCGCGCCCTCCGACCCGCCGCCGGACGGGGCGGCGGCCGGGATCTCCCACCCCGGTGTCCGCCGCGCACTGGCCGAGGCGGCGGCCTACGCCGACACCCTCCCCCCGCCCGGCCGGATACGGACCACCGCGGGCGCCCTGCGCGCCGACGGGCCTGGCTGGAGCCTGGTCGCCCGGACCGACGACATCGCCTTCGTCCTGCTGGACGAGGCCCCCGGTGAGGTGCTGCCGGTCGGCCGCGGCGAATCGCTGCCGCAGCTCCTGGAGGCACTCGACAAGCTTGCCGGGGCGCCGTCCTGACGGCGGACCGCCGACCGCGCTCCGCGTACGTACGCGGCTGCGCGCCATGGCCGGACCGCGCGCACGTGCGCAACCGTCACCGGTCCTCGGGGACGCGGCCCGACGTCCGTCCGGCCCCGGCCCTCACCCCGCGGCGATGTCCGCCGCCACCGCGTCGGCCGCCTTGCGGGCGGCCACCAGCACCGGATCCCACACCGGGGAGAACGGCGGGGCGTAGCCGAGGTCGAGGCCGGTCATCTGCTCGACCGTCATACCCGCGGTGAGCGCGACAGCGCCGACGTCGACCCGCTTGGCCGCCCCCTCGCCGCCGACGATCTGCAGTCCGAGCAGCCGCCCGGTGCGGCGCTCGGCCAGCATCTTGACCGTCATGACGGCCGCGCCCGGGTAGTAGCCGGCGCGGCTGGTGGACTCCACGACCGCGGTCACGAACCGCAGCCCCGCCGCGCGCGCCTGGGATTCCTTCAGGCCGGTGCGGGCGATCTCGACGTCGCAGACCTTGCTGACGGCGGTGCCGACGACGCCGGGGAAGGTGGCGTAACCGCCGCCGATGTTGATGCCGATGATCCGGCCGTGCTTGTTGGCGTGGGTGCCCAGCGCGATGTGCTGGGACTCGCCGGAGACGAGGTTGAGCACCTCGACGCAGTCGCCGCCCGCCCAGACGCGCTCGCTGCCGCGCACCCGCATCGCGCGGTCGGTGAGCAGGCCGCCGTGGGCGCCGAGCGGCAGTCCGGCGGCGGCCGCGAGCCCGGTCTGCGGCCGCACCCCCAGACCCAGGACCACCAGGTCGGCGGGGTGTTCGGCGGTGTCGGTGGCCACCGCGCGGACCCGGCCGTCCGCGCCGGTGAGCACCTCGCGGACCGGGGCGCCGGAGACCACCCGCACCCCGAGGCCTTCGAGAGCGGTGCGCACCAGGCGGCCCATGTCCGGGTCGAGGGTGGTCATCGGCTGCTCGTTGCGGTCGATCAGGGTCACGTCGAGGCCGTGCCGCAGCATCGCCTCGGCCATCTCGACGCCGATGTAGCCGCCGCCCACGACGACGGCCCGCCGCACCCCGGAGCGTTCCAGGCCGTGCAGGACGGCCTCGCCGTCGTCGAGTGTCTGCACGCCGAAGACGCCCGGCGCGTCGATGCCCGGCACGCGCGGGCGCACCGGCTCCGCGCCGGTGGCGATGACCAGGTGGTCGTAGCCCGTCCACTCCTCGCGGCCCGCGGCGTCGCGGCTGCGGACCCGGCCGCGCTCCGGGTCGATCGTGACGACCTCGGTGCCGAGCCGCAGGTCGATACCGCGCTCGCGGTGCTCCGCCGCGGTCCTGGCCACGAGGGCGCCGGGGCCCGCCGCGTCACCCGCGATCCAGTACGGGATGCCGCAGGCCGAGTAGGAGCTGTGGTGGCCGCGCTCGAAAGCGACGATCTCCAGGTCGGTTGCGGTTCTGCGGCGGCGGGCCTGCGACGCGGCCGACATGCCGGCGGCGTCGCCGCCGATGACCACCAGACGCTCCGTCATCTCCGCCGAACCACCTTCCGTCGCACCCCCGGTCACCGCACCCTGATCACCCTACGTGCGGCGCGGTGTCGTGCCCGTCCGCACCTCTTTACGTCACCCACATGTCCCAGTACCCTCACGAAGGTTCTTGCAGCAACTTGCGCAAGATATACGGCCGTTCTTTCCGTGGCGCGCGGAACCGACGGCTCCCCCACACCGGCCGCCCCCGTGCGGCCCTTTCCGAGGAGCACCTCGTGACCCTCCTGACGCGCCATCACCACCGCAGAGCCAGGCCCGGCCCGCTGGCGCTGCTGCTCGCCGCGCTCTGCGCGCTCGTGGCCGCCCTGCTTCCCGCACTTCCCGGAACCGGTGCCCGCGCGGCCGCGGCGACCGACGCCGGCAACACCGCCACCGTCTTCTACTCGACGGCCTCCACCGGCTGGGCGGCCTACAACCTGCACTGGGCACCGGACGGCGGCAACTGGACCGCCGTCCCCGGTGTCGCCATGGAGTCCGCCTGCGCCGGCTGGGTGAAGAAGACCGTCGACCTGGGCTCCGCCACCGGGTGGCAGGCCACCTTCACCAACGGCCAGGGCACCTGGGACAACAACGGCGGCAAGAACTACGCCCTGGGCACCGGCACCATCACCGTCAAGGACGGCGCCATCGCCCACAGCGACCCCTGCGCCGGCGGCACGACCGACCCGCCGCCCGGCACCTCCGCCACAGTCTTCTACTCCACCGCGACGGTCGGCTGGACGACCGTCAACCTGCACTACGCGCCCAACGGCAAGCCGTGGACGGCCGTTCCGGGCGTCGGCATGGAACCGGCCTGCACGGGATGGGTGAAGAAGACCGTCGACCTGGGCGGGGCGTCCGGGCTCGCGGCGACCTTCAACAACGGCAACGGCACGTGGGACAACAACAACGGCGCCAACTACGCGCTGGGCACGGGCGTCAGCACCGTCAAGGACCACAAGGTCACCGCACGTGCCACGGATCCCTGCGCGGCGGTCGTGCCCGACACCACCGCGCCGAGCGTGCCGAGCGCGGTCAAGGCCTCGGCCACCGACACCGCGGTGGTGCTGACCTGGGATCCGTCCACGGACGACACCGGGGTGACGGGCTACCAGGTCACCCGTACCGGCGGCAGCAGGGGCACGGTGGTGACGAGCGTGGGCTCCACGGTCTTCTCGGAGTCCGGCCTGGAGGAGGCCACCACCTACACGTACACCGTCGTCGCCCTGGACGCGGCCGGCAACGCGTCGGCGGCGTCCGCCCCGGCGAGCGCGGTCACCGGCCACGCCCCGCCGCCCGCGACCTCCGGCGAGATGATCGGGACGGATCCGCGCAAGGATCCGATCTACTTCGTGCTGACCGCGCGGTTCTACGACGGCGACACGAGCAACGACCGCGGCGGCAACCAGGACGTGGCCTCGGGGAACGCCGCCAACCACGACCCGATGTTCCGCGGCGACTTCAAGGGCCTGGTCCAGAAGCTCGACTACGTCAAGGCGCTCGGCTTCTCGGCGATCTGGATCACCCCGGTGGTCCTCAACCGCAGCGACTACGACTACCACGGTTACCACGGCTACGACTTCTACCGGGTCGACCCGCGGCTGGAATCGGCGGGGGCGTCCTACCAGGACCTCATCAACGCCGCGCACGCCAAGGGCATCAAGATCTACCAGGACGTCGTCTACAACCACAGCTCCCGGTGGGGCGCCAAGGGACTGTTCACGCCGACCGTGTACGGCGTGCGGGACGCGCAGTGGTCCTGGTACTACGACGAGAAGGAGGACGGCTTCGAGTACGACGGCCTGACGGTCGATCCGAAGACCGGGAAGTCGTACTACAACGGCGATCTGTGGTCGACCGCCGAACCGGCCGGCAACACCTGCCTGAACTGGGGCAAGCCGTCGGGCCAGTACAGCCCGGAGGGCTACACCCTCTACAACTGCCAGTGGCCCGGCCCGACGAACAAGCTCTTCCCCGCCGACCTCTACCACCAGTGCTGGATCGGCAACTGGGAGGGCGAGGACTCGCGGTCGTGCTGGCTCGCCGACGACCTCGCCGACTTCAACACCGAGAATCCCACGGTGCAGAACTACCTGATCGGCGCCTACAACAAGTACATCGACATGGGCGTCGACGGATTCCGCATCGACACGGCCGTGCACATCCCCCGCGTCACCTGGAACCGCCGCTTCCTGCCCGCCATCCAGCAGCGCGTGCTGCAGGACTGGGGCCAGGACAAGGCGCAGAACTTCTTCGTCTTCGGCGAGGTCGGCGCCTTCGTCAACGACAAGTGGAACCGCGGTTCGGTCAACCACTCGGCGCAGTTCTACACCTGGAAGGAGCGCAAGGAGTACAGCCCGGACGACGCCACCGCCGCGATCGAGCAGTACACCTACGAGGAGCAGCTCGGCACCGGCAACCAGCCGACGTCGACCAACGCCTTCCTCGACGGCAACGCTTACCACACGCCCGACCACAGCCAGTTCTCCGGCATGAACATCATCGACATGCGCATGCACATGAATTTCGGTGACGCGCACAACGCCTTCACCAACGGCAAGGACTCCGACGACTCGACGAACGACGCGACGTACAACGTCGTCTACGTCGACAGCCACGACTACGGCCCCAACAAGTCGTCCGTGCGCTACGCCGGAGGCCAGGACGCGTGGGCCGAGAACATGGCACTGATGTGGACCTTCCGCGGCATCCCGACGCTGTACTACGGCTCGGAGATACAGTTCCAGGCCGGAAAGACGATCGACTGCGGCCCCAGCTGCCCGCTGGCCACCACCGGCCGCGCCTACTACGGCGACCATCTGGAAGGCAGCGTCACCGCCTCGGACTACGGCGTGGTCTCCAGCGCCTCCGGCGAGGTCGCCACCACACTGGCCCAGCCGCTGGTCGAGCACCTGCAACGGCTCAACCGGATCCGCCGGGCGATACCGGCCCTGCAGATGGGCCAGTACAGCACGGACGGGGTCAGCGGTGGCGGCATGTCCTTCAAGCGCCGCTACACCGACACCGCCTCCGGGGTCGACAGCTTCGCCCTGGTGACGGTGACGGACGCGGCCACCTTCACCGGGATACCGAACGGCCGCTACATCGACGCCGTCACCGGGGACAGCCGCACCGTCACCGACGGGACCCTGGCCGTCACCGCCCCCGGCAAGGGCGACATGCGCGTCTACGTCCTCGACCTGGGCGGGAAGAACGCCGCGCCCGGCAAGATCGGCGCCGACGGCCCCTACCTCAAGTAGTGCCTGCCCGCCCGGGCCTCCCCCGTACGGCGGGGGCCCGGGCGGCCGTGCCTCCAGATGTCACCCGAGGGCGTCGCGGGCGTCCATGAGGGCGAAACCCAGCAGATTCAGACCGCGCCAGCGTGCCGGATCGGCCGCGCGCTCGTCGTCCGCGGCCAGGCCGATGCCCCAGACCCGATCCACCGGACTGGCTTCGACGAGCACCCGGCCGGCGGTCGCCAGCAGGTATTCCCGCAGCTCCGGGTGCTGTCCGAACTTGTGGCGGCTGCCCTCGGCGACGAGCGCGAACCGCTCCCGCTCCCAGACCGCCTCGTCGAAACCGCGCACCGTGCGCCCCGCGGCCTTGGCAGCACCGGGCGAGGTCGCCGCCAGGGCGCGGCGCTCGGCCTCCGGGTCGTCGAAGAGCCGCGCCTTGCCGGCCATCATCCAGTGCTCCGCCGTGGCGTAGCCGACGCCGTCGACGGTGAAGGGTGCGGGCCACCACTGGCTGAGGCAGCCGGGACCCGCACGGCCGTCGCGCTGCGGACGGTGGCCCCAGAAATGCAGGTATTTCACGCGGTCACCGCGCGCGGTGTACGCGACCAGCTCCTCGACGGACCGCACGGTGGCGGGAAGAAGCGACATCGGACCGAACCCCTCCCAGGTGACCGCCCCGCCCGTGCCGGGACAGGGCGGGCCGCCACGCTACCGGGGCCTCGTCCGGGTCAGCGACCTATTTGGCGCCGGGAGACACGGCGCAGCCGGCGGCGCTGCGAGGAATCCAGCGTCAGGTACGCCGCCGCCGGAATGCCGACGATGATCAGGAAGGACACCCACCAGGGAAGAACGATGAGCAGGATCAGCCCGACCGCCACACCACCGATGGCGACCTTCGCGCGATTCGACATCTGTCCCCGCCTCCGTCCACGGCCTCCGGCGACCGGCCGCCGCTCCTTCGCACACTTACCGCCTACCCACCACAACGCCTGTTCGACCGTCCTGGTTCCCGGCGTCTCCGGCAGGCCGGGCGGGCCGGGTGCTCCCGGTCCGCCCGGCCGGGCCGCTCACCGCCCGCCGGTCAGTCCGGCCCGGCGCAGCGCGTCTGCCATGGCACCGTTCTGCGGCGCGGGCGCGGAACCACCGCGCCGCCCGCCGCCCTGCCCCTGACCCTGTCCCTGACGGCCGCCGCCCTGTCGTCCGCCGAACTGCCGCGGGGCGGTGCCGCGCCGCTCACCGCCGCCACCACCAGCGCCCGCGGCGCGCGGCTCGTCGTCCAGCCGCAGCGTGAGCGAGATCCGCTTGCGCGGCAGATCGATGTCCAGCACCTTGACCCGGACGATGTCCCCGGGCTTGACGACCTCGCGCGGGTCGGAGACGTACCGGTCGGACAGCGCCGACACGTGCACCAGCCCGTCCTGGTGGACGCCGACGTCCACGAACGCGCCGAAGGCGGCCACGTTGGTGACGACGCCCTCCAGCAGCATTCCCGGCCGCAGGTCCTTCATCTCCTCCACGCCCTCCTTGAAGGCCGCGGTCCTGAACGCCGGCCGCGGATCGCGCCCGGGCTTCTCCAGCTCGGAGAGGATGTCGGTGACGGTCGGCAGGCCGAAGGAGTCGTCCACGAAGTCCTCCGGGCGCAGCCGCCGCAGCACGGCGGCATTGCCGATCAGCTCGGGGACGTCGGTGCCCGCGCTCCGGCCGATCCGCCGGACCACCGGATACGCCTCGGGGTGCACGGCGGACGCGTCCAGCGGGTCCTCGCCGCCGAGGATGCGCAGGAAGCCCGCGCACTGCTCGTACGCCTTCGGGCCGAGCCTGGCGACGTCCTTGAGGGCCTTGCGGCTGCGGAAGGGGCCGTTGGTGTCGCGGTGGGTGACGATGTTGGCGGCCAGGCCCTCGGTGATGCCCGAGACGCGGCGCAGCAGCGGCACCGACGCGGTGTTGACGTCGACGCCGACCCCGTTCACGCAGTCCTCGACCACCGCGTCCAGCGAGCGCGACAGCTTCACCTCGGAGAGGTCGTGCTGGTACTGGCCGACGCCGATGGACCGCGGGTCGATCTTCACCAGCTCCGCCAGCGGGTCCTGGAGGCGGCGGGCGATGGACACCGCGCCGCGCAGGGACACGTCCATGCCGGGCAGCTCGGCGGACGCGTAGGCGGAGGCGGAGTAGACCGACGCGCCGGCCTCCGAGACGACCGCCTTGGTGAGCTCCAGCTCCGGGTGCGCCTTGATGAGGTCGCCCGCCAGCTTGTCGGTCTCGCGGGAGGCCGTGCCGTTGCCGATGGCAATCAGGTCGACGCTGTGCGCGGCGGCGAGCCCGGCCAGCGTGGCGAGGGATTCGTCCCAGCGGTTGCGCGGCGCGTGCGGGTAGATCGTGTCGGTGGCGACGACCTTGCCGGTGGCGTCCACGACGGCGACCTTGACGCCGGTGCGCAGGCCCGGGTCCAGGCCCATCGTGGCGCGCGTGCCGGCCGGCGCGGCGAGCAGCAGGTCGCGCAGATTCGCGGCGAAGACCCGTACCGCCTCGTCCTCGGCCTCCTGGCGCAGCTGCACGCGCAGGTCGATGCCGAGCCGCACCAGCATGCGGGTGCGCCAGGCCCAGCGGACGGTGTCCAGCATCCAGCGGTCGCCGGGGCGGCCGCGGTCGGCGACGCCGAAGCGCTGGGCGATGCGCCGCTCGAAGCTGCTGGGGCCCTCGACGGGCTCCTCCGGCTCCAGGGTGAGGTCGAGGACCTCCTCCTTCTCGCCGCGCAGCATGGCCAGGACGCGGTGCGAGGGCAGCTTGCCGAAGGGCTCGGCGAAGTCGAAGTAGTCGGCGAACTTCGCACCCGCCTCCTCCTTGCCCTCGCGCACCTTGGCGACCAGCCGGCCGCGGCTCCACATCCGGGTGCGCAGCTCGCCCACCAGGTCGGCGTCCTCGGAGAAGCGCTCGGTGAGGATGGCGCGGGCGCCCTCCAGCGCCGCCGCGGCGTCGGCCACGCCCTTCTCGGCGTCGGCGTACGGTGCCGCGGCCGCCTGGGGGTCCAGACCCGGGTCGGCGAGCAGCGCGTCGGCGAGCGGTTCGAGACCCGCCTCGCGGGCGATCTGGGCCTTGGTGCGCCGCTTGGGCTTGTACGGCAGGTAGATGTCCTCCAGCCGCGCCTTGGAGTCGGCCGCCATGATCTGCTCGCGCAGCGCGTCGTCGAGCTTGCCCTGGGAGTCGATGGACTCCAGCACCGCGGCGCGCCGCTCGTCCAGCTCGCGCAGATAGCGCAGGCGCTCCTCCAGGTTGCGCAGCTGCTCGTCGTCGAGGGTGCCGGTGGCCTCCTTGCGGTAGCGCGCGATGAACGGCACCGTGGCCCCGCCGTCGAGCAGATCGACGGCCGCCCGTACCTGACCTTCGCGTACGCCCAGCTCCTCGGCGATCCTGCGTTCGACCGAAACGTTGCCGCTGATGATGGTGCTCCTCCGACCTGGCCAAGACACCTGCCGCTTGGCGGTTGTCCAGCATCGTAGACGCCGCCGGGCGGCGGCACGCGGCAAGGCGCCACGGGCGGGTGCGCGTCACCGGAAGTGCGGGAGCGGTCCCTGGCCGGGCCGCCGGGATGGGACACTGGCGTGGGCGCGGTCGCCGTCAGGCGGCCGGGCAGAGATCGTCCGTGGCCAATACGGTCCCCTCCGGCTGTCCCGGGGTGGGGATATCCCCCGCGTTCCGGGGGGACTGGCACCCCGCGAAGTCGGGTGATGGCGCCATGGTCCGCGGCGGGCGGTGGTTCGTAGCGTCGCCGTACGGCCCGTCCGGACCGTAGGACAGACACCGCCCATCATCGAGGAGCGCCCATGGCGATCGTCCTGACCACTCCAGAACAGACCGAGCGGGCTCCCGGCTGTGAAGCCAGCGAGTTCGCCCCGCTGCTGCGCACGGTACGTGAGGCCGGACTGCTGCGGCGGCGGCGCGGGCACTACGCGGTGTCGATCGCGGTGAACCTGCTGGCAATGGCCGCGGTGTGGACGGCGGTCGCCGTGGTCGGCGGCAGCGGGTCGTGGTGGGTGCTGGCGCTGGCGCTTCCGGCGGCGGTGTTCTCCTCGCGCAGCGGCTTCACCGGGCACGACGCCGGGCACCAGCAGATAGCGGCAGGCCGCCGCACCAACCGGCTCATCGCCCTCTTCCACGGCAATCTGCTGCTGGGAATGGGCGCCGCATGGTGGAGCGACAAGCACAACCGGCACCACGCCAACCCCAACCACATCGGCAAGGACCCGGACGTGGAGGTGGGCGCCCTGGTGTGGACGCGGGCGCAGGCCGTGGAACGGCAGGGCTTCGCCCGCTTCCTGACGAAGCACCAGGCGCGGCTGTTCTTCCCGATGCTGCTGCTGGAAGGGCTCGCCCTGAAGGTGGCGAGCTTCCAGGACCTGCGGCGCCTGGACCGCCGGGAGCGGCTGGTGGAGGGCTCACTGCTGGTCGCCCATCTCGCGGGCTACACGGCGCTGCTGCTGACCGCGCTGCCGTGGCCGCAGGCGCTGGCCTTCGCCGCGCTGCACCACGCGCTCTTCGGGCTGCACCTGGGGTGCGCGTTCGCCCCCAACCACAAGGGCATGGAGATGCCCGAGCCGGGCGCACGCTGGGGGCATCTGCGCCGCCAGGTGCTGACCTCGCGCAATGTACGGGGCAATCCGGTCGTGGACTTCCTGCTCGGCGGGCTCAACTACCAGATCGAGCACCACCTCTTCCCGAGCATGCCGCGCCCGCACCTGCGACTCGCCCGCCCCCTGGTGCGCGCCCACTGCGACCGCATCGGCGTGCGCTACACCGAGACGGGGCTGCTGGACTCCTACGCTCAGGCGCTCGGCCACATGCACGCGGTGGGCGAGCCGCTGCGCTGACTTCCTTGAGGGCGGGCCCGCTCACAGCCGGGCGGGCTTGGCCGTGCCGTAGAGCCAGGTCGCGAACAGCGGGGTCAGGTCGCGGCCGGCGAGCCGGGTGCAATATGCCGTGAAGTCGGCGGTGGACGCGTTGCCGTGGGAATGTGCCGCGGCCCAGCCGCGCAGCAGGCGGTCGAAAGCGCCGTCGCCGAGCGCCTGGTGCAGTTCGTAGAGCACCAGCGCGCCGCGGGCGTAGACCGGCTGGGCCGACACGTCGGCGGCCTTGGGCGGCGCTGCGGGCGGGAAGGACCATGTGGCGGGGTCGGCGAACGCCTCGGCGGCGCTCCGGGAAAGCGGCACGCCCGCGTCGTGCTCCTGCCACATCCACTCGGCGTAGGTGGCGAAGCCCTCGTTCAGCCACATGTCCTGCCAGCTGCGCGGGGTGACGGAGTCGCCGAACCACTGGTGCGACAGCTCGTGCACCAGGGTCGTGACGTCGACCGCGGGCCCGTCGCCGTCGCCGGGAAAGGCGGGACGGTTCTGCGTCTCCAGCGCGTAGCCGACCGAGCCGCGGGGCAGGTGGTCGACGATCGCGCCGGACGAGCCGAAGGGAAAGCGGCCGAAGCGGCCCGTCTCCCAGTCCAGGATCTCCGGCAGCCGGGCCAGCGCGGCGGTGGTCGTGGCGTCCGCCGCGCGCGGGTCGACGGCCGTGTAGAGGGGGATCCCGCCGGGCGTGCGGGAGCGGCTGACCGTGTAGTGCCCGATCCCGACGGTGGCCAGATACGTGGCCATGGGCGCGGTGCTGCGCCAGTGGAAGGCGGTACGGCCGGCCGCTGTGCGGGTGCCCGCGAGCTCGCCGTTGGAGACGACGGTCAGACCGGCCGGCACGGACATGGTGAGGTCGAAGGCGGCCTTGTCGGAGGGGTGGTCGTTGCCGGGGAACCACCCCATGGAGCCGACCGGTTCGCCGAGTGCCAGGGCGCCGTCGTCGGTGCGGAGCCAGCCCTCGTGCGAGCCGTCGGGGTCGGTGACCACACGGGGCACTCCGGCGTACGCGACGGTGACGGCGAAGTGCGAACCCCGGCGCAATGTACCGGCCGGGCGGACGGTCAGCTCGGTCCCGGAGCGGTTGGTGCGGGCGGTGCGCCCGTCCACGCTCACCCGGCTCACGGTCAGACCTGCGAGGTCGAGGTTCAGCCGCGTGAGGTCCTGCGTCGCGGTGGCGCTGACCACGGCGGTGCCGGACAGCCTGCCGGTCGCCGGGTCGTAGGACAGGTCGAGCCCGTAGTGCGTCACGTCGTAGCCGCCGTTGCCCGCGCCGGGGAAGAGCCGGTCGCCGAGCCCGGCCGCGCCCGCCCCGGGGTCCGGGGAGCCGCCGCCGGAGCAGGACGTCAGGCAGGCCAGCAGCGCGGCCGCAAGGCAGCCGGCTGCGAACCGCGGGGCGCGGGCGGTACGGGGTCGGGGCACGCAGGTCAGCGTACGAGGTGCGGCCCGGCGGGGGCGGCAGCGGGGCGGGGCGGCCTACGGGCGGGGCCTG
This sequence comes from Streptomyces sp. NPDC021020, assembly GCF_044333285.1. Lineage (NCBI taxonomy): Bacteria > Bacillati > Actinomycetota > Actinomycetes > Kitasatosporales > Streptomycetaceae > Streptomyces > Streptomyces sp. NPDC021020. The sequence goes on from NZ_JBIRQQ010000013.1 coordinate 154,764, forward strand.
GGCGGACGCTACGGGCCCGTGAGCGGTCCGTGCGCGGGGACCCGGCGGGCCCACGCGCCGGAGGGCCCTGAGGGGCCGCTCCGGCGCGTTCCCGGCGGGGGTCAGCGCTTGCGGGCGTCGTCGGTGAACGTCCCGCCGCGCTCGGCGGTGGTGACCAGCAGCGCGGGCGGGGTGAAGCGCTCGCCGTAGGCGGCGGCCAGCTCCCGCGCGCGGGCGGTGAAGCCGGCCACGCCTCCCGGGTAGCCGTTGATGTACTGCAGGACGCCGCCGGTCCAGGCGGGGAAGCCGATGCCGAGCACCGAGCCGATGTTGGCGTCGGCCACCGAGGTGAGCACGCCCTCCTCCAGCAGCCGCACGCTGTCCAGCGACTCGGCGAAGAGCATCCGCTCCTTCAGGTCCTCCAGCGGGATCTGCGTGCCGGGCTTCCCGAAGTGCTCGGCCAGGCCAGGCCAGAGCCCGGTCCTGCGGCCGTCCGCGTAGTCGTAGAAGCCCGCGCCGCCGCTGCGGCCCGTGCGGCCGAAGTCGTCGACCATGCGGTCGATGACCGCCTCGGCGGGGTGCGGGGTCCAGACGCCGCCGGCCTCCTCGACCGCGGCGCGGGTCTCGCGGCTGATCCGGACGAAGAGCGTCAGGGTCAGCTCGTCCAGCAGCGACAGCACCTTCGCCGGGTAGCCGGCCTGCGCCGCGGCCTGCTCGACGGACGCGGCGGGGACGCCTTCGGCGAGCATCGCGACGCCCTCGTTGATGAAGTGGCTGATCACCCGGGAGGTGAAGAATCCGCGCGAGTCGTTGACGACGATGGGCGTCTTGCGGATCTGCCGCACCAGGTCGAAGGCGCGGGCGAGCGCCTCGTCGCCGGTCTGCTCGCCCTTGATGATCTCCACCAGCGGCATCTTGTCGACCGGCGAGAAGAAGTGCAGGCCGATGAAGTCCGCGCGGCGCTCCACGCCTTCCGCGAGCCGGCTGATCGGCAGTGTGGAGGTGTTGGAGCACAGCAGCGCGTCGGGCGCGACGATGTGCTGGATCTCCTGGAAGACCTTGTGCTTGAGCGCTGCGTCCTCGAAGACGGCCTCGATGACGGCGTCGCAGCCGGCCAGGTCGGCGGGCTCCGCCGTCGGGGTGATGCGGGCGAGCAGCGCGTCGCGCTTGTCCGGCGTGGTACGCCCCTTGGCGAGGGCCTTGTCCAGCAGGCGTTCGGAGTAGGCCTTGCCGCGGGCGGCCGCCTCGGCGGTGACGTCCTTGAGGACGACGTCGATGCCCGCCCGCGCGCAGGCGTACGCGATGCCGGCGCCCATCATGCCGGCGCCGAGGACGGCGACCCTGGTGACCGGGCGCGCGGGGACGCCGGCCGGGCGGCCCGCGCCGGAGTTGACGGCCTGCATGTCGAAGAAGAAGGCCTGGATCATGTTCTTCGACGTCGGGCCGCAGGCGAGTTCGGCGAAGTAGCGGGCCTCGATGAGCTGGGCAGTGTCGATGTCGACCTGGGAGCCCTCGACGGCGGCGGCCAGGATGTTGCGCGGCGCCGGGTAGGGGGCGCCCGCGAGCTGCTTGCGCAGGTTGGCCGGGAAGGCCGGCAGGTTGGCGGCGAAGGCGGGGCTCTTGGGGGTGCCGCCGGGGATCTTGTAGCCGGGCTCGTCCCAGGGCTGCCGGGCCTGCGGGTGCGCGTCGATGTACGCGCGGGCCGCGGCGAGCAGCGCGTCGCGGTCGGCGGCGACCTCGTGGATCAGGCCCGCGGCCAACGCGCGCGGCGCCGGGTACTGGGTGCCCTGGAGCAGCACCTTGAGCAGCGCGTCGGCGATGCCGAGCAGGCGTACGGTCCGCACGACCCCGCCGCCGCCGGGCAGCAGGCCGAGGGTGACCTCGGGCAGGCCGATCTTCGTACCCGGCGCGTCGAGGGCGACGCGGTGGTGGCAGGCCAGCGCGATCTCGTAACCGCCGCCGAGCGCGGCGCCGTTGATCGCGGCGACGACGGGCTTGCCGAGGGTCTCCAGGCGCCGCAGCGCGCGCTTGACGCGCATGCTGCCGGCGAGGACGTCGGCGGCGTCGTCCGGGGTGGCGCGGATCAGGTCGCGCAGGTCGCCGCCCGCGAAGAAGGTCTTCTTCGCGGAGGTGACGACGACCCCGCGGATGCCTTCGGCCTCGGCTCCGAGGCGGTCGACGACCGCGTCGAGGGAGGCGGCGAACGCGGCGTTCATCGTGTTGGCCGATTGCGCCGGGTCGTCCAGGACGAGGGTGACGACGCCGTCCGCGTCCTGCTCCCAGCGGATGGTGGTGGGCTCGCTCATGTCGGGTGGCTCCGTAGCGGCGGGGTGGGGGCGGGGGCGGGTCAGAGGCGTTCGACGACGGTGGCGATGCCCATGCCGCCGCCGACGCAGAGGGTCACCAGGCCGTGGCGCAGGTCGCGGCGCTCCAGCTCGTCGACGACGGTGCCGAGCAGCATCGCGCCGGTCGCGCCGAGCGGGTGTCCCAGGGCGATGGCGCCGCCGTTGACGTTGATCTTGTCGAGCCCGACACCCATGTCGGCGGCGAAGCGCAGCACCACGGCGGCGAAGGCCTCGTTCATCTCGATCAGGTCGATGTCGTCGATGGTCAGGCCGGCCTTGGCGAGTGCCTTGCGGCTGGCGGGCGCGGGGCCGGTGAGCATGATGGTGGGCTCGGACCCGGACACGGCGGCCGAGACGATACGGGCGCGGGGCACCAGCCCGTAGCGCTCGCCGATCTCCCGGCTGCCGATGGCGACGAGCGCGGCGCCGTCGACGATGCCGGAGGAATTGCCCGCGTGGTGGACGTGGTCGATCTTCTCGACCCAGTGGTATTTCTGCAGGGCCACGGCGTCGAAACCACCGAGTTCGCCGATGTCGGCGAAGGAGGGCTTGAGGGCCGCCAGCGACTCGGGCGAGGTGCCGGGGCGGACGTGCTCGTCGCGGTCGAGGACGACCAGGCCGTTGCGGTCCCGCACGGGCACCACGGAGCGGGCGAAGCGGCCGTCCTTCCAGGCCTCGGCGGCCCGTTCCTGGGACAGCGAGGCGTAGCTGTCGACGTCGTGCCGGGTGAAGCCGCCGAGGGTCGCGATGAGGTCGGCGCCGATGCCCTGCGGGACGAAGCCGACCTCGAAGTTGGTCATCGGGTCCATCATCCAGGCGCCGCCGTCGCTGGCCATCGGCACACGCGACATCGACTCGACGCCGCCGGCGAGCACGAGGTCCTCCCAGCCGGAACGGACCTTCGCGGCGGCCATGTTGACCGCTTCGAGGCCGGAGGCGCAGAAGCGGTTCTCCTGCACACCGGCCACGGTGTCCGGCAGGCCCGCGGCGACGGCGGCGACGCGGGCGATGTCGGAGCCCTGGTCGCCGACCGGGCTGACGACGCCGAGCACGATGTCGTCGATCGCGGCCGGGTCGAGACCGGGGTGCCGCTCGCGCAGCTCGTGAATGAGGCCGACGACCAGGTCGATCGGCTTGGTGCCGTGCAGCGATCCGTTGGCCTTGCCGCGCCCTCGCGGGGTGCGGACGGCGTCGTAGACGTAGGCGTCGGTGCTCAACGTCAGGCCTTTCTGTGCGGGTCCGGTGCGGGCCGCGGGGTCGGCTCGGACGGTCGGTGCGCCGCGGGACGCGGCGTAGGTGCGGTCGTACGTCAGAGGCGGTGGGGAGCAGGACCGGACGGCTGCGCCCCGCTGCCGTCCTGGCGGTCCGTCAGGGCGGGGACGTCCCAGTCGCGGGCCACCTCCGCAGTGTGCGCGCCCGGCAGGGGCGGCGGGCGGCGCAGCGCGGCGGGTGTCGCCGAGAAGCGGGGCGCGGGCGCGGGCTGGACGGTGCCGCCCGCCTCGGTGAAGGTGCCGCGCGCGGCCAGGTGCGGATGCCGCGGGGCCTCGGTGAGGGACAGGACGGGCGCGGCGCAGGCGTCGGTGCCGGCGAAGACCGCCGTCCACTCCTCGCGGCTGCGGGTACGGAAGCGGGCGGCCACGGCGGTGCGCAGTTCGGGCCAGCGGGCCGGGTCGTCGCGGAGCGCGGCCTGCTGCGGGGTCAGGCCGAGCAGCGTCGCGAAGGTGTCGTAGAAGCGCTGTTCGAGGGCGCCGACGGCCATGTGGCCGCCGTCGGAGGTCGCGTAGACGCCGTAGAAGGGCGCGCCGCCGTCCAGCAGGTTGGCTTCTCTGCGGTCCTGCCAGACGCCGGCGGCGACCATGCCGTGCAGCAGGGTCCCGAGGTGGGCGGTGCCGTCGACGATCGCGGCGTCGACGACCTGGCCCGCGCCGTGGGTGCGGGCGTGGTGCAGGGCGGCGAGCACGCCGGTGACGAGGTAGAGCGCGCCGCCGGCGTAGTCGCCGAGCAGGTTCGCGGGGGCGGTGGGGGCGCCGTCCGCGGGGCCGCTCAGGGCGAGGGCGCCGGTGATCGCGATGTAGCCGATGTCGTGTCCGGCGCTGGCGGCGAGCGGCCCGTCCTGGCCCCAGCCGGTCATCCGCCCGTAGACCAGCCGCGGGTTGCGTGCCAGGCACTCCGCCGGGCCCACGCCGAGGCGCTCGGCGACGCCGGGGCGGTAGCCCTCGACGAGGATGTCGGCGCGTCCGGCCAGGTCGAGCGCCGCCGCGGTGCCCTCGGGTGTCTTGAGGTCGAGCAGCACCGAGCGCTTGTTGCGGTTGGTCAGGTCGGCGGCCGGGGCGAGGCCCAGGCCGGGGCCGCCGGGGCGGTCGACGCGGACGACGTCGGCGCCCAGGTCGGCGAGCAGCATCGCCGCGAAGGGGCCGGGCCCGATGCCCGCCAGTTCGAGCACCCGTACCCCGGCCAGCGGGCCCGGCCCGGGCGGGGCGGGCGGTGGAGGCGGGTCTGACACTGACGATGTCACACCCGCGATTCTAGGAACGTGTTTCAGTTTTCGCAAGGGTTCGGCTGAGCGGGCGCTTAGCCGCGGCGCAGGCGTTCCGCCCGGTACATTGCCGCGCTGCGGTGCACCGCGGCGCCGTACGCCCACCCCGCAGCCCCCTCCTGACCTGCGCGTACGCCCCGCCCGGCAAGGGCGGCGGACATGTACACCGGTGACCGGTCGGCGATTACCTAACGATGACCGATTCCGCCGCGCGGCCCGCTCCGTAACTTCATGACCTGCAAGGACACGGCGCAACAAGGCGCCGGCAACAGCAGGGAGACACCCCGTCATGAGCGACATCCAGCAGCTTGCCGAGCAGTACATCGCCCTCTGGAACGAGACCGACCCGGCCGCGCGGCGCGCCGCGATCGGCGCGGTCTTCGCCGCCGACGCCCGCTACACCGACCCGCTGGCCGACGTCACGGGCCCCGACGCCCTGGACGCGGTGGTCGGCGCGGTGCAGGCGCAGTTCGCGGGCCTGGTCTTCACCCTCGGCCCGGTCGACGCCCACCACGACATCGCCCGCTTCACCTGGGAGCTGGGCCCGGCCGGGGGCGAGTCGCTGGTGGTCGGCTTCGACGTCATCGCCACCGGTGAGGACGGCCTGATCGAGCGTGTCCACGGCTTCCTCGACAAGGTCCCGGCCGGCGCCTGACCGGCCCCGCCCCCCACCGATCCTCTCTGTGACAGGAGTTCAGCCATGGCCTCGGCCACCTCCACGCTCTCCCCGTCCGCTCCCGCGGACGCGGCACCGGCCGCCGGGCGGCCGGGGCTCGGTCTGCCGGTCCTGCTGGCAGCGACCTTCATGACCTCGCTGGACCTCTTCATCGTCAACGTGGCGATACCGGCCGTGCAGGGCGACCTGCACGCCGGTACCGCGGCGATCCAGTGGGTGGTGGCCGGGTTCGCCCTGGCCGTGGCCACCGGACTGATCACCGCGGGCCGGCTGGGCGACATCCACGGCCGGCGGCGGATGTTCATGCTGGGGCTCGCGCTCTTCACCGCGACCTCGGCCGCCTGCGGCCTGGCGCCGACCTCCGGGAGCCTGGTGGCGGCGCGGGTCGCCCAGGGGCTGTCCGCGGCCCTGATGGGCCCGCAGGTGCTGGCCATCCTGCAGACCGAGTGGAAGGGCAGGGCACAGGCCCGCGCGTTCGGGATGTACGGCATGACGATGGGCGTGGGCGCGGTCTTCGGACAGCTCATCGGCGGACTGCTGATCAAGGCGGACGTGCTCGGGCTCGGCTGGCGGGCCTGCTTCCTGATCAATGTGCCCATCGGGCTCGTGGCGCTCGCCGCGGCGCCGCGGGCGCTGGCCGAGTCGCGGGCGCCGCGCCGCCCGCGGCTGGACATCACCGGAGTGGCGCTTTCCACGGCCGCCACGATCGCGCTGGTGCTGCCGCTGATCCAGGGCCGTGCGCTGGGCTGGCCGGCCTGGACGTGGGTCTGCCTGGCCGGCTCCGCGGTGCTCTTCGCGGCCTTCGTGGCACACCAGCGCCGGGTGGGCGCGGCGGGCGGCGACCCGGTCCTGGACATCGCGCTCTTCCGGCAGCGCGGCTTCGCGGCGGGCGCCGTGGCGCAGCTGGTCTTCTGGTCGGGACAGGGCTCCTTCTTCCTCGTCCTGGCGCTGTACCTGCAGGCCGGGCGGGGCTTGCAGGCGCTGACCTCGGGTGTGGTCTTCGTGGCGATCGGCGCGGGCTACCTGCTGACCTCGACCACCGCGCACCGCATCGCCGAACGCCTGGGCAGCCGGACCGTGCCGGCCGGGGCGCTGGCCATGGCCGCGGGCCTGGGCGCCCTGTGGGCCGCGGTGCACGCGTCGGGAACCACGGGCAGCCTGTGGGAGCTGGTGCCCGGACTCTTCCTCGACGGCGTCGGCATGGGGCTGGTCATCGCCCCGCTGACCCACACCTCGCTCGGCACAGTCCCCGCCCACCTGGTGGGCGCCGCCTCCGGGGTCGTGGCCACCATCCAGCAGGTCAGCGGCGCGCTGGGGATCGCGCTGATCGGCATCGTCTTCTACGGCGCGGTGGGCGCCGGGGCACCGGGCCGCTACCCGCACGCCTTCGGCCTCGCGCTGGTCTTCCTGCTGGCCCTCGAACTGGCCCTGGCCGCGCTGACCACCTGGATGGCGGTACGCGGCAAGCACGCCGACCGGTAGACGGAGCAGCACGGCAAACCGCCTGACGTAAGGGGCGCCCATCCTGGATGGGCGCCCCTTACACGTGCCCGGTTCCGGCCGGATGGTCAGACGCGGGTGAGGCGGATGACGGGGATCTCCCGGCTGGTGCTCTTCTGGTAGTCCTCGTACGGCGGGTAGACCTCCACCAGGTCCGCCCAGACCTCGGCCTTCTCGTCGGGCGTCAGCACCTCGGCGCGGGCCGGGAAGCGCTCGCCGAGCACCCGCACGTGCACCTCGGGGTTGGTGATCAGGCTCTTGAACCACAGCGGGTGCTCGGGGGCGCCGCCCTTGGAGGCCACGATCAGGTAGTCCTCACCGGAGCGGCCGTAGATGAGCACCGTGCGCCGCCACTCGCCGCTGCGCCAGCCCTGGTAGTCCAGCAGCAGGCAGGGCGAGCCCTTCATGTCGGTGGCCTCGGTGCCGTTCGACTCCTCGTACCGCCTGGCCTGGTCCGCCACCCACGATTCGGGACTGATCTTCACGGTGGCGGGGTCGTACGTGGTCATCGGTGCGCCTCCTGACGGGTCTGTCCGGCAAACAGCCCCACCTTAGGCACGCGAGCACCGCGGCGGCGCGGCGCTCAGCCGCCCATACCGGGAGCGCCCCAGACCGGGAACCACCGCGCGAGGTCCTGCTCCAGCCGCAGGTCGTTGGCGACCAGGGCCTTGACCTGGAGTTCCAGGGCGTGGTCGCGCTTCTCGCCGGGCAGCGGGGCGAAGGGGTAGAAGGACCCGCGCTTGTAGAGGTAGACGAGGGCCATCCGGCGGTCCTCCGGACCGTGCGGATCGTGGAAGGCGACCAGCGAGCACAGCAGTTGCGGGCCGAATCCGCCGGATTCCAGCGCGGAATTGACCGCGTGCAGATCCGTGACCAGGTCGTTGGTCTCCTCGGGGGCGTGCCGGGACTCCAGCCAGGTGTAGCCGTAGGAGTCACGGCTGGACTCCAGCGGCAGCAGGGCGTGCAGATCCTGCTGGATCTCGGTGAAGGCCCCGCCCTCGACGGCGGCGAAGCACACCGCACCGTGTCCGGTCGGGCGCAGTTCGCTCGCCGCCTCCAGGGTCAGCGCGGCCGAGGCCAGGCCGAAGAGCTGGTCGAGATCCGGCTTGACGGGCTTGCTGCGGCCCAGCAGCACATCCAGCAGTCCCATCAGCGGCGGTCCAGTTCGACGGTGACGGCGGCGAGTTGGGCGAGGCGCTGCTCCAGGCTGGGGTGGGTGGCGAGCAGCTTGGAGACGGTGGCGCTGGTGGTCAGCGCGGGCGCGAAGTAGAAGGCGTTGAAGGGCTCGGTCGCGCGCAGATCCCTGGTCGGGATCGCGGCCAGCTCGCCGCTGACCTTGGTGAGCGCCGAGGCCAGCGCGGAGGGCCGGCCGGTCAGCAGGGCCGCGCTGCGGTCGGCGGACAGCTCGCGGTAGCGCGACAGCATCCGGGTGAGCAGGAAGCTGATCACGTAGACCGCCGCGCTGACCAGCGGCACCAGGACGACCAGCGCGGCGGTGCCGGGATCGCGGCTGCGCCGGAAGCCGCCCCACAGGCCGATCCTGGTGATGACGCCGGCCAGGATGCCGAGGAAGGACGCGATCGTCATCACCATGACGTCCTTGTGCGCGACATGCGACAGCTCGTGCGCCACGACGCCTTCGAGCTCCTCCGGCTCCAGCCGGCGCAGCAGGCCGGTGGTCACGCACACCACCGTGTTCTTCTGGTTGCGGCCGGTCGCGAACGCGTTGGGCACGTCCGACTGCGCCACGGCCACCTTGGGCTTGGGCAGATCCGCCAGCGCGCAGATCCGGTCGACCACCCCGTGCAGCTCCGGCTGCTCCTCGGGGGTGACCTCGCGGGCGCCCAGGCTGAAGGCGGCGATGCGGTCGCTGAACCAGAACTGGGCGACGAGGAGGAGCCCGGCGACGACCAGGATGATCGGCCACGAGCCGCGCAGCAGCGCCAGCAGCGCGCCGACGAAGACGACGTAGAGCAATCCGATCAGGAACATCGTGACGACCATCCGGGTCGTCAGGCCCCGGTCGGGTGCGAAGCGGTTGCGTGGCATGGGCCCCTCCCGAGCTGTACGGGGGCGCGGGTCGCGGGCGGCGGCCCTGCGTGCTCCAGTGGTGGTGATTGTGCCTGCAATTTCCACTCTTGCACCGGTGCAACGTCCCGGGCGGCCCTACGGTTCCGCTCATCGGGTCACGTCGAGCACCAGCTTTCCCACGGTACGCCGCGCGCGCAGCTCCTGGTGCGCGCGCGCCGCCTCCGACAGGCCGTAGACGCCGCCGGTCTGCGGGCGCAGCCTGCCGTCCGCGGTCATGGCCAGCAGCTCGGCCAGCGGCTCGTGGTACATCCCCGGCCGGCCGACGCAATGGGCGAGCCAGAAGCCGACGACGGCCCGCGAGCGGCCCATGAGCTGCGCGGGCTCCACCGGCGTGGGCGGGATGCGGGACGCCATGCCGTACGCGACCAGGCGGCCGAACGGGGCGAGCGCGGCCAGCGAGGCGTCGAAGACGGGGCCGCCGGTCATCTCCAGCACGATGTCCACCTTGCGCCCGCCGTTGGCCTCCGTCAGCCGCTCGGTGAGCCCTTCCGGGTCGCCGTCGACCGCGGCGTCGGCGCCCAGCTCCCGCGCGAGGTCCCGCTTGGCCTGCGTGGACGCCGTGGCGATGATCCGCCCGGCGCCGAAGTGCCGGGCGAGCTGCACGGCGAGCGAGCCCGTGCCGCCTGCCGCGGCATGGACCACGACGCTCTCGCCCGCCGCCAGCCGCGCCGAGGTGCGGAGCAGGTGCCAGGCGGTCAGGCCCTGGATGATCAGTGCGAGCGCCTGCGCGTCGGTCACGCCGTCGGGCACGTCGTGCGCCATCCCCTCGTGGACGACGGCCTTCTGGGCGTAGCCGCCGTTGTCGGTGAGGGCCACCACCCGGCGGCCGCCGGCGGTGCGCCCGACGACCTCGGCGCCCGGCACCAGGGGCAGCGTGCTGCGCGCGAGGTAGGAATTCTCCACGGTGTGCGTGTCGGCGTAGTTCACCCCGGCCGAATCCACGTCCAGCAGCAGCTGCCCCTCCCCCGGGACCGGGTCGGGAAGTTCGGTCTCCTTCAGGACCTCCGGTCCGCCGAACTCGGTGATCTGGATCGCGCGCACGGGCGACTCCTCCCGGGTGGGTCTCGCACCGGGCACCTCCCGGCGCGATCATATTACCGACCAGTCGGTACGTACGCTCAGGCCGCGGGGACGGGGCGCGGCGGCGGGGTGCCGACGTAGCGGGCGGACGGTCGGATGATCTTGCTGTCGGCCGCCTGCTCCAGGATGTTCGCACTCCAGCCGACGACCCGCGCGGCGGCGAAGGTCGGGGTGAACATCTCCCGCGGCAGCCCGCACAGCTCCATCACCACGCCCGCGTAGAACTCCACGTTGATGTGCAGTTCCCGTCCCGGCTTCAGCTCGGCGAGCAGCGCCTCCGCCCGCTCCTCCACCCGCACCGCGAAGTCGACCAGCTCACCGCCGATCTCCCGGGCTATGCCCTTGAGCAGCCGCGAGCGCGGGTCCTCGGTGCGGTAGACGGGGTGGCCGAAGCCCATGATCCGCTCCCCCGCGGTGATGTGCTCGCGCAGCCAGCCGTCGATGCGGTCCGGCGTGCCGATCGCGTCCAGGGTGTCCAGCGCGCGGCTCGGCGCCCCGCCGTGCAGCGGCCCGGACAGCGCGCCCACCGCGCCGACCAGGCAGGCCGCCAGGTCGGCGCCGGTCGAGGCGATGACCCGGGCGGTGAACGTGGAGGCGTTGAAGCCGTGGTCCACGGTGGAGATCAGATACTGCTCGACCGCTCGCGCCCGCGCGGGGTCGGGCTCCTCGCCGGTGAGCATGTAGAGGTAGTTCTCGGCGTAGGGCAGGTCGTCGCGCGGCTCGACCGGCTCCAGCCCGCGGCCCAGCCGGTGCAGGGCGGTCAGCAGCGTGGGCACCGCGGCGCACGCGGCCAGCGCGTCGGCCTGCCGGGCGGCCGGATCCAGGTCGTACACCGGCCGGAAGCCGGCGGCGGCGCCCGTCAGGGACAGCGCCGTACGCAGCCCGGCGAGCGGGCCGGAGGCTCCGGTGGCCCGTGCCACCGCGGGCAGCGCCGCCCTGACCTCGGGCGACAGATGGCGCAGCGCGGCGGTCTGCGCGGTGAAGCGGGCGCGCTCGGCGGGTGTGGGCAGCGCACCGTGGACCATCAGGTACCAGACGTCCTCGAAGCCGCGGCTCGCGGCCAGCTCGACGGCGGAGAACTCCCGGTAGTGGTAGAAGCCCTCGGCGCCGCGTACGTCGCCGAGCACGGTGTCGGTGACGATCACGCCCTTCAGCCCGCGCGGGGCCTCCAGCGGGGCGGACGGGGCGGGCGACTCGGTTGTACGCATGGGGTTTCCTCCTCGGCTCTTGATTCGACTGTCCATGATTGATTGAAATTCTGTCAATGTTGATTGAATCAATATGGACAGGGGTTGACGGAAGGTGGGTACGGTGGCGTCCATGGCTGAGGGGACGGCGGACGGCGGCGCGGGCGACGGCGGGCGGATCGGCACGCGGGAGGCCGCGCGGCGGCTCGGGGTCAAACCCGAGACGCTGTACGCGTACGTGAGCCGCGGGCTGCTCGGCAGCAGGCGCGTGCCCGGCGGGCGGGGCAGCACCTTCGACCCCGCGGAGGTGGCCGCGCTGGCATCCCGCGGCCGGTCGGTACCGGCGGGGCAGGCGGGCCAGGCGGAGGCGGGCACCGCGGAGTCCGGCGGGCAGGACGGCGGCTGGGGGCGGATCCGCAGCGGCGTCACGCACATCGACACCGCCACGGGGGCGTACGCCTTCCGCGGGGTCGACGCGGTCGCGCTGGCGCAGGCCTACACCTTCGAGGAGGTCGCGGAGTGGCTGTGGACCGGCCGGCTGCGGCCCGGTGCCCGCTTCACCGCGCCCCCGGAGCCGCTGGCCGCCGCCCGCGCGGCGGCGGCCGCACTGCCGTCCGGCAGCACCCCGATGGACCGCATGCGAGTCGCGGTCGTCGCCGCGGGCTGCGCGGACCCGCTGCGCTTCGACCTCGCGCCGGAGGCCGTCCTGGCGTCCGCCCGCGGGCTCATCCCGACCCTGGTCGACGCGCTGCCCCCGACCGGCGCACCGGACACCGACGGGACGACCGCCCGGCGGCTCTGGGCGCGGCTGACCGCGCGGGAGCCGGACCCGGCGGCGCTGCGCGCGCTGGACACCGCGCTGGCGCTGCTCGTCGACCACGGCCTGGCCGCGTCGACGCTCGCGGTACGGGTCGCGGCCTCGGCGCGCGCCCACCCGTACGCCGCGGTGTCCGCGGGGCTCGGCGCGCTCGACGGCCCGCTGCACGGGCAGGCCAGCGGACTGGCCCACCGCATGCTCCGGGAGGTGCTGGACCGCGGCGGCGCCGGGCCGGTGGTCGCCGGATACCTGCGCGCCGGGCAGCGCCTGCCCGGGCTCGGCCACCGGCTCTACAGCGGCGAGGACCCGCGGGCGCGGCTGCTGCTCGCCCGGCTCGCGGAGGTGCCGGACGCGGCGGACGCGCTCGCCGCCGCGCGCGACACGGTCGACACGGTGGCCCGGCACAAGCCGCTGCACGCCAACGTCGACCTGGCCCTCGCGGTGCTCTCCGTGGCCTCCGGCATGCCCGCGGAGGCGGGCGAGGCGGTCTTCGCGGTGAGCCGTACCGCGGGGTGGATCGCCCACGCGCTGGAGGAATACGCCGAGGCTCCGCTCCGCCTCCGCCCCACCGGCACCTACGCGGGGCCCCCGCCGCCCCAGCCCCTGCCCCGGCCGGCGGACTAGACGCCCACGACGGCGCGCCCCGTCCTTTGGCCGGCCCCCGCCGGCCGGTGGCCCGGCACGAACCGGACTACCCCTTTCGGCCGGTGACGACCCGCGCCCCGAAATGCGGCTGGGCGCGCAGTTCCCCGCGCCCCTGGAGTACCCAGCGGCGTAGCCGCGTCCCCGGGCCCCCCGGGGGGCTACGTGCGGGTCACATGGGGGACGTGGGTGACCAGGGCGGACCACTCGGGGTCGGTCTGGCCGGGGACCATGCGGCCGGCGGTGCGCCACTGGGCGGCGAGGGCCGCGAAGACGGGGGGCTCGGCCATGGGGTGCAGAACCGTTCCGGCGGGTGGGGGCGCGGTCGCGGGGTCCGGCTGGCGTGTCCACTTCGTCTGCGTCGGTGCCATACCCGGACCAACGAGCGGGCCGCGCGGCTCGCCCCGCGGCGGCGGGCGGCATCACCCGAACGGGTGAAGAACCCGGGCGCGGGCGCGGAATTTCCCCGCGGCGCCACCCGTTGTGGGGGGCATGAGCACTGTGGAGCTGACCAAGGAGAACTTCGACGAGGTCGTGTCCTCGCACGACTTCGTCCTCATCGACTTCTGGGCCGCCTGGTGCGGCCCGTGCCGGATGTTCGCCCCGGTGTACGACAAGTCGTCCGACAAGCACGACGACCTCGTCTTCGCGAAGGTGGACACCGAGGCTCAGCCCGAGCTGGCGCAGGCCTTCGGGATCCAGTCGATCCCGACCCTGATGATCATCCGGGAGAAGGTCGCCGTCTTCGCACAGCCGGGCGCGCTGCCCGAGCCCGCGCTGGAGGACGTGATCTCGCAGGCCCGCGCGCTCGACATGGCCGAGGTCCACAAGTCGGTGCAGCAGGCCCAGGCAGAACAGCGGGGCTGACAGCCCGCCGCCGACGAGCCCGGCAGGCGCCACCGCGCCGCCGGGCTCTTCGGCGTGCCCGCAGGCACCGCGCGGCCCCGCGACCGGCCGGACTGTCAGTGGTGGGCCCTAGGCTCGCGGTGTGAGTGGAGCCGTGGACACCGGGGCCGGGCGGGTCGCGGTCGTGGCCGACCCGGTGGGCGGCGGCGGCCGGATGTGCGCGGTGGACGAGGAGGGCGCGCGGGTCGGGGAGGTGCGGGTGGCCGGGGATCTCGCGGCGGCGGTCGCCGAGATCGAGGCGGCGGCCGCGCCTCGCTGGGTGTGGGCGGGGACGGAGGAGGTCTATCCGGGCGTGCTGGACCGCGGCGGGGTCCGGGTCGCGCGGTGCCACGACGTACGGCTGGTCGAGTCGCTGCTGCTCGGCAGGGAGGGCAGGCACGGCAGGCCGCGCTCGCTCGGCGCCGCGTGGGCGCGGCTGCGCGGGCTGCCGGAGCCGCCGGACGCCCCGGAGCACGGCGCGGAAGGACAGCCGGCGCTCTTCACGGCCGACCGGCTGCACCTGCCGCCGGGCACGGACGCGCTCGCCGCGCTGGTGGAGGTGCACGCCGCCCAGCAGCGCCGGATCGCCGCGGGCGAGCACCCGGAGCGGATGCGGCTGCTGTGCGCGGCGGAGTCGGCGGGCGCGCTGGCGGCGGTCGAGATGGGGCGGGACGGGCTGCCGTGGAGCGCGGCGGCGCACGACGAGCTGCTGACCGGGCTGCTGGGCCCGCGCCCGGCCGCCGGTGTGCGGCCCGCGCTGCTGGCCGGGCTTGCACAGCAGGTCCAGGACGCGCTGGGCGGGCGCCCGGTCAACCCGGATTCGCCCGCCCAGCTGCTCCCCGCCTTCGCCCGTGCGGGCGTGCCGCTCGCCTCGACCCGCTCGTACGAGCTGCGCAAGGTGGAGCACCCCGCCGCCGGGCTGCTGCTGCGCTACAAGGAGCTGTCCCGGATCCATGCCGCGCACGGCTGGGCCTGGCGCGAGGCATGGGTGCGCGACGGGCGTTTCCGGCCCGAATACGTGGTCGGCGGTGTGGTGTCGGGCCGGTGGGCGACCCGGGGCGGCGGGGCGCTGCAGATCCCGCGGCCGCTGCGGGCGGCCGTGGTCGCCGATCCGGGGCACCGGCTGGTGGTCGCCGACGCGGGCCAGCTGGAGCCGCGGGTGCTGGCCGCGATGTCCGGCGACCCGGGTCTGGCGCGGGCCGCGGCGGGCGGGGATCTGTACGCGGCGCTCGCGCGCGACGCCTTCGCCGGTGACCGGCCGCGGGCCAAGATCGCGCTGCTGGCGGCGATGTACGGGCAGACCAGTGGTGAGGCGGGGCAGCTGCTGGCGGTCATGCGGCGCCGCTTCCCGGTGGCGCTCGCGCTGGTGGAATCCGCGGCCCGTACGGGCGAGGCGGGCGGAATCGTACGGTCGCAGCTCGGCCGGACATCTCCCGCGCCCTCCGCCGACCGCTTCCTCGACGAATCCGCGGACCCCTCCGACGGCGCCTCGCCGGACCGCCGGGCGGCGCGCTCCTGGGGGCGCTTCACGCGCAATTTCGTGATCCAGGCGAGCGCCGCGGACTGGGCGCTCGCGATGCTGGCGGCGCTGCGCCGCGAGCTGGCCCGGATCGGGCCCGCGCCGCGGCTGGTCTTCTTCCAGCACGACGAGGTGGTGGTGCACACCCCGGCAGCGCTGGCGCCCGCGGTCGAGGCTGCGGTGGCGTCGGCGGCGGAGGAGGCCCGGCGGCTGGTCTTCGGCAGCACGCCGGTGCCCTTCCCGCTGGAGACGCACGCCGTGGAGTGCTACGCGGACGCCAAGTAGCGCTCCGGGGCGGGCGCGTACGAGCCGGTCAGTTGTCGGAGGCGGCGTCGGATTCCGCCGCCGCCGCGGCGGAATCCGCGTCGTCCACGAGCTTCTGCATATGGGCCAGGTCCGAGGCGGCGGGGGCCGGGGAGGTGGCTCCCGGGCTGCCGGACGCGCCGTCGTGGCTGCCGCAGCCGGTGAGCAGCAGGGCCGCGGCCAACGCGCCGGCCGGGAGCAGGGCCAGAGCCTGGCGCCGGGTCACTTGCCGGTGCCCTTCCCCGCGTCCGGCTGCTTCTTGGCCGGGAAGTGCTGGGTGCCGCACCATGTGCGGACCGCGTCGAGATCGGTGGAGCGCTGGCCCAGGGTGGTGACGAGCGAGGTGCGGAAGGTGAGCCGGCCCTTGAGGTAGGTGGCCACGGCGGTGTCGCCCTTGGCCTCGGCGTTGGTGACGCGCTGCTGCATCCGGGCGACCGAGCCGCGTTCGGTGGCGGGGCCGTTGAGCCGGGCCAGCGCGCGGTCGATGCGCGCGTCCACGGTGGGCAGCCGGCGGCACAGGGCGCGGGCACCGTCGCCCTTGGGCGCCTTCGCCGCGGGTTTTGCCGTGGACGAGGGCGAGGGCGTGGCGCCGGTGTCGGCGGTGGCGGAGCCCGCCGCGGCGAGCAGTGCCGCGACCGCTGCGACGGCGGGCACGACCGTACGGGTGGTGCGCATGGGTGACCTCCTCGGTGGCGGCGCCGCGGGCGCGGCGCCCGTCCCGCCGGGGAGGCTAGGAGCGCTCTTTGTGGAAATCTTGTGGCGCTCCCGGGGCGCCGGGGCCCATGGCCGCGCCGTCCTCCCCGCCCAGCCAGTCGCGCTGCCGCGGCAGTGCGGGGACCTCCGTCGGGAGGTCGAGGACGAAGTACGCGCCGGGCGCGCCGTCGGGCCGGTCCGTCACCGCCGCGGCGCCGCCGTGCAGGGCGGCCTGCTGGCCGACGAGGGCGAGGCCGAGGCCGGAGCCGGGGCTGCCCGGGCGGCGGCGGAAACGCGCGAAGACCCCGCTGCGGGCGTCGGGCGGCACCCCGGGGCCGTGGTCGGCGACGGTGAGGCGCACCGCGGCGCCGTCCGGGGCGCGGGTGAGGGCGGCCTCGACCCTTCCGGCGCCGTGCAGGACGGCGTTGCGGAGCAGGTTGTCCACCGCGCTGCGCAAACCCGGTGGCCAGCCCTGCACGGGGCAGGGCGCGGGGGCGTCGACGGACACCTCGGCGCCGGGGTGGTCGCGGCGCAGGTCGCGCACGGCGGCGTCGAGGATGTCGGCGAGGTCGGCGGGCACGAAGGCGTCGGCCTCGACGAGATCGCCCTGGGCGAGGGTGCGCAGCATCACCAGCAGCCCCAGCAGCCGGTCGTGGCCGTCGCGCAGGTCGGCGAGCACCTCGGCGCGCCCGGCGGCGTCCGGGGCGGGGTCGCCGGCCAGGACGTCGAGGTTGATGCGCATGCCCATGAGCGGGGTGCGCAGCTCGTGGGAGGCGGCGGCGGAGAAGGAGCGGGCGGTGGCGAGCGCCTCGGCGGTGCGGGCGGCCTGCTCGTCGTAGCGGGCGAGCAGCGTCCGCAGGGTACGGGCCAGGTCGTCGACCTCGGGCACACCGGTGGGGGTGTGGTCCAGGCGGGCGGCGCCCGCGCGCGGGTCGATGCCGGCGGCGCGGCGGCGCAGCGCGGCCAGCGGGCGGGCCAGCCGTACGGCGGCGAGCCACGCGGCGATTCCGGCGACCGGCGCGGTGAGCAGCGCGACGGTGACCACCCGGCGGCGCACCTGGGCGATCTGCCGGCGCCCCGCGGTGTCGGCGGAGAAGAGCCAGAGCGTGCCCCGTACGGCGGGCCGCGGGCTGCTGAGCGGTACGGCCAGCGCGCGCCAGCCGCGGCCGCCCGCGGTCAGGGTGACGGGCCGGGCGGCGTCCGCGGGTGCCGGGAGCGTGGCGGAGGCGGCGGGCTGGGGGCCGCCGCTCACGGTGCCGTCGGGTCCGGCCACCCGGATGCCCACGTCGAGGGCCGAGGTGAACAGCCGCCGCTGCCGGGCCTGTTCGACGCTCGCCGGGCGGTCGTTGGCCATCGCCCGCAGCAGCGAGAGGGCTTCGGGGCGTACGGCGGCGGCGCGTTCGCGCAGGTGGGCGTCGGTGGCGGCGTGCACATCCCCGGTGACGAGGCGGACCATGACCCACCCGGAGGCGAGCACGAGCAGCGGGACGACGACGGCGACGGCCACCGCGATCCTGGTGGCCAGCCTCATGCGCCGCCCCCGGCGGAAGCCGACCCGGACCCGGACGCGGGGCCGGAAGCAGACGCGGGGCCGGACGCAGGACCCGACCCGGCCCCGGACGCGGACGCAGCTCCCGGCGCGGGCCCTGCGCCTTCGGCCGGGCGCAGCACGAAGCCGACGCCGCGCACGGTGTGCAGGATGCGCGGGCGGCCCCCGGCCTCCAGCTTGCGGCGCAGGTAGCTCACGAAGGTGTCGACGGCGTCGCTGCGCACGTCGAAGTCGTAGCCCCAGACCCGGTCCAGCAGCTGGTCGCGGGTGAGGACGAGGCCCGCGTTGCGCGCGAGGGTCTCCAGCAGCTCGAACTCGCGCCGGGTCAGGTCCAGCGGGCTGCCGTCGCGGGTGGCGGTGCGGGCGTCGGGGTCGACGACCAGGCCGCAGGCGCGTACCGGACCGCCGGGACGGGGCGGGCGGCGGCGCAGCAGGGCGTGCAGCCGGAGCACCAGCTCGTCCAGCGCGAAGGGTTTGACGAGGTAGTCGTCGGCGCCCGCCTGGAGTCCGGCGACACGGTCGGCGACCTCGTCGAGCGCGGACAGGGCGAGCACCGGCAGGTCGTTGCCGGCCGCGCGCAGGGTGCGGCAGACCTCGATGCCGTCGATGTCCGGCATCGAGATGTCCAGCACCAGCACGTCGGGCGGGTCGTCGCCGGTCAGCCGGGCGAGCGCGGCGGCGCCGCCGTCCGCCTCGGCGACGGTGAAGCCGCGCAGCCGCAGGGCGCGGCCGAGGGAGCGGCGGATGACGGCGTCGTCGTCCACCACCAGCACCCGACCGCCGCCCGCACCGGGGGACGTGCCGCCTGTGGTGCCCGTCATCCGCTGTGCCTCCGCCCGCTCATTCCGCCATACCTCCGCTCCCCGGCCGTCACGTCACGCGTGGTGCGGGACGCAGGCATGGTGCATCGCGGGAACCATGCCTACACGGCCGGGGAGCGGAGTGCCATGGCCGGGCCTTGTGCGGCCCGGGCGGGGCGGGACGGAACGGTGGTCAGCCGGTCACGGTCCACTTCTGGTTGGAGGCGCCGGTGCAGGTCCAGATCTGCAACCGGGTGCCGTTGGCGGAGCTGTTGCCGGTGGCGTCGAGGCACTTGTTCGCCGCCGGGTTGACGATGTCGTGGGCGGCGGTGACGGTCCACTTCTGCGCGGCGGTGCCGTTGCAGTCGTAGAGCTGCACCTTGGTGCCGTCGGCGGTGCCGGCCGCCGCGACGTCCAGGCACTTGCCGAGCGCGCGGACGGTGCCGTCGGAGCCGACCGTCCAGTTCTGCGCGCTGGTGCCGTTGCAGTCGTAGAGCTGGACCGCGGCGCCGTTGGCGGTGCTCGCGCCCGCGACGTCGACGCACTTGCCGGCGATGCCGGTGATGGGGTGGCCGCCCGTACCGCCGGTGCCACCGGTGCTGCCGCCGGTGCCGCCCGAGGTGTCGGAGGTGGTGACGTGGACGTAGTCGACGACGAGCTGCTGCGGGAAGGTGGTGCTGCCGTCGGGGTCGCCGGGCCAGTAGCCGCCGACCGCGAGGTTCATGATGATGTAGAAGGGGTGGTCGAAGACCCAGTGGTTGCCGTTGAGGTCGGCCGGGGTGCGGGTCTCGTAGGCGTGGCCGTCCACGGACCAGGTGATGGAGTTGGGCGCCCAGTCGACGGCGAAGGTGTGGAAGGCGTCCGAGAAGCTCTGGCCGCCGGGCAGGGTGTAGCCGGCGCCGATGCCGGCCGAGCCGGAGTAGCCGGGGCCGTGGATGGTGCCGTGGACGCTGCCGGGCTCGAAGCCGACGTTCTCCATGATGTCGATCTCGCCGCTGTTGGGCCAGCCGACCGAGCCGATGTCGTTGCCGAGCATCCAGAAGGCGGGCCACATGCCCTGGCCGCGGGGCAGCTTCATACGGGTCTCGAAGTGGCCGTAGGCCTGGGTGAACTTCTGCGGGGTCGACAGCCGGGCCGAGGTGTACTGGCAGGTGCCGTACCAGCACTGGTAGTTGGCCGGGTTCTCCTTGCGGGCGGTGATGACGAGGTCGCCGTTGCCGTCGAGCGCGGCGTTGTGGGTGCCGCTCGTGTAGTACTCGCGCTCGTGGTTGTTGACGTTGTCGCCGGTCTCGTAGCCCCACTTGGAGCTGTCGACAGCGCTGCCCGCCGGGCCGTTGAAGTCGTCGGTGAAGGTGGCGGTGGCGGCCGCGGGGGCCGCGGCAGGGGTGGCGGCGGCCCGGGCGTGGTCCGGGGCGGCGGCCTGGAAGAGGGCGGCGGCCAGCAGCGCGCCGGCGGCCAGCAGCGGGAGGGAGCGGATCCGTCTGATACGTCGGGTGGGGGGTGTAGCCGACATGCCGGACTCCTCGGTAGGGGCGGCGGGACACGGGCGCGACAGGCCGCGCGCGGGCGCGCAGCAGGTCATGCCCCTGACAGATGGAAATGCGGACCTCGAGCGGCCACGAGGCGGCGGCGGCCGCCCCGGATGCTTCGCTCACGTCTTAGTTCAGGACGTGATTTAACTGGCGGGGCCGAGTGGCCGTCAATACTTGCGACGAAGGTCCGTACCAATAACTTCGCCCGCGGCGCTCAGAGTTCTCCCCGGCGCACCAGCACCGCCAGCACCAGCATGCCGGGGACCAGCGGCAGCCAGGTCGTGACCAGCCGGTAGCCGAGCACGGCGGAGGTCGCCGTCACACCCGACGCGCCCGCGGTGACCAGCGCGAGCGCGAGCGCGGCGTCCAGCGAGCCGAGCCCCGCGGGCGTCGGCATCCAGCCCGCCGCGGTGCTCGCGAACAGATACGCCACCACCGCCCCGCTGACCGGAACGGGCGCGTGCACCGCGCGCACCACCGCGACCACGACCGCCGCGTGCATGGCCGGGAAGGCGAGCGAACCGCCCCACAGCGCCGCCACCCGGGCGCGGTTGCCGTGCAGGACCCGCACGTCGTGCAGCACCGAGCCGAGCACCTCGCGCAGCCGGTCGCGCAGCCGCCGTACGCAGCGGGTCAGCAGCACACCGCCCGCCAGCACCGCCACCGCCACGCAGCCGAGCACCAGCGGGTGATCGGGCATCCGCGGCCCTCCGCCGGTCACGCGGTGCAACTGCAGGGCGTCGGGGAACAGCAGCAGCACCGTGAGCAGCAGCGTCACCCGGCCGGTGACGGCGGCGCAGGCGCGTACCGCGAGCGCGGCGAGCGCGCGGGTCGGGGTCAGCCCGCGGCGCATCAGGAAGCGCAGGTTGACGGCGTTGCCGCCGACCCCCGCGGGCAGCACGTGGTTGGCGGCGGACGCGGCGAACTGGGTGGCCAGCAGCACGCCGGGCGGGAGCGTCTCGACGACCGCGCCCTGCTGGGCGGTGGCCGAGCACACCCATGTCATGAAGGCCGCCAGGCACGCCACGGCCAGCCATCCGGTGTCCGCCTCGCCCAGCCGTCCCGCACTGGACCCGATCACCCCCCATTTGCTGCTCACCAGCGCCGCGACCGCGACGACCGGCAGCAGCATCAGCCCCGACCGCAGCGACACGCGCTGCCGGGCGGCACCCTCGTTGCGGGCGATGGACACGGTGGACTCCTCGTCGCGTGGGGACACGGCAGCGCGGGGCGCGGCGTGAGCGCGGGGGCGAAGCGGGCGGGACGTTACGGATGCGCACAACCGGAGCGGATCGGACGCTCCCTCAGGTTAGGCGGCCCGGGTGGCCGCGCCCCACCCCCACGCGGCCGGCCGGGTCAACGTCTGACAAACACCTGTTGACGCCAGGGATGCCCGGCGGGCCGCGCACGTATGCCGGACCGCCCCGGAACACGCCGGACCGCCGGGCCCGCGCGTGTCGCGCGGACCCGGCGGTCCGACTCTCTTCCTTCGGCGCGGCCGACCGCGGTGAGAGGTCCGCGGCCGGCCGTTCAGGGGTTCAGCGGATCACGCGGCAGGCGCGCTCCACTGCTGGTTGGCAGCGCCGGTGCAGTCCCAGATCTGCAGCCGGGTGCCGTTGGCGGAACTGGGTCCCGTGGCGTCCAGGCATCTGCCGGACTGCGGGTTGACCAGCGAGTTGTTCGCCCCTCGGGTCCACACCTGGGAGCCGGTGCCGTTGCAGTCGTAGAGCTGGACCTGGGTGCCGTTGGCGGTGCCGGCCGAACTGACGTCCATGCACTTGCCGAGCGCCTGGAGGGTGGAGCCGGAGGCGGTCCACTGCTGGGCGGAGGTGCCGTTGCAGTCGTAGAGCTGCACCGCGGCGCCGTTGGCGCTGCTGGCGCCGGCGACGTCGACGCACTTGCCGCCGTAGCCGGTGATGGTGCCGGTGTGGCCGGTGCCGGTGCCGGTCCCGCCGCTGCCCGGCGTACCCGACCAGGTGAAGGTGGCGGAGGCGCCGCCGGGCAGCGAGTAGGAGAAGTTCTCGTTGCCCCAGTTGACCCGCAGCGTCTGCGCGGAGGACGACTCGTTGTAGGCGATGAGCGCCTTGGAGCCGTCGGGGTTGCGCCAGGCCACGTTGCGGACGGTGGAGTTGTCGGTGGAGGCGATACGGGTCGCGCCGGGCTTCACGAACTTCGTGAGGTGGCCCATCGTGTAGTACTCGATCGTGTAGTCCACCTGCCCGCTGCGGCTGTCACCGTTGTGCACGGTGATCAGGCCGGTGCAGGTGCCGCAGCCGCCGTTGTGCGGGCCCATGTTCTGATCGACCGCCAGGCTCCACTTGACCCAGCTCTGGCCCCAGTTGCGGGTGTAGTCGATCAGGTTCTCCATGTCCTCCTTCTGCTGGTTGCCGATCCAGGTGCCCCCGGAGTGCTCGGTGTCGAAGGCGGGCAGGTTGGGGTACTGGTTGTGGATCGTGGTCTGCTCGGAGACGTTGCCGCCGTAGCCGTGCCACGCGATGCCGCCGAAGTTGGGGTCGTTGCGGATCGACGCGTCGGTGACGGTGGGCGCGGCGTAGCTGTCGTAGGTGTCCCAGTTCCAGTCCAGCGCCAGGACCTTGGTGGACAGCCCGGCCGCGTGCAGCGCGGGCAGCAGGTTCGTCTTGGTGAAGTACGCCAGACCCGAGCCGTTCCACTGCGCCGACGGGTAGCCGGAGCAGCAGGTGGGCTCGTTCTGCACGGTGACGTAGTCCACCGGCACACCCTGCGCCTGGTAGGCCTGGAGGTACTTGACGAAATACTGCGCGTAGGCCGCGTAGTACTGCGACTGCAGCCAGCCCTGGCTGTAGGCGCCGTTGTCCTTCATCCACGGCGGCGGGGTCCAGGGGGTGCCCATGACCTTGACGTTCGGGTTGAGCTGGCGGGCCTGCTTGGTGAGCGGGACGACGTCCGCGAGGTCGTGGGCGATCGAGAAGTGCGCGAGCGTCGGGTCGGTCTGGCCGGCCGGCATGTCGTCGTAGGTGTAGCTGTTGCGGGCCAGGTCGGAGGCGCCCATCGGGTTGCGCAGGAAGCCCAGGCCGATCCCGTTGACCGGGTCGAAGAGCTTCTGCATGACCGTGTTGCGGGTGGAGGACGACAGGGCCCCGCTGCTGTTCATCAGCCAGGCGGCGGTGTCGGTGAAGGACGCGCCGCCGCCGGTGAACTGCTGGTAGGTGGTGCCCTCGTCCACCGTGACGTTCTGCCCGGAGCCGCCGGTGCCTGCGGCGAAGGACACCGCGGACTGCTGCTCCAGACCCTTGGTGACGTTGCGGCCGCCGGAGTCGCTGGTGGTGGTGAGGTAGACCTGGACGCTCTCGCCCGCGGCGTGCGCGGACGTGGGGACCGCGAGCACCGGGACGACGGCCGCCGCGGCGGCGGTGAGGATCCCGACGGCGGTACGCCGCAGCCGGGATGCGGAGGATCTGCCCGTGTGGGGCCGGGTTGCTGCGCTCATGAGTCGTTGCCTTTCTCGGCACGATGGCATGGGCCTGACAGGGTCAAGCGTGCAGCGAGGGGGTCCGCACGCTTGTTTCATCACTTGTTTCACGACTTATATCGCGACGTGATTTAACTAGGGCGTCTCCCGGCCGTCAAGGGATCGGGAACGGGGCGGCGCCATGAAACGCCATGTAACGCACCGCCGTTGGACGGGCGCACGAAAGCGCCCGCACCGGTGCGGTGCGGGCGCGGAGGCCGGGAGCTACGCGCTCCTGGGCGCGGTGCTGCCGCGCGGGACGAGGGCGGGGGCCGGGAGCTGGATGTCCGGGACGGGCCCGCCGTCGATGAGCGCGAGCAGCGCCGTGGCGGCCCGCTCGCCGTACTCCATCACCCGCCGGCTGACCGCGGTCAGCGCGGGGTGCACCAGCCGGCACAGCTCGCTGTCGTCCCACGCGACGAGGGAGAGCCGACCGGGGACGTGCACGCCCATCTCCTGGGTGACGCTCAGCGCGGCGACGGCCATGACGTCGTTGTCGTACACGATCGCGGTGGGCCGCGCCGAGCCGGACAGCAGCCGCCGGGTGGCGCGGGCGCCCGCCTCGCCGGAGTAGTCGGTGTAGACGCACGGCACGCCTTCGAGGCCGAGCTCCGCGGCCGCGGACTCGAAGGCCTCGCTGCGCTCACGGGTGTGCACGAAGTCGGCGGGGCCGGCGACCCGGGCGATCCTGCGGTGACCCATCGCCGCGAGGTACGCGAGCGTCTCGCGCACGGCCGCGCCGTCGTCGAACCACACCGAGGGCACCCCCGAGGACTCCGGCGCGTGCCCGACCACCACGGCGGGCAGGCCCAGCTCCGCGACGAGGCCGAGCCGGGCGTCCTGCTCGCGCAGGTCGACCAGCAGCACGCCGTCCACCCGGCGCTCGCCCCACCAGCGGCGGTACGCCGCCTCCTCGGCCCTGGCGTCGTCGGTGACCTGGAGCAGCAGCGCGGTGCCGGTGGCGGCGAGACCGGCCTCGACACCGGAGATGAGCTGCATGAAGAACGGCTCGATGCCCAGCACCCACGCCGGGCGGTCCACCACCAGGCCGATCGCGCCGCTGCGCCCGTCGGAGAGCGCGCGGGCCGCGCTGCTGGGGTGCCAGCCCATCCGCGCCGCGATCTCCAGGATCCTGGCCCTGGTCTGCTCCGAGACCCCCGCCTTGCCGTTGAGCGCGTAGGACACCGCGCCCTTGGACACGCCGGCGGCCTCGGCGATGTCGGCGATGGTGGGACGCTTCTTGGGGCTCATGGGGCCTCGATACGGCGGACGGCCCGCGGACCTGCGAGCCGGCTACGGCTGGCCGGGCGGCGGGCAGGCTGACGGGTGATCGGGGGATCGGCGCCCATACTTTAACAACGCGGGCGGCGGCCCGGCACGGCTGCCGGGACGCCGCCGGCCCCTGCCCGGGGCCCGCGCCCGGTCAGCCGCGGGTCGCCGCGATCTCCAGCCGTACGTAGTCGACGACCGGCTCGGCCAGGCGCGCGGCCACCGCTGCCACGAACGGCTCGCGGTCGTCCTCGGCCATCGCGTCCAGGTAGGCGCCCAGCACGACGGTGGCCAGGAAGGCCTCCAGCTGCTCGCCGGGCTCGAAGCGGGCCGGGTCGGGCCGCAGTTGCACCTCGATGCCGGTGAAGCCCGCGGCGGCCAGCCGCTGCCGGGTGTCCTCGACGCCGGCGAACTCCCATGCGTCACGGGCCTCGCCGTTCACGTCGGCGACGGCGGCGTTGACCGCCGCGATGTTGCCGCGGCCGCCGCATTCGGTGACCAGCCGGGCGCCCGGGCGCATCCGCCCGGCCAACGAGGCGAAGAGGGCGGCGTGGTCCTCGATCCAGTGGAAGGCGGCGACGCTGAAGACGGCGTCCACCTCGCCGTCGAAGGGCAGCGGCTTCGTCAGGTCGGCGTGCACGACCTCGACCCGGTCCAGCCTGCCGTCCAGCCGCTCGCGCAGCTGGTCCAGCATGCGGACGGATCCGTCCACGGCGACCACCTGCCCCTGCGGCAGCCGGTCCAGCAGGCCGGCGGTGTCACGCCCCGTGCCGCAGCCCGCGTCGAGCACCCGCTCGTCGCCGCGCAGCTCCAGCCGCCCCAGCGTGCGGCGACCCCACCCCAGGTGGGGCAGGGGCAGCGAGTCGTAGGTCTTGGCGTCCCATTCCCGAGGCATGGCGCGGCCCTTCCGTGGTCATGTCCCGCCGCGGCACGGCGGATCCGACGGCAACACTACGCGCGCCGTCCGTATAGTGACATCGTCATCTTACAATGTGGGCACCGGGGTCGACCAGACCGGCGTGCGGTCCTTGTCCACCAGCGCGGCCCGCACCCCCTCCTGGAAGTCCGCGCTGACCGCCGTGCGGCAGGCCAGCTCCAGTTCGCGCGCCAGGCACTCCTCCAGCGTCGACCCCGCACCCGCCCGCAGCAGGCCCGCGGTGGCCGCGAGGCTCGCGGGCGAGGCGGCGTCGAGCAGCGCGAGCGTCTCCCGCGCCCACTCCGGCTCCTGCGCCTCGGCCGCCAGCCGGGCCCGCACCCGCGCCGGGTCCGGCTCGGCGAAGCAGCGGGCCACGGCGCCGGCGTGCGCGGGGCGCTCCGGGACGGGCGCCGCGAAGCTGCGCAGGACCGCGTCAGGGGGCGCGCCACCCGCGGTCAGCACGGCCCGCAGGGCGGGCAGGTCGGCCGCCGGCACGTGGTGCGTCGCGAGCCCGCACGCCACCGCGTCGAGGCCGCCGATCCGCGCGCCGGTCAGCCCCAGGTACCAGCCGTACGCGTCCGGCAGGCGCGGCAGGAAGTAACTGGCGCCGACGTCGGGGAAGAAGCCGATGGCCGTCTCCGGCATCGCGAGCGAGGCGCGCTCGGTGACCACCCGGGCCGACCCGTGCACGGAGATGCCGAGCCCGCCGCCCATCGCGTAGCCGTCGATCAGCGCGGTGTACGGCTTCGGGTAGCCGGCGATCAGCGCGTCGAGGGCGTACTCGGCGGTGAAGTAGCCGCGCACCGCCTCGCCGTCGCCGGACGCGCCCGCCGCCCGCACCGCCACGATGTCGCCCCCGGCGCAGAACGCCTTCGGCGAGGTGCTGACGACCAGGACGGAGCGGACGGCCGGGTCGTCCCGCCAGCGCGCGAGGGCGTGCGTCAGGAGCCGGACCATCGTGAGGTCCAGCGCGTTGAGGGCGGCGGGCCGGTCCAGCTCGATCACCGCCGTACCGTCCGCCCCTACCCGGGTCTGCACCGGTGCGGGCCCGTTGCTGCCTGTCATGCGGCTCCTTCCGCCGTCGTCCGCCCCCATCCAACACCGCCCGCCCTCCGCCCTGAGCTGCGGTGCCGGTCCCCCGGGCGGCGCGGTCGGCCCGCGCCCCCGGTGTGGCCGCGGGGCGGGGTTGGTAGGCTCGGGGCGGAGCCGTGACTGGCGCGCTGGGATGGGGTCAACCATCGGGGAGCGGCTCGACCGGAAAGATCCGGAAGAACGAAGTGCCGTGCGCCTGGGCCGTCCCGTTGACCAACCGGAGGACCGCCGTGGCAGCGCCCGAGCAGCCGTACAGCACCGAGTCGATCGCCTTCCGCAGTGCCCTGGACGTGATCCGGGGGGTGGAGCCGCGGGTCGCGGACGCGATCGCCGGTGAGCTCACCGACCAGCGCGAGATGCTCAAGCTCATCGCCAGCGAGAACTACGCGTCGCCCGCCGTGCTGCTGGCGATGGGCAACTGGTTCAGCGACAAGTACGCCGAGGGCACCATCGGCCGCCGCTTCTACGCGGGCTGCCGCAACGTCGACACCGTCGAGGCGCTGGCCGCCGAGCACGCCCGCGGCGTCTTCGGCGCCGCGCACGCGTACGTGCAGCCGCACTCCGGGATCGACGCGAACCTCGTGGCCTTCTGGGCGGTGCTCTCGCAGAAGGTCGAGACCCCGGGCCTGGCCAGGGCCGGGGTGCGGCAGGTCAACGACCTGTCCGAGCAGGACTGGGCGCAGCTGCGCGCCGAATTCGGCAACCAGCGGATGCTCGGCATGTCGCTGGACGCCGGCGGCCACCTCACCCACGGCTTCCGGCCGAACATCTCCGGCAAGATGTTCGACCAGCGCAGCTACGGCACGGACCCGGTGACCGGCCTGCTGGACTACGACGCGCTGCGCGAGACCGCGCGCGAATTCCGCCCGCTCATCATCGTCGCGGGCTACTCGGCCTATCCGCGGCTGGTCAACTTCCGCATCATGCGGGAGATCGCGGACGAGGTCGGCGCGACGCTCATGGTCGACATGGCGCATTTCGCGGGCCTGGTCGCGGGCAAGGTGCTGACCGGCGACTTCGACCCGGTGCCGCACGCGAACATCGTGACGACCACGACCCACAAGTCGCTGCGCGGTCCGCGCGGCGGCATGGTGCTGTGCGACGACACCCTGGCCGAGCACGTCGACCGGGGCTGCCCGATGGTGCTCGGCGGCCCGCTGCCGCACGTCATGGCGGCGAAGGCGGTGGCGCTCGCGGAGGCCTCCCGGCCCGAGTTCGGCGCGTACGCGCACCGGATCGTCGACAACGCGCGGTCGCTCGCCGAGGGCCTTCTCCACCGCGGCGCGAAGCTGGTCACCGGTGGCACCGACAACCACCTGGTGCTCATCGACGTGTCGGGCTACGGGCTGACGGGGCGGCAGGCGGAGGCGGCGCTGCTGGACGCGGGCATCGTCACCAACCGCAACTCCGTCCCGCAGGACCCGAACGGCGCCTGGTACACCTCGGGCATCCGGATCGGCACCCCGGCGCTCACCACCCGCGGCCTCGGCGCGCCGGAGATGGACGAGATCGCCGGGCTGATCCACACCGTGCTGTCCGGGACGACGGCGGCGGCCGCGCCCAAGGGCGGGCTGTCGAAGGCGCACCACGTGCTGGACGGCGCGGTCGCCGACGAGGTCGCCAAGCGCGCGGCGGACCTGCTGTCCGGCTTCCCGCTCTACCCGGGCATCGACCTGAGCTGACGCGGCGGCGCGCAGCCGCGCGAGCGTGACATGGGTGTGGGGGGGGGGGGGGGGGGGGGGGCGCCCCCCCGCCGGGGGGGGGGGGGGGGCCGCGGGGCCCCGCGGGGGGGGGGGCGGCGCGGGGGCAACAACACCCCGGGGCGGCGGCCGGCG
>NZ_JBIRQQ010000013.1:183509-264334 GCF_044333285.1 Streptomyces sp. NPDC021020
GCGGCCTCCCGCTCACCCCGGGCACCCCCCGGGTGCGCCGGGGCCGGGCGCCCCCCGCCTTTGGTTTCTGGGGGTGGGCCCGCGCGCGACCGCCGGCCCCCACACCCATGTCACGGGGCCTTCCGCGACCGGGCCCGCACGGGGCGCGGGTCACTCGAAGGACCAGAGCACCCCGTGGCCGGCGATCGTCAGCGCGATCTGGAGCGCCACCGCGGCCACGCCGAGGGCGAGTCCGAGCAGGGCGCGGCCGCGGCGGCGGGTGCCGCGGGCGAGCGCGACGAGGGCCAGCACGATCGCGGCCGGGCCCAGCACGAGGTTCAGCACGAGCAGGCCGGGCAGGCCGAGCAGGAAGGACGCGACGGCCATGCCGTCGGCGTCGTCGGTGGTCGCGGCCGGAGTGCCGGCCGGGACCGGATGGGCTGCGGGGTTCACGGTGTCCTCTTCCGTGGGCGTTGTCGGATGGGGGGCCGGCGCCGTGCGGGCGGCGGCCGAGGGCGTCGGCGGGACGCCGGGGCGAGGCGTCAGCCGCGGCGCCGCGCGACGGCCTCGCGTACGGCGAAGGCGAGCAGCCACGCGGCGACGGCCGCGGACGCGACGCCGAAGACGGTGAGCGGCATATGGGCGGCGGCGCCCATCACGACGCCGATGCCGAGCAGGACGACGACAAGGGCCATACCGGCGGCACCTCCAGTCGGTCTCGGGGGTTCGGATAACAGTTGTTCACTGACTATCGAGTCTAACGGTAGCGGAAGTCGGCGAACGGTTGTTTACTGAATGATGTGAGTCACACACCAGGGGTCCGGCAGGCCCAGAAGGAGCAGACCCGGCGGGCGCTGCTGGACGCCGGGCTGCGGCTGCTGGACCGGCAGAGCCTGAGCAGCCTCGGCCTGCGCGAGGTCACCCGTGAGGTCGGCGTCGCACCGGCCGCCTTCTACCGGCACTTCCCGGACATGGCCGCGCTGGGCGTGGCCCTGGTCGGCGAGGCGCTGGGCAGCCTGCACGCGGTCGTCCGGGAGGTGATGGCCGGCGGCACGGACGGCCCGGCTCCCGCGAACTCCTCGGACCCGACGGACCTCATCGACCGCGCGGTGGCGCTCACGGTCGCGTACGCCGACGAGCATCGGGCGCACGTCCGCTTCATCGCACGCGAGCGCTACGGCGGGGTGCGTCCGGTGCGCGAGGCCATCGCCGCCGAACTCGACCGCTTCACCACGGAGGTGGCCGCCGGGCTCGCCGCCCAGCCGGAGTCGGCGGGCTGGCGCCCCGCGGAACTGCGGGTGCTGGCGGGCCTCTACGTGGACCACATGGTGCTGACGGCGGCGGCCGTCATGGAGGCGCCGCGGGAGGACACCGCCGCGCGGGCCTCGATCGCCGAGACGGCCCGGCTGCGGATGCGGATCGTCAGCCTCGGCCG
The DNA here is from genome assembly GCF_044333285.1 of Streptomyces sp. NPDC021020. Lineage (NCBI taxonomy): Bacteria > Bacillati > Actinomycetota > Actinomycetes > Kitasatosporales > Streptomycetaceae > Streptomyces > Streptomyces sp. NPDC021020. Next base: position 184,924 of record NZ_JBIRQQ010000013.1, read on the forward strand.
CCGCCACTGGCCACGCGAGCGCGTGGGCGGCGCAGGCGGCACGAGCGACGGCTGAGGCCGACGGCCCTGATCACCGGCGCGGACGGTGGCCCATCCGCGCCGGTGCCCCTCCCCCCGGTGCGCCCACCCCCTCCCTGGCGCGGGCGCACCCGGTGCCCGAAGGCACCCGTTCGTCTGATCATCGTCACCGCTCCCCCGGTCCGGGAGGACGGAACGCGCCACGAGGCGGACACAACGCGCCAGGAGGACGTTAGGCTTCCGGAAGACCGGCGGCGCCGCGCGTACTTCGCCCCGCCGGCCGGCCCGACGCCCCCTCGCCCCCACACAGACTCCCGAGGTGCCCGGCATGCCGCCGACCCCGACGTCCCCGCCGCCCGCCGTGGCGGCGCCGAACGCCGGGCCGACCGAGAGCGTCGTCCTGCCCCGGCTGATAGCCCGCGCCGCGGCGATCGGCGACACCGGGACCCGGTCGATGCTGCGCGCCGCGGGGCTCCCGCCCGAGGTGCTGGAGGGCCCGCCGACCGCGCGCGTCCCGTCGATGCGCCTCTACGGCCTGTGGACGGAGGTGATCGGCCGCACCGGACGCCAGGACGCCGGGCTGCTGACGGCGGCGGACTACCGGCACGGCCAACTCGACCTCTTCGACTACCTGTTCAGCACAGCGCCCACGCTGGGCGAGGGGCTGGCGGTCTCCGGCGCGCATCTGCACCTGCTCAGCGACGGTTCCGAACTCGCCACCGAGGAGTCGGACGAGGAGGTGACCATCTCCTACGGCGCGCTGCTGCCCGACAGCGAACTGCGCGGGCTGGTGGCCGAGTTCGTGATGGGCACCTTCACCCAGGTGATACGGCACAGCACGGGCGGCGCGGTCGCCCCCGCCCGGGTCTCCTTCACCCATCGGGCACCGCGCCGGACGGCCGGCCACACCGAACTCTTCGGCGACGGAAGCATCGACTTCGACGCCGGGACCGACAGCATCACGCTGACCCGGCGGGCGCTGGACACCCCGCTTCCCGGCGCCGACCCCGCGCTCGCGGCGATCATCCGGCGCACCGCGGCGGCGGTCCCGCCACCCCGGCCGACCGGACCGCTGCCGGATCTGCGCCGGGCGATCCTCACGCAGTTCGCCGACGGCCGGCCGTCGCTGGCCGCGGCCGCCCGGCAGCTCGCCGTCAGCCCGCGCACCCTGCAGCGCCGGCTGGCCGAGTCCGACACCACCTGGCGGGCGGAACTGGACGCGGTGCGCCAGGAGTTCTCCCTGGGCCTGCGGCGTACGGGGAGCTGGTCGGCGCAGCAGACCGCGGCCCGGCTCGGCTACGCCGAGGCCCGCTCGCTGCGGCGTGCGCGGAGCCGCTGGGACGCCCGGGAGGAGCGGCCCGCGGCGGACGGCGACGGGGCGGCGCGTACCGCGGAGGCCACGGCGGAGGAGGGAACACGAGGATGACGGCGGACGGCGAGCACGGCCACGAGGAGCGCACCGAGGGCGGTGACCCGGTCTGCTGGCTGGAGCGGGTCTGCGACGAGTGCGGCGCGATGCGCGAGGACATGAAGGCCCCGCGCTGCGCACGCTGCGGCACACCCTTCCCCGGACCGGAGCAGGACGGCGCCGGCCACCCCGCCGGCTGACCCACCGGGAGCGCCGCGGCCGGCCGGCCCCGTGCCCGAAACGCACCGACTCCCATGACGTGAGAGGGCCCTGACACGAGAGGGCTCTGACGCGAGAGGCCCTTGCGGCAGGGGCGCGGCGGGGTGCGCATGGGGCGCGCGGGGCCGGAACATGCCGTACAGGGCGCGAAAATCGGCCGCACGCCCGGAAATGTCGGCGTTCGCGGGCGCAATCGGCGACGGTCCTACTACCCTGAGTCGCCGGGGTTGCGGTACGGCGGAGGCCGGGAGGACCGTATGGACGGCGAGTTCGCGAACACAGCGGAACCCGAGCGCGCGGGCGGCACGCCCGCGGACCAGCTCGAAGGACTGCTCGCCCGAGCGGTCGGCGGAATCGAGGCGGCGCACGAACTGGACGCGTTGCGGACCGCGTTGATGCACCACTGCGGCCTGCAGTCCTGCCGCCACGCCAAGGGCCCGCCGCGCCGGATGAACCGCCGAACCTTCCGGCACAGCTTCCTGATGCCGGACGGCGACGTGCGGCTGCTGTGGGAGCTGGAGCACGACACCGCGGCCGACGGCCTGCCGCACCGCACGGTCTTCACACAGCCGGAGGACCTGGCCCTCGCCGAGTGGGAGGTCGACCTGGCCTTCGGCGGGCCGATGGGCCCGGTGGAGGTGCCCTACGGCGCCTCCGGCGGAGCGCCGCGGGGTGCGGACCCGGCGGGCGGCATCCGTACCGGCGGGGCGGCCGGCACCGGCGGGCGCGACCGGGTGACCGGCGACGCCGACGCGGGTGACGCCGACGAACTCGACGCCCTGCTCGCCGCAGCCCCGGACCAGGCGCTCCGGCGCACGTACACCGAGGGCGACTCGGCGGAGCACGCCCGCCGGCTGCTGCGCCGCGCGGCGAACCCGAGCGCGCCCGGCGACGAACTGCGGGCCCGGCTGCGGGCGGCCATCGCGCACGACATCAGCATCGTCACCCGCCGGAGCACCCTGGTGGCCGGGCGGCAGGTGTCCTGGTCGCTCTACGAGCACGCGTTCCTGCTGCTGGACGGCACCGAACTGAGCCTGTGGGAGATCGACCACACCAGGACGCCGACCGGCAACCCGGTGTGCGAGGTCTACACCTCGCAGGACGCCGCCCTCGACACCGCGGTCCGCCGCATCGAGGCGGGCTGACCGTCCACCCCGCCGCACACCCGGGCAGGCTCCCGCCGGACCGCCGCCCGTACGGGAGCGGGTCAGCCCACCGGCGTACGGGCCGGTGTGGCCCGCGCGACGGCCGCGGCCAGCTCCGGGGCGCCGATCAGCTCCTCGTGCGTGCCGGGGACCCCGCACGCGAAGGCGCCGGAGACCGCCCCCGCGAGCACGCACTCCTCCAGGGGTGCGCCGGAGAAGCGGCGGTGCAGAAAGGCCGTCAGGAAGGCGTCACCCGCGCCGTTGCTGTCCACGACGGGCCGTTCCGGCACCACCGCGGGGAAGCGCCGCGGCACGGACTCCCCGCGCTCCAGGACGTGGCAGCCCGCGGCGCCGTCGGTCGCCACCACCAGCTCCGCCCGGCCCTCCGCCAGGATCCGCCGCATGACCTCGGGTATCCGCTCCCCCACTTCCGCGGCGCTCAGGAAGACCAGGTCCGCTCCCAGGGCCCAGGGGAGCGCGGACGCGTCCTCGCCGTCCCACGCGTGCAGGTCGGTGGAGATGGTGCGGCCCAGGCGTGCCGCGTCGGCGAAGACCGGCTCGGCGGGTCCGGAGCGGGATATGTGCACATGCCGGGCCCGCTCGACATAGGGGAGGTAGAACTCCGGGGGCAGCCGCAGATCCCGCGGGTGGCGGCCGTCGAAGAAGGAGAAGCGGCGGCCCTCGCGGTCGACCAGGTTGACACTGCGCGGGGTGCCGGCCGGCGCGGGCAGGTGGTGGAAGTCGAGACCGGCCGCGGCGTACCGCTCCAGGATCATCCGGCCCTGCGCGTCCTCGCCGAGGAAGTCGATGAAGCCCGTGGCCAGGCCCAGGGCCTGGAAGCCGAGCGCCACCCCGTTTCCCGTGTGCGCCACGTAATCCCTGATCGGCGGGACGGAGCAGGAGTCGCCCTCCGGCACCGCCAGTTCGTCCACCCGCACGATCGTGTCGACGCCCGTACCGCCGACCACCAGCACGTCGTACGCCGCGCCCTCCGCTGCGACAGCCATGGCTCCGCTCCCCCCGTCCCGGCCAACCTGACCGGCCGTGCTGAAACTTACAGAAAGATCTTACCGAGCGGCCCACACCCCGGCCAGACCCGCGCGGCAGCCCTGTGGACAACTCCCCCGGCAGCGAACGCGAATGCGCCCCCGCCAGGTCAGGGCCGGTGCTCGGGCGTGGTGTCCTCCGTCAGCACCAGCACCGACATCCGGGACAGCGGCGGCACAGGACCCTCGCGGCCGGCCCGCGCCCAAGCGACGGTCAGGGTCAGCCGGATCATCCGCCGGGCCGCGTGCAGCAGCAGGGCGGCGAGCGGGATCTCGGCCACGGCCGCGGTGATGATCGAGACCGCCAGGTCGCCGCTGTTCCAGTCCAGCACGATGTCGAACCAGGCGTCGCAGCACAGCAGCGTGGCGGTGGCCACGGCCCACGGGATGAAGATCTGGAGCCGCCGCCACGCGCACACCGCGGTGATGCCGAGCAGCACGATGAGCGCGCCGTCGAAACCCACCCAGGCGTAGCGCCAGTTGCTCACCGTTCGGTGGGTGGGCAGGCTCACGTAGAGATAGCCGATCCAGGGGATGAGGAAGAGAAAGCTTCCGGTGATGACGGCCAGCAGCACGCGGCGCATGTGGCGCACGTGCGGGTCGTCCGGCGAGGGCACCTCGGGCAGCATGCGGCCACTCTGCCCCATCGCCCACCGCGGCACCGGCGGCCCCACGCCGGAAAGGCGGAGAGCCCGCCCGCCGGCGCGGTGCCGGCGGGCGGGCTCGGGGCGCGGCCCTCGCCCGAGGCTGGGGGCTGAGGAGCCGCTGCGCGCGGCCCGGGGGCGGTCCGGGGCCGGCGCGGGTCGGGCGCGAGGTGCGCGCGGGTCGGCGCCGGGTGCGGCGCAGGTCGGGCGGGAGAGCGGCGCGGGTCCGGCTCGCTCCCCGCGTGGGGAAGGAGCCGGGTCCGGGCTCAGTGCGGCAGCACCGCCGGGTTCGCGTGGTGCAGCAGCTCCAGCGCCTGCTGCGGGAACCACTTGCCCGCGGCCGGGTCCTGGTAGCCGCGCTCGGGGTCGTTCGGGCCGGCGGTGCCGCGGGTGCACTGGCCGTCGGACTCGCCGGGGATCTTGACCCAGAGCTTGGCGTCCTGGAGCGGGTCGCCGGTCTTCAGGGTCGGGCGGGCGCCGAGGCCGCGGCCGGGCGGGTTGCACCAGTCCTGGGCGTCGGAGTAGACGCCGGCCGGCGGCGTCCAGGGGCCCTGTCCGTTCCGGCTGGTGTCGGCGACGTAGTGCTTCATCGCGGCCGGCGCGGTGTGGACGTTGGCGTCCAGCCAGGTCTGGGCGTCGTTGACGGGCCACCACTGGTTGGGGCAGGCCGCGGCGTCGCCGCCCTCCGAGACGTAGGCCAGGCACGACGAGACGAGCTTGCCGTACCAGGCGATCTCGCTGTCCGAGCGGTAGTTGGAGATGTTGAGGTAGAAGCCGGTGGCGTCGTCGACGCCGCCCGCGATCAGCCGCGGCACGATGTCGTTGATGCTGTGCCAGCCGCTGTGCCCGGCGTCGAGGTAGACCTTGGTGCCGGCCAGCGGCTCCAGGGCGTTCACGGCATAGTGGATCTGGTCGTAGCGCTCGGTGGTCTTGGTGCCCTGGGCGTCGTCCATCCCGCAGTCGGACGGGACGAGCGCGAGCGAGTCGGGCTCCAGGACGACGTCGGCGGGGCGGTTGCCGATGCCGGCCTTCACCGCGTCGATCCACGCCTGGTAGTCGGCGGTGTTCGCGGCGCCGCCCGCCGAGTACTGGGCGCAGTCGCGGCCGGGGATGTTGTAGAGCGCGAGGACCGGGAGCTGGTGGCGGCGGGCGGCGGCGCTGACGGTCTTGTCGACCGCCGCGCGGGTGGCGGCGGGGGTGGTGCCGCCGTCGAACCACACGGCCTGCGGGGTGAGCGTCATCGCGAGCAGCCCGGCGGCGTCCTTGATCTGCCAGTGCTTCACGAGGTCCAGGATCTGCGCGTTCGCGTCCGCGTTAGCCGGCGGGGTGAACAGCGTGGTGGGGGCGGCTGCGGGGTGGCCGGGCGCGGTGGCGTGCGCGGGCACCGCGGCCGTGACGGCGGCGAGTGCGGCGGTGGCCGCGGCGACGGTGAGCGTACGGGTACGGACGCGTGCGGTCATGCGGACGGGCTCCTCGGTAATCCTCGGCACAGGACACGGATACCGCCGGGGAGCCCTGCCCGAGTGAAAGTGGGAGCGCTCCCACCGGCGGTTGAAGGAATTAACTCCTCGCAGCGCTACCGGCGTCAATCCCCTGTGCGGGCTTCAAGAAGTGAAGACCTCGAAGCCCGCACAGGGTCGGGGCCGGGCACAGGCGCGAGCCGCGGTCCCCTACTTGAGGGCCCCCGTCACCAGGTCGATCCGCCAGAAGCGCTGGAGGGACAGGAACAGCGCGATCACCGGCAGCACGGACAGCAGCGTCCCGGTGATCACCAGCGAGTAGAGCGACGCCTCCGCCGCGCCGTGCCGCAGCAGGCTGTAGAGCCCCACGGTGAGCGGGAATTTGTCGTCGGAGGTGAGCATCACGAACGGCAGCAGGAAGTTGTTCCAGATCGCGATGAACTGCAGCAGGAAGACCGTCACCAGCCCCGGTCCCATGAGCCGCAGGCCGACCGAGAGGAACAGCCGCCCCTCGCCCGCCCCGTCGATCCTGCCCGCCTCCAGGAGCGAGTCCGGCACCGCGGACTCCGCGTAGATCTTGCAGAGGTAGATGCCGTAGGGGTTGAACAGCTGCGGCAGCAGCACCCCGACCAGGCTGTCCGTCATTCCCACCTTGGACAGCAGCAGGTACTGCGGCACCGCGAGGACGATCTGCGGCAGCAGCACCCCGGCGAGGATGGTGTTGAACAGCGCGGTCCGCCCGCGGAAGGCGTATTTGGCCAGCGCGTAGCCGGTCGCCGCCGACACCAGCGACGCCAGCACCCCGCCGACGGTGGCGTAGAGGAAGCTGTTGAACATCCAGTGCCAGAAGATGCCGCCCTGGTAGTCCGACAGGTCGCGGATGTTGTGCGCCAGGCCGAGATCGAGCGAGGGCGTGTAGGTGTCGGTCGAGAAGAGCTTGGTGCTCGACTTGGTGGCCGCGACCAGGATCCACAGCGTCGGGACGACGCAGTAGAGCGCGCCGAGGACGAGCCCCGCGGTCGGCAGCACCGCGATCCGCCGCGGGCGCCGGGCCGGGGCGGCGGCGGTACGCCCGCGCGCGGCGGGGGCCATCGAGGGGGCGGTCATGCGGACTCCTGCTGGACCCGGGAGTGGATGAGGCGGGCGGTGGCGAAGGACACCGCGAGGGCCGCGGCGGTCAGGACGACGGAGGTCGCGGCGGCCGAGTAGATGTCGGAGTTGCCGAACGCGTCGTCGTAGATCTTCATGAGCGGCACCCAGGTGGAGGACACCGCGTTGGAGAGCGGCTTGAGGGTGTTGGGCTCGTTGAAGACCTGGAGCGCGGCGAGGACGGTGAACAGCGCGCACATCACGACCGCGGGCATCACCATCGGCACCTTGATACGCCGCACGATCTGCCACTCCGACGCACCGTCGAGGCGCGCCGACTCGTACAGCTCGGCGGGCAGGGCGCGCAGCGCGGTGTAGATGACGATCATGTTGAAGCCGACCGCGCCCCACACCGAGACGTTGGCGACCGAGAAGTAGACCGCGACCTGGCCGAAGAAGTCGGCGCGGTCGCCCCCGATCGGGCTGGTCGCGGGCAGGTAGAGGAAGCCCCACATGAGCGAGGCGATCACACCGGGCACCGCGTACGGCAGGAAGATCGTCAGCCGGGTGGCCCGCCGCAGCCGGGTGCCCTCCAGGTCCAGCAGCACCGCGAAGAGCAGCGCGAGGCCGACGGTCGCGGGCACGGTGATCGCGCCGAGCGCGAGCATCCGCACCACCCCGGACCACAGCTCGGAATCCCCCAGGACGTCGCGGTAGTTGGCGAGGCCGGCCCAGACGGTGTGCGTACCGCCGCCCAGCAGGCCGCCGTTGACCTTGCGGCGCTGGAAGCTGAGCAGCAGCGCGTAGCCGCCGGGGGCCACGACGAACCCGGCGAAGAGCAGCACGGCGGGCAGGACCAGCAGGTAGGGAAACCCGCTGGTCCGGCGCGCGGGAGGTACGTTGCGCGCCATCAGCCGACCGTGAATCCGAGCTTCTTCATGTCCGCCAGGGTCGCGCCCTGCATGGCGTCCAGGGCCGCGCCGAAGTCGCCGCCGGACTGGAGGGCCTTGCCGAAGCCGTCGGTGTAGCCGGTGAAGGTGACGGTGACGTCCGGGCCCCACATCGGGAAGCTGCGGGCGGCGGGGGCGACCTTCTTCACCTCGGCGTAGAAGTCGGGCTGGTTGGGGAAGAAGGCGGGCGCGGCCTGGAGCACCGGCAGCGAGCGGCCGGCGGTCGCGGCGGGGTAGACGTTGATCTGCTTGACCTGCTCGGTCACGGCCGCGTCGTCGGTGTTGAGCCAGGACGCGAATTCGGCCGCTTCCTTCGGGTGCTTGGAGTCGGCGGTCACGGTGGTCGCCGAGCCGCCCCAGATGCCGGTGGCCGGGTCGCCCGCGGTCCAGGCGGGCAGCTGGGCGACGGCCCACTTGCCCTTGGTCGACGGGGCGATGCCGCCGAGCTGGGCGGGGGCCCAGGCGCCGGAGATCCAGGTGAGCAGGGTGCCGTCGTTCATCTGCTTGTTCCACTGCGGGGAGAACGACGGGTTCTTGGCGACACTGCCGTCCCCGACGAGCTGCTGCCAGTAGCTCGCGACCTTCTTGGTGGGCGCGTCGTTGATGTTCACCTTCCAGGTGTCACCGCTCGCCGACCACCACTGCGCGCCGGCCTGCTGGGCGAGCCCGGTGAACCAGCCCGGGTCGGCGGCGTCGAAGTTGGTGAGGTACGCCTTCGGGTCCTTGGCGCGCAGGGCCTTGGCGGTGGTGGCGAAGTCCGCCCAGGTCTTCGGCACGCTCAGGCCGTACTTCTGGAAGAGGTCGGTGCGGTAGAAGAGCATGAGCGGGGCGACGTCCTGCGGGACGCCGTAGACCTTGCCCTGGAAGACGGTGCTCCGCAGCGTCGCGTCGTCGAACTTGGTGACGGTGTCCTTGGTGTAGTCGGTGATGTCGGCGACCACGCCCTTGGACACCAGCGCGGGCAGCGACTGGTATTCGACCTTGGCGATGTCGGGGCCGTTCTTCGCCTCGTGGGCGGTGATCATCTTCGCCACGAGCTGGTCGCCGCCCGCCGGGTTGGACAGCTTGACCTGGATGTCGGGGTGTGTGGTGTTCCACTTCGCCACGACCTTGTCGATGTTGGGGTCCCAGTCCCAGAAGGTCAGGGTGACCTTGCCCTTGCCGCCGCCGTCCGTCCCCCCGGACTTCCCGTCGGCCTTGTCCCCGGAGCCGGAGCCGCCGCCCCCGCAGGCCGCCGTGGCCAGCAGCAGCCCTGCCGCGAGGGCCGCGGCCGCGCTCGCGCGCCGTCTTCTCGGTGTCACGCTCATGGGGTGTCCTCAGCTCTCTGTCGTGGCGGGCGCGGCGGCCCAGTCGGGAAGGGTCAGTGGGGTGCGCTGGAGGCCGATCCACTGGCGCCGGGTGAATCCGGGCATCTGGTTCTCCGCGCCGTGCCGGGCGTGCGCGTCGTTGACGTGCACCTCGCCCGCGTGCAGCTGCTCCGCGACGGACAGGCCGCGTACCAGGTCGCGGGTGAAGACGGAGTTCATCAGCATGGGCAGGCCGTTGGTGAGGGCCACCGCCTCGGCCTCGGAGTCGACGACGGTCACCGGGATGACCGGGCCGAAGATCTCCTCGCGGAAGGCGGGCATGTCCGGTGTGACATCGGCCAGGACGGTGGGCCGGTAGAACAACCCGTCGTACGTGCCGCCGGTCAGCAGCCGGGCGCCCCTCGCGAGCGACGGCTCGACGATGCCGCGGTGCACGCGGTCGCGCTGCGCCTCGCTGATGAGCGGGCCGAGCGCGGTGCCGGGGGTGAACGGGTCGCCGACGGTGAGGGCGGCGGCCCGTCGGGTCAGCGCGTCGAGATAGGCGTCGGCGACCTCGCGCAGGACGATGTGGCGGCTGGCGCTGATGCAGGTCTGGCCCTGGAATTCGAGCGAGGCGATCATCGCGCAGCCCGCGGCGAGGTCGATGTCGGCGTCGTCGAGGACCACGAAGGCGTTGCTGCCGCCGAGTTCGAGCCGGATGTCGCGCAGCTCGGCCGCGGCCGCGCGGGTGATCGCCAGGCCGACCTCGCGCGAGCCGGTGAAGTCCAGCATGTCCAGGCCCTGGTGGCGGGCCAGCGGCCAGCCGGCGCCCGGCCCGTCGCCGGTGACGACGTTGAGCACGCCGGGCGGCAGGCCCGCGTGGTCGGCCGCGGCGGCGAGCACCTGGCCGCCGATCACCGGCGTCAGCTCGGCGGGCTTGAGCACCACGGTGTTGCCGAAGGCGAGACCCGGGGCGAGGGCGCGCATCGCGAGGTTCATCGGGTAGTTCCACGGTGTGATGAGCCCGAGAACACCCAGTGGCACCGCGCGCGACATCGACAGCTTGCCCGCCTTGTACGGCGGCAGGATGTCGCCCGCGCTCTCGCTCGCCTGGACGGCGGACAGCGTGAGCTGCTTGATGCTCGTGCCGACCTCGTCCTCGGCCTTGGCCCGCACCCCGCCGGTCTCGCGCATGCTGAGCTCGACCAGGTCGGCGAAGTGGGCCTCCAGATAGCCGCACATGGCGCGCAGGTACGCCGCCCGGTCCGGTGCGGACAGCGCCGCCCAGCCCGGTTGCGCGGCCCGTGCGGCGGCCACCGCGCGGTCGATGTCGGCGGCGCCGCCGAGGGCGTAGCTGCCGAGGGGGCGGCCGGTGGCCTTCTCCTCGACGACCGCGGTCGCTCCGGAGGCGGCGGGCACGAAGGCGCCGTCGATGTACAGCCGGCCGTCGCCGGGTTGGGAGGGCATACGGGCTCCAGGGTGCGTACGGGGAGGGTGGCGGGGCATCGCCCGCGTGCTTTTTCTGCGACTTAAACTAAGTAGAAGCGAATGGGGGGTCAACGGTCGTGACACATAAATTTCCGCGGTGTTGCCGCGAGGGTGCGCGCACGGCGCGGCCGCGAGTGACGACCGGAAGGCATGACGGGACGTCAGAGGACGTGCCACGGCGCCGGGTTGGCTCCCGGCACACGGGGCGGACGGTTCAGGGGCCGGTGGTCGGGCGCCGCCGGTGGATCAGCGGCCGCTCTCGGCTCAGCGCCCGCCCGCGGTGAGGAGTTCGTGCACCGGCAGCGTCGCCGCGCCGAGCGCGACCTGCTCCGGGCCGAGCCGCCCCAGCTCCAGCACGGTGCGCTCGGCGAGGTAGTCCAGGGTGTGGCGGCGCATCGCGTCGCGCACCGCGGGCATCATGGCCGGGCCCATCGCCGCGCTGACCCAGCCGGAGAGGATGACCCGGTCGGGGCCGAGCAGGTTGACGAGGTTGGCGATGCCGATGCCGAGGTATTCGGCGGTGCCGCGTACGGTGTCGGCAGCCGGGCCCGGCCGGTCCGCGCGGGCGACGAGGGCGGCGAGCCGCGCCTCGGTGTCGGTGCCGCCGCCGGCGCCGGGACGGGCGTCCTCCGGCTCCGGGAGGCCGGCGAGCCGCCCGTAGCGCTCCAGGATCGCGTCCGCGCCGACGTACGCCTCCAGGCAGCCGCGCGAGCCGCACCGGCAGGGCGCGCCGCCGGACTCGACGACGGTGTGGCCCCATTCGCTGGTGGTGCTGGTCACCCCGCCGGGCGAGCCGGTGGCCACCGCCGCGCCGACGCCGACCGCGAGCAGTCCGACGATGGCCCGCTGCGCGCCGCGGCCCGCGCCGCGCCACATCTCCGCCTGGCCCAGCGTGCGCGCGCAGTTGTCGACGTGCAGCGGGGCGGCGACGTGCGGGCGCAGCAGCGCCCCGAAAGGGACGTCGGACCAGCCGAGGGTCGGCGCGTGCACCAGGCCGTCCGGCAGCACCGCGCCCGGTACCCCGACCCCGACGCCGAGCAGCGTCGCGGGGTCGGCGCCCGCCTTGGCGGTGACCTCCTCGATACCGGCCCGCACCAGTTCGGCGAGCACGACGGGGTCGGGGCGGCCCTCGTCCATCGGGTAGGTGGCGGTGCCGAGGGTGTCCAGCGTCCAGTCGAAGAGCCCGACCTGGACGTGCGTCTCGCCGATGTCGACCCCGACGACCCGCGCGTACCCGGGCCGGACTTCGAGCAGCGTACGGGGCCGGCCGCCGTCGGAGTCCAGCAGCCCGGCCTCGGCGACCAGGCCGTCCGCGACCAGGTCGGTCACGACGTTGCTGACCGTGGCGGAGCTGAGCCCGGTGGCCTTCATCAGGTCGAAGCGGCTCGCCGGGCCGTGCAGGTAGAGCCTGGTCAGCACGGACGTGCGGTTGATCCGCCGCAGGTCCCTCGTCGTCCGGCCCACCTCGCGCGTCACCGGGCTCCCCCTCAAGCTGTCGGTCCCGGCGGTCCGCGCGCCTTGCCGGTCCCGCCGCGGGACCCGCCCGGCCGGACCCGGGGCGCGTCCGGACTGCACGGCGCCCCCAGGGAATCGCTACGACATGGCACATAGTGCCAGATCGCGGCTGCGGCGCCGCCTCTCGGGGAGCGCTCTCCCAGATTTCCGCGGCAGTCCGGCCCCCCGGGGACACGGGTCAGGACGCCCCGGCGGCAGGGCGTCCTGACCTGTGTCCCGGCGGCTCAGGCCCCGAGGATCTCCGCGAGGGCCGCGGCCGTCGCCGGGTGGCGGGCGGCGAGGACCGCGCCGGCCGGGCCGGGCCCGGCCGCCGCCCAGGTGACCTCGCAGCCCAGCAGCTCCGCGAGCGCGTCGCACGCCGCCGGGTGGGCGGCGAGCAGCGCGGCGCCACGGGCGGCCGGCGGCAGCGCGGGGGCGGGCTCCGCCGCCCACGGCGGCACCCACGCGTCGAGGGCCGCGAGCCGCCCGGGGAAGACCCGCCCGGCCTCCCGGATCAGCAGCGGGGCCAGGTCCGCGCCGCCGGAGCGCAGCGTGCCGATCAGCGTCGGCAGCCACGGCAGCAGCACCGGGTCGGGCAGCACCGCGAAGGCCTCCGACACCAGCTCCACCACGAAGTCCGCGAGCTGCGGGACGGGCTCCAGCGCGTGCAGGAAACCGCTGAGATAGCGCGGGTAGGCGGGCACCACCAGCGGGTTGCCGAGCATCCCGGAGCAGCGTTCGCGCAGCTCGGCCCGGGTGAGCCGGCCGAGCTGGAGCTGCGCCGCCCACAGCAGCGCGACCCTGGCCGGCTCCTCCGGGTGGGACTGCGCGACGGCCAGCTCCAGCTGGGTGCGGTCGCAGCCGAGCGACAGCGCCAGGCTCTCCATGCCGAAGAGGAAGCCGAGCGTCGCGGCGACCTGCCGTACGGTCGCGTCCTCGTCGGTGAAGGCGGTCGGCAGCAGCGTGCAGTAGTGCGCGTAGCCGGTTCTGACGAAGGACTCGATCCAGCCGGGCAGCGCCGGCTCGCAGGTGCGGTAGTACGCGAGCAGCCGGCGGACCCGGCGCAGCACCTCGGGCGCACCGTCCACGGTGCGTTCGGTGGCCAGCACCTCCAGGGCGCGGTTGCCCAGCTCGTCGGCGAGGCGGCGGCTGCGCAGGTGGAGCGTGGCGTCCTCGACGGCCTGGAGCACGCGCGCGGTGGTCGCCTGCGGCCCGTAGGCCTCGCGGCGCAGCCGCTGCTCCAGCACCTGCTCGATGCTCACACCCTCGTAGCCCAGCTCGATCAGGGCCCGCTGGTGCGTGCCGAGGGCGACGTCCCAGGACTCCTGGATCGGCTGCTCGCCCAGCCGCCGTTCGCCCATGATGGGGCGGGCGGTGCCGTGCGGCATCAGGTGGCGCAGCATCCACAGCACGTCGGAGCAGGCCTTGAGCTCGGGCCTGGACGCCATGTCCAGCAGCGCGCGCTGCACGCCGCGCTGCTGGAGCTTCAGGCCGAGCGGGGCGAGCCGGTCGTGGACGTCGCGGGCGAGCGGCGGCAGGGCGTCGTAGCCGACCTGGCCGATCCGGTCGCCGCCCATCATGATCTCGACGAGCCGGCGCACGTCCCGGCGGCCCGGCACGGTGTCCTTCTCGATGCAGGTGACCGCCGCGTCCTGGAAGTCGTACGGCGTGGGCCTGGCCCGGTCGCGCATCCCGGCCAGCAGGATGGAGGTCTCGAAGACGGCGATGGCGTCGGCGGTGGAGGCGAGGTAGCCGCTCCGCCGGGCGGCGCGGACGATGTCGACGCTCCAGCCGAGCAGCTCCTCCTCGTCCAGCCGGTCGAGGACCGGCGGGCGCTGCAGGAAGCCGCTGAGCCGGTCGGACGCCTCCGTGTCCGGTACGCGGGGCAGGGCCCGCGCGGCCTTCGGGAGCTTGCCGCCGGTCTGCCCGGCGAGCCGGAAGGGCCGCACCCGGCTGCGCCGGACGTTCTTCGCCCACTGCGTCGCGGCGATCGACACCGACCCGCCGGCGAGCCCGAACTGCGCCTCTATCGCCGTGTGGCTGGACGGGATCAGGCCGTACTGCCAGGTGCTCGCGCTGGGCGGGGTGATCTCGAAGGTGTCGCTGCCGTGCACGCCGAACTCCGGGACGCGGCTGGCGGCGTGGAAGGCGCCGCAGACGTAGAGGCAGTCGGCCGGGTCGGTGCCGGTGGCCGCCAGGTGCTCGCGCATCCGCGTCCACATGTGGCGCTCGCGGTCCTCGTCGACCCGGACGCGGCCCGGATCGCCGGGCGCGAGGCGCCGGAAGAGGCTGCCGATGAGCAGCATGACCTGCCGGTAGGTGTCGTGGTCGCTGTCTCCGAGCGGCACCTCGACGTACTGGTGCCACCACTCCGACCAGTGGCGTACCCGCCCGTGGCGCAGCAGGTACTCCTCCAGCTCGGCGAACCGCGGCCGCAGGTCGCCGACGTCCACGCCGACGGCGTCGCCGTGCAGCGCCGCCTCCTCCTCGGGGGCGGGCGCGTCCGGCTCGGCGCCGGGCTCGGCGGCCGGCCGCGGGCCTTCCGGCTGCCACTGGAAGACGTGGTCGCACGACCGGTCGACGAGCACCAGCTCGACGCCCGGGGTGTCCAGCGCGTACGCGATCGCCTGGTATTCGGCGGACGCCTCGGTGATCGGGGCGACGACCGACAGCGGCGCCCACTCGGCGGGGAAGCCGTCGACCTCGCTCGCGAAGGCCTGCACCGCCACCGGCAGGCGGCAGTTGCGCAGCTCGGGGAGCAGCGGCGCCATGTCCTCGCACAGCTCCAGGTAGACCACCTTGGGCTGCTTCTCGCGCAGCCGGCGGGCCATGGCGACCGCGGAGGCCGGCGAGTGGTGGCACACCGGGAAGATCTCCAGCGGCTCGCGCACCGCGCGGTCGACGTCGTCGACGATGCCCAGCAGGATGCCCTCCAGGGCGTCCGGACCGTCCGCGAACTCGGCGGCGGCCTCCTGGAGCCGGCCGCGCAGCGCGTCGAAGGGCGCCGCCTCCTGTGCGCCGCTCACGAGAGGGTGGCTATCGCGTCGCGACCGCCGTCGAGGAATTCCGGCCACGAGCCGCCCTGGTCCTTGCTGCGCGGCTCGACCACGCCGTGCAGGTACTTGTTGAGGATCGCCAGATCCTCCGGCGCGCGCCGGGCCAGCGAGCCGACCAGGGAGGCGGCCAGGGTGCGGGCGGTCAGGCTGCGCTCGCCGAAGAAGGTGCTGTGCAGGATCGCGTCCTCCAGCACGCCGATCTGCTCGGCGGTGGACAGCGCGGACTCCAGCTTCTCGTCGTCGCTGCCCGCGGCGGCGGCCGAGGCGCGCAGGTCGGCGAAGCTCTGGAGCAGCACGTCCAGCAGCGTCGGCGGCACGTCGAGGTCGATGGAGTGCCGGCGGAGGAGTTCCTCGGTGCGGAAGCGGACGATCTCCGCCTCGCTCTTCTTGTCGGTCACCACCGGGATGCGGACGAAGTTGAAGCGCCGCTTGAGGGCCGACGACAGGTCGTTGACGCCCCGGTCGCGGCTGTTGGCGGTGGCGATGACCGAGAAGCCCGGCTTGGCGAAGACGATGTTGTCGGCGGTGCCGCCCTCCCCGGCCTCCGCGGTGTCGCCGCCCAGCTCCGGCACCGAGATGTACTTCTCCGACAGGATGGAGATCAGCGCGTCCTGCACGTCGCTGGTGGCGCGGGTCAGCTCCTCGAAGCGGCCGATCGCGCCGGCCTCCATCGCGGTCATGATCGGCGAGGGGATCATCGAGTCGCGCGACTGGCCGCTCGCGATGACCTGCGAGACGTTCCACGAATACTTGATGTGGTCCTCGGTGGTGCCCGCGGTGCCCTGGACGACGAGCGTGGAATTGCGGCATATCGCGGCGGACAGCAGCTCGGCGAGCCAGCTCTTGCCCGTGCCCGGGTCGCCGATCAGCAGCAGGCCGCGGTCGGAGGCGAGGGTGACGATCGAGCGCTCCACGAAGCTGCGGTCGCCGAACCACTTCGGGGCGATCACCCGGTCCAGGCCGTCGGAGCGCTCGGAGCCGAGGACGAACAGCCGCACCGTCTTGGGCGACAGCCGCCAGCTGAAGGGCTTCGGGCCGTCGTCGACGGACTCCAGCCAGTCCAGCTCCTCGGCGTACTTGATCTCCGCGGGCGCGCGCAGCAGGTCGGACATGTCAGGGCCTTTCTCGCAGGACGGTCGAACGTGTGAAGGGGCCGCCTTCGCGGCAGAGGTGGTCGGGCGGGGCCCGGATCAGCCGAGGAAGGTCGGCCGAGGAAGGTCGGCCGAGGAAGGTCAGGTGAGGAACGACTTCAGCTCGTGGACGAGCTTGCGTATGTGGCCGGACAGCACCGGCGTGCCCAGGTCCTTGAAGCGCTCGCGGAACCACGGGTTGACGCTGCCGCGGCCGGCGCTGGTGACCGAGCCGACCGGGATGAAGCGGGCGCCCGAGCGGTGGATCGCCGCCATGCTCTCGAAGAGCGGTTCGCTGCGCCATTCGTAGAAGTCGGAGATCCACACCACGACGGTGTTGCGCGGCTCGGCGATCAGCGGCTGCGCGAGGGCCATGGCGACCGTGCCGTCCGTGCCGCCGCCGAGGTTGGTGCGCAGCAGCGTCTCGAACGGGTCGTGCACCCACGGGGTGAGGTCGAGGGCCTGCGTGTCGTACGCGATCAGGTGCACGTCGACCTTGGGCAGTCCGGCGAAGATCGAGGCCAGGATGGTGCAGTTGACCATCGAGTCGACCATCGAGCCCGACTGGTCGACCACCACGACCAGCCGCTGCGGTGTCGTACGGCGAGCGGTGTGGCGGTAGTAGAGCCGGTCGACGTAGAGCTTCTCGTCCTCCGGGCTCCAGTTGGTGAGGTTCTTCCAGATCGTGCGGTCCAGATCCAGGTTGCGGAAGACCCGCTTGGGCGGGATCGACCGGTCGATCGCGCCGACCGTGGCCTTCTCGACCTGGGTGCGCAGCACCTCGGCGACCTCGTCGACGAAGCGGCGGATCAGGGCCTTGGCGTTGGCCAGCGCGACACCCGACAGGTTGTTCTTGTCGCGCAGCAACTGCTCGATGAGCGACATGCTCGGGGTGAGCCGGGCGGCCAGCTGCGGATCGGCCAGCACCTCGCGCAGCTGCATCCGCTTGACGAGGTCGGCCTCGATCGCCGCCAGGTCCGGTCCGATGGCCGGGACGAGCCGGCTCAGGTCGGGCGTGCCGTGCCCGACGCCCGTCCCGGTCGGGCTGACGCCGGGTCCTGCCGCGCCGCCCGCTCCGGTGCCCGCGCCGCGGCCGCCGCGCAGATCGCCGGGGCGGCAGCCGAGGGCGCGCTCCAGCCAGCAGGCGTCGGCCTGCCAGCGGGCCAGTTGGCCCGCGGTGACGGCCCCGCCGCCGGTCGCGAAGACGTTGAGCAGCACCTTGGAGACCAGGGCGGCGCGGCGCACCTCGGCGGCGCGGTCCCTGCCGTCCTCCCCGTCCGCCCCGGCGTCGTCCCCGTCCCCGGCGCCGTCCGCGCCGCTGCCGTCCGGCCCGGGTGCCTGCGGGAGCATCAGGCCGTCGAACTCGGCGGCCAGTCCGGGGTGGCGCTGCACCAGGGAGTCGACGGAGACCTGCGGGTCGAGGAGCGCGGCGGGCAGGCCGATGTCCTCGACGACTGCCAGGCTCGCGGATTCCAGGGCCGGCTGCTCCTCCTGGTCGAAGAGCCGGGCGAGCAGCCGCCAGTAGACGACCTGCCGCCGGGCGTCGTGGGCGGGCGCGGACAGCGGCGCGCCGTTCTGGTCGGTCATTTCCGCAGCAGCCTTCCCGCGCGCTCCCGCAGTGCCGCGGCGGCGTCGGTGGCGGCCTTCTCCGCCTTGGCCCCGGCCTTGTCGGTGGTGCCGCCCGCCCATGCACCCGCGTGCAGCGCGACGGGCTTCTTGCGGACGACGCTCTCGACGGCGAGCGGTTGGAGGCGGAAGGCTCCCGCGTCCCAGCGCAGCAGGCCGATGCAGGCGGCGGACTTCGCGACGGCCTCCGGTGCCAGCGGGCCGGCGACCGGGATCCGGTCGGTGTCGACGGGCAGTTCACCGCCCGCGAAGCCGAGGACCAGGCCCCTCTCCTCGTCCTGGACGATGGCGTACCCCTCTACGAAGACCGGGACGGCGATACGCGCCGGATGCCGGTCGAGCGGCGCCGTCGCCGGGTTTGCGGCCGCGGGCAGCGCGACCCTGGCCGTACTGAACGCGTCGGCCGGCTCCCCCGGCCGGGCGCACGCGTCGTCCCAGACCAGATCGCCCTCGGCCGTGAGCGGCATGCCCGTGACGTCCATACACCGGCCCTCACCGGCGGCGGCCAGCAGTGACATGTGCGGGCGCAGCAGCTGCCAAAGGCCCGCGCCCACCACCGTCTCCGGCTTGGGCGCCGACACGCTCGCCCGTACCAGCAGCGCCGTGGATCCGTCGGCGGGCTCGAACACCGCGTGCACCTGGGCCTGGACGGCCGTGGCGTGCTCGTGCAGGTCGACACCGAGCGGCAGCAGGCGGCCGGTCGCGCGGGCCCCGGCGGGCGCACCCGCGGCGCCGGGCGGTGTCAGCAGCAGCGCGCGCGACCACAGATCGCCCCAGCGGCGGGCCGGGACGCGCTCCAGGGCGGCGCCGGGGCAGCACGCCGCGAGCTCGTCGGCGAAGCCGTCGAGGAGCGCGGCCAGGCGGCGCAGCGCGGGGTCGGGCAGCATCGCCGCGACGACCGGTGCGGCGCCCGCGACGACCTCGTGGTCCATGCCGCGCCAGCCGCGGCGGGCCAGGTCCGACAGCCAGGAGCGGGCGGCCACCAGGACGTTCGCCGCCTGCTGCGCGCCCGGCTCCGGGGCGGAAGGCTCGGCGGCGGACCGGCCCGTCGCCTCGGCCACACGCGCGGCCAGCGCGTCGTGCACCGAGCCGAGCAGGGCGGTGCGGCCTGCGGCGAGCGCCACGAAGTGGTCCTCGCCCGCCGCCCCCGCCGCGGCCTTCTCGGCCGCCTCGGCGACCTTCCCGGCCAGCGGCGACCCGGCGAGCGCGCCCGCAAGGGCCGCCAGGCCCGCCGCCTGCGCGGGCTGCGGCCGCAGCAGACCGGAGGCCAGCGCCTCGTCGAAGGCGTCGACGGCGGCCAGGGCCTCGTCGAGCCCGTCGATCTCCTCGGCCAGCACGTCCGCCCGCATCACGCCACCGCCCTGGTCGGCGGGAACCACTGCATCTCCGGCAGCGGCGCGGTGGTCGGCGCCAGCTCCAGGTAGCTCAACTGGCGCAGGAAGCGGCTGAAGACGGCGGCTGCCGCCGACGAGTCGCCCTGCTGCGGGCGGGCCTGCGCCATCGGGGTCAGGACCGCGTCGGCGTCCGCCCCGGCCTCGACGGGATCCAGCCGCATGTAGCGGGCGACGCGCTGCGCACCGTACTGGAGGACGGCCTCGCCGACGAGGGCGCGGATGTGGTTGCAGAACATGCCGCGCGCGCCGCCGCAGGGACGGTTGTTGTTCGTGCTGCACGTGAACGCGAACGAGCCCGCGGCGACCGACGAGACGTACACCCGCGCTATGTCCGAGCCGCTCGACACCACTCCCTGCAACCGCCCGTCGGCCAGCTCGACGAACGGCACCTTGGCGAGCTTGCGCGGACTCGCGGGCGCCACCACCCGCACCGTGCTGGATTTCCCCCAGTCGGGCTCCCACTCGGACAACGCGTCATCTCCTCTGCACACGCCGGGGTCTGCGCGCCTGACCGGCGCGACACCACTGAAGGTAGCCGGAGGGTCTGACAATGCCGATCTTGAGCGGAAGCGCCGCCGTCCGCCCTGGTGGGGACCGGACGCGGTCGCGGAACCGCCGCCGGGCAGACGCGTGAAGGCCCCCCGAGGGCGCCGTGCGAGGGCCCGTCGGGCGGGCCGGGGCCGGGGCAGGAGACGGTCGGACGCGGCCCCTCGACTCGCGCGAAGGAGCACGGGGCCGCTCCCGGCCAGGAGCCCGGCGGGCAGGGCAGCGGGAAGGCCCCGCGCCGCCCGAGAGCCGCACGCCCGAGGCGCCTCGGGGAGCGGTGGGGTGGGGCGCCTTCCGCGGTCAGGAGCGGAAGGCGCCCCGGTCCGGGGTGGGCCCCGGCTGACGGGCGGTCAGGGGGCCAGCGGCGCGGAGAGCGGTTGCCGGGCGGCGGAGGGGCCGGCGTGCAGCACGTACGGGCCGGGGCGCGGCACCCAGCGGGCCTCCGCCGGCGACCAGCGCTCCAGCACCCGCGGCTCGATCCGCACCTCGGCGACCGCGGTGCCGCCGGGCGCGGCGTGCACGGCCGCGTAGCCGGCGAGCCGCGGGCCGCCGTCGTCGTGTTCGTCCTGGCCCGTCGTCAGATACACCTGGACGACCTCGCGCCCGCCCCGGGCGCCGGTGTTGCGCACCGTGACCAGCGCGGTCGCGCCGGTGCCCGCGGCGTCCTGCGGCAGCGGCCGCACCTGCAAGGCCTCGTAGGCCCAGGTCGTGTAGCCGAGGCCGTGGCCGAACCAGTACGCCGGTTCCGCCCCTGCGCGGCGCCAGGCGCGGTGGCCGATGTACGGGCCCTCCGCGTAGCGCAGCACGCCCTCCTCGGGGGCCGTGGCGGGCAGCGGGGCGCCTTCGGCCCGCGCGGCCCAGGTGGTGGGGAGCCGCCCGCCCGGCTCGGTGCGGCCGAGGAGCACGTCGGCGAGCCCGTGCCCGGCCTCCTGCCCCGGGAACCAGCACAGCAGCACCGCGGGAGCGCTCTCCCGCCAGGGCAGTTCGACCGGGCCGCCCGCGTTGACGATCACCACCGTGCGGGGGTTGGCGGCGGCCACGGCCGCGACCAGCTCGTCCTGGCGGCCCGGCAGCGCGAGCGAGGTGCGGTCGGCGCCCTCGCTCTCGATCTCGTCCGTGGTGCCCACCACGACGACGACGGCGTCGGCGCCGCGCGCGCACGCGACGGCCTCGGCGAAGGCCGCGTCCTCCGCGGGCCGCGGCGCGTCGGCGGCCAGCGCGACGGCCATCCCCTGCTCCGGTCGCAGCTCGCGGGTGGCGACCAGGTGCAGCGGCTCGCCCGCGACGGCCTTGCGGACCGCGGTACGGAAGGACGGCGCCACGTGCACGTACGTCGGGTCGTCGGACTCCGGCTCCACCACGGTGTCGATCAGCACGTCGCCGTCCACGCGCAGCGCGACCGCGCCCAGGCCCACGACCGACAGCCGCCACTCCCCCGCGGCGGCGGGCGTGAAATGCGCGCTGACCTCGACGGACGCCGCCGTACGGGCCAGGTCCGGCGCGTCGCCGGGCTCCAGGACGCGGCCGCTGAGCCGGTGTTCGGCGCACAGTTCGGAGCCGTCCGCGGCTAGGTAGCGGACCAGCACCCCGGGTTCGCCGGTGCGCGGGTCGACGGCGTTGCCGGGGTGCAGCGGGGTCGGCCGGGTGCCCAGCCGCACGCCCTCCGCGTACACGACCTCGGTACCGGTGCCGGAGAGCGCTTCCCGGATCCCGTCCAGCGGTGACACGACCGCCTCCGGGAAGACGCCCGCGCTGCCCCCGCCCTGCACCCGCGCGGCGGCGGCGTTCGGCCCGATCACCGCGAGCCGGGCCAGGCCGCCGGACACGCCACCGGTATCCCCGGACGCCCCGGGCACGCCCGGTGCCTCGGACCACGCGGCTCCGGACGCCCCCTGCACGCCCGGAGCCGCGGGGCCCGCCGCACCGGGAGCAGCGGCCGGGATCAGCGGCAGCAAGGCGCCCTCGTTGCGCAGCAGTACGCACCCCGCGGCCACCGCACGGCGCAGCAGCGCGCGCGGCTCGGCGGGCGCCGCGGCGGCGCGCGGCGGCCCGGCCCCCTCCAGCGCGCCGACCCGCGCGGCGAGCCGCAGCAGCCGCCGCACCTTCGCGTCGACCAGCTCCTCCGGCACCCGCCCGGCGCGTACGGCCGCGACCAGCGGCTCCCCCCACAGCGGGTGCGGGCCGGGCATCGCGAGATCCTGCGGGGCGAGCGCGGCCGGCTCCGTACTGCGCACCGCGCCCCAGTCGGAGACGACGACGCCGTCGAAGCCCCAGGAGCCCTTGAGGGGTTCGGCGAGCAGCGGGCTGTGCGACATCGTGACGCCGTTGACGCGGTTGTACGCGGACATCACCACCCACACCCCGGCGCGTACCGCGGCCTCGAAGGGGGCGAGGTAGACCTCGTGCAGGGTGCGCTCGTCGACGCGGGCGTCCAGCGTGAGGCGGTCGGTCTCGGAGTCGTTGGCCACGTAGTGCTTCGCGGTCGCGGCGACCCCGCCGGCCTGCACGCCGCGGATGTAGGCGGCGGCGGTGCGGCCGACGAGGAGCGGGTCCTCGGCGAAGCACTCGAAGTGGCGGCCGGCGGCGGGGGTGCGGTGCAGGTTGAGGGTCGGGGCGAGCAGCACGTCGATGCCCTTGCGGCGGGCCTCGGCGGCGAGCAGCCCGCCCAGCTCCGCGACCAGCTCGTCGTCCCAGGCAGCGGCGAGCGCGGTCGGGGAGGGCAGTGCGAGCGCGGTGTCGCGCTCGTCCCAGCGCTCCCCGCGCACACCGGCCGGGCCGTCGGAGAAGCCCATCGCGCGCAGGCCGACGGCGGGTTCCGGCGCGGTGCGGAAGGTTCCGGCGCCGGACAGCAGCCGGATCTTCGCGGGCAGGTCGAGCCGGGCGACGAGGGCGTCGAGCCGCTCGTCGGTGACCGCGGGTGCGGCGGCGGGCGGCGCGGGCACGGGCCCTGGGGTGATCATGGTCATCCCTTCATGGCCTTCCGTGCGGCGCCGCCCGCGGCGTGACGGCCCATCGGCGGGAAGGCCGCGGTGAGCGGCAGGCTGGGGACGAGCAGTCCGGGTGGCGAGAGATGCGGGAGAGCGCTCTCCCGCAGTCGCTACCCTGGCCGTCCGCCGACCAGGTGTCAAGCCCCGCCGCGGCCCGCCGGGCAGTGCCACCGCGACCCCGCCTCCTGCGGCGCGTCACGGCACCATCACCCGCCTCACGGGCGGCCGTTCATGTCGCATCCCTTGACACCCCGGAAACCTTGAGGCAACCATCAGGGCCACTGAGAGAGCGCTCTCCCAGATCACATTTCCCCTCCCGTACCGCCCCAGCTCCTCCACCTCCCCCCCCCACCGCTGGAGTCCGTCATGAGAGCGTCACCCTCGGCACGCTCGCGAGCCGGAGCCCTGCCTCCGCCGCTGCGTGCCGCCTTCCTGCTGCTGGTGGCCACCGGCCTCGCGCTCTACGCGCTCGCCGTCCCGGCCGCCCCCGCGCACGCCGCCGACGCCCTGCTCTCCCAGGGCAAGCCCGCCACCGCGTCCTCCACCGAGGGCGCCGGCTACCCGGCCACCGCGGCCGTCGACGGCAATTCCGCCACCCGCTGGGCCAGCGCCTGGGCCGACCCGCAGTGGCTCCAGGTCGACCTCGGGACCTCGTCCACCGTCAGCAAGGTCGTCCTCACCTGGGAGAATCCGGCGAAGGCCTACCAGATCCAGGTCTCGGACGACGCCACCCACTGGACGCAGATCTACGCCACCAACGCCGCGCCCGGCGGCACCGAGACGGTCACCGCCACCGGCACCGGCCGCTACGTCCGGATGAACGGCACCGCCCGCAGCAACGGCTACGGCTACTCGCTGTGGGAATTCCAGGTCTACGGCACCGCGGGCACCGGCGCCACATCCGGCGGCACCACGTCCGGTGGCACCGACGGCGGCGCGAACGGCGGCAGCACCGGCACCCCGCCCCCCGGCGACTGGACGACCCTCTGGAGCGACGGCTTCGACGGCGCCGCCGGCAGCAAGCCCGACGCGGGCAACTGGATCACCGACACCGGCACCGCCTACCCCGGCGGCCCCGCCGGCTGGGGCACCGGCGAGGTCGAGACGGCCACCGACTCCCCCGCCAACGTCGGCCTCGACGGCAGCGGCCACCTCAGCCTGACCGCCCTGAAGTCGGGCGGCTCCTGGACCTCGGGCCGCATCGAGACCAAGCGCACCGACTTCCAGGCCCCGGCCGGCGGCCGGCTGCAGATCTCCGCGACCCTCAAGCAGCCCGACGTCGCCAAGGCGCTCGGCTACTGGCCGTCCTTCCGGGCGATGGGCGCGGGCTACCGCGGCAACGTCAACGCGTGGCCCGCGGTGGGCGAGAGCGACATCATGGAAGACGTCAACGGCCGCAGCCAGCTCTCGGCGACCCTCCACTGCGGGACGGCCCCCGGCGGCAACTGCGCCGAGTACAACGGCCTGACCAGCGGCCTCGCCACCTGTGCGGGCTGCCAGACCGGCTACCACACCTACTCCGAGATCATCGACCGCACCACCTCCGACGAGCAGATCCGCTGGTATCTCGACGGCAACCAGGTCTGGCAGGTCAGCGAGTCGCAGGTCGGCGTGTCCACGTGGGACGCGGCCGTGCACCACGGCGTCTACCTCGACTTCAGCCTGCGCATCGGCGGCTCCTACCCCAACGCGGTGTGCGGCTGCACCTCGCCCGCCGACGACACCACCTCCGGCGGCGTGCTGAGCATCGACAGCGTCACGGTGTCGCAGACCACCGGCAGCGCCCCCGCCCCGCTGACCGACCCGCCCGTACCGACCGGCGCGAGCAACGTCCACGTCACGGGCGGCCAGGGCAACTGGCAGCTCACGGTGGACGGCAAGCCCTGGCAGGTCAAGGGCGTGACGTGGGGCCCGTCCGCGACGACCGCCGACGCGCACATGCGCGACCTGAAGTCGATGGGCGTCAACACGCTGCGCACCTGGGGCACCGACGCGAGCAGCAAGCCGCTGCTGGACGCGGCCGCGGCGTACGGCATGAAGGTCGTCAACGGCTTCTGGCTCAACCAGGGCGCGGACTACGTCAACGACACCACGTACAAGACCAACACCCTCAACGACATCAAGAACTGGGTCAGCACCTACAAGAACCACCCCGGGGTGCTGATGTGGGACGTCGGCAACGAGGTCATCCTCACCACCCAGGACCACTACTCGGGCGCGGCGATCGAGCAGCAGCGCATCGCCTACGCGCAGTTCGTGGAGCAGGTGGCGCAGGCGATCCACGCGATCGACCCGAACCACCCGGTGACGTCGACCGACGCGTGGACGGGCGCGTGGCCGTACTACAAGCAGTACACGCCGTCGCTGGACCTCTACGCCGTCAACTCCTACGGGGCGGTCTGCAACGTCAAGCAGGACTGGGTCTCCGGCGGTTACACCAAGCCGTACATCGTGACGGAGTCCGGCGAGGCGGGCGAGTGGGAGGTACCGAACGACGCGAACGGGGTGCCGACCGAGCCGACGGACGCGCAGAAGCGCGACGCGTACACCTCGGCGTGGAACTGCATCGTCGGGCACACCGGTGTCGGGCTCGGCGCGACGATGTTCAACTACGGCGAGGAGAACGACTTCGGCGGCATCTGGTTCAACCTGCGCCCGGAGGGCTGGAAGCGGCCCGCGTACTACTCGGTCGCCAAGGACTACGGCGGCTCGCCGCAGGCGGACACCCCGCCGTCGATCGGCTCGATGACGCTGTCGAACAGCTCGTCGGTGCCCGCGGGCGGCACGTTCACGGTGTCGGCGAAGGCGACCGACCCGGACGGGGACCCGGTCCGCTACAACCTGATGTACTCCACCAAGTACGTGGACAGCACGACGGGTCTGCGCCAGGTGACCTTCACGCAGACCGGCGACGGGCAGTTCACGGTGACCGCGCCCACCACGCTCGGGGTGTGGAAGGTGTACGTCTACGCCTACGACGGCCACGGCAACCTCGGCGTGGAAACGAAGTCCTTCCGGGTGGTGGCACCGAAGGTCGACGGCACGAACGTCGCCCAGGGCAGGCCCACGACCGCCTCGACCTACCAGTCCGACCCGACGGGCGGCTGCCCGTGCACCCCGGTGATGGCCACCGACGGGAACATGACGACCCGGTGGGCGAGCGAGTGGAGCGACCCGCAGTGGATCCAGGTCGACCTCGGCGCGCCGACCGCGGTCAAGCACGTGCAGCTGGCCTGGGAGGCGGCCTACGGGAAGGCCTACCAGGTGCAGGTGTCGAACGACGGCAGCAACTGGACGACCGTGCACTCGACGTCGACCGGGGCGGGCGGGGTGGACACCCTGGACGTCAGCGGCACCGGCCGGTACGTGCGGGTGACGATCACCGCGCGGGGCACGGCGTACGGCGACTCGCTGTACGAATTCGGGGTGTACGCCTGAGCGGCGGACCCGGCTGAGCCGGGGCGGGGTGCGGCGGGCCTGTGGGGGGTCGCCGCACCCCGCTCCCTTGTCCCCGCCCCGGGGGTCCGATCCGTGCTGTGGCCTGCACCGAAGGCCGGAGAGCGCTCTCCGGCCCATGGTATAACTGCACCCATGACGAGCAGCCGTCCGCCGGGGCCGCGCCAGCCCACTCTGGAAGACGTCGCGCGGTCCGCCGGGGTGTCGCGGGCGACGGTGTCGCGCGTGGTCAACGGGACGCGCAACGTCGATCCGGAGATCCAGCGCATCGTCCAGGAAGCGGTCGCGGCGACCGGCTACGTGCCCAACCGCGCGGCCCGCACCCTGGTCACCCGGCGCACCGACTCCGTCGCGCTGGTCTTCTCCGTTCCGGCGCACCGCACCGCCGACGACCCTTTCCTGGGCCAGGTGTTCAGCGACCCGTTCTTCGGCCGGGTGGTCGGCGGCCTGCTGACGGTGCTGCGCCCGCGCGGGGTGCATCCGGTGCTGATGCTGGCCGACTCCGAGGACGCGCGGCACGCGCTGGTGGCCAACCTGCGCCAGGAGCACATCGACGGCGTGGCGCTGGTGTCGATAGCGCCCGGTGACTCGCTGCCCTTCCTGCTGACCGAAGCGGGCCTGCCCACGGTGCTGTTCGCGCGCCCGTCCACGCCGATCCCGATCAGCTACGTGGACGTGGCGCAGCAGGCGGGCGCGCGGATCGCGGCCGAGCGGCTGCTGGCGCGCGGCTGCCGCCGTATCACCACGATCGCGGGCCCGTTCGACTCCCCCGCGGGCCAGGACCGGCTGGCGGGCTTCCGGGAGGCGATGGCCGAGCACGGCTACGCGTACGTGCCCAGCGTGGAGGGCAGCTTCACGCAGGTCGGCGGCGAGCGGGCGATGCGCGAGCTGCTGGAGCTCTACCCCGACACCGACGGGGTGTTCGTCGCCAACGACCTGATGGCGCAGGGCGCCCTGCTGGTGCTGCGGGACCAGGGCCGCCGGGTGCCCGACGACGTCGCCGTGATCGGCTTCGACGACAGCAGCGCGGCGCAGGCGTCCCGTCCGCTGCTGACCACGATCCGCCAGCCGGTCGAGGACATGGCGGCGGAGATGGCGCGCCTGCTGCTCGCCCGCATCGACGACCCGCGGCAGGACACCCGCTCCGTCATCTTCCGGACGACGCTGGTGGAGCGCGATTCGGGGTGACGGCTTCGCCGGACCCCCTTCCGGTCAGCTAGCAGGTTCGGCCGGGACGGCGATGGCGGTGACGAGCAGGCCGTCGCGTACGGCCCAGCGGCCGGTGAAGACGTCGGGGCCGACGCCCTCGGCGAGAAGGGGGCCGGGTATGAGGACGCGGGCGGTGTAGCTGCCGCGGTCGGACGTGCCGGGGTCGGTGGCGAGCAGCAGTTCGGCCTCGTCGAAGCCGAGCATGCGGTGGTGGTAGGGATACCAGGCCTTGTAGACGGTCTCCTTGGCGCTGAAGAGCAGCCGGTCGAAGTGGACCGAGGGAGCGCGCCTGGCGAGTTCGGCGAGCCGGGCGCGTTCGGCGTCGGTGGCGAGGACGGCTTCCAGGACGCCTTCGGGCAGGACGTCGTGCGGCTCGGCGTCGATGCCGAGGGCGAGCATGTCGGCGGTGCGCGCGACGGCTGCGGCGCGGTAGCCGTCGCAGTGGGTGATGCTGCCGACAACGCCGTCCGGCCACTGCGGGGCGCCGCGGTGCGGGTCGCGCAGGATCGGGCCCGGTGGGATGCCGAGCTGCCCGAGCGCGTCGCGTGCGCAGGCGCGGCCGGCGGCGTACTCGCGGCGCCGCTTGTCGACGGCGCGGGCGACGGCGGGGGTCTCCTCGGGGTGCAGCGGCGCGTGGTCCAGCTCGCCCCCGTAGGCGGCGCGGTGCAGGACGGCCGCGGGCAGGACGAGTTCGATCACCGCCGGGCCGCCTGCCGCGGACCGGCGAGGATGCGGCGCAGACCCGCGGGGCCGCTCTCGCGGCGGCTCCACTCGCGCGGGTAGCCGAGGGAGACCTCGGTGAAGCGGACGCCGTCGCGCCAGATGACGCGCGGGATGTGCAGATGCCCGTAGACGACCTCGGTGGCGCGGTAGCGGGTGTGCCAGTCCTCGGTCAGCTCGGTGCCGCACCACAGGGCGAACTGCGGGTAGGTGAGGATCTGGGTGGGCTCGCGGTGCAGCGGCCAGTGGTTGGCGAGCACGGTGGGCAGCGAGGGGTCGAGGGCGTCCAGCCGGCGGGCGGTCTCGGCGACGCGGGCCCGGCACCAGTCGTCGCGGCCCGGCAGCGGGTCGGGCTGCAGGAACATCTCGTCGGTGCAGACGATGCCGGCCTCGTGGGCCTGCGCCAGCGCGTCGTCCTTGGTGCGGGCGCCGGGTGTGCCGTCCCGCCAGGTGTAGTCGTACAGCAGGAACATCGGCACGACCGCGACCGGTCCCTGCGGGCCCTCCCACACCGGGTAGGGATCCTCGGGGGTGATCACGCCGAGCGCGCGGGCCTCGTCGACGAGGTGGCGGTAGCGGCGCTCGCCGCGCAGCTGGACCGGGTCCTGCGGGTGGGTCCACAGCTCGTGGTTGCCGGGGAGCCAGATGACCTTGGCGAAGTGGTTCGTCAGCGTGGTCAGCGCCCAGGTGATGTCCGGGGTCAGCTCGGCGACGTCCCCGGCGACCAGCAGCCAGTCGTCCTCGTGCTCGGGCCGGAGGCGCTCAACGATCTGCCGGTTGGCCTCGTATCCGACGTGCAGGTCGCTGATCGCGAGCAGATGCGCCCCGTCAGGGCCTGTCATGGCGACTCCGTCCCCGTGGTACCGGCAACAGCGCCCCCGATTCTCCCAGAGCCGGACGCCGGGGCCAACCCCTATCGATCTTCCGCCGCCCGGCGCGGCGCCGGCCGGCCGTCGGTCCCGGTCCTGGCGCCGGTCCGGGTCCCGGTCCCGGTCGCGGTCTCAGTCGCGGTCGACGAGGACGGCGGTGCCCTGGCCGACGCCGACGCACATGGTGGCCAGTCCGCGCCGGGCGCCGGTACGGGCCATGCGGTGCAGCAGCGTGGTGAGGATACGGGCGCCGGACGCGCCGAGCGGGTGGCCGAGGGCGATGGCGCCGCCGTCGGGGTTGACCAGCCCGGGGTCGAGGCCGAGCTCGCGGACGCAGGCCAACGCCTGTGCGGCGAACGCCTCGTTGACCTCCGCGGCGTCCAGACCGTCCACCTCGCGGCCGAGCCGGGCCAGCGCCTTCCTGGTGGCGGGCACCGGGCCCATTCCCATCACGTCGGGGTGCACCCCCGCGCTGGCGCCCGCGGCGTAGCGGCCGAGGGATTCGGCGCCGAGGTCGCGCAGCGCGGCGTCGCTGACCAGCAGCAGACCGGCGGCGCCGTCGTTCATGGGCGAGGAGTTGCCGGCGGTCACGGTGCCGCCGGCGCGGAAGACGGGGGCGAGGGCGGCGAGTTTGTCCGCGGTGGTGTCCTCGCGCACGGACTCGTCGCGGGTGAACGCGTCGCCGCCGGGCCGGGCCACCGGCAGGATCTCCGCGTCGAACCGCCCGGCGGCGCGGGCCGCGGCGGCGGCGCGGTGCGAGCGCAGCGCGAAGGCGTCCTGGTCGGCGCGGCTGACGCCGTACCGGGCGGCGACCTCCTCGGCCGTCTCGCCCATCGCCAGCACGCCGTGCAGGTCGCTCATCACGGGGTTGGTGAGCCGCCAGCCGAGCCGGGTGTCGTACGTCGGGAGCGTACGCGGCAGGGCCTCGTCCGGCCGGGGCAGCACGAAGGGGGCGCGGCTCATGGACTCCGAGCCCCCGGCGAGCACGATGTCCGCCTCCCCGGCGGCGATGGCGCGGGCCGCCGCGGTGACGGCCTCCATGCCGGAGGCGCACAGCCGGTTGACGGTCACGCCGGGTACGGAGTCGGGCAGGCCGGCGAGCAGGGCGGCCATCCGGGCGACGTTGCGGTTGTCCTCGCCCGCCTGGTTGGCGGCCCCCCAGTAGACGTCGTCGATCCGGGCGGGGTCGAGCGCGGGCACGTCGGCGACGAGGCCGCGGACGACGCTCGCGGCGAGGTCGTCCGGCCGCACGCCGGACAGCCCGCCGCGGAGCTTCCCGATCGCCGTGCGGCGGGCTGCGACGAAGTGGATTGCGGGGCGCATGACGTCAAACTAGCAGTGCTAGTCGCTCCGCGGGGGCTTCCGGGGGAGGGCACCTGCGCGGTGCCGGGTGCGCAGGCCCGCCGTGGGGCGGGTACCGATTCGGAGGGGCTGTTGCGGTCGTTTCCGGACCAACGGCCGGCGGGGGTTGCTCGCGCAGTTCCCCGCGCCCCTAAAAACGCTCGCCCCGCGGCGCAACCGCCACCCCCAGAGGGCTCGCCCCGCGGCGCAACCGCCATCCCCAGAGGGGTGGCCGCCCGCCGCAGCCGTCAGCTCGCCTCGTGGATGCGGAGCAGCAGGGCGTGCAGGGTTGCGCGTTCCTGCGGGGTGAGGGGGGCGAGCAGGGCGGACTGGACGGATTCCGCCTGGGTGACCTGGGCGGCGAGGGCGGCGGTGCCGGACCCGGTGAGGGCGACGCGGACGCGGCGGCGGTCGGCGGGGTCGCGGGTGCGGGTGACGTGGCCGGCGGCGGTGAGGTCGTCGAGCACCTTCACCATGTCGCTGGGGTCGATCGTGAGGCGTTCGGCCAGCTCCCGCTGCGTGTGCGGGCCGAAGTCGGCGAGGGCGGCGAGCACCGCCATGTGCCACAGCCGCAGTCCCTGCGCGGCGAGTTGCGCCGCGAGGCGGCCACGTGCGGCCTTGCCGGTCTTCGACAGCAGGTAGGTGGTGAGGGCGGTGAGTGTGGGGGGCGTCCCGTCGGCGGCCATGAGCCGTATTATAGGCTCATACCAATAATAGGTCCGCACCCACTATTCGAGCGAGGCAGCAATGGACGCACTCCACCCCCGCCTGATGGTCACCGACTACGGCGCCGCCTTCCGTTTCTACGACGCCGTGCTCCCCGCGCTCATCGGCGCGCGGCTGGCCCGCGGCTCGGCGGACGGGCCGTACGCGAGCTGGGACGTGGGCACCGAGGGCGTCCTCGCCCTCATCGAGCGCGGCGAGCTGGGCGCGCTCTCCGGCGGCGACACCGCGGGCGGCGCGAGCATGCTGGTCAGCCGGGTCGCCGACGTCACCACCGGATACGAGCTGTGCCTGCGGCACGGCGCCGCCGCGGTCGCGGGTCCGGCCGCCCGCCCGGAGTGGGGGCCGACGATGCGCACTGCCCACGTCCGGGACCCGGCGGGCAACCTGTGGGAGCTCCAGTCGTACTGACCGCCGCCGGTGTTAGCGTCTGCCGCATGCCCGAACTGATCGCGCCCACGGAGACGTTGCAGGCCTCGTGGCTCGCGGCCCTCGCCGAGTGGCCGGCGGGGGCCCACCAGGACGGGGGCGGCCTGCGCCTCGCGCCCGGGGGCGACCTCGCCGATCCCGCGGTCTTCGCGCAGTGGGTCGGCACGCTGCGGCGGCAGGCGGACTCCTCCGCCACGCTCGGCGAGGGGCGCGTCCACGCCACCCACTGGTGGATCGTCGAGGGCGAGGACTACGTGGGGGCGATCGACCTGCGGCACCACCTCAACGACCTCCTGCTCCACGCCGGCGGCCACATCGGCTACAGCGTCCGCCCCTCCTTCCGCCGCCGGGGCGTGGCCACGTGGGCGCTGGGCGCGGTGCTGCCCGAGGCCCGCGCGCTCGGCCTGGAACGCGTCCTGGTCACCTGCGACGACGCGAACACCGCGTCGGCGCGCACGATCGAGCGCAACGGCGGCGTCCTGGAGGACGTCCGACCGACCGCCGCGGGCGCCAAGCGCCGCTACTGGATCGCCCTCTGACGCTCAGAAGCGCGGCCGCCCCGCCCCGCGCCCGCGCAGCACGTGCGCGCAGAAGCCCGCGGCCACCAGCAGCCAGGCCGCGAAGGCGATCCACAGCAGTACGGTGCCGGTCCCGTGCAGCCGCCGGACGTGCGCGGCCTGCGCGGTGGAGAGCGCGGCCACCGCGCTCATGCCCAGCGGGAAGACCGTCGACCAGCGCCGCAGGTCGTAGCGCACCCGGGGGCGGAGGACCTCGCAGACGGCGAGCACCGCGTACCACGCGAGGTCCAGGCCGAGCAGCACGAGGGTGAGGACGCGCAGGGCGCTGTGCCCGGCGCCGGTCCACAGGGGCGAGGCGGTGAGCTTGGAGGCGGCGAGCGCGGAGATGGCCAGCGCTCCCGCGGCGATCCAGTGGTCGCCGCTGCCGGTGAGGACCTGGCCGAAGTCGAAGCGCAGCAGCGCCTCGCCGTAGAGCACGACGCCGAGCAGGCACGCGACGAGGGCGGCCCACGCCAGCCAGTCGCCCTGGCCGGCGAGCGCGAGGGTCGCGGCGAGCACGGCGAGGCCCTCGGTGGCGACGCAGACGAGGAAGGCCCCGCCGGGCGCGGGCCGCCTCAGGTGCCGCAGCACCGACAGCAGCAGCCACGGCCAGGCGAGCGCGCTGAGCGCGAGCAGCGCCAGCGCGGTGCGCTGCGAGCCCAGCAGCGACAGCCGGGTGCCGAGGACGCAGGTGGCCGCGACGGCGGTGAGGGCGGGCGGGTTGGCGGAGGCCGCGACCCAGCCGGAGCGGTCGCCGAGCAGCCGTACGGCGAAGGCGAGGGCGAGCAGCACCCACAGCGCGGCGGCGACGGCCAGGAAGACGCCGGACAGCACGCCGCGGCCGAGCAGGTGCAGCCCCACCGAGACGATCCCGGTCGCCATGACGGCGGCCCCGGCCGCGGGCGGCACGGTCGCGAGCCGGCTGACGGCACGCACCCCCGGAAACGCGTCGACGGTACGGGCCCGGAGTGTGGTCACCTCCGCATCGCAGCACACCCCGCCCGCCGCCCCGCACCGCCACGCCGCCCCGCGCCCGCCGAACGCCCGACCCGGGCGCAGCCGTTGCGCCCGGGTCCCGCCGGGGAGCCGGCCCGCGCGTCCGCCCGGCGGCACCGCCCCGCGCGGCGCCGCGCCCGCGCCGCCGGGCGGCGGCCGAACGGTGGACGTACGGCATGTCGGCAGCCGCCTCGGCGGGCTGTTTGTCCGGCGTTGCTAGCTTCCGAAGTCGTCGGCCGGGAAGGAACGCCATGCGCGCCAGCACCAGGACCCCCGACACCGGTCCGCCGGGCGGCGGCACGCCGCGCGAGGCCGGCGCGGCGCTCCTCGCCGCGGGCAGGTTCTTCCGGCGCGGCGAGGCCGCGCCCGACCTGCACAGCGAGCACCTCAAGGGCGGCCGCGAGGGCGACCGCTTCTACCGCGACCGGTGGAGCCACGACACCGTCGTCAACTCCACCCACGGCGTCAACTGCACGGGCTCGTGCCGCTGGAAGGTGTACGTCAAGGACGGCATCATCACGTGGGAGACGCAGGCGACCGACTATCCGACGGTCGGCCCGGACCGCCCGGAGTACGAGCCGCGCGGCTGCCCGCGCGGCGCGGCCTTCTCCTGGTACACCTACTCCCCCACCCGGGTGCGCTACCCGTACGTCCGCGCGGTGCTGCTGGAGATGTACCGCGAGGCGCGGGAGCGGCTCGGCGACCCGGTGCTGGCGTGGGCCGACCTCCAGGCCGACCCGCGGCGGCGGCGCCGGTACCAGCAGGCGCGCGGCAAGGGCGGCCTGGTGCGGGCGAGCTGGGACGAGGCGGTGGAGATCGTCGCCGCCGCACACGTGCACACGATCAGGGAGTACGGCCCCGACCGGGTCGCGGGCTTCTCGCCGATCCCGGCGATGTCGATGGTCTCGCACGCCGCGGGCGCCCGCTTCATGGCGCTGATCGGCGCGCCGATGCTGTCGTTCTACGACTGGTACGCGGATCTGCCGGTGGCCTCGCCGCAGGTGTTCGGCGACCAGACGGACGTGCCGGAGTCGGGCGACTGGTGGGACGCGGCGTATCTGCTGATGTGGGGCACGAACGTGCCCGTCACGCGTACCCCGGACGCGCACTGGATGGCCGAGGCCCGCTACCGGGGGCAGAAGGTGGTGGTGGTCTCCCCGGACTACGCCGACAACACGAAATTCGCCGACGAGTGGCTGCATCCGCACCCGGGCACGGACGCGGCGCTCGCGATCGGTATGGGGCACGTGCTGCTGCGGGAGTTCTTCGTCGACCGCGAGGTGCCCTTCTTCGCCGACTACGTGCGCCGCTACACCGACCTGCCCTTCCTGGTGACGCTCGCCGAGCGCGAGGGGGCCCGCGTACCGGACAAGTTCGTGCGGGCGGCGGATCTGGGCGGAGCCGAGGCCGGGCAGGACGCGGCGCAGTGGAAGACGGCGGTGTGGGACACCGCGGCCGGCGGGCCCGCGGTGCCCGGCGGGTCGGTGGGCTTCCGGTGGACGGAGTCGGGGCAGGGGCGGTGGAATCTGGACCTCGGGGACATCCGCCCGGCGCTGACCCTGCTGGGCGCGGCGGGCTGGGAGCCGGCCGAGGTCGCGCTGCCGCGCTTCGACACCGACGGCGGCCCGCACGGGCAGGGCCGCGGCGCGGTGGTGCGGCGCGGGGTGCCCGCGGTGCGGCTGCCCGGCGGGCAGCTGGTCACCACCGTGTTCGACCTGCTGCTGGCGCAGTACGGGGTGGGCCGCGACGGGCTGCCGGGCTCCTGGCCGGCCTCGTACGACGACTGCGACACGCCCGGTACGCCGGGCTGGCAGCAGGTGCACACCTCGGTGCCGGCGGCGGCGTGCGTGCGGATCGCCCGGGAGTTCGCGCGGACGGCCGAGCGCTCGCAGGGGCGCTGCATGATCCTGATGGGCGCGGGCACCAACCACTGGTTCCACTCGGAGACGATCTACCGGGCCTTCCTCGCGCTGCTCCAGCTGACCGGCTGCCAGGGCCGCAACGGCGGCGGCTGGGCGCACTACGTGGGCCAGGAGAAGTGCCGCCCGTCCACGGGCTGGGCGACGCTGGCCGGCGCGCTGGACTGGAGCCGCCCGCCGCGGCAGATGATCGGCACCGCCTACTGGTTCCTGAACACCGACCAGTGGCGCTACGACCACTTCCGCGCCGACGTGCTCGCCTCGCCGCTGGGCGAGGGGCGCTTCGCGGGGATGACGGGCGCGGACTGCCTGGCGCAGGCGACCCGGATGGGGTGGATGCCGTCCTACCCGACCTTCGACCGCAATCCACTGGAGCTGGCCGAGGGCGACGACCCGGTCGCCGCGGCGGTGGCCGAACTGCGCGCGGGGACGCTGAGGTTCGCGTGCGAGGACCCGGACGCGCCGGGCAACTGGCCGCGGGTGCTGACGCTGTGGCGGGCCAACCTGCTGGGCTCGTCGGGCAAGGGCGCGGAGTACTTCACCCGGCATCTGCTGGGCACCCACTCCTCGCTGAACGCCGCCGAGGCGCCGCCCGAGGTCCGGCCGCGCGACGTGGTGTGGCACGAGCAGGCGCCGGAGGGGAAGCTGGACCTGCTGCTGTCGCTGGACTTCCGTATGACGTCCTCGACGCTGCTGTCGGACGTGACGCTGCCCGCGGCGACCTGGTACGAGAAGCACGACCTGTCCAGCACGGACATGCATCCGTACGTGCACGCCTTCTCGCCGGCCATCGACCCGCCATGGCAGGCGCGTACCGACTTCGACGCCTTCCAGGCGATCGCGACGCGCTTCAGCGAGCTGGCGGTGGACCACCTCGGCACCCGCCGGGACCTGGTGGCGACCGCGCTGCAGCACGACACGCCCGGCGAGACCGCCCAGCCCGGCGGGCTCGCGCTGGACTGGCGGCGCGGCGAGTGCGAGCCCGTGCCGGGGGTGACGATGCCGGGCCTGACCGTGGTGGAGCGCGACTACACCGCCGTCGGCGCGAAGATGGCCGCGCTCGGGCCGCTCGCGGAGAAGCTGGGCCTGCCCGCGAAGGGCGTGACGCTGCGCCCGGACGCCGAGGTCGAGAGCCTGCGGCTGCTCAACGGCACCGCGGCCGGCGGCCTGACCCACGGCCGGCCGCTGCTGGACACCGCGGCGAAGGCGGCCAACGCGATCCTGGCGCTGTCGGGCACGACCAACGGGCGGCTCGCGGTGCAGAGCCTGCGCTCGCTGGAGGCGAGGACCGGGCAGGCGATGGCGCACCTGGCCGAGGACAGCGAGGCGCGGCGCGTCACGTACGCCGACACGCAGGAAGCGCCGACCACGGTGATCACCTCCGCGGAGTGGTCGGGCAGCGAGGCGGGCGGCCGCCGCTACAGCCCCTTCACGCAGAACGTCGAACTGCTCAAGCCCTGGCACACGCTGACCGGGCGGCAGCAGTTCTTCCTGGACCACGACTGGATGCACGAAGTGGGCGAGGCGCTGCCGGTCTACCGGCCGCCGCTGGACATGCACCGGCTGTTCGGCGAGCCGCGGCTCGGCCCCGGCGGGCAGCAGGAGGTGACGGTGCGGTATCTGACGCCGCACAACAAGTGGTCCATCCACTCCGAATACCAGGACAACCTGCTGATGCTGTCGCTGTCCCGCGGCGGCCAGGTGATCTGGCTGGCGCCGCAGGACGCGGACGCGATCGGGGTGCGCGACAACGACTGGATCGAGGCGGTCAACCGCAACGGGGTCGTCGCGGCGCGCGCGGTCGTCTCGCACCGGATGCCGGCCGGCACCGTCTACATGCACCACGCGCAGGAGCGCACCGTCGCGGTGCCGAAGGCGCAGAGCACCGGGCGGCGCGGCGGCGTCCACAACTCGCTGACCCGGCTGATCCTCAAGCCCAGCCATCTCATCGGCGGCTACGCCCAGCTGACCTGGGCGTTCAACTACCTGGGCCCGACGGGCAACCAGCGCGACGAGGTCACCGTGATCCGCCGCCGCACCGCGGAGGTGACGTACTGATGCGGGTCATGGCGCAGGTCGCGATGGTGATGAACCTCGACAAGTGCATCGGCTGCCACACGTGCTCGGTCACCTGCAAGCAGACATGGACCAACCGCCGCGGCATGGAGTACGTCTGGTTCAACAACGTCGAGACCCGCCCCGGGCAGGGCTACCCGCGGCGCTGGCAGGACCAGGACACCTGGCGCGGCGGATGGAGGCTGAACCGCCGCGGGGCGCTGACCCTGCGGGCCGGCAGCCGGCTGGCGCGGATGGCGAACATCTTCGCCAACCCGGTGCTGCCCGGCATCAAGGACTACTACGAGCCGTGGACGTACGACTACCGCAACCTGGTCAACGCACCGCTGGGCGACGACTTCCCGGTGGCCGCCCCGCGCTCGCTGCTCACCGGGAAACCGATGGAGATCGGGTGGAGCGCCAACTGGGACGACGACCTCGGCGGGTCGGTCGAGCACCGGGACGCCGACCCGCTGATCGGCGGCCCCGGCGAGCGGGCGCGGCAGATCGCCGAGAAGGTCCGCTTCACCTTCGAAGAGACCTTCATGTTCTACCTGCCGCGGATCTGCGAGCACTGCCTCAACCCGAGCTGCGTCGCCTCCTGCCCCTCGGGGGCGATCTACAAGCGCGCCGAGGACGGCATCGTGCTCGTCGACCAGGACGGCTGCCGCGGCTGGCGGCAGTGCGTGACGGGCTGCCCGTACAAGAAGGTGTACTTCAACCACCGCACCGGCAAGGCCGAGAAGTGCACCTTCTGCTACCCGCGGATCGAGGTGGGGCTGCCCACGGTGTGCTCCGAGACGTGCGTGGGGCGGCTGCGCTACCTCGGGGTGATGCTGTACGACGCCGACCGCGTCACGGCCGCCGCGGAGACGCCCGACGAGCAGGGCCTGTACGCGGCGCAGCTGGGCGTCTTCCTCGATCCCGGGGACCCGGGGGTGCGGGCGGCGGCCGAGCGCGACGGGGTGCCGCTGGACTGGATCGACGCGGCCCGCCGCTCCCCCGTGCACGCGCTGGTCAGCCGCTACCGGGTGGCGCTGCCGCTGCACCCGGAATACCGCACGATGCCGATGGTCTGGTACATCCCGCCGCTGTCGCCGGTGGTGGAGGCGCTCACCGAATCCGGCTTCGACGGCGAGGACGCGGGCCACCTGTTCGGGGCGATCGACGCGCTGCGCATCCCGGTCGAGTACCTGGCGGGGCTCTTCACCGCGGGCGACCCGGTGCCGGTGCGGGCGAGCCTGGACAAGCTGGCGGCGATGCGCTCGCACATGCGGGCCGTCACCCTCGGCGAGGCGGTCTCCGGCGCGGATTCGGACGCGGCGGACGCGGTCGGGATGAGCGGGCGGGAGATCGAGGAGATGTACCGGCTGCTGGCGATCGCGAAGTACGAGGAGCGGTACGTCATCCCGACCGCGGCGATGGGCGACGCCCGCAGCCTGGAGGAGTCGGTGCTGCCGCCCGGCTGCTCGCTGGACGGCGACGGCGGGCCCGGCATGGGCGGCGACGCCCCCGGCAAGGGCCCCTTCGGCGAGGACTCCGGGCGCCGGCGGCTGCCGATGGTGAGCCTGGAGACCTTCCACGTCCTGCGCAGGCGGCAGACCGGCGACGACGAGGCCGCGGCCGGCACCTCCACCGGCAGGGCCGCGCCGGGCGAAGGGGAGGCCGAACGGTGAGCCCGCTGCGCCGACGGCCCGCCGCGAAGGACGCCGGGCCCGCGGCGGCGTACCCGGCGGCGGTGCTCCACCAGGCCGCCGCCCGGCTGCTGGCCTTCCCGGACGAGGCCCTGCACACGGACCTGGAGCTGCTGCGGGCCGCCCTGCCCGAGGCGGGCGGGCCGGGCGCGCTGCTGGCGCCGCTGGCCGCGCATCTGGCGGGCGGCGAGCCGACGGCGCTCGCCGCGGACTACGTGCGGGTCTTCGACCTCACCGGGCGGCACTGCCTGCACCTGACCTGGTGGACGGACGGCGACACCCGCCGCCGCGGCACGGCCCTGCTGCGCTTCCAGCAGACCTACCGGGCCCGCGGCTTCGCGCTGCGCGACGGCGAGCTGCCGGACTTCCTGCCGGCGGTGCTGGAGTTCTGCGCCGCGACCCGCGACGACACGCTGCTGCGCGAGCACCGCCCGGCGCTGGAGCTGCTGCGGCTCGCGCTGGAGGAGAGCGGCACCCCGTACGCGGCGGCGCTGCGGGCGGTGTGCGCGGCGCTGCCGGGCGCGTCCCCGGCCGACCGCGCGCAGGCGCTGGCCATGGCCCGCGGCGGCCCGCCGCACGAGGACGTCGGGCTGTCGCCGTACGGGCACCTGCGGCTGCTGCCCGTCCTGACCGCCGGTCCGGCGGCGGGCCCGGCCGCCCACGGAACGGAGATCCGACGGTGAACACCCTGCTGTGGGGCGCGCTGCCCTACGTCGCCTTCGCCCTGCTGGTCAGCGGCCTGGTGTGGCGGCACCGCTACGACAAGTTCGGCTGGACGACGCGCTCCTCGCAGATCTACGAGTCACGGCTGCTGTCGCTGGCCTCGCCGGTCTTCCACTACGGCATCCTGTTCGTGCTGGCCGGGCATCTGCTGGGGCTGTTCGTGCCCGCGTCCTGGACGAACGCGATCGGCGTGGACGAGCACGCGTACAACCTGCTGTCGCTCGTCGGCGGCACGCTCGCCGGGTTGCTGGCCGTCGCGGGCGTCGCGCTGCTGGTCTACCGGCGGCGCACCAACGCGCCGGTGCTGCTGGCCACGACCCGCAACGACAAGGCGATGTACGTGCTGCTGGTCGGCGAGATCGCGATGGGGCTGTACGCCAAGCTCTCGCACGCGGACCTCGGCACCGGCTACGACTACCGGACCACCCTCGCGGTGTGGGCGCGCAGCCTCTTCCGGCTCGACCCGCGCACCGACCTGATGGCGGGGATCCCGGTCGAGTTCAAGATCCACGCGGTGATGGGCATGGTGCTGATCGCGCTCGTGCCCTACACCCGGCTGGTGCACATGTTCAGCGCGCCCCTGCAGTACTTCTTCCGCCCCTACCTCGTCTACCGCAGCCGCGGCCCGCTGACCGAACGCGAGCAGCCGCGCGGCTGGGACCGCGTCGGGGTGTGAGCCCCGGTGGCGGTCCGGCCGCGTCAGCGCCCGGGGGTGCGGCGGGCGGAGCCGCCGTACAGCCGCTCCATCTCGCGCCGGTCGCGCTTGGTGGGGCGGCCGGCGCCGCGGTCGCGCAGGCCCAGCGCGAGGACGTCCTCGCGCGGCGGCGGGGGCGGGCTGTTGTCGACGAAGCACTCGGCGGCGACGGGGGCGCCGACGCGCTTGTTCAGCACCTTGGACACCACGACGACCCGCTCCCGCCCGGCGTGGTGCAATCGCACCTCGTCCCCGGGGCGGACGGTCTGCGCGGGCTTGGCCCGCTCGCCGTTGACCCGCACATGGCCCGCGCGGCACGCGGCGGCCGCCAGCGAGCGGGTCTTGGTCAGGCGCACGCACCAGATCCAGCTGTCGACCCGGGCGCTGCCGCCCGCGTCACCGCTCATGCCCGCGTTGCCGTTCCCCTGCGGGTTGCGCTGCCCTTCTGCTGCCATACTGCCGAGCCTAACGCGGGGGCGCCCCGCGTACCGCGCCCTTTTCCGGCGGGCGCCGCGGCGGGCCGTCCGGCCGGGAAAAACCCCGGTAAGGGTGCCCTTAGGTGACCGGCTGGTGAACTGGCGCGGAATTGTGGATTCCCTGCGCCCAGCAGCCGTATGGCCCCGCCGGACCGTGCCTAGAGTGAGCCGCGCCCCGATCACTTGCACGAAACTGGAGGTCCGGTGTGTCCGCCGAACCCGACGGCATAGAAGCCCCGCCCCCGCCCCCGGCCCCCTCCGGTCCGCGCTTCCGGCCCGGCCGGCGGTGGCAGGTGGGCGCCGCCGCCGTGGCGGTCGCCGCGGCGGTGACCGCCACCGTGCTGGTCGCCAACTCCGGCGGCTCGTCGAAGGACGCCAGGGCCGGTGCCACCGCGCCGGCCGACGGGCTGCGGCACACCGCGATCGAGATCTCCCCCGGCACCTGCGGCAGCGGCTGGTCGGCGCCGAGGCCCGGCCGCCAGGTCTTCGACCTGCACAACACCTCCGACACCGCCTCCGAGGTCTACCTCGACGACCCGCGCACGGGGAAGATCTTCGGCGAGCTCGACGGCCTCGCGCCGGGCACCACCCGCCCGCTGACGGTGGACCTGGGCAGCGGCTCGTACGCCTTCAAGTGCCTGCAGGACGACACCGACGCCGTGACCGGCCCGACCGTCGTGGTGCCCGGCAAGCAGCCGCAGGGCCCGGCCGCCGCCCCGGTCAACCAGCACGACCTCATCCCGCCGACGCTCGACTACCAGAAGTGGGTCGGCGGCCGCATCGACGAGCTGGCGGCCGGCACCGTGAAGCTCAGGGCGGACATCGACCGCGGCGACCTCGCGGCGGCCCGCACCGACTGGCTGACCGCGCATCTGGTCTACGAGCGGATGGGCGCCGCGTACGACACCTTCGGGGACGCCGACGGCCTGATCAACGGGACCGTGGCCCGTACCCCCGGCGCGGAGCGGGACCCGGGCTTCACCGGCTTCCACCGCATCGAGTACGGCCTGTGGCACGGCGAGTCCGCGGCCTCGCTGCGCGCCCCGGCCGCCGCGCTCGTCGGCGCGGTGGCGGACCTCGAGGCGGGCTGGCCCGACCAGCGGATGGATCCGGCGGCGATGGGCCTGCGGGCCCACGAGATCATCGAGAACGCCGAGCAGTTCGAGCTCACCGCCCGCACCGACTACGGCAGCGGCACCAGCCTCGCGACCGCCCGCGCCAACCTCGACGGCACCCGCGCGATCCTCACCCGGCTGCGCGCCCTGCTCGTCCCCCGCGACCCCGCGGTCGCGCAGCTCGACGCGGCGCTGGACCGCACCCAGAAGGACCTGGACGCCCAGCACCACGGCGCCGCCTGGACGCCGGTCGGCAAGCTGACGCTCGCCCAGCGCGAGCGCATCGACGCCGACTTCGGCGACCTGCTGGAACAACTCGCCCCGGTGGCGACGATCTTCGAAGTACGGAGGACGGCATGACCGACACCGAGCACGGCGGCGACCTGCGGCGGCGCGGATTCCTGCGCGGCGCGGCACTGGGCGTGGGCGCGGTCGGCGCGGTGGCCGGCGGCGCCACCGCGCTGGCCGGTCCGGCCGCCTCGGCGGCCACCCCGTCCGCGACGGCCGCCGCGCGCCAGGCGTCCTTCCACGGAGCGCACCAGGCGGGCATCGTCGAGGAGGTCCAGACGTCGTCGGCGTTCCTGTCCTTCGACGTCACGGCCACCGACCGGCGCGAGCTGACCGAGCTGATGCACGCCGTCACCGACCGGGCGCGCTTCCTGACGGCGGGCGGCACACCGGCCCCGCTGGGCATCACCGGCGCCCCCTCCGACAGCGGCACCCTGGGCCCGCAGCTGCCGGGCGACGGGCTGACGGTGACCGTCGGCGTGGGCGCGTCGCTCTTCGACGGCCGCTTCGGACTCGCCGACCGCAAGCCGCTGCGGCTCACCGCGATGCCCGCCTTCGACGACGACGACCTCGACCCGGCGTGGTGCCACGGCGACCTGAGCCTCCAGCTCAGCGCCCCGCACCAGGACACCGTGCTGCACGCGCTGCGCGACATCGCCCGGCACACCCGCGGCGGGATGCAGGTGCGCTGGCGGATGGACGGCTTCACCAGCCCGCCGCGCCCGAGCGGCACCCCGCGCAACCACATGGGCTTCAAGGACGGCACCGCCAACCCCGACGTGACGGACCGCAAGACCGCCGACAGCCTGGTGTGGGTCGGCGCGGGCGCCGAGCCCGACTGGACGGCGGGCGGCTCCTACCAGGTGGTCCGGCTCATCCGGATGCTGGTGGAGTTCTGGGACCGGGTCTCGATCATGGAGCAGGAGCGGATGTTCGGACGCGCCCGGGACACCGGCGCGCCGCTCGACGGCAGCCACGAGTTCGACACGCCGAAATTCGCCCAGGACCCGACCGGCGACATCATCCCGCTGGACGCCCACATCCGGCTGGCCAACCCGCGCACCCCGAAGACCGACAGCTCGCGCCTGCTGCGCCGCGGCTACAACTACGACCGCGGCACGGACAGCAACGGCAACCTCGACATGGGGCTGCTCTTCGTCTGCTACCAGCAGGACCTGGAGCGGCAGTTCGCCGCAGTGCAGCAGCGGCTGGCGGGCGAGCCGCTGGTGGACTACATCTCGCCCTTCGGCGGCGGCTACTTCTTCGCGCTGCCCGGGGTGAAGGACCGCTCGGACTGGCTCGGCCGCGCGCTGCTCGGCTGACCGGCACCGCCCGGCCGGGCGTGTCGCACCGGCCGGGCGCCCCCGGGTGCTACGCGTAAAAGAACAGTCAAGTTTTCCCAAGGATTTACTGACCCGCTGTTCACCCTGACGCCACCACCGGGCCGTTGTCATGTCGCGGACCGCCCGGACGATCTCGTTCGACACCGTGCACGAATCGACAGCGGCACGCGTAAAGCGCCACGTAGCGGAGGCTGAGAAAGCATGAGCACCACAGGCGGCGGTACGAGCAGGAGAAGGGGAGCGCGCCCGGCCCGCTGGGCAGCGCTCGCGGGGGCGGCAGCGCTCGTTCTGGCGGGCGGCACCGCGCCCGCGTTCGCCGACTCCAACGGCCACGGGAAGGGCGGCGGTTCCACCGCCACCCCGATCAAGCACCTGGTCGTCATCTACGACGAGAACGTCTCGTTCGACCACTACTTCGGCAGCTACCCGGTGGCCGCCAACACCGACGGTACGAAGTTCACCGCGGCCAAGAACACGCCGAAGAACATCGACACCCTCAGCCACGCGGGCCTGCTGAAGAAGAACCCCAACCAGTACGCTCCCAAGCGTCTGGGGCCGGACCAGGCAGTCACCTGCGACCAGAACCACAACTACGGTCCCGAGCAGTACGCGGCCAACGGCGGCAAGGCCGACCTGTACGTCCAGAACACCGAGACCAGCACCTGCTCGGGCGGCCTGTTCGGCGAGCCCGGCCTGGTCATGGACTACTACGACGGCAACACCGTCAGCGCGCTGTGGAACTACGCCCAGCACTACTCGCTCGGTGACAACTCCTACAGCAGCGTCTACGGTCCCTCCACCCCGGGCGCGCTGAACCTGATCTCCGGCCAGACGCACGGCGTCATCTCGGTGGACCCGGCCTCGGGCACGGAGAACCCGAAGCAGACCGCCACGCCGGACGGCTACACGGTCCTCTCCCCCGACGGCAAGGGTGTCGGCACGGTCATCAACGACCCCGACCCGGCGTTCGACGACTGCTCGGACAACAGCCACACCAGCAAGAACGCGCTGGCCGTGATGCAGGGCAAGAACATCGGCGACCTGCTCAACGCCCAGAACGTGAGCTGGGGCTGGTTCCAGGGCGGCTTCCGCCCGTCCACCGCGTGGGACGGCAAGCAGGGTGACTACGCCTCCTGCGCCGCCAGCACGCACACCAACGTGGCCGGCG
Organism: Streptomyces sp. NPDC021020; assembly: GCF_044333285.1. NCBI lineage: Bacteria > Bacillati > Actinomycetota > Actinomycetes > Kitasatosporales > Streptomycetaceae > Streptomyces > Streptomyces sp. NPDC021020. Next base: position 229,685 of record NZ_JBIRQQ010000013.1, read on the forward strand.
CGTCCTCGGTGGACTACAGCCCGCACCACTCGCCGTTCCAGTACTACAAGTCGACGTCGAACCCGCACCACCTGGCGCCGAAGAACACCGCCGAGATCGGCCACGACGGTCAGGCCAACCACAACTACGACCTGACCGACTTCGACGCCGCGCTCAAGGCGGGCAACCTGCCGGCCGTCAGCTTCCTGAAGGCCGCGGAGTTCCAGGACGGCCACGCCGCCTACTCCGACCCGATCGACGAGCAGAACTTCCTGGTCAAGGAGATCAACCAGCTCCAGCAGTCGCCGGAGTGGAAGGACACCGCGGTCGTCATCTCCTACGACGACTCCGACGGCTGGTACGACCACGCGTACGCCAAGCCGCAGAACGGCTCCAAGGACACCACGGTCGGCTCCAACGGCAAGACGACCGACAGCCCGGCCTGCCAGGCGGGCCCGAAGTCGGCCGGCGGCTACGCCGACCGCTGCGGCCCGGGCACCCGGCAGCCGCTGCTGGTGATCTCGCCCTGGAGCAAGACCAACTCGGTGGACCACACCCGCACCGAGCAGGCCTCGATCACCAAGTTCGTCGAGGACAACTGGAAGACCGGCCGCATCGGTGACGCGTCCTTCGACGCCCGCGCCAACACGCTGAACGGCGCCTTCGACTTCACGCACCCGAACAACCAGCAGGTGCTGCTCAACGCCGACGGTTCGGTGAAGTCGGTCAAGCCGATCAGCAACTCCGGCGGCGGCAACAGCAACGGCGGGAACGGCGGAAACGGCGGGAGCAGCGCCACCGGCGGCAGCCACGCCAACAGCGGCGGCAACGGCAACGGCAACGGCGGCAGCAACGGGCAGGGCAACAACACCGACACCCAGACGCTGGCCGAGACCGGTGGCACCTCGCCGGTGCTGCCCCTGGGCATCACCGCGGGCGTCCTGCTGGTCGGCGGCGGCGCCCTGTGGTACGCCCGCAAGCACCGCAGCGGCCGCACGGGAACCGCGGCCTGACCGCACCCCCGGCAAGCGGCCCCTGACCCGGCCGCGCGGCTGAACCGGACCCCCTGACCCCGGTTCGCCACCCGAGGCCGCCCCGGCACACCGCCGGGGCGGCCTCGGCGTACCCGCCGCGGCAGCCGTCCGCGCGGGGACGGGCCGGGGCGGGGCGCCGCGGGAGCCGTCCGCGCGAGGGACGGGCCGGGGCGAGCGGGCCGCTGCGGCAGCCGGGTGGCCGGCGCCGCGTCGCAGCCGGGCGGGGCGGCGGGGCAGGCTTAGGGTCGCGCCATGGAGACCGCCGGATACCTGCCCGCGCTGCGCCGCGAGAGCACCGCCCTCCGCGGCTGCCTGGCCGGCGGCGACCCGGACGCGCCGGTCCCGCACTGCCCCGGCTGGACGCTGCGGGATCTGGTGGGCCACCTGGGCGCCGGGCACGCCAGGGCGGTCACCGCGATCAGGGCCCGGCGCCCGGCGCACCGCTCGCCCGTACCGCCGCGCGAACCGGCGGCGCTGCTGCGCTGGTTCGACGAGCGCTGCACGGCGCTGCACGCCGTCCTGGACGCGGACCCGGCCGGGCCCGCGTGGACCTTCCACCCGCCGCGCACGGTGGGCTTCTGGCAGCGGCGCCGCTGCCTGGAGACGCTGGTGCACCGCTGGGACGCACAGCTCGCCGCGGGCGACACGCCCGGGCCCCTCGATCCGGAGCTGGCCGCCGACGGGGTCGCGGAGGTGCTGGACACCTTCGCGCCGCGGCAGGTCGCGGTCGGCCGGGCCGCGACCCCGCGCTGCGCGGTGGCCTTCGAGGCGACGGACACCGGCGGCTCGTGGACGTACGGGCCGGGCGCGCCCGCGGCGGCGGTCACCGGGCGGGCCGAGGAACTGCTGCTGATGCTGTGGCGGCGGCTGCCCGCCGAGGATCCGCGGCTGGTGTGGAAGGGCGACGCGGACGCGGCGGACGCCGTGCTGCGCGGCCCGCTGGTGCCGTGAGCGCGGGGCGCCGCGGCAGCGTGAAGCTCTGACGGTACGGAAGGGGAATTACCGCTTCCGCGTTCATGATCTGAAGGCTCCGCACCGGCCCTCCGCCGCCCGGCGGCTGCCCGACCGAGGTGGACACGAGGGACGGCGGTGCCGCGCGTCGAACACCCAGCGCGATACGCCCTGGTCAACGCGTCAAGTTCAACATCTGTCGCAAGTTACGGGCTATATGCCGGACTTGTTGGCCCTTCACCTTTTCGCCGCAGCGGCTTTGTGCACAACTCTTGACATGGATGAAACACAGGGAGAAACATCGCCGTGTGTGCCGGGAGAGCGCTCTCATTTCCATCGGGTTTCCGCCGAGAGAGCGCTCACCGTAACGTCCTCCGGCACCTGATGAACCGTCCGGACACGTATGCGTCCGGGCGTGCACCCTCTGCCCCCCACCTGTGGAACCAGGAGAGTTGCCCATGCTCGCTCCCCCCACCGGGACGGCCGCACTGAGATCCCCGGTGCTGTCCAACCGGCGCAAGGTGGCCGCGGCGCTGATCACGGCGCTGATCGCCTCGCTGCTGCTCTTCGTGCCCATGCGCTCGGCGCACGCGGCCGACACCCTGCTCTCGCAGGGCAAGACCGCGACCGCGTCCTCCACCGAGAACGGCGGCACCCCCGCCTCCGCGGCCGTCGACGGCAACACCGGCACCCGCTGGTCGTCCGCCGCGAGCGACCCGCAGTGGCTCCAGGTCGACCTCGGCGCCACCGACACCGTCACGTCGGTCACCCTCAACTGGGAGACGGCGTACGCGAAGGCCTTCAAGATCCAGACCTCGGCCGACGGCACCAACTGGACCGACGTCTACTCCACCACCACCGGCACCGGTGGCGTCCAGAACCTCACCGTAAACGGTTCCGGGCGCTATGTCCGGATCTACACGACCGTCCGCGCCACCCAGTACGGCGTGTCGCTGTGGGAGTTCCAGGTCTTCGGCAGCACCGGCGGCGGCACCAACCCGGGCGCGGGCACCCTGCTGTCGCAGGGCAAGACCGCGACCGCGTCCTCCACCGAGAACGCCGGCACCCCCGCCTCCGCCGCGGTGGACGGCAACACCGGCACCCGCTGGTCGTCCGCCGCCAGTGACCCGCAGTGGCTCCAGGTCGACCTCGGCGCCACCGCGACCCTCTCGTCGGTCACCCTCAACTGGGAGACGGCGTACGCGAAGGCCTTCAAGATCCAGACCTCGGCCGACGGCACCAACTGGACCGACGTCTACTCCACCACCACCGGCACCGGCGGCACCCAGACGCTCAACGTCTCGGGCAGCGGCCGGTACGTGCGGGTGTACGGCACTGTCCGGGCCACCGGCTACGGCTACTCGCTGTGGGAATTCCAGGTCTTCGGCACCACCGGTGGCGGCGGCACGACCACCCCGCCCACCACGCCGCCCACCACCGACCCGGGCGGCCCGATCCAGGGCGGCGGTGACCTCGGCCCGAACGTCAAGGTCTTCGACCCGTCGACCCCGAACCTCCAGGGCCAGCTGGACCAGATCTTCCAGCAGCAGGAGAGCAACCAGTTCGGCGACGCCCGCTACCAGGTGTTCTTCAAGCCGGGCACCTACAACGGGCTCAACGACCAGGTCGGCTTCTACACCTCGGTCTCGGGCCTGGGCAAGAACCCCGACGACGTCCAGATCAACGGTGACATCACCGTGGACGCCGGCTGGTTCAACGGCAACGCCACCCAGAACTTCTGGCGCTCGGTGGAGAACCTGGCCGTCAAGCCGGTCAGCGGCGACGACCGCTGGGCCGTCGCGCAGGCCGCGCCCTTCCGCCGCATCCACGTCGAGGGCGGCCTGAACCTGGCTCCCGCCAGCTACGGCTGGGCGTCCGGCGGCTACATCGCCGACAGCAAGATCGACGGCACCGTCGGCCCGTACTCGCAGCAGCAGTGGTACACCCGCGACAGCTCCATCCAGGGCTGGACCAACGGTGTGTGGAACATGGTGTTCTCGGGTGTCCAGGGCGCTCCGGCGCAGGGCTTCCCGAACCCCGTCTACACGACGCTGAACACCACGCCCGAGTCGCGCGAGAAGCCGTACATGTACCTGGACGGCAACAACTACTCGGTGTTCGTGCCGAACCTGCGCACCAACGCCAGCGGCGTGTCGTGGCCCAACACCCCGGGCACCTCGATCCCGCTGACGCAGTTCTACGTGGCCCACCCCGGTGACACCGCGGCGCACATCAACGCGGCGCTCGCCCAGGGCCTGAACCTGCTGCTCACCCCGGGCATCTACCACGTGGACCAGCCGATCAACGTGACCCGCGCCAACACCGTGGTGCTGGGCCTGGGTTACGCCACGGTCATCCCGGACAACGGCGTGGACGCGGTCAAGGTCGCGGACGTCGACGGCGTCAAGCTGGCCGGCTTCCTGATCGACGCCGGCACCGGCAACTCCGCGCAGCTGCTCCAGGTGGGCGCGCCCGGCTCGAACGCGAGCCACGCGTCCAACCCGACCACCGTCCAGGACGTCTTCGCCCGGATCGGCGGCGCGGGCCCGGGCAAGGCGGACACCGCGTTCGAGATCAACAGCAACGACGTGATCATCGACCACACGTGGCTGTGGCGCGCCGACCACGGCGCCGGCGTCGGGTGGACCACCAACCCGTCCAACACCGGTCTGCGGGTGAACGGCAACAACGTGCTGGCCACCGGTCTGTTCGTGGAGCACTTCGAGAAGTACGACGTCGAGTGGCACGGCCAGAACGGCAAGACGATCTTCTTCCAGAACGAGATCGCCTACGACCCGCCGAACCAGGCCGCGATCCAGAACGGCAGCATCCGCGGCTACGCGGCCTACAAGGTCGACGACAACGTGACCTCGCACGAGGGCTGGGGGCTCGGCAGCTACTGCAACTTCACCGCCGACCCGACGATCGTGCAGGACCACGGTTTCGAGGCCCCGAACAACCCGGGCGTGAAATTCCACGACCTGCTGGTGGTGTCGCTCGGTGGCATGGGCCAATACGCCCACGTCATCAACAACATCGGTCCCGGCACCTCGGGTACCAGCACGGTGCCGTCGACGGTCACCTCGTACCCGTAACCGCGCGGCGGTGAGGGCCGCCACGCGGTCGTCGGATGCGACGACCTGACGGACCGAAGGGGCCGCCGTTCCGGGAGACCGGGACGGCGGCCCCTGCCGTTGGCGCCGGTCCGGGCCGGACCGGCGCCAACGGCATTCCCTGGCGGGAATTGTCCGGACCGTCCCCGGGGCGCCAGGCTCTCGGACGTACCCGCGCACCGCGCGACGACGACTCCCCCGTGAGGTGGCACCGATGCCCGACACCGCTCTCGACGCGTTCGCGGACCGCTACGTGGCGGTCTGGAACGAACCCGACCCCGGCGCGCGGCGCAAGGCCGTCGAACGCCTCTGGGCCGACGACGCCCTCCAGGTCCTCCAGCCGCCGCAGGAGATGCGGGAGGCGGCGGAGAAGGTCGGCATGCGCAGCGTCGTCCTGGAGGCACACGGCCACGACGCCCTGGAATTCCGGGTCCGCACCGCCTACGAGGAGTTCGTCGCCCCCGGTGAGGCGGAATTCCGTCTGCACGGGGATGTGCAGCGGCTGCACGACGTCGTCCGCTTCAGCTGGGCCTACGGGCCGCGCGGCGGTGAACCGCAGGGCGGCGGCCTCCAGGTCCTGCTGCTCGCACCCGACGGCCGGATCGCCACTGATTACCAGTTCATCGGCCTGTGACCGTACGCGCCCCGGCTCCGCCCCGCCGTGGGCGGGGTGCGGGGCCGGGCCCCGGGCGCGGGGTTCGGCGACACGGCGTCAGACGGCACAGACGGCACACACGGCTCACACGGCTCAGACGGCTCAGACGGCGAAGGAGCGGGCCAGGCGGGCGCTCTGGGTCGGCGACAGCTCGCGGTCGATCGCCGGTATGAGGTCGCGCCGCTCGTGCGCCATGTACAGGTCGATCTCGCCCAGCACCCCGGACGCCGACACGTTGAAGGTGTCCTCCGGCTGCTCGTGCGTGATCAGGTTGTCCAGATTCCGCTGCAGCCGCTCGCCCTCCTCCCGGTCCTCCCGGACGACGTCGGCCGCCGCGTGCCGCTCGTCCAGCGCCTGCCGCGCGGTCTTCTCGGTCGCCTCGAAATGCCGGGCCAGCGCGTTGGCCACCGGGCGCAGATCCGCCCGGGTGGGCATACGGGTGTCGTCGTGCCGGACGCCGTCCACCATGGTGTGGATCGCGCCCGCGGATTCCTGGATGCGCGCCGAGAGCCCCTCGTGGTGGTCCCTCGCCTCGACCTCGGCATCCGCGTAGGCCTTCGCCCGCTCGTCGAAGTAGGCCGCCTGGCCGCGGATGTTCGCCGGGCCGGCGATGCGGTCGTGTTCGGGAGGCTCACCCGGGGTGTCTCCGGGCCTCATCAGTTCGCTCATCGCACTCGCTCCTTGCCTTCGCTGCCCTGGCGCCGGGGGCTACTCCTCCGGCTCGGGCCATTCCGCGTCCGACACGATGTGCACGGCCGCCTCCTCCGCGGAGGCCGCGGCGCCGTCGATGCCGACGTCCTCGCCGACCATCCCGTCCCGGCGCACGTGCACCCCCTCGTCGGGGGCGACGAGCCGCCCGGAACGAAACTCCCCCGCCTCGATGTCGACCAGCTCGCCGTCGGAGTCCACGTCGTCGCCCAGGCCGTCGCCGTCCGGCGGCCGGACGTCGGGCCGCTCGCGCGGCAGCCGTTCGTCCAGGTTCTCCCGGGCCTCCTGCTCGGCCGCGGTCGTGCCGTACTCGTCCACGGCGCGGGGTTTCTCCGGGGGCGAATACCCCTCGTCGAGGACGTCGTCCGGGCCGCCGACGACCAGGGTGTCCTCCGGCTCCAGCGGACCGGCGTCCTCCTGGATCCCGCTGCCGTCCGACTGCGGCTGGTAGACGTCGTCGCCCATCGTGCCGTCGATCCGCTCGGTCATGTCACCGCACCTGCCTCGTCCGCCGGCCTGGCACATCCGCGGGCCGCGGCCCGCGGAGGGGCGGCCGGACCTGCCGCGTCGGGCGCACGTCGCACGACTGACCACCGTCCTCCCTGATCAGGAGCGGTACGGCCCGCGATACCGCCGCGCCACCGCGGCGGCGGGGCGGGTCGTCCACCCGCTCGCCTGCCCGTCCGGCCGGCGCGGAAACCGGCCGGGGTGCCGTCCGCCGTTACTCCGTCCGGCCCCTCTCCATCATGCGGCGGCCCCCCGCGAGGCGCCACGGAGCGAGGGCGCCCGGTCAGGCACGGCCCCTTCGTCCCGGGTGCCGTCACGTTCGTCCCGGGTGCCGTCACGCGACCCCGCGCGGGCGGAACTGGACGCTGATCCGGCCGCCCACCGCCGCCCGCGTCTTGGGTATCGCGTGGTCCCACGTCCGCTGGCAACTACCGCCCATCACGATGAGATCCCCGTGGCCCAGCGGCACCTTCCGGGCCGGGGCCCCGCCGCCGCGCGGGCGCAGCAGCAGCGGGCGCGGCTCGCCGAGCGACAGGATCGCGACCATCGTGTCGTGCGTGGCGCCGCGCCCGAAGCGGTCGCCGTGCCAGGCGACGCTGTCCCGGCCGTCCCGGTAGTAGCACAGCCCCGCGCTGACGAAGGGCTCCCCCAGCTCGGCGGCGTAGTGCTCGCTCAGGCGGTCGCGCGCCTCGGCGAGCACCTGGTCGGGCAGCGGCGCGCCCGCGCCGTAGTGGGCGAGCAGCCGGGGCACCGCCACCACGCTGTCGTACATCGTGCGGCGCTCCTCCCGCCACGGCACGCACGCGGCCAGCTCCGCGAACAGGTCGTCGGCGCCGCTGAGCCATCCCGGCAGGACGTCCACCCACGCCCCGTGGCCGAGCGGGGTGCGACGCAGCCCGTCGAGACCGCCCAGGACGGGGGCGCCGGTGGCGAAGAGTGAGGTCTGCTGAAGGATCATGCCCCCACCATAACGCTCGATCGCACACCTTTTCGATTCCCCGTTCGAGTGAATCCCGAGCCGGCCCCGGACCCCCGGACCGGCCACCGGCCCGAACCGGCCACCGGAGCGCCGGAGCGCCTGGGCCGCGTCCCGGCGAAGCCGCGCGCCCGCGCCGCGCCCGGCGCACGATGGAGGCATGCTCTTCGCGGAAGTCGCCCGGGTCTCCAGGGACGTCGCGGGCACCGCGTCCCGCTCCCGCAAGACCGAGCTGCTCGCGGGCTTCTTCCGGGAGGCGGAGGCGGGCGACGTCCCGGTCGCCATCGCGTACCTCGCCGGCCGGCTGCCGCAGGGGCGCCTCGGCGTCGGCTGGGCCGCCCTGCGCGACCGCGCCGCGCCCGCCGCCGAGCCGCGGCTCACCGTCGCCGAGGTGGACGCGGCGCTCACCGCGGTCGCCGCCGTCTCGGGGCAGGGCGCCCAGGCCGGGCGGCGCGCCCTGCTGCAGGACCTGATGGGCGCGGCCACCGCGGGCGAGCAGGAGTACCTGATCGCCCTGATCACCGGCGAGGTCCGGCAGGGCGCCCTGGACGCGGCGGCGGCGGAGGGCCTGGCCGCGGCCACCGGAGCGCCGCCCGCGGACGTACGGCGGGCGTTGATGCTGGCCGGCGCGCTCGAACCCGTCGCACAGGCCCTGCTGGCCCGCGGCCCCGACGCGCTCGACGGCTTCCGGCTGACCGTCGGCCGCCCGCTGCTGCCGATGCTCGCCGCCTCCGCGAAGTCGGTCGCCGAGGCCGTCGGCAAGGCGGGCGGGCCCTGCGCGGTGGAGGAGAAGCTGGACGGCATCCGCATCCAGGCGCATCGCGACGGCGACGACGTGCGGCTCTTCACCCGAACGCTCGACGACGTCACCGGCCGGCTGCCGGAGATCGTCACGACCGTGCGCGCGCTGACCGGCACGCGGTTCGTCCTCGACGGCGAGGTGCTGGCCTTCGGCGAGGACGGGCGGCCGCGGCCCTTCCAGGAGACCGCCGGCCGGGTCGGCTCGCGCGTCGACGTCGCCGCGGCGGCGGCCGCGCTGCCCGTCTCCGCCGTCTTCTTCGACGTGCTCTCCGCCGGCGACCGCGATCTGCTCGACCTGCCCTACGGCGAACGCCACGCGGAGCTGGAGGCGATCGTGCCGCCCGCGGTACGCGTCCGGCGGGAGGTCCTGGCAGCACCGGACGACCCGGCGGCGGTGCGAGCGGCGGAGCAATTCATGGCGGCGGCGCTGGACCGCGGCCACGAGGGAGTCGTCGTCAAGGCCGACGACGGGCCGTACGCGGCAGGGCGCCGCGGGGCGTCATGGATCAAGGTCAAGCCCGTGCACACGCTCGACCTCGTCGTCCTCGCCGCGGAATGGGGCCACGGGCGGCGCACCGGCAAGCTGTCGAACCTCCACCTCGGGGCGCGCGCGGAGGACGGCTCCTTCGTCATGCTCGGCAAGACCTTCAAGGGCCTCACGGACGCGCTGCTCGCCTGGCAGACCGACCGCCTGCGGGAGCTCGCGGTGCGCGACGACGGCCGTGTGGTGACCGTCCGGCCCGAACTCGTCGTCGAGATCGCCTACGACGGCGTGCAGCGCTCCACGCGCTACCCGGCGGGCCTCACCCTGCGCTTCGCGCGCGTCGTGGGCTACCGGGAGGACAAGCGGGCGGACGAGGCGGACACGGTGTCCGCCGTCCGGGCAGCCCATGCGGGCTGAGCCCGCTCCGCCGGGGGGGTGGGGGTAAGGGTGCTTTTTCCGGCTGGCCGCCGGTGGGCCTACCTCCGGCCCGGGGGGCTGACGTCGGCGCAGGGCTGCCGGCCGGTGGGGGTTGCTCGCGCAGTTCCCCGCGCCCCTGGAGCAGCTTCCCTCCACGTTTGGCCAACCGCCGGTGGGGCTGCCTCCGGCACGGGGAGGCTGGCGCCGCTGCCGGACCACCGGCCGGTGGGGGTTGCTCGCGCAGTTCCCCGCGCCCCTGGAGCAGCTTCCCTCCACGTTTGGCCAACCGCCGGGGACGCCGGCCCCCGGCAGAGCTCCGCGCTCGGCCAGGCGCCCGTGAGGGTCAGCGGGAGGTCAGGCGGAAGGCTGCTTCCTCCTCCTGGTCGCCGGAGGCCGTGCCGGTCACCTTGACCGTGAAGGACTCCGCCAGGGCCTCGCGGAGGCGGTCGACGGCGTGGTAGCCGCCCTGGGCGGTGAGCTTCACCGGGGAATCCAGGGGGGCGGGGCCGCCGGGGAGGGCGAGGGTGCGGGAGACGTCGAAGGTCGCGGACCAGACGATCGGGGCCTGGCCCGCCGCCTCCGCCGGTTCGTCGTCGGCCGCGCGGTCGGCCGCGAAGCTGGTGTGCAGCGCGTCGAGCACGGTCTTGGCGTCCTCCTTCGTGCATCCGTCGATGATCACGGTGACCTGCGCCGCCGGTTCTGCGGACTGTTCGGGTGCCGTACTCACGGGGTGTCCTTCCGTCGCATGGGGGTACCGCTGCCCCGCACAGCGCATTTCCGCTCGCACGCGGACGAAACACCGGGTCACCCGAACAGCGGGGCGCGCGTCCGCGACAATGGAGCATGCCGTCTCGCGCCGCCCGCACCCCGCTCCCCTGCCCCTGCGGCCTGCCCGCCGCCTTCGCCGACTGCTGCGGCGCCCTGCACCAGGGCCGCGCCCACGCCGGTACGGCCGAGCAGCTCATGCGCTCGCGCTACGCCGCCTTCGCCGTACGCGACACCCGCTACCTGCTGCGCACCTGGCACTCGACGACCCGGCCGCGCGAGCTGGACCTCGACCGGGACGTGCGGTGGACCGGCCTCGACATCCTGGGCGGCACCGGCGGCAGCGCCTTCCACACCGAGGGGACGGTCGAATTCCGCGCGCACTACCGGCACCGCGGCGGGGAGGGCGCCCAGCACGAGGACAGCCGCTTCGTCCGCGAGGACGGGCTGTGGGTGTACGTCGGCGAGGCCGGGCGGCCCGGCCGGTGACCGCGGCACGGGGGAACGGGCTCGACCCCGCGGTACGCACCGCGCTCGCCGAGGAACTGCTCGCCGCGCTGCCCGCCGCGTGCCCCGGCTCCACCGCGGAGCTGCGCGGATCGCTCGCCGCGGGCACGGCGGACGCGTACAGCGACATCGACATCGCCTGGCGGGTGCCCGCCGCGGACTTCGCACGGTGCGTCGAGGGGGCGCGGCGCACGCTGGGCCGGGTCGGGCCGCTGCTGTCGCTGCGCTGCGACCCCGAATCCGCGGCGGAGCCCGGGGAGCGGCTGCTCTTCGCCGCCTTCCGCGGGCTGCCGCTCTTCTGGCGGCTCGACCTCGTGGTCCTCGCGGACGTGCCGGACGCGGCCACGGTGCCGGAGGGCGAGGTGGCCGATCCCTGGTCTCCCGCGGCGAGCGCGCTCGCCAACGCGGTGGGCGCGATCAAGGCGCTGCGCCGGGGGCGGGCGGATCTGGCGAGCGGGCTCGTCGAGCGCGGTCTTCGCCGGGTCGGCGTGCGTATCGCCCTCACGGGCGTGTGGCGTACGGACGTGGCCCGCCTCGTCGCGGCGTCCGTCGCCGCGGACCCGGCCCAGCAGCGCCTCGCCTCCGCGGTGGAGGCTCTCGCCTCCGAGCTCCTCCCCCGCTGAGCCCCATCTCCCTGCCGCGCCGGGCGCCCCGAAGGGGCGCGGGGAACTGCGCGAGCAACCACCCACCGGCCGGTGGTCCGGTACGGACCGAACTGCCCCTTCGGGCCGGTGACGATGTGACGGCACGTCGTGGCTGGTCGCGCAGTTCCCCGCGCCCCCAAAAACGCTCACCCGGCGCCGCTGCGCGCGACCGGCCCCGCGCAGCGGCAAGCTCTTCAGAACGACGGCTCAAGCCGTCGGGCGACCCGCGTCGTAGGAGAGGAAGCCGCGCTGGAAGAGCCCCACGCACGTGATCGCGGCGATGCAGGCGAGGCCGCCGCCGACGATCGCGGCGGTGGGGGTGAAGAGGTCGGCGGCGGAGCCGGCGAGGAAGTCGCCGAGGCGGGGGCCGCCGACCACGACGACGAGGAAGACGCCCTGGAGGCGTCCCCGCATGTCGTCGGGCGCCGCGGACTGGAGCATGGTGTTGCGGAAGACCATGCTCACGGTGTCGGCGCACCCGGCGAGGGCGAGGAAGAGCAGACCCAGCAGCAGGTTGCGGGTCAGGCCGAAGACGGCGACCGCGGCGCCCCAGGAGGCGACGGCCAGCAGGACGGCGAAGCCCTGGCGGCGGACGCGGCCGAGCCAGCCGGAGAAGACGCTGCCGAGCAGCGCCCCCACGGCGGGGGCGGCGGCGAGCAGGCCGACGGTGCGGGTGTCGCCGCCGTACCAGAGTCCGGCGATGGCGGGGAAGAGGACCCGCGGCTGGGCCAGCACCATGGCGGCGAGGTCGGTGACGAAGGTGGTCCGCAGGTTGGGCCGGGCGGCGAGGTAGCGCAGGCCCTCGACGACGGACGGACGGCGGCGCTCGGCGGCCTCGCCGGGGGCGCCCTCGCCGGGGAGCATCGCAGGGAGCCGCCACATCGCGTACAGGGAGGCGGTGAAGGCGGCGGCGTCGATGAGGTAGGCGGCCTGGTAGCCCCACAGGCCGACGAAGACGCCGCCGAGCATGGGCCCGGCCATCTGCCCGACGCCGCCGGACAGCGAGGCGAGGGCGTTGGCGGCGGGCAGCTGCTCGGGCGTGAGCAGCCGGGGGATCATGGAGGAGCGGGCCGGCGAGTTCATGGCGAAGCACACGGCCTGGAGGGCGACGATCGCGTAGAGCAGGCCGACGACCCGCAGGTGGGCGATGGCCGTGGCGGCGAGCGCGACGGACAGCAGGGTGGAGCCGCTCGCGGTGACGAGCCCGAGCCGGCGGCGGTCGACGGCGTCCGCGACGGCCCCGCCGTAGAGGCCGAAGACGATCAGCGGGCCGAGCGAGCAGAGGCCGACGAGGCCGACGTAGAAGCTGGAGCCGGTGATCGCGTAGACCTGGAGGGCGACGGCCATGGCCGTCATCTGCTGGCCTATGTAGGACACCGCGTTGCCGAACCAGAGCCGCCGGAAGTCGGGGCTGTCGCGCAGCGGCCCGATGTCGGCGAGGAGCCGGCGGCGGCCCTCGCCGGGGGCGCCGGGAGCCGCCCCTGACCCGGATGGCGCAGTCCGGTTTCTGCTGTCTTTCTTACTCTTGAGCACGGCAAACGGTAGCAACGCAGCCCGGCGCTGCCGCGGCCGGGGCGCCCCGCGGCAGCCGAACCGGAGACGGCCGCCGTCCGAATCTGGGGAAAAACCGGCTGGTGACCATCGCGCTGGCCGGAATACGCTGTGCGGGACGAACAGGCCCGGAGGGGATGTACCGGCCCCTTGAGCCCGTCCCGGAACGAGTCGCCACCTCGGCCCCCCTTCCGGCTATCGCAACAGGCGCCACCGCGTCCGTACCGCCCGAAGTCACACATCCCGCCGGGCGCCCGACGCTGGGAAACGACCGCGCCAGGGCGACCCCGGCCGACGCGACGCTAAGGAGAACGCGGTGTCTGGAGATCAGCTCACGCAGGAGGAGACAGCGCCCGAGGGCAAGCTGGGCGACGAGCGGCGCATCGTCCGGCTCGACGAGGAGGGACCGCTGGAGACGTGGTCCCGGTGTGCCCCGATCCGCCTCGCCGGATACGAGGACGACCCCTCCGAGACGCACATCCTGCGCAGTATCGATTAGTCGACCTCTCGACTTTCTGCATTTCGCGCCTTCCCGTAATCCTCTCGCCCGACCGGCGAACAGCGCCAGGCTCCCGGGCCGGGCGGCGGACGTTCACCCAGGTCCCCCGCCCGGTCCGCAGTCGTGACGGCCGCTCACGGCGCGCGGATACGGGCCCGCTTCGCGATGAGACGTGCGCGACATTCCCCGCGGATCGCGCATGTGCCCGCGGGGAGCGGGCATACGGGGGTCGACTTCACCGATCTTCGAGGAGTACGACGATGCTGATGGCCCACCCGACCGTGCTGCTGGACCTGGTGGAACGCTACGAGCTGCTCGACTCGGCCGCAGACGGCACGGACCCGCGCATCGCCGGCCAACTGCGCGACACCGCGTACACGTTGTGCGTGTCGACCGGCACCCGGGACATCACCGAGGCGCTGACGGTGGCGCGTGCGCACATCGTGGCGGCGGACGGCGCCGCGGACGGCGCGGCCGCCTGACACCACACGTTGGGATGAAAATCCCCCGCGACATGACCCGTTCGGCCCTCCGCGGCGTTGTCACGAGTAGCGGGCACTCGGCCCGTGACGATGTCCGGAAGGCAGGAATCGAAGTGAACGGACTCGCCCGGAAGGGCCTTGTCTGCGCGGTGGTCGCCGGCGGTGCGCTGGCCTCCGCGGGGTACGCGCAGGCGGATTCGACCGCTTCCGGTGACGCCACGGGCTCGCCGGGCATCCTGTCGGGCAATTCCGTGCAGGTGCCCGTCCATGTGCCGGTGAACGTGTGCGGGAACAGCGTCGGCGTGGCCGGCCTGCTCGACCCGGCGTTCGGCAACGACTGCGCGAACACCGCGCCCGCCCACACCCCCGTGCCGGCGCCGCCCGCCGAGCCGACCCCGGCGCTGGCGCACACCGGTGCGGGCGGCGTGTCCGCCATGGCGGCCGGAGGCGCGCTGCTGCTGCTCGGCGGAACGGTCCTCTACCGCCGTACCAGGCCCGCGGCCCGGCACTGACCCGCCGCACCGCCGGCGCCGCGGACCCGTACCCGGGCCGCGGCACCACCCGGTCGGCCGCTGCCGCGTACTGCCCCGGCGGGCCGCGGCCGCCTATCGTCGGCAGCGGTACCGGCAGCGGGTGCCGGCACCGGGACGGCAGGCGTCAGGCAGGCGTCGCGGCAGCGCGACGCGCGCCGGACGACGGTGAAGGAGGGCGGCAGGCATGGCACAGGAAGTCCGCGGGGTGATCGCGCCGGGCAAGGGCGAGCGGGTGCGCGTCGAGACGGTGACGGTGCCCGATCCGGGACCCGGCGAGGCGGTGGTGCGGGTGCAGGCGTGCGGGGTGTGCCACACCGACCTGCACTACAAGGAGGGCGGCATCGGGGACGACTTCCCGTATCTGCTCGGGCACGAGGCCGCCGGTGTCGTCGAGGAGACCGGGCCGGGTGTGACCGAGGTGCGGCCCGGCGACTTCGTGGTCCTCAACTGGCGTGCGGTGTGCGGCCGCTGCCGGGCCTGCCTGCGCGGCCGGCCCTGGTACTGCTTCGACACCCACAACGCGCGGCAGAAGATGACCCTGGCCGACGGCACCGAACTCTCCCCCGCGCTGGGGATCGGCGCCTTCGCCGAGAAGACCCTCGTCGCCGCGGGCCAGTGCACCAAGGTCGACCCGTCGGTGTCGCCGTCGGTCGCCGGGCTGCTCGGCTGCGGGGTGATGGCCGGCATCGGCGCCGCGCTCAACACCGGGGCGGTCGGCCGCGGCGACTCCGTCGCGGTGATCGGCTGCGGCGGCGTCGGCAACGCGGCCGTCGCCGGGGCCCGGCTGGCCGGCGCCGCGCGGATCATCGCGGTGGACGTCGACGACCGCAAGCTCGCGACCGCCTCCGCGCTCGGCGCCACCCACACCGTCAACGCCCGCGCCGGGGATCCGGTGGCCGCGATCCGCGAGCTGACCGGCGGTTTCGGCGCGGACGTGGTGATCGAGGCGGTGGGCCGCCCGGAGACGTACGAGCAGGCCTTCTACGCCCGGGATCTGGCCGGCACGGTGGTGCTGGTCGGGGTGCCCACGCCGGAGATGAAGCTCGAACTCCCGCTGCTGGACGTCTTCGGCCGCGGCGGGGCGCTCAAGTCGTCCTGGTACGGCGACTGCCTGCCCTCGCGGGATTTCCCGATGCTCGTCGACCTGCATCTGCAGGGGCGGCTGGACCTGGGCGCGTTCGTGAGCGAGACGATCGCGCTGGACGAGATCGAGGACGCCTTCGCGCGGATGCAGGCCGGGGACGTGCTGCGGTCCGTCGTCGTGATGTGACGCCCCCGGGGAGCCCACGGTGAGCGGCGCGACAGCGCCCCGGCGGAAAACGGCGGGGCGCGGCGGGCCGGACACGCCCTAGGGTGGTTGCGCGCGCAACGGACTACGGGCAGCACCTCAGCGTTGAGGTGCTGCTCGGCGCGCCCGCACGCACCACCGCGAAGACGTGATTTCGAGGAGCCTGCAATGGCGTTGCCGCAAGGCACGCTCAGCCACCGCTACCGTGGCGAGCACCCCGTACGAACCCTCCTCTACCTCTTCCATCCCGATCGGCGGCGGGTCGGCCTGGCCGTCGCCGCCTTCTTCGGCAAGCACACCCCGGTGTGGCTGCTCCCGCTGATCACCGCGAACGTCGTGGACGTCGTCGTCCAGCACCGGCCGATCCACATCCTGTGGTGGAATTCGGCGGTCCTGCTGGTGATCCTCGTGCTCAACCTGCCGCTGCACCTGACGTACGTGCGCTGCATGCAGGGCTCGATACGCCGGACCGGTACCCGGCTGCGCAGCGCGCTGTGCCACCGGATGCAGCAGCTGTCGATCGGCTACCACTCCCGGGTGAGCGCCGGTGTGCTCCAGGCCAAGGTCATCCGGGACGTGGAGACGATCGAGACCGCGGCGCAGCAGACCGCGGACAACGGGCTCGCGGCGCTGGCCACGCTGAGCGGCGGCCTGGTCGTCATCGGCGTCCAGGCACCCGCCTTCCTGCCGGTGTACCTGGTCGTGGTGCCGGCCTCGGCGACGCTCGTGGTCAAGCTGCGGCGGCGGCTGCGGGACCGCAACGAGTCCTTCCGGCAGCAGGTGGAGCAGCTGTCGTCGCGGGTCAACGAGATGACGGCGCTGATCCCGATCACCCGGGCGCACGGTCTGGAGAACACCGCGCTGCACCGTGTGGACCGCACGCTCGGCGAGGTGCTGCACGCGGGGCTGCGGCTGGACCGGCTCAACGGCTGGTTCGGCTCGATCGCCTGGATCCTGCTCAACGCGATCGGCGTGGCGTGCCTGGCGGGCTCGGCGCTGGTGGCGTACTACGGCTGGCTGAGCGTGACGCCGGGCACGGTGGTGATGCTCAGCGCGTACTTCTCCAGTCTGACCGGCTCGGTCACCACGCTGCTGACGCTCGCCCCGCAGATCGGCAAGGGCCTGGAGTCGGTGCGCTCGATCGGCGAGGTGCTCCAGGCGCCGGACCTGGAGCAGAACGACGGCAAGGCGCAGGTCCAGGGCGTCACGGGCCGGTTCGAATTCCGCGGGGTCGGCCACACCTACCCCGAGGCGGACCGCCCGTCGGTGACGGGCTTCGACCTGGACGTACGGGCCGGCGAGACGATCGCGCTGGTCGGCGGGTCGGGTGCGGGCAAGTCGACGGTGCTCAACCTGGTGATCGGCTTCCTGCGGCCGAGCGAGGGCAGCATCCTGCTGGACGGCGTCGACATGGAGACAATGGATCTGCGCGACTACCGCAACTGGCTGTCGGTGGTGCCGCAGGAGTCGATCCTGTTCGAGGGCAGCATCCGGGAGAACGTCACCTACGGCATGGACGAGGTGCCGGAGGAGCGGGTGCGGGCGGCGCTGCGCGACGCCAACGCGCTGGAGTTCATCGACCGGCTGCCGCACGGCCTGGACACGGTCGTCGGCGAGCGCGGCGCGCGGCTGTCCGGCGGGCAGAAGCAGCGCCTGGCCATCGCCCGCGCGCTGATCCGCGACCCGCGGGTGCTGGTCCTGGACGAGGCGACCTCGGCGCTGGACTCGCGCTCGGAGGCGCTGGTGCAGCAGGCGCTGACGCGGCTGGTCCGCGGCCGTACGGTCTTCGTCGTGGCGCACCGGCTGTCGACGATCCGGAACGCCGACCGGATCGTGGTGATGGACGAGGGCCGGATCGCGGAGGTCGGCTCGCACGCCGAACTGCTGCGCAGCGGCGGCGCGTACGCCGGGCTGCAGGCCGCGCAGCTCGCCTGAGCGCCCGAGCGCCGGGGCGGGGGGCCGTACGGACGGCCCCCGCCCCGCGCGGTGTCAGCCGCCGAGCACGGAGTCGACGAGGGACTTCGCCTCCTGCTGCACCTCGGCGAGGTGCTCGGCGCCGAGGAAGGACTCGGCGTAGATCTTGTAGACGTCCTCGGTGCCGGACGGGCGGGCGGCGAACCAGGCGCTGTCGGTGCAGACCTTGATGCCGCCGAGCGGCGCCCCGTTGCCCGGCGCCTCGTTGAGCACCGCGGTGACCGGTTCCCCGGCCAGCTCCCGGGCCGGGACCTGACCGGGCGACAGCTTGCCGAGGACGGCCTTCTGCTCGCGGTCGGCGGGCGCGTCGATCCTGGCGTAGGCCGGGGCGCCGAAGCGCTCGGTGAGCGCGGTGTAGTGCTCGGAGGGCGTCCTGCCGGTCACGGCGGTGATCTCGGCGGCGAGCAGGGCCAGCAGGATGCCGTCCTTGTCGGTGGTCCACACCGAGCCGTCGCGGCGCAGGAAGGACGCGCCCGCGGACTCCTCGCCGCCGAAGGCGAGGGTGCCGCCGTGCAGCCCGTCGACGAACCACTTGAAGCCGACCGGCACCTCGGTGAGCGGGCGGCCGAGGTCGGCGACGACCTTGTCGATCATCGAGGACGACACCAGGGTCTTGCCGATCGCCAGCTCCGGCCCCCACTGCTCGCGGTGGCCGGACAGGTAGTTGATCGCGACGGCGAGGTAGTGGTTGGGGTTCATCAGCCCGCCGTCGGGGGTGACGATGCCGTGCCGGTCGGCGTCGGCGTCGTTGCCGGTCGCGACGGTGTAGTCGTCCTTGCGGTCGATGAGCGAGGCCATCGCGTAGGGCGAGGAGCAGTCCATGCGGATCTTGCCGTCCCAGTCCAGCGTCATGAAGCGCCAGGTGGGGTCGGCGGCGGGGTTGACGACCGTCAGGTCCAGGCCGTGCCACTCGGCGATGCGGCCCCAGTAGTCGACGGAGGCGCCGCCCAGCGGGTCGGCGCCGATCGTGACGCCGGCCCGGCGCACCGCGACCAGGTCGAGCACCGCGGGCAGGTCGTCGACGTAGCGGCCGAGGAAGTCGTAGCGGCCGGTGGTGTCGGCGGCGAGCGCCCGTGAGTAGCCGATGCGGTGGACGCCCTTGAGGCCGTCGGCGATGAGCTGGTTGGCCCGGTCCTGGATCCAGGAGGTGGCGTCGGAGGCCGCGGGGCCGCCGTTCGGCGGGTTGTACTTGAAGCCGCCGTCCGAGGGCGGGTTGTGCGACGGGGTGACGACGACGCCGTCCGCCAGGCCCGAGGTGCGGCCTTTGTTGTAGGTGAGGATGGCGTGCGAGACGGCGGGGGTGGGTGTGAAGCCGCTGTTCTCGTCGAGCAGCACGGTCACCCCGTTGGCCGCGAAGACCTCCAGCGCCGTCACCCGGGCGGGCTCGGACAGGGCGTGGGTGTCGACGCCGAGGAAGAGCGGCCCGTCGGTGCCCTGCCGGCCGCGGTAGTCGCAGATGGCCTGGCTGGTGGCGGCGATGTGGTCCTCGTTGAAGGCGGTCGCCAGCGACGAGCCGCGGTGCCCCGAGGTCCCGAACACCACCCGCTGCGCGGGGTCGGCGGGGTCGGGGCGCAGCGCGTAGTAGGCCGTGACCAGGCGGGGTACGTCCACCAGGTCCTCGGTACGGGCGGGCTTCCCGGCACGCTGGTGCGCCATTCACGTCTCCTCGGCTGCTCGGTCGCGTCGGTCGGTCCCGGCTCGCGGCGTGCGGCGGGCCCGCCGACCATTGTCATCCCTGCCCCGCGACCACCCGTCGCTACCCGGCCATCTGACACACCAGGACCTAATGTGAGGTCATGGACCAGGATCAGAACGGGGTGGGCGTCCCGCTCGCGTCGAGGACCGGGCGGTGGGTGCTGGCCTGCTCGGTGCTGGGCTCGGGGATGGCGTTGCTGGACGGCACGATCGTCAACATCGCGCTGCCGCGTATCGGCGAGGACCTGGACGCACCGCTGTCGGCGCTGCAGTGGACGGTCAACGGCTACATGCTCACCCTCGCCGGGCTGATCCTGCTCGGTGGCGGCCTCGGCGACCGCTACGGGCGGCGCCGGGTCTTCGTCATCGGTGTGGTGTGGTTCGCGCTGGCGTCCGCGCTGTGCGGGATCGCGCCGACCGACGGGGTGCTCATCGCCGCCCGGGCGCTCCAGGGCGTGGGCGGGGCGCTGCTGACGCCGGGGTCGCTCGCGCTCGTGCAGTCGACCTTCCGGGAGGACGACCGGGCCAAGGCGGTCGGCGCGTGGTCGGGCCTGGGCGGGGTGGCGGGCGCGGTCGGGCCCTTCCTGGGCGGCTGGCTGGTGGACGGGCCCGGCTGGCGGTGGATCTTCCTGGTCAACCTGCCGATCGCCGCGGTGGTGGTGGCGATCGCGGTGCGCCATGTGCCCGAGAGCCGGGACCGGAACGCCTCCGGCAGCTTCGACGTACGGGGCGCGGCGCTGGCCGCGCTGTGCCTGGCCGGCGTCACGTACGCGCTGATCGCCGCGTCCGGCCATCCGTCGTGGACGTCGGTGGTGGTGCCCGCGCTGGCCGGGGTGGCGTGCGGGGTGGCCTTCCTGCGCACCGAGCGCCGCGTGAAGAACCCGATGCTGCCGCTGTCCGTCTTCTCCTCGCGGCTCTTCAGCTCGATGAACGTGGTGACGCTGTGCCTGTACGCGGCGATCGGCGGCGTCTTCTTCATCCTGCCCGTGCAGCTGCAGATCGCCGCCGGCTACAGCGCGCTGCACGCGGGCCTGGCGACGCTGCCGGTCACCGTGCTGATGCTGGTGCTGTCGGCCCCGGCGGGCGGGCTCGCCCAGCGCATCGGGCCGCGGCTGCCGCTCACGGTGGGACCGCTGGTGACCGCGGCCGGGCTGCTGCTGCTCATCCGGCTGGGGCCGGGCTCGTCGTCGTACGTGCTGGACGTGCTGCCCGCGGTGGTGGTGCAGGGGCTGGGGATGAGCATGTTCGTGGCGCCGCTGACGGCGACCGTGCTGGCGTCGGTGGACGTCGACCACGCCGGGATCGCCAGCGGCGTCAACAACGCGGCCGCGCGGGTGGCGCAGCTGCTGATCGTGGCGGCGCTGCCGCTCGCGGTGGGGCTGTCGAACCAGGCCTACCGCTCGCCGCACAAGGTGGACGACGCCTTCGGCAAGGCGATGCTGATCTGCGCCGGGCTGTGCGGTCTCTCGGCGCTGCTGGCCTTCACGCTGGTGCCGCGGCAGGCGCTGCGCGGGGAGCCGGGCGCGAAGCCCGCCGCCCGGCCGGAATGCCGGTCGAGCTGCGGCCTCAACTCCCCGCCGCTGGAGCCGGGCGGGCCGGGGCGCAGGGCGGCGGGCTGACCGGGCGCGTACGCCGGGCGGCCGGTGGAGGCTTCAGGTCCGCGCCTGCTGCTCGGGCGCCGCGTCCGCGGGCGGCTGCTCCGGCTGCGGGTCGGTGAGCAGCTGCTCCAGCGCGGGCAGGGCGGCGAGCAGCGCGTCGAGCTGGTCGTCGTCCAGCCGGGCCATCCGGCGGACCAGCAGCTCCGAGCGGGTGCGGCGGATCCGGCCGAGCACCTGCGCGCCCTCGGGGGTGATGCTCACCAGCCAGGAGCGGCCGTCGGAGGGGTCGGGCTGCCGGGTGACGAGCCCGGCCGCGACCAGGGGGGCGACGGTGCGGGTCAACGAGGGGGCGGCGACCTGCTCGTGCGCGGCCAGCTCGCCGATCCGCAGCGGGCCGTGCTCCTGGACCCTGGCCAGCGCGGAGAGCTGGGCGTACGTCAGGTTGAGGTCGTCGCCGGAGGCCTGGGCGAGCTGCCGGTAGAGCCGGGCGATGACGAGCCGCAGCCGGGCGACGGCCGCGGAGGAGGGCGCCCCGCGCCGGTCGGTGTCGGTCATGGCGGGGCGCCTCCTGGGTCGTACCGCGGTCAGCTGTCCTGGGCGGTGCGCCGGCTGCGGATGAGCGACGCGCCCGCCGCGACCAAGGACATCACGATCGCGAGGGCGAACACCACGACCAGGCCGTCGTGGAAGGGCCCGGAGATGAGGTGCGGGAAGAACTCCCGCCCCGTCAGGGTGTGCGCGTTGGAGGCGGGCAGCTTGCCGAGCAGGTCGGGGCCGAGCAGCTGCTGGATCGGGTTGTAGCCGAGGAAGGCGGCGAAGAGCGTGCCGACCGGCGGCAGGTTGGCCACGTCGTGCGCGTTGGAGGCGGGCACGCCCTGCGCCATCAGGCCGGTGCTGAGGGTGTGCGGCAGCGAGCGGGCGAGCCCGGCGACCATCAGCGAGAAGAACACGCCGATGGAGAGCACCATGCCGGCGTTCTGGAAGGTGGCCCGCATGCCGGAGGCCGCGCCCCTGGACTCCGCGGGCACGCTGGCCATGATGATCGACGTGTTGGGCGCGGCGAACAGCCCGCCGCCGAGGCCGTTGAGGAAGACCACGAGCGCGAAGAGCCAGTAGCTGAAGTCCGTCGGGATCAGCAGCAGCCCGGCGAAGGAGCCGGCCATCACGACGAAGCCCGAGGCGGCGAAGAGGCGGGCGCCGTAGCGGTCGGACAGCGCGCCCGCGACGGGTCCCGCGGCGAGGAAGCCGACGGTGAGCGGCAGCAGGTAGATGCCGGCCCACAGCGGGGTGTCGGCGTAGTTGTAGCCGTGCAGCGGCAGCCAGATGCCCTGGAGCCAGATGATGAGCATGAACTGCAGGCCGCCGCGTGCGATGGAGCCCAGCAGGGTGGCCGCGTTGCCGCCCGCGAAGGCCGCGTTGCGGAAGAGCTTCATCGGGAACATCGGCTCCGCGACGCGGTTCTCCACGACGCAGAAGGCGACGAGCATCGCGGCGCCGCCGATCAGCCCGGCGAGCACCCAGGGGTTGGTCCACCCCATGGTGTGGCCGCCGTAGGGCTGGATGCCGTAGGTGATGCCGGCCAGCAGCGCGGTGAGGCCGACGGCGAAGGTGATGTTGCCCCACCAGTCCATCTTGGCCGGGCGGCGCACGCCCGTCTCGTGCAGCGAGCGGTAGGCCCACACGGTGCCGATGATGCCGATGGGCACGTTCACCCAGAAGATGGAGCGCCAGTTCCACTCGGCGAGCAGGCCGCCGAGGACCAGGCCGATGAAGGAGCCGGCGATGCCGGCGACCATGTTGACGCCGAGTGCCATGCCGCGCTGCCGGGCCGGGAAGGCGTCGGTGATGATCGCCGCCGAGTTGGCCATCAGCATGGAGCCGCCGACCGCCTGGGCGACCCGCCAGCCGATCAGCCACAGGGCTCCGCCGCCGCCGTGCATCGGGTCGACGGACAGGATGATCGAGGTGATGGTGAAGATCAGGAAGCCGGCGTTGTAGATCTTGACCCGGCCGAGGATGTCGCCGAGCCGGCCGAGCGTGACCACCAGGACGGCGGTGACGAGCATGTAGCCCATCAGCATCCACAGCAGGTAGCTGACGTTCCCGGGCTGGAGCGGGTCGAGCCTGATGCCGTTGAAGATCGCGGGCAGCGAGATCAGCACGATCGAGGAGTTGATCGTGGCGATCAGCATGCCGAGGGTGGTGTTGGACAGCGCCACCCACTTGTACCGCGGATGGTCGGAAGCGATACGCGGTGTCCGCGGTATTCGCTTGGTCGCGTCTTGTGTCGCCATCAGGCCCTTCACACCCCGCCCGGGTCAGTGGGTTCAACTACTTAACTTAGGTTAAGTAATTCTATCACCGGGAGGGAAACGGCTGCATCCGGCAAGGAGGGCGCCCTCGGCGGTCATGGAGTGCGCCCCGCCCGCCGCCGCACGCCTCAGCCGCGCCGGCGCAGCAGGTGCCCGTGCAGGAACGCGGCCTGGCCGGCGTGCTGGAGGTCGTCGTTGACGACGCTGACGAGGCGTACGCCCAGCGTCACCGGCGGATTCCAGCGGCGGTCCACGACGCGGTCGAGATCGGCGTCCGTCAGGGTGCCGACGAAGGCGAGGCTGCGCTCGTGGACGGCGTCGTAGTAGCCGGTGAGCACATCGGCCGAGGCGGGACGGACCGCGGCGACGTCGTCGGCGCTGTGGCCGTAGCCGACGTCGGCGGTGCCGAAGGGCAGCCCGAAGGTCTTCTCCCAGCCGTCCTCCGTCCACGCCTGCGGGCGGCCGGCGACCTCGGCGACATGGTCGTCCTGGACCCGGGTGAGGTGCCAGACCAGCCAGCCCACGGTGTTGGCCGCGGGGTCGACGCGGTGGGCGAGCTCGTCGGGGGTGAGGTCGTCGACGGCCTGGTGGACGGCGTCCTTGATCCGGCCGAAGGCGTCGGCCAGCAGTTCTGCGGTGTTCATCGGGGCTCCTCGCGGCAGCGGGGCGGCGCCGCCCGCGGGGCCGGAGGACCTCGCCGGGCGGCCTGATGATCCGATCTTCGCCGATGACTGCCGCGTGGGCGCGGATATGACGGCCCCGGCGCCGGGCGGGTCCGCCGACCCGCCCGACGCCGGGCGTTCACCGCTGCCGCCCGCCCCCTGGGGGCGGCAGCGTCAGCACTGGCGCCGCGCCGTCAGGACGGCAGCGTCCACTGCTGGTTCGTGCTGCCGAAGCAGTCCCATATCTGCAGCCGGGTGCCGTTGGCGGAGCTGGGGCCGGTCGCGTCGAGGCAGCGGCCGGACTGCGGGTTGACCAGGGTGTTGCCCGAGCCCTTCTGCCAGACCTGCGAGCCGGTGCCGTTGCAGTCGTAGAGCTGGACCTTCGTGCCGTTGGCGGTGCCGGCCGCCGCGACGTCCATGCACTTGCCGAGGGCCCGCAGCGTGCTGTCGCTGCCGACCGTCCAGTTCTGCGCGGTCGTGCCGTTGCAGTCGTAGAGCTGGACGGCGGTGCCGTTGGCGGTGCCGGCCGCCGCGACGTCGACGCACTTGTTGGCGTAGCCGGAGCGGACCGGGCCGGTCGCGCCGGAGGGCGGCGGGGTGGTGCCGCCACCGGTGCCGGTGATCGCGTTGAAGATGGAGGAGAACTGCCAGGCCGACTGCGAGGTCCCGCTGCAGCTGTCCTGCGCGGAGCCGCCGTTGGTGGCGCAGGCCTTGTCCCGGCCGAGCGACCAGAAGGTCAGCTCCTGGATGCCGTTGGTCTTGGCGAAGTTCTCCAGGTCCTGGGCGTCGGAGGTGCTGAAGATCTCGCTGGAGGTGTCGTTGACCCCGATCATCGGGGTGTTGCCCTCCATCGCCCACAGCTGGGCGGAGGACTTGGTGGTCCAGATCTGGCCGAGCTGGGTGTGCAGACCCTGGGCGGCGCTGATGGCGGCGTTGCCCATGTCCATGGCCGACCCGTAGTCCATCGTCATGATGTTGACGAGGCTGACGTTCAGGTTGTGGCTCTTGGCGTTGTTCAGCAGGCTAAGGGAGTTGGACTCCAGGCCGCTGGGCGAGACCGGCAGGGTGTACTGCACGTCCAGGCGCTTGCCCTGGGCGGCGTACTGCTGCTGGAGGTCGGCGAGGGCGGCGTTGCGCCGGTCGTTGGCGGCGGTGTTGTTGAGGGCGCTGCCCTCGATGTCCAGGTCGATCCGGGTCAGGTTCAGCCCGTCGACCACCCGCTTGTACTGGGCCTCCAGCGCGGAGACCGACGTACAGGCGAGGGCCTCCTCGGTGCCGGACGCACCGCCGAAGGAGGCCATGACGTCGCCGCCGGCCGCCCGCAGGGTGTTGATGGCGGAGGTCCAGCTCGCGTCGGTGATGGAGGTGTCGCCGTTGAAGGTGGCGTTGCAGCCGCCGCCGTCGATGACGAAGGCGAGCGTGAAGAACTTCAGGCCGGTGGCGTTGCGGACGTTCGTCAGGGCGGAGGGCGAGTTCCAGACCTCGGCGTAGGGGGCGGCGAAGTGTGCGGGGAAGCCGGGTCCCGGGTTCGCCGCGGCCTGGGCGGTACCGCCGGCGGCGAGCAGCAGGCCGGCGGCCAGCGCGGGGACTGCGGTGAGAGCGCCGAGCTGCTTGAGCCCGATACGCGGTCTTTGCATGGGGGGAGGCCTTCCGTAGCGGACAGACCACACCGTGCACGTACGTGAACGGTGGACGCCGACCTGACTGTCGACGCATCGGTGACCGTAGGACTAGACCAATGCCCCGTCAAGACCCCGCGTTCACCAACTGAATACGAAACCCGGCCGCTGACCGCCTGTCAGCGGGCATGGGCGGGTGC
This sequence comes from Streptomyces sp. NPDC021020, assembly GCF_044333285.1. Lineage (NCBI taxonomy): Bacteria > Bacillati > Actinomycetota > Actinomycetes > Kitasatosporales > Streptomycetaceae > Streptomyces > Streptomyces sp. NPDC021020. The sequence goes on from NZ_JBIRQQ010000013.1 coordinate 255,639, forward strand.
CCGTGTTCAGGATTCGAACACGGGCACCCGCGCTGGCCTGCGGAACCTCAGTTGTTGACGTTGATCGTGAAGGTGGTCGTGGTGTTCTGGATGTCCACGGCGTTGTCACTCTCGTGCAACCCGTTGATGGTCACCGACCCCACGGCCGGGCCCTGACCGGGTTCCGGCTGCGGGTTGGCCCACAGTCCGAAGCCGGACTTGGCGTCGAAGGCGTCACCGCTCTTGTGCGCCCCGGTCACCGACAGGTTGGTGATGACGGTGTCCTTGATCGGCTTGAGCGAGGTGCTGCCGTTCCACTTGGTCTGGAACATCACGCCCTGGTAGGTCGGGTCGGAGATGTCCACGTCGCTGATCCGCAGCCCCTGGAGGTCGAACTCCGCGGAGAAGATCCACAGCGCCGGGAAGGCCTGCTGGCCCCAGAAGTGGCCGCCGTCCCTGACCAGCGAGATGTTGGAGAAGTTGCTCGTCGGCGAGGCCTCGAAGCCGAGGGCCGGGATGCCGCCGAACTGCAGCGAGCCGATGGTGATGCCCGGGTAGGTCAGGCTGTCGGCGATGTAGAGGTTGCTGAAGGTGTTGCCACCGCCGCCGTAGACCGCCAGACCCGCGGCGCGCCACACCGTCTGCACGCTCAGGTTGCTGAAGGTGTTGCCGGTCTCCTGCTCGCTGTGGTTGTCGATGGCCGGGAAGAGCGCGAAGCTGTCGTCACCGGTCGACCGGGCCTCGGTGTTGGTGACCGTGTTGCCGGTCGAGCCGTTGGTGAGGTTCACACCGTCCGCGAAGGTGTCGCGGATCCGCAGGTTGCTGATCGTGGAGTTGTCGACGTTCGTCGCCCACACACCGCAGATGGTGTGCTCGATCCACAGGTTGTCGATCGTCAGGTTCGCGACACCGGTCAGGTCGAAGACCTTGCCGGGGCCGTCGATCCGGCTGGTGTAGTTGCCGAAGAAACCGAAGCCGGAGAAGCTCGACCCGCCGGAGCCGGACTGCAGCGAGAAACCGCCGTCGGTGTTCTCCTGGGTCTGCGGCGTGTAGAACCTGGTGAACCAGGGGCCCGCGCCGATCACCTTGATCGCCCGCCCGTAGACGGTGAACTTGTTGGCGGTGGAGTAGTCGCCGGCGGGCAGGTAGACGCCGAGCTTGGTGGTGTCCTGCCGCGCGGTGTCCAGCGCGTTCTGCACGTCCTGCTGGGTGAAGCCGGCCGGCACGACGTACTTGGTCGGGTCGGGGTTGGCCACCGGGGTGGCCTGCTCCAGGTTGATGTAGTCGATGTTGTAGTACGACGCCGTGTTGGCCGCGTCCTTCTCCAGCCGGATCGTGTGACCCGCCGCCACCGTGGTGCCGAGCAGCACGTTGGCCTCGTCGTAGATGTGCCGCGGGGCACCGGAGCCGGCGGAGTTGCCCGGGCTCGCCTCGTCGCCGTACAGCCAGGCGAACTTCGAGGTCAGCGTGATCGCCTTGAGGAAGGTGCCGTCCACGTAGACGTTGAGCGTCGTGGAGTCGGTGCCGTCGGGGATGTTGAAGCGGGTGACCAGGGTGTTGGTCGGGTTCCTGGTCGTCCACTGGACGTACTGGCCGTTGCCCGCCAGGTGCACCGCCTTGCGGCCGGAGGCCTCGCCCGCCGGGTCGCCGATGGTGCGGTTCGGCCCGAGCACGGTCGCGCCGCCGCCGGTGACGCCGTCCTCGGCCTCGTAGACGTCGTACGGCATGTTCGCGCCGCGGCCGACGAAGAGCGACTGGGTGCTGGTGTTGTTGGCCTGCTTGATGGCCAGCTCGTTGGCGTCGGTGGCGATCACCGTCTTGACGGTGTACTTCCCGTTGGCCGCCGTCCAGCTGCCCAGGCTGACCGGGCTGGTGGTGGCGCCGGGCGCGATCGCACCGCTGTAGGAGCCGGTGAGGGTCTTCACCACGTTGCCGGAGGCGGCGTCCGCGATGGTCAGGGTGACGCCGTGGGCGCCGGAGGCGGCGGCGACGGTGCCCTGGTTCTTGATTGCGACCGAGAAGGTGACGTTGTTGCCCGCCGACGGGTTGCCCGGCGACCAGGCCACCGGGGAGGCGAGCAGGTCGGAGGTGTCGACCGGCTTGACCACCAGGGCGGTCGGGCTGGTGTAGGAGTTGTTGGTGTCGTTCTGCTCGACGACCGTGTTCGCCTCGTCCACCTTGGCCGTCAGCTGGTAGCTGCCGGCGTCCTTGGCGCCGATCGACGCGGACACCGTGGTGCTCGCGCCCGCGGCCAGCGCGCCGACGTTCGCGGTGCCGACCTTGACGGTGCCGAGGTAGAAGTTGACGTTGCTGGCCGGGGAGGCGTTGGTGCCGATGTTCTTGACCGTCGCGTTGAGCGTGATCGGGTCGGTCTCCACCGGGGCGGCGGGCGACGCGGTCAGGGCGCTCACGGTGAGGTCGGGGTTCGGGCCAGGGGTGCCGATGACCTGGAGTTCGGCCGCCTGGCCGCCGCCCGCGCCGGAGTTGTTGCTGAAGACCAGCCGTACGTCCGCGACCCGGGCGGTCACCGGGATGGTGACGGTGTTGCCGCCGCTGGTCGGGCTGAAGGAGTAGCTCTTGGGCGCGACGAGCTGGGTGAAGCCGCTCGCGCTCTGCTCACGGCCCTGGACCTCGATGGTCTGGGTGCGCGGGCCCCACGCGGAGCTGGGGTTGAGCTTGACGACGACCGAGCTGGTGTCGACGTTGGCGCCGAGCTGCACGGTGAGCGAGCTGGTACCGGTGCCCTCCCAGTAGGTGTTCAGGTCGTCGTCGTTGGCGTTCGCGGCGACGAAGTTCTGCACCGTGGAGGTCGCGGTGATCGGCTTGCCGACCGCCTGGTTGGTGCCGCCGGTGGGCGGGGTGGTGCCGGTGCGGGTCACCGTGTTGCTGTTGCCCGACTCGTTGCCGGCCGCGTCGATCGCGCGCACGAAGTACGCCACGGTCGCGGAGTCCGGCTGGCTGTCGGTGTAGGTGAGGGTGCTGCCGCCGGTGGTGGCGATCTTGCTGCCGTTGGCGAAGACCTCGTAGCCGGTGACGGCGGTGTTGTCGCTCGCGGCGTTCCAGGTCAGCTTGATCTGCCCGGACCCGGGCTGGGTGTACGCCAGACCGGACGGCGCGCTCGGCGCCTGGGTGTCGCCGGAGGTGCCGGTGCGCGTCACGGTGTTGCTGGCCGCCGACTGGTTGCCGGCCGCGTCGCGGGCCTTCACGTAGTACGCGACGGTGGCGGTGTCCGGCTGGCTGTCGGTGTACGTCAGCACGTTGCCGGCGACCGAGGTGCGCAGCTGGCCGTTGGCGTAGACGTCGTACGCGGTCACGCCGGTGTTGTCGGTCGCGGCGTTCCAGGTCAGCTTGACCTGGCCGGAGGCGGGCTGGGTGTACGCCAGACCGGACGGCGCGCTCGGCGCCTGGGTGTCGCCGGTGGCGGGGCCGTAGACCTCGAACTCCGAGATCTGGCCGGCCGGCCAGCCGGTGTTACCGGTGATGTTCAGCCGGACGTAGCGGGTGGTGGCGGAGTTGAAGGTGATCGTCACCGTGTTGCCGCTCGCCGGGTCGAACGTGTAGCCCTTGGACGCGGCGAGGTCGGAGAAGGTGTTGCCGTCCTGGCTGCCCTGGACGGCGAGCGTCTCGGTGCGCGAGGCCCACGCGGTGGCCGGCGGGAGCTTGAGCACCACGGTGTTGACCGGCACCGCCGAGCCGAGGTCGACGCGCAGCCACTGCGGGAAGGCGTTGTTGGTGCTCTCCCAGTACGAGTTGGCGTTGCCGTCGACGGCGTTGCCCGAGCCGTACACGTCGGCGTGGCCGGACTCGGCGGTCGGCTTGTTCGCCGCGAGGTTGGCACCGACCGCGGCGGCGGCGACCGTCATCTCGGACAGCTGCGCGGAGTCGGCCGCGGAGTTGGCGGAGACCTCGGCGCGCACGTACCGCGCCTTGGTGGCCGGGAAGTCGATGGTGACCGTGTTGTTCTTGTCGGGCGTGAACGTGTACGACTTCGACCCGACGATCGTGGAGAACAGCGAGCCGTCGTCGCTGGCCTGCAGCGACAGCGTCTGGGTGCGGGCCTTCCAGGAGGCGGGCACCTTCAGCTGCACCTTGTCGACCAGGCGCCCGGCGCCCAGGTTGACCTGCGCCCACTGCGGCGCCGCGGCGCTGACCGCGCCGCTCTGCCAGTAGGTGCTCTGGTCGCCGTCGTCGATCCGGTCGGCGGTGTTCTTGCCGCTGGTGCTGCTGGCCGCCGCGGCCTTGCCGGAGGCGAGGTCGGGGGCTGCTGCGGCCGCCACAGCCGGCAGCGCGGTGGTGCCGCCGAGCAGCAGCAGACTGCCGGAGACCACCCCCGCCATCAGCCGTGGTATCGAGCGCTTCGTTCTCATGACGTCCCTCTGTGGTGTGTGGGGGATCAGGGGGTTGGGAGGAGAACCGAGGAGAGGAGCAGCCGAGAGGAGTCCAGACGATCTATTCGAAACGTGCGGGATGAACATCTGAAGTTGCGCTCATCTCATGCGTATCCATCGCCGTTCTGCTCATTATTTGCGTACGTGTTGGCAGAGTGTTACAGACGGGCTACGGCGGCGTCTACGCCCCGGACGGCAACGATTCGCTTGCGGGCGACGGGAGTTGGATCGCGCGCCCGCGAGGGGAAGGCGGGCGCGGAGCGGTCCGGCACGGGAAAGCGCTTGCCCGAGCGGCCGGTGCGGCGCGGTCGGGAAGCGGGCCGCGCGCGGCTACTTGAAGATCTTGCGCACGTCCGGCGCGTGCCGGTAGAGGCCGGTGGCGGTCAGCCGGCGCTTGATCATGGCGAGCCGCGGGTGGCGGTCGCTCGGCTCGCCGCCGATCCGGTCCAGCTCCTCCACCAGCCGCTCGGAGCGCTTCTCCAGCCCCAGCTCGTCCAGGATCCGGTCCACCTCGGCGAGCAGCGCGCCGTACAGCTGCCACTGCCGGGGGTGCTCCTGGACGGTCGCCAGCAGCAGCCGGGCGATCGTGTCGCGGCTCTCGGTGCTGTCGGAGAGCGCTTGCCCGAGCCGGTCCTCGGCCGCCTGGGCGTTGGCGGTGACCTGACTGGTGATCAGCACCGCGAAGCTCTCGATGGCGTGCGCGATGTGGTCCATGAGCTGTTCCAGCTGGTCCGACACGTCGTCGGGGAAGAGATGCTCGGTGGTGCGGTGCTTGGCCAGATCCGTGAGGGTGCGCGACAGCACGCGGAGCACGACCGCGCAGATCTCCAGGGTGTCGAGACCCGTGCGCAGCACGATCCGGGACAGCGCGCCCTCGCGGACCCGGGGGTTCCAGCGCAGGCTGTCCTCGGCCTGCCGCAGCGAGGCGTCCACCTCGGCGATGTCGTGGTCCAGCCGGCGCGCCTCGTGCAGCCGGGCGGCGGCCCGCTCGACCGGCAGGTGCCCGGCGACCTCGCCGCCGATGTCCCGGAAGAGCCCGCCCATGCGGCGCGCCATCGACTCGATCGACTCGCCGGCGGACTGCACCCACACCGGCGGCGCGAGCGCGTTGAACAGCAGCCCGACCAGGGCCCCGATGAGGGTCTCGAAGACGCGGTCCCACGCGGTGTGGGCGACCTGGGTCACACCGAGCACCAGCATCGCCGAGATCGCCACCTCGATCTCGAAGTCGCCGGCCTTCACGAACCGGCCGATGAGCAGCGAGGTCACGATGATCAGGCCCAGGCTCCACCAGCTCAGCCCCACCAGCGCGCTGAAGCCGACCGCGACGAGCACCCCGGCGACCACGGCGTTGACGCGGCTGATCCCGGTGGTGAGCGTCGAGTACAGCGTCACCTGCACGACCAGCAGCGCGGTGAGCGGCGCGGTCAGCGGCGCCGGGTTGGGCAGCAGCCAGACGGCCACCACGTAGGCGATGACGGCGGCCGTGGCGGACCGCAGGATCTGCACCGCCGCGGGCTCCGCCGTCCACCGGACGAGCTTGACGACGGGCTCGGGCACGTTTTCGGGCATCGCGGGCATCTGCCGGCCTCCCCCGTTCCTGGCGGTCTGGTCGTGGCGCCGTGGCGTCGTGTCACGTCAAGACGTTTTCCGGCTCCTTCCCGGCTCCGGCGCGGCTGACCCAGCCTAGGCTCGGAGGCGGCCGCGGCGGCCGTACGGCGCGTCCCGCGCCGCCGGGTTCACACCCCCGGAGCCACCGTGCGACAACGGCGATGATCCACCGTCAAGATCTTGCACACAGCGAGAAGCCGCATAACGCGTGTATGCGGGCAAGGAGTTCACCGAACGTTCGAATCTCGACGGCTGCGTGGAACGCCCTGAAACAGCGGTACCAATCTCGTTCACTTTCTTGACGTGTCAGCAACAGCGCCGTAATCATCGCTGCCAAAGAGAGCGCTCTCACACGCACCCAGGAGACGCCGTGACCGGCAACCCCCCACCTTTGTCCAGACGCCTACCCCGCTCCCTCGTCTTCGCGTTCGTCGCCGCCGTGCTCGCGGCGTTCGCCCTCGCGATCACCCAGAGCCCGGCCCGGGCCGCGGGTACCCTGCTGTCGCAGGGCAAGACCGCGACCGCCTCCTCGACCGAGAACGTCGGCACCCCGGCCTCGGCCGCGGTGGACGGCAACACCGGCACCCGCTGGTCGTCCGCCGCGAGCGACCCGCAGTGGCTCCAGGTCGACCTCGGCGCCACCGACTCGATCAGTTCCGTCACCCTCAACTGGGAGACGGCCTACGCCAAGGCGTTCCAGATCCAGACCTCGGCCGACGGCGCGAACTGGACGAACATCTACTCCACCACGACCGCGACCGGTGGCGTCCAGAACCTCACCGTAAACGGTTCCGGGCGCTATGTCCGGATCTACACGACCGCCCGCGCCACCCAGTACGGCGTGTCGCTGTGGGAGTTCCAGGTCTACGGCGCCACCGGCACCGGAAACGCCGCCTGCGGCACCGCGAACGCGGCGCTGCACAAGACGGCGACGGCCTCCTCCACCGAGAACGCCGGCACCCCCGCCTCGTCCGCCGTCGACGGCGACAACGGCACCCGCTGGTCCTCGGCCGCGGCCGACCCGCAGTGGCTCCAGGTCGACCTCGGCTCGTCGCAGAACATCTGCGGCGTGCAGCTCACCTGGGAGACGGCCTACGCCAAGGCCTACCAGATCCAGGTCTCGGCCGACGGCAGCAACTGGACCACCGCCTACTCCACCACGACCGGCCCTGGCGCCACCGAGCTGATCACCCTCACCGGCACCGGCCGCTACGTGCGGATGTACGGCACCCAGCGCGCCACCCAGTACGGCTACTCGCTGTGGGAGTTCCAGGTCTTCACCGGCGGCAGCGGCGGCAACGGCGGGGGTGACAACGGCGGCGGCACGGGCGGCAGCACGGGTGGCACCACCCCGCCCGGCGACTCCAAGCTGCTGTCGTACAACAAGCCCGCCACCGCCTCGACCTACCAGGACGCCAACAGCTGCACCGGCTGCACCCCGTCCAAGGCCTTCGACGAGGACCCGGCGACCCGCTGGGCCACCAGCGACTCCAACGGCTGGGTCGACCCCGGCTGGATCGCGGTGGACCTCGGCGCCACCGCGCACATCACCCAGGTCGTCCTGCAGTGGGACCCGGCCTACGCGACGGCGTACCAGATCCAGACGTCCGCCGACGGCAACAACTGGACGTCCATCTACTCCACCACGACCGGCAAGGGCTTCAAGGAGACCCTGAACGTCGACGGCAACGGCCGCTACGTGCGGATGTACGGCACCGCCCGCAGCAACGGCTACGGCTACAGCCTGTGGACGTTCGACGTCTACGGCACGGGCGGCAACCCCACCGCGCCGCCCGCGCTGCCGCCGAACCCGGGCAACCCCGAGCACCTGGTGTGGAGCGACGAGTTCAACGGCGCGGCCGGCTCCAAGCCGGACACGAGCAAGTGGACCCAGGACACCGGCGGCGGCCAGAACGGCGAGCTGGAGTACTACACCAACGGCGACAACACCACGATGGACGGCAACGGCAACCTCGTCATCGAGGCCAGGAAGGAGAACGTCCAGGGGCACCAGTACACCTCGGGCCGGATCAACACCTCCGACCACTTCAACTTCACCTACGGCCATGTCGAGGCGCGGATCAAGGTGTCCGGCACGCAGGGCCTGTGGCCGGCGTTCTGGATGCTGGGGTCGAACTTCAAGACCGGCACCCCGTGGCCGAACTCCGGTGAGATCGACATCATGGAGCACGTCGGCAAGGTCCCGGACTCGGTCTACTCCACACTGCACGCCCCGGCGTACAACGGCGGCAACGGCTACGGCCAGCCCTACCAGATCGCGGGCGGCGACTTCGCCAACGACTTCCACACCTACGCGGTGGACTGGGACTCCAGCCACATGACGTTCTCGGTGGACGGACACGCGTTCTTCACCGCCGACAAGGCCACGGTCGAGTCGACCCGCGGCCCGTGGGTCTACGACCACCCGTTCTACATCATCCTCAACAACGCGGTGGGCGGTGACTGGCCGGGCGCTCCGGACGCCAGCACGGTCTTCCCGCAGAAGATGCTCGTCGACTACGTGCGCGTCTCGCAGTAGGCGCCTGCCGCAGGCCGCCCGGGTCCCGCCTTCCCGCGGGACCCGGGCGGCCTGGCCCCCCCCCCCCCCCCCCCCCCCGCCCCCCCCCCCCGCCCGGGGGGGGTTTTCATTGTGGGCCGCCCCGCCAGCCCTCCCCCCCCCGCCCCGCCGGGGGGGGCGCGCGCGGGGCCGGCGCCGGC
>NZ_JBIRQQ010000014.1:0-122188 GCF_044333285.1 Streptomyces sp. NPDC021020
AGAAATTACCTCTTCCGTAGCGGGACCCCTGAATTGTTAGGGGGCGCGGAACCCCGGGTCAAAGACCCCCACTACGGTGCACTTTCGTAGCACGCTTATCCGGCCCTGATATCCGTTGCAATAAGGCGACCGAGGCCTACTAAGCAGCTTCGTATGTGACCCGCGCCTCGTAGAGGGCATCACAAAGGGCCCGCACAGTTTTCACCGCGCGCGAGAAAAGGCGTGCACTGCGTGAGCGGAATTCGTGACCGCGGTCACTCGCCGGGCGGGCGTTTCGGTACGTGCACGGGGGTGGTCCGGCGGCGCGCACGGCCGCATCATCAGCCTCTGGAGGCACGGGACACCCGTGCGCAGGACGGGAAGGGGAGGACGCGATGGGCGGCGGAGGGCAGCGGGTCGGGCGGCGGGCGTTAGTGGCGGGGGCGGTGCTCGGGGTCTCGGGCCTCGCGGCGGCGCCCGCACGGGCGGCGGGGCGGCCGGGCGCGGTACGGGTGTACCGCTCGGGCGGGCACACCGTCGTCGCGCGGCCGCTCGCGAACAGCGACGGGTCGAACGCGCTGGTGCAGGTCAGGGACGTCAACCGGGCGGGCCAGGTACTGGGCATGATCGACGCCGGGGAGGGCGCGACACCGCGGTGGCCCTCGGCGATCTGGGCGGACGGGCGGGTGACCGTGCTGCCGTCGCCGGTGGAGGGCGCCGCGGACTGCGGGGCGACCCGGCTGAACGACCGGGGTCAGGCGGCCGGCTACTACACGGTGGCAGGCCGCGAGCACGCGACGCTGTGGACCGGCGGGGTACCGCGGGTGCTGGACATCGGCACCGCGTACAGCAGGGCCTACGCCCTGAACGCCGCCGGGCAGGTCGCCGTCCGCGGCTACGACGTACCGAGCGGGGAGACCGCGACCTGGAACACCGTGTGCCTGGTCGACGGGCAGACGGTGACCACGGTCGAGGCACTGAGCGGCAGGAGCCTCGCGGCGGTGGCGGTCAACGACCGGGGCGAGGTCCTGGTGGCCACCAGCGTGCCGCAGGGCGGTCCGCACGGCGCGTTCCTGTGGCGGGACGGCGCGGTCGTCACCGACTTCGCGGGTGTGCCGGGCCTCCAGGGCGTCGCCGGGCTCGACGCCCGCGGGGACGTCGTCGGCGACTGCAACCCGCCCGACGGTGGTCCCAACCCGCGCGTCTTCCGCTGGTCCGGCGGCGCCCTCAGCACCCTGACCGGCCCGGACGGCGCCCCCGCGTGGGTGTCCGACCCCACGATCCACCGGGCCCTCAACGACACCGGCGGCTTCGTCGGCGTCGCCACCACCTCCACCGGCAACCGCCCCTTCCTGTGGAGCGCCGGCACCCTCACCGACATCGACACCCTCGGCGGCCGGCTCGCGTACCCCGTCGGCGTCAACGACGCCCGGCAGGTCGCGGGCGTCTCCCAGCGCGCCGACGGCTCCTACGGCGCCTTCCTGTGGCGCGCGGGCGAGCTGATCGACCTCGCCCCGCCCCCCGGCTTCGACGGCATCTCCGCCGACGCGGTCACCGAGCAGGGCGACGTCCTGGGCAGCGCCTACACCACCGGATCCGCGGCCGTGTACTTCCGCTTCACGGTCCGGTGAGCCGCGCGCCACGGGCGTAAGAGGGGAAACGCGGCACACTGGGTGGCATGCCGGAATTGCCTGAGGTGGAAGCGTTGCGGGGGTTTCTCGGGGAGCGGGTCGTCGGGGAGGTGGTGGAGAAGGTCTACGCCGTGGGGGTGCACGCGCTCAAGACGTACGAGCCGGGGGTGGCGGTGCTGGAGGGGCGGCGGGTGGACGAGGTGGGGCGGTTCGGGAAGTTCCTCGGGCTGCGGGCGGGGGATGTGTGGCTGGTGATGCACCTGGCCCGGGGCGGCTGGGTGCGGTGGAGCGAGAAGGTGGCGGAGGCGCCGCCCCGGCCGGGGAAGGGGCCGCTCGCGCTGCGGGTGCGGCTGGTGGGCGGGGCGGGCTTCGACGTCACGGAGGCCGGGACGCAGAAGCGGCTGGCCGTCTACATGGTGCGCGATCCGCAGGAGGTGCCGGGCATCGCGCGGCTCGGGCCCGACCCGCTGGCGGCGGACTTCACGCCGGAGGTCTTCGCCGGGCTGCTCGCCGGTGAGCGGCGGCAGATCAAGGGTGTGCTGCGGGACCAGGGCGTGATCGCCGGGATCGGCAACGCGTACTCCGACGAGATCCTGCACGCCGCCCGCATGTCGCCCTTCAAGCTGGCCGCGAGCCTCGCGCCGGAGGAGGTCGCGCGGCTGTACGAGCTGATCGGGACGACGCTGCGGGACGCGGTGGAGCGGTCGCGCGGGCTGCCGCTGCGCGACCTGAAGGCCGAGAAGAAGAGCGGGCTGCGCGTGCACGGCCGCAAGGGCGAGCCCTGCCCGGTGTGCGGCGACACCGTCCGCGAGGTGTCCTACCGCGATTCCGCCCTCCAGTACTGCCCCACCTGCCAGACCGGCGGCAAGCCGCTCGCCGACCGGCGGATGTCGCGGCTGCTGAAGTAGCCGCCGGTGCCGTACCGGGATCAGGCCCGGTCGATGTGCACGTTCGTCGACTTCACCCGGGCCACCGCCTCCGCGCCGACCTCCAGCCCCAGCTCCTCGACGGCCTCGCGCGTGACGAGGGAGACCAGCCGGTGCGGCCCGGCCTGGATCTCGACCTGGGCGGCGACGTCGCCGAGCTTGACGGCCGTCACGATGCCGGGAAAGGCGTTGCGCACGGAGGTGCGGGACGGCTCGGCGTCGGGGTCGGCGGCGTGGGCGATCTCGACGGAGAAGGCCGCCAGGTCGCGGCCGTCGACGAGGCGGCGCCCCGCCTCGTCGCGGTGGGTGGCGACCCGGCCCGCGTCCGCCCAGCGGCGGGCGGTGTCGGGGCTGACGCCGAGCAGACGCGCGGCCTGCCCGATGGTGTACGACGGCATGCCGCCAGCCTAGGGCGCGTAGGCGCGGATCCGCCTACCCAAAGACATTCCGGACCGCCGCCCCGCGGGGCAGACTTGCCGCATGACGTCGAAGCCGCTGAGCAAGGGTGCCAACACACCGGTCACCGCGACCGCCGTACGGGTGGTGCTGACATGGGCCGCGGGGCCGCCGGGGGGAACGGACCCGGACGCCTCCGCGCTGCTCCTGGCCCGGGACGGGAAGGTGCGCGGGGACGCTGACTTCGTCTTCTACAACCAGCCGCGGCACACCTCGGGCGCGGTGCGGCACACCGGCAAGCAGCAGGCGGGCGGCGCGCACACCGACACCGTCGAGGTGGAGCTGTCCCGGCTGGAGGCGGCGGTCGACCGCGTCATCCTCGCCGCGTCCGTGCACACCGGCACCTTCGGCTCGCTGAGCGGCCTCGGGCTGCGGCTGCTGGACGCCGCGTCCGGCGCGGAGTTCGCACATTTCGACGTCACGGCGACGACCGAGACCGCCCTGGTCGGCGGCGAGTTCTACCGGCGCGACGGGGGCTGGCGCTTCCGCGCGATCGGGCAGGGGTACGCCTCCGGCCTCGCGGGGCTCGCGACGGACTACGGGATCAGCGTCGACGACGAGCCCGCGCCCGCCGCCCCGGCGCCCGTACCGCCGCAGGCCGCCCCCGCTCCCCCGCCGCCCCCGCACGCCGCGCCGACCGTCGCCGCGCCGATGCCCCCACTGCCGCCCGCCCAGCAGTGGCCCGCGCCGCAGCCGCCCCCGCCCGCGTACGGGCAGCCCCCGGCCCCCGCGTACGGCCAGGCCCCGCCGCCCGGCCCGTACGGCGCGCCCCCCGCGCCCACCGGCCCCGCGGCGCAACTGCCGCCCCCGCCCGCGTACGGCCAGGCACCCGCGGTACCCGGGTACGGGCAGGCCCCCGCCTACGGACAGCCGCCCGCGCCCCCCGTGTACGGCCAGCCCCCGGCCCCCGCCTACGGGGGCCAGCCCGCCCCGCCCAGCCTCGTCAAGGGCGAGGAGCACCTCCCGCTCGACATGCGCAAGCGGCTCTCGCTGCGCAAGGAGCAGGTCGCGGTCAGCCTGCGCAAGCACGGCGCGGAGAACGCCCGGGTACGGATCGTGCTCGTCCTGGACGCGTCCGGCTCGATGTCGCAGCTGTACTCGACCGGCGTGGTCGGCGGCGTGGTCGAGCGGATGGCGGCGGTCGCCGCGCAGCTCACGACGGACGGCACGATGGAGGCCTGGATCTTCGCGACGAACGCGGCCCGGCTGCCGACGCTGATGCTGGGCGACCTGCCGAGCTGGATCCCGCTGCATGTGCGGGTCGGCGAGTTCGGCTTCGGCCGCAAGCGCAAGAAGCCCCCGCACGGGATCCAGCACGGCCAGGTCGACATGCGGCAGATCGGCATCCAGAACGAGGAGCAGAAGGTCATCGCCCAGGTGCGGGACTACGTGCGGGCGACCCCTTCGCCGTACGGCACCTTCGTGCTCTTCTTCTCGGACGGCGGGGTGCACCGCAACGCGGCGATCGAGGCGGAGCTGCGGGCCGCGGTGGAGGAGCCGATCTTCTGGCAGTTCGTGGGGCTCGGCAACGGCGGCTACGGGGTCCTGGAGCACCTGGACACGATGACCGGGCGGCGGGTGGACAACGTCGGCTTCTTCGCCGTGGACGACATCGCGCGGCTGTCGGACGCCGAGCTGTACGACCGTATCCTCACCGAGCTGCCGGCCTGGCTGAAGGCGGCGGCCGCGGCGGGCATCCTGCGCTGAGCGCGCGGCGGGAGGCGGTGGTTGCGGCGGCGGTGCGGCCAGGGGATGGCGTCATGGCCGGACCGCCGCCGCGGTCCCGCGGGCGGCGCGTCGCGGGCTGTCAGGCCCCGTAGACGTGCAGCCCGGAGGCCTGGCCCGCGGGCCAGCCGGTGTTGGCCGTGAAGACCAGCCGGACGTAGCGGGTGGTGACCGTGCTCGGCAGGGTGAGCGTGGCGGTGTTGCCGGTCGCCGGGTTGAAGGTGACGGCGGCCGCGGCGAGCAGCGTGCCCGGGTTGTTGTTCCCGTCGGTGCTGCCCTGCACGGCGATCGTCTGGGTACGGGTGGCCCAGGCGGTCGCCGGCGGGAGGTCGACCACGACGCGCTTGACGGGGAGGGCGCTGCCGAGGTCCACCTGCAGCCACTGGGGGAAGGCGTTGTTGGCGCTCTCCCAGTAGGTGTTCTGGTCGCCGTCGACGGCGTTGCCGGAGCCGTAGTTCTGGGTGTGGCTGCTCTCGGCGGTGGGCTTGCCGCGCGCCAGGTCGGTGCTGCCCGAGGGCGCGTCGGTGGTGACGGAGACCTGGTTGGAGCCGGCCGAGGTGTTGCCGGCCGCGTCGGAGGCGACGACGTCGAAGGTGTACGCGGTGGCGGCGGCCAGTCCGGTGACGGTGAAGGACGTACCGGTGGTGCTGCCCACCGGGGTGGTCGTGCCGCCGCCGACCCGCCGCACCTGGTAGCCGGTGACGCCCTTGTTGTCGGTGGACGCGGTCCAGGCGAGCGACACGGTCGTGTCGGTGTGCCCGGTGGCGTGCAGGGAGCCGGGCGCGGTGGGCGCCGTGGTGTCGCCGCCGCTCCCGCCGGCCATGGGCTGGGTGGGGCGGGTGGCGGTGAGGGCGATCTGGCCCTTGAGCATGCGGCCGCCGTCGCCGGTCAGGCGCAGGTAGTAGTCGGAGGAGCAGGCGGTGCCGTCCTCGTCGAGGGCGAGGAAGCCGGAGTTGGTGGGGACGAAGGCCTGGGACTCGGCGGTCTTGGCGATCTGGTTGCCCTCGTTGTACTCGTCGAACATCGAGATGTAGATGCCCTGCACGCCGGCGCGGCACATGTTGTAGAACTGCCGCCACATGAAGTCGCCGTGCGCGCGCTGCCGCCCGGTGACCGAGCCGGGCAGCACGCACGGCTGGTAGTCGATCCCGTGCGCGGCGCACTCGGCCAGGTCGGGGACGGTGGCGACGTTGTAGAAGTTGTCGGCGTCCGCGACGTTGCCGATCCGGCCGACCAGCCACGGGCTGAGCATGTCGAAGGCGTGGTAGACGTCGGAGAAACCGGGGCGGGAGTCCCGGTCGCCGGTACGCCACCAGGTCGGCACCCCGCCGATGACGTAGCAGCCCTGCGCCTTGAACCAGTTGACGACGTCCAGGCACGGCGCGGGGGCGAAGGGGCGCTTGTCGTCGCTGAAGCCGAAGCCCCAGATGCACACCACGGGCTTGCCGTTCTGCTTCGCGTAGGCCGGGGAGGCGGTGTGCGCCTTCATCTTGTTCGTCCAGTCGGCCTTGATCTCCGACTGCATGTTCGTCCAGTCGGTGACGTCGTACATGATGTAGAACTTCCGGCCGTGCGACTCGGCGGCGCTGCGCACCTTGCCCGCCATCGCGTCCCGGTTCGGGCCCTCGCCGCCGGTGGGGTTGAAGCGCTGGAGCGCGGCGGTGTCGATGCTGTTCTGCTGCATCCACAGGAACTGCGTGTCGACCGTCTGCTGGTCGTACGACGAGAACAGCGTCGCGGGCTGCCCGTTCCCCAGCGCCGCGTAACCGGTCTGGTACGTCCTGCTGTACTCCCGCACGTCCGGCCACGCCACGATCGTCGTGTTCGACGGCGACGGCGCCTGCCCGCCGTTCTGACTCCAGTGCCACCAGCTGTTAATGGGCGAACCGTCACCGATGCACGCAAACCACCCCTGGTAGCCGACCGTGATCTTGCCCACAACATCACCCGCGGAACTGGCCGCGGAGGCACCTCCGGCGAGGGCCGTCTCGCCGATTCCGACCGCTCCGGTTGCGCTGACCGCAAGTGCGGCCTGTAACACCGTCCGGCGCGTGACACCCATGTCCGGTCCCTCCGATCGGCTGGCAACTCCCTTGTCCCGCGGCCGATCGAGCGTCGGCGGCGGACCGGGAGTCCGTGGTCCGGGGGATCGTAACGACGGGGTTACGCCTCCGCAATAGATCGCGCATCAGGCGAAATATTTGACAGAAGTCACGCAAGAAGCGGTCATGGCTTCTTGACCGCCTGACCTGCGGTTAACACTCCCTTCAGCCAAGTTGGTACGAAAATCTTAGGAGAATGAAATATTCCGCTCCTACGGTCGTGGTTCATGACGCATGCACCACAACCGCCGGGCGGCGGGCGCGCCGGAGCGCGGTCCCGATCCCACCGGAGGAGGCCCAAGCCAAGTTGGTGGAAGCGCCCGATGGTGGTCTCGGCGGCCGTCCTCGCCACGATCGGACTGGTCACGCTGGCCGTCGTCAACCGGTCCCCGTCCTCGAAGGACGACGCCTCCGACGCGAAGCCGCCGGCCGCCACCACGACGGCCGCCCCCAGCACCACGGCGGCCCCCAGCGCCCCGGCGTCCACCACGCCGCCCGCGCCGACGACGACCGCGGCGCCCACGACGCCGAGCGCGAAGACGTCGGCCCAGGCGGCCCAGGACCTCAGCTCGGCGATCAAGACGCTGTCCGGCCAGCACAAGGGCCGGCTGTCGGTCACCGTCAGCGAGCTCGACGGCGATCTGGCGGCCACCTACGAGGACGGCTCGACGACGTACGACACCGCGAGCATCGTCAAGGTCGACATCCTCGCCTCGCTGCTGCTGCGGCACCAGAAGTCCGGCACCACGCTGACGTCGACCGAGAAGTCCGAGGCGACGGTCATGATCCGGCAGAGCGACAACAACGCCGCCACCGCGCTGTGGCACGCCGTCGGCGGCAAGTCGGGGCTGGACTCCGCGAACAAGACCTTCGGCCTCACGCACACCTCGGGCGGCGCGGGCGATCTGTGGGGGCTCACCCAGACCACGCCCGCCGACCAGATGAAGCTGCTCCACGTGGTCTTCGACGCGGACGGCTCGCCGCTGTCCGCGGCCTCCCGCTCCTACATGACGGGCCTGATGGGCACGGTCACCAAGGGCCAGCAGTGGGGCGTCTCCGCCGCCGACGAGGACGGCTCCGGCTTCGCCCTCAAGAACGGCTGGCTCCAGCGCACGCAGACCGGCCTGTGGGACATCAACAGCATCGGCAAGGTGCAATACCACGGCCACACCCTGCTGGTGGCCGTCCTCTCGAACGGCAACAAGTCCGAGAGCTCGGGCATCGACAAGGTCGAGTCGGCGGCGGAGGCGGCCGCGAAGGCGCTCTTGTCCTGACGGACGGTCCTGGGGGGCGCTCCGGGGTGCCCCTTGCGGTGGCCCGCGCGACCGTCCGCCTGTGGGTGGTTGCGCGCGCAGTTCTCCCCCAGGCTCCGCCTGGGAGGTGCCCCCACGCGCCCCTGAGGTGATTGCCACCTGGCGTGGCACGGCGCCTTTCCCCCGGTGGGGGCTGGGCGCGCAGTTCCCCGCGCCCCTAAAAACGCTCACCCTGCGCGGCGAGGGCACCCACCAGGGGCGCGGGGAACTGCGCGACAAGCCCACCACCGGGGGAAGGTCGCGGCAGCCACCGCAAGGGGCCGCCCGGGGCGCACCGTACGGCTCAGCCGAGGGCGGCCTCCGCCGCGGCGAGGATCTCGGTGACGCGGAGGCCGAAGCGGGCGTCGCACGCGTGCGGCTCGGGGGCCAGGAGCGCGTCGACGGCGCGGGCGTACGCGTCCTCGCCCGCGATACCGGCGGCGCCGGGATAGCTCGCGACGCCGCGCGCGCCGCGCAGTTCGCAGGTGACACCCGCGGCGGCCGGCGGCGCGGTGAGGGTCAGCGCGGCCGTGCTGGAGGCGCCCCCGGCGTGCCGCAGCGTCAGGTGGACGAGGTCGCCGGGGCCCCGGAAGGCCGCGACGTCCGTGACGTCACCGAGCACCGGCAGCAGCACCGACAGCGCGTGCGGCCCGACGTCCCAGAGCCCGCCCTTCTCGCGGCGCCAGGGCGAGTCGGCGAACGGGCTCGCGCCGTCGCCGAAGACGGCCCCGTACCAGTCGGCGCGGCCGGTGTACCAGCCGCCCGCCGCGGCCTGCTCGGCGATCCACGCGGCGCCCGCCGGGTCGAAGCGGACGGTGAAGAAGACCACCGAGCGCACCCCGCCCTCCTCGACCGCGGCGACGACGTCGCGGGCGGCCTCGACGGTCGCGGCGAGCGGCTTGTCCAGCAGCAGGTGCCGCCCCGCGCGGGCGGCGCGGGCAGCGAGCGGCGCCTGGAGGGCGGGCGGCAGGGCGACGGCCACCGCGTCGACGTCGGCGAGGAGCGCGTCGGGGTCGGCGTAGGGGCGGGCCCCGAGCGCCCCGGCGGTCTCGGCGGCGGCCTCGGGCCTGCGCCCCCACACGCCGACGAGCTCCACCCCGGGGTGCGCGGCGAGCGCGGGCCCGTGCATGGTGCGGGCCCACGGCCCGGTGCCGAACAGCCCGACCCGCAGCGGGGGCGCGGCGCTCATGACGCGGTCCGCGGCTCTTCGTGGCGGGCGTACGCGTCGCGGTCGAGGTCGCGCAGGTCGACGGAGAACTGCACTGCGTACTGCGGGGTGGGCGCGGTGTGCGCGCGCAGCGCCGCGAGGACCGCCTCGGTCAGGGCGCGCTTGGTCTCGGGGGTGCGGCCGGACAGCAGCGCGACCTCGACGTGGATCATCGCGTGGTGCGGCTCGCCCTCGCCGATCCAGAGATCGTCATGGCGTACGAAACGGGTCTTGCACCCGCCCGCGCGACCGCCCGCGACGGTGACCAGGGCCTCGTGCAGGGCCTTGCCGAAGCCCGGTTTGTCCAGGGCGTCGGCGAGCGTTCCGGAGTATTCCACGGTGGTATGCGGCATGCTCGGACCCTAGTCCTGCCAGGTCCGGGGGTACACGGGCGTCTCACGTCGCAGGACGGGGGCGTCCGACGTCTCGGTTACATCCTGTTAACACAGGGGCAATGGATGGGAAAACCGTCCTTGCGACGCTGCGGTCGGTCCGATCAGCGCAGCTCGGCAGCCGCACCCCGCGCCCACGTTCGACAAGGATGGCGTCACCGTGACCTACAAGGCTGAGTACATCTGGATAGACGGCACCACGCCGACCGCGAAGCTGCGTTCCAAGACGCGGATCCTGGCCGACGGCGCGGAACTGCCGATCTGGGGCTTCGACGGCTCCAGCACCAACCAGGCCGAGGGCCACGCCTCGGACCGCGTGCTCAAGCCGGTCGCGTCCTTCCCCGACCCCATCCGCGGCGGCGACGACGTCCTCGTGCTGTGCGAGGTCTTCAACATCGACGGCACCCCGCACGAGTCCAACACCCGCGCCGCGCTGCGCGAGGTCGCCGAGAAGTACGCGGCCCAGGAGTCGCTGTTCGGCATCGAGCAGGAGTACACCTTCTTCCAGGGCTCGCGCCCGCTCGGCTTCCCGGAGAACGGCTTCCCCGCCCCGCAGGGCGGCTACTACTGCGGTGTCGGCGCCGACGAGATCTTCGGCCGGCCCGTCGTCGAGAAGCACCTGGAGAACTGCCTGGCCGCCGGCATCGGCGTCTCCGGCATCAACGCCGAGGTCATGCCCGGCCAGTGGGAGTTCCAGGTGGGCCCGCTGAGCCCGCTGGAGGTCTCCGACCACCTGTGGGTCGCCCGCTGGCTGCTCTACCGCACCGCCGAGGACTTCGGCATCTCCGCCACCCTCGACCCCAAGCCCGCCAAGGGCGACTGGAACGGCGCGGGCGCGCACACCAACTTCTCGACCAAGGCGATGCGCGAGGACTACGCGGCCATCATCGAGGCCGCCGAGTCGCTGGGCCGCGACGACAAGCCGCTGGAGCACATCAAGAACTACGGCGCGGGCGTCGAGGCGCGGCTGACCGGCGCGCACGAGACCGCCCCGTGGAACGAGTACAGCTACGGCGTGTCCAACCGCGGCGCGTCGGTGCGCATCCCGTGGCAGGTCGAGGTGGACCAGAAGGGCTACATCGAGGACCGCCGCCCGAACGCGAACGTCGACCCGTACGTCGTCACCCGGCTCATGGTCGACACCTGCTGCACCGCGCTGGAGAAGGCCGGCCTGGTCTGAGCCGCCTGCCTCCGCCGAGGGCGTCCGTCAGCGCGTGACGGGCGCCCTTCGGCGTACCCGGGGTGACCAACGGGGCGGTCAGTCGTTTGACGCGGCGTGAAGAGCCGACCCGCGCAGCCGACCGGAACGCCCGCGAAGAAACATGCCGCGCAGGGGGCGGTGGCCGAGGCCGAGGCGGCTCTCGTCGAGCACTACCCGCGGCTCGTGCGGCTGGCGTACCTCGCGCTGCCCGCGAGCACCGCGCGGCACCGCCGGGTGCTCGTCGCGCACCGCATCGTGCAGCGCGCACTGCGCGCCGGCACCCTCGCGGGCAACAACGGGACCGAGACGTACGAGCTGCTGCGCCGCGAGGTGCTGCGCGGGGCGCTCGCGCACGGCACCGGCGGGCGGGTGCGCGAGGCCGTCGCCGGGGCCGCGCTTCCGTACGTGCTCGGGCTGCGGCTGCACCCGCGGGCCGGCGGCAGCGACGAACTCGCCCTGGACCGCGCCCTCGCCGCGCTCCCCGCGCCCGCGCGGGCCGCGTACGCGCTGCTGGGCTTCGAGGGGCTCGACGAGAGCGCCGCCCGCGACGTCCTGGACGCGGCGGACGCCGCCGACCCGCGCGGGGCGGTCCGCACCGCCGCCGGGCTCGACGGTGACGCGGCGCTGCTGGCCGCGGGCGAGTTCGACCCCTGCACGGTGCAGATGCGCCCCACCGACCTGCTGCGGCGCCGGCAGCGCGTCCGCGCCGGGGCGGCGGTCGTCGCGGCGGGCTTCGTCGGGGTGGCGCTGCTCGCCTTCGCCGGCGGCCACTCCCCCTCCCCCACCGGCGCGGCCGGCCCCCCGGCCGCCGCGTCGGGCGCCGCCGCGCAGGCCCTCGACCCCGCCGCGCTGGTACGCGTCGCCCCCACCGCGTGGACGGCCACCGGGCGGCTGGACTTCACCGTGTGGCCCGCGCGCGGCAGCCGCACCGGCGACACCGCGCTGCTGCGCCGGGCCCTCGCGGTGTGGGCGAACCCCGGCCGGTCCGTCCAGGTCTCCGCGACCCCCGGCACCCAGCACACCGGCCCCGCGGCGCCGCCGCAGCTGCTCTACGCCGGGGACGCCGACAAGGCCACGGTCGTCCTCTTCTACGACGGGCTGCGCATCGTCCGCTACGCCGAGGCCCGCGGCAGCAACGGCGCCGGGGGCGCGGCGCTGGACTTCGCGCAGGTCCCGGACGCCGACATCACGACCGCGGCGGCCCTCGTCGTCGACCGGATCGACGGCAACACCCGCTTCCTGACCGCCCCCTGGGTCGCCCAGGCCGAGACCCGCGACCTGCTCAAGCCCGACCAGAAGTCCGCGCCGCTCGCCCTCGCCTCCGACGGCACGACCGGACCCGTCCGCATGCCCGGCGCGGGCGCGCCCGCCGGGCAGTGCGGTACGGCCTGGACGGCGGTGCAGCTGCGCTCCTCGACGAAGGTCGCCGAGCAGCACACGTTCCTGCTCACCGACCTCGGCGACCTCAGCCCCGTCCATCTGACCTTCACCCCGCCGCCCGCGGCCGGGGTCCCCGCGGGCTCGCCGCGCGAGGCGACCGGCACGCCGGCCCTCGTGAGCTGGGCGCACGGCGTGTGCCGGCTCGGGGAGCTGCGGGGCCAGGGCGTACGCGCCGTCAACGACTGGCAGTTCGCCCGCACCCCGCTCCCGGAGAAGGCGGGCGAGGGCGTCTGGACGTGCGACCGGGCCGACACGTGGCGCGGGCCCGGCCGCGCGACCGTCCAGTTCGTGCCGCCCAGCGCGGTCGGCTCCGCGCCGGGCACGCTCGCGGGCAAGCAGAGCGACGGAAGTGCTTGCAGCAGCTTCGGGCGCAACGTCATGGCGGGGGTGATGTGGCAGTCCCCCGCGGGCAAGTGGTACCTCCTGGCCGCGGGCAGCCGTGACGTCACCTCGATCACCGCGACCGGCGACGTCAAGGTCCGCGGCACGGGGCCGACCTTCGCGACGCCTGCGCCTCGCGGCGCCCGCGCGACCCTGACGGCGACGACGAAGTCGGGCCTGACCCTGCACCCGCTCACGGGGGACTGACCCCTCCGGGGGGTGCGGCTTTGCGCTGCGGGGTGCGTCTTGAGGCGGGTTGCGCGACCGTCCGCCGGTTCAGGGCTGGGCGCGCAGTTCCTCGCGCCCCTTCGCGGCGGCCCGGCGGGTGGGTCGGGTGCCACTCCGGGGGTACCTCCTCGGAATGCGCGTCCGACCTCATGAGCTAGGTGGCGGGTCTTGCGTGCGCATTCCTCCGGGGGCACCCCCGGATCGTCCCCCTCCGGGTTGTACGGCGGGCTCGCCGCCGACGGTGGTTTCGCCCCACAGGAGAACCGTCAGACGACGTCTTACCCGCACGGGTGGTGCGGGTGGGAAACACCCCGCGCCGAAGGCGCGGGCACCCCCCCCCGCGGCGGGAAAGCCGCAAGAGGCGCCCGCGCCCGAGCGGGTCAGCCGGCCCGGAAGACGGCCACCGTGCGGGCCGGGACGGTGAACGTGCCGGTCGCGGCGGTGTAGGCCGCGGTCTTGACCACCGGGTCGGAGCCGCGCGCCTGGACCGGGTGCAACCCGTACGCGTGCCCGGCCAGCGCAGCGACCCGCTGCGAAGCGGCCCGCGGCGTCGCGTTGAAGACGACCACCAGCGAGCCGACCGTCATCGTGATGACCCCCGGCGTCGCGTCCGCCCCCGACAGGGGGAAGCCCACCTCGCGCTGGACCTCGTCCGAGGTCGTGAGCCGGAAGCCCGGCTCACTCGTGCGGATCCGCAGCAGATCCTGGTACGCGGCGGAGGCGGAGCCCATCTCCGCGCACCCCGGCACCGCCGCGGAGTCGGTGAGCAGCGGCGTGGCGTAGGGCCACTTGTCGGCGTTGTCGGCGGCGGGGGGCAGCCCGCGCCCGATGCCGTTGCCCTGCGTGCAGTCCCAGTGGATCGCGTTGAACCAGTCGCCGGAGTCGAAGGAGTTGCGGTCCAGCGACTTGGACCGCAGCAGGTCGGATCCGGCCTGGTAGAGCGCGGGCCCCTGGGAGAGCGCCGAGGTGGCCTCGGCGAGGACCTGCATGCGGGCCCGGTCGGCGGCGGAGGTGCCGGCCGGGAGTTTGTAGGTGAGCGCGTCGTAGAGGGATTCGTTGTCGTGCGCGTCGGCGTAGGCGAGCGCGTCGCCGGGCGCGTCGGCGTATCCCGCGGGGGCGCCGTTGTAGTCGATCTCCGCGCCGGTGACCTTCTTGCCCGCGGAGTCGGTGAAGCTGAACTGCCGCAGGTTGCCGGTGAGTCCGACCTCGATGAGGTCCTGGTAGTGCAGGAGGCGGGCCTTCTGCTCCTCCGGGGTCCCGTTCGCGGTCGAGGAGTTGGGGTCGGTGTAGAGGCCGGAGGCGAAGCCCTGGACGCCGGGGTCGGCGTCGAAGGGGCTGCCGCCGCGGACGGCGTCCCGCGAACGGTCGGAGAAGGTCGCGATGCCGGTGCCGGCCATGTTCGCCTGCGTGGCCTGGACGAAGCGCGCGTTGTCGGCGACCTCGCCGAAGTTCCAGCCCTCGCCGTAGAGGATGATCTTCTTGCCGTCGACGCCGTCCTTGGCGAGGGTGAGCGCGTCGAGGGCCTTGCGGACGGCGAGGATGTTGGCCTTGGGGTGGTGGCCCATGAGGTCGAAGCGGAAGCCGTCGACCTTGTACTCCTTGGCCCAGGTGACGATCGAGTCGACGACGAGCTTGCCCATCATCGCGTTCTCCGGCGCGGTGTTGGCGCAGCAGGTGGAGTTGGCGACGGAGCCGTCGGGCATGAGCCGCTGGTAGTAGCCGGGCACGATCTTGTCGAGCACGGAGGTGTCGGCCTGCCCGGCGGCGGAGGTGTGGTTGTAGACGACGTCCATGACGACGCGCAGCCCGGCCCCGTTGAGCCCCTGCACCATCTGCCGGAATTCCCGGGTGCGGTCGGCCCCGTCGGGGTTCTTGGCGTACGAGCCCTCGGGCACGGTGAAGTGGTAGGGGTCGTAGCCCCAGTTGTACGCGTCGGTGGCCTGCTGCGCGGTGACGCAGGCCTGTTGGGCGTCGCTCGCGGGCCCGTACGAGGCCAGGTCGCAGGCCGGGGTGGTCTGGTCGGCGGTGCGCTCGGGGACGGTCGCGAAGTCGAACGCGGGGAGCAGGTGGACGTGAGTGACGCCCGCCTTGGCGAGGTCGCGCAGATGCGTCATGCCCGCGGACGAGGTGTCGGTGAAGGCGGCGTACGTGCCGCGATCGGCGGCGGGGACGGTGGTGTCGGCGGTGGAGAAGTCCCGGATGTGCAGCTCCTGGATCTGCGCCTGGCTCATGGGGACGGCGGCGGGCTTGCGCTCGCCGCTCCAGCCCTTGGGGGCGAGCTTCGGGTCGTCGAGGTTCACCAGCAGGCTCTGCTTCGAGTCGGCGGTCAGCGCGACGGAGTAGGGGTCGGTGACCTTGTTGACGACGAGCCGCTGGACGCTCGGCGCCCACACCGTCACGTCGAACAGATACGCCTTGCCCGTCCAGGACGTGGGGCCGCTGACCGACCACACGCCGCCGGCCGCGTCCTCGCGCATCGGGACGGTCTTCCCGCCGATCTCCAGCGCGACCTTGTGCGCGGTCGGCGCCCACACCGACAGGCTCGGCTTGCCGTGGGCGTCGAACACCGGGCCCAGCGTGGCGTGTTGGGCGGAGCCCGAGTAGAGGTCGTCGAGCACACCTTGGGTCTGCACACCGGTCGCCGCCAACAGAGCCCCGTTCGCGGCCCGTTGGGTCGCGACGAGCTGGCCGCGCAGCGCCTCGCGCACCCGGGAGCGGTCGCGCGGGTCGATACTGAAGGCCGAATAGCCCTTCAGCTGAGGGAATTCGGCGAGCTGCGCGGCGGTCAGGCCGCCGGGGATCTTCGTCAGCCGCAGCCACTTGCCCTCGCTGGACAGGGCGCCGTCCTTGACGGTGATGCCGCCGTCCGCGGCGTAGACGAGCTGCTGGGAGGCGGACGGGGCGGTGGTCTGCCAGGCGACGGTGTCGCGGTCGATCCACTGGGCCTGCGCCTTGCCGAGGTCCAGGTCGGCGCCGCTGCCCTGGGGCTGCGGCAGCAGGTAGGCGGGGGTGGCGTCCAGCAGCCACACCTCGTGGCCGGTGCCGGTGAGGTCGAGGGACTGGTCGCTGGGCAGGTCCTTGGTGTCGCCGTTGTGCAGGATGTAGCTCAGCGACGTGGCGCCCGCGGCGAGCGGCACCTCGTAGACGGCGCCGTAGGAGTCGATCCGGGTCGGCTTGAGCGGCGCGGTCCAGTCGGTGGGGTTCGCGGCGCCGGTCCAGGTGTGCAGGCCCCAGCCGTCGTAGTTCCCGTCCGCGCGGTGGTAGTGCAGGACGGCCTTCGTCGTGTCCTGCGGCGGGTAGGCGCCGTCCGGGGCGCTGGTGGCCACGGCCGGGCTGCCCTGGCTGATCCAGACCTCGCCGCTGGTGGTGAGGTCGATCGCGCGGTCGCCGTCGGTGTCCTTGACGCCGTCCTTGTTCACGACGATGAAGCCGACGCTGGAGGCACCCGGCTTGAGCTTGACGTACGCGAAGGCGCCGTAGGCGTCGCGGCCGGTGAAGGCGTGCCCGGCGGGCCAGGTCGTGGCCTCGCCGTCGGCGATGTCGCCCCAGGCGTAGAGGTTCCAGTCGGCATAGTCACCGTCCGGCCTCTTGTAGTGCACGATCGCGTAGTCGTGGCTGATCGCGGTCGGCGGCGCGCTGACGGGGGCCGTACCGGTCACCGTCGCGGCGGTCGCGGACGCGGTGCGCCCGCTCGCGTCCACCACAACGGCCTTGTAGCGCACGGGTGTTCCGGCGGCCGTGGCGGCGTCGAGCACCTGCGTCACCTTGTACGGCGCGTGGTCGGCCGAACCGAGCACCTTCCAGGGGGCGTTGCCGACCTGCGCGGCGAACACGACGCGGTTCAGGCCGCCTCCGCTGACGTCGGCGGAGAGTTCGACGGTGCCGGTGGCACCGGCGGCGGGCGCGGTGAGCGTCAGCTTCGGGGCGGTCGCGGGCTTCGGCAGCGGCTTCGCGGCGTGCAGCACGACGGCCTGGAGCGGCGGCACGGTCACGGTGAGGCTGCCGCCGTCACCGGTGGTGAAGGAGCCGGTCGTGCCGTAGAGCCCGGTGTAGGCGGCGCCCGCGGTGTTGCCGGTCGGGACGGTCACCTTCTGCGCGGTGGTGGCGTTGTTGACGGCCACCAGGTAGTCGTCGCGGCTCGCGGTGTCGGTGCGGGAGTAGGCGTAGACGCCGGGCCCGTCGCCGGGGGCGGCGTAGCGCTCGGTCTGGACGCCGTCGCGCAGCGCCGGGTGGGCCTTGGTGAGCTGCGACAGCGCGGCGATCGTGCGGTAGAGGGGGTGCCGCGGGTCGTAGGCGTCGCTCGCGGCGGTGCGGTCGGTGCCGATCTCGTCGTCGTCGAGGTAGTCGGCGACCTGCGAGGCGAACATCGTCTGCCGGGCGTTCTTGTCGCCGCCGGGGGCGCCGGTGAAGCCCTGCTCGTCGCCGTAGTAGACGACCGGGTTGCCGCGGCCGAGGAACATCACCTCGTTGGCCAGCTCGTCCCGCCGGAGCAGTTCGGCGTCGCTCGCGCCCGGGTTGTCCTGGGCGAGGAAGCTGCCGATGCGGCCCATGTCGTGGTTGCCGAGGAAGGTGACCTCCTCGTACGCGTTGGCCTTGTCCGTGGTGTAGCGGTAGTCCTGGCCGTAGACGCCTGCGAGCTTCGCGGGCGAGGCTCCTTGCGAGGCGTAGGAGCGGGCGGCGTCCTGGAAGGGGAAGTCGAGCGTCGCGTCCAGGCGGCCCTGGGTGACGTACGGCGAGGTGACGGCGGGGTCGGCGTCGTAGGTCTCGCCGAACATGAAGAAGTTCTTCCGGCCGTGCTGCGCCGCGTAGGCGTCGAGCGCGGTGGCCCACTGGGTCCAGAAGGGCATGTCGACGTTCTTGACGGTGTCGATGCGGAAGCCGTCGACCGCGAAGTCCCTGACCCACTTCTCGTAGATCTGCTCCATGCCGTGCACGACCTCGGGGCGCTGCGTCCACAGGTCGTCCAGGCCGGTGAAGTCGCCCTGGTCCGCGCTCTCGCCGGCGAAGGTGGAATCCCCGCGGTTGTGGTACATCGTGGGGTCGTTGAGCCAGTCCGGCACCTTGGTGTGCTTCTGGTCCGCGGGCACGGTGGGGGTGCGCGGGAAGGACGCGGCGGTGACCTTCGGGAAGCCCTTGGTCCCGGCCGCGTAGGTGTCGTCGTCGAAGGGCGTGCCGTCCGCGGAGATGTACGGGAAGGCGCCCTTGGCGAGGTAGGTGTAGGTGCTGTCGGTGTTGCCGATGACGTCCGCGGTGTGGTTGGTGATGACGTCGAAGAAGACCTTCATGCCCTTGGCGTGGGCCGCGGAGATGAGCTTGCGCAGGTCGTCGTTGGTGCCGAAGTGCGGGTCGACCTGGGTGAAGTCGGTGATCCAGTAGCCGTGGTAGCCCGCCGAAGCGTCGGCTCCCGTCCCCTGCACGGGCTGGTTCTTGAAGATCGGCGCCATCCAGATGGCGGTGGTGCCGAGGCCCTTGATGTAGTCGAGCTTCTGCGTGAGGCCCTTGAGGTCGCCGCCCTGGTAGAAGCCCTTGTCGGTGGGGTCGTAGCCGGTGGCGAGGCGGCTGCCGGTGAGGCCGCCGCGGTCGTTGGACGGGTCGCCGTTCGCGAAGCGGTCCGGCATCACGAAGTAGAACTGCTCGCGGGTGTCGTCGTGCCGGGCGGCCTGCCCGGCGAGCGCCTTGTCGGAGGGCGGCGCGGGCGGCTTCGGCGCGCCGTGCGCGGCCGCGGCCGGTCCGAGGGGGACGAGGGCGGCCAGCGCCGCGAGGGCGGTGGCCGTGGCCAGGCGCCGTATACGGCGGCGGCGTCTGATCCGGTACGCGGGCAGCCTGAAGTCCAGGGCCACGGGCGGTTCTCCTTGCTGGGGACAGCCTCGCGCCCGGGTCCACGCGCATGAACCGGTCGCCACTGCGGCGTCGGTGCCGAAGCTGTCCGGGAAGGTATCCCCGCAAGGGCGGTTGCAGCAAGAGGCTGTAACCACTTCCCGTCATCGGGGCGTTCGCGGCGCGCCCGCACCCCCTTCCGTGCCGGGGCGCCACGGGCCGGACACCCGCCCGTACGGCTCGGGCTTGCGTACGAGGGGCCCGCCGTACGGCGTACGCCGGAGCACGGCCAGGTCACGGCCGCATCACGGATGAAGGATCTTGCAGAAAATTTCTTGCAGCCTCTTTCGCAAGGCATTACAACGCTGTTACTTTCCTGCCCAGCCCGACGGCCCGCAGGGACGACATCGGCCGGCATCCAGCCTGGCCTGGGCGAACGGGCACTTCCCTCATCAAGGAGTCAGGTATGCGACGCGGCATATCCGCCGTGGCGATGGCCGCGGCCATCGTTCTCGGGGCAACCGCCTGTGGCGGCAGTGGTAGCGACGACAAGAGCGACAAGGCGGCGCCCGCCAAGGACCCGGCGGCGGTCTCCGGGACGATCACCTACTGGGACACCTCCGACGCCAAGAACGAGGCCCCGACCTACCAGGCCCTCGTCAAGGACTTCGAGGCGAAGTACCCGAAGATCAAGGTCAACTACCAGAACGTCGACTTCGGCACCGTGGAGCAGAAGTTCAAGGCGGCGGCGCAGAGCGGCAAGGGCGCGCCCGACGTGGTCCGCACCGACGTCGGTCTGATCCCGGAGTACGCCTCGCTGCACTACATCGCCCCGCTGGACGGCACCGCGGCGCTCAGCGACACGCAGGACTTCCTGGCCGGGCCGATGAACACCACCAAGTACGAGGGCAAGACCTACGGCGTGCCGTCGGTCACCGACACCCTGGGCTTGCTCTACAACAAGGACATCTTCGCCAAGGCCGGCATCACCAAGCCGCCGGCCACGTGGGACGAGCTGATCGCCGACTCCGCCACGATCAAGGCGAAGGTGCCGGGCGTCGCGGGCACGTACATCAACCCCGACTCGTACTTCCTCTTCCCGGTGCTGTTCGGTGAGGGCGCCGACCTCGCCGACCCGGCGGGCAAGAAGGTCACGGTCAACTCGCCGGAGGCCGTCAAGGCGGTCACCGAGGCGAAGAAGATCTACGACACCTCCTCGCTGAAGATCGACTTCGCGAGCGCGTACGACAACATGCAGACGTCCTTCAAGACCGGCAAGGTCGCCATGCTCGTCCAGGGCCCCTGGTCGGTCGGCGACGACCTGACCGGCTCGGCCTTCCAGGGCAAGGAGGACAACCTCGGCTTCGCCCCCGTCCCGGCAGGCTCGACCGGCAAGGCGCAGGCCCCGACCGGCGGCCACGACCTCGCGGTCTACCAGGGCTCCAAGAACCTGGACGCGGCCTACCTCTTCACGCAGTTCATGACGTCCTCGGCCAGCCAGCAGACGATCGCCGCGAAGAACGGCACGCTGCCGACCCGGACGTCGGCCTACACCCCCGAGGTGCTGAAGAACCAGACCATCGCGGGCTTCAAGCCGATCATGGACACCGCCCGGCCGCGCGTCGCGCTGCCTCAGGTGGGCAGCCTGTTCACGCCGCTCCAGCAGGAGTACATCAAGATCCTCCAGGGCAAGACCTCGGTCCAGGACGGCCTGGACGCGGCGGCCAAGGAGTTCGGCAAGCTGCTGCCGGGCTACACCGTGCAGTAGCCGCCCGCGCACTCCGGACCGGCCGGCCGGGGCCCCCGCCCGCGACCCGCGGGCAGGGGTCCACGCGCCCGGCCGGCCGGTCCGGTCCCCCGCCGCCGCACCCCACCGCCGTAGATCCGCCATCCCCACGCACCGCCGTGGACCAGCCGAGAGAGCCGAGGAGCGATGACCACCGCCACCATGGACGACCCCGCCCCGGGGACGGCCGCCCGCCCGCCGCGCAAGCCGCGGCCCGGCCTGATCACCATGCTCAGGCGCTCCTGGGACCGGTACTGGTACGCCTGGGCGATGGTCGCCCCGGCCGTGATCGTGCTGGCCGTCCTGGTCTTCTACCCGCTCGGCTACGGCACGTACCTGTCGCTGACCAACGCCAACGAGACGAACGTCGCCAAGGACATCGGCCCGGTGCACATCGGCGCCAGCTACCACTGGGTGGGCCTGCACAACTACTGGCAGATCCTCTCCGGCAAGGACGGCGACTTCTACCCGCGGCTGGAGTGGACGCTGGTGTGGACGGTCGCGTGTGTCGCGATCACCTACTCCCTCGGCCTGGCCATGGCGACGCTGCTCAACCGCAAGGTGCGATTCCGGCTCTTCTACCGGCTGTGCCTGATCCTGCCGTGGGCGGTGCCGGCCTTCATCGGCGTCTTCGCCTGGCGGCTCATGCTCAACTCGCAGTACGGCGTCTTCAACGACATCCTCACCAGTGTCGGGCTGCCCGCGCAGGACTGGCTCGGTTCACCGATGTCGCAGAAGATCGCGGTGATCATGGTGAACGTCTGGGTGGGCGTGCCGTTCATGATGGTGGCCCTGCTCGGCGGCCTCCAGGCGATCCCCGGTGAGCTGTACGAGGCCTCCGAGATGGACGGCGCCTCCCCGTGGCAGCGCTTCGTCAACGTCACCCTGCCGGGCCTGCGGCCGGTGACCAGCACCGTGATCCTGCTCAGCACGGTCTGGACCTTCAACATGTTCCCGATCATCTACCTGCTGCTGGGCAACAACACCACCGGTGACACCGACATCCTCGTGACGCACGCGTACGAGAAGGCCTTCACCGGGGTCTCCGACTACTCGGGGGCCGCCGCCTACGGAATCGTCATCCTGATGATCCTCCTGGCCTTCTCCACCTTCTACCGCCGCCAGACGAAGCCCGAGCAGGCCTAGGAGCCGGATCAGCATGAGTGCCACCACCCACACCGGCCCGGCCGCCGCCACGTCCGCCCGGCCCGCCACCGCCACCCGGCACCGCGCGCGGGGCGAGCGCAGCCGCGGCGCCTCGATAGCCCTGCACACGACGCTGCTGGTCGCGAGCGCGATCGCCGTCTTCCCCGTGCTGTGGATCCTCTTCATCTCGCTCGGCCCCAGCAGCGCGTGGCAGCAGCCGCACGAGGTGGTGCACCACCTGGGCCTGGGCAACTACCGCTTCGTGCTGCTGCACTCCGACTTCCCGAAGTGGTTCGGCAACTCGGTGATCGTGGCCGGCTGCACCACCGCGCTCGGCGTGCTGGTCTCGGCGAGCGCGGGTTACGCGATCTCCCGGATGCGCTTCCCCGGGCACCGCATGCTCATGTGGAACTTCCTGGTCACGCAGATGTTCCCGATGGCCGTGCTGATCGTGCCGCTGTACAACCTGCTGGCGCAGCTCGACCTCATCGACACCTACGCCGGGCTGGTCCTCGTCTACTGCACGATCGCGGTGCCGTTCTGCGCGTGGATGCTCAAGGGCTACTTCGACACCATCCCGCGCGAGATCGACGAGGCGGGCCGGGTCGACGGGCTCACGCCGTTCGGCACCTTCTGGCGGCTGATCGTGCCGCTGGCCCGCCCGGGTCTGGCCGTCACCGCCTTCTACAGCTTCCTGACCGCGTGGGGCGAGGTGGCCTACTCCGCCCAGTTCATGAGCAGCGACCACTCCACCCTCGCGGCGGGCATCCGCACCTTCGCCTCCGACCAGCGCGCGGACTGGGGCTCCATGACCGCCGCGTCGGTACTGATCGCGATACCCGCGGCGATCGTCTTCCTGCTCGTCCAGAAGCACCTGGTGACCGGTCTGACGGCCGGCGGCACCAAGGGCTGACCCGCCCCGCAATCCCCCCGCACCCCGCACCGCACGCACGTACGTATGTCCGCCGCCCGACCCGGTCCGCTCCGGGGCGGAGCAGCGGACCCGCACCCGACAAGGGAATCCATGAGCCAGCACCTCTCCGACGCGCCCCGCTCCGCCGCCGCTCCCGCTGCCGCTGCCGCCGGGCACAGAGACTGGTGGCGCGATGCGGTCATCTACCAGGTGTACCCGCGCAGTTTCGCCGACGGAAACGGTGACGGCATGGGCGACCTGCCCGGCGTCACCGCCCGGCTGCCGTACCTGCGCGACCTCGGCGTGGACGCGGTGTGGCTGTCGCCGTTCTACGCCTCCCCGCAGGCCGACGCCGGCTACGACGTGGCCGACTACCGCGCGGTCGACCCGATGTTCGGCACCCTCAGCGACGCCGACGACCTGGTACGCACCGCGCACGGGCTGAACCTGCGGGTCATCGTCGACCTGGTGCCCAACCACTGCTCCGACCAGCACGAGTGGTTCAAGCAGGCGCTGCGCGAGGGCCCCGGGAGCGCGATGCGGGACCGCTTCCACTTCCGCCCCGGCAAGGGCGCGGCGGGCGAGCTGCCGCCCAACGACTGGGAGTCCATCTTCGGCGGCCCCGCCTGGACCCGCACCACGGACCCGGACGGCGCCCCCGGCGAGTGGTATCTGCACCTCTTCGCGCCCGAGCAGCCGGACTTCAACTGGGACCACCCGGCGGTGCACGACGAATTCCGCTCCGTTCTGCGCTTCTGGCTCGACCTCGGCGCCGACGGCTTCCGTATCGACGTCGCGCACGGCCTGGTCAAGGCCGCGGGCCTGCCCGACATCGGCCACGCCGAGCAGCTGTCGCTGCTGGGCAGCGCGCCCATGCCGTACTTCGACCAGGACGGGGTGCACGAGATCTACCGCGACTGGCGGCGGATCCTCGACGAATACCCGGGTGAGCGCATCGGTGTGGCCGAGGCGTGGACGCCCACGCTGGAGCGCGCCGCGCTCTACCTGCGGCCCGACGAGCTGCACCAGGCCTTCAACTTCGAGTACCTGGGCACCTCGTGGGATTCCGCCGAGCTGCGCCGGGTCATCGACCGCTCGCTGACGGTCATGGGCGCGGTCGACGCGCCGGCCACCTGGGTGCTGTCCAACCACGACGTCACCCGGCACACCACCCGCTTCGCCAACCCGCCGGGTCTGGGCACCCAGCTGCGCGAGGCCGGCGACCGCGAGCTGGGCCTGCGCCGCGCGCGGGCCGCGACGCTGCTGATGCTCGCGCTGCCCGGCTCGGCGTACCTCTACCAGGGCGAGGAGCTGGGCCTGCCGGACGTCACCGACCTGCCGGACGAGGTGCGGCAGGACCCGTCGTTCTTCCGCGCCGCCGGGCAGGACGGCTTCCGCGACGGCTGCCGGGTGCCGATCCCGTGGTCGGGCAGCGAGCCGCCGTACGGCTTCGGCCCGGACGCGGGCGGCCCGAGCTGGCTGCCGCAGCCGGCGAGCTGGGCGGGGTTGAGCGTCGAGGCGCAGACCGGCGACCCGGACTCGACGCTGGAGATGTACCGCTCGGCCCTGGAGCTGCGCCGCAGCCTCCCGGCGCTGGGCGCGGGCACCGAGGTGGTGTGGCTGGACGCGCCCGACGGCGTGCTGGCCTTCCGGCGGGACGCGGCCTCCGCGGACGGCGGCGAGGGCTTCGTGTGCCTGGTCAACCTGACCGCGGAGCCCGTCACGCTGACCGTGCCGGAGGGCCGCGCGCTGCTCTCCAGCGCGGCGGGGGGCGCCGGGACGAACAGTGATCTTCGCGGCACCGGCGGCGTTGCCGTCACAATCGCCGCTGACACGACAATTTGGTGGGCGATCTGACGTGGTGGCATTCCGTCCAATAGCATCCGGTGCTGTGACCGCGCGGCTCGCAGACATCGCAGCGCAGGCGGGGGTCAGCGAAGCGACGGTCAGCCGGGTCCTCAACGGCAAGCCGGGCGTGTCCGCGACCACCCGCGAATCAGTGCTGGCCGCGCTCGACCTGCTGGGGTACGAGCGCCCGGTCCGGCTGCGGCAGCGCAGCGCGGGCCTGGTCGGGCTCATCACGCCCGAGCTGGAGAACCCGATCTTCCCCGCCTTCGCGCAGATCATCGGGCAGGCCCTGACCCGCGAGGGCTACACGCCGGTGCTGGCCACCCAGACGCCCGGCGGCTCCACCGAGGACGAGCTGGTGGAGATGCTGGTGGAGCGGGGTGTGGCCGGCATCATCTTCGTGTCGGGGCTGCACGCCGACTCCACCGCGGACATGGAGCGCTACGCCCGGCTCCAGGGCCAGGGCGTGCCCTTCGTGCTCATCAACGGCTTCACGGAGAAGGTCAACGCGCCCTTCGTGTCGCCCGACGACCGCGGCGCGATGCGGCTCGCCGTCACCCATCTGGCCGCGCTGGGGCACCGGCAGATCGGCCTCGCGGTCGGGCAGAAGCGTTTCGTCCCCGTG
Organism: Streptomyces sp. NPDC021020; assembly: GCF_044333285.1. Taxonomy (NCBI): domain Bacteria; kingdom Bacillati; phylum Actinomycetota; class Actinomycetes; order Kitasatosporales; family Streptomycetaceae; genus Streptomyces; species Streptomyces sp. NPDC021020. The sequence continues at coordinate 25,096 of NZ_JBIRQQ010000014.1, forward strand.
CAGCGCAAGATCGAGGGCTTCGTCGCGTCGATGACCGAGGTGCTCGGATCGACGCCGGACGAGGCGCACGCGCTCATCCAGCACTCGCTGTACACCCTGGAGGGCGGTCAGGCCGCGGCCGGGGCGCTGATATCGGCGGGCTGCACCGCGGTCGTGTGCGCCTCCGACATGATGGCGCTCGGCGCGATCCGGGCGGCCCGCCAGCAGGGCCTGACGGTGCCCGGTGACGTGTCGGTCGTCGGCTTCGACGACTCGCCGCTCATCGCGTTCACCGACCCGCCGCTCACCACGATCCGGCAGCCCGTCACCGCGATGGGCCAGGCCGCGGTCAACGCGCTGCTGGAGGAGATCGCCGGCACCCCGGCGCCGCACAGCGAATTCGTCTTCCTGCCCGAGCTGGTCGTCCGCGGCTCCACCGCGGCCGGTCCGAGCGGGCAGGGCGCGCCGCTGCCCGCGCAGGGCGGGGTGGCTCGAACCACCCGGTCGGGCGACGACCCGGCCGGAGTCTGAGCCGTACCAGGGGACACATCTGGCAGACTGGTGTCCTATGGGGGAACCGACTGCGAAGACCGCGAATGAGACGGATGACCGATCCGCCTCGGCGCAGCGCTCCAGCGGATCCCGGGCCGCCGCCGTCGTGTCCGGCACGTCCGGGTCCTCGGGCGGGAGCGGCACCGGTGAACCGGGCCTGGCCCGTACGCTGCTGGATCGGCTGCGCACCCCGCGTCAGCCCAAGTTCTGGTTCGAGATCCTGCTGATCGGCGTCAGCTACTGGCTGTATTCACAGATCAGGAACGCCGTCCCGGAGCAGCAGGTCGTCGCGCTGCGGCACGCCGACGCCGTCTGGGCCCTGGAGCACCACCTCGGGCTGGCGTTCGAGCGCTCGGTCAACCACGCCGTGAACTCGGTGACGTGGCTGATCGTGGGGATGAACTACTACTACGCCACGCTGCACTTCTTCATCACCATCGGCGTGCTGGCGTGGCTCTACCTCTACCACCCCTCGCGCTACGGCCCCGCCCGGCTGGTGCTGTTCGTGACCACCTGGGTGGCCCTCGTCGGCTTCTGGGCCTACCCGCTGGCGCCGCCGCGGCTGATGAAGGGCGGCGGCTTCATCGACACGGTGCTGGTGCACCACACCTGGGGCTCGCTGTCGCAGGGCAGCCTGGCGAAGGTGTCCAACCAGTACGCCGCCATGCCGTCGATGCACATCGGCTGGTCGCTGTGGTGCGGGATCACGATCATCTCGCTGGCCAAACCGCTGTGGGCGAAGATCCTGGGCGGGCTGTACCCGGTGTTCACGCTGCTGGTGATCGTGTCGACCGGCAACCACTTCTGGATGGACGCGGTCGGCGGCGCGGTGTGCCTGGCCTTCGGCTTCGGCGTGGTGTGCCTGATCTACGGGCGGTGGGTGTACGCGCTGCCGAAGTTCGCGACGGGCGCGTTGATACTGGAGGACAAGGCGGGCGACGGCGGGGGCGTCGTCCTGCGCCGCAAGAGCCGGTCGTGAGGGCGCCGCTGGTGGGGGCTCAGCCCTCGTAGAACAGGCGCTCCACGACCGCCCGCGCGCGGCGGGTGCGGCGGCGGTAGTCGTCGAGCATGTCGCCGACGTGGCCGGGTGGGAAGCCCAGGTAGCGGCCCACCGCGGCCAGCTCGCGGCCGTCGCCGGGGAAGGTGTCGCCGGGGCGGCCGCGCACCAGCATGACGGCGTTGCGGACCCGGGTGGCCAGCACCCACGCCTCGTCCAGCACCTCCGCGTCCACCGGGTCGACGAGTCCCGCCCCCGCCGCGGCGGCGAGCGCGGTCCGGGTGCCGGTGGTGCGCAGTTCGGGGAGCCGGCCGGCGTGCTGGAGCTGGAGCAGCTGGACCGTCCACTCGACGTCGGAGAGCCCGCCGCGGCCCAGCTTGGCGTGCAGCGTCGGGTCGGCGCCGCGCGGCATCCGCTCGGACTCCATCCGCGCCTTGAGCCGGCGTATCTCGCGTACGGCCTCGTCCTCCAGGCCGCCTTCCGGGTAGCGCAGCGGGTCGACGAGGGCGGTGAAGCGCTCGCCGAGCCCTTCGTCGCCCGCGACCGGGGTGGCCCGCAGCAGCGCCTGGCTCTCCCACACCAGCGACCAGCGGCGGTAGTAGGCCGCGTAGGAGGCGAGGGTACGGACCATCGGGCCGCTCTTGCCCTCGGGCCGCAGGTCGGCGTCGACGAGCAGCGGCGGGTCGGCGGTGGGGATCTGGAGCAGCCGGCGCAGCTCGTTGGCGACGGCCAGCGCGGCGCGCCCGGCCTCCTCCTGGTCGGCGCCGTCGTGCGGCTCGTGGACGAACAGCACGTCGGCGTCCGAGCCGTAGCCCAGCTCGCGGCCGCCGAAGCGGCCCATGCCGATGACGCAGAAGCGGGTGGGCAGCGGCCGGGCGTCGCCCCCGGTCACGGCGTTGACGGCGGCCCGCAGCGCGCCCGCGACGGTCGCGGAGGTCAGGCCGAAGACCGCGCAGCCGACCCGGTCGACGAGCGCGGCCGGGCTCACCCGGTCGCCCTCCCCCTCGACGTCGTCGCCGTAGGTGTCGACGAGGTCGCCCGCCGCGGTACGGAACAGCTCGCGGCGGCGCACCCCGCGGACGGCGGTGATGGCCTGCTCGGGGCTGTCGGCGCGGCCCACGGCGGCCAGCACCTCCTGCTCCAGCGCGGTGTGGTCGCGCGGGGCCAGGCCCTCGGCGGAGCCGAGCGTCGCGACGGCCTCGGGGGCGCGCATCAGCAGGTCGGGGGCGAGCCGCCCGGAGGACAGCACGCGGGCCAGCCGCTGGGCGGTGGCGCCCTCGTCGCGCAGCAGCCGCAGATACCAGGGCGTCTTGCCGAGCGCGTCGGAGACCTTGCGGAAGCCGAGCAGGCCCGCGTCCGGGTCGGCGGAGTCCGCGAACCAGCCGAGCAGCACCGGCAGCAGGGTGCGCTGGATGGAGGACGCGCGGCTCACCCCGCTGGCGAGGGCCTCCAGATGGCGCATCGCGGCGGCCGGGTCGTCGTAGCCGAGCGCCTGGAGGCGCTGCCGGGCCGCGTCGGTGCTGAGCCGGGTGTCGTCGGTGCCGAGCTGGGCGACGGATTCCAGCAGCGGGCGGTAGAAGAGCTTCTCGTGCAGCCGCCGCACCTCCATGGCGTGCCGCTTCCACTCCCGGTTGAGGCTCGCGACCGGTTCCGAGCGGTAGCCGAGGCCCCGGCCGAGGCGGCGCAGGCCCGCCTCGTCGTCGGGGACGAGGTGGGTGCGGCGCATCTTGTGCAGCTGGATGCGGTGCTCCATGAGCCGCAGGAAGCGGTAGGCGGCGTCGAGCGAGGCGGCGTCGGCGCGGCCGACGTAGCCGCCCTCGGCGAGCTGCCCGAGGGCGGTGAGGGTGGTGGCGCTGCGCAGCGAGGGGTCGGTGCGGCCGTGCACGAGCTGGAGCAGCTGCACCGCGAACTCGACGTCCCGCAGGCCGCCGGGGCCGAGCTTCAGCTCGCGCTCCACCTGGGCGGCGGGGATGTTGTCGACGACCCGGCGGCGCATCTGCTGCACGTCGGTGACGAAGTGGTCGCGCTCGGCGGCCTGCCACACCAGCGGGCGTATCGCGGCCAGGTACTCGGCGCCGAGCGCGGGGTCGCCCGCGACCGGGCGGGCCTTGAGCAGCGCCTGGAATTCCCAGGTCTTCGCCCAGCGCGCGTAGTACGCCAGGTGGCTGGAGAGCGTCCGCACCAGCGGCCCGTTCTTGCCCTCGGGCCGCAGGTTGGGGTCGACGGGCCAGATCGTGCCCTCGGCGGTGGTGTCGGAGCAGATCCGCATCATGCGGACCGCGAGGCGGGTCGCGGCCTGGAGCGCCCGGGTCTCCGCGGCGGCGTGCGCGGGGTCGGCGGGGTCGGCGGGGTCGGTGGCGTCGGAGCCCTCGGCGCCCTCGGCGGGTTCAGCTACGAAAATGACGTCGACGTCGGAGACGTAGTTCAGCTCGTGGCCGCCGCACTTGCCCATGCCGATGACGGCGAGGCGGGCGGCCGCGGCGTCCTGCGGGGTCTCGGCGGAGGCGATGGCCAGGGCCGCACGCAGTGTGGCGGTCGCGAGGTCGGCCAGTTCGGCGGCGGTACGCACCAGGTCGCTGGTCCCGCACACGTCGCGCGCGGCGATCCCGAGCAGACAGCGCCGGTACGCCGCGCGCAGCGCGTCCGGGTCGGTGGCCGAGGCCAGGCCCCGCTCGAACTCGGCGACGCCCGGGTGCAGGTCGGCGGCTTCGTACGTGACGAGCGCGTGCCAGTCGGCGGGGTGCCGGGCCAGATGGTCGCCCAGGGCCTCGGACGCGCCCAGGACGCCGAGCAGCCGGTCGCGCAGCGGCTTCGCCGTCGTCACGGTGTCCAGCAGCGCCCGGCGCTCCTCGGGCGCGAGCGCCTCCACCAGCCGGACGAGCCCCAGCAGCGCGAGATCCGGATCCGCGGTGGCGCCCAGGGCCTCCAGCAGGACCGGATCGGTACGGACCTCCGCGAGCGCGTCCCCGTCGAGCAGCCGCTCGGCTCCCGCCGGGTCGGTGAACCCGTGCCGGAGCAGCCGGGTGAACGTACTGCTGCGGCGTCCCTGCATCGGCCCTCCCGGTCCGTCCCGTCCACCATATCGGCCCGCCCTGTGACCCGCGCCCCGGCGTGGGGCAGGTCCGGGGGCGGTCCCGGGGCGGGGCGGGCGGCCGGGTCAGCCGCGGTACGGCGGGGTGATGCCCCACTCCCAGCGCGGCATCGGCGACTCCGGCAGCGGCGGCGGGTTCGGGCCCGAGTAGAGCAGCGCCATCCGCGTACCCCACTCCAGGTAGTACGCGAGGACGGCGCGGAATTCCGGGTCGTCCGGCAGCCCGACCTCGTCCGCGGTGTCGGTGAGCAGCGCGACCCAGCGCCGCCGCTGCTCCTCGGTCAGGCCGCGCCCCAGGTGCCGGGAGGCCATGTGGCGGTGCCCGCCGTGCCCGGTGCTGTAGCGGGCGGGCCCGCCGAAGACCTCGCCGAGCCAGGCGGCGACGTGCTGCGGGTGGTCCGGGTGCATCCCGGCGAAGACCGGCGCGAGCACGCCGTCCTCCGCGACGCGCGCGTAGAAACGGGTGAAGAGCCTGTCGAAGGCCTCCGCGCCGCCCGCCCACGCGTACAGCGTCGGCACCGAGCCGCCCTTCCCGGCGACGTCCGTGACCTCGTAGTGCCGCATCTCCTCGACGGCCTCGACGTACGGCCTGATCTCGGCGAAGAACGCCGGGAAGTGCTCGCCCTTGCGGAAGCCCTCCAGGTGGTCCTCGGCGGAGGTCCAGCGGATCCGCAGGGTGTACGCGCCGGGGTCGTCGGCGCACCGGGCCAACTCGTAGTCCACGCAATGCTCGGCTTGCCCGAGCGGTACGGCGGCGCGCGCGTACGCCTGCTCGAACCCCTGCCGGTCGGATTCGGCGATCCGGTAACGGATGTACTCGACAATCATGGGACGACCCAAACAACACGCCGGGCCCGACGGCAAGAACCCACCCGTTGGTGAGTAGCAGGAACAGGACACCCCCGATGACGACCGCACCCCCCGCCCCCGAGTCCCGCCGCGGACCCTCCTGCCCCGTCGAACTGACCCTGGAGGTCATCGGCGGCAAGTGGGCCACGGTGATCCTGGCCCACCTCAAGGAGGGCGTCCACCGCTACGGCGAACTCCGCCGCAGAATCCCCGCCGTGAGCGAGAAGATGCTGGTCCAGCGCCTCCGCACCCTCGAATCCCACGGCCTGATCCACCGCACGGCCACGGGCCCCAAAGGCGCGGAGATCGTCGAATACCGCCTCACGGAGGAGGGCACGACCCTCGTCCCCGTCCTCGACGCCCTCTACACCTGGGGCCTGTCCCGCGCGTCCCGCACCGGTGTCCGGTTCCCGCCCCTGGAATGAGCGATTCCGCTGCCGCGGGGCGGAATGAGGGTCGTTCTTGCGCCACGGCGCTCAGCTCCCGAAGGCGTACTCCAGGACATAGGCGGCGGAGTCGAGCACCATCTCGTTGACCTCGACGGGAGTGCCGTCTCCCGTGTACGCCGTGCGGCACACCAGCACGACGGGCGTGCCCGGCCCGAGTTCCAGCAGCCGGGCCTCCTCGGCGGAGGGCATCCGCGCGCGGACCTCCTCGCGGAAGCGCGCGGGCTCGTGCCCCAGCTCGGCGAGTCGGGCGTAGACCCCACCGGGCCCGGTGTCCTCCTCCGTGACGCGGGAGCCCGCGACGACCTCAGCCGGAAAGTACGAGGTCGCGAGCAGCACGGGCGTGCCGTCCAGCACGAAGCGCCGTCGCCGCACGACCACGGCGCCCGTCCCGAGCACCCCCGCGACCGCGTCCGGCGCCTCCACCTCGCCGACCTCCCCCACCTCCACGGCAAGCTCCCGACCCTCGGCGTCCGCCTCCCACACCGACCGCCCGCCGCTCCACCCCTCCCGCGCGAGCCGCGCGATCCCCCGCCGCCGCACGGGCCGAAAGCCACGCTCGTACGTCCCCTCCGCCCAACTGTCCACGGTCGTCATCGATCGTCCTCCCTGATCACGTCCAGGCACCGGCGGATCGCACCGGCACGTCCACGCCTACGTCAACAGCAGCTCGACGAGCATCACGGCGTACACCGGCGAGTCCGGAAACGGCTGGTCCTCCCCGACCTTCCGGTACCCCCATGACTCGTACAAGTCCTCCACCTTCGGGTGCGTCCGGTCCCACCAGCAGGACCGCCAGGTCGTGGTCCTGAGCATCCATCAGGGCCCGGTGCAACCGCCCGGACGTGCCGGCCTTCCGCCACGACTCGCGCACCACCAACTCGGAGAGGTGGAAGGTGCGCGACTTCTCCGGGGCCGGGTCCAGGTGGTCGCGCCACCACTCGCGGCCCTCCGCTCCCGGGGCGCCGTAGGCGAAGCCCGCCGGTTCGTCCCCGTCGTAGGCGATCACGCAGGAGAAACCGGGGTTGCCACCCCAGTGGTCCACGAACCACGGGAACTTCTGCCGGATCTTCGGAAGGTCGTCGTGGCCGTAGTGGCGCAGTTCCAGATCCCTCGGGGCTGGAGGCTGACCTGCGGTGACGCGGCCATCGTGCGGCTGAACAGCACAAACAATGTACGGCCCTTGCCCGCGGTACGCGCGGTTTGCCGCGCCCATGTGTGCTGAATCCGTGCCTCGCGTGACGCCGCACTCCTCAGCTCTACGGCCACGTACGCCGGATGGCCAACTCGCCAATCGCGTAGGCTGCTGGGCCCTTGCGCCCTACGGCCCGAACAATCTCTGGCTGAGCCCGGTGGATGCGCCGCACCATCTCGTCTATACGCAACTGCTGGTTGTCCAGATAGAACAAAACGGCCGAATGGTCCAGCAATGGACGCCGTTCATGCTCCTTGCCCTTGATCCGGCCGTCCTTGCACAACGGCACCCACTGGTGCTCCAGGCCGTATCTGATCCAGTCTTCGTCGGCGATATCCTGAGCATCGTCGGGAAACACGTCGGCAATCAGATGCAGCCGCCAACCCAGCGCGATCAGGTGGGCCGGGACGGCCCGGCCCAAGTTTCGGTCTACGCAGAACTCAGGCAGCTCGAGCGGTTCGACAGACCGCTTCGACCTGCTCACGCGACATTCCGAACTCGGCCCCCACGGTATCCAGCGATTCGCCGGCCTCCCACAGGTTCACGATCGCATCGACCTGGATCTTGTTCTCTGCGACCACAGGTGCGCCCCAGCCGAACCTCGGGTCGATGATGACTGGTGCAACGTCCGGATACTGGGCAAGCCGAAGCCGCTGCGGCGCTCTGCCGTCCGCATCCCAGGTGATGTACCGCAGATACTCCTCGATGACATCGCGGATGGGCCGCTGTCCGTCCCTGGCCCGCGCGAGGTCCCCGGCGTAGTCGACGAAAATGTCCACTCCATCCGTGGCGATGCGCCGCGTCGCAAGACCGAAGGGTTCGCCGAACTCGCGGCGCACCGTGCCTGCCGCCTCGCGGATCTTCTGAAAGCTCAGTCCCAGGTCTCGCAGAGCATGCAGTACGTATGCCTCCACGACGGCCACAAAGGGCACCGAAGGCCAGCCCTTCCGCTCCGCTACGACGGCGTGCACGAGGGGCTCCCCTGCCGCCGTCTCCGACAGCCACCGGTACATGGTGCTGGAGGCGATGCGAAGGTGCCGCGCGGTTTCCAACGGCGTCAAGATCGGATCCCGGAACTTGTCCATAGTCTCTGGCACCTCTTCCCCGCGTGTGTGATGCAGCTTTGCACATGAAGATGTCCACCCCCACCCAGTTCGGAACCGGACACTAGCGAAAGCCCCCTGCGCTCGTGAGACTCCTGCGCGACGTCACTGGAACGGGTGAACAGTCCCTACCGCATCCAGCGGATCTGGATCATCAAGACGGACTACTCCTGCAGTACTGGCTCGATCATCGCTGGGGCGAGGCTCCGCAGGGGAGAGACGGCCCTGCCGTTCCTCCACAGCCGCGCCAGTCCACACCGCAGAGTCGGCGGCGCTCGGCGGACCAACCGTCGGGGGCTCGGCGGCGACCGCAGTCCGGCAGTCCCGCAGTCCCGCAGTCCCGCAGTCCCGCAGTCCCGCAGTCCCGCAGTCCCGCAGTCCCGCAGTCCCGCAGTCCCGCAGTCCCGCAGTGAAGACTCTCCGTAAGCTTGCGGTTCTATGGTCCGCCGTCGAACAGGGCTCGAATTGTTCGGTAGCTGTTGTGGTCCGGCACCAGTGCCACCGCGCAGGACTCCGCGCGGTGTTGTTTCCCGAGTCGCTTCGATGTGGAGCACCTTTCCGACTACTCAAGCAGACGCTCGGCCGGACCGTCCCAAGCTCCGGGGCTCCCAGTCGTCGACCGCCGGGCATAGCTTGTCCCGGCCGTACACGCTCAGCTCCGCCTCGCGCCCCCCGGGCGCGATCGCCACTGCCCGTCGAAGCGTGTGGCAGACAAGCAGTCTCAGCCGCGGCCAGGCCCGCCCGCCTGGTCAGTCGTACGCCGGGGCTACGAGCCAAAAGTGCCGCCTGGCGAAGAGCGCGAAGGACGTCCGGCATGGACGACGTCGCCGTATTCTTCGTGCGCCATACCGAGCTTCTTCCACTTTGACGCACACCATTGGTGTGGTGGTCAGACTGCCCAGCTCGATGGGGATGAGAGGTTGAGATCACCGTGATCACTGGGTTGGACCACGTTGTCCTGGCGCAGGGCCAGCTCCCGCCGCGGTGGAGCGGTTTCTCGGGTCGTAGCCTGGGCTCCCGGCAAGGTCGGGGCACCCGCTGATCGCGGCGGCGTCCTCATCGCTCGTGACGAGCAGATGGAAGCCGACTGGAACCTGTCCGGCTACGTTCTCGACAAGCGTGGTGAAGGACCTCTGGCCCTTTACTACGAGCCGACAGGCTGGCAGTCGCTTCCAGCGGTCCCGTAGGAGGATCCGTACCGGCCGCGTCGGGTTCCGGTACGAGCCCTACGACATCACGGTCGTAGGGGCAGGGCTGTACCTCTTCACCCTGGTCACCCCTGACGACGGCGCTTTTACCCGCGCCGCTCTGGACACGCTGCTGCTCTCTGCCGGCACGGGGCAGGGGCAGGGGCAGCACGGCAGGCGACCTGACATGGCCGGCGACCCGGCTGCATCGTACGGAGGCGGGAAGGAGTGCCTTCACCAGGACGAATATGGAGCCCCCTGTCGGGTTCGAACCGACGACCTACCCTTTACAAGGTCTTCAGGGGCAGGTCGCTGACCTGCGGTGACACAGCGGGCCGACCGCTGACCAGCGGAAATGACGCTCGCCTCTTGCCAGGGGTGCGCACGGGCTTCCGGCCCCATGTGTGCCGAATCCGTGCCGTCGGACGACCGCGCCCGACAACACCGCCCGCCACCATCCACCTCCCTGGATTCCGCTTCGCAGCCATCTGCATCTGGTCAGCAGAATGATTTCGAAGGCCACAGGTGTCCGGTCCGGCTGTTACGGTGCCCAGGGACCGACGATCTCAGGGGAGTGGATGGGGGCCAGCAGAGGGTTGACTGCGGAGCGGCGGCGCCGGGCGGGGATCCTGCGCTTCTGGCGGGCGGTGGAGTACTTCAGCCCGCCCAAGGTGGATCCGGTCAACGCGAAGAACAGGATGTTCCCCGTCGGGGCGAACAGGCCGCTTCCGTGGGAGCCCGGGGCGTCGCCCAGCCAGGAGCGGATCAGTTCGAAGCTTACGTGGCAGCACACCGTGTACGCAGGCGTCTTCTCCATCGCCAAGGTGCGTGACGTCCTGTTGGAGGCGTTCCGTGCCCCGGAGATCGAGCAGGATTTCGACGGTCGCGTCAACGGCGACAGCGCCCTGCTCTCCTTCACCGTGAATGCCGAGGGGCTGCTGATCAAGGAGAGCGTCACGCTGTCCTCGTGCGCCTGGGCAGTGGGGCAGACTTTGGTACTCGGCCCGCACGACGACAGATGGCTGAACGGCTTCGATGAGGAGAGCACACAGCTGCTCCAGAGTCTGCTGGACCTCGGGGACGGCAAGATCGAAGTTGAGCGGCGTCCGGCGCCCGACCCGGAGGCTCCGTCGTCACCGCTCGGTCCTGTCGCGGGGCTCATGTCCCGGCTGGCCGTCACCGCCGCGAAGAGCGGCCTGGGGGTGGCGGCCACCGCGGTCGGCACCGCCCTCGGACCTGGCATGGGAACCGTTGCCGCGAGGCTGGTCGAGGACGTTGGCGGTGAGTTGGTCGACTCCGTCGCCACTCGACTCTCCGGCCAGGGAGCAGACGCAGAGGACACCGCTGACGGTGAGCCGGAGACGAATGAGGCGGAACCGGCCGACCAGCGCGAGGGGCCGCCGCCCGAGGTCGGCACGAAAGTCCTCGACGTGTACGACCTGGCGGCCGTCACCCGATGGGTGGCCGAGCAGCTGGGCGTGGCCGAGGCCTTGACACCGAACGCAATTCGTGTCAAGAGCTACCTGGTCTCGGCCAAGCACGCCGACGAATCGGTCGGCGAGATCTTCCTCAACAGCTTCTACGCCGACGACCTCAAACGGGTCGCCGACGTGCTCGAGGCGGGGCAGGCCGGTACCGCTCTGCTGGACTACCTGCGCTCCGAGGCGGAACTGGACGCCGTTCCCCGTTCCGATGTGCGCCGCGCACCCGAGACCGTCCTGCGGCACGTTCAGCCGTCGAGCATGCCCCTCGGGCGGTGGCCCGCCGACAACGACAAGCCGCTCGTCCTCAGTCAGCAGTTCGCGGTCAGCCGCATCGTCGAGACGCTAGGCGGCGATGACGGGCGCGGGGTCTTCGCAGTGAATGGTCCGCCGGGCACCGGCAAGACCACCATGCTGCGCGATCTGATCGCGGCCGTCGTGGTCAGTCGGGCCGAACGGCTGGCGACTCTGTCTGGCCCGGAGGACGCCTTCGCCCGAAATCCGTTGTTCTGGCGCACGGAGGAGAATGCGGGCAAGCAGTACCCCCGCACCATCCACCCACTGATCCCCGCGCTCACCGGTTTCGAAATGGTGATCGCCTCGTCCAACAACGGGGCAGTGGAGAACGTGACCCTGGAGGTGCCCGGGGCCCACGCGATCGGTGACACGTGGAAGCCGCACGCCGACTACCTCTCCGGCCCGGCCGGCATCTTGCTTGACGGCGACGCGTGGGGCGCCATCGCCGCACGTCTCGGACGGCGAAGCAACCGTTCCGACTTCGTCCAACGGTTCTGGTGGGGCGAGGCCCCGAAGGCCGCCGACTCCCGGCAGGAAACGGCCCGCACCGTGACGCCGCCCGCCCTAGGGCTCCAGAAGATGCTGCAACTTCAGATTGACCACGTCGCCGCCTCTTCCGGGAGTGCGGAGACATCGGCCCCCGGCACCAGCGGCACTGCCGGTACCGCCCAGGAGCCGCCCCTCGGGCGGGAGATATGGGACGACGCCGTTCGGCGCTTCACCCGAGCCCGGAGTAAGGTCCACGAGCTGGCGGCGGAGCGGCAGGCAATCGCCGACCTCGCCGCACGGATGGCGGGGCCGGACGCCCTCCTGGACGAGATGCTGGCGCGCGAGTCCGACGCGTACGCCGTTCTGCTGCGTCTCGGGGAGGAGATGCAACGCGCGGAGGCTGCGCTGGCCCACAGCTGGGCCGAGCAAGCCAGGCGTCAGGCGGCCACGTCCGCGGCGCGGACCCGGCTCGACCTGGCCGAGGCCGCGGCGCGGGACGGAGTGGAGCGCGTCAGGGAGAAAGAGGCGGCTCTCCACACCCACGGCGCCAGCAGGCCCGGTCTCATGAAGCGAGTGTTCGCACGCGAGGCCGTGCGGCGCTGGGAGTCCGGACGCGCCCCGTTCGTGGAGGCCCTCGAAGCCGCGGACGCCCGTCTCGCCACCCTGGAGTCCGCACGCGCCGCCACGCGAACCGAACTCCACTCCACGCAGGTGCGGTTGGACGAGGCGCTGATCGCTGTCCGGCGTGGAGAGGCGAAGGTCGCCCTATGCGAGCAGCTTCGCGACCGGCATGTCGCGGCAGCGGCCGACGTTGGCCGACAGGTCGACCGCAGACGCCGTGAGCGGGAGGCGGAGCAACGCCGTCTCGCCATCGCCCGGGAACAGTGGGGCGCGTCGGTGCCGGGGCCGGAGTGGCAGGCCGATCCCGATGACCGTGAGGCGATGGAGATACGGGAGCTGTCCGCGCCCTGGATGGACCCGGAGTTCGCGGAAGCGCGCGCTGAGCTCTTCCTCGCCGCCCTGGACCTGCATCGCGCACTGCTGGCAACCGCCCCCGACCGTATGCGCAAGAATCTTCAGGCCGCAATGGACGTGGTCAAGGGCCAGGCGCCAGCCGACCTCCCCGCGAAGACTGTGCTCGCGGCGTGGCAAATGCTGTTTCTGGTCGTGCCGGTGGTGTCGACCACGTTCGCGTCGATGGGGCGAATGTTCGACCGGCTGGGCAGTGAGGCCCTTGGCTGGCTCTTCGTCGACGAGGCAGGTCAGGCGGCACCGCAGGAGGTGGTAGGAGCCCTGTGGAGATCGCGCCGGGCCGTGGTCGTCGGCGATCCGCTCCAGCTCGAACCGGTGATCACCCTGCCGTGGACCGGCCAGCGGCGGCTCGCGGCGCACTACTCAGTAGACCGCCGATGGGCCCCCGCCGCGTCCTCCGTCCAGACCCTGGCCGACCAGCTCAACCCGTACGGGACCTGGCTGGGGAAGGAGGACGGCGAACACGTCTGGCTCGGCTCGCCCCTGCGAGTTCACCGCCGTTGCGATCGCCTGATGTTCGACGTCAGCAACAAGATCGCCTACGACGGAATGATGGTCTACGGCGTGACCCGGAATCAGGACGCGTTCACGTTGGTTCAGTGGAGCACCTGGCTGGATGTGGACTCGCTGCCGGGCGAGGACAAGTGGAACCCGCAGGAGGGAAAGGCCCTGGAAGAGTCCCTCAACCTGATCCGCCGACGCATCTCAGCGGCGCTTGAGGGGGAGCAGCCGGACGGCGTGGATCAGCAGTTCCCCCAGGGCACGGCCGGCGACGACATCGCCAAGGAACTGGCACGCCGCCTCAACGAGTCGGTGTTCGTCATCAGCCCGTTCCGCGACGTCGTCAGCGGAATCGGCAAGGTGGCAGCCAAGCACCTCAACTCCCGGCGCTACGGGACGGTCCACACAACGCAGGGCAAGGAGGCCGACATCGTGATCCTCGTCCTCGGCACCAGTTCCGCTCAGGTTGGATCCCGCAACTGGGCCTCCCAGAAGCCCAACCTTCTGAACGTCGCGGTCACTCGCGCACGACGCCGCCTCATCGTCATCGGCGACGTCGCTGACTGGTCTCGCCACCAATACTTCAAGGATCTCGCTAACCACGACCAGATCCACACATGGACGGCCCCACGCTAGCGGCTCGCCCTCGCCGCGCGAGGTTCGCATCCAGGCGCCCACCGGCCCGAGCACGCGGCCGTGCCCCTGGCCTGACAAGAAGAGGAGCCTCCTGTTGGATTCGAACCGACGACCTACGCGTTACAAGGGCGATGGTCATCGGGCCTGCTTCCCATAGGGTCGGTGCCGACCGCCACTCCCTCCCACGTAGCGGGGGCGCCGCGTCACACCCAGGGTGCACGGAGAGGCAGTGGCTGCGCGTCAACTACCGCGTCGCTGTACCGTTTCGGGTGTCGGGTTCGAGACGAAGGTGGCGCCCGTATGCCGCATCCCGCTGACACGACCATGGGCGAGCGCCTGCGGGAGATCCGCAAGAGGCGCGGGATGGGCCAGCGCGAGTTGGCCGCGGATTCCGGCGTGTCCCTGTCCGCCGTACGGAAGTTGGAGCAGGGCGACTACGGGACGCCGCGGATGGAGACCGTCCGGGCGCTGGCCGTGGCGCTCGGGGTGCCCGCAACGCGCTTGCTCGGCAGCGCACATGAAACTCCCGGGGCGTCGCCCGCGGTGCTGGACCGGTGGGCGGCGGTGCGGGACGCCCTTGACGCTCCACCGGCGGCCGGAGGGGACGAGGCGCCGACCGTGGCGGGGGTGCGGGCCGCGGTCGTGGCCGCGATGCCGCTCGCGGCCGGGGACCGTCTGGAGGAGCTGGGGCAGGTGCTGCCGCTGCTGCTGCGGGACGCCGCTGCCGTCGCCGACGAGCCCGCCGGGCGCCCGGTGCATGCCGCGCTGCTCGGGGTCACCGGGTGGATGCTCACGCAGACGCGTCAGTACGACGCGGCGGAGGCGGCACTCGGGCGGGCGCTGGCCGGATCGGCGGGCGACCTCGACGCGGCCGGTGCGGTGTCGACGCGCTGCTGGCTGCTGCTGCGGCGCGGCCGTATCGGCGAGGCAGCGCGGCTGGCCGAGGAGTGGGCCGACCGGCTGGAGCCGCGCATGTCCCGCGCCACGCCCGGCGAGTTGGGCGCGTGGGGCTGGCTGCTGCTGCGCGGCGCAGCGGCGGCGGACCGGGACGGGCGCGGGGACGACGCGGAGCGCCTGCTTCGGCTGGCGGGTTCGGCGGCGGCCGCGCTCGGGCAGCGCGAAGTGCCAGGCGGATTCCTGCGCGCCTACGACGCGCGCACGGTCCAGCTCAAGGAGGCCGAGCATGCGATGATCTCGGACCGCCCCGACGAGGTCCTGCAGCTCTCGGCGTCGATCTCCTGGGACGGCATGCGCCCCACCTCCAACAACCTCAACCGCAACCGCCTCGACCAGGCCGCCGCCCAGGCACGGCTGCGCCGCTACCCCGAGGCCGTCGACACCCTGGAAACGGTGTGGCAGGCCGCCCCGCAATGGCTGCCGCACCAGCAGTACGCCCGCGATGTCCTCGCCCGCGTCGTCGAACGCCGCCGCACCCTGACCCCGCGCATGCGGGTCCTCGCCGACGCGGTCAACCTCCCGGCGTGACTGACACTTCATCCTCACCGCACCCCGCGAGGAACGAAGGCACGACGCACGTGGCTAACATGCCGCCGTGGATCCCTACTTCGACGCGGTGCCTCTGCTCGGCGACGCCCGTGAATTTTTCCAGGGGCAGTGGTCGGAGCGGAAATGGCTCAACGTACCGGGGCCGTTCTACGGGGCCGAGACCGACAACTGCGGGACGGGACGGATCCACGCCCCGGGGCTCGTTCTCTACGAGGCCGACTACTTCACCGAGTACGTGTACCGGCAACCGCGGAATCCGATGGAACTTCGGCAGTTGGTCGACGCGGCCCAGCGGGAGGTCTTCGGCGGTACGGCTGTGACGGGGACAGCCACTGGACACCGGCGTCGGTCCGGGAGTGGTGGCGGGAGCGGCGGCGGGTCGTCGAGTACCTGGCGGATCGGCGGGCGGACTGGGAGGCCGACGACGCGAAGGCCGGGCAAGGGGTGGCCGCCGCCGCCCTGGAATACGCCGCCTATATCGAGGGCGAGTTGGCGTCGCGCCTCCGCGTCTACCTCTTCTGGCTGGAAGAGCGGCGCTCCCCCACGGCCACGGACCGGCTGCCCGTGCTCTGACCGGTGGTGCGGGGCACCCGGGTGCGCGATACCTCCGGGGCCTACGTCAGCGGCAGCTCGACGATCATGACGGCGTACACCGGCGAGTCCGGGAACGGCTGGCGCTCGCCGACCTTGCGGTAGCCCCAGGACTCGTAGAGGGCCTGCACGCGGGGATGTTGGACGTCCACCAGCAACACCGCCAGGTCCTCGTCGCGGCCGTCCATGAGGGCGCGGGAGAGCAATTCTGCGACGCCCTTCTTCCGCCACCGCGGGACGACGGCCAACTCCGAGTACGAGAAGGTGCGGTGCTTCTCGGGCGCCGGGTCGAGGTGGCCGCGCCACCACTCCCGCCCGGGAGTGCCCGGGGCCCCGTACGCGAAGCCGACCGGCTCGTCCCCGTCATAGGCGATCACGCAGGCGAAGCCGGGATTGCCGCCCCAGTGGTCGACGAACCAGGGGAAGCGCTCGTCGAACTCCGTCATGTCCCCGGCGTACGCGGCGGCGTGGACATCGAGGATCGTCTGCCGTATCCGCGCCAGGTCGTCGTGCGTGTAGTGACGAAGGTCGAGAGCAGGGGCGGTCGTCATGCACGGCTCCGTTCCGAGTCGTCATGCCTGGGTGTACGGCTGCCCTGAACCTGTGGCTCCGCGAACGGCGGCGACGTACCGTTCCAAGTGTCGAGGGGTCAGAACATCGGAGTCCAGCATGCCTTACCGTGCCGACAATCCGCCCGGAGCACTGCCCGGGGACGTCCTGAAACGTGCGCGGCTCTCGCGCGGGCTGACGCAGGAGCAGCTGGCCGAGCGGACCGGGCTCTCCCTCAGCGTCGTCAAGAAGCTCGAAGGCGGGGGGACCGGGCGGCTGGAGACGTACCACGCGATCGCGCGGGTGCTCGGCGTGCGGACGTCCACGCTGCTGGATCCGGCGGGACCGCACCACACCCGGCGGGACGACGGGGACAAGGTCGAGCTGCTGTACTTCCGCCAGGCGATCACGCCGCCGGTCGGTCCGGGCGGCCGGATCGCCGCCCCCGGTGCCGAGGTCGGCGAGCCCGATCTCGCGCGGCTGGGCGAGGCCGTCGGGACGGTGGCCCGCGCGTACCACCGCGATGCCTACGCCACCGTGGCCGAACTCCTGCCGCCGCTGGTGCACTCCGCGCACGCGGCCGTGGCCCACTTCGACGGCGGCAACCAGCAAACGCAGGCGCTGCGCATCCGCTCCGACGTCCTCCAGATGGCGGGCCGGTATCTCACGCAGGTCCGCGCGTACGACCTCGCGCACATCGCGCTGCGGGACGCGATCGCCGACGCGCTGGCGGTGGACGCGCTGGACCTGCTCGCCGGTGCCGTCTACCAGCAGGGCTGGCTGCTCATGCGGCAGGGCCGTCTCGACGAGGCCGAGCAGGTGAGCGTCGCCACCGCGGAGGCGGTCGAGCCGCGGATCTCCCGCGCGTCGCGGAAGGACCTGGGCGCCTGGGGCAAGCTGCTGGTGCATGCGAGTGCCGCGGCGGCGCGCAACAACCGGGCGGCGGAAGCCCGGGAGATGCTGCGCATGGGCCGCACCGCGGGCGCCGCCCTCGCCGGTGGCACCGCCGTGTCCGAATCGAGCTGGGGTCGTTTCGACTGGCGGACCGTCGCCTTCCAGGGCATCGAGAACCACCTCGTCGCCGACCGCCCCGCCATGGTGATCAGCCTGGCCGAACGGGTCGCCCAGGCCGGCGACAGCACCTTCATGCGACGGCACCTGCTGGACGTGGCAGCAGCACACGCAACCCTCAAGCACAAGGCCGACGCCCTGGGGGTGCTCAAACGCCTGCACGCCGAGACACCGGAATGGCTACGGCACCAGCAGATGGCCGCGCAGACCTTCCACGACGTGCAGCAGCTCAGCGGCCGTACGAACGCGGCACAGCGCGAACTCGCGGCGTTCTTCGCCGCGCCGTAGGGTGCACGCTCCGTGGACCCTGGGCCGTGACGGGCCGTCAAAGGTCTACGAAACGCCTCTGTATCCCACTCGTCACCGAACGTAGCGTGAAGCTCCACCACCGCTACGCACCGGGAGGGCGAGATGGAGGCCCCGCACGAAACGGCCGCCACCCAGGCGACACGGCAGGCGCCCGAGCCGATACGGCACCCGCCGGGCGACCCCAGCTACTCCCGCACCCTGCCCTGTGCAGCAGAAAGTGCGGAGGACGCCCGGCGTCTCGTCCGTACCGCTCTCCGCGCATGGGAGCTTGAGGGGTTGGCGGACGACGGCGCCCTCGTCGTCACCGAATTGGTCGCCAACGCCGCCCGGCACACGAAGGGGCGGCTCATCCGGGTGACGGTCAGCCGCCCCGCCGACGGGCAGGTCCGGATCGACGTCGTCGACCGCTCCAAGACCCGCCCCGAACGGCGGGACGCCGACGAACTCGCCGAGTGCGGGCGCGGCCTCAACCTCGTCGAAGCACTCACCGCCCGCTGGGGAACCGACCCGCTCCCCTTCGGCAAACGCGTCTGGGGCCTGCTCGAAGGAGACCCGGCCACGTGACCCGCAACGGCAAACCCTGGGTCGGCGACCACGTCACCGACACCACCACCGGCCGCCAGGCCGTCATCACCGACGTCCGCCAGGGCGTCTACGTCCTCCGCCCCCTCCGCGGACCAGTCCTCACCTGGACCGCCGCCTCAGCCGAACACCTCGCCCTCACCGCACCCCGCGAGCAGGGCCAGAACCCGCAAGAGAGGTGAACCTCGGGGTCCAGCACAGCCGCGACACCGAGCACGTCACCCGTTACCAGACCACCGGGCACTACTTCTTCCTTGTGCAGGCCGAGATACTCGCCGCCCTTCACACGCTCACCCGTGGCAGCCTCGCGCCTGGTATGCACGAACTGCCCGCCGCCGACCGGGCCGTCATCGCCGACGCCTGGCTCGCCGCCTTCAACCGCTGACGAGGAACCATGACCGTCACCGCCCAGCACATCCGCGACACCCTCACCGCGTACCTGGACCAGTACCCCGAGGACAAGGACGCCCTCGCCGAACTCGCCACGGCCCTCACCGCCAGCCCCGACACGATCGCCTCGCGCAAGGAGTTCACCGGGCACGCCACCGCCGGGGCGCTACTGTTCCGGCCGGACGGGCACGTCCTGCTCGTCGAGCACAAGGCCCTCGGCACGTGGCTCTTTCCCGGCGGGCATCTGGAGGACGGCGACGACACGCTCCAGGGCGCCGCCCTGCGGGAGTTGGCCGAGGAGATGGGGATTCCGACCGAGTACGTAGACCCCGTGAGCCCCATCCCCCTGCACATCGACGTCCACCCCATCCCCGCCAACCTCGCCAAGGGCGAACCCGCCCACCGGCACTACGACTTCCGCTACCTCTTCCGCACCGAGGCCGCCGACGTCGTCTCCCTCCAGGCGGAAGAGGTCACCGGCTTCGCCTGGCGGCCCGCACACACGCTCGGCGCGGAGGCCCTGCGCGGCAGGCTGGGCTGACCCGCTCACCCCGCGTCCACCGGACGTACCGCAGCGTTCGCCCGTTCTTCATCCCGCGCACCGTTCGGGCGTACGCGACACGCCCCTAGCTTTGGCATGCACATCGCACGCACGCCCCTCAGACCACCCCCTCACCGGAGGTAATCCGTGCGCAGCCGAAGCCGTACCGCCCTGTTGACCGCCTGCGGGATCGCCGCCGCCTCCGCCGGCCTGTGGGCCGGGCTCGGTGGCAATGCCCAGGCGGCGGGGTCCGTTCCCACGCCCGACCACACGATCGTGGTCGTGCTGGAGAACCACGCCTACAGCCAGGTGATCGGCAGCTCCAGCGCCCCGTACATCAACTCGCTCGCGACCGGCGGGGCCAACCTGACGCAGAGCCACGCGATCACGCACCCCAGCCAGCCGAACTACTACGCCCTCTTCTCCGGCTCCACGCAGGGCGTGACGTCCGACAGCTGCGTCAGCATCGGCTTCAGCTCGGCCGCGAACCTCGGCTCCGAGGTCAACGCCGCGGGCAAGACGTTCGGGAGCTACAACGAGACGCTGCCCAGCCAGGGTTCGACCACCTGCAAGAGCGGCAACTACGCGCAGAAGCACAACCCGTGGTTCGGCTTCTCCAACGTGCCGACCTCGTCCGCGAAGACCTTCGCGCAGTTCCCGACCGACTACTCGACGCTGCCCACGACGTCCTTCGTCGTGCCCAACCTGTGCAGCGACATGCACGACTGCTCGGTGTCGACCGGTGACACCTGGGTCAAGAACAACCTGGGCGCGTACGCGACCTGGGCCAAGACGCACAACAGCCTGCTCGTCGTCACCTTCGACGAGGACAACTCGCTGAGCGGCAACCGCATCCCGACCGTCTTCTACGGGCAGCCGGTCAAGGCGGGCTCGTCGGTCTCGACCACCTACAACCACTACAACCTGCTGCGGACGCTGGAGGACCTGGCGGGCACGTCCTCGCACGCCGGGCAGGCCGCCTCGGCGTCGGACATCACCGGCATCTGGTCCAGCTGACCGATGTACGTCAGCGAGAGCCGCGCGAGCACACCCGCGGTGGCCTCGCCGGCCGCCGCCCGGGGCGGGATCCGACGCCCCGGGCGGCGGTCCGCCGTGGCCTCCACCGTGCTCGCGCTGGGCGCGGTCAGCCTGATCACGGACGTCTCCTCGGAGATGGTCACCGCGGTGCTGCCGCTCTACCTGGTCACCGGACTCGGCCTGTCCCCGCTGGGTTTCGGTCTGCTGGACGGCGTCTACAACGGCTTCAGCGCGCTCGTCCGCCTCGTCGGCGGGCACCTCGCCGACCGCGGCGGGCGGCACAAGCGGGTCGCCGTGCTCGGCTACGGGCTGTCGGCGCTGTGCAAGCCGCTGCTGCTCGCCGTCCACACCCTGCCGCTGATCGGCGCGGTGCTCGCCGCCGACCGTACGGGGAAGGGGCTGCGCACCGCGCCGCGCGACGCGCTGATCTCGCTGTCGAGCGAGCCGGGCGCGCGCGGGCGGGCCTTCGGCGTGCACCGCGCGATGGACACGACGGGCGCGCTGCTCGGCCCGCTGGTCGCCTTCCTGATCCTGCGCCGGGCGGCGGAGGGCTACGACGCGGTCTTCACGGTGAGCTTCTGCGTGGCGGCGGTGGGCGTGCTGGTGCTGCTGCTGTTCGTGCCCGCGCGGGTACGGGAGGCGGGCCCCGCCTCGCGGGTACGGGAGGCTGGCCCCGCCTCGCGGGTACGGGAAACGGGCCCCGCCGGGAAGGACGCGCCGCGGGCCTCGCTGCGGGCTGCCGTGGGGCTGCTCGGGCGGCGCGAGCTGCGCGGGCTCGCGCTGTGCGCGATGGCGCTCGGGCTCGCGACCGTCAGCGACTCCTTCGTCTACCTCATGCTCCAGCGGCGGCTCGGCGTGCCCGACCGCTGGTTCGCGCTGCTGCCGCTGGGCACGGCGGCGGCCTTCCTGCTGCTGGCCGTGCCGCTCGGCCGGTGGGCGGACCGGGTGGGCCGCTGGCGCGTCTTCGTCGGCGGGCACCTCGCGCTGCTGCTCGCGTACGGGCTGCTGCTGGCGCACCTGCGGGCGGGCGCGCTGCCGTACGCGGTGCTCGCGCTGCACGGCACGTTCTACGCCGCCACGGACGGCGTGCTGATGGCGGCCGCGGCCGGTTCCGTACCGGCGGCGCTGCGCTCCAGCGGGCTCGCCCTCGTCCAGACCGGGCAGGCGGCCGCCCGCTTCTTCTGCTCGATCGCCTTCGGCGCGGCCTGGACCGCGTTCGGCGACCGCTCGGCGCTGACGGGTGCGGCGGTCGCGCTGCTGGCGAGCGTGCTGCTGTCCGTACGGCTGCGACCCGCGGAGGGGCTGACGTGAGCGAGGACCTTCCGGGCGAGGCCGCCCTGCCGGCGGAGAACGACGACCCGGCGGCGGGCTCCCGTACAAGCGGGGCGGCCGCCTCCCGTACAAGCGGGGCGGCCGCCTCCCGTACGGGCGGCGCGGGCCCGACCGCGGGGCACTGCGGGAACGGCGCGGGCCGAACCGCCGGTCACGGCGAAGGCAGCCGAGGCAGCGCCGAGCTGCCCGCAGGGCGCCCCGAAAGCAGCGCCGACCTCCCCGCGAGCCCCGACGGCACCCCCCTCAGCCCGCGCGGCAAGCTCCTCGTCCTCCTCGCCGGGATCCTCGTGCTCGCGCTCGTCGGCGGGGTCGCGGTGTGGCGGGCCGCGGACCGGGCGGATCGGAAGAACCAGGTGCAGGCCGGCGGGCCCGCCGTGCACGCCGGGGCCGTGTCGCTCGCGCCCGGCGCGGGGCCGCGGATCGTCTTCCGCTCCATGGCGTGGGGGCCGCACCGCGACGAGCTGGCCACCGTCCCGGCGGGCGCGCCGGACGGGCCGCGCACCGCCTCCGGCGTGAAGTGCCTGCGCTTCTACGCCGCGGGCGGCACCGGCGTGTGCCTCCAGGCCGAGCGCGGGGCGGTCAACGACAGCTACCGCGCCCTCGTCCTCGACCGGAACCTGCGCACCACCCGGCACGTCGACCTCGCGGGCATCCCGACCCGCGCCCGGGTCTCGCCCAGCGGGCGGATGGCGGCGTGGACGGTCTTCGTCGGCGGCGACTCCTACGCGGGCACCAACTTCTCCACCCGCACCACGATCCTGGACACCGGCACCGGCGCCCTCCAGCCCACCCTGGAGGACTACACGCTGACCCGCGACGGCAAGCGGGTCCGCGCCGCCGACCTCAACTACTGGGGCGTCACCTTCGCGGACGACACGCACTTCTACGCGACGGCCGCGACCGGCGGGCACACGTACCTGATCCGCGGCGACGTGGCGACGCGCACCGCGGTCACCCTGCGCACCAACGTCGAATGCCCGTCCCTCTCCCCCGACGGGACGCGCATCGCCTTCAAGAAGCGCGTCCCCGGCCTCGACCCCGACGCCCCCTGGCGCCTGTACGTCCTGGACCTGGCCACACTGAAGGACCACCCGACCGCGGAGCACCGCAACGTCGACGACCAGGCGGTGTGGGTCGACGGCAGCACCCTGTCCTACTCCCTGCCCGGCGACTACGGCTCCGACCTCTACACCGTCCCCGCCGACGGCACCGGCGCCCCCGCCCTCCTGACCCCCTCGGCCCTCTCCCCGGCCTGGCTCGGCTGAACCGGAAGGCGCCCGGGAAACAAAAAAAGACCGCGCGGCCCGAAGGCCGCGCGGTCTGGGGGTCGTTCAGCAAATCGTTCAGCAAATCGTTCAGCAAATCGTCCAGCACATCGTTCAGGGCCGGTCGGCGGAACCGCCGCCGGTGAGGCGGGTTTCGAGCTCCTTCCACCAGCGCAGCTCGCTCACGGGCAGCGGCACCACCCGCTCCGGGTGACCTGGTGCGGGCGGCACCCCGGGCAGCGCCCCCGGAGGCACTCCGGACGGCATCCCGGACGGCCGGTCCGGCGGGGGCAGCGGCGGCGGGCAGACGTGGAAGTAGCCGTAGTCGCGCAGGGCCCGCCCCAGGAAGAGCAGGACCCGTCGCAGCGGTGCGGGCACCGGCGCTCTCCTTTCCCGGCGCGGACGGGCGGCGCTCAGGCCAGGCAGTCCGCGGCGATCCAGCCGATCGCCGGCGGCACGGACACGGAGCGGTGTGCGACCGCTTCCGGGCGGACGGAGATCTCCCAGCGGGGCGTGTACGGGTCGCGCGCGGTGCCGGAGGCGTAGGCGCACTGCAGCCCGGCCTCGGGGCGTACGGTGACGCCGAATTCGGCGCTCGGGCCGTCGCCGTCGATGTCGCCGAGGCCGAAGACCAGGGTCGCGCAGCGCACCGCGTCCACCGTGCCGCGGCGCAGCGGCAGCGGTACGGGGCCGAGTCCGGTCAGCCGCAGGCCGCCGCCGGGGCCGGGCTCGACGGCGACGTCGAGGTCCAGCGCCCCGGGGTCGGTGGTGTGCGGGGCGGCGCCGGTGCGCAGCCGTACTCCCGTGTGCCGGGGGCCGGGTGCCAGGTGCAGGGTCAGCGGGTGGATGAGCGCCCGGGTGACGCCGTAGCCGCGGTAGTCGCCGGCCCGGGTGTCGAGGATCGCGAGTGCCTGCCGGGTGAAGTCGGCGGTGTCGGCGATCCCGTAGCGCAGTGCGACGGCGTTCTCGTACCGGCTCAGGCCCGGCATCGCCGGCTACCCGCGGCCGGTTTCGACGGTGCGTTTGACCTGCTCCAGCGTGGTGCGCATACCGTCGACCATGATCTGCTCGCGGTCCCGCCCGAGGAGCCTGGAGCCGGTGAAGATCCGGGCGGCGACGGGCATGGGCCCCGCGTGCTCGCGCCATTCGGTGAGCAGGGTCCCGCCGGCCTCGGGCTCCAGGCGGTAGCCCCAGCGCATGTTCGACTCGGCGACCTGGAAGGAGAAGCGCTTGGGCGCGTCGAACTCCAGGACCGTGCAGGTGGTCGTCCAGCGCATCACGCCGCGCTTGTTGGTGCCCTTGAAGACGGCTCCGGGGCGCGGGACGGAGTTGTTCGCCCAGCGGCCGCCGATGTTCTCCGGGCTCAGCTCGCCGTAGCGGGTGGGGTCGGCGACGAGCGCCCACACCGCCTCCGGGGCGGCCTTCACCCAGATACTCGCCTCGTCCATGGTCCTTGTCCTCCTGAGGTGACGCGCCGCGGCGGGCGCGGCAGCAGGTACGTGGTCAGTGCGGCCACCGGTCCGATCGCGCCGATCGCGACCACCAGCCATACCGCGGGCCGCAGCCCGCCGCTGCCGTTACCGCCCAGCCCGTTCTGGAAGAGGGCGGCGGCCAGGGCGGGGGCCACGACCGCCGCGATCTGGACGGCGCTCTGGTAGAGGGCCGCGGCGGCGCCCCGCTCGGCGGGGGCGAGGCCCGACGTGGCCTGGGTGTTGAGGGCGGCGAACGACAGCACGAAGCCCAGCCCGACCAGGAGCATGGTCGGCAGGACCGCGGTCACGTAGTCCGGGTGGGCGGGGAGCCGCAGGTAGAGCAGGTAGCCGGCCAGCGGCGGCAGGGCGCCGTACGCGATGAGCCGGCGGGTGCCGAAGCGGGCGATCATCCGCCCGGAGTGCAGGGCGACGAGGGCCAGCGGGACGCTGGCCGGGAGGATGGCCAGGGCCGTCTGGAGCGCCGACCAGCCGCGGGCGGTCTGGAACTGGAAGGTGACGATGATCAGCAGGCCCAGGTAGGAGCCGTTGAGCGCGCCGGCGCCCAGCGCGGAGCGGGCCATGGCGCCGCCAGTGCGTAACGGGAGCCGCACCAGCGGGTCCTTGCCCGTACGCTCGACGGCGACGAAGACCGCGCACAGCGCGGCGAATCCGGCGGCCGCCGCGCCGACCTGGGCGCTGAACCAGCCGTGCGCGGGTGAGGACGCGACGGCGAGGTCGAGGCACACCAGCGCGCCGGTGGCGCTCAGGGCGCCCGCGACGTCGTAGCCGCGGCGCGGGCCGGGGGGCGGGGCGGAGTGCGGGATCATGCGCAGGCCCAGCAGGAACAGCAGCAGCGCGGCGGGCGCGGGGGCGGCGAGCGTCCAGCGCCAGCTGATGTCGGTGAGCACGCCGGACAGCAGCAGCCCGGTGGTGAAGCCGCCCGCGCCGAAGACGGTGTAGACGGAGATGGCGCGGCTGCGGTGCGGCCCTTCGGGGAAGGTGTTCATGATGATGGCAAGGCCGGTGGGCGCGGTCAGCGCGGCGCAGAAGCCCTTCACCACGCGGCAGGCGACCAGCAGCGCGAAGCTGCCGGTCACACCGGCCACCAGCGAGGCGGCCGCGAAGGCCAGCAGCGCCCACAGGTAGGCGCGGCGGGCGCCGTGAACGGCCACGACCCGCGCGCCGAAGAGCATCAGGCCGCCGAAGCCGATGGCGAAGGCGGTCATCGCCCACTGGGCGGTGCTCGGCGCGAGGCGGAAGTCCTGGCCGATGGCGGGCAGGGCGACCAGGGTCGCCGAGACCTCCAGGGCGTCGATGAGCATGTTGCCGGCCAGGACGGCCAGCAGTCCCCCGCGCGGGGCTGCGGTGCCGGGCGCGGTCAGGTGCTGCGCGGTCTTCATGGCGGCTCCCGCGGTCGACGGCGTACGGGGACGGTCGGGACGGCGAGCGCGCTCGGCGTACGGCACCGGTGGCCGGCGCGGTGCGGGATCGGGTACGTGATCCGTCACGGGTCCGGCGCCGGGGAGGCCCGGCAACCGGCGCCGTACGCCGGGGCGGCGCTCAGAGCAGCGTGCCGCCGCTGGCGTCGACGAAGGCGCCGGTGATCCAGCGGGCGTCCGGCGAGCACAGGAAGGCCACGACGTCCGCGACGTCCTCGGGCTCGCCGACCCGGTTGAAGGCCGACAGCGACGCCATCGCGGTGACGACCTCGGGCATCTGGAAGACCGGGTTGTCGTTGCGGGTGATGCCGGGGGCGACGCTGTTGACGGTGATGCCGCGCGGGCCGAGGTACTTGCCGAAGTGCAGCGCGAGCATCTCGACGGCGGCCTTCGACATCGCGTACGCGATCTCGTCCGGGTTGGAGGTGCGGGTCAGCCCGGAGGAGATGTTGACGATGCGCCCGCCGTCGGGCATGTTCCGCAGCGCGCGCTGGATGAGGAAGAACGGCGCCTTGGCGTTGACCGCGAGGATGCGGTCGAACTGCTCGGAGGTGGTGTCCTCCGGCTTGATGCCGCCCAGCACCCCGGCGTTGTTGACCAGGATGTCCAGCGCGGTGGAGCCGGCGTGCTCGGTCAGCCCGGCCTCGACGGCCTCGAAGAGCGTGTCGACGTCGCCGGGGACGCCCAGCTCGGCGCCCACCGCGAAGGCCTTGCCGCCCGCCTGCCGGGCGGTCTCGACGACGGCCTCGGCCTCGTCCTTGGCGGTGTTGTAGTGCACGGCGACGAGCGCGCCGTCGGCGGCCAGCCGCAGCGCCATGGCGCGGCCCATGTTGCGGCTCGCCCCGGTGACGAGCGCGGTCTTGCCGGAGAGCTTGTTGCCCATGTGGTCCTCCTCGTGGGGGTGCGCTGGCAGGAGTCAGACCCGCGACTCGGCGTACGTCTTGGCGTAGCCGAGGGTGGTGCGGGAGTTGGTGCTCAGGGCGTGCTGGACGTGCTCGCGGCCCTCGGCGACGCCGGCGTCCGGGCCGAGCACGGAGGTGACGTTCTCCGGGCGCAGCACGACGGTGTGCCGGGAGGTGGCCGCGACACCGGAGACGGTGGGGAGGAAGCTCCAGCGGCCGGTGTGCAGGCTCATCAGGACCGGCAGGGTGGTCTGCTTGTAGACGATCCGGTCGTAGGGGAAGCACACCCGGTAGGACTTGGTGGTGTGCACCGAGCCGTTGGGCGAGCGGGTGTCCATCTCCAGCTCCTGGAGGCCCGGTTCGGGCTCCTGGAGGTTCACCCGGGCCACGTGCGGCAGCCGTTCGGACCACAGGTCGGCCTCGTTGATGAAGTCGTAGACGTCCTTGGGGCTGCCGTGGATGTGGACGGTGTCCTCGAAGGACCAGGTCAGCTTCTCGGAGCCGACGACGAATTCGAGGTTGGCGCGCAGCGCGGCCAGCTCCGAGCGGGAGTTGCCGTCGACGGCCTGGTCGATCCAGGCCAGGCCGCCGGGGTCGTCGTCGATCGCCCGGTAGTCGTGCAGCAGCCGCACCCGGGACTGCTCTGCCGACAGCGGCTCGATGATCCAGGCGCCGCCCATCGCGGCGACGGGCGGCGTGGAGACCTCCTGGCGGAAGTCGATGCGCAGCGTGTCGGGGTGCAGGGCGCGCTGCGACGTCCAGTTCTTGGGCGCGCCGTTGGCGGTCGCCCAGACCCGGATGCGCTCCTGGCCGGCGCCCTGCGACGCCTGGTCGACGTGGATGGTGGGCGGGAAGATCCGCGGCCAGTTCTCCACCTCGGCGATCAGCCGGTAGACCTCGCGGGCCGGGGCGGCGACCGTGATCTCGTGCTCGACTTCGCGGACGACGGGCTGGGTGGTCATGCTCGTTCCTCCTTCGCGGGGTCAGAAGTTGCCGAGGCCGCCGCAGACGTTGAGGGCCTGGGCGGTGATGGAGGCGGCCGCGTCCGAGGCGAGGTAGCCGACGAGTCCGGCGACCTCCTCGGGCGTGGAGTAGCGGCCGAGCGGGATCTTGGCGGTGAAGCGCTCCAAAATGGCCTGCTCGGTGGTGTCGTACGCGGTCGCGTAGCCCTCCCGGACCCGCTGCGCCATGGGCGTCTCGACGTAGCCGGGGCAGACGGCGTTGACGGTGATGCCGGTCGGGGCCAGCTCGTTGCCGAGGGCCTTGGTGAAGCCGACGACGCCGTGCTTGGAGGCGGAGTACGGGGCGCCGAGGATGACGCCCTGCTTGCCCGCGGTCGAGGCGATGTTGATGATCCGGCCGCGGCTCTTGTGCCGCATACCGCCGGTGGTCAGCACCTCGCGGGTGAGCCGGAAGACGCTGTTGAGGTTGGTGTTGATGACGTCGTTCCACAGCTCGTCGGGGATGTCGGCGGTGACGCCCCCGCCACTGCGCCCGGCGTTGTTGACCAGGACGTCGACGGTGCCGAGCTGCTCGACGGCGGCGGCCACGAAGTCGCGTACGGCGGTGTCGTCGCGGACGTCGAGGGTGCGCCCTGCGACCTCGTGGCCCTCGGCGCGCAGCTCCTTGACGGTGGCCTCGACGTTGCCGGCGTCGCGGGCGCCGATGAAGACCCGGTGCCCCTGGACGGCGAGCAGTCGGGCAACGGCCAGGCCGATCCCGCTGGTCGCCCCGGAGACCAGGGCGACGGGGCGGTCGGCGGCGCTCATGCCGAGACCGTCAGCAGCTCGTTGACCGCGGCGATCAGCTCGCGCGGGGTGACGTGCACCGTCAGCACGGACTCGTCGATGATGACGGCGTACTCGTTCTCGATCCGGCCGCCGGTCTCCAGGATGGCGAGGGACTCGTAGCCGATGTCCTCGAAGCCCTGGTCGAGGATGTCGCCGTCGAGGTCGACGGCGTCGTCGGCGCCGGCGCACTCGACGAGGATGCGTTTGAGGTCGTCCAGGGTGAACTGCCGCTCAGTCATCAGCGTGTCCCTTCGGTGGGGTCCGATCCGGGGGTGGCGCGCCGGCCGGCCCGTACCAGCAGCGCCGAGTTGAAGCCGCCGTAGCCGCGGGCCAGGACCAGCGCGGCCCGGACCGGGCGCACCCGGGGCCGGCCGGTGACCAGGTCGATGCCGTAGTCGGCGACCGGGTCGGAGTTGACGGTGGGCGGGATGACGCCGTCCCGGATCGCCAGCAGCGCGGTGGCGGTGTCCAGGGCGCCGGCGCCGGAGTAGAGCCGGCCGGTCATCGTCTTGGGCGCGGTGACGGGCACGCCGCGCTCGCCGAAGACCTGGTTGATCGCCTCGGCCTCGGCGCGGTCCAGCTCCGGGATGCCGGCGGCGTCGGCGAAGACGACGTCGACGTCTCCCGCGTCCGCCCCGGCGTCCGCGAGGGCCACCTCGATGGCCTTGCGGAAGGCGCCCTCGCGGCCGCTGCCCGCGGGGGCGTCGAAGGTGGCGCCGTAGCCGGCGATCTCGCCGTAGACGCGGGCGCCGCGCAGGGCGGCGGCGTCGGCCTCCTCCAGGATCAGGATGGCGCCGCCCTCGCCGGGCACGTGGCCGCACGCGTCGGCGTCGAAGGGCAGGTAGGCGTGGGCGGGCTGGTCGCTGGTGCTCATTCGGCCGCCGGCCAGCTGCGCGACCCAGCCCCACGGACAGATGGTCGCGTCGACCCCGCCGGACACCATCAGCCGGGTGCCGCTGCGGATCTTGCGGCGGGCCTGGGCCAGCGCGTCCAGACCGCCGGCCTGGTCGCTGACGACGACGCCGCTGGGGCCCTTCATGCCGTGCCGGATGGAGATCTGGCCGCTGTTGACGGCGTAGAACCAGGCGAAGGACTGGTAGGCGCTGACGTACTGGCTGCCGCGGCTCCACAGCTTCTGCAGCTCGCCCTGGCCGAATTCGAAGCCGCCGGCGGAGCTGGAGGTGACCACGCCCATGCTGTAGCCGTCCAGGCCGCGCGGCTCGATCGAGGCGTCGGCCAGCGCCCAGTCGGCGGCGACCAGTGCCATCCGCGTCATGTGGTCGGTCTGCACGATCATGCGGCCGGGCAGGTGGTCCTCGGCGACGAAGCCCTGGACCTCCCCGGCGAGCCGGGCGGGGTACTGCGACGGGTCGAAGCGGGTGACGCGGCCGATGCCGCTCTTGCCGCCCCGGGTGGCGTCCCAGTAGGCCGCGGCGCCCAGCCCGTTGGGGGCGACGACGCCGAGCCCGGTGACGACGGTGGTGACGGTCATGTGGTCCTCCGGTCGACGCCGGCCAGGACCATGGCGCTCTGGAAGCCGCCGAATCCGCTGCCGACGGTCAGGACCGCGTCGGTGCGCCAGTCCCGCGCGGTGAGCGGGACGTAGTCCAGGTCGCACTCGGGGTCGGGGGTGTGCAGGTTGGCGGTGGGCGGGACGACGTTCTCGGCCATCGCCAGCACCGAGGCGGCGATCTCGATCGAGCCGATCGCGCCGAGCGAGTGCCCGACCATCGACTTGATGGAGCTGACCGGCACCTGCCGGGCGCGCTCGCCCAGGCTCAGCTTGAACGCCGCGGTCTCGTGCCGGTCGTTCTGCTTGGTGCCCGAGCCGTGCGCGTTGATGTAGTCGATCTCGTCGGGGTTCATCCGCGCCTGGTCCATGGCGACCCGGATGGCCTCGGCCATCTCCAGACCGTCGGGCCGCAGCCCGGTCATGTGGAAGGCGTTGCACCGGGAGCTGTAGCCGGCGATCTCGGCGTAGATGTGCGCGCCGCGGCGGCGGGCCGCGTGCAGCTCCTCCAGGACGAAGACCGCGGAGCCCTCGCCCAGGACGAAGCCGTTGCGGGTGCCGTCGAAGGGCCGCGAGGCGTGCTCGGGGTCGTCGTTGCGCGGGGTGGTGGCCTTGATCGCGTCGAAGCACGCGAGCGTGATGGGCGAGATGGGGGCGTCGGTGGCGCCGGCGACCATGACGTCGGCGGCGCCCTCCCTGATCACCTCGACCGCGTAGCCGACCGCGTCGATACCCGAGGTGCAGCCGGTGGAGACCACCGAGGTCGGCCCCTGGGCGCCGGCCCGCCAGGCGACCTCGGCGGCGCCGGCGCTGGGCACCAGGTAGTTGTAGAGGTGCGGTACGGCGTACTCGTGGTCGACCAGGTCCTGCCGGCCGCCGTCGCTGACGACGCGGTACTCCTGGTCCAGGCCCATCGTCGCGCCGACCGCGCTGCCGAGGGTGACGCCGGTGCGGTACGGGTCGAGGGCCTCGAAGTCCAGGCCGCTGTCGGCCACCGCCTCGCCGGCCGCGACCACCGCGAGCTGCACGGAGCGGTCCATGCGGCGGATCTCCTGCGGGCTCAGGCCGAACAGCTCGGGATCGAAGTCGATCTCGGCGGCGACCTGGGAGCGGAAGGGGGCGGGGTCGAAAAAGCTGACCCGCCGGGTGGCGGTGCGGCCCTCGGACAGCAGGCTCCAGAAGTTCTTGACGCCGATGCCGCCGGGGGCGAGCACACCCACCCCGGTGATGACGACTCGCCGGGTGGCCACCGTCACGCCTCCCAGTTGTAGAAGCGGGTGGCGAGCGCGTCGGCCGGGGAGCGCCAGGTGGCGGGGTCGTAGGCCTGGATGTACGGCTTGAGGTCCTCGCTGATCCGCACGAAGCGCGGGTCGGCCTTGGCCTCCTCGATGCGCTCGCCGCCGTTGTTCTCGTCGAAGTCCTGGACGTGGAAGTACAGGCCGCGGAACTGGAACAGCTGCCGGCGCCGGGTGCCCATCAGGTGCGGCATCTCGGTGCGGTCGAAGTCGGCGAACATCCGGGCCACGTCGCTGCCGCCGCCGGGTTCGATCCGCGCGACGATCAAGCTGCTGTGCATGTCAGTACCCTCTTTCGGTCCGGTCCGGGTCCTGGTACCTGCCGAGGAGCCGGCGCGCTGGGGATGATCAGGCGAACAGCGACCGCATGTGCTGCGGGGACTGGGTGGTGCCCCACCGGCCGAGCCGCTCCAGCAGCTCCGGCGTCGCCTCGAAGTGGTGGTTGTCCGGGTCGCCCAGGGCGAAGGGGGCGGGGACGAACTCGCTGTCGCGCAGGTGCGCGAAGATGCGGTCGGCCGCGGCGGCGGGGTCGAGGGTGCCGGCCTCCACGGCCTGGCAGGTGGTGCGGGTGAAGGCGAGCAGGTCGACGATGTCCTTGGCGACGGGCGCGGGCAGCCCGGGCGTCTCGTGGTTCTCCAGGTCCAGGAGCACCTGCTCGTCACGGGTCGCGCGGTAGTCGCGCAGCGCGTTCTCGATCCGCATCGTGGGCAGGATGCTGGTGACCTTCCATACCCGGATGACCGCGTTCCACAGCTCGTAGTGGCGGAAGCCCACGAAGGAGCTGTAGACGATGTCGTCGTGCACGTCGTACAGGCCCTGCTGGACCTTGTCGATGTACGCGAACCGCTCGGTGGACCAGTCGCCGTCGCGGGAGGCCGCGATCAGGCGCCAGGCCAGCGAGTTGACGACCTCCAGGGTGTTGGTGATGCCGCGCGAGTAGAGGGCGTCGATGAAGCCGGCGGCGTGCGAGGTCAGGGTGTAGCGCTCGCCGACGGTGTTGGACGCCGAGTACTGGAGCCGGCCGGTGCTGATCCAGGGCCGCACCGCGCGGGCGCCGGTGAACTGCTCGGCGATCTGCGGGAAGCGGGCGAGGAAGTCGTCGAACTCCTGCTGGGCGGTGACCTTGGGGTCCTTGGGGAAGACCCGCTCGTCCAGGGTCAGCCCGACGCTGCACAGGGTGCTCAGGGCGCCCTCGTGGTTGTCGAACGGGATGACCCACAGCCAGCCGCCGTCGAAGACGTGGTGCAGCGTGCCGTGGTGCCAGGGGCTGGGGTTCTTGTGCGCCTGCGCGGCGGAGGCGTCGTCGAACGGCGTCACGCCCACCATGTGGGTGAACATGCTGCGCGAGTGGTGCCGGGCCCGCGGCGGGTCGTCGCGCAGCCCGAACGCCTCGGCGGTCGGGGAGCGGTAGCCGCCGCCGTCCACGAGGTATTTGGCGCGGTATTCGGTGCCCTGCGCGGAGCGCAGCACGACGCCGCTGCCCGGGTCGATGTCGATGCTGGTGATGCGGGTGTCCAGGCACGGCTCGGCGCCGTACTGCACGGCCAGGTTGAACAGGTACGCGTCGGAGTCCTGCCGGAAGAGGTGGCACTCGGTGCGCTGCCACTCGGGGATCACGAGCTGGTTGATCTGGTCGGGCTGCTGGGGCTTGCCCTGCTCGTGGTAGACGAACCCGAAGTTCGACTTCCGTCCCGACATGGGGCTGACCTTCTCGTTGACGCCGCGAAAGCTGGCCAGCGGGGCGATCTCGGGGACGTCGTAGCGCTCGGCGATGATCTTCGTCATCGACGAGGTGTAGGGGATCGTCGACTCCCCCACCGCGAAGCGCGGGTGGGTGCCGGCGTCCATCAGCAGCACCTTGACGTCGTTGCGGGCCAGCACCGCGCCGAGCATGCCGCCGGCCATGCCGGCGCCGAGGATCGCCACGTCGTACGTGTCGTCGGCCAGCTCCTTGCCGGTCTCGTCCATGATTCGTCCTCCACGGGGGTGCGGTCGGTCCGGCTCGGGAGAGCTCGGGGTGCTCGGGAGTGCTCAGGGGTGCTCAGGAGTGGTAGGGGCGCTTGGCCTTCGCGGTGCGCAGCGCGTCGGCCCACCAGACGAGCTGGTCGAGCATGAGCTTGGCCGCGGCGTTGCAGCCCTCCAGCTCGGGGGCGAACGCGCCGGCCGTGTCGAAGTGGCTGAGGATCCGCGGGAAGATCGCGATGTCCTTCATGCCGACGGAGTGGAACTCCGCGAAGATCTGCCGCAGGTGCTCCACCGCCCGCACGCCGCCGGCCATGCTCAGGCCGTACGTCACGAACCCGACGGGCTTGGCTTCCCACTCCGCGTTGTAGTTGTCGATGAGCGTCTTGAGCGGCCCGGGAATGCCGCGGTTGTACTCGGGGACGACGAAGACGAAGGCGTCGGCCGCGGCCAGGACCGGCCGCAGCGCGACCACCGCGGGCGCGGTGTCGTCCAGGTCGTCGGGCATCGGGTGGTCGACGAGGTCGACCACGTCGGTCAGCAGGTCGGCGCGCTGCCCGGTCTGCCCGACGAACCACTGCGCCACCTGCGGCGCCAGGCGTCCGGCACGGGTGCTTCCGACGACGACCACGACCCGGATCGGTGCGGTGGACACGGGGGCTCCTCCCCTCACTCGGGACCAGCGGGGACCCGGGGCCGCGGCCGCGCCCGTCACAGGCGCGGCCGCGGCCCCGGGAGTGGGTCAGGAGGGGGAACCCGCGGGCTGCGGGCGCCCGCCGGCGGGCGGGCCGCCGGCCGGGGGGCCGCCCATCGGCGGGCCGCCCATCGGACGCCCGCCGGGACCCCCGGGGCCACCCGGGCCGCCGGGACGGCCGCCGGGGCCGCCGAGCGCGCCGGTGATGCCCTGGAGGGTGCGCATCAGCGTGAAGTTGTCGACGATGCCCCACCGCTCGGCGATCCGGTCGTCCTCGAACCGCAGGATGAGCAGCGCGTGGTGCTCGACCTCGCTGTTGGTCGCCGGGATGCCGAGGAAGGGCCCGGTGTGCTTGCCCTTCATGACCCAGCGGATCGCGGAGCGGTCGCCCTCGGAGACGACGTCGAGGACCTCGTACCTGATGTCGGAGAACGACCGGTGCTGCATCTCGATCGTCATCTTGAACGAGGCCGGGCCGCGCACCGAGTCGTCGTAGCTGCCGTGGCTCTGGTAGTCGGCGGTCAGGTAGCGGTCCGCCACCGACAGGTCGCCGTCGTTGAGGCCCTTGTTGTAGACGATGTCGATGATCTCCCGCTGCCTCTCGACACTGGGAATCTCCTTCGTCATGCTGTCCCGTCCTTCCATGTGGTGATTACCTGTTCTCCGTCGGTACCGGTCATGACCTGGGCGATCTCACGGATGCCCGGCCCGGTGGTCCACACCACGCGCAGTTCCAGCCGGCACAGCCGCCAGCCCTCGGCGGTGCGCCGCGCCACGCCCTCGAACCGGCCGCCGAGGTAGAAGTGCGGCGCGGAGGCGGGCGGCGGCGGCGAGCCGGGGTGGACGTGGATGGCGACGACGTTCCAGGCGACGGTCGCCCGGTCGCCGTCCGGCTCGATGGCGTAGTGCGAGACGTTGTGGTGGGTGCGGTCCCAGTGGCCCATGAAGCCGCGGGTGAAGTCCGCGACCCCGTCGATGCCCTGGTGGCTGCCCGGCGGGAAGTCCAGCTCGACGTCGCCGGTGAAGACCGAGCGCGCCCACGTCTGGTCGAACTCACCGCCGTCCAGGGCGCGCAGGTAGCGGTCGGCGAGGTCGGCGAGGTCCGCGCGGTCGGTCAGCCGGCGCAGCGCGGCGACGGCCTCGGCCGGCAGCGACAGGTCCAGCGCCGTCACGGCCGGGCCCCGGCGGCCGGCTGCGGTGCGCCGAACCACTGGCGCAGGGCGTCCTCCAGGCCCGCGGCCGAGCCCGGCGCGGTCCAGGCGATGTAGCCGTCGGGGCGGACCAGCGCGGCCGTGGTGCCGGTCAGCGGGTCGTCGCCGGCCAGGCCGGTGAAGGGGGCGCTGACCACGTCGACCCGGTCGGTCCAGGGCGCCGCCGTACGCTGGATCTCCGCGTCGCCGGTGGTGTCCAGCAGGAGCGGGCGGGCGGTGTGCATCAGCTCGAAGAGCGGGCGCGGGCCGGTCGCGGTGGCCACCTTCCGGTTGGGCATCCGCTTGCCGAGCAGCGGGTGGTCGCCCGCGCCGACGTCGTAGCGGATCTCCAGGCCGCTGATCATGGCGATCAGGTGCTCGGCGACGACGTCGTAGCCGAGCAGCTCGGTGAACAGGTCGCGCATCGGCTGGACCTCGTCGCCGCTGAGGAACAGCAGGCCCTGGGCCTGGGTGTTCATCAGCAGCCGCTGCCCGATCCGGTGGCGCTCGCCGTGGTAGCTGTCCAGCAGCCCCTCGGGGGCCCAGCCGTGGACCTGCGCGGCGAGCTTCCAGCCGAGGTTGACGGCGTCCTGGATGCTGGTGTTCATGCCGAGCCCGCCGGCCGGCAGGTGGATGTGGGCGGCGTCGCCGGCCAGCAGGACCCGGCCGCGCCGGTATTCGGTGGCCTGCCGCGTCGCGTTGCCGAACGAGCTGAGCCACACCGGCTCCGCGTGGCTGATGTCCTCGCCGGTCAGGCGCTTCCAGGCGTCGGAGATCTCGGCGAACTCGATCGGCGTGGTGCGCCGCTTGGGCAGCGTGCCGCGCTCGCACACGATGAAGCGCTGCACGCCGTTGGTGGGCGGGGTGGCCATGACCATGCCGCCGGGGTACGACTCGCCGATCATCCGCGGCCGCACATTGGTGCCGCGCAGGTCGGCGAGGAACATCTCCATCGACGCAGCCGTGCCGGGGAAGTCGAACCCGGCGGCCTTGCGGACGGTGCTGCGCCCGCCGTCGCAGCCGACAAGGTACTTCGCCCGCAGCTCCTCCCGGCGGCCTTCGGGACCCTGGATCTCGGCGGTCACGCCGTCGTCGTCCGCGGCCAGCGCGACGCACTCCCAGCCGCGGCGGAAGGTGACGCCGGGGCCGGGCGCCCAGCCGGCGAGCATCGCCTCGGTGTCGGACTGCGGCAGCGTCTTGCCCGCGAAGTGCGCGCCCTCCACCTGGCCGAAGTCCAGCGGCAGGCCGCCGAAGTGGCCGACGTTGCTGAGCTCGAAGTGCGGCAGCCGCGGCAGCAGCCCGCGCTGGTCGAAGACCTCCATGGTCCGGGCGGTGAAGCCCAGGCCGCGCGACTCGCCGGTCGGCTGCTCCAGCCGCTCCAGCACGACCACCTCGACACCGGCCAGGCGCAGCTCGCCGGCCAGCATCAACCCGGCCGGTCCGGCGCCGACCACGATCACATCCGTATTCATGGGTACCTCTCTTGTCGGGCTCGTCGAAGTCGTCACGTGGCCGGTGAGAGCTGCGCCCGGGTCTCGGCGGCGATGGAGAAGATCACGTTCCCGGCGGCGTCGAAGACCTCGGCGGTGCCGGTGCCCAGGAAGGCGGTGTCGAAGAGCTTCGCGTCGATGTTGATGATCAGGTGGTCGATGCCGGTGACCTCGGTGTCACCGGAGACACCCGAGTCGCCCTCGTCGAGGCGTTCGGTGATGGTGAAGACGAAGGTGTCCTCACCGGTCCGCTGCCAGGTGCCCTCACCGCCGGTCTCCGCGGTCTTGAGCTGGGCGGACCCGTCGCTCTCCAGGTTGACGGTGAACTCCTCGACCGTCGTGCCGTAGAAGACCGTGCCGGCCCACAGGCCGACCGGCGCGTCGACGACTTGGGACATGACTTCCCTACTTTCTGCAGCTGTCGTGGGTGGGCGTGGGCAGCACAAAGGCGGCCCGCCCCCGGGAAAGGGGGCGAACCGCCTGCGTGAAAAGGGTCAGGAAAAGGTCGGGAAAAGGTGCGAAAGGGGTGGGGACCGGGTGGTCAGCCCGTCCGGTCGGCTCCGGCGGCCACAGGTGCGGCGAGCATCTTGTGGATCAGCGTGTGCAGCTCGGTCTCGGCCTGCTCGCCGCCGATGGTCCGGACGATCTCCGCCTGCATGCGCTCGACCGCGTCGGCCAGATACGCCAGCCGCTCCCGGCCGAGGCCGGTCAGCTCCAGGGCGTAGCGGCGCCGGTCGTCGGGGTCCTGACCCCGGGTGACCAGGCCCTTCTCGACCAGCTCGTCGACGATCAGGGCCGCGGCGGGCTCGGTGAGCGCGAGATAGCGCGCGAACTGCTGCTGCGGGCACGGCCCGAGCTTGCCGATCGCGGACAGCGCGCCGAAGTCGCGCACCCGCAGGCCCTCGTCCGCCACCAGGGCGTCGCCGCGCCGCCGCAGCAGGTAGAAGACCTGGGTGATCAGATACTCGGTGCTCAGGCCGCTGGGGGTGCCGGGCGGCTCGCCGAGCACGGTGCGCAGCAGCTCGTTGAGCCGTACCCGCTCGGCGTCGGTCAGGTTCGCCGTCAGCGTCCGGTCGCGCTCCAGGACCGCGGGCTGCATACGGGCCAGCTCGCCGCGGCCGGCGTCGGTGAGCGCGAGCAGGTAGGAGCGGCGGTTGTCGGGGTTGCGGGTGCGGGTGACGTACCCGGCGCCCTGCAGCCGGTCGATCAGCTTGACCATGATCGTCCGGTTGATCTCCAGCCGCTCGGCGAGTGCCTGCTGGGAGGTGCCGTGCCCGGCGGCCAGGGCCGCAAGGACCGCGTAGTCACGCGCCTGGGTGCTCCGGTCGGCGCCGGCCGCGACATGGGCGAACGCCCGGCGCATCAGATAGGGCAGGTAGCGCGTGAGCTCCGGGGCCAGTTTCGCGCCGACCAGCTCGGCGGACCCTCGCCCGTGGCCGTGCGGCTCCGCCATGAGCGTGCGCCTCCTTCCGGCCGGTCCGGGCTGCGTGATCAATCATAGAACGAGTGCGAGGTGAGGAACTTCCGCAGTCGTGTCGTCGCCGCGTTGGCCGCGGCAGCGTACCGGTCGTCGGGCAGCAGCGCCTGGTGGCGTACGGCGACCTCGGCGAGTTTGATCGCGTGCTCGTCGCCGAGTTCGACGGCTTCGGCGATGAGCTGGTCCTCCCGCGGCACCGCCGCGGCGGGGGCGGTGGCGGGGCCGCGGGAGGAGCTGTAGTAGCCGCGGATACCGTCGCTGCAGTGGCGGGCCGCCAGGAAGGAGGTCCACTGCTGTTCGGCGGGCAGGTGCGGCAGGACCAGGCGGACGGCCGCCGGGCCGGTGATCGCGTGGATCAGCGGTACGGGGTGGCCGGTCTGCACGGTCGCGTAGTGGCCGCAGGCGTCCGCGACCAGTTCGTCCAGGGCGGTGAAGGCGGCGCCCTCGGGCCGGGCCGCGGGGGTGGCCCCCCGCAGCTCGGCGTCGATGGCCTGGGCGTCGCTGAGCGAGTAGCGGGCCGCCCAGTAGCCCAGGCCGTGGGCGAGTTCCTTGCGGTAGAGGGCGTTGTCGGCGTCGCTCGCCTGCGCGATGGCCCGCACCGCGTGGGCGGTGCGGATCACCCCGTGCGTCATGACGCCGGACATACCCGAGACCAGCCGCGGCCACCAGAGGTTCAGCACCTCCTGCCAGGGCTTGTCGGCCAGCTCGCGGTCGAACAGCTCCCACCAGTCGGTGACCCGGTCGAAGTCGCCGAGGGCGGGCCGCCAGTCGCTCTCGTCCAGCGCGGACAGCGGGAAGCGGGGGGTGGGCAGGTCCTTGTAGCGGCGGTGGGCGAGGTTGTCCTCGACCCAGGTCGCGACGTCGTCGGCGTAGCCCAGGGTGGCCATGGCCTCGGCGGCCATCGGCGCGTGGTTGACGAGCATCGTGCCGTGCTCGTAGCCGATGCTCCGGAGCCGGTCGAGCGCCCCGCTCATGGCGTCGGTGTACGTCAGTCCGGTCATGTCCGCTCCCAGTGCCGATGGTGCCGCCGAGTTCTTCGCGCGCTCAGGCCTTCTGTGCCGATGCCTCCCCGCCGCCCTTGAACGGCTTGACGGTGACCAGGGCGACCAGGATGCCGACCACGTAGAGGGCGACGGCGACCTTGAAGCCCGCGGTGTAGCCGTTGACCAGCGCGTCCGGCAGGGCCGTGCCCGCCGCGGCGTGCCGGGTGGTGGTCGCCGCGACCGTGGCCAGCCCGGCGAGGCCGAGGGCGCCGCCGATCTGGCTGCTGGCCGTCAGCAGCGACGAGCCGATGCCGGCCTCGGAGCTGTCGATGCCGCGGACGCCGATCGTGGTGGCGACGACCGTGGTGGCGCCCAGGCCGATACCGGTGATCAGCGACGCCGGCATCACCATGGCCCAGACGTTGGAGTCCTTGGTCAGGAAGGTGAACCAGCCGGAGCCCGCGGCGGCGATCGCCAGCGCCAGGGACAGCGCGATCCGCTCCGGGGCGCGCGCCATCAGCACCGGTCCGACACCGCCGGCGGCGATACCGAAGCCCACCGCGAGCGGCAGGTACATCAGGCCGGTCCGCAGCGCGGAGTAGCCCAGCACCTGCTGCATGAAGAGGGTCAGGAAGTAGTAGGTGGCGAAGCTGCCCGTCGACATCAGCAGGGTGACGACGTTCGCTCCGGTACGGCCGCCGTCGCTGAGCACCTCGCGCGGGATCATCGGCTCGGCGGCGGTGCGCTGGATGAAGGCGAAGGCGGCCAGCAGGACGCCCGCGGCGATCAGGCAGGCGATGACCGTGCCGTCGCTCCAGCTGTGGTCGCTGACCCGGTTGACGCCGAAGACCAGCGAGCCGGCGCCGAGGGTCGCGGTGATCGCCCCGGGGATGTCGATCCTGGTCCGCCGGGCGGGCTCGCCCTCGTTGAGCGCGTTGACGCCGAGGATGATGGCGACCACGACGGGGACGTTCACCAGCAGGACCCAGCGCCAGCTGGCGTACGTGGTCAGCACGCCGCCCAGGACCAGGCCCATGACCGACGCCAGGCCGGTCACCCCGCCGTAGATCCCCAGGGCCTTGGTGCGCGGTTTGCCCTCGGGGAAGGTCGCGACCAGCAGCGACAGCGCGCCGGGGGTCGCGACCGCGGCCCCGACGCCCTGGACGAGGCGGAAGGCGATCAGCGAGCCGCCGTTGGGTGCCAGGCCGCCGGCCAGCGAGGCCGCGCCGAACAGCACCAGTCCGGTGGTGAAGACCTTCTTGCGGCCGTAGACGTCGCCCACCCGCCCGGCGACCAGCAGCAGACCGCCGAACGTCAGCGAGTACCCGTTGATCACCCAGTTCAGGTTTCCCGGGGAGATCTTCAGCGCCTTCTGGATGCTCGGGAGAGCAACGATCATGATCGTGCCGTCGAGCACGACCATGAACCGCGCCAGGGCGATGACCATGGTGGCGACGCCGAGCCGGGCACCCGCCTCCGGGGCCGGCGCGGGGGCGTCCACCGGCGGATCGGCCGTGGCTCCTTCGTACTGTGACATGTCGGGGGTCCTCCCGGGATGAGCTCGAAGATCAGCCGGCGGTGCCGGCTGCCGGCGTCCAGAGAGAGAGCTGGTCGTACGCGGCCTTCCACTCGCCCTCGTACTTGACGCGGCCCCAGCCCGGCAGCCGGCCCAGCACGGTCTCGACCCAGTCCGCGGCGGCGTCGTCCAGCAGCCAGGGCATGTACGTGCCGATGTCCTCGCCGACCTTCTTGAGGTGGACGGCCGCGAAGCGGCTCCACTCCTCCTGCGTCAGCGTGGAGTCGACCAGGGACAGGCCCTCGGCCTCCTCGTGCTTGAGGTGCCCGCGCAGGCTGCTGTTGAGGTCGCCGACCAGGCCGCCGAGCCGCTCCGCACCCTTCTCGGGGTCGGCCAGCGCCTCGTCGATGCTCGCCAGCAGCGGGTCGATGGCGGCGTGCTCGGCCTCCATCGCGTGCAGCAGCGCGAGGTCGGGGGCGTCGGCCAGCCGCTCCTCCATCAGGCCCCACACCGTGTCGTCCTCGGAGGTGTGGTGGATGTGCAGATAGGTCTTGAACAGCTTCCAGCCCAGCGCGGTCCGCATCACGGTCCGGGGGTCGTCGCTGACGCCGTCGGCCACCTTGGCGATGCGGTCCAGCTCACGGCGGAAGGCGTCGTGGATGGTCAGCATCATCGTCATGTCGAGCTTGTACTCGCCGCTCATGGGACAGCTCCTCTCTCCGGTGTCCACACTACGGGAAACACCGACAACCATCAACCCCAACAACTAATGATTTGCCTAACCGCACACCCAGGTAACCGTCAAGGTGCATAACAGGTGGCCGCCGGGTGACGCGGGGCGGGCCCGCCGCCGGCCGCGGCACGGTGGTGCCGCGGCCGGCGGCGCCGCAGGCGGGTCAGGCCTCGATCTCGTCGGGGGCCGGGGTGTCGAAGGAGTAGACGTGCAGCTTGATGCCGTCCGGGTCGTGGAAGAAGACGATGTAGCCGATGGCCGCGATGCGCAGGCCGGAGTTCTCGACCCCCTCGGCGTTGAGGTGGTCGACCCAGGACTGGACCTCGGCCTTGCCCTGGACCGCGAAGCTGACCGGGTCGAACCCGGACAGCGACTCGGACAGCTCCGCGTTCTCGCGGAAGGCCAGCAGCGTGTTGTCGAGGCCGGTGAGCTTGCCCACCGAGCCGCGCACGATGCCCTCGTCGTCCTTGAACTCCATCGTGGTGGTGAAGCCGAAGACCCGGCCGTACCAGTCGATGGACCGCTGGATGTCGCTGACCGCGAACTTCACGTGGTGTATTCCGCCGAGAGCGGGCATGTCAGTTTCCCTTCGCTTGTGAGGTCGGTCGTGCGTCTTTCGTCGGAGATGTCACGGGTTCGGTCGTGGGGACCAGGACGAGGAACTCGGTGACCCGCAGCGCCGAGAGCGCCAGCCGCAGGCCCCAGCGGATGCGCACCGACTTGTCGTCGGTGACCACCACGGGGTCGGCCATGTGCAGCCGGCGGCGGCGTACCAGCAGGTCGCAGCCGCCGGCCGCGCGTACGTTGCGGACCCAGTCGGTCTGCGGGCCGTACGGCAGGGTGATGACGTAAGTGCCCTGGTGGCGGAAGACCTTCACCGGGGTGCGGTACTCCCGTCCGGACTTGCGCCCGCGGTGCAGGACCAGGCCGAAGCCCGGCATCCGCCCGAAGAGCGGGCCCGCGATGCGGTTGCCCACGGACTTGTTGAAACGCGCCCATCCGCGGCCGAGTGTCATGGGTGCTCCTCCCGGAGGCAGGGGTGTGGGTGACAGTGGCGGGAGCCCAACGGTCCCACCGGGGGTGGTCCGGGCGGCGCTTTCCCGCCAGCCGGCGCGCGTCCCCTTGGCTCAGCCGTCCCACCGTGCGTACGCTGCTCGCAGCTCCTCCTCCAGGCGCCCGAAGGACCCCTCGAAGAACGTCAGCGGTTCCTGCCGCTGGCGGTGCACCCCCAGTTCGGCCACCTCGCCCAGCACGATGACGTGGTCGCCGCCGGGGTGCTCCGCCCGGATGTCGCAGTCCATGTAGGCCAGCGACTCGCTGAGCACCGGCACGCCCCGCCGGCTGCGGCCGGAGAACACCCGCTCGCTGGCCGGCACCTGCCGGCCGGCGAAGGTCGTCGCCAGCTGCTCGTGCCGTCGGGCCAGCAGGTTGACCGCGAAGCGCCCGGTGCGCGCCAGTTCGTCGCGCAGCCGGGAGTCGCGGTGGATGCAGAACAGGATCAGCGGGGGATCCAGGGAGACGGAGGTGAAGGAGTTCACGGTGGTGCCGTCGCCCTGCTCGCCGTCCCCGGTGGAGATGACGGTGACACCGGTGACGAACAGCCCGCTCACCGTCCGCAGGGACCGGCCGTCGACCGGGAAGACCTGGTGCGTGGGCCCGGGCGGGTCGAGGTGCCCGCCGGGGCGTGCGGTGTCCGCCGCCGGCACCGCTACATCAGCTTTCGCGCGCGCGGCCCGGCCTTGAGCCCGCCGGAGACCACGAAGCGGGTCAGCTTGCGCATGTCGGGTCCGGCCGACATCAGGCCCCACCGCACGAACTTGGCCAGGTCCCAGGTGCTGGGCGCCACGAAGCGGGTCGCAGGGTCCTTCCAGCCGAAGGTCGGGTTGACCTCCGGGCTGTCCTGGACGACCTTCAGGATGATGTCCGCGGCCTGGTCCCCGGTCAGCTCGCCGACCTCGAACTTCTCGCAGGTCTCCGCGGTGACCTCCAGGATGCGCTGGAAGGTCTTGCTCTCCGGCCACCACAGGCCGGGGTTCTCGGTCTTCTCCAGCGACGTGAAGTGCGAGTCGTCGTTGTCGACGACGTAGCGC
Organism: Streptomyces sp. NPDC021020; assembly: GCF_044333285.1. Classification (NCBI taxonomy): domain Bacteria; kingdom Bacillati; phylum Actinomycetota; class Actinomycetes; order Kitasatosporales; family Streptomycetaceae; genus Streptomyces; species Streptomyces sp. NPDC021020. The sequence goes on from NZ_JBIRQQ010000014.1 coordinate 68,648, forward strand.
AGCCGGGCACCGGTCAGGCGCATGACACCGGGGGTGATGAAGCAGCCCCACACCCGGAAGACCGCGTTCCACAGCCGGAAGTGCGAGAACGAGATCACCGCGCTGTTGACCAGCTCGTCGTTGAAGTCGAGCAGACCGGCTTCCAGCTGCTCGACGTAGGAGAAGCGCTCCTCGGAGAAGTCGTTGTCCTTGAGCGCCGCCAGGACCCGGGAGGCCAGCGCGTCCACGACCTCCATGGTGTTGGACAGGCCGCGGGAGAACAGCGGGTCGATGAAGCCGGCCGCGTGCGACATCAGGCACCAGCGCGGGCCGACCGACTTGCGCGACGAATACTGCAGCCGGTCGGTGGAGACCCACTCGCGGACCGGGCGGGCGCCGTCGAACTGCCGCTTGATCGCCGGGTACTTGTTCAGGAAGGCGTCGAACTCCTGCTGCGGGGTCAGGTCCTTCGGCTTGGGGTAGACCCGCTCGTCCAGCTGGAGGCCGACGCTCACGAGCGGGTTCTTGGACTTGCGGTAGTTGTTGAACGGGATGATCCACAGCCAGCCGCGGTCGATCATGTGGTGCATGGTGCCCTTGTGCCACTTGATGGGCGGGCGGTGCTCCGCGGGGAAGTCGACGACGTCGTCGAACGGCTTGATCCCGATGAAGTGGTTGAACAGCGACCGCGAGTGGTGCTTGAAGCGGGCCGGCTTCTCGCGCAGGTCGAACTTCTCGGCCAGCAGCGAGCGGAAACCGCTGGCGTCGACCAGGTAGCGGGCGCGGTAGACGTCGCCGTTGGTGCCGCTGATCGTGACGCCGTCGTCGTCGAAGTCCATGTCGGCGGCCCGCCACATCTGGCGGACCTGCACGCCGTACTTGACCGCGACGTGGAACATCCACGAGTCGGTGTCCTGGCGGAACATGTGGCTGTTCTGCGCCAGCAGCCGCGGGATCGCGAACTGCGTGGACTCCGCCGGGTTCGGCTCCTTGCCCGCCTCGTGGCGGACGAACCCGAAGTGGACCTTCACCCCGTGGGTCGGGCCGACCACCTTGTTGGTGACGCCCACCTTGGCCAGGGACGCCAGCTCGGGCACCCCGTAGCGCTCGGCCAGGATGTGCAGCCACTCGGCCAGCTGCGGGGTCTGGGACTCGCCGATCGCCATCCGGGGGTGCTGGGCCGCGTCGACGAGCACCACCTTGGCGCCCTGCGCGGCGAGGACCGTGGCGATCGTCGAGCCGGCCAGGCCGGAACCCAGCACGAACACGTCACAGTGCTGCGCCTTGCTGAGGTCCGCTCCTGAGGCAGCCGGCGGCGGGGCTTTGGTCGCCATGAGATTCTCCCATCGTCAGACTTGGGTTCGTACGGGGATGGCACCGGCCACCGCGGGGGATGCGGCGCCGAACCAGCGGGCGACCGCGGGCCCGGGATCGCTGTAGCGGTCACCGGCCCAGGCCACGTAGCCGTCCGGGCGGAGGAGCAGCGTCTCCGGCCCGTCCAGCGGACCGCCGGGCGGCGCCGTGGCCGCCACCAGGTCCACCCGCTGCGCGAACGGGGCCGTCCGGCCGGACAGCCAGTCGTGCCGGCCGGCGCATGCGGCCAGGTCGAGCAGCACCCCGCGGCCGCGCCGCAGCAGGGCGGTCGTGCTCGTCACCGCGCCGTCCACGGTCAGGGCCGCGTGCGGGACGGCGGCCCCCGCCGGGCGGGAGCCGCCGCCACCGTCGCCGCCGCCGTCGCCGTCCGGACGGTACGGGGAGGCGCCGTCGGGACGGTGGCGGGATTCGGGGGGTGGCGCGGGGTCGTCGGGGACGGGGTAGCGGATGTCGACACCGGCGATCATGGCCGCCAGGCGGTCGTTGACCTCCTGGTGGCCGATCAGCTCGCGCAGTACGGTGCGGGTGGCGTCGACCTCCGGGCCGCCCAGCAGCAGCAGGCCCTGCGCCCGGATGTTGCCCAGGACGCGCCGGGCGACCTCGTGCCGCTCGTCGTGGTAGGTGTCCAGCAGCGACCGCGGGGCCGTGCCGGTCGCGACCGCGGCGAGCTTCCAGCCGAGGTTGGCCGCGTCCTGGAGGCCGAGGTTGATCGCCTGGCCGCCCGAGGGCATCTGGACGTGCGCGGCGTCGCCGGCCAGCAGTACCCGTCCCGCGCGCAGCCGCCGGGCGAGCCGGCTGGTGTCGTCGAAGGCGTTGCGCCACACCGGTGTGCCGTGCCGCAGGCTCTCGCCGGTGACCTTCTCCCACACCGCGCAGATCTCGTCGAACTCCGGCGGCCCCGGCCGCGGTCCGACCGGGGCGCCGAAGACCGAGACCATCACCCGCGTGGCGCCGTTCGGCAGCCGCGAGGAGATCGCGAGCCCGTCGGGCAGCCGCTCGAACCGCCGCTCCGCGATGTCGACACCCGCCACGTCCGCGCGCAGCAGCTCGTGGGTGCCGGCGGTGCCGGGGAAGTCGATACCGGACAGCACCCGGACGGTGCTGTCCTCGCCGTCGCAGCCGACGACGTAGCGGCCCGTCACCCGCACCTGGCCGGCGGGGGTCCGGGCGTGGACCCGCACCGCCCCGGCGCCGGGGGCGTCCGGGCCGATGGCGTCGCGGCCGGTGGTGCCGGGGACGTCCTCCAGCGCGCACACCTCGTGCTCGCGGCGGATGTCGGCGCCCAGCTCGGTGGCGCGCCGGGCCAGGATCTGTTCGACCTGCGCCTGGAGCACCTTGTACTGCCCCGGGAAGCGGGTCGGCAGCGTGCTGAAGTCCAGCGGGATGCCGCCGAAGTGGCCCGAGCGCTGGATGGGCGGCGAGCCCAGCTGCTCCAGCAGGCCGCGCTGGTCGAAGAACTCCATCGTCCGCGCGTGCAGGGTCGACGCGCGCGATTCGGTCGTCGGCGCCGCGAGGCGCTCCAGGACGGTCACCCGGGCCCCGCCCAGCCGCAGCTCGCACGCGAGCATCAGGCCGACCGGGCCGGCGCCGACCACGACGACGTCCGTGTCCACACTCGTCACGTCCATGCCGCTCAGGCGCGCCGCGATCCGGTCACGCCGATCTTCGGCAGCAGCCGGCTGACCTTCGAATGCCCGGAGAGGGTGTCTCCGGTGAAGGTGACGTCGAATTCGAGGTTGAGCTTCGCGGGTTTGGTGACCGACTGCTTCCAGGTGAGCCGCCGGCCTTCCGCGGTGTCCTTGCTGACGACATTCGCCAGCGGCACCGTCTCGGCCTCGCTGGAGGCCGTACCGGCCACCGTGCCCGCCGAGTCGGTGAAGATGTAGACGACCGCCAGATCACCCACCGGCGATTTCACGGTCACGTCCCAGGTTCCGGCAATGGAACTCACGGCGGATTCCTTTCGGCAGCGGGAACACGAAATGCCCGCGCCCCGGCCGGAGGAAAAGGGCCGGGGCGACGGGCTGGGCAGTGAGGGAATCGGCGGGAGCTGCCCGGTCTGTTTCCGGGCACAGCTCGACCGCCGGAAGTAGCGTGACATAGCCGGACGAACCATGTCAACTCCCCCTGCGCCAGGGCATGAAAAAAGCGGCGCGAGGAGCGCCGCGGCAGTGCTCGGACACGCCGTCACACCGGCCGCACGGCCGGTCGGGAGTGTTCGGGAGGAGTGGGCCGATCCGGGGTCAGGACACAGATCTGGCGCCGCCGGAATCGTGACACGCGCCGGAACGCGGCGTCAATCCCCGCCCGGCACCCTGCCGTTCGGGGCCCGGCCCGCACCGCGGGCGCCGCGGCGGCCCTCATGACGGGCCCCCCGGCGGGACGGGCCGGCCGCCCCGCGGGAAGCGCCGGTACGACCGCGGGGCGGCCGGGCGCTCCATGAGCTCGGCGTCGATCCGGGCGGTCACCTCCACCAGGGTGCGGCTCGTGACGCTCAGGTCCTCCGCGGGAATTCCCAGGTAGAGCCGGTCTATCGCCTCGTCGAACACCTCCCGGATCCGGCGCTGCAGCGCCAGCCCCTCGGCGGTCGCCCGCACCGGGCAGCTCGCCCCCGGCAGCGCCACCAGCAGCCCGGCCGCGAGCATCTCGGCCACCACGGCGCCGGCCGCGTGGCGGTCGGTCTTGGTCGCGATGGACAGCCGCGCCACCAGCCGGTCCCGGTCGAGTTCGGCCTGGCCTAGCGTGCTGATGTTGAGCGCGATCCACTGGTGGTGCGACGCCCCGGCCTCCCCCAGGACGGCTTCCATCAGCGCCCGGTGGGCCGTCTCGGCACGGCCGAGGACTCGCGGGTCGAGAATCGGACCAGTGGTCATGGCTGCTCCCTGGTAAGGCCCGGCGGGCCGCGGGGACCGTACCGGATTCGTGTATCGACAACTGGGTTCTTCCAGGAAACCCGCCCATGCACACTCCTCCCGCCCACCGCCGCACCACCTATCCCACCGCCACCGCAATCCGGAGAAGCCGGACCTGCGGTTCCGGCCCCGGCGACGGAGGCGGCGCCGGCACCGGGCCGCACCGGCGCCGCGCGGGGCTGGTGCGAGTGTTGGGATTGGTGGGGACGGTGGGGGGAAATCGCCGCGGGCCGGGCGGGATTCGCCCGCTCCGCGCTCCGGTGCGCGAGGCATCCGGAATCGCGCGGGCTGACCTGCCACGTCACCTTCCGGGGCGTTCCGCGACACGCCGCGGAAGGCCTCGAATAGCTGTCCGTATGCGAGAACCCGACTACCGTAGGGCGGGAGCCTCACGCATACTGCGGACAATCAAACGTGGAGAGACCGTCGTCCCGGAAGGCCGCGACAGCGGGCGAGCAGATCGTCCGCACCCGGCCCGCCGCGCCACCGCGGGGGGACGGGCGACGCGGCACCGCCCGCTCGTGCGCCACCGGCGTCCCCGCCGCCGTCTCCGTGCCCCACCGGCGTCCCCGCCGGCAGCTCCGCGCCCCACCCGGCGATCCGCCGTCTGCTCCGCGCCTCACCGGCGACCCGCTGGCAGCTTTGCGCCCCACCCGGACAACAGGGTCCGGGGCTCCCCCGTCCCCTCCCGGCAGACCTGCCGGACCTGCCGGAAGAACAGCGACAAGCCCGGTCACGAGCCGTTCCGCATCCGCGCCTGTACCCACCGCTCCCGGAGGTTGTGATGCTCTTCGCCGCAGACCGTGACGGCGGCCCGTCACCCGGCCCCGGCTCATCCCCGGCGGACGCCCCGGCCTGCCAGGTCCGCGCGATCACGTCCACGGTGCTCGCCTGCTGGCTGCTCATCTTCCTGGTCACCGTGTGTGCCGGGCAGTCCACCGGCGCCCAGGTGGCCGCCGCCGCCCTCTCCGCCGCGGGCGTCTTCGCCACCCAGCACCTGCACTCCTCGCCCCGCGCCGCCCACTGGGGCCGGGTCCGCAAGCTCCTGTCCCTGAGCGCCCAGGGGCTGTGCGTCCTGATTCCGGTTGCCGTCTCCGGCCACGCCTGGAACCCCGACGCCGGGTTCCTGGCCGGATCCTGTCTGCTGCTCTTCTCCGGCCCGGCCGCCTGGGCGATGTCGGCCCTGCCGGCCGCGCTGGTGCTCACCGGCGGCCTGTACGCCCGCACGCCGTGGCCGACCACCGCGGCCCACACCGCCACCACCGTCCTGACCGGCCTCGCCGTCTACGCGCTGGCCCGCCTGGCGCATCTGGCCGCCCGCGGCCAGGGCGGCACCACGCAGCGCGAGGCCGCCCGCAAGGCCGTCACCGAGGAGCGGCTGCGCATCGCCTCGGACCTCCACGACCTGCTCGGCTACAGCCTTTCCGCGATCGCCCTCAAATGCGAACTCGCCGGTCGCCTCGTCACCCGCCATCCCGACCGCGCGCTCACCGAGATCGACTCCGTCCTGGACATCACCCGCCAGGCGATCACCGACGTCCGCACCATCGCGCAGGGCTACCGCGACCTGTCGCTCGCGGAGGAGACCACCGCCGCCCAGGCGCTGCTCACCGCGGCCGACATCAAGACGACCGTGTCCAACGAGTGCGGGCCGCTGCCCCAGGCCCAGGACACCGTCCTGGCCAGCGCGCTGCGCGAGGGAGTCACCAACATGCTGCGCCACGGGGATGTCCGCGCATGCGAGATCTCGGCCGTCGACAACGGCCGCACCGTCCGGCTGGAACTGGTCAACGACGGGCTGCGGCTGCCCACCCTCGTCCCCGCGCGGCGCGGTACGGGGCTGGAGAGCATCGAACGCAGGGTGTCCTCCGTGGGCGGCACCGTCACGACCAGAATCGCGGAGGACGGCCGTTTCCATCTCGTCGTATCCGTCCTGCGGAACAGCGTCGGGCACCGGCGCTCCGCGTAAACGCCACGACCGCTGTAAAGGCCGCAGAACCTGACCACTGCACGGCTGGACACCGGACACTGTCGATCTATGGGGGCGGCAATGAGGCAGCTCAGAATTCTTTTAGCCGAAGACGTGACGATGGTCCGCGGAGCGCTCGTCGCCCTTCTCGAACTCGAGGACGACCTGACCATCGTGGCCGACATCGGCCGTGGCGACGAGATCCTCCCGACAGCCCTTCACCACAACCCGGACGTGGCCGTCATCGACATCGACCTCCCCGGGCTCGACGGGCTCAGCGCCGTCACCCAGCTCCAGCAGCGGCTTCCCACCTGCCGGACCCTCATCCTCACCAGCCTCGGGCGGCCCGGCACGCTGCGCCGCGCGCTCAACGCGCGCGTCACCGGCTTCATGCTCAAGGACTCGCCGCCCGACCAGCTCGCGGAGAGCGTGCGCCGGGTGGCCACCGGGCAGCGCACCATCGACCCCGAACTCGCCCTCGCCGCGTGGGACGCCGGGGAGTGTCCGCTCTCCGACCGCGAACTCAGCGTCCTGCAACTCGCGGCGACCGGTGCCGAGCCGCACGAGATATCCGACATGCTCTGCCTCTCGCTCGGCACCGTCCGCAACTACCTCACCACCAGCGTCACCAAGCTCAACGCGCGCAACCGCATCGACGCGATCCGTATCGCCCACGACACCGGCTGGATCATCTGACGCGGCGCCGCGCGCGGGGTGCTCCGGCCCGGCGCCGGGCACGGCAGGCGCGCCACCGGCCGCGGCGGCCGGACCGCCGCGGCCGGTGGCGCGCTGTCGTGGTGGGGCCGTGCGGCTCACCCGGACTCCGCGGCGGCGCCCGCCTCCTGCGGGCCGCCGCTCGCGCCGCGCGCGCCCGCGGCGCCCGTACGCGCCTCGGCCAGCGCGAACAGCTCGTCGAGGTCGTACTCCGCCCGTCCGGGCCGCCCGTAGCGGGTCAGCTTCCCCCGGCTGGCCCATTTGCGGATCGTCGCGGGCGGCACCCCGAGGGCCAGCGCGGCGAGTTCCGTCGGCACGACGCGCGGCGGCACCTTGCGGGCCCTGTTCATGACGCCGCCCGGCGGCCCAGCAGCAGCCACTGCTGCGGGGTGAGCACATGGCCGGTGCCGCAGCTCACCGCGAAGTCCCCGCCCGGGAGCACGCCCGACTGCACCGCGCTGTCGCACCCGGGTTCGAGACAGCGTCCCAGCTCGCGGGAGGTCCGGCCGCCCTCGACGGCGCGCAGCGCGGCCTCCTCGACCATCACGATCTCGCTCACGAAGTCGTCGACGGCCGGGTGCGCGAGCAGCCAGTCCAGATGGCCGGCGACGAATCCCGCGAGGTCCCGTACCGTCCGCCCGCGCGGCGCGGACGCGCTCCGCTCGCCCACCACCATGTCGGCCCAGGACGCCAGCACGCCCACCATCTCGCTGCGGGCCTCCATCGCGCGCTCGTTGAGCGCCATGCCCACGTTCTTGCTCCCGCTGACCCGCTGCCGGAAGCCGCTCGTGACCGGCCCCAGCGCGTGCTCGCACGCGGCGTACAGACGCGGCAGCGCCCGTAAGGACACTCCCACGCGGTCACCGCACGCCCGGCAGGACCGCAGCCCCGTCATGAGCCGCCGTGGCCGGTGCCCACCCAGCGCGTCGAACCCGGAGCAGTACCCCCCCTCGGCGGTCTGCTCGACCACCGTCTCGTGAGCGCCGCTCCGTCCCCGCTGAGCCTGATACACACCCATCACCCCGCAGTCAACAGCCGTCACCGGCAACCGTTTCCGGCACACCGGCCGGACCCACCCCAGGATGCGGACTCGCCCGAACCCCGCGACAGTCCCACAGTCACCAGTCCCGCGTGAGTCCGCCCTCCCCGCGGCATGAAAAACTCACACGCGGGTGCGGAAGCCCGCACGGCCTGCCGTCCACCGGCTCTGACCAGCGGCGATACGGGTGACGGGCTGTCAGGCGTCGTCGCCGGGAGGGTCGAGGGGGAAGTCCGAGCGCCGGGGCGCGGGCGCGCCGGTGAGGCAGGGCGTCTCGGCGGTGAGGGTGACCGTGTCCCCCTGCTCCTCGACCTGGATGCGGTAGCCGGACTTGGTGCCGGAGGTGAAGCGGGTGCCGGGGGTCGGGGCGTCGGAACTCCAGTCGGGGAGGAGCCAGCCGCGGGTGCGCAGTGTGCCGAGGACTTTCGTGGCGTAGCCGTCGCTCGCGCCGACGACGACCTCGGTGACCAGATGGGTGGCCTGCCCCGCGTCGCAGGGGGTGTGGGTACGGGCCAGCGAGCTGGGCAGGACGGCGCCGGCGCGGACGCCGGGTTCGCCGCCGCCGACCGGCATCGCGCTCTCCAGATAGGCGTGCAGCTGCTGGTCGGCCCCGGCGAGCGTGGTCGCCGCCGGGAGCTGCGATCCGCCGGAGGAGGATCCCGAACCGGCCTTGCCGCAGGCGCCGGTGGCGAACAGGGCTGCTGCGGACAGGACGAGGAGCAGGGCAGGGGCGCCGGCTCTGGAGGTGCGCATGAGGGGACCCGGGGGCCTTTCGTCAGGGCGGCGCGGCGCGCCGGAAAGAAGGGGCGTCTCCGGGGCGGTGGCGGCCGGCGCCGGGCGGTGCGCGCCCAGGATAGACGGCGGCCGCTCAGCGGGTGACCGGGGCGTGCCAGAGGCCGGTCAGGGCGTCGACCAGGCTGGCGGCCAGGTCGGACCAGGTGGGGTGGGCCAGCGGGGTGCCGGTCGCCAGGGCGCGTTCGCGCTCCACGCACATCTGGACGATGAGGTGGCGGGCCATGACGCCGCGGTCGGCCTTGACGTCGTCGGGGAGGCCGGGCAGGCACGCGTTGAGGCCGTCGAGGAGGGTGCGCAGGGTGGGGGACGCGGCGATCTCCGGGACGACCGCCTCGTAGAGGGCCGGGTCGGCGGAGACCTGGGCGTTGAAGCGCGCGTACCACGTGGGGCTGCCGAGCGCGTCGAGGTGCTCGGTGAGCGGGCGGACCATGCAGCCCACCCAGTCGCGCAGTTCGGTCGAGCCCTCGGTGCGGGCGATGAGGCGGGCGCGGTTGCGCTCGATCTGTTCGGTGTGGCGGCGCGCGATGGCCCGTACGAGGTCGGTCTTGTTGCCGAAGTGGTAGTTGACGGCGGCGGTGTTGCCCTGCCCCGCGGCGTTGCTGATCTGCCGGTTGGAGATGTTGTAGACGCCGTGCTCGGCGAAGAGCTGCTCGGCCGCCGCGAGGATCGCCTCCCGCGTCGCCTCGACCTTCTCCGCGCGGACGCTCCTGGCTGGCATGGCTACGACCTTACCGAGCGCGGACCCGCGTACCCCGCCCGACCTGCGGTCGCTTGACGGGCCGGACACCGCTCCCTACATTTAAATCAATCGGTTTATTTAAATTATCCGCCCGCGCACCCGCTGTCCAGACCGGAGGCCTGAGCCGCCATGTCCGAGACCCCCGCACCTCCCGGGAAGGTCGCCTCCGGCCGCGCCGACGCCGTCGTCGTCGTGCTGGCCTTCGCCGGGATCGTCGTCTCCCTGATGCAGACGCTGGTCATCCCGCTGGTCCCGGAGCTGCCCGACCTCCTGAACGCCTCGCCCTCCGACGCCACCTGGGCCGTCACCGCGACCCTGCTCGCCTCCGCCGTCGCCACACCCGTCTTCGGGCGGCTCGGCGACATGCACGGCAAGCGGCGGATGCTGCTGGCCAGCCTGGTGCTGCTGACGGCCGGGTCGGTCGTGTGCGCGCTGTCCGACTCGCTGGGCCCGATGATCGTGGGGCGCGCCCTCCAGGGCGTGTCGTCCGGGGTGATCCCGCTGGGCATCAGCATCATGCGCGACGAGCTGCCCACCGAGAAGCTCGCCTCCGCGACCGCCGTGATGAGCGCCTCCCTCGGCGTCGGCGGCGCGCTCGGCCTGCCGCTGGCCGCGCTGGTGGCCGACCACTTCGACTGGCACATGCTCTTCTGGGTGTCCGCCGCCGCGGGCCTGGTGGCGACCGCCCTGGTCACGGTGCTGGTGCCGGAGTCCGAGGTGCGCACCGGCGGGCGCTTCGACATACCCGGGGCGCTCGGTCTTTCCGCCGCCCTGGTGTGCCTGCTGCTGGGCGTGTCGAAGGGCGCCGCGTGGGGCTGGGCGAGCGGCACCACGCTGGGCCTGTTCGGCGGCGGCGTGCTCGTCCTGCTGGTGTGGGGCGCCTTCCAGCTGCGGCTGCCGTACGCCCTGGTGAATCTGCGGATCGCCGCGCGCCCGCAGGTGCTCTTCACCAACCTGGCGTCCGTGGCGTACGGCTTCTCGATGTTCGCGATGTCGCTCGTGCTGCCGCAGCTGCTCCAGCTCCCGAAGGACACCGGTTACGGGCTCGGCAAGTCGCTGCTGGTCACCGGGCTGGTGCTGGCCCCGCAGGGGCTCGTCATGATGGTCGTGGCACCCTTCTCCGCCCGCATCACCCAGGCCCGCGGCCCCAAGACGACGCTGATGCTGGGCGCGGCCACGGTCGCCGCGGGCTACGTCGTGAACATCCTGCTGATGTCCGCGGTGTGGCAGCTCGTGCTGGTGTCCTGCATCATCGGCGCGGGTGTGGGCCTCGGCTACGGCGCGATGCCCGCGCTGGTGATGGGCGCGGTGCCGGTGTCCGACACGGCCGCGGCCAACAGCCTCAACTCCCTCATGCGGGCCGTGGGCACCTCGGTGTCCAGCGCGGTCGCCGGTGTGGTGCTGGCCCAGATGACGATCGCGTACGGGCCGCTCCACGTCCCGTCGCAGAACGGCTTCCGCACGGTCATGGCGATCGGCGCGGGCACCGCGCTGCTGGCCCTGCTGCTCGCGTCCTTCATCCCGTCGCGCCGCCCGCGGCCCGCCGCCGGGGACGTCGCCCCGGCGGACGCGTCCGAGCCGGCCGCGGCCTGACAGGGCTGCTTCAGGGCCGCCGGGCGGGGGCCTGCTGACGGGGGCCGCCGGGCGGGGGCCTGCTGACGGGGGCCCGCCGCCTCAGCCCGCGGCGCGGGTGAGGACCACGACCGGGATGAGGCGGTCCCCGGCGCGCTCCTGGAAGCCCGCGAAATACGGGGCCGCCGCGAGCTGGAGCTGCCACAGCCGGGTGCGTTCCGCGCCGTCCGCGGTGGCGGCGGTCGCCTCGTACGACTGCTCGCCGACCTCGACGCGCACGGCGGGGTCGGCCAGCAGGTTGCGGTACCACGCCGGGTGCGCGGGGCGCCCGCCGTTCGCGGCGAAGACGACGAGCCGTTCGCCGTCCGCGAGATACGTCGTCGGCGCGGTGCGCGGCTCGCCGCTGCGCAGGCCGGTGGTGGTGAGCAGCAGCAGCGGGACGCCCGCCCAGTCGCCGCCGACCACACCTGCGGCGGACCGGAATTCGTCGATGACCAGCTGGTTGAGCCGCAGCCGTTCGGACATGCTCATCCCTGTTTCCTCCCCCAAGGAGCCGGCCGGTGCCGGCCGCGCCCACTCTACTGGCCTTGCGCACCAGGGCAGTTGGCGTACGGGGCGGGCCTGCGGCGGGTCACCAGGTGCCGCCGCCCGGGGTGCCTCCTTCGAGCAGGTTCATGTCGCCCATCCCGCCGCCGCCCAGCCCACCGCGGTCGGCGTAGGAGGCGGAGATGCGCGCGGCGGCCGCCTCCGCGGCGTACGCGGCCGCCACCGCGCCGCCCAGCGCCCCGGGATCCGCCGTGAGCGCGGCCAGCCTGCGCCGGGCCGCCCAGCCGCGCGGGCCCGGGTGGACGGCGGAGGCGAGGCCCGCGCTGCGGGCGAGCACGGCCAGCGCGAGGCCGTACGCGAGATCCGGGTCGCCGTCCGCGGAGCCCGGCGCGGCGCGGACCGCCGCGCCCACCCGGGCCACCAGCTCGCGGCGGCGCGGCAGGTCGGCGGACAGGATGTCGTTGCGGGTGCGCCCGTCCCGGCCGCGCCACCGCCGGACGCGTATCACCTTGCGGTCCTGGAGCCGGGAGACGTACTCCGGCACGAGCGAGCGGGGTGCGGCGCGCAGCCACTCCTCCAGCGTGGGCGCCGGCTCCGTACCGGCGAGGACGCGCAGCACGCCGCTGAGCCGGGGCGCGTCGACCGGCGCGCGGTCCCGTACGGCGATCCGCCGCGCCCCCACGTCGACCCGCCCGGCGAGCACCAGCTCCGCGAGCTCCGCGGCCCGTAACGCCAGCCGCAGCCGCTGCGGCGACCGGATCCGCAACCCCCTGTGCAGCCTGCCCGGCGTGATCGCCAGCAGGAGCAGTTCGTCCCCCATGGTCATACCTGCCAGCGTAGGTCCGTTGCAGGAGGAAGCTCCCGTTCCGGGCGAGCTGTGACCAAAACCTGACAGGGCGGGCACACCGCCGCACCGCGCCCCGCCCGGTCGCGAGGACCGGGCCGGGTGCGGTCGGTGCGACCGGCCTGGCGGGCCTACAGGTTGGGCAGGTTCTTCATCAGCTCGAAGGCCGTGACCTGGGAGCGGTATTCCTCCCACTCCTGCTTCTTGTTGCGCAGGAAGAACTCGAAGACGTGCTCACCGAGGGTCTCGGCGACCAGTTCGCTGTGCTGCATGAGGTCGATGGCCTCGCCGAGGTTCTGCGGGAGGGGCTGGATGCCGAGGGCGCGGCGTTCGGCGTCGGTGAGGGCCCACACGTCGTCGTCGGCGCCGGCCGGGAGTTCGTAGCCCTCCTGGATGCCCTTCATGCCGGCCGCGAGGAGGACGGCGTAGGCGAGGTAGGGGTTGGCGCCGGAGTCGAGGGAGCGGACCTCGACGCGGGTGGAGCCGGTCTTGCCGGGCTTGTACATCGGCACCCGGATGAGGGCGGAGCGGTTGTTGTGGCCCCAGCAGATGTACGAGGGGGCCTCGCCGCCCGCACCCGCGGTGCGCTGGGAGCCGCCCCAGATGCGCTTGTAGGAGTTGACCCACTGGTTGGTGACCGCGGAGATCTCGCCCGCGTGCCGCAGCAGGCCCGCGATGAACGACCGGCCCACCTTGGAGAGCTGGAATTCGGCGCCGGACTCGTAGAAGGCGTTGCGGTCGCCCTCGAAGAGCGAGAGGTGGGTGTGCATGCCCGAACCCGGGTACTCCGAGAAGGGCTTGGGCATGAAGGTGGCGTGCACGCCCTGCTCCAGGGCGACTTGCTTCATCACCAGCCGGAAGGTCATCACGTTGTCCGCGGTGGACAGCGCGTCGGCGTACCGCAGGTCGATCTCCTGCTGGCCGGGGGCGCCCTCGTGGTGCGAGAACTCCACGGAGATGCCCATGGATTCGAGCATCGTGATGGCCTGGCGGCGGAAGTCCATGCCGACGGCCTGCGGAGTGTGGTCGAAGTAGCCGGAGTTGTCGGCGGGGGTGGGGCTGGTGCCGTCCAGCGGCTTGTCCTTGAGCAGGTAGAACTCGATCTCGGGGTGCGTGTAGAAGGTGAAGCCGAGGTCGGAGGTCTTGGCGAGGGCGCGCTTGAGGACGTAGCGCGGGTCGGCGTAGGACGGCGAGCCGTCCGGCATGAGGATGTCGCAGAACATCCGGGCGGTGCCGGGGCCGTCGGCGCGCCAGGGCAGGATCTGGAAGGTGCCGGGGTCGGGCTTGGCGATCATGTCGGACTCGTAGACCCGGGCGAAGCCCTCGATCGCGGAGCCGTCGAAGCCGATCCCCTCGTCGAAGGCCTGTTCGAGCTCGGCGGGGGCGACGGCGACCGACTTCAGATAGCCCAGCACGTCGGTGAACCACAGCCGCACGAAGCGGATGTCCCGCTCCTCCAGGGTCCGGAGCACGAACTCCTGCTGCTTATCCATATCCATCCATCCTCGCCGGTCAGGCACCGCTCCCCCGCCTGGTCCGGGCGGGGGATCATGAGCATTGCATCACACCGTTTCTGGTGCGTTGCAGGGACGGCTCACTGTCCATAGTGCCGGTTGCGAGGCCCGCGCCCCTACTCCCCCGCCCTCATCCGAAGGTGTCGATCGCGGCGATCTTCCAGGTGCCGCCGGTACGGACGGCGTCCACCGCGAACATGGCCGGGGCGTACGTGCTGCCCGCCCCCGCCTTCGCGGTGCTGGTGTTGCGCTGGTCGGCGTAGACGAGCAGGTGGGCGCGGTCGCCGTCGATCGTGTCGACGCCGGTGTCGGTGACGGTCGTGGTCAGCACGAGCTTCTGGGTCGGCGCCTGCGCGCGCACCTGCGCGAGCATCGTCGCGTACTGCTGGACGGCCTTGCCCGTGAGCAGCCGCTTGGCGGCGTCGTCGGTACGGGCCGGGTCGGCGTAGTCGTACGAGAAGACGGCGTTGACCGCGGCCGCGACCTGCCCCTTGACCTCGCTGGTGCGCGCGGTGTCGGTGAGCGCGGTGTTGTGCGCGGCCACCGAGTCGTGCAGCCCGGACGCCCGGCTCGCGGCGAAGGCGGCGAAGCCGCCGAGCAGCACGGTCGCGGCGGCGAGCAGCGCGAGCGCGAGAGGGAAGGGCCGGTGGGGCGCCTTCTTCGCCGAGGCCTTCGGCGAGGTCCTGGGCGAGGTCTTCGGCGGGCGTTTCGCCGCGGGCTCGCGCTCCGGCTCGTCGGGACGGGGCCGTACGGCCGTACGGGTGCGGGCGCGGGCGGCCTGCTGGGTGCGGACGGCGCCCGCGGGCTCGGCCTCGCGGTCCGCCGCACGCTCCTCCGCCGCCGCGGACACCGCTGCCAGCCTGCGCTGCCGGTTGATCAGATGACGGGTGGTCGACATGGCGCGTCGGTCCTCTCACGTACGGCCGTCAGTGGCTTGCGGTGGGCTTCGGGGTGGTGGCCGTCGGGGCCGGGGTGGCCGTGCCGGAGGGAACGGTGCCGGAGTCGCTCTCGCCGGTCGGCGCCTGGCCGAGCGCGCTGAGCTTCCAGCCGGAGGCCGTACGCGTCAGCTCGCCGAGCATCCTCGACTCCTTGACCGCGGGCTGCTGCTTCGGTGCCTGGACGGTGATCCGCAGCGCGACCATCACGCTCGCCTTGCCCGTCCTGGTGTCCAGCTCGGTGACGGCGCCGGAGAGCACCTTCGCGGTGGTCGTCGTCTGCGCCTGCTGCACCTGCTTGGCGAAGTCGGCCCGCCCTTGGGTGAGTTGGGTGTGCAGGTCGCCCGTGGTGGAGGACTCCCAGATGTCCAGGCCGTGGTCGAGGTCGCTGTGGTCCAGGGTGTTGAGGTTCTGCACCGCCTGCTCGGCCGCGGCCAGGACGGTGTCGCGGGTGCGCGCGAAGGAGGCGTCGTCGTCGTGCGCGGCGCCGTACCAGGACCAGCCGCTGAGCGCGGCGGCCACGGCCGCGGCCACCGCGAGGGCGAGCGCGACCGCGAGCAGCGGGCGGCGGCCCGTACCGGCCCTGCCGCCGGGCGGGGTGCCCGGCGTGCCGGACTCGGTACGGGAGGACTGCGGCGTGCGTGCCATCGGGGCTTCTCCTACCGGGCCGTGAGGTTGTCGATCTTCCAGTGGCTGCCCACCAGATGGGCGGACACCGACAGTTGGGCCGCCGCGGTGGTCGGCTCGGCGCCCGCGCGCTGGGCGGTCTGGTCGAGGAAGACCAGCAGCCGGGCGCGGTCGCCGGTGAGCGAGACGACCGCCGCCCGCACCACCCGTGTGCTCAGGGTCAGTTGCTGGCTGGCGACCTGGTCGCGGATCTGCGCGAAGAGCTTCTCGTACTGCCCGGCCGCCGCGCCCTCCAGGCTGTCGTGCGCGGCCTGCTCGGTGGACTGCGTGTCGTCGGGTGTGTACGCGAAGACGCGGCCGAGCACGCTGCTGATCTCGCCGGTGAGCCTGCTGGTCGCGTCGGTGTCGGTGAGGGCGTGGTTGCGGGCCGCGGCCGGGGACTTCAACTGCTGGGCGGCCCAGCCGAATCCGCCGCCGGTGAGCAGCAGGGCGGCGATCACGGCCACGGCGGCGGTACGGCGCGGGTCCCGCCGTACGAAGCCGGGCAGCCGCAGCCGGGCGCGCCACCGGGGGGCGGCCCGGTCGCCGGAGCCGTCCCCCGCGTCCGTACCCGCTTCCGCGTCCGGAGCCGCGTCCTCGTCCGGCGCGTCCAGCGGCTCAGGCTCCGTCTCCGGCTCGGCGGAATCCGGTGCCGCGTCCTGCGCGGCCTTCTGCTCGGTCGTCGTCACCTCTGCCTCGTCCTCCGCTCTCAACTCGCCCCGACCGGCACCGCGGTGAGCGCGGTGAGCTTCCAGCCGTCCCCGGTGCGCGACAGGCCCGCCTCGAAACGCTTGCGGTCGGTGGTGGCCGTGCCCGACGCCGGGGTGACCTGGACCTCCACGGTCGCGATGAGCTTCGCCGTACCGGCCCGGGTGTCCAGCTCGGTGACCGCCGCGTCGGTGACCTTGCCCCGCGTGGAGGTGCCCGACTGCTTGACGGTCGTGGTGTCGGCGGTGTGCGTGCTGCTCAGCCGGTCGTGCAGCGGGCCGGTCGTCGCCGTGAGCCACTGGTCGAGGTCGTCGGCGGCGTGCGCGGCGTCCACCGTGTTGAGCCGAGCGATGTCGCGTGTGCCGTCCGCGAGGGCGGCGTCCCGCGCCTTGCCGTAGCTCAGCGCGCCGTCCCCGCTGGTGTCCGCGTACGACCACACCCCCAGCGCGCACACCACGGCCGCGACCGTCCAGGCCGCCGCCCACGCGAGACGCCGCGGCTGTCGGCGCAGCGCCCGCAGCAGCCCCCGCGGGGAGGGCAGCACGAGCACGTACGGCCCCCTGTCCGAAGCCTCGGCAGGCTCCTGCACCGGCTTCTCCTCCTCCGGTGCCTGCGTCATCCCGTCACCCCCAGCAGCCCGGCCATCGTCGTCGGCCCGCCCGCGGGCAGCGCGGGCAGCGCCAGCGCCCCCGGCAGCTGCGGCCCCACGGTCGGTGCGGCCGCGGGCACGAGCGTGCCGTCCGACGTACCGCTCGTCGGCAGCACCGAGCCGGGCTCGGCGGGCTTGGGGAGCGCGCCGCCCTGGGGCGCGTGCGCCGAGCCGCGGACGTCGATGCCGCTGGAGGCGGGCGCGGTGCAGCGGGCGGCGGTGTTGAAGGCGGTCTTCGGGGTGCCGGTGTCCAGCCCGGTGCGGTACGTCGTACCGCCGTAGCCGGAGGTGCAGGGCAGCGGCGAGAAGAAGGTGACCGCCTGCCCGAAGTGCATCCCGCTCGCGTCGACGGACGACGATCCGGCGGCGACCACCGCGGGCACGGTCACCAGGTACTCCTCGATGCCGCGCTGCCGGGTGACGGCGATGTCGGAGGTGGTGAGCAGGTTGGCGAGCACCACGCTGAGCTGCGGTCCGACGTCCCGCAGCAGCGCGCTGACCTGCGTGGCGGCCTCCGGTGCGGTCGTGATGAGGCGGCGCAGGTCGGCGTCGGAGGTGTTGAGCTGGGCGGCGAGCTGGTTGGCGCTGTCCGCGAAGGAGCGGATGGCGTCGCCCTCGTCGGCCTGCGTCTTCAGCACGGTCTGCCCGTCCACGACGAGCTGGGTGTCGGTGGGCAGGTTGGTGTCGGCCGCGTCGATGAACTGCCCGCTGGTGTCCAGCAGCGACTGGAGGTTGTCGGCCTGCCCGTTGAAGGCCAGCCCGAATTCGTCGACGACGGTGCGCAGCGATTCCAGCGGCACCGAGGCGGCGAGGTCGTTGACGCTGGTGAGCAGGTTGGTGACGGGCGCCGGGATCTCGGCGTTCGCCTGGTCGACGCGCGAGCCGTCGTGCAGGTAGGGGCCGTCGTCGGTGCTGGGCTGGAGGTCGATGTACTGCTCACCGACGGCCGACAGGCTCGCGACGACGGCCTTGAGCTGCTGCGGGATGTGCGGCGCGCTCTTGTTGATCCGCAGCTTCGCCTCGACGCCGTCCGAGGTGAGCGAGATGGGCCCGACCCGGCCCACCGACACGCCCCGGTAGGTGACGTCGGAGTGCTCGAACAGGCCGCCGGTCGCGGGGAGTTCGACGGTCACGGTGTAGTAGCCGCGCATTCCGACGTAGCGCCCGAGGTCGGCGTAGTTGACGCCGAGGTAGCCGAGCACGAGGACGGCGACGACGAGGAAGGCGATGTTCTTGGTGACGGTGGCCTTGGTGAGCATCAGCGCCCCCTCGTCGTGGTGGTGACCGAGGGCAGCGGCAGCGGCAGTTTCGCCGCGCCCTTCGCGGGGTCGGCGGTCGGCGGGTACGTCGGCGGGTAGGAGTTGTCCTTCTCCTCCAGGATCGGGGTGAGCGAGGTGCCGGGGGCGGCGGTGAGGTCGAGGTAGACGTTGAGGTAGTCGCCCTTGACGCCGTTGAGCACCTCGTCGGTGAAGGGGTAGGTGAGCATCACCTGGAGGGAGTCGGGCAGGTCCTGGCCGGAGTCGGCGAGCCGTTGCAGGGTGGGCGCGAGGGCCTTGAGGTCGGCGACCATGTCGTCCTTGCTGCGGTTGACGGTGTCGACGGCGACGCCGGAGAGGGTGTCGAGGGCCTGGAGCATCGTCACGAGGGAGCCGCGCTGCTCGTCCAGCACCTTCAGACCGGGGCTGAGGCCGTCCAGCACGGTGCCGATCTTGGTGTCGCGGGCGGCGAGGGTGGCGGAGAGCTGGTTGACCCCGTCGAGCGCGGCGGTGATGTCGGCCTTGTGCGCGTCGAGGTCGCCCACCAGCGTGTCCACCTGGGTGAGCATGTCGCGGACCTGCGGCTCGTTGCCGGTGAGCGCCTTGCCCAGCTCGGTGTTGATGGTCTTGAGCTGCTGCACCCCGCCGCCGTTGAGCACCAGGGACAGGGCGCCGAAGACCTCCTCGATCTCCGGGTTGCGGTTGGTGTGCGACACCGGGATGACCGGTCCGCCGCGCAGTGTGCCGGTGGCGGCCTCGTTCGCGGGCGGCGCGGAGAGCTGGATGTACTTCTCGCCGAGCAGGCTGGACTGCTCCAGGTGCGCGTACGCGTTCGCGGGCAGGTCCACCTTGCCGTTGACCTTCATGGTGACCAGCGCGGACCAGCCGTCGGAGGCGACCTTGACGGAGGTGACGCGGCCCACGGCGACGTCGTTGACGCGTACCGACGCCTGCGGCACCAGGTCCAGGACGTCGGCGAACTGCGCCTTGACGGTGTAGGGGTGGCTGCCGAGGTTCGCCCCGCCGGGCAGCGGCAGGCTCTGCACCCCGCCCACGGAGCAGCCGGTCAGGGCCAGCCCGAGCAGCGCGGCGGCCGCGGCGCCGCGCGTCGTACGGCGTCGGCTCATCGCGCCGCCCCCTGGGTCGTGGACTTGCCGGTGGCGGGGAAGGGCAGCGGGAGGTCGGCGACGGGGGACGTGGCCCCCGGCTTCGCGGCCCCGGACTTCGCTGTGGTCGAACCGCCGCTCAGGCTCAGCTCGTTGATGTCGGTGCGGCCGTCGATGGTGTGGGTGGCCGGGTTGTAGGCGCCCAGCAGGTTGTCGGCCGCGAGCGGTGCGGTGTCGAGGAGTTCGGCGAGCGAGGCCCGCTGGTCGACGAGCGTCTGGGTGAGGGGCTGGAGCTGGTCGATGCTGGTCTTGAGGCGGCCGCGGTTGGTGTCGATGAAGCTCTTCACCTGCCCCAGGGCGGTGGCCAGTTGCTGGAGCGCGGCGCCGAGGTCCTGCTTGTCGGCGGCCAGGAAGCCGGTGACGGTGGACAGTTGGTCGGCGGCCGCCTTCACCTTGCCGTCGTTGTTCTTCAGCATCGTGGTGAAGGACTGGAGGTAGGCCAGCGTCGAGAACAGGTCGCCGCTGTGGCTGTTGAGCGTCTTGGAGGCCTGCCCGAGCTGGGTGATGCTGTCGCCGATCGCCTTGCCGTTGCCGTCGAGGTTGTCGGCGCCGACGTTCAGCAGCTCGGACAGCGCCCCGGTGGTGTTGGCGCCGTTCGGGCCGAGGGCGTCGCTGAGCTGGGTGACGCTGGTGTAGAGCTGGTCGATCTCGACGGGCGTCGCGGTGTGCGCGGCCGTGATGACGGCGTGGTCGGCGAGCTGCGGGCCACCGGTCCAGGCGGGCGTGAGCTGGACGTAGCGGTCGGCGACGACGCTGGGCGCGACGATGACCGCCCCGGCGTCCGCGGGCACCTTGACGCCCCGGTCGAGCCGCAGGCTGACCTCGACCTGCTTGCCCTTGGGCCGCACCGCCTCGACCGTACCGACCTTCACCCCGAGGATGCGCAGGTCGGAGCCCTTGTAGACACCCACCGTACGGTCGAAGTAGGCGGTGACGTGCTTGCCGCCGGGCCCTCCGAAGGCGGCGAAGCCCGCTGTCACGGCCCCGGCGGCGACGACCGCGAGGACGAGCACGGTCACGATCACCCGCCGGGGCAGCCGGAGCCGCCTCCCCTCGGGGAGTGTCAGCCGCGGGCGCGGGATCCTCATTGCGCTCCTCCCGTCGCCTTGGGCGGGATGCAGCCGTCGGTGGGCGGCGGCGTGCCTGCCGGCAGGTAGCTGTCGGGCAGCAGCCCGCACAGGTAGTTGTCGAACCAGTGCCCGTTGCCGATGGTGTTGCCGATGACCCGGTAGTAGGGGCCGGCCAGCGCGAGGGCCTGGTCGAGGCTGGTCTGGTTGGTGAGCAGCACGGCCGTCACCCGGTCCAGCGCGTCGAGGGTCGGACCGAGCTGCTTGTTGTTGTCGGCCACCAGGCCGCTGAGCTGGGTGCTCAGGTCCTGGGTGCCGGTGAGCAGGCCGTGGATGGCGGTGCGCCGCTTCTCGATCTCGCCGAGCAGCAGGTCGCCGTCCGAGATGAGGGTCTGGAAGTGCCCGTTCTGGTCGGCGAGCGTCTGGGTGAGCTGCTTGCTGCCGGTGAGCAGCTGGGCGAGCTGGGCGTCCCGGCTGGAGATGGTCTGCGACAGCGCGGACAGCCCGGTGGCGGCGCTGTGCACCGAGCCGGGGGTGTCCTTGAAGGTGTCGGAGATCGTCTGGAAGCTGGTGGCGAGCTGCTGCGTGTCGATGGCCCCGAGCGTCCTGCCGAGCCCCTCGAAGGCCTGCGTGACGTCGTACGGCGAGGTGGTGCGGCTCTTGGGGATGCGCTGGTGCGGGTCCTGCTTGCGGCTGCCGAGCGGGTCGACGGCGAGGTACTTCTCGCCGAGCAGCGTCTTGATGCCGATGGCGGCGGTGCTGGCGTCGCCGATCCAGGTGTGCCGGACCTTGAAGGTGACCTTGACCTTCGCGCCGTCCAGCGAGACCCCGGTGACCTTGCCGACCTTGACGCCCGCGACGCGCACCTCGTTGCCCGCGCGCAGCCCGGCGGCCTCGGTGAAGTCGGCGGAGTAGCTGGTGCCGCCGCCGATGTACGGCAGCGCGTCGGCATTGTAGGCGAGCAGTCCGACGAGGGCGAGCACGAGCAGCCCGACGGCCCCCACGGCGACCGGGTTGCGGTCGCGCAGCGGCGTGAAGAGCGGCCTGCCGCGGTCGGCTCGCGCGCGTCCGAGCCTCAGTCTCGGGCGGTTCATGACCGGCACCTCGCTTCGCTGATCGCTATCCCGGTCGGCGGGGTGCTGCCGTCGGTGGTGGTCGCGCCGTTCACGGTCGCCTGGCACAGGTAGAGGTTGAGCCAGGAGCCGTAGGAGGCGGCGCGGCCGAGGGCCTGGAATTTCTTCGGGGCGTTGGTGAGGAAGCTCTGGATCTGCGGGGTGGCGTCGCCGAGGTTGGACGACAGCCGGCCGAGCTGCCCGATGGACTCCTTCAGCGGTGCGCGCCCCTGGGTGAGCAGCCCGGCGGTGCTGTTGGTGAGCTGCGAGATCGCGGTGATGGACTGGCCGATCGGCTCGCGGTCGCCGGAGAAGCCGGTGACGAGCTGCTGGAGGGTGTCGACGAGGTCGTTGAAGTTGGCCTCGCGGGTGTTGACGGTGGTCAGCACGGTGTTGAGGTTGTCGATGACCTGGCCGATCACCTGGTCCTTGGCGGCCAGCGTGGTCGTCAGCGAGCCGATGGAGCCGATGAGCGAGTCGACGGTGCCGCCCTCGCCCTGGAGCACCTGGATGATCTCGCCGGAGAGCTGGTTGACCTCGGGCGGTGACAGGCCCTCGAACAGCGGCTGGAATCCGGCGAAGAGCTGGGTGAGGTCGAGCGCCGGGGTGGTGTGGTCCAGCTGCACGGTCTGGCCCGGCTCCAGTGTCTCGCCGACCGGCCCGGTGCCCTGGGCGAGGTCGATGTAGCGCTGGCCGACGAGGTTGAGGTACTTGATCGTCAGCGTCGCGGACTTCGGCAGCGTCCGCTCGCGCTGCACCGAGAAGTGCACCTTGGCCAGGTTGTGCCTGTACACCGACACCGAGTCGACGGTGCCGACCTTGACGCCCGCGATCCGTACGCTGTCGCCGGACATCAGGCCGGTGGTGTCGGTGAACAGGGCGTTGTAGCCGTACGTGTCGCCGACGCCCGCCCCCGCGATGCTGATCGCGAGGACGGCGGTGGCCAGCGAGGTGACCAGGATGAAGATGATCGACTTGACGATCGGCCCGGTCAGACTGCGGCGCTTCACTTGACGGTCACCTCCGCTCCGCGGAAGACCGGCCCGGTCAGCAGGCTGCTCCAGTCCGGCAGCGCGCTCGGGGCGGTCTGCGTGCCCGGCGCGAGGAGTTCGTTGATCAGCTCGTTCTCCTGCGGGGAGTTGGCCAGCGGGGTGGTGCCCCTGCCGCCGGTGTAGGGGACGGCGTAGCACTTCGGGCCGCCGCTCTTGCCGTACACCGGGGTGTCCTTGCCGGGCAGGTACTTGCCGCGGGAGGCCACGGTCGTGAGGTTGACGTGCAGGCCGGGCTCGCCGGTGCCCTTGCCGAGCGCCTTGTCCATGACGGGGACGAAGTCGGCGAGGGTGCGGAAGGTGCACGGGAAGGACGGGGAGTATTTCGCGAGCAGGCCCAGGGTGCCGCGGCTGTCGGCGGCGAGCCGGATGATGTTGGGGCTGTTCTGCTGGAGGTAGGTCGTGACGTCCTGCGCGGTGCCGGTGGTGGTGCCGTACAGGGTGTCGAGGTTGGCGCGCTCGGCGGCGATGGTGCTGCTGGTCCTCGTGAAGTCGGTGAGCGCCTGCACGAGGTCGGGGGCCGCGTCGTCGTAGACGTGGCTGACGGTGACGAGCTGCTTGATGTCGTCGGTGAGCGCGGGCAGTTCGGGGTTGAGCTTGCGCAGGTAGCCGTCGAGCTGGACGAGGGTGCTGCCGAGCTGGGCGCCGCGGCCGTCCAAGGCGGTGGCCACGGCGTTGAGGGTCGCGGCGAGCTTCTGCGGCTGGACGGCGGTGAGCAGCGGCAGGACGTTGTCCAGCACCTGCTGCAGCTCGATCGCGTCCTTCGAGCGGTCCTGCGCGATGGTGCTGCTCGCCTGGAGCGAGGGCCCGCCGGACCGGGCGCCCTCGGGCGGTACGAGCGCGACGTAGCGGGCGCCGAAGAGCGTGGTGGGCAGCATCTGGGCGGTGACGCCCGCGGGGATGCGGCGCAGCTGGTCGCGGTCGATGGCCAGCGTCAGCCGGGCGCCCTGCCCGTCGGCGTGGATGGAGCTGACGCGGCCGACGACGACCCCGCGGACCTTGACGTCGGCGCCGGGGTGCATCTCGTTGCCGACGCTGCTCGTCATGACGGTGACGGTCGCGTCGTCGCTGAAGTCCTTGTCGTAGACGGCGACCGCGAGCCACGCCAGCAGCGCGGGCACGAGCAGGAAGACGATCCCGGCGGTGCGGCGCCCGGCCCTGCCGGGACCGCGCCGGCGGCGGGTCGCCGTGGGGGGCGGCGGCACGGGGGCGGGGGTGCGGGTCTCGGTGGCGGTCATCCGGCGACCCGCACGGTGGTGGTGGCGCCCCACAGCGCCAGCGACAGGAAGAAGTCGGTCACCGCGATGATCACGATGGCGTTGCGCACCGACCGGCCGACCGCGATGCCGACCCCGGCGGGCCCGCCCTTGGCGGTGTAGCCGTAGTAGCAGTGCGCGAGGATCACGATGACGCTGAAGATCAGCACCTTCAGGGTCGACAGCAGCACGTCGGTGGGCGACAGGAAGATGCCGAAGTAGTGGTCGTAGGTGCCCGGTGACTGGCCGTTGAAGAAGACGGTCACCGCGCGCGAGGCCGCGTAGGAGCTGAGCAGCCCGATGCCGTACAGCGGCACGATCGCGACGACGCCGGCGATGATGCGGGTGCTGACCAGGTAGGGCATGGAGCGGATGCCCATGCCCTCCAGGGCGTCGACCTCCTCGTTGATGCGCATCGCGCCGAGCTGGGCGGTGAAGCCCGCGCCCACGGTCGCGGACAGGGCGAGGCCGGCGACGAGCGGGGCGATCTCGCGGGTGTTGAAGTAGGCGGAGATGAAGCCGGTGAAGGCGGCGGTGCCGAGCTGGTTCATCGCCGCGTAGCCCTGGAGGCCGACGACGGTGCCGGTGGCGAGCGTCATGCCGATCATCACGCCGACGGTGCCGCCGATGACGCCGAGCCCGCCGCTGCCGAACGCGACTTCGGCGAGCAGCCGCTGCACCTCCCTGAGGTAGCGGCGCAGGGTGCGCGGGATCCACAGCACCGCGCGGACGTGGAAGATGAAGTGGTCGCCGGTCTCGTCGAGCCAGCGCAGGGGGCGGTCCGGGAATGCCATCGGTCAGGCCCCCTTCTGCGGGACGAGCTGCAGGTAGATCGCGGTCAGCACGACGTTGACGACGAACAGCAGCAGGAAGGTGATGACCACGGACTGGTTGACGGCGTCGCCGACGCCCTTGGGCCCGCCGCGCGGGTGCAGGCCCCGGTAGGCGGCGACGATGCCGGCGATGAAGCCGAAGACCAGCGCCTTGATCTCGCTGATGTAGAGGTCGGGCAGCTGCGCGAGCGAGGAGAAGCTCGACAGGTACGCGCCCGGGGTGCCGTGCTGGACGATGACGTTGAAGAAGTAGCCGCCGGCCGTGCCGACCACCGACACCAGGCCGTTGAGCAGCACCGCGACGAGCATCGTGGCGAGCACCCGCGGCACGACCAGCCGCTGCACCGGTGAGACGCCCATGACCTCCATGGCGTCCAGCTCCTCGCGGATCTTGCGCGAGCCGAGGTCGGCGCAGATCGCGCTGCCGCCCGCGCCCGCGATGAGCAGCGCCACGATGATCGGGCTGGCCTGCTGGATCACCGCGAGGACGCTCGCGCCGCCGGTGAAGGACTGCGCGCCGAGCTGCTGGGTGAGCGAGCCGACCTGGAGCGCGATGACCGCGCCGAACGGGATCGACACCAGCGCGGCGGGCAGGATCGTCACGCTCGCCACGAACCAGAACTGCTCGACGAGCTCGCGGACCTGGAAGGGCCGCCGGAAGGTGTCCCGGACCGTGGTGGCGGCCAGCGTCATGAGCTGGCCGGTCTGCCGCAGCGCGCCCGTGCCGGGGAGGGGCCGGCGCTCGGCCGGCTCGCGCAGCCGTACGGGCGCGCTCATGCCGGCTCCCCCTGCACCGGCGCCAGGCCCGCCTGCACGGCGGTCCGGGCCGCGGCCGGCAGCTGGTCCCACATCGCCAGCACCCGCGCCCGGCGCCGCTGCACGGCCTGCCGCGGCGGCAGTCCGGGGCTCGGCTCCAGCTGCGGCGCGAGCACGCCGGGCGCGGGCGGCAGGGCGCTGCCGCCCGCCCCCTGCTCGGCCGCCAGCGTCGCCTCGTCCTTCTCCTCCGCCATGCCGATCGGGCCCTCGCGGCGCCCGCTGAGGAACTGCCGTACGACGGGTACGTCGCTGGTCAGCAGCAGCTCGCGGGGCCCGAACGCGACGAGTTCGCGGCGGAAGAGCATGCCCATGTTGTCCGGCACGGTCGCGGCGATGTCGAGGTTGTGGGTGACGATCAGCATCGTCGCGTCGATCTGCGCGTTGAGGTCGATGAGCAGCTGCGAGATGTACGAGGTGCGCACCGGGTCCAGGCCGGAGTCCGGCTCGTCGCACAGGATGATCTGCGGGTCCAGGACGAGCGCGCGGGCGAGGCCCGCGCGCTTGCGCATGCCGCCGGAGATCTCACCGGGCAGCTTGCCCTCGGATCCGACCAGGCCGACCATGTCCATCCGCTCCATGACGACGCGGCGGATCTCCGACTCCTTCTTGCGGGTGTGCTCGCGCAAGGGGAAGGCGATGTTGTCGAAGAGGTTCATGGAGCCGAAGAGGGCGCCGTCCTGGAACATCAGGCCGAAGAGCCTGCGGGTGGCGTAGATGTCCCGCTCCGGCCCGTTGACCATGTCGACGCCGTTGACCAGGACGCGGCCGCGCTCGGGTTTGAGCAGGCCGATCACGGATTTGAGGAAGACGGTCTTGCCGGTGCCCGACGGGCCCAGCATGACGCTGACCTCGCCGGGCGGCAGCGTGAGCGTGACGTCCTGCCAGACGGTCTGCTTGCCGAAGGACTTGGTGAGGCCCTCGACGGTCACTTCGATTCCCATGGCACCGCTCTCCTCCAATGGCTCAGCGGCAGGACGTTGTGTTCGGATGGCATGTCGGGTCCGCTCAGCGGTGCGGCGGGGTCGGGTAGGGGATCTCGGGGTCGCAGTGGCTGTAGTCACGCGAGGAGGGGATGCACAGCCCGCCCTGGACGAAGTTGAGCGAGTTGTCCGGGCCGGAGATCGACGCGGTGAGCAGCGCGTCCACGTCGTCCCCGTGCGCGGTGCAGCCGGTGAACGGCGGGATGGTGAGCTGGTCCTGGTGCAGCGGGCCGCCGACGATCTCGTTGTAGTCCGAGGGCCGGGTGACACCGTCGTGGCCCTTGTAGGTGTAGTCGGTGCCGACCAGATGGAGATCCAGGGGCTTGACGGTGTGGCAGTTCGAGCCGACGTCCAGGGGCGTGCCGTTGACCTTGATGTCGCTCAGCCGCAGGTCCAGCTTGCCGTAGACGTCGGTGTAGGTGATGTAGTCGTCGCCGCTGCTGCCGGCGATGATCAGCGTCAGCGGGGCGAGCTGCTTCATCGTCATCACGGCGGTGGTGGGCATGAAGCCGAAGGTCAGGAAGGTCGACTTGGCCGGCGGCAGGTCCAGCGTCACGATGCTGTCCAGCTCCAGGAAGATCGACCCGTCCGGCTGGAAGCCGAACCAGGTGCCGACCTGCGTGACGTTGGTCATCGCCGGGTGGTCGTCGAGACCGTTGACGGTCGCCGCGCCCTTGAGCTTGCCGACGTTGGACAGCCCGGTCAGGAAGGTGCACTCGGCCTGCCGCTGGTCCGGTGGGAGCACGATGGGGGTGACGCCCTCCGGGCGGGGCACGGCGTCCAGGACCGCCTGGTCCGGTTCGCCGACCAGTGGCGGCGGGCAGTCCGAGACGCCGGAGTGCGGGGGCTCGACCACTTCCAGGGTGCCCCTGCGGCTGGTGGCCGCGGGGGTCCTGGCCGGGCCCGTGGCGGTGGCTGTTCCCGAGGACGGGTCCGGTGCCGCCGAGCCGGTGGCGGTGGGCGTGGGGGCGCCGGTGGCGGACTGCCCGGAGCCGTTCGGGGCGGACACCCCGACCTGGCCGAGCAGGGTGGCCTGGCCGTCCTTCGGGGTGCAGGCCGCGGTCGTCCCGCCGGTGGCCGTGCCCGCGGCCGGGGAGACGGTGGAGCCGGCGTCCGCCGCGTCCGCCGCGTTCGTCGAGTCCGCCGCGTCCGCCGCCGCGCCGGATCCCGTCCCGTCCGCCGTGCTCCCGGAGCCGGGCGTGGAGTCGGAGGGCGGGGCGGTGGGGACGGCCAGGCCGGTGAGGGCCAGGTCCAGCCGCCCGGCGTCGAAGCGTACGGTCCCCGGCGCGGTGGCCGTGACCTCGGTCGCGTCACCGGTGAAGGTCAGGTCCAGCCCGTCGGTGGCGGGCGCGGCCGCCGCGCGCAGGCCGGGCCACGGGGCGTCCGCGCCGGACGGCCCCTGCGTGACGCGGGCGGTGAGCGACGCGGTGCCGGTGGCCGACGTACTGCCGGCCGGCAGGACCGCGCCGGCGGCGTCCTTGCCGAGGGCGACCTCGACGGTCAGCGCGCCGGGCCGGAAGCTCTCGTCCGCCACGGCGCTCTCGGGGTAGGTCTGCTGGACGGTGACGGTGGCGTCCTCCGTCACGGTGGCCGGGCCCGCGCCGTCCGCGCTGTCCGTTCCGCTGCTGCCGGTGGTGAACGCGCAGGTGTAGGCGATCTCGACGGCGCCGTCGGGGCCGGAGGCGGCGGAGGGGGTGCCGGGCAGCATCCCGGCGAGCACGGCGACCGACGCGGTGGCGGCCGTCAGCAGCACCCTGCGCGGGTTCACTGCACCTCGCATCAACGGACTCCTCCTGGCTGGCGCGTCGGCGACGCACGGACATTACGGGCGGGTAATAAGGCCGTACAAGTGATCGACGAGGCCGACTTCGACGGGCTCTCGCGCGGGCCGCTTTCTTGTCAACCGATGACAAAGCGGAACCCCGGACTTGTCATCGGGCGAGCACCGGCCGCCCCGGAGGGACAGCGAGCCCCGGCGGCAGCGGTGCCCGCCGGGGCTCGGTGCAGACGGTGCTGTGCGGTGCTGTGCCGTGTTGTGCGGTGGGGTGCGGTGCCGTGCGGGTCCGCGCCGTCGTCAGCTCGCGACGACCCCGAGGGCCGGGGTGGTGACGTAGTCGGCCGTGTAGGTGACCGAGTCGCCGTTGTTGATCAGCCCGAGGCACAGGCCGCTGACGCCCGAGACGGTCAGGGTGCCGGCGTTGATCGACAGCGTGTGGGTGCCGTTGGTGTAGTAACCGGTGACGGTGCCGGTCACGGTGGCGTTGCACGCACCGGACAGGACCGCGTGGACACCCGTGATGTTGCCGAGGGTCTTGCCCGTGCTGTCGGTGACGTCGGTGGCGTTCAGGGACCACGGGGCGGTCGCACTGGCGTTGGACGTCACGCCGAAGGGGATACCGCTGATGTTGCACGACGCCCACGTCAGGGACGTCAGCGTGGCCGCCTGGGTGCCGGCGTGGGTGCCGTTCACGGCGGTGCCGGCGGCCGAGGCGGAGGAGCAGTTGAGCACGACGCCGGTCTTGTTGTCCTTCAGCGTCGGCTTCGACGCGAGGGCGGTGAAGGAGCCGTCGGTGTTGCTCCCGCTGATCGTCACCTGGGTGGGCGTGACGGCCGAGGCCGGGCCGGCCGCCAGGCCGATCGCGGCGATGATGGCGGCACCCGTCGCCGCCGTACCCGTGAACGCCTTGGTGAACTTGCGCATGGCTGAATCCCTTCGTGAAACCGAGGAGTTCGACGTACCTGATTAACCGGAACCGCGCGCCTCACGTGCGTCATCACCGCACGTCGGGGGCGGAATTCGGCTGCGACTGCTACCTGGAACATGGGGCACCGATTCCCTCGGGCGCCCTTGCAAAGCTGGACGTTACGTACGGGTAACCGAGGGGCGCAACAATCCTGTCCAAGATTCCTTCCGGAACCTTACCGTCGGGTAATTTTCTGTCACCGGGGCAACATCACCCCCGCCGTTTTTGTCGGGAAGTGAGTATTTCCCCGCCTGCCCGGCCGTCCCGTGCCGCTCCCCCGCCTGCCCCGGTGCTGGGCCGCCGCCGGCGGGCCCGGCAACGTTTACGCATCCGCGGGGCTGCGCAGCGTGAACATTTGGTCTATGTTGCAGCGAGGCCACCGACGCGATGAGGCGGTACGGAGGGGGAGGCTCATGTCCGTCATGCGGCAGGTCCCGGATCAAGGGGAGATCACGGGTCCCATACCCCGGGAGTTCGCCGCCATCATGCGCCCGGAACTCCCGGGTCTATTGAAAGAGATGGCTGCTGAAATCGTCACCGCGATCCCTGAATACGGGCACCTTCTGGAAGGCCCCAACAGCAAGGTGATCCGGTTCGGCATCGAGCAGAGCATCGCCAGCTTCGTGGACCGGGTGGCCGCCCCCACCGCGACCACCGCCCAGCGCGACGACCTGTGCCGGCGCTTCGGGCGCTACGAGGCGTACGAGGGGCGCAGTCTGGACAACCTCCAGGCCGCCTACCGCATCGGCTGCCAGGTCGCGCTGCGCCGGGTCCGTGCCGTCAGCCGCCGCTACAACCTGTCGGCCGCCTTCATGCTGACCTTCGCCGACGCGCTCTTCGCCTACATGGGCGACCTGGCCGAACTCTCCCGCGAGGGCTACGTCCAGGCGCTGGCCGAGCTGGGCGAGGAGCCGGACAACCGGCGGCGCCGATTACTGCGGCGCATCCTCGGCGGCACCGCGGTGGCCCGCAGCGCGCTCGCCGAACTCGCCGAGCACTGCGGGTGGCGGCTGCCGGACGAGGTCACCATGGTGGCGCTCGCCCCGGGCACCCACCCGCGCCGCCAGGCGCTGGACCCGGACATGCTCCAGGACTTCGCCGACCCCGAGCCGCATCTGCTCGTGCCGGGGCCGCTGACCGGGGCCCGCCGCGCGTGCCTCGACGACGCGCTCGGCGGCTGCCGGGCCGCGGTCGGGCTGACCACCGGGCTCGGCGAGGCCGCGGACTCGCTGCGCTGGGCTCGGCAGACCCTGTCGCTGGCCGGGACGGGGGCCGTCCCGGGCGGCCCGCTGCTGCGGTGCGAGGACCATCTGCTGCCGCTGTGGCTGCTGGGCGACCCGGCGCTCGCCGACCAGATGGCCGCCCGCTTCCTCGCCCCGCTCGCCGCGCTGACGCCCACCCAGCAGGCGCGGCTGGTCGAGACGTTGCGGATCTGGCTGACCACGCGCGGGACGGCCGCGCAGATCGCCGAGCAGCTCGACGTCCACCCGCAGACGGTGCGCTACCGGATGCGCATCCTGGAGCGCGCCTTCGGCGACCAGCTCACCCGCCCCGACGAGCGCTTCGCCACCGAGATCGCGCTGCGCGCCCTGCACCTGCGCGACGGCGGCGCTCCCCCCAAGCGCCGCCGCCCGCCGTCGCACGGACGGTCCGGCTACGAGGTGTAGGCCTCCAGCTCGGACAGCTGGCCCGCGGGCCAGCCGGTGTTGCCGGTGACGGTGAGCCGCAGGTAGCGGGTGCTCGCCCCGTTCAGCGTCACGGTCACGGTGTTGCCGCTCGCCGGGGAGAAGGTGTAGCCCGCGGCGGACTTCAGCGTGCTCCAGGAGGAGTTGTCGGTGGAGCCGAGCACCGCCAGCGTCTCGGTGCGGCTGGCCCACGCCGCGGCCGGCGGCAGCTTGAGGACGAGTCGGCCGACCTTCTGCGCCGAGCCGAGGTCGACGGTCAGCGACTGCGGGAAGGCGTTGTTGGTGCTCTCCCAGTAGGTGTCGGCGTTGCCGTCGACCGCGTTGCCGGCGCCGTAGACGTCGGCGTGGCCGGTGTCGCTCGCCGGGCGGTGCAGGGCGAGGTTGCCGTTCGACGGCGGGGTCGTCGTACCGCCGTCACCGCCGCCGGTGGTGGTGCCGCCGGTGGTGGTGCCGGGGCCGCTGCCGGGCTGGGGCCAGCTGGCGCAGTCGCCCCAGGTGCCGTCCCAGCCGCTGTTGCCGGAGCCCTTGCCGATCGTGAAGGCGGGCAGGTTGGCCGGGTAGGAGCAGTTGTACACGCCGGTGGCGCCGGTGCCGGTCGCGGTGACGTTGCTGAAGGACGCCGAGCCGGGGGTCTCCGCCTGGACGACGACCGTGCCGGTGCCGGTCGCGGTGGCGCCGCTGACCGTCACCCCGCTGACGGTGTAGCCGTGGCCGCCGCCGGAGACGAACTCGAAGTCGCTGTACGGGCTGTCGACGAAGCTGGTGTTGCTGATCCGGATGTCGTTGCTGATGGCGTAGTCGTAGGAGTCCACGCGCAGCGCGCCCATCGGGTGGCCCCAGTTGGGGTTGAGGGCACCGGTGCGGATGAGGGTGTTGCCGGAGACGGTGACCGTGCCCGACAGCGGGTTGAAGGGCTGGAGGAAGGCCTGGTTGGAGATGGCGATGCCGCTGCCGAGGGCGTTGGTGTCGGCGATCACGTTGTTCGAGGCGGTGTTGTCGCTGCCGCCGTAGATCGCGATGCCGTTGGCGAGGTTGGGCTGGACGATGGTGTTGCCGGTGAAGGTGTTGCCGGTGTCGGGCGAGCCGAGGGACCACATCGCGAGCGAGTCGTCGCCCTGGTTGCGCAGGAAGTTGTTCTTGACGGTGACGTTGTGGGCGCTGCCGTCGAGGTTGAGGCCGTCGGCGGTGGTGCCGATGATGCGGCTGTTCTGGACGACGAGGTTGTCGTTGTTGCCGGTCAGCCACAGGCCGACCTTCTCGCGCTGGATCCACATGCCGGAGACCACGGAGTTGGGGCCGAGGCTGCCGGTGACGAAGTTGTCGGGCGAGTTGTCGTTGCGGACGCTGACGTCGCCGAAGACGGCGAAGTCGTAGAGCTTGGTGTTGCCGCTCGCCGAGGTCTGGTCGATGAAGTGCGAACTGCGCACCACCGAGTACCAGTTCCCGGCGCCGCGCAGGGTGACGCCGTCGGCCGGGATCTGCGAGGTGACCTTGAAGGTGCCCGGCGGGATCCAGACCTCCTTGCCCTGCGCCTTGGCGTCGGATATCGCCTGCCGGAAGGCCTGCGTGGAGTCGCCGCCGCCGGAGGCGTCGGCGCCGTCGGCGACGACCGACACGGAGTTCGCGGGCTGGGTGGCGGCGCCCGCGACCTGCTCGAAGTCGGCCACGTCGATCGTCGCGCTGCCGGTGTCCCCGGCGTCCAGCTGCAGCTTGACCTTGCCGCCGGCCGGTACGTCCTGGCCGAGCAGCAGCCGGGAGTCGTCGAAGTAGTGGTGCGTCTTGGCGCCGGCGATCCAGCCGGTGTCGACGTAGGAGTACTGCGAGGTGACGGCGAGCTTGCCGGCGATCTTGCTGCCGTTGACGTAGACGGAGACGCTGCCGGAGGCGCCGCGCGGCAGGTTGACGGCGGCGTCCACGGCGTTGGCGGGCTTGCTGAGGGTGAACTCGACGTACTTGCCCTGCCCGGCGAGGGTCACCGCGCGCCGCCCGGACGCCTCGGAGGCGACCGTTGACTGGGTGTAGTCGGGGCCGAGCTGCGATCCGTTGGTCGAGGCGGCCTCGGCCTCGTACTCGGTGAACGGTACGGTGGCACCGCCGCTGACCGCGAACGGTGACACCGCCTGGGCGCTGGGCGCGGCACTGGCCTGTGGGGCGAGGGTGGCGAAGGCGAGACCGCCGGCGGCGAGGGCCGCGGCGGTGGCGGCGCCGAGCCACCGGGTGCTGTGACGTCTGGTGTCCATGCGGTGGGGGGATCCCTTCGTGAGGGGAGTCGCTCATGTGACGTCCGACACCCTAGGGACCCGGATCTGACACAGCAATATGTCGACCAGGTTTCGCAAAATTTGGATGACTTGCAGAGATCTCGCAAAATCACCGCAAGAAACTTGCGCCACCTGTACTAGAATCGACGCCATGACACGACGACTTGCCGAGGTGGCAAAGAAGGTCGGAGTGAGCGAGGCCACCGTCAGCAGGGTGCTGAACGGGAAGCCCGGCGTCTCCGACGCAACCCGGGCCGCGGTCCTCACCGCTCTTGACGTGCTCGGTTACGAACGGCCCACCCAGCTGCGCGGGGAACGCGCCCGGCTGGTCGGCATGGTCATGCCCGAGCTGCAGAACCCGATCTTCCCCGCTTTCGCGGAGGTGGTCGGCGGCGCACTGGCGCAGCAGGGCTTCACCCCGGTGCTCTGCACCCAGACAGCGGGCGGCGTCTCGGAGGCCGACTACGTGGAGTTGCTGCTCCAGCAGCACGTGTCCGGGGTGGTCTTCTTCGGCGGGCTCTACGCCCAGGCCGAGTCGCCGCACGACCACTACGCGCGCCTCGCGGAACGCAACCTGCCCACCGTGCTGATGAACGCGGCGATCGACCATCTCGACTTCCCGCGCGTCTCCTGCGACGACGCGGTGGCGGTCGAGCAGGCGATGAACCACCTGATGTCGCTGGGCCACCAGCGCATCGCCCTGGTGCTCGGCCCACCGGACCACGTGCCGTCGCGGCGCAAGCTCGCGGCCGCGCGCCGGGTGGACCCCTCGGTCACGGTGGAGCACGCGCTCTTCACGCTGGAGGGCGGCCAGGCGGCGGCGAGCAGGCTGCTGGCACGCGGCATCACGGCCTTCATCTGCGCCTCCGACCTGCTGGCGCTGGGCACGATAAGGGCCGCCCGGCGGCGCCGGCTGTCGGTGCCCGAGGACGTCTCGGTGATCGGCTACGACGACTCGTCGCTGATGAACTGCACCGAGCCGCCGCTGACGACCGTACGCCAGCCGATCGAGGCGATGGGCCGGGCCGCGGTGGACCTGCTGGCGGGCGAGATCAGCGGCGCCTCGGTCGACCACGACGAGCTGTTCTTCGAACCGGAACTGGTGGTGCGCGGTTCCACCGGACCGGCCCCGCACCCCGCCCGTATCCCGCACCCGGAGGCGCGCACCAACGCCTAGCCGCCGGGCCTTGCGGGGCCCTCGCAGGACCGAGCGCGCACTTCCGCGCACCGCCGGCCGGTGCGTGGTTGATGCGCGCTCCGTCGTCTGCGCAGCGTAACCCGCTCACCAGGCGTCGTGACCAAGTCGTGTCTTTGCGAAATTCGCGCGACATCTTGCGGACATCTATCGGGTTAAGTACGTTGAGCCAACCCGAGACGGTCGCGCTGCACCTGCGCCGGACATCATGTGCATCATGCGCCGCAGGGGTCCCGATCGCAGTCCAACGACGCGCAGTGGTTCAGGGGAAGGGTTTGATCATGAACGGAATCCGCTACCGCAGACTGGTGGCATTCGCGCTGGTCGCAGGCATCGGATTGACGAGCGCCGCATGCTCCGACAGCAACGACAAGAAGAACGACGGCGGCAGCAAGACCAGCAGCTCCAGCGCCGGTACCCCCTTGGACCCGAAGACCAAGGTGACGATCAGCGTCGACTGCATGCCGCCGACCACCAAGAAGCCCGAGCGCAAGCAGTGGCTCGACGATGTCGCCGAGTTCCACAAGACGTACCCGAACGTGACGATCAACAGCAAGGACGCGTTCCCCTGCGAGGAGACGGACAAGTTCACCGCGCAGCTGCAGGGCGGGTCCGAGACCGACGCGTTCTACTCGTACGTCACCGACCTCCAGCAGGTGCTGGACGCCGGCCAGGCCGCGGACATCACCGACTACGTCAATGACAAGACGGTGCCGAACCTCAAGGACATCGACCCGGGCGTCCTCGACATCCTCAAGGACGACGGCCGCCTGTACGGCCTGCCCACCACGAACTACTCGATGGGCCTGATCTACAACCGCAAGATCTTCACCGAGGCCGGTCTGGACCCGAACAAGCCGCCGACCACCTGGGACGAGATCCGCACCGACGCCAAGCAGATCCAGGACAAGCTGGGCAGCAAGGGCGTCCACGGCTTCTTCGAGTACGGCGCCGGCAGCCAGGGCGGCTGGCACCTCACCTCGGCCCTCTACGGCGCCGGCAACACCGTCGTCGACGACAGCGGCTCCAAGGTGAACTTCAACGGCCCCGAGGCCAAGCAGATCCTGCAGACGATCCACGACATGCGCTGGGTCGACAACAGCATGCCGCAGAGCGCCGGCAAGGAGTGGGGCGAGAGCCAGAAGGCGATGGGCGCCGGCCAGATCGGCATGTACCTCGCCGCTCCCGACGACATCCAGCTCATGGTCCAGCAGTACGGCGCCAACTTCGACGACCTCGGCATGGCGCCGATCCCCGGCGGCAAGACCTCGCTGATGGGCGGCAACGACTACTTCTTCAAGAAGTCGGACACCCCGGACCAGATCAAGGCGGGCATCGCCTGGATCAACTTCAAGTTCCTGACCCTGAAGAAGGGCCAGTTCAACTACGCGCGCAACAAGGCGGACGGCATCCCCGTCGGCCTGCCGCAGCCCTTCTTCTTCACCGGCCAGTCCAAGGCCACGGACACCGCGGACAAGACCCAGTACGCCACGGTGCCGGTCGAGAACTACAAGTCCTACGTGGACGCGCAGGTGCCGGTGAAGGGTGAGCCGCCGAACGCGCAGAAGCTCTACACCGTGCTCGACACCGTGATGTCCGGCGTCCTCAGCAACAAGAACGCCGACATCGACAAGCTGCTGTCCTCCGCGGAGACGCAGGCCAACCAGCTGCTGGCCGCCAGCCAGTAACACCGCAGCCCCCGCGGGGCCGGTCACCGACCGGCCCCGCGGGCGCGGCCCCGCACCGGGCCACCGGCCCCCGACTCCCACCCTCGACCACGCACGCTTCCAGCCGAGGAGCTTCCCATGGCGGCGACGACGACCGTCCCCGACAAGACAACACGGCGCCACGCCGGGCGGGCCTCCGGTCCCCGCTCCGCGGGCGGCCGGGGCGGCCTGGGCCGCAAGGTCAGCGAGAACCTGCGCGCCTACGGATTCCTGATCGGCGCGATCATCTGCTTCGGGCTGTTCTCCTGGTACCCGATGGTCCGGGAGTTCATCATGAGCTTCCAGCACACCAAGCGCGGTGTGACCAGCTGGGTCGGCTTCCAGAACATCAAGACGGTCTACCACGACCCGTATTTCTGGACGGCCTGGAAGAACACCGGACTCTTCACGCTCTACGCGCTGGTCATCGGTTTCGCGGTGCCCTTCTTCGTGGCGATCCTGCTCAACGAACTGCGGCACGCACGGGCGTACCTGCGGGTCCTGGTCTATCTCCCGGTGATGCTTCCGCCGGTGGCCGGAGCGCTGCTCTTCAAATACTTCTACAACCCGGAATACGGTCTCTTCAACCGCATTCTGCACTTCTTCCACCTGCCGACGTCGCAATGGCTGGACTCGTCGAACACCGCGCTGATCTCGGTGGTCATCGCGGCCACCTGGATGAGCATGGGCAGCGCCACCCTGATCTACCTGGCGGCGCTCCAGAACATCCCCGGTGAGCTGTACGAGGCCGCCGACCTGGACGGCGCGAGCCTGTGGAGCAAGATCTGGCACGTGACCGTCCCGCAGACCCGGCTGGTGCTCTCGCTCATGCTGCTGCTGCAGGTCGTGGCGACCATGCAGGAATTCACCAACGTGTACCTGATGGCCGGCGGCAACGGCCCGGAGAATTCCACGATGACGGTCGTCTACATGGTCTACCAGTACGGCTACCGCTACAACAATTTCGGCGGCGCAGCGGCCCTCGGCCTCTTCCTGCTCCTGGTACTCGTCGGATTCTCCGGTGTGTACGCGCGGCTCAACCGGAACAGCGACTAGGACGGATCACAGGTCATGGCAGAGTTCACTCCGCAGAACCGGACGCTGATATCGTCCGCCACGCTCGCCCGGCCGCGCGGCAGGCGTATCTACTGGACCGTGCTGACGCTCGTCATCGTGGTCTTCACGCTGGTCTTCGTCGGCCCGCTGTACTGGATGGTCACCAGCGGCTTCAAGAGTGTGCACGAGGTGGTGCAGAATCCGCCGACGCTCTTCCCGCACCACCCGGAGCCGTCGAACTACAAGACGGCCTGGACGCAGCTGAAGCTCGCCAAGCTGCTGTGGAACACCTTCTACTACGCGTTCGGCGCGCTCGCCTTCCAGCTCGTCTTCGACGTCGCCGCCGCCTACGCGCTGTCCAAGCTCCGCCCGGTCCTGGGCAACATCGTGCTGGGCGGCATGCTCGCCACGCTGATGATCCCGTCGGCCGTGCTGATCATCCCGCAGTACATGACGGTGCTCGACCTGCCGCTGCTGCACGTCAACCTGATCAACCACCCGTGGGCGATCTGGCTGCCGACGGTGGCCAACGGCTTCAACATCTTCCTGCTCAAGAGGTTCTTCGACTCGATCCCCAACGACCTCATGGCCGCCGCGGCCATCGACGGGGCCGGGCCGACGCGCACCCTGATGTCCATCGTGCTGCCGATGTCCCGGCCGATCCTGGGCGTCGTGTCGATCTTCGCGGTGGTCAACGTCTGGAAGGACTTCCTCTGGCCGATGCTGGTGGAGCCCGACCCGACGAAGCAGCCGATCAACATCGGCATCAACTCGCTCTCGCAGGGCGTCCCGCAGAACGTCCTCATCGCCGCGCTCGCGATCTCGGCGCTGCCGACCCTGCTGATCTTCCTGCTCTTTCAGCGCAACATCATGTCCGGCCTGACCGCCGGCAGCCTCAAGGGCTGACCGGCCCGCACAGGCGCTGCCCCAGCCTTCCGTAACGCTCCACCCCACAGCACTCCGCCGCCGGCCCTCATGCCCACATCCCCGCCATCCGGGGCCGGCGGCGGGGTCCCACCTGCCCGAAAGGACGTTGACGTGGCAGACACCCCTCAGCCCGAGGCCGACGAGAACTGGTGGCGCGGCGCGGTCATCTACCAGGTCTATCCGCGGAGCTTCGCCGACAGCAACGGTGACGGGACCGGTGATCTGGCCGGCGTGCGGTCCCGGCTGCCGTACCTGGCCGAGCTGGGCGTCAACGCTCTGTGGTTCTGCCCGTGGTATCCGTCGCCCATGGCCGACGGCGGCTACGACGTCGCCGACTACCGGGACGTCGAGCCGGTCTTCGGGACCCTCGCGGAGGCCGAGAAGCTCATCTCGGAAGCCCTCGCGCTGGGCATCAGGACCATCATCGACATCGTGCCCAACCACATCTCGGCCGCCCACCCGTGGTTCCGCGAGGCGCTGGCGGCCGGGCCCGGCTCGGCCGCGCGCGAGCGCTTCTGGTTCCGCCCCGGGCGCGGCGAGAACGGCGAGCTGCCGCCCAACAACTGGCCCTCGCAGTTCGGCGGCCCCGCCTGGACCCGGACCGCGAACCCGGACGGCACGCCCGGCGACTGGTTCCTCAACCTCTTCGACTCCGAGCAGCCCGACCTCAACTGGAACCACCCCGAGGTCCGCGCCGAGCACGAGGACATCCTGCGGTTCTGGTTCGACCGCGGTGCCGGCGGTGTGCGCATCGACTCCGCCGCGATGGTCATGAAGGACCCGGAGCTGCCCGACCTCACCGACGAGCCCGGCGCGCCGCACCCGTACATCGACCGCGACGAGCTGCACGGCGTCTACCGCGGCTGGCGCGCCATCGCCGACTCCTACCCGGGTGCGCGCATCCTGGTCGGCGAGGTGTGGCTGCCCGACGCGGAGCGCTTCGCGCGCTACCTGCGGCCCGACGAGATGCACACCGCCTTCAACTTCGACTTCCTGTCCTGCCCGTGGGAGGTCGACCGGCTGCGCACCTCCGTCGACGTCACGCTCGCCGCGCACGCGCCGGTCGCCGCGCCCGCCACCTGGGTGCTGTGCAACCACGACGTGACGCGTACCGTCACCCGCTACGGCCGCGCCGACACCGGCTTCGACTTCGCCACGAAGGCCTTCGGCATCCCGACCGACCTGGAGCTCGGCACCCGCCGCGCCCGCGCCGCGGCCCTGCTCACGCTCGCGCTGCCCGGCTCGGTCTACCTCTACCAGGGCGAGGAGCTGGGCCTGCCCGAGGTCGAGGACATCCCGCTGGACAAGCTCCAGGACCCGATGTACCTCCGCTCGGAGGACACCAACCCGGGCCGCGACGGCTGCCGGGTGCCGCTGCCGTGGAGCGGCTCCGAGCCGCCCTTCGGCTTCAGCCCCGCCGGCTCCACCGCGGAGCCGTGGCTCCCGCAGCCCGCGGGCTGGGCGCCGCGCACCGCCGAGGCGCAAGGATCGGACCCGGACTCCATGCTCTCCCTCTACCGGGAGGCGCTGCGCCTGCGCCGGGCCGAGCCGGGCCTCGGCGACGGCACGTTCGCATGGCTGGAGTCCGACCCGTCGGTCCTGGCGTTCCGCCGCTCGGCGGAGTTCGTCTGCGTCCTGAACCTCGCGGACGCGCCGGCGGAGCTGCCGGAGCACACGGAGATCCTCCTGACCAGCGGGCCGCTCGTGGGGGGCCGCCTGCCCGCGGACACGGCCGCCTGGCTGCGGGGCTAGGTCCGATCGCACCGGCCCGCCCGCGACACGCGCGGACGGGCCGGTGGGTCCGGGCTCCGGGGTCCGCTAGGGGAGGTTCCAGCGCTGGTTGATGCCGGCGTTGCAGTCCCAGATGTCGAGCTGGGTGCCGTTGGTGGTGCTGAAGCCGGGGTCGTCGAGGCACTTGCCGGAGGCCGGGTTGACGAGGCTGCCGTTGGCGCCGGCCTGCCAGACCTGGTTGCCGCCGCCGTTGCAGTCCCACAGCTCCACCAGCGAGCCGTTGGCCGTACCGGCTCCCGTGACGTCCAGGCACTTGCCGTTGACGGTCAGGGTGCTGCCGTTGCTGCTCCACTGCTGGGCGGGGGTGCCGTTGCAGTCCCACAGATCGGCCTTGGTGCCGTTGGCGCTGGACCCCGTGTAGTCGTCCAGGCACTTGCCCGCCATGCCGGAGGTCACCGGGCCCGTGCCGCCGGGCGTACCGCCACTGCCGGCTCCGGTGAAGGCCCCCAGGCCGTTGGGTGTTCCCAGGCCGGTCGGGCCGTCGTAGCCCGGTCCCGCGGTGCACAGGTAGGACGTGGCGCAGGAGCCGTTGGAGCCCGACGTGATGTCGTTGAGGCTTCCGGCGTGGGCGTACAGGACCGAGGCCGCCGGGTCGGCGGGGGCTCCGGCCAGGGCGTAGACGGCGGCGATCAGCGGGGAGGAGGCGCTGGTGCCGCCGACGACGAACCAGCCCCCCTGCCCGTAGGTGTCGTAGACCGCGACGCCGGTGCCGGGGTCGGCGACCGCCGAGACGTCGGCCACGCTGCGCCCGCCGCAGCCGGTGTCGTGCTGCCAGGACGGCTTGGCCTCGTAGGACGAGCAGCCCGAACCGGCTCCGGACCACGCCGTCTCCGACCAGCCCCGCCCGGTGCCGGAACTCTTCCGCAGCGAGGTGCCGCCGGCCGCGAGCACGTACCGGGAGGTGGCCGGGAAGCTCGTCCCGTAGCCGCCGTCGCCCGAGCTGGCGACCTCCACGACGCCGGGGTGGTTGTAGTAGGAGTCGGCGTTGCCGGCGCTGTCCCCGGTGCCCCAGCTGTTGGAGATGAAGTGCGCGCCGAGCGAGACCGCGGTGTTCTGCGCCGTGTCCAGGTTGCCGGACTCCACCACCAGGATGTGGCACAGCGGGCAGACCGCGGATATGACGTCGATGTCGAGTGACGCCTCGGTGCCCCAGCCGGAGTCCGGCGCCGGGTAGTTGCCCTGCTGGCCGCTGCCGTTGACCTTGCGGAAGCACCCGTTGGCGGTGGTGCAGGCGGGGAGCCCGTACTGCGACCGGTAGGTGGCCAGGTCCGATTCGAGATTGGGGTTGTCCGCCAGCTCGGTGACGGCCACGGTCGCCCCGGCTCCGTTCGCCGCGGCGGCCGAGGCGATGCCGTAGGCGCTGCGCAGATCCGCGGGGCCGTACCCGGAGGGCGTCGCGAGGGGGGCGAGCGCGTTGTCGCGCACCGCGCGGACGTCCGTGCGTATCCGGGCGAAACAGACCGGCGATCCCCGGTGCAGAGGCGTGGCACACGATGCGGGTGTGCTCGTCGCCGGACCGTCCGCCGCGGCCTCGGAGGAGGCACTTGCGTGGGCTGCGGGTGGGATCACGAGGGCGATTCCGGCCGCCACGGCCGATGCCGCCGCCCTTCGGAGGAGGTGTCTCATGTTTGTCCGCCTGTCGAGGATGATGACCAGGGCATGTCAGACGTCGGGCCGGGAGGTCCGGCGTCCGGCGATCGCCGAGGTCTTAGGGGGATGGGAGGTCGAGCAACCGTCCCGGTGCCCCCGGCTGCCGCCGTCGCTCGTGGCGGCAGCCGAGGGAGTACCGGGTCGGGCAGCGGAGCACGTGCCGTCTCAGCCGGCGGCGAGTTGGAAGGACTGGTTGGCGCCGCCGTTGCAGGTCCACTGCTCCACGAGGGCGCCGTCGGCGGTGGAGGCGCCGGTGACGTCCAGGCATTTGCCGCTGGCCCGGTTGACGAGGTGGGAGCGGCCGTCCGGCTGGGCCACCGGCAGCCACTGCTGGTTGGCGCCGCCGTCCCGGCCCCAGGTGTCCAGGGCGGTGCCGTCCGCGCCGGAGCTCGCCGGGTCGTCGATGACCTGGTTGGCGGCGGCGGAATTGCGGTTGGTGATCGTGTAGTAGCCGCTGTCGGTGGCGGTGAACTGCCACTGCTGGTTGGCCTGGCCCCCGCAGGTCCACTGGAGCAGCGGGGTGCCGTTGGCCGTTCCGCCGCCGGAGGCGTCGACGCACTTGCCCGAGTGGGCGGCCACCAGCCTGTACCAGGCGGAGGTGTCGACGGGCCCGGTGGGAGTGGTCCCCCCGCCCCCGTTCAGCGGGTCGAGGGTGATCGACGCCGAGGACGGGTTGTCGTCGTGCACCAGGGACTCGTGGTTGCCGACGTCGTCGAAGGCGAAGGCGTAGGCGTTGCCGTCGGCCATCTGCGCGTGCAGGTACTTGGCGTAGAAGTTGGTGTCCGCGTCCTGGTAGAAGCCTGCGGAGGACGCGTCGGGCTGGTCGGGGTCGGTCAGCAGCGTCGTGCGGTTGAAGCCGGCGCACAGCGTGCGGGAGATCGGGCCCCGTACCAGGTCGTTGGGGGCGTCCAGCAGCTTGTAGCAGCCGAAGATGCTGTCCGAGTCGGGCTTCTGGAAGCTGGTGACGACCGCGCCCGAGGAGTTGGTGAAGTTCATCGTGTTGCCGGAGACCCGCCCGTAGTACTTGGTGCCGGGCTGGTCGGCGAAGGGCGTGACCGTCAGCGTCGAGGTGCTGTACTTCGACCACACGCGGTTGACGTAGTCGTCCATCACGCCGGCCGGAAGGGCGCCGGACTCGATGCCGTGGCCGGGGTTCACCGCGCGCAGGACCGTGCCGTCGGCCCGTTTCTGGACGAGGCCGGACCAGCCGCCGGGCTGGTTCTGCAAGGAGTTGAAGAAGGCGCTGTAGCCGCCGGGCTTCAGCGTGCCGGTGGTCCTGGTGCCGCCGGAACCCGAGACGCCCACGGTGTACGGGACGGAGAACATGTCGACCTGGGTGCTGTTGATCCACAGCCCGGAGTCGTTGAGTGTGTACTCGGTCCAGTCGAACAGGATGTCGTGGTTCGGGTCGGACGGGTTCTGGACCGCGGGCTGCACCAGGCCGCCGGTGGTCAGCCGGAAGTCCAGTTTCCGGCCGAAGGAGAAGTAGATCCGGCCGGAGAACTTGGGTATCCGGATGGTGGTCGACCGACCGTTCGCCGGGCCGGCGATCGACGCGTCGGGCGCCGGGGTGGGGGGATTGCCGCCGGCCGGCCAGGCGTGGAAGGTCCCGCCGGCGTCGGCCCAGCCCTGGCGGCCCGTGGAGAGCTGGGTCCCCAGGTCGTAGATGTAGATCTGCTCAGCGCGTCCGGAGTTGTTCGTGTAGGTCAGGGGGATGGTGTCGGGTACCGCCGCACGGGCTTCGGGCGCGGTGGCGAGTGCGGTCGTTCCTGCCGCGGCGAGGGCCGCGGCGAGGAATGCTGTCAGTGGTTTCCGTGCGAGGCGCACGTCACCTCCTGGTGGGGGGATGGGCAACGGGTACCGGACCGGAAGCGGTACGTGTCACGGGACGGCGGGGACGCCGGTCAGGGGTCGGGAGCGTCGGGCCTGTCACGCTCCCGGGGCGGTCCACTTCTGGTTGGCGCCGCCGTTGCAGTCCCAGATCACGGCCTGCGTACCGTCGGTGGTGGAGGCGTTGGGGTCGTCCAGGCAGCGGCCGGAGACCGGGTTGCGGTAGCCGCCGTTGTACGGCTGCCACTGCTGGTTGGCGCCGCCGTTGCAGTCCCAGATCTCGACCTTGCTGCCGTTCGCGGTTGCCGCGCCGGTGACGTCGAGGCATTTGCCCAGGGCGCGCAGGGTCCCGTCCGGCACGGCGGTCCAGGACTGGGCGCCGGTGCCGTTGCAGCCCCAGATCTGGACGGCGGTGCCGCCGGCGCTGCTGCCGGTGTTCACGTCCAGGCACTTTCCGGCGACGCCGGACCGTACCGGACCGCCGACGGCCACCGGCGGGTTGATCCACCCGGCGCTGTCGGCGGCCTGGATGCCGGCGTTGAAGGCGTCGGCCATCTTGCTGAAGCCGTTGTCGTTGGGGTGCAGCTGGTCGGACAGGTCGGCGGTGGTCAGGGCGCTCATGTCGACCAGCCGGACGTGCTTGCCCGCGGCCTGCTTCGCCTGGACGATGCCGGGGAGCGCGGCGTTGAACGCCGGGCGGTTGGGTTCCTCGGTGGCGTTGGTGGAGACGATCACGGTGCCGACCAGGACGGTCGCGTCGGGGGCGTCGGCGGTGATCCGGTCGATCAGGGCGCTGAGCCGGTCGGTGGCGGTGGGCACCTGGTAGTTCTGGTTCAGGTCGTTGGTGCCGATCTCCAGGGTGACCACGTTGGGCCGGTATTGGGCCAGGACCGCATCGGCGATGCCCGCTATCTGGTCGATCCGCCAGCCGGAGTGGCCCTCGTTGTCGGGGTCGGACATGGGTCCGTTGCGGCCGGAGCCCACGAAGTCGAGGGCGTGTCCCTCGGCTGCCAGCTCGTTCCACAGGAAGCCGCGGTAGCTGTTGCCGGACGGGCTGCCGACGCCCCAGGTGATCGAGTCGCCCAGCGGCATGACCCGCAGTGACGCGGGCGCCGCGGCTGACTGCGGCTGGGGCGTCGCCGCGCCGGCCGCCGCGGGCAGCGTGACGCCCGTGCCGAGCGCGGCTGCCGTCGCCGCGACGATCGCGGCTCGTTTGACGCTCATGTGCTCTCCTTCGCTGTGCGTGGGGGGTGGTGGGTGCGGAAGGCCGTGGCGCGCTGCGCCCCGGGCGGGAGGTCAGGAGACGC
Source organism: Streptomyces sp. NPDC021020 (assembly GCF_044333285.1). Taxonomy (NCBI): domain Bacteria; kingdom Bacillati; phylum Actinomycetota; class Actinomycetes; order Kitasatosporales; family Streptomycetaceae; genus Streptomyces; species Streptomyces sp. NPDC021020. The sequence continues at coordinate 113,290 of NZ_JBIRQQ010000014.1, forward strand.
GCCAGGTCTGGTTGGGGCCGCCGTTGCCCGTCCACTGCTCCAGCGCGGTGCCCGCGGTGGTGGAGCTGTCCGGCACGTCGACGACCAGGCCGCTGTTCAGGCTCCTGAGGACGTAGGAGGCGTCGGACGAGGAGGTGTAGTCGCCGACCGCGTCGAACGCCCACAGCTGGTTGGCCGCGCCGGAGCACGGCCACTGGATGAGCGCCCCGCCCGGGCCGGTGGACGCGCCCGAGACGTCCAGGCACTTGCCGGAGGCGGCGCTGACGAGGCTGAAGACGTTGCCGTAGGCACGGCGCAGGTTCCACCTCTGGTTGGCGCCGCCGTTGGCGGGCCACTGGACGATCGCGGCGCCGTCGCTGGTGGAGGCCGCGTTGACGTCGATCGCCTGCCCGTCGTGGGCGCTGGTCAGGACGTGGTCGGCAGCGGTGGGCACGGACGAGTTCGCGGTCCAGGTGCCCGCGGAGACGTCCAGCGACCAGGAGGTGAACCACCCGACGTTCAGGGTGCTGCCGGAGACGGTGATCGGCAGCCAGATGAGCTGCGAACTCGCCAGGTCGGAGGGGTTCCAGCGGTCGCCCGCGTAGATCCAGGTGGTGCCCGCCGTGCCGCTGACCTGGATGATGTTCGCCGTCTGCGAGTTGTACGTCGAGGTGCCCGCCGGAGCGAAGGTGTTGTACGCGCTCCACGGCCCGCTCGGCGAGGTCGCGCTGGCGTACATGTTGTCGTTGGTGCTCCAGCCGGTGAGGCTGGAGCCGAGGATGAAGTACCGGCCGCCCGCCTTCATCATCGCCGGAGCCTCGTATCCGGCCACGTCGGCGACGTCGGCGGCCACGGTGAGGTAGTCGGCCGAGAGCCGCTCGATGTGCGTCCTGCTGTGCGCGCGATCCTCGGTCAGCAGGTACGCGGTCCCGTCCGTGTCCTGGAAGAGGCTCTCGTCACGGCTCTGGTTGCCCAGCGGCTGGAAGCTGCCCCGGTAGGTGTACGGACCGCAGGGCGTGGAGCTGGTGGCGACCCCGACCTTCGCCTCGGAGTAGGCGGGGTTGTCGATGTGCATGTACATCACGTACTGGCCGGTCGAGGCGTTGTGGATCACCTTGGGCCGTTCGACGATGCGGCCGGGGCCGAGGTCGCCGCCCGCCTGGCGGGGCAGTGCGCTGCTCCGGAAGGTCCAGGTGTGCAGGTCGGTCGAGGTGAAGCAGGGGATGGAGCGGAAGGAGGTGTCCGAGGAGTTCTCGCCGTTCTTGTCCTCCCCGAAGGCGTACCAGGTGGTGCCCGACTTCACGATCCCGAGCCCGTGCATCTGCAACGGGTTCCCGTTCTGGTCGTTCCACGCCGTTCCGGGGCTGAACGTGCTGACCGGCGCCGCGTGGGCGGTGGGCAGCGGGCCCAGCAGGGCCGCGGCGAGCAGCAGCAGTCCGGTCACGACGCGCCGCAACAGCCTGCGCGATCGGCCGTTGTCCGTCTGCATGAGTGGCTTCCTCCTGTGGCGTCGTCGTGGGATCTAGGAACCGGGGATCGTCCATCGCTGGTTGTTGCCGGAGTTGCAGTCCCAGATCTCCAACTGGGTGCCGTCGGTCGTGCTGGCATTGGGCACATCGAGGCAGCGGCCGGACTGGGGGTTGACCAGGGCGCCGGTCGAGGCGTTGTACGTCCACTTCTGGTTGTTGCCGCCGTTGCAGTCCCACAGCTCGACCAGGGTCCCGTTCGCCGTACCGCCGTTGCCCGTGACCTCCACGCACTTGCCGAGGAGTTGGAGGGTGCCGTCGGAAGCGACGGTGACCTGCTGGGCGGCGGAGTTGTTGCACGTCCAGATCTGGATCCTGTTGCCGTTGGTGGTCGAACCGGTGTTGTCGTCCAGGCACTTCCCGCCGTTCGCCGACACGACGGGCCCGGTCCCGCCCGGGGTGCCGCCGGTGCCGCCGCCGGTGCCGGGGGTGATGTTCAGGTTGTCGAACTGGTCGGTGCGGTAGCCCTGGATGCCCAGGCCCGCCTGTCCGCTGGAGAACGAGGTGTCGGTCACCGAGCCGAACTGGTTGCCGTCGAGCTTGGCGCTGATCGTCGAGCCCTGGAAGGTGAAGGACAGGTTGTGCCAGGTGCCGGTGCCGAGCGCCGTGGTGGTGCCGGTGGCCAGGGTGTGGTTGGAGCCGTCGGTGTACATCTTCTCGATCCACCACTGGCCGGTGTCGCGGATGCGCAGGTAGTACGCGTTCATGTGCGACTGCGGGCGCTGCTGGGTGTTGGCCCGGCCGAGCAGCTCCGTGGTGCCGGCGCCGCGCATGTAGACATCCGAACTGACGGTGTAGTTGGCCCAGGTCGTGTCGCCGATGAGCGAGTAGGTGTCGGAGTCGTCCTGCCACTCGATCGGCTTGACCGGCGCCATCTGCTGCACGCACTGCCCGGAGCGGCCGGTGCAGGGCTGGACCTCGAAGGAGCCCTGCATGTCGGAGAGGTAGCGCGCCTCGGTGCCGCTGACATCGTTGTCGAAGTTGTCGCTGTACGGCAGCGCCAGCGCGTGCGCGGCCGGGGCCGTCGCGGTGCCCTTGCCCTGGCCCGTCGTGGTGGACACGGTGTAGACGTAGCCGGGCTGCATGGTCAGCGAGTAGGAGCCGTTGCTCGGCGTGATGTCCTGGGTGTGGATGAAGGACGTGGCGTTGCTCGGGTTGTTGACGTTGGTCGACCAGACGTGCACGGTCCCGGTGGAAAGCCCGCCCTGGACGTGGAAGTTCACCGTCTGCGACGAGCTGGAGGTCGTGGTCTCCAGGATCGTCGAGTAGTCCGCGCTGGTGTTGGACTTGACGGTGACGTACGTGCCGTTGTCCTCGCTGCCGCCGAGGTAGCCCGAGGCGGAGTCGATGAACTTCCAGCCGGGCTTGGTGAACTGGGTGACCTGCGCGGTGGCCCAGGTGCTCGCGCCGATCTGGTAGTTCCCCGACCAGGGGGAGTTCGCGGTGGCCAGACCCACGGTGTTGTAGGGCAGGTTGGGGTAGATCGCCGCCATCAGCGGCCAGTTGAAGTAGCTGACCATCTTCGCGTCGACGTATCCGCGGGTGATGGCCCGGATCAGCGCGGGGGTGCCGGTGTTCATGTCCTGCGAGCCGTTCTCGGAATCCCACAGCGGCTTGCCGTTGTTCTTCGCGGCGGTGGTGCTGGAGCAGTTCCTGGCGTCGCCGCCGTCACCGCCGTTGCACGAGTAGTGCGCGCCGATGATCGACACCGCGTTGTTGAAGGCCGCGTTGTTGGCCATGTCGTCGGCGACGCCCCAGCCGGAGTCGTCGGCGACCAGCTGCACGCTGCTGTAGCCGTGCGAGTTGAGCGCGGAACGCAGCTGCACGAACCAGTTGGCGTCGTGGCCGCGCTCGTTCCAGCCGCCGAGGTATTTGATGTTCAGGTTGTGCTGCTTGGCGCAGTCCAGCCAGGAGATCAGGTAGTTGATCGTGTCGGTCGACCAGAAGCCCCCGTTGATCCAGCCGGGTGCCGCCCACGCCAGGCCGTACAGGCCGATGTCGGGGTTGCGGGCCTTGGCCTGCTCGCCGAGCCAGAACTCGTAGCCGGCGTTGCAGTTGATCGTGCCCTTGGCGTGCTCGATCGACGGCTCGGAGCCGTCGGTGGAGTTGGCGTCGCCGCCGATCTCCAGCTTCAGCAGCTGGAGGTTCGCCCCGTAGCCGGGCTTGAACATGTAGTCCAGGATCTGCGACTGCTGCGCGGCCGGATAGTCGGTCAGCAGGCGGGAGTTGCCGCCGCCGCCGCTGATCGCGCCGATCCCGTCGAACTGCCGGCCGCCCTGCGTGCCGTCCACGGTGACGGTCGTGGTCGCCGCCTGCGCGGGCACACTGCTGACCGCGAGGACGGCCGCGAGGAGCGCGAGCACCCACAGGGGTGCGAGTCTCCCTAGTCGTGACATGAGTGACATCAGTGGCATCCTTTGCTGGAGGGGATTGCCGCACAGTGTTCTGTCGTGTTCGTTTGCCGGTCAAGGCTCGCGACAAGAAAACAGAAACGAACGATTAGCGCCGAACTCGCTTGATCTCAGCGGCACTTGACGCCTCTCGACGGCTCCCCGACGGTCACCTCGGACGATGCACGTGACATCGTTGTCAGAATCCGGCGGAGGCCGCCCTCGCAACAGCCGTGAACGCTCCCCCGCTCCCTTGGCCAAATACGAGCGGACGCAGCGACCACAAGGAGAGAGCGCTCTCCGAAGCTAGCCAGCGACCATGCTCGCGTCAATGGTCCGGACCTGTGGTCGGACCGCTCAACCACCGCGCACCGCGTAGGACTTCGCCATGGCCGCGCTCCCACAGCCGTGTCACGACAGCGCCCCCCGGCACCGCCCGACCCGCGCCCCCCGGCCGCCCGCACCTGATCCACAGCCGCCTGACCTGGACCGATGTGCCCGATGCCAGGTGCCCCGGGCCCGCCGGGCCGCCCCTCGGCAACGGGGCGGCCGTATCCGAGCCGCATGCCACCATGTCCGAACACGTTTCCTCCGATGTCTGTTGACTCGTGTGCGTTATTTCGGTCCAGTGCGTTGACAGGCGCTCAGGGCTGCCCTTTGCTGTGCGGGTCTCGACCCCCCACCGGTGCCGCGTCAGCCGTGCCGTCCGCACCTGGAGCCGTATATGAAGCGATGGCGTATCCCCCTGGCGAGCTGCCTGCTGCTGCTCGGGCTCGCCGCCCCCACCACCACCGCCGCGCACGCCGCCGCGCCGGCCGCGGTGACCGACCCCGCCTCCCTGGTCAACCCGCTGCTGGGGACGTCCAACGGGGGCAACACCTTCCCCGGCGCCGACACCCCGTTCGGGATGGTGTCGTGGAGCCCCGACACCCCGTCCAGGCCGCCCGGCGGTGACTACGCATACTCCGACAACGTTGTCACAGGCTTCAGCCTCAACCACATCTCCGGCCCCGGCTGCGGCGCGATGGGCGACATCCCGGTGCTGCCGACGGTCGGAAACGTCGACGGCGGCGCCACCGTGGGCTTCAGCCACGGCAACGAGTCGGCGAGCGCGGGCGCGTACTCGGTGAGCCTGGACAACGGGGTGAAGACCGAGCTGACCGCCACGTCGCGGTCCGGGATGGCGCGCTTCACCTTCCCCTCCAGCACCCAGGCGAACCTGCTGTTCAAGCTCAACGCCGACAAGGCCACCAACCTGCACTTCACCAAGGTCAGCAGCACCGAGGTCAGCGGTTCGGTGGACGCGGGCTTGTTCTGCGCGTCGGCCCCGTCGTACACCGCGTACTTCGACATGGTCTTCGACCAGCCGATCACCGGCACCGGGACCTTCAACGGCGGTGACTCGGTCACGTTCAACACCACCGGCAACCGCGTCGTGCAGGCCAAGGTCGGCCTGTCGTACGTCTCGGTCGCGGGCGCGACGGCCAACCGGGCTGCCGAGAACGGCGGTTGGGACTTCGACGGCACCCGCACCGCGGCGCACAACGCGTGGAACACCGTCCTGAACCGGATCCAGGTCGGCGGCGGCACCTCCGACCAGCAGAAGGTCTTCTACACCTCGCTCTACCACTCGCTGCTGCACCCGAACCTGCTCAGCGACAGCGACGGCCGCTACATCGGCTTCGACCACCAGGTCCACACCGTCTCGGGCAGCCAGAAGGCGCAGTACGGCACCTACTCCGGCTGGGACATCTACCGCACTCAGGCGCAGCTGGAGGCGCTGGTCGCCCCGCAGCAGGCGTCCGACAGCGCGCAGTCGCTCGTCAACGACTACGCGCAGGCCGGGTTCTTCCCCAAGTGGTCGCTCAACTCCGCCGAGACGCAGGTGATGAACGGCGATCCGGGCCCGGCGATCGTCGCGGACTACTACGCCTTCGGCGCGCGGAGTTTCGACACCGCCGCCGCCAAGGCCGACATGGTCAAGGAGGGCACGACCAGCAACCCCATCCGGATGGGCCTGGACCTCCAGACGAAATACGGCTACCTCCCCTCGGACGGCACCTACCCGCACGACTTCTACGGCTCGGTGGCCACCCTGCTGGAGTACAGCGCGCAGGACTTCGCCACCTCCGCCTTCGCCAAGGCGCTGGGCGACACCACGACCGCCTCGCAGTTCGCCAACCGCGCGCAGGACTGGCGCAACGTCTTCAACACCGGCTCCGGCTTCATGCAGCCCAAGCAGCTCAACGGCTCCTGGAAGGGCGGCTTCAACGCGACCAGCAGCGACCAGTTCGTGGAGGGCACGTCCTGGCAGTACACCGGCGCGGTCCCGCACAACATCCGGGGACTCGCCGACGCCATGGGCGGCAACGCGAAGTACGCCGCCTACCTCGACAGCGTGCTGTCGGACTTCCACGGCTCGGGCGGTTCGCACGCCGACCTCGGCAACGAGCCGTCGATCGAACTGCCCTGGGAGTACGACTACGTCGGCCAGCCCTGGAAGACGCAGAAGGTCGTCCGCCAGGTCCAGGACCAGTTGTGGCCGAACAACCCGGCGAACTGGGGCGTCGGCAACGACGACCTGGGCACGATGAGCGCCTGGTACGTCTGGTCGGCCATGGGCTTCTACCCCGAGACCCCCGGCACCTCCGACCTCGCCCTCGGCAGCCCGCTGTTCACCTCCGTCGACGTCACCCTCGGCAGCGGCGGCCACATCGTCGTCACCGCACCCGCGGCCGCCGACAACGCCCCCTACGTCCAGAGCGCCACCCTCAACGGCGCCGCCTGGAACAACGCCTACCTCCCGGCCTCCTTCGCGACCGGCGGCGGCACCCTCAACCTCACCCTCGGCACCACCGCCAACACCGGCTGGGCCACGGCCGCTTCCGCCGCCCCGCCGTCCTACAACGGCGACGGCGGCAGCAAGCCCCCGGGGCCGCCGGTCAGCCGCACCGGACCGGTCACGTCCGACATCGCCGGCAAGTGCCTGGACGACAACGCCGGTTCGACCGACGACGGCTCCCACATCCAGTCGTGGAGCTGCAACAACAGCGCCGCCCAGCAGGTGACCGTGGGGGCGGACGGCACGCTCCAGATCCTCGGCAAGTGCGTGGACGTCTCCTTCGGCGGCACGGGCAACAACACCCTGGTGCAGCTGTGGGGCTGCGACGGCACCGGCAGCCAGAAGTGGACGTACAACTCCGGCACCAAGGCCCTGGTCAACCCGCAGTCCGGCCGCTGCCTCGACATCCCCAACTCCAGTACCACTGACGGCACCCAGCTGCAGATCTTCGACTGCAACGGCACCAACGCCCAGCGCTGGAACCTGCCCACCGGCTGACCGGGCGCCGCCCGCCCCGCCATCCGGCCACGAGAAGTGGAGGACGCACATGAATCGATCCACCCCGAGGAAGTGGGCAGGGCGGGCGGCCGCCGCCCTGCTCGGCGGCCTGCTGCTGCTGCCGACCACCGGCACCGCGCAGGCCGCGTCGTCCCCTGCCGCGAACAGCGTCGCGGTCCTGATGCAGTCGTACGACGCGAACAACGGCCGTATCGACACCAACGGCTGGTGGACGGCCGCGGTGTCGCTGAGCACCGTGATGACGTACGAGCAGACCACCGGCGACCGCAGCTACGACTACGCCATCTCCGGCGCCTTCGCCAAGAACAGCAACTTCACCAACGACTACATCGACGACACCGGCTGGTGGGCCCTGGTCTGGCTGCAGGCCTACGACATCACCGGCAACACGAACTACCTGAACATGGCCCGGACGACCACCGACTACATGCACAGCTACTGGGACTCCCAGTGCGGCGGCGGGGTCTACTGGAGCACCGCCAAGCAGTACAAGGCGTCGATCGCCAACGAGCTCTTCCTCGCCGCCACGGCCGGGCTGCACAACCGCATCGCGGGCGACACCACCTACGGCGGCTGGGCCACCGCCGAGTGGAACTGGTTCAAGAACTCCGGCCTGATCAAGGGCAACCTCGTGCAGGACGGCCTGAACGTCCCCAACTGCACGTTCAGCACCGCCAACTACTCCTACAACCAGGGCGTCGTCCTCCAGGGCCTCGTCGAGCAGTCCCGCGCCACCGGCGACAGCTCGCTGCTCGGCACGGCGACGTCGATCGCCACCGCGGCGGTCGCGCGCTTCAACAAGAACGGTGTGCTCTACGACGGCTGCGAGCCCAACTGCACCGGCGACGGCTCGGCGTTCAAGGGCATCTTCGCCCGCTACCTGCGCGCCCTGGCCACGGCGACCGGGACCACGCAGTACGACACGTTCCTGACCACCACGGCCAACTCGATCCTCGCCAACGACACCGACAGCTCCGGCCGGCAGGGCAACTCCTTCGTCGGCCCGTTCGCCCTGTGGACCCCCACCACCCAGGCGAGCGCCGCCGAGGCCGTCGTCGCCGGTCTCGGCGGAGGCGGCACCGCGCCGCCGACCGGCTCCACCGGCGTCCTGCGCGGGCAGGACTCCGGGCGGTGCGTGGACGTGCCGGGCGCCACCCAGACCAGCGGCACGCAGGTCGCGCTGTGGGACTGCAACGGCGGCGGCAACCAGAAGTGGACGGCCGACTCCGCCGGGCGGCTGACCGTCTACGGCACCAAGTGCCTGGACGTCAACGGCGCCGGCACCGCCGACGGCACCCCGGTCCAGATCTGGGACTGCAACGGCACCGGGGCCCAGACATGGAGCGTCCGCTCCGACGGCACCGTCGTGAACACCGGCTCCGGAAAGTGCCTGGACGCGACCGGCCGCGGCACCGCCAACGGCACGCTGCTGGAGATCTGGACCTGCAACGGCGGCGGCAACCAGAAGTGGAGCAGGTCGTGACCGGGCACTGAGCCGCGCGGTCCGCACCACGGCCGGGGGGCCCCCCGGCCCCCCCCCGGGGCCCCCGCCCGCCGGGGGGGGGGGGGGGGGGCGGGGGGGGCCCGGGCGGCAGCCATTAGGCGAGGGGGCGCGTTAACATGCTCCCCGGCCGCAACAACCA
>NZ_JBIRQQ010000014.1:122198-215656 GCF_044333285.1 Streptomyces sp. NPDC021020
CTACCGTATCGGGGGGGTATTTGTGCACCTGAACCGGGGGCGCAACCCCCTTGTGGTGCGGGTGGTGGGGGGGGGGCGGGGGGGGGGGCCCCCCCCCGGGCGGGGGCCCCCGGGCCCCCCCCGGGGGGCCGCCGGCCGTCCTGATCGGGGGCGACGGGCCGGATGTGACCCGGCAGACAGCATTTCGTCGAGGTGACGATTACACTGGCTCCCGTGCCTCAACTACGACTCGCCCTGAACCAGATCGACTCCACCGTCGGCGACATCGCCGGGAACACCGAGTCCGTGCTGCGCTGGTCCCGGCACGCGGCCGGGCAGGGAGCCCACCTCGTGGCCTTCCCGGAGATGATGCTCACCGGCTACCCCGTGGAGGACCTGGCCCTGCGGTCGTCCTTCGTCGAGGCGAGCCGGGCCGCGCTCGTGGACCTGGCGGCGCGGCTGGCGGCCGAGGGGCTCGGCGAGCTGCCGGTCGTCGTCGGCTACCTCGGCCGCAGCGAGAACGCCCGCCCGCGCTTCGGCCAGCCCGCGGGCGCCCCGCAGAACTGCGCCGCGGTCCTGCACGGCGGGAGGGTCGCGCTGCGCTTCGCCAAGCACCACCTGCCCAACTACGGCGTCTTCGACGAATTCCGCTACTTCGTGCCCGGCGACACGATGCCCGTGGTCCGGGTGCGGGGCGTGGACGTCGCGCTCGCGATCTGCGAGGACCTGTGGCAGGAGGGCGGCCGCGTCCCGGCCGCGCGCGCCGCCGGGGCCGGGCTGCTGCTGTCGATCAACGCGTCGCCGTACGAGCGCGACAAGGACGACACGCGCCTGGAGCTGGTGCGCAAGCGGGCCCGCCAGGCGGGCTGCACGACGGCGTACGTGGCGATGGTCGGCGCGCAGGACGAGCTGGTCTTCGACGGCGACACGATCGTGGTGGACGCCGCGGGCGAGGTCGTCGCGCGCTCCCCGCAGTTCACCGAGGAGTGCGTGATCCTCGACCTGGAGCTGCCGGCCGCCGCGCCCGAGCCCGCCTCGGGGGTCGTCGACGACGGGCTGGAGATCCAGCACGTGACGCTCTCGGCGGAGCCGGTCCCCGCGTACTCCGCGCAGTTCGCGGGCACCGTCGCCGAGCCGCTCGGCGACGACGCCCAGGTCTACGGCGCGCTCGTGACGGGCCTGCGCGCGTACGTCGAGAAGAACGGCTTCCGCTCGGTGCTGATCGGCCTGTCCGGCGGCATCGACTCCGCGCTCGTCGCGGCGCTGGCGGTCGACGCGGTCGGCGCGGAGAACGTGTACGGCGTCTCGATGCCGTCGGCCTACTCCTCGGACCATTCCAGGGGCGACGCCGCCGAACTCGCCCGCCGCACGGGCCTGAACTTCCGCACCGTCCCCATCGCGCCGATGTTCGACGCGTACATGGAGTCGCTGAAGCTCACCGGGCTCGCGGAGGAGAACCTGCAATCCCGGCTGCGCGGTGTGACGCTGATGGCGATCTCCAACCAGGAGGGCCACATCGTGCTCGCGCCGGGCAACAAGAGCGAGCTGGCGGTGGGCTATTCGACGCTCTACGGCGACTCGGTCGGCGCGTACGGGCCGATCAAGGACGTCTACAAGACGACCGTCTTCCGGCTCGCCCGCTGGCGCAACGCGGCCGCCGCCGCGAAGGGCGAGACACCGCCGATCCCGGAGAACTCGATCAGCAAGCCGCCGAGCGCCGAACTGCGCCCCGGCCAGGTCGACACGGACTCGCTGCCGGACTACGACGTCCTGGACCGCGTCCTGGGGATGTACGTCGACGGCGACCAGGGCTACGCGGCGATCGTCGCGGCGGGCTTCGACCCGGAGCTGGTCACGCGCGTCCTGAAGCTCACGGACACCGCCGAGTACAAGCGCCGGCAGTATCCGCCGGGCACGAAGATCTCCGCGAAGGGCTTCGGCAAGGACCGCCGGCTGCCGATCACCGACCGCTGGCGCGAGGGCGACTGAGGGCGGCTGAGGGCGCCAGAGGGCCTAGTTGTCCTTGTTGTCCGCGGGCAGTTGGAGGCGGGCGGCGATCGGGAGGTGGTCGCTGCCCGTCTTCGGCAGCGTCCAGGACGAGCGCGGTTCGGCGCCCTTGACCATGATCTGGTCGATGCGCGCCATCGGCCAGCTCGCCGGCCAGCTGAAGCCCATGCCGTTGCCCGCGGCGCCCTGCGTGGAGCGCATCTGGGAGGTCACCGAGGCGAGGGCGCGGTCGTTCATCGTGCCGTTGAGGTCGCCGAGCAGCACCACGCTCTCCAGCGGCTCGGCGATGATGGCCTGGCCGAGCGCGTCCGCCGCCCGGTCGCGCTGCCCGGCGGTGAAGCCGGCGTCGAACTTGACGCGTACGGACGGCAGATGGGCCACGTACACCGCGACCGGCCCGTCCGGCGTGCTGACGGCCGCGCGCATCGCCCGCGTCCAGCCCATCCGGATGTCCACCGGACGCACCCCGCTGAGCGGGTACTTGCTCCACAGCCCGACTGTGCCCTGCACCGAGTGGTACGGGTACGCCGCCGCGAGGTCGCTCGCGTAGCGCTTGGCCTGGCTCTCGGGCAGCTCCTCCAGCGCGATGACGTCCGCCCCGGCCGCGGCGACGTCCCGCGCGGTGCCGTCGGGGTCGGGGTTGTCGGCGTTGACGTTGTGCGTCAGCACCGTGAAGTCGCCACCGGAGCGGGACTTGTCGAGAAGCAGCCCGCCGAAGAGGTTGGTCCACACGAGCGCCGGCAGCACGAGCGCGATCAGCGCGGTCGTCGACCGGCGCAGCACCGCGACCACCAGCAGCACCGGGAGCAGCAGGCCGGCCCACGGCAGGAACGTCTCGGTCAGGCTGCCGAGGTTGCCGATCCGGTTGGGGATGTCGGAGTGGAAGAACAGCACGCCGGTGAGCAGTACGCACACCACGGCGGTGACGATGCCGCGCCGCCACATCCCGGTCGGGCGCCACCACCGCACGAACCCCCGCGCCGCAGCCCGCACCCGGCTCTCCCCCGCCGCGGGCCGCACCTCCTCGTCCCCCGCGGTGGCGTCCGTGCCGCTCTGCGCCTGCGTCATTCGGAACCTCGCCTCACCGTGCTCAGCCATGCCGGGTGCTGTGCCGACCTTAGGCGATCGGCATGTGAACCGACGGCCCCACCCGTCCCGCGGGTTCCGCACCCGGGCGGCTTGTGACGAATCCCGAACGTTTTCCCGTTCTGCGGCGCGGGCGGTTCAGGAGCCGATCCAGGCGGCGGCGTCGAGCCGGAACGCGCCCGGCGCCGCGACCGCGCGCAGGCCGTCCTCCATCGTGCGGACCGCGTCCTCACCGAGAGTGGCGGCCCATTCCGACCGGAGCCGGTCGAAGACCGCGGCCGAGCGGGCGAGGACGTCGTAGCCGGCGGGGCTGATGCGGACGAGCTTGCGGCGGGCGTCCGAGGGGTCGTCCGCGCGGACGGCGTAGCCGAGGGAGACGAGCCTGTCGACGGTCTTGCCGGCCGCCTGCTTGGAGATCCCGAGCGTGCGGGCGATGTCGCTCGCCCCGGCTCCGTCGGGCCCGACGGCCTGGAGGGCGAAGGCGTGCGCGGGGCGCAGGTCCGGATGCCCCTGGGCGGCCAGCTCGGCGTGGACCTCGTCGATGAGCGTGCGGAAGCCCGCGAGAAGCAGCAGCGGCAGCTCGTACCCGGGCCGCGGGCGCTCCTCCCACTTCCCTGTATGGACAACCTGGTTTACCATCGTCTCATCGTCAACCATGTTGTCCATTTTAGGGGGCTCCCATGTTCGCCGCACACACCCTCGAAAGCGCCCCGCCGGAGTCGCAGCCGGCGATGCGGGCGGTCAAGGAGGAATTCGGCGTGCTGCCCGACGCGGTCGGCCGGCTCGCCCACTCCCCCGAGCTGCTGAACGGCTTCCTGGCGCTGAGCGCGGGCTTCGAGAGCGGCACGCTGGACGCGCTCTCCCAGGAGACCGTCGCCATGGCGGTCTCCGTCCGCAACCAGTGCCACATCTGCATCGGCATCCACACCGCGCGGCTGCGCAAGCTCCCCGCACCCCCCGAGGTGATCGCCGCCCTCCGCGAGGCGCGCCCCCTCCCCGACCCGCGCCTCGAAGCGCTGCGCACCTTCACCCTCGCCACCATGGCGACGGCGGGCGCGGTGGAGGACGCCACGCTCAATTCCCTGCTCGCGCACGGCTACACCGAGCGCAACGCCCTCGAAGTCGTCCTGGGCATCGGCGTGTACACCCTCACGACGCTGGCGAACCGCCTGACCGGGGCCGTCTGACTCCCGTACGCGCACCGCTAGTTGTACGGCAGCCGGTCCAGCCACGGCGAGGGCTCGACGCCGTTCTCCGTCAGGGCGGTGACGCCGCCGGCCAGGCCGACACCGCCGGGGCCGAAGGCGGAGGGGGCCTGGCGGGCGGTGGTGAGGGCGGAGGTCAGCGCCGGGGGGCCGGACGCGGGGATGGTCAGGCTCAGTTCGAAGAGGACGGAGCCCGTCGTGGAGGTCCGCGCCGCGGGGGCGGTGGCGTCCTCCCAGGGGGCACTCACGAGGAGTTCGGCGTGGCCGTCGCCCGTGTGGTCCTGGAGGGAGACGGCGTAGCCGAAGCCCTCGCCGGGCTTGCCGGTGGCGGCGAGCGGGGGCGAGTCCTCGGTGAAGGTGGCGCTGGGGCGGGCGGCGAGGCCGGCCGGGTCGCCGGTGAAGACGGTGACGCTGCCCTTGTCGCCCGCGCCGCGCAGCGCCCCGACGGCCAGCTCGTCGCGCCCGTCGCCGTTGACGTCGCCCGCGGCCAGGGACCCGCCCCACAGGGCGTACGCGGTCACCGCCGGGGCGGGAAGGGGCACGACGGCTACGGTGCCGACGCCGGTCGTGCCGCCGGGGGCCACCACGACCGTGCCCGAGCCGGGTGCGGCCCCGCGCTGCTGGTCGGCGAAGAGGGCGAGGTCGGCGTAGCCGGTGCCGGTGAAGCGGCCGGCGACCAGGGTGCGGATGTGGCCGGACGTCCCGGTGGTCTGGACGTTGACCACCGCCGGGGAGGCGGCGGACAGCCCGCTCGCGGTGCCGGTCAGCACGACCGCGGCGCCCCAGGCGCCGTCCACGCCGCCGATGGCCTCGCCGGAGGCGAGCACGGCCAGGTCGTCGTGGCCGTCGCCGCGCAGGTCGGCCGCGGCGAGCGAGGCGCCGAAGTGGTCGAAGGGCTCGGCGGCGCCGGCCACCGTGCCGTCGAACTCCTGCGCCCCGGTGGCGGTCAGGCCGGTGGGGCCGCCGTACAGGACGGTGACGCGGCCCGCCTCGAAGGCCGTGCCGATGGCCTCGCCGGGCGCGCCGATCGCGAGGTCGGCGTAGCCGTCGTCGTTGAAGTAGCCGGTGACCAGGCTGGTGCCGAAGCGGTCCTCGGGCTCGTTGTCGCCGGGGACACCGTCGGCGTTCTGGTCGATCCAGGTGAGCCCGCCCGTCCCGGCGCCCAGGTAGGGCGCGGCGCTCCGGCCGTACTGGACGGTCACCGCGCCGGTGTCCGGGACGGTGCCGACGGCCTCGTGCGGATTGCCGAAGGCGACGTCCGCCTTCCCGTCGCCGTCGAAATCGCCGGTGGCGACGGACTGGCCGAAGGTGTCGCCGAGTTCGGAGCTGCCGGGGACCGACGCGCTGCTGTCCTGGTTCACCACGACGGGGGCCGGCCGCGCGCCGGGGGCGCCGCCGGGCAGCAGGTAGACGGAGCCGCCCAGGTCGGCCGCGCCCACGGCGGGGTCGGACCAGCGGGTCATCCGGGCGGAGGAGGCCACCACGACGTCGCCGGCGCCGTCGCCGTTGATGTCCGTGGCGCGGGTGTGCGCGGCGCCGGTGGCGCCCGCGGAGGGACCGGGGGCCACGACCGCGCCGGTCGCCAGCGCGACGACCAGGGCCGTCACCAGGCGGCGCCTGCGGGTTGCCTTCGCCGACCGTCCTGACATGCGTCCCCCTCGATCACCTGTTCGCCCTTACTCTAAACTGTGCGCGGCCTGTGGGGGACGGGGAGGTAACGGTGAGGCGACGTCAATTCGGTGCGGTGGCGGGCGTGTTGGCCGCGGCAGCGCTGGTCTGGACAGGCTCGGCGGTGCACTCCGCGGTGTCCGGGCACTCCTCCGACGTGCCGCACCGCGTGGACGCGGCGGCCACGACCAGCACCGTGCACGTGCTGACGTGGAACATCTGCGGGGAGAGCGGCAGTTGCCCGTCGCGCAACAAGCCGGAGGAGCTGGCGGCCGAGGTCGCGAGCCTCGCGGTGAGCCGCTCCGCCGACGCCGTCTTCCTCCAGGAGGTCTGCGGCAACGACGCGGAGAACGACGCGTCGTACGACAGCGCCAAGACCGCCACGAAGAGCGAGGTGACCTGGCTCGGCGAGAAACTCGGCAGCGGCTGGAGCGTGGCCTTCGTGCCGTACACCCAGCCCGCCGAAGCCCGGTTCGGCACCTCGCTGCCGAGCCCGGGCGGCACCATCACCTACCCGCCGCGCTACGCCAACCCGTCCGCCACCTCCGACTTCCGCTGCCGCGGGGACGCGCTGATCGGTGTGCAGGGCGTCGCGATCGCGGTGAAGGGCACGTACGGCTCGCGCGAGGAGTTCGACCTCGAATCCCCCGACGGCGGGCTCTTCCTCAAGGCGCTGTGCGTACGCCGCACCACCGGCACCCCGGTCCGCTTCTGCACCAGCCACCTCACCCCCCAGGGCGAGGACCACGACCCGCGGCCCGGCTTCTCCTACCGCGCCGCGCAGGTCCAGCGCCTCCACGAGATCGTCGGCGACGGCCACGACACCGTCTTCGGCGGCGACTTCAACACCCGCCCCCCGGACGACCCCTCCAGCGGCGCCGACAGCGGCATCCTCGCCCCGCTCTACGCGGCCTACCGCGAGTGCGAGCAGGGCCCGACGGGCACGGCCCGCAAGGGCACGGGCACGATGTGGAACGGCTCGACCCGCACCGACCGCAAGTACGACTACCTGTTCACCAAGAGCGCCTTCGCCTCCTGCCAGGTGCTGAGCGACGCCGCGCTGTCGGGCTGGTCCGACCATCTGCCCATGGTCGGCACGGTGTCCGTCACGACGGGCTGACCCGCACCGGCCGTACGGAGCCGGGGCGGCCCTGTCAGGCGAGCTGCTTGGGGCCGAGGTAGGTGCCGCCGCTGGCGTCGACGGTGTTGGCCGTGACCCAGCCCCCGTCCGGGGAGGCCAGGAAGGCGACCACCGCCGCGATGTCGGCGGGGGTGCCGACCCGCTCGATCGCCTGGGCCGCGGTGACCTTGGCCGCCACCTCGGGGTGGGCGAGCCAGGCCGTGCGGTCGGTGAGCGTGGTGCCGGGCTCCACCGTGTTGACGGTGATGCCGCGCGCGCCGACCTCGTTCGCCAGGTTGCGGCCCAGCGTGGCCAGCGCGGCCTTGGTCATCGCGTACGCCAGCTCGCCGGGGACGGCGATGTGTGTCACGCCGGAGCCGATGTTGACGATCCGGCCGCCCTCGGTCATCAGCGGCAGTGCCCGCTGGATGACGAAGTACGGGGCGCGGACGTTGACCGCGAAGAGCCGGTCGAAGGCCTCCGTGGACCCGGCGTCGCCCTCCCAGGTCGTCCCGGCGTTGTTGACCAGGACGTCCAGCCGGTGCGAGCCGGTGCGCTCCACCAGCCCGGCCGCGGTCGCGTCGACCAGCGTGTCGGCGTCACCGGGCTCGCCCAGCGCCGCCCGTACGGCGAACGCCCGGCCGCCGGCCGCCTCGATCGCGTGCACCGTCTCCTTCGCCGCGGCCTCGCTGCTCCCGTAGTGGACGGCGACGAGCGCGCCGTCGGCCGCCAGCCGCTCCGCGATCGCCCGCCCGATACCCCGTGACGCGCCGGTCACCAGCGCGGTCCTGCCGTCGAGAACCTTCATCGTGTGTCGTCGCCCTTCGGTCGGAGGGGCCGTCCGGCCCCGAACTCAGCCTGGCCGGGCGCCCGGCGGTCATCAACGGCCGACTTCGCAAGGGTGTGTTGCTCCAGAGGTCATCGTTGCGCGTTGTGTCAACGCGGCGACGGCCGCTAGGTTCACGGTCTCGGAGGGGGGTCGAGGCATGGAGTTGCGGGACATCGAGATCTTCCTGACGCTCGCGGAGGAGCTGCACTTCGGGCGTACGGCGGAGCGGCTGCACATCACACCGTCGCGGGTCAGCCACGCCATCAAGAAGCAGGAACGCCGCATCGGCGCCCCGCTCTTCGCGCGCACCTCACGCACGGTGCGGCTCACCCCGGCCGGTGAGCGGCTCGCCGCGGCCCTGGGACCGGCCTACCGGCAGATCCTGGACGGGATCGAGGAGGTCACCGCGTCGGTCGGCGAGACCGCCGGGACACTGCGGCTCGGCACCATGGGCCCGCAGGACTGGATGATCCGCGCGATCGTCGCGCGCTTCCGCGCCGGGCACCCGGCCGCCCGGTTCGTGCACCACGACGTCAACCCCGTCGACCCGCTCGCCGGGCTGCGCGCGGGCGAGATCGACGTGGCGCACGTGTGGCTGCCGGTGGACGAGCCGGGCGTCACCACCGGGCCCGTCACGCACACGTCGCCGATCGCCGTGGTCCTGTCCGCCGGCCACCCGTACGCGACGCGCGGGTCGCTGTGCCTGGAGGACTACGGCGACCTGACCTTCATCAGCCACCGCTCCCCCATCCCCTCCGCCATGGCGGAGGTCTTCCTGCCCTCCCGCACCCCCGCCGGCCGGCCCGTCCCGCGCGGCCCCGAGGTGACCGGCTGGGAGGACCTGCTCAAGACGGTCAGCTCCGGCCGGGCCGTCGCCGCCACCTCGGCCGAGGCAGGCCGCTTCTACCCCTGGCCCAGCCTCGTCTACCTCCCCGTGCGGGACGCCGCCCCCTGCCGCTGGGTCTTCGCCTGGCTCACGGACAACCCGAACCCCCTGATCCCCGCCCTCGTCGCGGCGGCCGCCGAAGGGACTCCCGCCCCCGGCTGACGGCGGGCATGCCCTAGCGTGGGGCCCATGCTCACGACGCCGCCGCGGGTGGAACTCGCCCCGCTCACCCTTGCCGACCAGGACGAATTCTGCGCGCTCGTGGCGGCCAGCGCCGAGCTGTACGGGCCGTACATGCAGCTGCCGAAGACGGCGGAGGCCTTCCGGACCTGGATGCACCGCTTCGACGACGGCACCAACCGCGGCTACCTGATCCGCGTCCGCGAGACGGGCGCCGCCGCGGGCACGGTCAACGTCAACTCGATCATCCGCGGCCGCTACCAGGGCGCCTCCCTCGGCTACGCGGCCTTCGCCCCCTCCGCGGGCCGCGGCTACATGACCGAGGGCCTGGCCCTCGTCCTGCACCACGCCTTCACCGACCTCCGCCTCCACCGCCTGGAGGCGAACATCCAGCCCGCGAACAAGCCCTCCCTGGCCCTCGTCCAGCGCCTCGGCTTCCGCTTCGAGGGCGTCTCCCCCGACTACCTCTACATCAACGGCGCCTGGCGCGACCACGAACGCTGGTCGATCACCGCCCCCGCCCCCTGGGAGCCGGACCCGTCCCTCCCGGCGGTCTGAGCCTTCCGTCTACCTGTGACGCGTCGTGGCGTCGGACCGGAGGAGGCTCTCAGTTGCGCGACCGGGCACGTCGCCACCCGCACTCAGCTCAGCAGGAGCAACGCCGTCCACTCAAGGGCTCGGGTGTGCCGCGACTCGCACCCGCTGAGTGCCAGCGCAACGCCCGCCGCACCCGTGAGAAGTCCGGAGTTCGCGGCGGAGGTGTGGTGTGGGGGCTCGGCAAGCTGAGCCACGGTGGCTCGGCGGGCTCGGCGGGCAAGCCGCCAGTGGTGGTGCGCAGAGGCGGCCAGGAGCACACCGGCGCTTCCGTGGCAGATTCCCGGTCCCGTGGTGTCCCACTGTGTGAAAGGCCTGTCGGCCAGGGAATTCAGGGCGGCACGTCCCACGGCGGTGACGGCTTCGTCGTGCGTTGCGGAACCGGCGTGCAGAAGCGCGTTCCCGATGCCCGCGCTGCCGTAGCACCAGGCATCGCGTCGTGAAGGCGATGACGAAGCGGGGACAGCCGGCTGTCGGAAAGTTCCGCCGGAAATGTGCGCCGGCCAGGTGCCGTCGTCGGCACGCCAGTTGAGAAGCCAGTGTGCTGCTCGTCCGATGGCGCGGTGCTGCCCAGGGACGGTGTGGCCGTGGGCGGCTGCAATGGCGAGGAGCGCGAGGGGGCCGGCGATGCCATGGGCCAGACCGGTGGTCGCCGCTCCGGAGTCCGGAACGGGTATGGCTCGGGCAGCGGGGTGTTCATCGCGGCTGAGCCACCAGCCGGGACGAGAAGCGGAGGACGTGTTGATCATCGTGCTCAGCGTGGTCAGAGCCGCCCGCAGCCCCGGCTCGGCGATTTCGCGGTGTCCGGTCTGGTCCGCGACCAGCAGGATTCTTCCGATCCCGGCCAGCCCCTTGATCGCGTCGTAGACGGCCCACGGAGTGCCCTGCCTTCCCTGGAGGCGCCGCTCGTGCTGATGCCGGGCGAGTCCGGCGGCGCGGGCGGACAGCCACCGTACGGCCTGCTGCGTGTCCGCATTCCGACGGTGGGAAGCGGCCAGGTGAGGGTTACCGAGGACGAGGGACGCCGCGAGGGCCCCGGGGCCTCGGTAGATCCCGTCCGGACCGCTGCGCCGGAGAAGGCGGGTACCGACGTCCCAGTGGCGAGAGGCCAGCCGCGCGAGCGCCGGGTCGGTGGCGGAGAGCACCGCCAGGACCAGCGCGGCTCCGCAGACGCCGTCGTTGAGCGTGGCGGCCCTCGCGGGACCGGCAGAGTGAGCGACGCGCTCCGGGTCCGACAGGGAGCAGATGACATCCTCGATGTGTCCTTGGACTGCGCCGCTCATGACGCGTGCAGGAGATCGGCGGCCAGGGAGCGGGCGGTCCTTTCCAGGCTGGCGTCGGCGCCGAGGAGACGGTTGCAGTGCATGTGGACCAGGTCGGAGGCAACACCTGGCGAGACATGAGGAGGTAGCCGGCCGGCCAACTCTGCCAGGGCTGCCCGCCATTCACGTTCGACGCGGGCGGAGACCGGGATCCCGCAGGACTTGCGAGCCTGTGGCCGCAGCCTGTCGCGCTGGTACCGCTCCGAAGAGCCCAGGCGCTGCGCCCGGACGGCAGTCTGTGCCCGGTTCGGTGAGAGCGTCGCGGCGACGATCGTGATGGTGCGCGCGGCGATGATCAGGCGGTCGGGCTCGTCGCGGTGGAGTGCGGCGCGGGCGAGAGCGCTGTCGCAGGAGAAGAAGCGCTCCGCGCTCTCGATGCTGTCGGGACCGCCGTAGCGTTGTGTCTCGCGGACGTAGGGCTCGAAGTGGAGCAGACCGTCACTCAGGTTCTGGTCGGCCAGGAGTTCGGCCCAGCCGGTGAGTGCCTCCTCCACTGCCGTGCGGTCGTCGCGAGTGACAGCGAATGCCCGGACACGGAGATGCGGACCGAGGGCAGCGGTCCGGTAACGCAGCCAGTACGTGAGGCGGACGCCGGGCAGGTCCGGAAGGCGCAGCAAGGCGCTGTTCTGCTGCGGTGCGGGGACGGCCAGCGCGGCGGATGTCCAGCCGTCCGGGGGTCCGGCCAGGTCACGCCGACGGGGACGAACAGTGGTACGCGGGTCCGGCGCCGCAACCGCGGCGTGCTTCGGCCGCCGGTCGAGCTGCACGACGAGTTCGAGCAGATGCGGGCCGCGTGGCCCCGTTGCGGGGGCGGCAGACGGAGCGTGTCCGATGGCTTCGGCGACAGTGCGGGCGCCTGCTGCAACGGTGCGTCGCAGAATCTCCGCGTGCGCGGGATCGGCCAGGTCGACCAACAGATGGCGGTCGGACTGCTCGGTCAGCACCAGGCGGGGAACGGAAGGCCGGACGTGATCGAGCCATTTGTCGAGTCTCACGGCCCAGAGGGAGCGGTTGCGCGTCGACGCCATCAGGTCGTCGGGGAGGGCCCAGCGCTGTGGGGCGAGGACGGTGCCGCGATAGGTCACGCGCGGGGTGTAGGCCGCGTACGGAAACACCGGCGTCCAGGTGAAGGGGTGCCAGGGACGCTCCCCGGTATGGCCGAGCAGATGGAGCAACTGCGCCGGGGGCGGGAGTAGTTCACGGGTGATCCGACTGAGGAGCACCGGCCGTACGGGTGCGCCCAGTTGCTCGGACCACAGGACCAGCTCCGTGCCGTGGGAAGCGACGGTCAGATCGGCGAGGCGCAGGTCGCCGTCGCGAGGGGCGACGCCCACAGGTATCCGGTGCGTGAGGGTGCCACCGGCCGTAGTGAGGGCGGCAGCGCGGGCGGTCAGCGGGCGGCAGACGATCTCCGCGGGGACGGCCTCGCCGGATCCGCCGGGAGGTGCGGCCGCTAACAGACCGGGCAGGAGGTGACCGAGCCTGGCGGCGGCGGAACCGGCGTCCTGCGCTGCGTGCGGTCCGACGACAAGCGCCGTGCTCCCGTCCGGTCGCCGCACGGGGCGTACGTGGATCTCCGCCGTGGGCGGCGGTGCCGGGCCCTCCGGTGCCTCCAGGCACCGGACGTCGTCTTCTGTGAGGGCGACTTCGGGTCGGCCGCAGGCGAGCGCCGCGGTGAAGAGGGCCGCCAGATGACGGCAGCGCCGGTCGTCGAGGTCGCTGAAGGCGCCGACGGCGTCCTGGCCAGCGGGGGCGCCGATCCCGGTCGCAGGGTCGATCGCCTCCAGGAGGGGGACTCGCCGGTGTCGCCCGTACGTTGCGGTGAAGCGCCGTGTCCACTCCGCGAGGGGACCCGCCCGGTGCCCGATCCGCCAGAGCACGGAGGCTGCTTCGGCGGCGCGTGTGCCGAGGGCGCTGGGCATGTGGACCTCGGAGTCCATCACGGTGTCAACGGTGAACGGCCGGTCGGTGACGCACAGGCCGTCTGCAAGGTCCCGTGCGCGCCGCAGCAGTGCGAGGCGCCCTGTCGCTCCGGGTGCATGGCGGTCGGCCTCGTTCAGCAAACGACGGAGTTCGGTCAGCAGAGCCCGTGCGGGGCGCCCGGGACCGAGCCGCTGGACGAGGTGGTGCAACGGGTCGATACGCAGGTCCTCGGGCAGCAGGTCTGTCAGCAGGAGCCCCGTGCGGACCAGATCGGTGACGGCCCTGCGGGCCTTCGCGTCCTCGGCGCCGGGATATCGGTCCACGATCGCGGCGAGCAACTGCCGTACGGCGACGGGCGCCGCGCACTCGGCCAGCAGCCAGTCGGACAGTTCCGTAGCGGCGACGGAGCCGAGCACCGCGCCTCCGCCTTCACCCGTATGAGCGACCTCCCAGCGGTCCCCTCTGCGGACGGCGAGATTGTTCGCCGTGACCGTGAGACGTGTCAGCGCAGCAGGCAGGCAGTGGTCAGCCACCGCCAGCAGCCATGCCGGAGAGGGCAAGGTCAGGGCGCGAGGATCCTCTGCCACGGTTACGGTCGTGGACGCCGTTCCGTCGAGAACGGCTGTGCCGACGGCGCACCACACGCTGTTCGGCGTGGTGCGCGCCCCTGCGCGCAGGGAGTAAGCGGCCAGAGCAGATGCCGCGCGCGGTGACGGGGCCGCGTTGTCCAAGGAGCGTGACGCCAGGAAAACGCCCTCGGCGAGCAGGCCGGGCGAGGGCACACCCATGGCAGGCGTGAGGGGAACACGGGCCATGGCCACTGGGCGGGCCGTGAAGACAGTCCGCATGAACGCCTCCTCCAAGTGGCCGGTGCCGGAGGTGCCGCGTGGGCGGGCGAGTCCGGCACCGGCTCGAGCCGACCGGATGTCAGTCCGGGATCAGACAGCCGGTGGTGGGACCCTGCGGCGGGGACTCCCCACAGCCGTCACCGGTGGTGTCGCCGTCGCCCTCGGTATCGAATGCCTGGATCGCTGCCATGCTCTCCTGCCGAGGATCCAGCGCGAAGACGTCGAGTGTGTCCATGTGCTCACCTCCTCTCGGAATCGGTGGTGCGCAACCCGGACGCGTGCTGCGTCCGGGGGATCAGGGTCGAGCCTGCGCCTGCCAGGTGAGCACCAGGCGGGGTCCGGTGCCGGGCAGCGCGCGGCCGGGTGGCGACGGCGACGCATCCGCTTCGCGGTAGAGCATCAGGGCGGGGCCCGGCCCTCCGCGCTGTTCGCGGTCCCATGTCCGCAGCAGTTCGACGACCTTTTCCACGATCTGCGGGTCGGATCCGTGCCACGCGACGCCGTACTCGTAGCGGGTGCCCGTGGCGTCGGCGGCCCGCATCGTCACGTACGCGAGATTCGCGCCGTCCCAAGTCGCGGAGCTGCCGCCGGGGAGTGGCAGAAGGGGTCCCGCGGCCCCGGCAGTCGCCTCATCCGCGTGCAGGCGCCCGAAGCGGTCCAGCCAGGTGGCGAGCCAGAGGTCCACCAGCGGGCGGGTGCGTTCGGTGACGCCGACCGTCACCCCGCTCCACGACTCATGCCGGGATCCGGACGCGGCCACCGCGAGCGCCGCCTGATCGGGCAGCGGGCTGTCGTGCACCCTGAGCCGGGCACGCTCGCCGAGACGGAACGTACGGCCCCCGCCCTGGTCGGCTCCTTCACCGCGCATCCGCACGAAGCCGCACTGCTCCCAGCCGCCGCCGCGCCAGTGACCGCCCTCCGCCGTGAACGTCAGGAGCCGCCCCATGCCGCGTACGCGCAACGGGACGACCATGCGGCCGTCCGGCGCGAGCTGGTCGAGCCACGCGGGCGCGATCGCCGACGCCTGCACGGTCACGACGAGCCTGTCGTAGGGCGCGTCACCGGGAAACCCGGCACGTCCGTCGCCCTCGATCACACGCACGTCCTGCCAGTCCGTCCCCGCCAGCCCGCGGCGCGCCCGAGCGACCACCGCGGGGTCGATGTCCACGCTGGTGACACGCCCGTCCGGCCCCACCAGATGTCGCAGCAGAGCCGCGTTCCATCCGCCGGAACCGATCTCCAGCACGCGATCGCCTTCGCGCGGCACCAGGCGCTCCAGCATTCCGGCGACCAGCCACGGGGCGGACACCGAACTCAGGGCGGTGCCGTCCCCGTCCCGGCTGATGAAGACGACCTCGTTGCCGTATGCCTCCTCGCGGGAGAACTCCGGCGGCACGAACCAGCCGCGGCGCACGGTCTCCAACGCGGTGACGACGCGCTGGGTGCGCAGCCAGCCGCCGGCGCGTAGTTCCTTGACCAGCTGCGCGTTCAGCTCTGCGGTCACGTCGCCGGGCGTATCGGGAGTGAGCACGAACACCTCTTGGGGATTGGGCGCTGGGCCCGCCCCTGCGCGGGGCGGCGTTCTGGGCGACCCCTGGAGCGCCGGTCCCTGCCGGTGCCTCTAGAGGTCGAACTCGCCGTTGCGCACGGCGTTGACGAAGTGCTGCCACTCCGTGGCGGCGAACGCGTGGGCGCCGAGGGCGGGGGTCTTGCTGTCCCGGACGGCGACGAGCCCCTGCGGGGCGGGCTGGGTCTCGATGCAGTTCCCCCCTGTGTCGCTGCTGTACGAGGACTTGTACCAGCTGCCCTCAGGGAGGTCGTGCAACATCATCCGGGGTCCCGCCCTCTAACTTGCGTACTGGCTCCTTGCTACGCGAGCGATCAGAGCCATGGATTGCTGTGACGATAGGGCGGAACTCCGGAGTTGGTCAAAGGCCATCCGGTAGCGCTCGACCGGGCCGTTCTCCTCCAGGTAGAGGGCTCCGTCGAGATACCCGAGGGAAACCACGTCGAGGTCCATCGGGTCGGGGTACGAGAAGATACTGAACGCGCCGTCCAGGCCCGCGTGCCAGCCCTGCTCGAACGGAATGACCTGGATCGACAGCTGGGGCGGATGGTTGACGTCGATCAGCCGCTGCAATTGCGCCGCCATCACTGCCGGGCCGCCCATCGACCGGTGCAGCACAGCTTCGTCCAGGAGGCACACCACCTGCGGTGCTGACTCGCCGCGCAGAATCTCCTGCCGGTCCATACGGACGGAGACGTAGGTCGCGATCTGTTCCGCGGATGCACCGCGGCTCTTCTCGACCGAGCGGATCGACTCCTCGGCGTACTCGCGGGTCTGGAGAAGCCCCGGGATCGTCAGGGGCTGGAACAGGAGTATCCGGGCCGCATCGGACTCGATGCTGATCTGCTCCTGCAGCGACTCAGCAAGCAGATCACCGTGCTGCGCCCACCAGCCCTTGCGGCGGCTCTCACGGGCCATGGTGATCAGTGCCGTCCGGAGGCGCAGATCCTCGACGTGGTAGAGCTCAAGCAGGGCTTCTGCCTCCAGCTTGGTGACGCCCTGGCGACCGTTCTCCTGGCGGGAGATCTTCGGCTTGTCGCCGCCGATGCGTTCGGCAGCTTCTTCCATCGTGACCCCGGCCGCCAGGCGCAGGCGCTTGAGTTCGCTACCGACCTTGCGGCGCCGCACAGTCGGATGCGGATGTTTTGCCAATGCGGCCCCCTTAGTCATCACAATGCGCGTACCTGTGTCGTACACCACACCTCCATCACGCGTCAACATCGAACTGGTGAACCACACAACGGAAATTCACAACGTTGTGCGTGAACAGGTTGCGAATCCAGCCTAGTTGAGTGCAGCCTTGTTCCGTAACGGAGGATGCGCGTCCGATGACGCAGCGTCCGAGACGGACGACGCGCGCCCGCGGCCGGGCGGCAGGGAGAGGCCATGACAGCGACAGCTCAACCGCTTCCCGGGCAGTGCCACCGGCAAGTCGTAGAGGTCAGGGCGGAGGTGGTTGCCGGGGTGCGGCGGGACGTCGGGGCGTATGTGCGGCTGTGGGGGTACGGGGAGCTGGCCGACGCGGCGGCGTTGTGCGCGTCGGAACTGCTCTCGAACGTCGGGAAGCACACGGACTCCAGCACGTGCGTGCTCACGCTGGAGCGGCGCAGCCGGGGCGTGCGGGTCACCGTCAGCGACGGGAGTGGGAAGCTGCCCGTGGTGGGGGTGCCGGACGCTACGGAGGAGGGCGGGCGGGGGCTGTTGGTCGTCGCGGGAGTCGCGGACGCGTGGGGGGCCGCGCCGACCGGGGACGGGAAGGACGTGTGGGTCGAGCTGCGGGCGACGGGCGCAAGGGCGCGGGCGTGCGGGGAGCGGGTCGCGCTGCCCGGTCATCTCGCGGACGCCGCACGGTACTTCGCGCCGGGTGGGCCCGAGGACGTGGAGCGGGAGCTGCGCTGCACGCTGGAGGCGCACAGCACCGGCGACCACCACGCCCTCGTGCTCGAACTCCCCGAACCGGCCAGCGCGTTGTGGGCCTCATGGGTACGGGGCCACGCGCCCGCCGCCGTGCTCGTGCTGCCGGACTGCCCCGACGTCTGCCCCTCCGCCGGGGTGCCGTGCTGCGAGTTCGCCACCCACCCGGGCGCCCACACCTGGCAGTTGGAGCCCTGACGGGCCCGGCCCGCGGAAATCGGCGCGCGGTGCCGCTACTGCGCTCCCTACAGTGCCGTGCATGGACTGGCACGCGTGGCACGAGAGGTACGACCGGCCCGGCTCCGGCTACCCCCGCCGGCTGGAGACCGTACAGGTCAGATTCCGCGAGGAGTTGGACCGGATGCCGCCCGGTCCGATACGCGTCGTGAGCCTGTGCGGCGGGCAGGGCCACGACGTCGTCGGGGCCCTCACCGGGCATCCGCGGGCGGCGGACGCCCACGTACGGCTCGTAGAACTGGACCCGCGCAATGTGCGGGACGCCCGTGCCGCGGCCGCGGCCGCGGGGCTGGCGCACTTCGAGGCGATCGCCGGGGACGCCGCCGACACCGCGCACTACGCCGGTTCCGTACCGGCCGACATCGCCCTGGTCTGCGGCCTGTTCGGCAACATCTCGGACGCCGACATCGAGCGCACCGTCGACCACTGCGGCGAACTGGTACGCGACGGCGGCGCCGTCATCTGGACCCGGCACCGCCAGGAGCCCGATGTCTTCCCGCGGATCTGCGGGTGGTTCGAGGAGCGCGGCTTCACCCGGCAGTGGGTGTCGGCCCCCGACGCGGGCTACGGCGTCGGCGTCCACCGCTCCACCACCGCCCCCCGCCCGCTGACGCCCGGCGCCTCCCTCTTCACCTTCGTCGGCTACGACGTCCTGCGCGGAGTTCAGGAGACCACGCCGAAGGTCTCAACGGCGTAGGAGTCGCCGTACGTGGTGTCGGTGTACTCGTTCATGTACGTGCCGGTCGGGCCCGTGACGTGCATGGGGCTGACGACCACGCCGCGGGTCTTCTTGCGGGCCCGGTCCAGTTGGGGCTCCATCGCGTCAAGCCACGCGGCGGTGTCCGTGGGCTTGGCACCGGGGAAGTCCGGGTCGGTGCAGGAGTGCAGGAATTCCCGCGACTGGGGGGCGTGCGCGGTGGCCATGCACACCAGGAGGAGGAGATCGCCCTTACTGTCCCACACCACGTCGAGGGTCAGCGCGACGTGCGCCGCCGGGTGCGCGACCCCCTCGCTGGAGAGGATCTTCTGCTTCGAGGCGCCGGAGAACGACGGGGCGCTCTTCTTCGGCATCGTGATGTGCCACTTCCTGGCGATGGCGCGTACGTGGTCGTCCCCGGAGTAGCCGGGGTGGATGGCCTGGTGCTGGAAGTTGGGCGGTGCGTCGGTGACCGGCGAGACCGTCTTCGGCCACGCGCTGATCGGCACCGGGGCAGCGGCCGGCCGCGCCGCGGGGGAAGTGGTGGCGCCGGCGGGCGCGGAAGCCGCAACCGAGGGACGGTCACTCCCCGCGGTCGCGGACGTCGTGCCCCCGGGCTTCCCGGAGTCGTGCGAAGAGCCGCAGCCCGCGGCAAGGGTGAGCAGCAGGAGCGCGACTGGTGCGGCGGATGCGATGCGTAAGTGCCTCATGGGTCCCGGGTTCGTGGGTCGGGGCAATGCGGCGGACCGGACCGGGGCCCGGGCCGCCGCATCGCGCGGTCGTGGCGCGCTCCCGGTCACCACGAGGTACGGGGCCGGGAGCGCGGCTCAGCAGGTCCTGCTCAGTGGCTCAGTACGTCCAGCACAGCGCGCTGGAGCCGGCAAGCGAGGTCGTCGGGACAAAGGCTACGGCGTCGAAGGCCGCGTCCGGCTACGACAACTTGCCGTTGGAGAAGCGCGGTTCGGCAGAGGACGCACGGGCGTCGTGGGTGAGCAACCCGCAGCCGGGTGTCGCGTACGTTCCGAGCGCGGACAGCCCGTCCGCCGCAGCACCGTGGGCCCGAACGGCAACCGGCCGTCAGGCGTTCTGCACGGACAGGGACCCCGAGGTCACCGTCAGCGCCACCCGGTGGGTGGCGGCGGGGCGCTGGGTCACGCCGACCTGGACGTCCGCGGACGCCCCGGCCGTCGTGACCGCGTAGCCGCCGTCGGTCGTCGGCAGGCGTACGGCGACGGACGCGGAGGTCGCGTGGACGTCGAGGTCGGCGGGGGCCGCGGAGAAGCCGAGGTCCGCGCTGCCCGACACGACGGTGACGGCCGCGTGCGCGGGGCGCAGGTCGCGGGTGGTGAGGCGGATCGAGGAGGCGTCGAGGTCCACGTCGCCCGCGAGGCCGACGATGTCGGCCTCGCCCGAGGTCTGGCGGATCCGCAGGCCGGTGTGCGCGGGCAGCACCAGCGTCAGGGCGCCTGCGCAGGGTTGCGGACGGCCCTCGTCGTCGGGGCAGTTCAGGGTGAGGACGCCGCCGTCCGACGTACTGCCGCGCAGGGCGGACGGGTGGCCGTCGGAGCGGTGGAAGCTACCGGTCACCTCCCGGGCGTCGTTGTCCGCCGTCACCCGCACGGTGCCCGACACCCCGTCGAGGACGACCGTGCCGACGTCGGCGGCCCGGAAGGCGCCGCGCCCCGGCGCGTCCCCGAAGCCGCCGCCGTGCCCACCGTGACCGCCGTCCAGTGTGAGGGCGAGCACCACCGCGAGCGCGACCGCCGACGCCCCCGCGAGCAGCGCGGCGCGGCGTCCCGGCCTCCGCCGCGGGGGGACGCGGGGCGGGTCCGACGGTCGCGGCGGCACACGGGCTGAGTCCATGCCGACCGCCTTCCCCCGCCGTTGCGCCGCACGCCCACCGCCGCACCGCACGCCCACCGCCGCACCGCACGCCACCCCGGCGCCGCGCACGCCACCCCGGCGCCGCGTGCGCGCAGATTACCCGGGCGGCGCCCCAACCACCCGTGGACACCCACGTTTTGCCGGGAATTTGCGATACGGGACGGGGCCGTATCGTAAAGCGACTTACGCTGGTCGGTATGGCCGCCAACGCAACTCCCGCCGTGCCCGAGGCGATACACCGCCGCCGCTGGGCGATCCTCGTCGTACTGCTGTTCAGCCTGCTCGTCGTCGTGCTGGACAACTCGATCCTCAACGTGGCGATGAAGACCATCGCCCAGCCCAAGCCCACCGGTCTCGGCGCCAAGCAGAGCCAGCTCGAATGGGCCATCAACTCCTACACGCTGGTCTTCGCCGGGCTGCTGTTCACCGCGGGGCTGCTGGGCGACCGCATCGGGCGCAAGAAGGTGCTGCTCTTCGGCATGCTCGTCTTCGGGGCCGGGTCCGCGCTGTCGGCGACCGCCGGGTCCGCCGGTGAACTCATCGCCTACCGCGGGGTGATGGGCTTCGGCGGCGCCTTCATCATGCCCGCCACCCTCGCGATCATCATGAACGTCTTCGAGCGCGAGGAGCAGCCCAAGGCCATCGGCATATGGGCCGGGGTCGTGGGTCTGGCCATCGCGATCGGGCCGATCACCGGCGGGCTGCTGCTCCAGCACTTCTGGTGGGGCTCGGTCTTCCTGGTCAACGTGCCGATCGTCATCGCGGGCCTGATAGCGATGTTCCTGCTCGTCCCCGACTCCAAGGACCCGCGGCCCGGCAAGGTCGACCCGGTCGGCGTGATCCTCTCCATGGCCGGTCTCGTCCTGCTGATCTACGGCATCATCAAGGGCGGCCAGCTCGGCGACTTCACCGATCCCGAGGTGTGGCTCACCTCGCTCGGCGGCCTGCTGATCCTCGTCGCGTTCGTCCTCTACGAGCGCCGTGTCGAGCACCCGGCCCTGGACATCTCGTACTTCACCAAGCGGCAGTTCTCCGCGTCCGTCACCGCCATCGGGCTGATCTTCTTCGCCCTCATGGGCGTGACCTTCTTCGTCGTCTTCTACACCCAGTCCGTGCGCGGCTACAGCGCCCTGCAGTCCGGCCTGCTGCTGCTCCCGCTCGCCGCCGCACAGATGGTCTTCGCGCCGCGCGCGCGGCTGCTGGTCGACAAGTTCGGCGCCCGCGCGGTGTGCGCGGTCGGCATGGCCTTCACCGGGTTCGCCTTCATCGGCTTCCTGCTGATGGACGCGGACACCCCGATCTGGGTGCTCGAAGTGCTGTTCTTCGTGATGGGTACGGCCATGGCGCACGTCATGCCGCCCGCCACCGTCATGATCATGTCCTCGCTGCCGCGCGAGAAGGCGGGCTCCGGCTCCGCCGTCAACAACGTCTTCCGGCAGGTCGGCGGCGCGCTCGGGGTCGCCGTCCTCGGCTCGCTCATGTCCACGGTCTACCGGCACGGCATCGACAGCCACCTCGGTGGCCTGCCGCCCGCGCAGCGGCACTCCGCGGGTGAATCCGTCGAGGCGACGCTCGGCGCGGCCGACCACATGGGAGCGAAGGGGGCCGGGCTCGTCCAGCCCGCGCACGACGCCTTCATCCACGCCATGCACGTCACCGCGGTCGCCTCCGGCCTCGTCGCCCTCTTCGGCGCGCTCGTCGTCCTGGTCTTCCTGCCCCCGAAGCCGCCCGCCGTGCCCGCGGCGGCCGGCGGTGGCGGCACGGAGGAGCTGGCGAAGGCCGGTGCCGAACGGTGAGCGAAGGCGCGGGCCCAGGCCCAACCGCCGCGCGGGCCGCGCACCGTGCGGCGGGGGTAGGCGCCGAGGGCCCCGCGGCCGGTGCCGCGCCGCGCGGGCGGCCGCGGGACGCCGCCGTCGGGCGGAAGGTCGTCGAGACCGTGCTGCGGCTCATCGGCGACGGGGCCGCCCTCGCCGACCTCTCGATAGAGGGCATCGCCCGCGAGGCGGGCGTCGGCAAGGCCACGGTCTACCGGCGCTGGCCCGGCAAGGACGCGCTGCTGCTGGACGTCCTCGCCGAGATCGACGTCCCCGCGGACCGCGACCTCACCGGCCCGCTGGGCTTCCGCGGCGCGAGCTTCCGCGACGACCTGTACGTGGCCGTCGAGTCCATGCGGCGGCGCGGGCTCGCCAAGCGCGACTCGGCGATGCTCAGGAGCATGCTCGGGCAGATGCAGAACAACCCGGTGCTGTGGCGGAAGTACCACGACACGGTCATCGCCAAGCGGCGGGCGGCGCTGCGCCGCGTGCTGGAGCACGGCATCGCCATCGGAGCGGTCCGCCCGGAGCTGGGCTCCGACCTGGATCTGCTCGTCGACTTCGTCGCCGGGACGATGATGACCCGCGGCGCCTTCCGCGAGGGCGCCGCCCTCGACGCGGACCTCTCCGACCGGGTGGTCGACCTGATCCTGCACGGCATCGCGCCCCCGATCCCCGCGGCCGAGCCCCCGCCGGGGTGTCCGGATCCAGGCTGAGGACGGCCGGGACGGGCAGTCGTCGGCCAGGGGTCTTCGGCGCCGCGCGCTCTCACATGTGACGCGCTGTTGTTCCGACCGTGAGGGACGCGCCTCGCACCGGCGCCCGAGGCCGCCCGGCACACGCGTCAGAGCACGGCGGGCAGCGCGAAGGTCACTCCGGTCAGCTGTTCGGAGAGCTGCCACAGCCGGGCGGCGGCCGCCGGGTCGGTGGCGCGGGGGGCCAGTTCCACCCGGTGCGGGGCGCCGCGCAACTCGCCCGCGCCGTCGGGTCCGTAGAGCTCGCCGCCGCGCGCCTGGGGCGCGGTGGCCGCGTAGAGCTGCGGCAGCGCGCCCTGCTCGGGCGCCTGTGCGAGCGGCAGCAGCAGCCGGCCGAAGACGAACCTCACCCGGCCGACGGGCGCGGCGGTCTGGAGTCCGGTGGCGGTGTAGCCGGGGTGCGCGAGCACGCTGCGGACGCGGCTGCCGGCCGCGCCGAGCCTGCGGTGCAGCTCCCAGCCGAACAGGGCGTTGGCGAGCTTGGACTGGTTGTAGTAGCCCATGGGCGCGTACGCGCGCTCGCCCGTCAGATCGTCGAAGAAGATCCGCGCCCGGCGGTGGTTGGCGGAGGTGACCGTGACCACGCGGGGGTCGTCGCTGTCGGCCATGAGGCCGAGCAGCAGGCCGGTGAGGGCGAAGTGGCCGAGGTGGTTGGCGGCGAACTGCACCTCCTGGCCCCAGGCGGTGAGCGTGCGGGGCGGCGCCATGAGGCCCGCGTTGTTGACGAGCACGTCGGGGTGCACCCCGTCGGACGTCAGCCCGTCGGCGAAGGCGTGCACCGATGCCAGGTCCGTGAGGTCCAGCGGGCGTAACTCCAAGCGGCCCCCGACCCCCTCGGACGTCAGCTGCGCGACGGCCCGGCGGCCCTTCTCCTCGTCGCGGACGGCCAGCACCACCCGGGCCCCCCTGCGGGCCAGCGCCCTGGTGGTCGCCAGCCCGAGGCCGCTGCCGGCTCCCGTGACGACGCACACCCGTCCGTCCTGGTCCGGCATCCGGTCGGCTCCCCAGCGGCTCTCACGCGTCATGCGGCTCATCGTGACGCGGGTGGCACCAAGTGTCAAGCGTGGCATTCGGAGGCGAAGACGGCACGGCGCCTACGATGGGTGGATGACTTCCCGACCCGCTGGGACCCTGGCCGAGCGCAAGCGCGCGCTGGTCGCGGACGCACTGACCCAGGCCGCGCTGGAGCTGCTCGTGCGCGAGGGGTTCGACGCGGTGACGGTGGACGAGATCACCGCGGCGGCGGGCGTGTCCAAGCGGACGTTCTTCCGCTACTTCTCCTCGAAGGAGGACGTCGTCGTCCGCTTCCTCGCGGAGATGGGTGCCGGCATGCGCGACGAGCTGGCCGCCCGCCCGCCGCAGGAGCCGCCGTCCGTCGCCCTGCGGCACGCGGTGCAATCGTCCGTCGACGCCTGCGCGGGGCACGCGGACCGGGCGCTGAGCGTGGTGCGGCTGGTGCTGCGCACACCGCCGCTGCTCGCCTGCTTCCTGGAGCGCCAGGCGCAGTGGCGCGGCGAGCTGGCGGCGGAGATGGCCCGGCGCCTCGGCATGGACCCGGCGGCGGAGCTGTATCCGGAGCTGGCCGCGGGGATGGCGCTGACGGCCTTCGGCACCGTCCTCCAGCGGTGGAGCGACGACGACGCCGTGGACCCGGTGGAGCTGACCGGCCGGGCCTTCGCCGTCCTCGCCCCGGCGCTGGACGGCGTCGTGGACGGCGTCGTGGACGGCGCCCGGTCCTGAGCCGCGGCCGCCCCGTACGGGCCCGGCGCCGTGCGGGAGCGAGCCGGGACGGGGAGCCCCCTTTGCCGCGGGCGCGCAGCGTGCCAGCATGGGGGGTGGTCCGGGGACACCGTCAGGGTGCCTCGAGATGACGTGAAGGAGCCGTCGAGAATGACGTCACTTTCTGCTGCCCAGGAGCAGGGCAAGGGGCTCGACAATCCCAAGGCGCTGTACGGCGGGAGCCGCAACCGCCGGGTCACCGTGCGTGATCTGGCGCTCGCCAAGGAGCGCGGGGAGCGGTGGCCGATGCTCACCGCGTACGACGCGATGACCGCGTCGGTCTTCGACGAGGCCGGGATCCCGGTGCTGCTCGTCGGGGATTCGATGGGGAACTGCCACCTCGGCTACGAGAGCACCGTGCCGGTCACGCTGGACGAGATGACGATGCTGGCCGCGGCCGTCGTGCGCGGTACGAGCCGCGCGCTGGTCGTCGGGGACCTGACGTTCGGGTCCTACCAGGAAGGGCCCGTACAGGCGCTGCGGAGCGCGACGCGGCTGGTCAAGGAGGCCGGGGTCGGGGCGGTCAAGCTGGAGGGCGGGGAGCGTTCGCTCGCGGCCACCGGGATGATCGTGGAGTCCGGCATCCCCGTCATGGCGCATCTGGGCCTGACGCCGCAGTCGGTCAACACGCTGGGGCACCGGGTGCAGGGCCGCGGCGAGGAGGCGGCCCAGCAGCTCATCCGGGACGCGAAGGCCGCGCAGGACGCGGGCGCCTTCGCCGTGGTGCTGGAGCTGGTGCCCGCCGAGGTCGCCGCGGAGGTCACCCGCTCGCTGCACATCCCCGTCGTCGGCATCGGCGCCGGGCCGGACACGGACGCGCAGGTGCTGGTGTGGACGGACATGGCCGGCCTCACCGGCGGCAAGGTGCCGCGCTTCACCAAGCAGTACCTGGACCTGCGGCGCTCGCTGGGCGACGCGGCCCGGGCGTACGCCGAGGAGGTCGTCGGCGGGGCCTTCCCCGCCGAGGAGCACACCTTCCACTGATCCGCGTTCCACTGATCGGCGTTCCACTGATCCGCGCGGAACGTCCGGAAAAGCCCTTGGCGCGACATCCGCACGGGCTCTTTTGAGACATTCCCGCCGCGCGTCCGTATGTGCCGGTGAGCGCTCCGTCCAGGGGCGCCCACCGGCACCGACGGGACGGACGGGACCCCTGCCATGAACCTCACTCCGCGTCGCGGTGCGCTCGCCGTGGGAGGCGATCTCGACCGCGCGGGCCGGGTAGGGCAGGATGCGCCCGTGGAAGGACCACCCCACGGACCTTCGGGGCCGCCCGGCGCCGCCCCGGAGGAGGAGCTGATGCGGGCGCTGTACCGCGAGCACGCCGGCGCGCTGTACGCGTACGTCCTGCGGCTCGTGGCCGGTGACCGCTTCCTCGCCGAGGACATCGTGCAGGAGACCCTGCTGCGGGCCTGGAAGAGCGCCGCCAAGCTGGACCCCGCGGCCCGCTCGCTGCGGCCGTGGCTGGTGACCGTCGCCCGGCGGCTGGTCATCGACGGCCACCGCAGCCGCCAGGCGCGCCCGCCGGAGACCTCCCCCGCCGCCCTGGAGCAGGTGCCCGCGAGCGACGAGCTGGAGCGCTCGCTGCGCCTGATGACCATTTCCGACGCCTTGCAGGACCTGTCCGAGGCACATCGCGAGGCCCTCGTCGAAACGTACTTCCGGGGCCGTACCGTCAATGAGGCCGCCGCGGAGCTCGGGCTGCCGCCGGGCACCGTACGCTCGCGGGTGTTCTACGCGCTGCGCGCGCTGCGCAACGCGCTGGAGGAGAGGGGGGTGACGACGTCGTGAACCCGCACATGGACGTGGGCGCCTACCTGCTCGGCGCCCTCGACGACGACGAGATGGCCCGCTTCGAGGAGCACCTGGCGGAGTGCGACCTGTGCGGGGACGAGCTGGACCAGCTCGGCGGGGTCGTCCCGGTACTCGCGGAGCTGCGCATCGACGGCACGGACGGGGCCGGCCTCGCCGGGCCGCCGAGCGGCGACGCGCTGCTGGACCGGCTCCTCGCGCAGGTCACGGGCGCGCGCAGGTCGCGGCGGCGGCGGCTGGCGGTCGCGGTGGCCGCGGCGGCGGTGCTGGTCGTGGGCGGCCCGGTGATCGCCGTGCTGTCCGTGCAGAACGGGGGCAGCGGCAGCCCGTCCGCGGAGGCGGGCGGCTTCGGCACCCAGCAGCACACCGGCTCGGACCCGGCGACGGGCGTCTCGGCGGTCGTCGGCGTGACGGACAAGGGCTGGGGCAGCATGATCGACCTGCGGCTGACGGGCGTACGCGGCCCGCTGACCTGCCGGCTGCTCGTCTACGCGCTGGACGGCGACCAGCAGACCGTGGCCACCTGGTCCGTCCCCGCGGACGGCTACGGCACCGACACCCAGCCGACCCCGCTCACCGTGCACGGCGCCGCGGGGCTGCACCCGGGCGACATCACGCACTTCGAGATCCGCACCGAGCGCGGCGACCTGCTCGTCAGCGTCCCCGCCTGACACCGCCACCCGGTCGTTCCCGCAGGTCAGCGGCGCGCGGCGGGCGTACCGACACGGCGTGTCGGTACGTGTCGGCGGCACCGACAGGGCGTGTCGGCGCCGTGTCGGCGCCGTGTCGGAGGCGCCCGGCACAGTGGTGGACATGACGACGCGACCGAGCAGGAACAACGAGTCCGCCGTCGAGGTGCGGGGGCTGGTCAAACACTTCGGCCAGACCAAGGCACTCGACGGCGTCGACCTTGACGTGAGGCAGGGCACCGTCCTCGGGGTCCTCGGGCCGAACGGGGCCGGCAAGACCACGCTGGTGCGGGTGCTGTCCACGCTGCTGCGGCAGGACGCGGGCACGGCCACGGTGGTCGGCTACGACGTGCTGCGGCAGCCCCGGCAGCTGCGCCGGGTGATCGGCCTCACGGGGCAGTACGCCTCGGTGGACGAGAAGCTGTCCGGCCGGGAGAACCTCTACATGATCGGGCGGCTGCTCGACCTGTCGAGCCGGGAGGCCAAGGCGCGGGCCGACGAGCTGCTGGAGCGGTTCTCGCTGACCGAGGCCGCCAAGCGCCCCGCGATGCACTACTCCGGCGGTATGCGCCGCCGCCTGGACCTGGCGGCGAGCATGATAGGCCGCCCGCAGGTGCTCTACCTGGACGAGCCGACGACCGGTCTGGACCCGCGCACCCGCAACGAGGTGTGGGAAGAGGTCCAGCGCATGGTCGCCGAGGGCGCGACGGTGCTGCTGACCACGCAGTACATGGAAGAGGCCGAGCAGCTCGCGAACGAGCTGACCGTCATCGACCGCGGCCGGGTGATCGCCAACGGCCGGGTGGCGGAACTGAAGGCGAAGGTCGGCGGCCGCACGCTGGTGATCCGCCCGTCCGACCCGGTGCAGCTGCACGCGATGGCCGCGGCCATCCGCGACGCGGGCCTGGCCGGGCTCGGCGAGGTGCAGACCGCCGCGGCCGACGGCGAGGTGTCGGTGCCGATCCTCACCGACGAGCAACTGACGGCCGTGGTCGGCCTGCTGGCCGCGCGCGGCTACGGCATCGCGCACATCGGCACGCACCTGCCCAGCCTGGACGAGGTCTTCCTCGCCATCACCGGCAAGAAGGCCGACGACGGTACGCACGACGACACCGCGGCGCCCACCGGCACCGCGACCGCCGCCACGGCGGACAACGGGGAGAAGAAGAAGGTGACGGTATGACCACGGCCACGGCCACCCTCGACCGGCCGGCCAAGACCGCCGCGGTGCCGGGCGAGGGCCGGATAGGCCTGCGGGCCAACCTGCGGCACATCGGCGCCCTCGCGCGCCGCAACCTGCTCCAGATCAAGCAGGACCCGGAGTCGATGTTCGACGCCGTCCTGATGCCGATCATCTTCACGCTGCTGTTCGTGTACGTCTTCGGCGGCGCGGTCTCCGGCAAGGGCAACCAGCACGCGTACGTCAACTACGTGGTGCCCGGCCTGATGGCGATGATGGGCATGAACATCGCCCAGGCGGTCGGCACCGGTATCAACGACGACTTCAAGAAGGGGGTCATGGACCGCTTCCGCACGATGCCGATCGCGCGGTCCTCGGTCCTGATCGCCAAGATCGTCGTCGAGCTGGGCCGCATGATGATCGCGACCCTCATCCTGCTCGGCATGGGCTTCGCGCTGGGGATGACCGTCGGCACGGACGTGCTGCACCTGCTGGCGGCGATCGCGCTGTCCGCGGTGTTCGGGGCTTCGCTGATGTGGATCTTCATCCTGCTGGGCCTGACCATGAAGACGCCGCAGGCAGTCCAGGGGGTCGCCATGCTCGTACTGATGCCGCTGCAGTTCGGCAGCTCGATCTTCGCCAAGCCGACCACGATGCCCGGCTGGCTGGAGGGCTTCACCAAGGTCAACCCGCTCTCCACGCTCGCCGACGCCTCCCGCAACCTGATCAACGGCGGGGCCGTCGCCCACTCGGTGTGGATCACGCTCGCCTGGACCGCGGGCATCACCCTGGTGACGGCGCCGCTCGCGGTGGCCCGCTTCCGCAAGAAGACCTGAGTGGCCGCGCGGCCGCCCGGTTCAGCCGGCCGGCTCCGCCACGTTGCTCATGAGGGCGATGGCCTCCTCCACCGTGAGGCCGTCGCCCTCGGCGTACGCGGCGGCGTACCGCTGCGGGCCGAGCAGGACGAGCAGCCGCTCGGTGGTGGTGGCCACCTGCTCGGCCTCCGCGGGCGGCAGCGCGTTGGGGCGCAGCCGGCGGTGGGCGTTGAGCAGGGCCGCGGCGCGGCAGGCGCGGCGGTCGGCGAGGCCGCCGGGGGCCGGGCGGGCGGGGGCGCGCTCCGACGCGGCGAGCAGGGAGAGGAGTTCGGCCGCACCGGGGGCGAGGATCATGCCGATCCGCGGTGTGATCACATGGGCGATCGGATGCTCGGAGAGCACCGCGAGGCCGTCGCGGATCATGTCCAGGCCGCCGTGCGGATCCGACACCAGGCCGACCAGGTAGCCCTTCATGGCCACGAGCATGCCGACGATGAAGCCGGGCTGGCCGCTGGTGTGCCGGCTGTCGTGGTACGTCTCCTCGATCAGCTCCAGCGCCTCGGCGGGCTTCCCGACGTGGGTGAGCGCGCCCGCGAGCAGCACCCGGCCGTAGAAGCGGGCGCCGTCGTGGTCGGCGCCGTACTCCGACGCCTCCTCGACGCCCCGCCGCAGGGTCGCCATCCCCTCGTCGACCTGGCCGAGGTTGACCAGGGCGTCGCCCAACCGGACGGTGAGGACCGGGACATGCTGCTCGGAGCCGATCTTGTGGGCGAGCGCGATGCCCTTGCGGCAGCACTCAACGGCGTGCGCCCAGTCCCCCGCGTTGCCGGCCGCCTCCGCCTCGGCGGACAGCGTCTCGGCCATGCCCCACTCGTCGCCGAACCGCTCGAAGATCCGCCGGCTCTCGGCGATGTCGCGGATCGAGCCCTCGACGTACTCGCTGACGTCGTTGTTGACCTTGGCCCGCAACTGGAGCGAGAAGGCCAGCTCCCAGTCCTGGCCGTGGATACGGCAGGACTCGACCGTCTCGTCCATCAGGCTGCGCAGCTTCTCGAAGTCGCCGGTGAAGAAGGCCGCGTACGGGCGCAACAGGCCCGGGAAGCGGGCGGACTGCGGGAGGTGCGGCGGGTAGTTGGCGATCATCCGCTCGCCGAGCCGGGCGACGTCCGGCATCGTCCACCACTCCGTGTCGCCCTCGGAGGCGGCCATCTGCACCACCCGCACCCAGCGCCGGGCCTCGATGCGCTGCTGCTCGCCGAGCGGCGGCGGGTCGTCCAGCGGGCCGCGCTCGACCGGTTCCAGATACGCCGGGGTGTCGAACGGGTCCTCACCCATCGCGGCGACCAGGGCGGGCCAGTAGCGGCGCTCCGAGATGTAGTTGCGGACCTCCCAGAACCAGGAGCAGGCCAGCAGGAGCACGAGTGCCTCGTCCTCGTCGCCGGTGTCCACGGCGCGGCGCAGCGCGGCCCGCAGATTCTCGTGCTCGCGCTCCAGCCGCTCGAACCAGACGAGTTGGCCCGCCTTGCGCATCTTCGGGTGGGCGGTGCGGACGAACTCCCGGAAGTAGGTGAGGTGTCGGCGGGCGACGGCGTCCCGCTCGCCGGACTCGTCCAGCCGCTCGGCGGCGTACTCGGCGATCGTCTCCAGCATCCGGTAGCGCTCGCCGGAGCCGGTGAAGTCGGCGAGGACGAGGGATTTGTCGACGAGCGAGGCAAGGAGGGGAGCCGCGTCGGCGGCGTCGATACGGGCGCCGGGCCCGCCGGGGGCGGAGGTGTGGGCGCTGTTCGCGGGCGCCGGGTCGGCGCAGACGGCCTCGACGGCCTCCAGGGTCCAGCCGCCGCGGAAGACGGCGAGGCGGCGCAGCAGGGTGCGCTCGGCCGGGTCGAGCAGATCCCAGGACCAGTCGACGACCGCGCGCAGCGTCTGCTGGCGCGGCAGCAGGGTGCGGCTGCCGCCGGTGAGCAGCCGGAAGCGGTCGTCCAGGCGGTCGGCCAGGCCGCGCGGCGACATGCTGCGCAGCCGGGCCGCGGCCAGCTCGATGGCCAGCGGCAGCCCGTCCAGCCTGCGGCACAG
Organism: Streptomyces sp. NPDC021020; assembly: GCF_044333285.1. Classification (NCBI taxonomy): domain Bacteria; kingdom Bacillati; phylum Actinomycetota; class Actinomycetes; order Kitasatosporales; family Streptomycetaceae; genus Streptomyces; species Streptomyces sp. NPDC021020. The sequence continues at coordinate 153,062 of NZ_JBIRQQ010000014.1, forward strand.
CTCCGCGCACGCGAGGGGGTCGTCGTCGACGGAGAAGCCGGGGCGGGCCGCGGCGCCGCGGTCGGCGAGCAGCCGCAGCGCGGTCGGATCCGGCAGCGGATCCAGCGGGCGCACCAACTCCCCCGGTACGCCGAGGGGTTCGCGGCTGGTGGCGAGGACGGCCAGCCCCGGGCAGTCGGCGAGCAGCCGCTCGGCGAGGGTCGCGGCGGCGTCGATGACGTGCTCGCAGTTGTCGAGCACGAGGAGCAGCTCGCGGCCCGCGAGGAGGTCGGTGAGGCGGCGCACCGGATCTTTGGTCTTGTTCTCCAGCGCCGCTATCGCCTCGCTGGTGAGGCCGTGCAGCTGGGTGTCGCGCAGGCCGAGCGAGCTGACGACGGCCTCGGGAAGGCTGCGCGGGTCGCTGACCGGGGCGAGTTCGGCGTACCAGACGCCGTCCGGCCAGCGCTCGGCGACGAGGTCGCCGGCCTCCTGCGACAGCCGGGTCTTGCCCGTGCCGCCGGGGCCGGTGAGCGTCACGAGCCGGGCGCGGGACAAGTCGTCGGCGACCGCGCCGAGTTCGGCCTCGCGGCCGACGAAACTCGTGAGCCGGGCGCGGGAGTTGCCCTGCCGGGCGGGCCGGCGCTTCTCCGGCGCGGGCCGCGGTGCCGGCGGGGCCGTCTCGGGGTTCAGCAACTCCGCGTGCAGGGCGCGTAGTTCGGGGCTCGGGTCGGCGCCGAGCTGCTCCGCGAGGGCGCGCCGCACACCCTCGTACGCCGCGAGCGCGTCCGCGGTGCGGCCCGCCGCGCGCAGGGCGCGGATGTGCAGGGCGTGCAGCGGCTCGTCCAGCGGGTGGTCGGCGGCCAGCCCCGCGAGCTCCGGCAGCACGCCCGCCGCGCGGCCGAGCTGGACCTCCGCCGCGAGCCGCAGCCGCCGGGCGTCCAGCCGCAGCGCCTCGGCCCGCACGGCAACGCTGCCGCCCCGGTCCGGGAGGTCCGCGAGGGCGGGGCCGCGCCACAGGGCGAGGGCGTCCGCGAGCAGGCCCGCGGCCTTGACGGCGTCGCCGTCGGCGAGCGCGCGGGACCCTTCGTCCGCGAGGCGCTCGAAACGGAAGAGGTCGACGTCGTCCTTCTGCGCGGCGAGGCGGTAGCCGCCCTCGACGGAGTCGACCGCGCCGTGCCCGATCGCCCGGCGCAGCCGTCCGACCAGGGCCTGGAGCGCGCCGGTCGCCCCGGCGGGCGGCTCGCCGTCCCACACGTCCTCGATCAGCGCGTCCGCCGCCACGACGCGGCCCGGCCGCAGCGCGAGCGCCGTCAGCAGCGCGCGCAGCCGCCCGCCGGCGAGCGGCCCCCTCGCCTCCCCGCCGTCCCCCCACGCCTCGGCGCCCCCGAGGATCCCGTATCGCACTCCCCCATTCTTACGGATCCCCAGCCGGGCGGGTGTTTCCAGTCCCGCACCAGCCCCGCGGGGCGCCCCGTCAGGGGCGCGGGGAACTGCGCGCTCAGCCCACCACCGGCCGGTGGTCCGGAACGAACCGAACTGCCCCTTCGGGCCGGTGACTACCCGCGCCCCCGTGGTGGCTGGGGGTACCGCCCAGGCGAAGCTCTGGGGGAGCGCAGTTCCCCGCGCCCCTGCGGGGCACGAGCCCCCGCCCGGGGCGCGGCTCAGGGGGCGTGACCGGCGCAGGGAAAGCCCCCGGCATGGGAGAATGCACCGCACGCCGGGTTCGCCGAGGTCCCGGGAAGGGGAAAGGCCCGCTCATGAGCGTCACGCCCATTCGTCAGGCCCGCGGGAGCGGGGACCGGTGGGTGAGCCCGGTGTTCCTGGGGATCGCCGCCGTCATGGGCGTGTCCGGCTGGGCCCTGTGGACGGACTTCGCCTCGGACCCGGGCTTCGCCATCTTCCTCTTCGTCGTGTCCGGCTGGGTCGTCTCCCTGTGCCTGCACGAGTACGCCCACGCCCGTACCGCCCTGCACAGCGGCGACATCAGCATCGGGTCGAAGGGCTACCTCACCCTCAACCCGCTGAAGTACGTCAACGCCGGGCTGTCGATCGTGCTGCCGGTGATCTTCGTGATCCTCGGCGGCATCGGCCTGCCCGGCGGCGCGGTCTTCATCGAGCGCGGCCGCATCCGGGGACGGTGGAAGCACAGCGCGATCTCGGCCGCGGGCCCGCTCGCGAACATCATCTTCGCCCTCGCGCTGATGCTGCCCTTCACCACGGGCCTGGCGGACACCTGGCCGCAGATCTTCTGCGACGCGCTCAGCTTCCTGGCGTTCTTGCAGGTCAGCGCGGCTTTCCTGAATCTGCTGCCGGTGCCGGGCCTGGACGGCTACGGCATCTGGGAGCCGTGGCTGTCGTACAACATCCGCCGCCAGGCGGAGGCCTTCGCGCCGTTCGGGATGCTCGCGACCTTCGGCGTGCTGTACATCCCGGCGGTCAACGAGAAGTTCTTCAACGGCGTCTACCACGTCCTGGAGTGGTTCCACGTGTCGCCGTTGCTGGCCGCGAACGGCCACTACTACTTCCAGTTCTGGAAGCACTGAGCCCGGCGGGGCTCAGCCCCGCTCGGGGGCGGCTGCCGCGGTGAGCCGCGCCTTGCGGTGGTAGTACCACCACATGTTGCTGGAGACGCCCGCGACGAGCACCCACACGATGCCGAGCCAGTTGCCCTTCACGAAGGACACGACGGCGGCGGCTACGGCGAGCACGCACACCACGAGGGCGTAGAGGGCGAGGCGGGGCATGGGCGTACGGCTCCTGTCCTGAGCAGCGCGGGGCGGCGTTCCGCCCATTCTCCCCCACGGCGGGCCGTGGCCTGCCCCGGCCATATCCTTTACGAGTAAAACACCTGTTAAGCTTGTAGGCATGCCCCGCACGCCCGCTCCCCGCACCCGCACCCGCACCCGCACCCGCACCCGCACCCGCACCCGCACCCGTCTCCCGCTCGCCGGCCCGATGCGGCTCGGCGTGCCGTCGGAGACGTGGTTCAAGCCCGCGCTGAGCGTCGTCGTGTCCGTCGCGCCGCCCAACCTGCTGCTGCTCGCGCTCGGGCGGCTCGACCTGGCCCTTTACACGATGGCCGGGTCGCTGTGCGCCCTCTACGCGCACAACCGGCCGTACGCCGCCCGCGCCCGGGTGCTGGGCTGGGTCGTGCTCGGCATGCTCACGGGCTTCGCGGCCGCGCTCGTGACGGCGTCGCTGACCGGCAGCGCGGTGGTGCTGGTGACGGTGGGGGCGCTGCTGGCCGCGGGCCAGAAGGCGGTGTGCGACGCGACACGGATCGGGCCGCCGGGCCATGTGATCTTCACCTTCATCAGCTCGGCCACCCTCTTCGCCCCGCAGGAGCTGGGGCAGGTCCCGGCGCACGTGGGCCTGGCGGCGCTCGCGGGCCTGTGGTCGTGGGCCGTCGGCATGGCGCCGGGGCTCGTCCGGCCGCACGGCCCGGAACGCCGGGCCACTGCGCACGCGCTGCGCGCCACCGCCGGATACGCGCGGTCCGGTGACGGCGCCGCCCGTACCGCCGCGGCCGCCGCCCTGCACGCGGCCTGGCAGACACTCGGCGCCTCCGGCCCCCGCTCCACCGCCCGCGCCCCGCTCACCCGGCTGCTGACCCGCGCGGAGATCGCCCTCGCGTCCCCCGCGGACGCGGACCCGGCCCTGCTGCGGGCCTGGGCGGCGGCGCTGCGCGGCAACGGCGCCTTCCCGGGCGCGGCCGCGACCGATGCCGCCGGGCCCGCCCCGCACGCTGCCCGGCTGCCCCGGACGCAGCCGCTGCGCGCCCTCGTACGGGAGCGGCTCGCGGGTGTCGCGCCGCTCGCCGTGCGGACGGCGCTCGGGTGCGCGCTGGCCGGGTACGCCTCGCTCGCGCTCGGGGTCGGGCGGCCGTACTGGGCGCTCGTCACCGCCGCCTCGCTCTACCAGGCGAACGTCACGCTCACCTGGAACCGCGGGGTCCAGCGGGTCGTCGGCAACCTCCTCGGTGTCCTCCTCTTCGCCGCCCTCGCACCGCTCAGCCACGTCAGCCGGCTCTCGCTCGTGCTGTGCTGCATCGCCCTCAACTTCGGCGCCGAGGCGCTCATCACCCGCAACTACTGGCTCGGCAGCGTGTGCGTCACGCCCATGGCGCTGCTCATCACCGACTTCGTCCGCTACCAGGAGCCCGGCACGCTCATGGCCGACCGGGCGGTCGACACCGTCGTGGGGGCGCTCGTCGGCTTCGCCGCGGCCGTGGCCGTCACCAACCGGCGGGCCGGCGACCGTATCGAGGACGCGCTCGCCGCCGTCCACCGCGCCCGCGAGCACTCCGCCGGGCTGCTCGCCGCGCCCGAGCCCGACCCGCACGCCCTCACCGCCGCGCACCGCGACCTCACCGGCGCGCTCGTCGCCCTGCGGACCGCCGCCGACACCGCCGCGGGCGAGTGGTGGCAGCGGGACCTCCCGCAGGAGCGGGTGCTGCACGCCGAGCGGGCCGGGCACCGTACCCTCGCGGTGGCGATACGGCGGCAGGCGCCGCCGACGGCGGAGGGCGTACACGTATGACGGCAGCGGACGGGACGGCGCGGGGCGCCGCGGACGACACGGTGGCCGGTGTCGTCCGGCAGTGGTACGCGGTGCGGCCCGACCTCGACACCGCGCCCATGGAGATCATCGGGCGCGTCAACCGCTGCGCCGCGCTGCTCCAGCAGGCGGAGGACGCGCCGCTGCGGCGCGCCGGGCTCACCCGGCCCGAGTTCGACGTCCTCGGCACGCTGCGCCGCACCGGCCACGAGCTGACACCGGGCGAGCTGGCCCGGGAGACCTTCTCGTCCGGCGCCGCCGTGACCAAGCGGCTGAAGTCCCTCACCGAGCGCGGCCTCGTCGACCGCCGCCCCGACACCCGCGACCGCCGGGTGGCCCTCGTCCGCCTCACCGACGCCGGCCGCGACCTCGTCGACGGTCTGCTGCCGGAGCAGCTGTCGTACGAGGCCGCGGTGCTCGACGGCGTACCCGGTCAGGCGCGGGAGGAACTGGCGGCGCGGCTGAGCGAACTGCTCCTCCAGCTGGAGGGGCGGCTCGGCGCTCCCCCGCGCGCCTGACCGGGTTCACCCGGTGCGGATCACCCGCTCCAGGGGAGGCCGGTGAGGATCGACGACTTGTCGATGGACGACCAGTGCTGGATCTTGGACGACGCGAAACCGTACTTGTCGAAGACGCTCTGCGTCGTGATCCAGCGGTAGCCGCCGTTCCACGAGTCGTAGATGTAGACGGCGGAGCTGCCGGTCACCTTGACCAGAATCGGGCTGTTCAGCGCGTAGCTCAAGCCGAGCACGCAGGACGTGCTGACAGTGGAGATGCCGCTGTAGCTGGTCCACAGCCCGTTGTAGTCGGAGGAGTCGGGGAAGTAGTACCGCGTCCCGCCCGGGCCGGTCAGGTAGACGGTGGGATCGCCGGACACCTTGAAGCGGTGCCCGGGACCCGGGCACGTAACCGCGGCGTTCGCGGTGGCAACCTGCCCGGAATGCCGGGCGGACGCCGGTGACGCCTGCGAGTAGCCCGCGGCGCCCACGACCATGCTCAGGCCCAAGGCCATGACGGCGGCGGCGCGCCGGAAAACGTGACTCATAGGTTGTTCCCCCCTGCTCGTCGTTGCTGACGGCACCGATCCGGGTCCCCCCGGACCGGTCGTTGCACCGACGAGCTTATGTGGGCAACTCGCCTGCCGCCAGGGTGAGTTCGCCCGATTCCGTCCCGAAATGCCGGTGGCGGAAACGGAGGTGGGACGTCCGTCGGAAGTCCGCGAAGTGACCGTCAGACGTCCGTCAGGCGCAGGCCCGCGTGGGCCTTGTAGCGGCGGTTGGTGGAGATCAGGTTGGCCACCAGGGACTCGACCTGGTGGGCGTTGCGCAGGCGGCCCGCGAAGACTCCGCGCATGCCGGGGATGCGGGCGGCAAGGGCCTGGACCGTGTCCGTGTCGGCGCGGGAGTCGCCGAGGACCATGACGTCCGTGTCGATGGATTCCACCTCCGGGTTCTGGAGCAGCACCGCGGACAGGTGGTGGAAGGCCGCGGTGACACGGGAGTCGGGGAGCAGGGCCGCCGCCTGCTGGGCCGCGCTGCCCTCGTCCGGCACGAGCGCGTACGCGCCCTGCTTGTCGAAGCCGAGCGGGTTGACGCAGTCGACCACGAGCTTGCCCGCGAGGTCGGCGCGCAGCTCCTCCAGCGTCTTGGCGTGGCCCTCCCACGGCACCGCCACGATCACGATGTCGCTGCGCCGCGCGCACTCCGCGTTCTCCGCGCCCTCGACGCCGTGGCCGAGTTCGTCGGCGGCGACCCGCGCGCGGTCCGCGCTGCGCGAGCCGACGATCACCCGCTGGCCGGCCCTGCCGAGCCGGTAGGCGAGGCCGCGGCCCTGGTCACCGGTGCCGCCGAGCACTCCGACGACCAGGCCCGAGACGTCGGGCAGCGCCCAGGGGTCCTTCGCGGGGGCCTTGGGCCGGGCAGCGGCGGCGGTGTTGCTGTCGTCAGCGTTAGTCATGAGCGCGATCCTGCCAGGTGGCCCCCGGCGACGGGCGTTCCGGGGGCCACCGGGCCGCCCGAACGGCGGCGCGGGTAAGGCTTTCAGGCCTGTACGGGGGGGGCCGTTCAGGCCGGTGCGGGGCTGTTCAGCTGGTACGGGCGCCGTTCAGGTCCGTACGGGCGCCGGGCGCAGCTCCATCGTGCAGCACTTCACGCTGCCGCCGGCCTTGTGGAATTCGCTCATGTCGACGGCCAGCGGCTCGTACCCGCGGTCGCGCAGGGCCGCGGCGAGCCCGGCCGCCTCGCGCGGGAGGACGACGTTGCGGCCGTCGCTCACCGCGTTGAGGCCGAAAACGGCGGCGTCCTCCGCGGTGGCGAGGAGGGCGTCCGGGAAGAGCCGGGCGAGGACGGCCCGCGAGCCGGGCGAGAAGGCGCCGGGGTAGTACATGATCTCGTCGGCGGTGTCGTCGAGGACGGCGAGCGCGGTGTCGAGGTGGTAGTAGCGCGGGTCGGTCAGCTCCAGGCTGATCACCGGCCGCCCGAAGAACTCCTGCGCCTCGTCGTGCGCGAGCGGGCTGCTGCGGAAGCCCTGGCCGGCGAGCAGCCAGCCGGAGGTGACGGCGAAGTCGCCCTCCGCCTCGTTGACGTGCTCGGGCTCGCGTACGTCGGCGAAGCCCGCGGCGCGCTCGCGGAACCACGCGAGGTGCGCGGGCGCCTCGCCCGCGCGCTCGGGGTTCGCGAATCGCGCGCCCAGCACGCGCCCGTCGACGACGGTCGCGCCGTTCGCGGCGAAGACCATGTCCGGCAGGCCGGGCACCGGTTCGAGTATCTCGACGGTGTGGCCGAGGCCACGGTAGCGGTCGCGCAGGTCCTCCCACTGGAAGAGGGCGAGCGCGGGGTCGACGGGCTTGCGGGGGTCCATCCACGGGTTGATGGAGTACGCGACCCTGAAATGCGCGGGTGGGCACATCAGGTAGCGACGGGGCGTGGGTATGCGCAATGCGGGCTCCTCGGGGTGTGAGTTCCCTGGTACGGGGCCGGGCCGGTCGGGCCCGCACCCCTGGCAGGATTGTGCGCTCGTTCGCCGCGCCGGGCGAGCGTTTGCGCTACCGCGCCGGGTACGTCAGGGGCGCGGGGAACTGCGCGCTCAGCCCCCACCGGGGCGCGGGTAGTCACCGGCCCAAGGGGGCAGTTGCTGTCGTTCCCGGACCACCGGCCGGTGGAGGGCTGAGCGCGCAGTTCCCCGCGCCCCTGGGGGGCGCCCCGCGCCCGCGGGAAGGGCGGCTCATGCGCGCAGGGGCAGGATCAGCGGGGCGCCCGTGCGGGGGTGGGGGATGACTTCCACCGGGTGGGCGTAGACCTCGGTCAGGAGGGGGGAGGTCAGGACGTCGGGGGGCGGGCCGCAGGCCGTGACACGGCCCGCCGCGAGGACGGCGACCCGGTCGGCGTGCGCGGCCGCGAGGCCGAGGTCGTGGAGGACGACGACCACCCCCCGCCCGGCGGCAGCCTGCTCGCGGCAGACGCGCAGCACCAGCTCCTGGTGGTGGAGGTCCAGCGCGGCGGTCGGCTCGTCCAGCAGCAGCAGCGCCGCGCGCTGCGCGAGGACCCGGGCCAGCGCGACCCGCGCGCGCTCGCCCCCGGAGAGCGCCGGGAAGGGGCGGTCCGCGAAACCCACCGCCTCCGTCGCGGCCATCGCCTCGGCCACCGCCGTGTCGTCCTGCGCGGCCAGCGGCGTGCCCGCCCAGGGCGCGCGGCCCATCCGTACGACCTCCCCCGCGGTGAACGGGAAGGCCAGCGGCGCGGATTGGGGCAGCACCGTGCGGCGCCGGGCGAGTTGGCGCGGCCCCCACGCGGCGACCGGCGCCCCGCCGATCCGCACCGCGCCGCCGGCCGCGGGCAGGTCGCCCGCGAGCGCGGCCAGCAGCGTCGACTTGCCCGCGCCGTTCGGCCCGACGAGCGCGAGCACCTCGCCCGCGGTCACGTCGAGGTCGACCCCGTCCAGTACGGTCCGGGTCCCGAGGCGTACCCGCAGCTCCCGGGCCGAGGCCAGCACCTCGCCCGCGCGGGGCGACGGGGTCGGCTCCGTACGGTCGCGGCGCCACGCGGAGTTGAGGAAGCTCACGCCCAACCTCCTTGCCGCGCACGGGTCCTGCGCAGCAGCCAGAAGAAGAAGGGGCTGCCGACGAGCGCCGTCAGCACCCCCAGCGGCAGTTCGGCCGGCGCCGCGAGGGTGCGCGCCCCGAGATCCGCGGCCACCAGCACCAGCGCGCCGCCCAGCGCGCTGCCCGGGACCAGGAAGCGGTGGCCGGGGCCCGCCGCCATCCGCAGCAGGTGCGGCACGACGAGCCCGACGAACGCCACGATCCCGGCGACGGCCACCGCCGCCGCCGTGAGCAGCGCCACCACCAGCACGAGCGTCATCCGCAGGCGTTCGACGTCCACGCCGAGGTGGCCCGCCTGCCGCTCGCCCAGCGCCAGCAGGTCCAGACGGCGGGCGAAGAAGGGCGCGACCGCGAAGCCGGCTGCCGCGCAGGGCAGTACGGCCCACACCTTGGGCCAGGTGGCCTGCGCGAGGGAGCCGAGCTGCCAGAAAGTGATCTGCGTGAGCTGGGAGTTGTCGGCGTAGAACACGAACAGGCCGATGAGGGCGCCCGCGAACGCGTTCACGGCGATGCCGGTCAGGACGAGCGTGACCACCTCCGTACGGCCGCCGGAACGCGACAGTCCGTACACGAGCAGGACGGTCGCGAGCCCGGCCGCGAACGCGCACACCGTCACCGTCCACGTCCCCGCGAAGGTCAGGCCGAGCGCGATCGAGCCGACGGCGCCGACCGCGGCGCCCGACGAGATGCCGATCACGCCGGGCTCGGCGAGCGGGTTGCCGAACACGCCCTGCATGAGCGCTCCCGCGCAGCCGAGCGAGCCGCCGACGAGCAGCGCGAGGACGATGCGGGGCAGGCGGACGTCCCACAGGACGGATTCGGCGACGCGGTCGAGGCGGTGGCCGCCCACACCTGCGCGGTGGGCGGTGGAGGCGAGGACGTCGGCGGGGGGGATGTGGTAGGCGCCGATGCCGGCGGAGAGCAGGCAGACGGCGAGGAGGGCTGCGGCGAGGGCGAGCGTGAGGAGGGTGGTTCGGGGGGTGCGCTTCGGGGTGGGGCTTGCGGTGGTGCCCGCGACCTTCTGCCGGTGGGGGGTTGCTCGCGCAGTTCCTCGCGCCCCTCGCCAGCTGTGCCGGCCGGAGTCGGGGGCCACTCCGGGGGTACCTCCTCGGAATGCGCGTCTGGCCACCTCCGTATCCGTTGACGGAGTCGATGCGCATTCCTCCGGGGGCACCCCCGGATCGTCCCCCTCGTGTTCCATGGCGGCATTCCGCCCGGTGGGGGGTGGGGTGGGGGTCATGACGTCTTCTCGTGGATGCCGGCGGCGAGTTCGCGCAGGACCGCGTCGGTGCGGGGGCCGAAGTTGAGGAGGGTGCCGTCGTCGATCGCGACCACGCGGTGGTCGAGGCCGGCGGGCGTCTGGGCGACGCCGGGGACCTTTTCCAGGCCGGGGACGCCGCCGACGGATTCGAGGCCCTTGGTCATCACCAGGATCACGTCGGGGGCGGCTTTGACGAGGGCCTCGCTGGTGATCGGGGTGAAGTCCTTGGTCAGGCCGGAGGCGACGCCCGCGTCGATGCCGCCGGCCGCGTCGATGAGGGAGTCGGCGCCCGAGCCGCGGCCGCCGATCAGGTAGACGGAGGCGGTGCCGCGCAGGTAGAGGAAGGCGACCCGCGGCTTGGTGGTGCCCGCGGGGAGGGAGTCGCGGACGGCGGTGATGCGCTGCTCGGTGCGGTCGTGCAGGGCCTTGCCCGCGGCCGGGACGCCGAGTGCGGCGGCGACGGTGGTGATGCGCGGGCCGACGTCCGCGAGGGAGGTCGCGGCGGGGAGGACCACCAGGGGGATGCCCGCCTGGCGGATCTGCGCGATCGCCTCGGCGGGGCCGGTGGACTCCTCGGCGAGGACGAGGGTGGGGTGGAGGGAGAGGACGCCCTCCGCGGAGACGTCGTGCGCGCGGGTGACCAGCGGGAGCTTCGCCGCCTGCGGGAAGGTCGCGGTGATGTCGCGGGCGACGACGTGCGAGCCGAGGCCGAGCGTGAAGACGATCTCGGAGAGGCCGCCGGTGAGCGGCACGATCCGGTCGTCGGAGGCGACGGTGACGCGGTGGCCGTCCGCCGAGGTCACGGTGGCGGGGAGGGCGGGGGTCGGCGCCGCGCCGGGCAGGGGCTCGATGGTGTCCGCGGGCGCGGCGGAGGAGGCGGTGGAGGGGGCCGAGGCGGTGTCCTTCCCGCCGCACGCGGTGAGGGCGAGGAGCGCGGCGGTGGCCAGGGCGAGTGCCGCGTACGTCCGGCGCCGGGCCCTTGCCGTGCCGGACGGGAGGGGGGTTGCCGTCCGCGAAGGGCCCGCCGGCCGTGGGGGGTCGGCGGCGTCGGGGCGGGGGCGGCGTCCCGTCCGCGCCCGGGAATCCTCCGCCGTGGCGCGGCGTCGCGCATGACGCCTGTACGTGTCCGGCCTGTGCACGGAGGCGGCCCCTTTCGCTCCTGGAGTGGTGGCGGGTGGTTCCCGCAGCCCGCTCGGTAGCTTAGGTTAGCCTTACCTAAAATCACAGCCCAGAGGGGGCCTGATGCCGTCACTTCGCCATGCCCGCGTCCGTATCGCGGGCGCCTTCGCCGCGGTCGTGGCGGCTGCCGCCGCCGTGCTCGGGGCAACACCCGCCGCTCAGGCCGCCGGTGGGGTGACCGTGAGCGGCGGGCGGCTCGACTGGGGGATCAAGGCGTCCTTCCAGAGCTACGTCACCGGGCCCATCGCGCACGGGAGTTGGAGCCTGACCGGGAGCGCGGACACCGTCGGGAGCGAGCAGTTCCGCTTCCCTTCCGCGCAGGGGTCGTACGATCCCGCGTCCGGCGCGCTGAACGCGGGCTTCTCCGGCGGGGTGCATTTCGTCGGGCACAAGCAGAGCAACGGGGTCTACCAGCTGGACCTCACCATCTCCCGCCCCTCGGTGCGGATTTCGGGGCGCAGCGGCACCCTCTACGCCGACATGAGCAGCAAGGACAAGGACTCCGGCAAGGTCACGGTGTCCCGGCAGGTGCCGCTCGCGAGCCTCGCGCTCGGCGGGGTCGACACCCGGGGGGTGACCGGGCCGCGGCTCGCGCTCACGGGGGTGCCCGCGACGCTCACCACGCAGGGGGCCCGCGCGTTCGCCGGGTACTACACGGCGGGCACCGCGCTGGATCCCGTCACGCTGTCGGTCGACCTGCACCCGAAGCAAGCCACGACCGCCCCGTCCAAGTCGCCCACCGCGAAGGCGACTTCGCGGGCGCCGGGCAGCATCGCGGACGGCGCCGTCGACTGGGGCGTGCGCCGCACCTTCCGGGAGTACGTCACCGGCGACATCGCCCAGGGCAGCTGGCAACTCGCGGGCGGGGCGAAGGAGGGCGGGGCCCTCTTCCGCTTCGGCTCGGGCAAGGGCACGTACGACGCGGCACGGCACACGCTGGACGCGTCCTTCTCCGGCAGCGTCCGCTTCCTGGGGATGCGCGGCCAGGACGGCGCGTACGGACTGGACTTGACGCTGCATCAGGTACGGGTCACCGTCGCGGGCGGCAAGGGCACGCTGTACGCGAACGGGCAGCCCTTCGTGACCTTCCCCGCGGCACCGGTGGTGAAGGGCGGGCTCGTCACGGTGGACGAGGCCGCGGCGACGCTCACCGCGCAGGGGGCGGCGGCTTTCGGCGGGCTCTACGCGGCGGGGACGGCGATGGACCCCGTCACCCTGTCCGTCGCCCTCGACCCGGGCGTGGCGCTCCCCGCGCTGCCCGACATCGGCTCGGACGCCCCCACCACCGCGCCCGCGGCCACCACCACTCCCCCGCCGTCCCGTTCGCCGCAGCCGGTCGCCTCCTCCGGCGGGGACGGAGGCGGGGGCGGTACGTCGGCGGGCCTGATCGCGGGCGTCGCCGCCGCGGTGGCGGCCGTCGCCGCCCTCGCAGCCGCACTGCTCGTCCGCACCGCACGCCGCCGCCGTACGGCAGCCGACCCCGACGACACCGACCCGTCGGCCCCCAACTCCCCCGCCGGTGACGGCGGCTGACGCCCCCGGCCCCCAAACCTCCGCGGGCGGCGCGCTTTCGGCGTCGCCCCCGTCCCGCCGCGCGCCGACGCGCGGCCACCACGTTCCCCTTCACGCTCTTCGAGGAGAGATCCGCCATGACCGCCCGCATCCGTACCCGCTCCCGCAGAACCGCGCTCGCGACGGCCGTCGTGCTGGCCGCCGGCGCCGCCGCGCTGGGCATGCCCGCGCTCGCGTCCGCCGCCGGGGGCGGGTCGCTGCCGCTCAGCGGCGGCACCTTCGACTGGGGCGTGAAGCAGTCCTTCCGCTCGTACGTCACCGGTGCCGCCCAGGGCACCATCACCACCGCGGACGGCGCCACCGCCAACAGCGACGGCACCTTCCGCTTCACCGCCGGCACCGGCTCGTACGACACCGCGACGCACGCGGTGACGGTGACCTTCAAGGGCAGTGTCGAGTTCGCGTCGACCGCCCACGGCTTCGACATCACGCTCGGCGACCTCAAGGTGGCCACGCAGGGCACCTCCGGCACCCTCACCGCCGACGTGACGGCGGGCGGCAGCACCGCGGACGACGTGGAATTCGCCACGCTCGACCTTTCCGGGGTGCGGCCGGGCAGCGGCGCGGACGGCGCGATGACCTTCGACGGGATACCGGCGGCCCTGACGGCGGCGGGCGCGCAGGCCTTCAACGGGATGTACGTGGCGGGCACCGCGCTTGACCCGGCCGACCTCGCGGTGAAGGCCGACGCGCCCAGCACCCCGCCCACCACGCCGCCGACGACCCCCGCGACCACGCCGCCCACCACCCCGGCGTCCCCCGGCGGTCCGGCCGCCGTGGTCGACGGCAATCTCGACTGGGGCGTCAAGGAGTCCTTCCGCACCTACGTGACGGGCCCGATCGCGGCCGGCAAGGTCGAGCTGACGGGCGGCGCGACCGCCACCGCGGCCGGCTACCGCTTCCCGAAGGGCACGGGCACGTGGGACGCGGCCGGCACGGAGCTGAACGCGTCCTTCTCGGGCGGCGTCCGCTTCCTCGGCCACCTCCAGCAGGGCACGTACGCGCTGGACCTGAAGCTCTCGGACCTGAAGGTGCACACCGAGGGCGCCACCGGCACCCTCACCGCGGACGTCGCGTCCAAGGACCTGGCCAGCGGGAAGGTCACCGACTACGACGACCTGGCCATCGCCGACCTCGGCGGGGTCGCGCCCGCCGCGAAGGACGGCGTGGTGACGGTCGCCGCCGCGAAGGCGACGCTCACGGCGGACGGCGCGAAGGTCTTCAGCGGCTTCTACGAGAAGGGCGCCGCCCTCGACCCGGTCACCCTCGCGGTCTCGCTGAGCGACGACGCGGGCCTGCCCACCGCCGCCCCGACCACCGGCGGCACGTCCGGCGGCACCTCGGGCGGCGCCGGCACGTCCGGCGGTACGGGCACGGACGGCGCGGGCAGCGTCGGCGGCACGGGCGCGCAGCTCGCCGAGACGGGCGCGGGCGTGCCCACCGGCGCGCTCGTCGGGGCCGCGGGCGCGCTGGTCCTCGCGGGCGCGGCCTTCACCGTGACGGCGGCCCGCCGCCGCGCCTGACCGCCCCCACGACGGGAAGCGGGCGCCCGCCCCCTCTGCACCGGGGCGGGCGCCCGCTTCCACGAGCACCACGGACGTACCGACGTGACGACGTACGCGGGACGCCGGGCGGACCACCATCGGCCGCCCGGCGTCCCGCCGCTCCCCTCGCGGGGGGGCTGCTCAGGGGACGGACCCCGCACGGCGCCTCACGCGGCGCGCGGGAATTCCTCGCCCAGCGCCGCGAACAGCTCGCTGTTGAGCCGGAAGGCCTCCCGGCACTCCTCGACGACGCGGCCGCGCTCGGCCTCGTCGATCGCGAGCGCGTCCAGCAGCTCGCGGTATTCGCGCTTGAAGGCGGCCGGGTTGGCGATGTCCTCGAAGACGTAGAAGCGGACGCCGTCGCCCTTGTGGGGCAGATTCCACGTCTTCTCGGCGATACCGCGGATGACCTGGCCGCCGGAGAGGTCGCCGAGGTAGCGGGTGTAGTGGTGCGCGACGTAGCCCGCGGGCCATTCGGCCGCGAGCTGGGTGATGCGGGCGGCGTAGCGGGCGGTGGCGGGCAGCGGGGCGCTGCGCCCGCTCCGGCCGGGGCCGAGGAGGTGGTGGAGATCACGTTCCAGGGCGGGGACGCGGCGCAGCTCGGGCCGCAGGAAGGGCCCGGCGACCGGGTCGCCGGCGAGGACGTCGGCGCCTTCCTCCAGGGCCCGGTAGATGTGCAGCAGCTCCTCGGCGAGGCGGGCGTAGGCGGTGACGCCGAGGTGGCCGCCGAGCAGGTCGGCCATGAAGCGGGAGTTCTCCGCCTCGGTGTGCTGGGCGCGGCTGGCGTCGCGGATGACGGCGGAGAAGGGCTGCGCCGGTGCGGGCGGGGTGAGCGCGGACAAGGGCGCTGACATGGGAGACCTCCGGTGTCCTGCCGGGGGCCCGAGCGCCGTCCGGCAGTCAGATCATCACAACTTAGGTATACCTAAGTCAATGGGTTGCCGACGTCATGTCGGAAAAAATCGCCGGTGGAAGTGGCGGGAACACGGCGACCCCGGGTGGGTGTTCATTCCCGGCAGGAGGGAGGATGTCCTCCACCAGCCGCGTACCGTGGACACTGCGGGACGGGGGCGAGGGAAGGAGCTCGATGGCAGGCAAAGGCAGGTTGGCCGGGTGGGTGCGCCGCCGCGCGGAGGGCGCCGCTGGGGCCGATGTGCCCGACCTTCGCCGGGACCCGCTGGTCAGGGCCGCCACCGCCGCCGGGTTCCCCGTCGCGCCCGCCGCCCACCCCGCGAACTACGGCTGCTCGTGCGAGCGCATCGGCTGTCCCATCCCCGCCGTCCACCCGGTCTCCCCGGCGTGGCAGACGCAGGCCAGCACCGATCCGGACACCCTGGAGCGCTGGCTCGGGCGGGACCCGCTGGCCAACTTCGTCACCGCCACCGGTGTCGGCCACGACGTCCTGGACGTCCCCGCCGAGGCCGGCCGGCTCGCCATCGAGCGGCTGATCGCCGACGGCGCCACGCTCGGCCCGGTCGCCCTCGCCGGCGACCGGCTGCTGTTCTTCACCGCGACCCGCGGCAATCCCGCCGACGAGGACGAGTGGTGGCCCTGCGAGCTGGACTGCCACCCCGAGACCCGCGACGAGCATCCCGGCATCCGCTGGCACTCCCGCGGCAGCTACGTCCTGCTGCCGCCCTCCCGGCTGCCGTCCGGCGAGACCGTCGAATGGCTCACCGGGCACGGCCTCGACCTGCCGCTCCCCGACCCGCTGCCGGTCCTGGACGTCCTCGCGGACGCGTGCGCGCAGTTCTCGTACGAGCCGGAGCGCGAGCCGGCGACCTGGCTGCGCTGAACGCCCCGGCTGAACACCGCGCCGAACACCCCCGGGGGCGTCACTCGCCCTTCGCGGAGACCAGGCCCACCACGCGGCTGAGGAAGGTCACCTTGCCGCCGCCCGCCCCGGGCACGGTGACCAGCTCGTCGGCGACCGTCGACCGGGTGATCGACGTCTTCGGGGTGCCGGTCATGAGCGCCTTGGTGTCCTCGTCGAGCGAGAGCTTGTAGCCCGCCCGGAAGGTCGCGCGCGACTGGTGGCGGGTGGCGAAGAAGACCACCGCGCCGCCGTCCGCCGTCCGCAGCGCGACCGGCGTGAAGTCGCCGCCGCTCGCGGGCTGGTCGGCGTACTGCGTGACCGAGTTGGCGGTCTTGCCCAGCGCGGCGCGGTCCGCGCGCACCTGCGTGGTGGAGCGGCCCTCGGCGAAGGTGCCGGCGCCCTCGCCCTTTTCGAGGTAGGCGGCGTACGTCTGGCTCAACTGCCCCGGCTGGACGAGCAGATCCGTGCCGCCCAGGCCCAGGTCGACGGCGTAGCCGTCCTTGTCCTTCGCGAAGTCGGGCATATGGGCGGCGGGGACGGCCGCCACGTAGACCGCCTTCCACGGCTGGTCGGGTCCCGCGTGCCGGAAGACCAGCAGCCAGCGGCTGTCCTTGCCGCGGTTGGTGGCCACGTCGGCGACGAAGTATTTGGGCCAGCCCACCTGCTTCGGTATGAGGTAGCGGGCGTCGGAGAAGGCCAGCGGCTGGTAACCCGCGTTGCCCTGCGGGTGGTTGGTGTGCCGGGCGCGCAGCCCCGCCTCGTCCGTCGCGCCCAGCACCCCGGATTCCACGGTGCGGATGTCCTGCGGCGAATTCGCCTTGTTGGCCCGGTTGTTGACCGTCAGGAAGTTCGCCAGCACCGCGGCGGCCTTCTTCTGCTGCACCGACGGTATGCTCTCGCGCTCGCCGTGCACCGTCATGCACCCGGCCAGCGGCAACAGGGCGAGCGCGGTGACGGCGGCCCCGAGGCCCCCCCTGCGGCGGTTCATGGCGCGTGGCTCCTCAACTCGTACGGGTGAGCTGCTGGCTGAACTCCCGTGCGATGACGCGCGGATTCGCCGCCACATTACCGGCCGGATGCCGCTCTCACGGCAGGGTCAGGATCTCCGCGCCCTCGGCCGTGACGACCAGGGTGTGCTCGAACTGCGCGGTGCGCCTGCGGTCCTTGGTCACGACCGTCCAGCCGTCGTCCCAGATCTCGTACTCGTGCGTGCCCAGCGTCAGCATCGGCTCGATCGTGAACGTCATGCCCGGCTTGATCACGGTCGTCGCGCGCGGGTCGTCGTAGTGCGGGATGATCAGCCCGGAGTGGAAGGACGTGTTGATGCCGTGCCCGGTGAAGTCCCGCACCACCCCGTAGCCGAAGCGCTTGGCGTACGACTCGATGACCCGCCCGATCACGTTGATCTGCCGCCCGGGACGCACCGCCTTGATCGCGCGGGCGAGCGCCTGGTGCGTGCGCTCGACGAGGAGCCGGGACTCCTCGTCGACCTCGCCGACGAGGTAGGTGGCGTTGCAGTCGCCGTGCACACCGCCGATGAACGCGGTTACGTCGAGGTTCACGATGTCGCCGTCGCGCAGCACGGTCGAGTCCGGGATGCCGTGGCAGATGACCTCGTTGACGGAGGTGCACACGGACTTCGGGAAGCCGCGGTAGCCGAGGTCGGAGGGGTACGCACCGTGTCCGGTCATGTACGCGTGGGCGATCGCGTCCAGCTCGTCCGTCGTCACCCCCGGGGCGACCGCCTTCGCCGCGGCCTCCATCGCCCGGGCCGCGATCCGCGAGGCGGTCCGCATCCGCTCGACCGTCTCGTCGTCCTGCACCTCGGGCCCGGTGTACGGGGTGGGCCCCGGCTTCCCCACGTACTCCGGGCGCGGAATCGACGCGGGCACCTGCCGGGTGGGCGAGAGCTTGCCGGGGACGAGCGGCGACGGCTGAGACTGCTGACCAGACATGCTGGGGAGTGTATCGGCGCGCATGACGGGGCTGCGCGTCGGCGTGCTGGGTAGGTGGTCCCCGTGGCAGAAGAAGGAGGAGAGGCCGATGGCGGTCTTCCGGACGAAGAAGCCGGCCGGCAAGCCGGGCGAGTGGTTCTACTGCCTGGACCACAAGCAGGCGGAGGAGGGACCGCAGTGCCCCTCGAAGAACCGCTTCGGCCCGTACCCCTCGCGGGAGGCGGCGGAGTCGGCGATGCAGCAGGCGGCCGAGCGCAACCTGGAGTGGGACACCGATCCGCGGTGGTCCGACAAGTCCTGACCCCCGCGGCGAAAGGCGCCCCGGCCCCGGCGTGGGCCTAGGGTGCTGGGATGGAATACGACGTCGTCGTGGTCGGCGGGGGGCACAACGGGCTCACCGCCGCGGCGTACCTTGCCCTCGCCGGGCGCAGCGTGCTGGTCGTGGAGCGGCTGGACCACATGGGAGGCGCGGCCGTGTCGAGCCGGGTCTTCGCGGGGGTGGACGCGCGGCTGTCGCGCTACTCCTACCTGGTCAGCCTGCTGCCGCGGAAGATCGTCCGGGATCTGGGGCTGGACTTCCACGTCCGGCGGCGCCGGATCTCCTCGTACACCCCGTACGGCGGCTCCGGCGGGCTGCTGGTGAACGCGGAGGACCCGGCGCGGACCCGGGAGGGCTTCGCGCGGCTCACGGGGTCGGAGCGGGAGTACGGCGCGTGGGAGGCCTTCTACGGGATGACGCGGCGCGTCGCGGAGGCGGTCTTCCCGACGCTGACGCAGCCGCTGCCGACGCGGGCGGAGCTGGAGCGGCGGGTCGGGGACCGCGCGGCGTGGGGCGCGCTGTTCGAGCGGCCGCTCGGCGAGACGGTGGAGGCGGCGTTCGCCGACGACACGGTGCGGGGCGTGGTGCTGACCGACGCCCTGATCGGGACGTTCAGCCACGCGCACGACCCGTCGCTGAAGCAGAACCGCTGCTTCCTTTACCACGTCATCGGCGGCGGCACGGGTGACTGGGACGTGCCGGTCGGCGGCATGGGCGCCTTCACCGACGCCCTCGCGGCGGCGGCGCGGGCCGCGGGCGCGCAATTCCGCACCGGCACGGAGGTCACCCGTATCGAGACGGACGGGGTGCGGGCGGAGGTGACCTTCGCGGACGGCGGCACCGTCCAGGCCCGTGACGTGCTGGTCAACGCCGCCCCGCACACCTTGGCCGCGCTGCTCGGCGAGGAGCCGCCCGCGCCCGCCCCGGAGGGGGCCCAGCTCAAGGTCAACATGCTGCTGCGGCGGCTGCCGCGGCTGCGGGACACCGCGGTGGACCCGCGGGACGCCTTCGCCGGCACCTTCCACGTCGCCGAGGGCTACCGCGCGCTGCAGAGCGCGTACGAGCAGGCGGCCGGCGGGCGGGTGCCGGACGCGCCGCCGTCCGAGATCTACTGCCACAGCCTGACCGACCCGTCGATCCTCGCCCCGGAAATCGCCGGGCAGGGCATGCACACCCTGACGCTCTTCGGCCTGCACACCCCCGCGCGGCTCTTCGCCGAGGACCCGGCGGGCGTGAAGGCGGAGCTGCTGCGGGCCACCCTCGCGCAGCTCGACGCCGTCCTGGCCGAGCCGCTCGCGGACTGCCTAGCGCACGACCCGGAGGGCCGCCCCTGCATCGAGGCGAAGTCGCCGGTGGACCTGGAGCGCGAGGTGGGCCTGCCCGGCGGGCACATCTTCCACCGCGACCTGTCCTGGCCGTACGCCGACGGCGAGGCGGGCGGCGACGTGACGGACGCCACCGGGCGATGGGGCGTGGGCACCGGGTATGCCAACCTCTACCTTTGCGGCGCGGGCGCGGTCCGCGGCGGCGGGGTCAGCGGAGTCCCCGGGCACAACGCGGCGATGGCGGTCATGGAGAAGGCACGATGAAGCAGCACAGGTCCGAGGCGGCACCGGCCCGGCACAGGACGGGCCGGCAGTGGCGGCACGGCGGGCGCTGGCACACCCTGGAGAACGCCGACGACGTCCCCGAGCAGCGCCGCTGCACCGCGGACGTCGTGGTGGACTGCGCGGTGTACGAGGACGGCTGCCGCGCGGCCTCGCTGCCGCCCCAGCAGGCGCTGGACGAGGCCCGCAAGCGCGGCGGCTTCGCCTGGATAGGCCTGCACGAGCCGGAGGCCGAGCACATCGCGGAGATCGCGGAGGTCTTCGGGCTGCACCCGCTGGCCGTCGAGGACGCGGTGCAGGCCCACCAGCGGCCCAAGCTGGAGCGGTACGGCGACACGCTCTTCCTCGTCCTCAAGACCATCGTCTTCGTCGAGCACGAGAAGCTCACCGCCACCAGCGAGGTCGTCGACACCGGCGAGGTGATGATCTTCCTCGGCCCGGACTTCGTGGTCGTCGTCCGCCACGGCAGCGCCCCCGGCCTCTCCCGCGTCCGCCACGCCCTGGAGGCCCGCCCCGACATGCTCGCGCACGGCCCCGCGGCCGTCCTGCACGCCATCACCGACCAGGTCACCGACGACTACCTCGACGTCGCGGACGCGGTCGAGCTGGACGTCGAGGCCCTGGAGACGGACGTCTTCTCCTCCACCCGCGTCGACGACGCCGAGCGCATCTACCAGCTCAAGCGCGAGATGATCGAGTTCAAGCACGCCGTCTTCCCGCTGGCCCGCCCGCTGGAACGCCTCACCGAGGGCGCGGACGGCCTCCTCAGCACCGAGCTGCGCCGCTACTTCCGCGACGTCTCCGACCACCTCTCCCACGTCCGCGAGCGCCTCGTCGCCAACAGCGAACTCGTCGACGGCCTGCTGGCCGCCAACCTCAGCCAGCTCGCCGTCCAGCAGAACGTCGACATGCGCCGCATCTCCGCCGGCGCCGCCATCCTCGCGATCCCCACGATGATCGCGGGCTTCTACGGCATGAACTTCGACCACATGCCCGAGCTGCGCTGGACCTTCGGCTACCCGCTGATGCTCGGCGTGACGGTCACCCTGTCCGCGATCGTCTTCCGCGCCTTCCGCCGCATCGGCTGGCTGTGACCCGGCGGATACGCGGCGGCTCCGCCCCGAACGGGCGCGGGGAACTGCGCGGGCAACCACCCATCGGCGGACGGTCCGGCGACGGCAGCGACCACCCCTCCGCAGCGGGCCCTACGCCGGAGGCGGCCAGGCGTCGCCCCATTCCGTGTCGCGCGCCGCGCGGTAGAGGGCGCCGTGGCGCTTGCTCACCGTCTCCTTCTCCAGCCCCGGAGGGGTGACGCAGAGGTCCAGCATGACCAGGCCCTTGCGGATCTGCGGGTGGCGCACCACCCGCGCGCCCGCGGGCCGCGCCGGGAAGCGCGCGGCGGCGACGTAGCTGAACTTCTCGTCCTCGTAGGGCAGGGTCGCGCCCTTGACCTGGCGGTGCAGCGCGGTGCGCTGCACGCGCGCCGCGAAGTGGCACCAGTCCGTGCCGGTGACCGGGCAGGGGCCGTCGTGCGGGCAGGGGGCGAGGACGTGCAGACCCGCGGCGACGAGGCGGTCGCGGGCGGCGAGGACGCGGGCGTACCCCTCGGGGGTGCCGGGTTCGACGACGACGACCGCGCCCTGCGCCGCGGTGAGCGCTGCGTCGACGAGGGACGCGCGGTCCGCGGGGGTGAGTTCGCCGAGGACGTAGGAGACGGTCACGAGGTCGGCGGCCGGGAGGCCGGACGCGGCGCCGAGGGGGCGGCGCTGCCAGGCGGCGGTGCGGACGGCGGGGGTGCGGGCGGCGCTCGCGAGGTCGGCGCCGAGGTCGAGGGCGGGCTGGGACCAGTCCAGGACAGTGGTGGTGTGGCCGGCGTCGGGCCAGGCGTCGGCCACCGCCCAGGTCGCTGCCCCGGTGCCGCCGCCGAGGTCGAGATGGGTGCGCGGGGCCCAGTCGGCGGACTGCAAGCGGAACGCGTCGAGAGCGGTGCGGACGGCGGCGTAGGTGGCCGGCATCCGGTAGGCGGCATATGCGGCGACGTCCGCCGCGTCGCGCAGGACGGGCGCGGCGGTGGGCGTCGGGCCGCGGTAGCTGTCCATCAGCCGCTCGACCTGGGCGGACGCGCTGGTCGGGGCGGTGGACCGCAACCGGTCGGCGAGCGCGGCGCGCAGGTCGTCGGGGAGGGGCACGGTAGGCACAAGCCCCAACTGTAAGGGGCGTTCACCCTTGTCACGCGCCCCTTACACTGCGTGGCCACCGGGACGCCATAGGCGTGTTAACTCGCCCAAAACATCGGCTCGAATATGCGTAAACCACAGCGGAAGGGCCGCCGCTTGGCCTAGCGTTCCTGGGAGCACGGCGGGACACCACAAGGGGAAGTGGAAGACGTCGAGTCGCGAGGTGCCTGGGGGGTACATGCGGCGTGTCGAGTCACAGTCGGCCATACCAGTCATGCCCGTTGCAAGTGAGCGAAGAACGGGGCGGACGGACAGTCCGCCCGTATGGGGAGCGCAGCCGGCGCTCCCGGGCGCGTTCGGCGCGCCGGCGCCGCCGTCGTACGCGCGGCGGCCGGGCAGCGGTGCGGGTGCCGCGCGCGCCGCGGCGTCCGCCGGGCGTACGGCGGCTGCCGCGGCCTGGCAGGGAGCGCAGCGCGGAAGCGGCGGCAAGGCCGGGTGGTACGCGGTGAACCTCGCCGTGGATGCGGTCGGCGCCGGATTACCCACGGCCCTGGCGCTGCACGCCTCGGGCGCGCCGCACGCGACCGTGTGGGGCCTCGCGGCGGCGCTCGCGTGGCCCGTGGTGCGGGCGCTGCGGCGGCGGTACGCGCCGGACACGTTCGGCGAGACCCGGGACGGGCCGCAGGTGGTCGTGGACTGGCTGCTGCTGCTCGGGGTGCTGACGGTGCTGCGGGCGGTGTGCGGCGCCGCGACCGGGCCCACGGCGGCGCTCGCCGGGCTCGTGTGGGCGCCGGTGCTCACGGCGCTGTGCCGCCGGGTGACCTACCAGCGGCTGGTCGCCGTACGGAGCGGGGCGCGCGCGGTGCGCCCGGTGCTGGTCGTGGGCGAGCCGGGCGCGGTGGACCACGCGGTGGCGCATCTGGCGGCCCGCACCGGGCACGCGTACGCCGTCGTCGGCGTGGTGCCGGTGGGCAGCAGGCGGCTGGCGTGCGGCGCGCCCGTCGCGGGGCGGCTCGGCGTGCTGGAGCCCGCCGAGCCGGGGCAGGACGCGCAGGCGGTCCTGCGGGCGGCGCGCGAGACCCGGGCGCAGCTGGTGCTGACGGCGCCGGGGCCGCGGCTGTCGGCGGAGCGATTACGCCGCCTGTCGTGGTCCCTCCACGACGCGGGGCTGCCGGTGGCGCTGGCGCCGGGCCTGGTGGACGTGCAGGTGCGCCGGGTGCGGCTGGACGACCCGGCGGGCCTGGTGCTGCTGCACATCGCGCCGCCGGTACGGCACGGGGCGCAGGTGCGGCTGAAGTCGGCGCTGGACCGCGCGGGCGCCGCGCTCGGGCTGCTGGTGCTGGCGCCGCTGTTCTGCGTGCTGGCGGCGCTGGTCAAGGTGACGTCGCGGGGCCCGGCCTTCTACCGGCAGGTGCGCTGCGGGCAGCACCGGGCGCGGTTCACGATGTGGAAGTTCCGCACGATGGTGGTCGACGCCGAGGACCGCCGGGCGGAACTGGAGCGCAGTGGTGCCAACGAGCACGACGGGCTGATGTTCAAGATGCGGCACGACCCGCGGGTCACGGCCGTGGGCCGCTTCCTGCGGCGCTGCTCGCTGGACGAACTGCCGCAGCTGCTCAACGTGTTACGCGGTGAGATGTCCCTCGTCGGGCCGCGCCCGCCGCTGCCGGACGAGGTGGCGCGCTACGACGAGGTGGCGCTGCGGCGGCTCGCGGTCAAGCCGGGCATCACCGGGCTGTGGCAGGTCAGCGGGCGCTCGGACCTGTCGTGGGACGAGTCGCTCGCGCTGGACCTGCGGTACGTCGACAACTGGTCGCTGGCGGGCGACCTGGAGGTCATGACCCGCACGCTGCGGGCCGTGGTCGACGGACGCGGGGCGTACTAGTGGGCGGCCGCCACGCCTCCGGCCCCCGGGTCCGGCACAGACCCGGGGGCCTGCGCGGCTGCCTCGGCCCGCCACTGCGCGTAGACGGCCGCGACGCCCTCGCGCAGCGCGATCCCCGGGCGCCAGCCGAGGGCGAACAGCCGGGAGACGTCGAGGAGTTTGCGCGGGGTGCCGTCCGGCCTGGCGGTGTCCCAGCCGATCCGGCCGCGGTAGCCGACGACGTCCCGTACGGTCTCGGCGAGTTCGCGGATGGGCAGGTCCTCCCCGCAGCCGACGTTGACCGGTTCGTCGGCGTCGTACGTGCGCAGCAGCAGGGTGCAGGCCGCGGCGAGGTCGTCGACGTGCAGGAATTCGCGGCGCGGGGTGCCGCTGCCCCACAGCGTCACCTCGGGGGCGCCGTCGCGGGCGGCCTCGTGGAAGCGGCGGATCAGCGCGGGCAGGACGTGCGAGGTCTCCAGGTCGAAGTTGTCGCCGGGCCCGTAGAGGTTGGTCGGCATCGCGGAGACGTACGCGGCGCCGTACTGCCGCCGGTAGGACTGCACCTGGACGATGCCGGCGATCTTCGCGAGCGCGTAGGCCTCGTTGGTGGGCTCCAGCGGGCCGGTCAGCAGCGCGTCCTCGCGGATGGGCTGCGGGGCCAGGCGCGGGTAGATGCAGGAGGAGCCGAGGAAGAGCAGCCGGGGCACTCCGGCGGCGTGCGCGCCCGCGATCACGCTGAGCTGGATGCGCAGGTTGTCCTCCAGGAACTGCACGGGGTAGGTCGCGTTGGCCATGATCCCCCCGACCCGGGCGGCGGCGAGCACGACCGCGTCGGGCCGGACCGCGCGCAGCCACCCGGCGGTGGCGGCGGCGTCCCGCAGGTCCAGCTCGGCGCGGGTGCGGGCCAGCACCTCGTGGCCCTCGGCGGTCAGCCGCCGGGCGACGGCCGAGCCGACGAGCCCGCGGTGGCCCGCGACGAAGACCCTGGCCCGGTCGGGAAGCAGTGACCGCGCTCCCGCCGTAGCATCCGCCCTGACATCCGACGCCTTGTCAGCTTGTGCCGTCATGAACCGCATTGTGTCAGCGCACTTCACCCTTCCGGGTGCCGATTCCCCATACCGCTGAGGGGAGTTGTCCGCACCCGCCGACCACCACTGGGGGACCGTATGGGCAAGACCGCGCTCATCACCGGCGTGACCGGGCAGGACGGCTCGTACCTGGCCGAGTTACTGCTGGCCAAGGGCTACACCGTGCACGGCATCGTGCGCCGCTCGTCGACGTTCAACACCGAGCGCATCGACCACATCTACCAGGACCCGCAGGGGCCGGGCCGGACGTTCGTCCTGCACCACGCGGACCTCACCGACGGCGTGGCGCTCGTCAACCTGCTGCGCGAGGTGCGGCCCGACGAGATCTACAACCTGGGCGCGCAGTCGCATGTGCGGGTGTCCTTCGACGCGCCGCTCTACACCGGCGACGTGACGGGCCTGTCCGCGCTGCGGCTGCTGGAGGCGGTACGGGCCAGCGGCAGCGGGGCGCGGGTCTACCAGGCATCGTCGTCGGAGATGTTCGGCGCCGCGCCCCCGCCGCAGAACGAGCGCACGCCCTTCCACCCGCGCAGCCCGTACGGCTGCGCGAAGGTCTTCGGCTACTGGGCGACGGTCAACTACCGCGAGGCGTACGGGATGTACGCCGTCAACGGCATCCTCTTCAACCACGAGTCGCCGCGCCGCGGGGAGACCTTCGTGACGCGCAAGATCACCCGCGCGGTCGCCCGGATCAAGGCGGGGCTCCAGGACCGGCTCTACCTCGGCAACCTGGACGCGGTGCGCGACTGGGGCTACGCGCCCGAATATGTCGAGGCGATGTGGCGGATGCTGCAGCGCGACGAGCCCGACGACTACGTGGTGGCGACGGGCGAGGCCGCGACCGTACGGCAGTTCGTGGAGACCGCCTTCGCCCACGCCGACCTCGACTGGACCCGGTACGTGCGCTACGACCCGAAGTACGAACGCCCCAGCGAGGTCGACGCGCTGATCGGCGACGCGGGCAAGGCACGGGAGCTGCTGGGCTGGCAGTCGCGGGTGCGGGTCGCCGACCTCGCCGAGATCATGGTCGAGGCGGACATCCGCCAGGTGGCCGACCAGCTGGCGGGCGCGACGGTACGGATCGACCGGTGAACGGCTCGGCCGGACGGCACAACCGGCGTACGCCGTACGGATGTTTCCGGGCGACACATACGCCGATGTCCGGTGTCTTCTCACTACGTCCGCCGGTTTCGGCAAAAGGCGGACCCCGGCAAGCGGAACCCCCTACTCTGCCCAGGACCGCGACGGCCGGCCACGGCCGCCGCACCTGAAGGGGACCGGGGGACACATGCGTAAACGGTCGGCATTAACGGGCGTGCTGGCGATGGCGGCGGCAGCGCTGGGGGCGATCCCGGGGGCGCCGCCCGCCGCGGCGCTCCAGGCGCCGGTGGCGCTCACGGCGGACAGCCTCGCCACCTACCAGACCAACGGCGTCGTGTGGGCGATGGCCGAGGCGAACGGCATCGTCTACACCGCGGGGACCTTCTCCGCGATCCGCCCGTCCGGCGCGGCGGCCGGGACGAACGAGACGGCGGTGGCGAACTTCGCCGCGTTCGACGCCGCGACCGGCCAACCGGCGGGCTGCCAGCTGAACTTCACCGTCGGCTCCAACAACGCCACGGTGCGGGCGCTGGCGGTGTCGCCGGACGGCCACACCCTCTACGCGGGCGGCTTCTTCGGCCAGGTGGGCGGTGTCGGGGTGAGCAGCCTCGCCGCGATCGACCTCACCACCTGCCAGGTCAGCGGCAGCTTCCACCCGGCCGTCGCGGGCACCGTACGGACCATCGAGGCGACCGCCGACACCGTCTTCTTCGGCGGCGACGTCACCTCGGTCGGCGGCCAGCACCGCGGGCGGTACGCGGCGGTCAGCACGGCGGGCGCGCTGCTGCCGTGGGCGCCCGACGCCGACAGCCCGGCCCGCGCGCTCGCCCTCACCCCGGACGGCCAGGACGCCATCCTCGGCGGCGACTTCAACACGGTCGACGGGGTGAACTCGCACTCCCTCGCCGTCGTCGACACCGCGACCGGCGCGCTCGTGAAGGCGTATCCGACCGGCTTCATCGACGCGACCTCGGTGACCAAGGACATCGTGGTGGACGCCGCGAGCAACAGCTTCTACACCGCCAACGAGGGCACCGGCGGCGGGGTGTTCGACGGCCGGATCCGCTTCAGCCTCACCGACTTCTCGCAGGTCTGGCGGGACAACTGTCTCGGCGCCACCCAGTCGTTGACCGTCTACCAGACCGTCCTCTACAGCGGCAACCACGCGCACGACTGCTCCAGCATGGGCGAATACCCCGACTCGGTCCGCAAGCACCTGCTCGCGGAATCCGTGGACGACCCGCACCTGCTGGCGTGGTTCCCCGACACCAACGACGGCATCGGCGAGAAGATCGGCCCGCGGGTCATGGCGCTGGCCTCCGCCGGAGGCACCGACTACCTGTGGGTGGGCGGCGAGTTCACCACCGTCAACGGCGTCGCGCAGCAGGGCCTCACCCGCTTCGCGAGCGGCCCGGACACCGGCGCCCCGACGCTGCCGCAGACGTCCGTGACGAGCATCGCGCCCGGCGCGGTCAAGGTCAGCTGGCAGTCCAGCACCGACACCGACGACGGCCTGCTCACCTACCGCGTCTACCGCAACGGCGGCGCCACCCCCGTCTACACGGTGACCGGCTCCTCGCTGCCGTGGGTGCGCCCGCAGCTCACGTACACCGACACCGACGTCACACCGGGCGTGAAGTACACCTACCGGGTGTCCGCGAGCGACGGCGTCAACACCAGCGCCCTGTCGCCCAACGCATCTGCCACCGTGCCCACTTCGGCGGAGGCGTACCCGAACCAGGTGCTGGCGGACGGGGCTTCCCTGTACTGGCGCTACGACGCCGCCTCCGGCTCGTACAACGCCGACTCCTCCGACGGGGACGACAGCGGTATCAGCGTCGGCGGGCCCGTGCACGCGGTGACGCCGGGCGCGGTGCCGGGCTCCAAGGCGTACACCTTCAACGGCTCGTCGCAGTGGACCTACAGCGACCGGCTGCACCCGACGCCGACGCAGTACAGCATCGAGGCGTGGTTCCGGACGACGACCACCAGCGGCGGAAAGATCATGGGCTTCGGCTCCAATTCCACCCACCCGAGCGGCAATTACGACAAGCATGTCTACATGACCGACAACGGACGGCTGATCTTCGGCGTGTACACGGGCACGACCCGCACCGTGACCACACCGGCCGCGTACAACGACGGCGCCTGGCACCACATGGTGGCCACGCAGGGGACGGACGGGATGAAGCTGTACGTGGACGGGGTGCTGCGGGCCGCCGACCCCTCCGTCACCACGAGCCAGAACTACGCGGGCTACTGGCACATCGGCTACGACAGCCTGGGCAGCTGGCCCTCCGCGCCCACCAGCTCCTACTTCGCGGGCTCGATCGACGAGGCCGCCGTCTACCCGACGGTCCTCACACCCGCGCAGATCGACCTGCACCACACGCTCGGGACCGCCGGGTGATCCGCGGCCACCGCACGGGCGCTGCCGCCGCCGTCGTCCTGACGGCGGCGGCAGCGCTGCTGCTCGGCGGCTGCGGCTCCGGCGGCTCTGACCACGCCGACTCCGCGAAGGACGCGGCGACCCCGTCCCGTACGGCCGCGAGCCCGTCCGGCAGCCCGTCCCCGGCGTCCGGCGCCGGGCAGCCGGACTCGGCCGCCGACGCGCCGAAGCTGCCCGACGCCCAGCTCACCCCGCCGGGCGGCGGCAGCTTCACGGCCCAGCAGAAGAAGTACCTGTCCGGGCGGGTGCCGCGCGGCACGGACCCGGTCGCCGTGCTGGAGGGCGGCCAGGAGATCTGCGAGCGCCTGACCCGCACCTCGGCGATCGACAAGGACGCCGCCGCGAGCGCGATCGTCACCGGCGACATCTCGTACGACGGAGCCTCCGCGGCCGTGGGCGGGCTGTGCCCGGACCAGCAGGGCGTCGTCGACGCCGCCCGCCGCGGCTTCGCCGACGGCACGTTCACCGTCGGCGCGAAGGCCGTGCCGGGCACCGTGGTCGTGCCGGGTGTCTACCGGGCGCCGCACCCGTCGGCGTCCTGCTCGTGGCGGGCCACCGGCGCGGACGGCGCCGTCCTCGCCTCGGGCCGCGGCACGGGCGCGGGCCACCCGGCCGGGCTCGTCGTCCCGGCCGGTGCGCGCGGCATCACCTCCAGCGGGTGCTACGCCTGGCTGGCCTCCCCAGGGACGAGGAGCTGACGTCACCCTTGGACGCGCTGGACACGCTGCCGCTGGTCGTGGTCATACCGACGAAGAACGAAGCGGAGAACATCGCCCGTACGGTCTCCTCGGTCATCGACCATGTGCGGGCCGTCGTGGTCGTCGACTCGGACAGCACCGACGAGACGTGCGCGATCGCCGCCGGGCTCGGCGCCGAGACCGTCCGCTACGCGTGGGACGGGCGCTACCCGAAGAAGAAGCAGTGGTGCCTGGACCATGTGCGCCCCGACATCCCGTGGGTGCTCTTCCTGGACGGCGACGAGACGCCGAGCCCCGAACTCCTCGGCGAGCTGCGGTCGGTGTTCGCCGCGGGCCCGCCCTCGGTGGCCGCCTTCGACATCCCGCTGGGCTACTGGTTCGCCGGGCGGCGGCTGCGGCACGGCTACACCATCGTCAAACGCGCCCTCATGGACCGCACGCGCTGCAGCTTCCCCGAGGTCGGCGACCTCGGGGCGCCGGGGATGGGCGAGCAGGAGGGCCACTACCAGCCGGTCGCGGAATCGGCGGCCCGGCTGCGCTCCCCCATCGAGCACGAGGACCTGGACCCGGTCCGCACCTGGTTCGACCGGCACAACCGCTACTCCGACTGGGAGGCGTGGCTCGAACTCCACCCGGAGGTCAAGGAGCGCATCCGCCAGGTCAAGACCCGGCAGGGGCAGCTCTTCCACAAGGTGCCGTTCAAGCCGCTGGTGTCCTTCGGCTACGCCTACGTCTACCGGCGCGGCTTCCTGGACGGGCGGGCGGGCCTGGACTACGCGCTCGCGATGAGCTTCTACCGCTGGCAGATCGGCCTCAAGACCCGTGAACTGCGCGCCGTCGAGCGGCAGTCGGGCGGCCCGGGCGGTCGGCCATGACGTCGCCGTAGACGCCGAGGAGGGTGTCCACGACCGCGTCGATGGAGAAGCGGTCGTGGACCAGCCGCCACGCGGCCTGCGATGCCCGCTCGTTGGCGGCGGGCTCCAGCAGCTCCAGCACCGCCCGGCCGACCAGCTCGCCGTTGTCGGCGTCCGGCAGGCTGTCGGTGACGCGGCCCGCGCCCGCGGCCGCCACGTCCGGCGACAGCCCGCCGGTGCGGGCCACCACGACCGGCAGCCCCACCGACATCGCCTCCAGCACCGACACGGCGAACGGCTCGACGACGGACGGCAGGACGTACACGTCCGCCGCGCGCAGCGCCGCGAGGACCGCGTCGTGCCCGAGCGGCCCCGGGCACTCCAGCGCGTGCCCGACACCCAGCTCGTCGGCCAGCGCCCGCATGGGCGCGGTCAGTTGGCCGGTGTCGGGCCCCGCCAGCACGAAGCGGGCGTCCGGGTGCCGGGCGAGCACGTGCGGCATCGCGCGGACGAAGTCCTCGGGCCGCTTGCGCTGCTGCACCCGCGCGCAGTAGAGCACCGTGGGCGGCCGGCCGCCGCGCGGCGGGCGCATCTCCTGCGGGGCGACGCCGTTGACGAGCCTGCGGAAGGTCCGCAGCGGGGTCGTCGGCACCACGGCCTGCACACCGTCGCGTTCCATGTCCGTCAGGTGCAGGATCGCGCCCGCGCGGCGCAGCACCCGCTTCATGCCCAGCGCGTCCACGGCCTTCGCGAAGAGCTTCTCGGTGGGGTCGATCATGCCGTGCGTCTGCACCACCAGCGGGGTGCCCGTCTCCAGGGCGACGAGCGCGAAGGGCAGCGTGATCAGGTCGCGCATGAGGTGCACATGGACGATGTCCGCGCCCTTCACCATCCGCCGCGCCCGTGCGAGCAGCGCCCCCGAGGTGATCCCGCTGACCTCGAACGCGGGCAGCACGTGCCGCGCCTGCCGCACGAAGGAGGGCACGCCCTCGACCTCGCTCGGCAGCGGCCCGGTGAACTTGTCCCCGAGCGTGGCGATCCGCGCGTCCACCCCCTTGCCGCGCAGCCCCTTGCTGAGGTTGAGCGCGACCCGGGTGGGCCCGCCGAAGTCGTTCGTCGGCGTGTGCAGTGTCACGACGTGCAAGGCCCGCATCGTCCCCGTCCCCCTCCGCCGGGCGCGCCCGGCGGCCCTCCCGGCATCTCCCGCAGCCTACCCGCGACATGGCGGATACCGCCCCGTTATGGGCGGATTGGCGCCGGGCGCCACCGCCGCCTGCCGCAACGCCCCGCGACGGCGGGGCTCCGGCCCGTAAACTCCCCCCAGGGGGTGGGCCGATGGCCGTGGACGTACGGGTGGGGACACCGGCGGCTGCCTCCGTGCCGCGGGCCGCGCTGTCGCGGGCGCTAGCGGTGCCGCTGGTCGTCGCGCTCGTCGGCTTCCTGCCGGGGTACGTCGTCGCGCAGCCGGGCGGCAACGGGCCGCGCGACGGGGCCTACTGGCTCCAGCTCACGCTCACCGTCTACGCGGGCGGGCGGCTCGCCGCGATGGTGCTGGCCAGGCGGCGACGGCTGGTGCAGGGGGCGTTCTGGCTGTTCGTGTACGTGGCGATGGGCGTCGCGCCGCTCACCCAGGAGGTCATCGGGCAGGTCCCGACGCCGGTGGTCGGGCCGCGGGGGGACACCACGGCCGCGCTCGCGCTCGTCCTCCTCGGGTGCGCCGCCTTCGACGTCGGGGCGCTGCTGGCTCGGCACCGCCCGGCGGCGCGGGCAGGCAGGGGGCGGGGGGTCGCGCAGGTGTCGCGGCGGCGGCTGTGGGTGCTGGTCGCGGTCGCGTACGTCGGCGGCGCGTACTCGATCGTCAAACTCGGCGGCCCCGCCGTCTTCTTCGACAGCAGGCAGGCGATCAGCGAGTCCGTGCAGGCGGGCGGCCTCGGCGGCGACGGCGGGCAGAGCCATGTGGGCTCCGCCTTCGTCCGCGGCTTCGGCACGGTGCCCGCGCTGCTCGCGCTGCTCTTCCTCACCCGCTGGATGATCACCTCGCGCGCCGCCCGCCGCAGCCTGCCCGCGATCACCGCGCTCGGCGGCCTCGTGGTGCTCAACGCGATCGTCAACAACCCGATCTCCAACCCGCGTTACTGGTTCCTGACGGTCGTCTTCGCGCTGCTCTTCACCGCCTTCCCGCGCAGCCCGGTGATGTACCGCACGGCCCTGGTCACCGGCGTGGTGGCGGCGCTGCTGCTCTTCCCCTTCCTCGACCGCTTCCGCTACGACTCCGGCGGCTACCACCCGGTGGAGACCACGTCGGTGCTGGAGCCGCTCACCGTCAAGGACTACGACCAGATCGGGATGTTCGCCAACACCCTGACGTACGTGCACTCCGGCGCCGGGCACACCGACGGGCGGCAGCTCGCCGCCGACGTCTTCTTCTTCGTCCCGCGCTCGGTGTGGCACGGCAAGCCGGTCGACTCCGGGGTGCGCGTCGGGCAGTGGATGGGCATGACCAACACCAACCTGTCCTCCCCGCTGTGGGCCGAACTCTGGCTGGACTTCGGCCCGGCGGGCATGACCGCGGGCCTCCTCGCGATCGGCTACGCGGCCGCGCGCGCCGACCGCCGCTACGCGCAGCGCACCCAGGAGGACGGCAGACCGGGCACGGTCGCGGCCGTCGTGATCCCGCTGGTGTGCGGCTACTCTTTCATCCTGCTGCGCGGGCCGCTGCTCCAGGCGGCCGGGCGGATCGCGATCGGCGCGCTGTGCCTGGCGCTGGTGACGACCTTCAGCCAGGACCGCCGGAGGATCCTGCGCTGACGGCTCCGTAGGCCTGCTCGCCGCCGGGCGCGTCTCCCACCGGTGCCGGTTTCCGGCGCAGCACCGCGATCTGCCGCCACAGGGCCGCCGCCTTGAGGACCGAGCCCGCGCACAGCCCCCACGCCGCCCCGTACACCCCGTCGACGCGGTAGCCCGCGAGCATGCAGCCGACCGAGGCGAGCGAGAAGACCACCTGGATCGGCAGCGTCGCCCTCGGCTGGAGCACCCGCAGCGTGAGCAGCGCGCTGGTGCCGAGCGCGATGGCCGCGTACTGGCTGCCGGACGCCGCGAGCAGCGCGGACGACGACTCCCAGGTCTCACCGAGGAGTTGGCGCCCGGCGCGGCCGGGCAGCACCATCAGCACCAGCGTCCAGAGCCCCGCCACGGCGGCCAGCGCGCACGCCAGGACGGCGGTCGCGCGGACCTTGGCGGCGGCGCCGCGCACCCGGTTCAGCAGCGGCGGACCGAAGGCGGTCGCGGAGTTGAACAGGACGTTCATCGGGCCGAAGAGCGTCGTCGCGCCGCGCAGCGCGCCCACCGCGAGCGGCGCCGCGAACAACCCGAGCCCGACGACGGCGAGTTGGCTCGTCGCGTTGCCGACGCCGAACTCGACGACGAAGCGCCGCCCGAGGTGCCCGCGCCGCACGTACCGCCGCACGTCCAGCGGCGCGCCCCGCACCCGCCGCCGCAGCAGCGCCCACGCCACGAGCAGCGCGGGCAGCGCCGACAACCCCCAGACGGCGACGAGCCGTTCGGGCCCGGCCCCGTGCGGCTGCACGGCCAGCGCGGGCACTGCCACGAGCAGGCGGACGGTGTCCCCGGCCAGCGCGTAGTGCGGCAGCCGCAGCGCGGAGAAGCAGTAGCGCAGGCCGTCCTGCGTCAGCACGACGGGCAGCACGAGCCCGAGGACGGCGAGCCCCCGGGCTGTTCCGCCGTGGGCGGCCAGCCCGAAACCCGCGGCCATGCCGAGGCCGATCACGGTCGAGGCGAGCGCGGTGAAGGCCGCCGCGGAGCGGCACGCGGCCCGCACGCGCTCGGTGCCGCGCTCCAGCACGAGCGCCTGGCCGACGTAGCTGACGCCGACGCCGAGCAGGACGGTGAAGACCATGTAGACCATCGAGAAGACCGCGAAGCCCGCGGCGCTCGACAGCCGGGCGGCGACGACGAGCACGACGATGTTGGTCAGGGCGGCGATGCCCTGGTCGGCGACGGACGCGGCGATGGCGGCCTTCGCCCCCAGGCCGGGCGCCCCCTGCTCGGGGGAGCCGCCGGGGAGGTCCGCCGCGGGCGGCGGGGCGTCGAGGCCGTACGGATCGCCGTAGGCGTCACGGGGCGGGGCGTCGGGGTCGTAAGGGTCGCCGTACGGGCGGGCGGTGCCGGTGCGGCCGTACGGGTCGCCGTACGCGTCACGGGGCGGGGCGTCCGGGTCGTACGGATCGCCGTACGGGCCGGGGGTGGCGTACGGGCGGGCGTACGCGTCGCCGTACGGGTCGTCGGCGCCGAACGGGTCGGCGTCCGGGGGGAGTTCGGGGGCGGCCCCGGGGGGCGCGGGGGTGGCCCGCGGGTCGGGGCCGCTCAAGGGACCGGGTGGTGCTCCGCGGTGGGGGCGGCGCCCGGGCGGGGGCGGTCGGGGTCGCGGCGGGTCGCGGCGGTGCGGGGCGTACGGCGCAGGCCGAAGCGGCCGCGGGCGCCGGGCTCGGCGGCGTGCAGGACGACGCCGAGGACGTGCGCGCCCGCCGCGTCGACGAGCTCGCGGACGCGCTCCAGGTCGGCGCGGTGCACCGCGCGCGGGTCGCACACCACGACGACGCCCTCCACCCGTCCGGCGAGCGCGACCGCGTCGGCGTACGTGAGCACGGGCGGCGCGAGGACCACGACCGCGGACCCGGGCTCGTCCGCCTCGGCGAAGAGCCGCCCGGCGGGCGAAGAGGTCAGCGCGCGGGCGACGTTGCGCACCCGGCGCCCCGGCACGAGGTCGAAGGAGCCCGACTCCCCCGCGTCGATGGGCACTTGGAGCCCCGCGGGCCAGCCGCCCTCGCCCGGCGCGGGTGTCCGGGCCCAGCCGGGCCGGACTCCGTCGACCGTGCGCAGTCGCGCCGCGAGGGAGGGCGCGCGCAGGTCGGCCTCGACGAGGAGCACCTCCATGCCCATCTCGGCGAAGGAAGCGGAGAGGTTGGCGGCCACCGCGGCCGGGGTGTCGCCGCTGCCGCGCGGCGCGACGACGAGCAGCCTGCGGCGGTCGGCGAAGCGCTTGTCGTGGGTGAGCCGGAAGGCGACGGCGCGGTATTCCTCGGCGAGCCGCACATCACCGCGCCCGCCCGCCAACAGGCCTGGCCCGCCGCCCGGTTCGGCTGCCGCGCGGGCGGCCGCGGCCCTGCGCCGCAGCCGCGGCAGCGTGCCGAGCACGGGGGCGCCGAGGGCGCGCGTGACCTCGGCGTCGCTGCGTACGGTCGGGTCGAAGACCAGCCGCACCCACGCGCCGAGCAGGCCCAGCGCGATGCCGACCGCGGCGCCGAGGCCGAGCATCATCGGCAGGCCCGGCCCGGAGGGCGAGCCGGGCGCGGCACCGGGCTTGATGACGAGCCCGGGTGTGGTGTCGAGGGCGCGCAACCCGGCGATGTCGGAGGTGAGTTCGGTGATCCGGCTGAGCAGGCTCGTCTGCGACGAGACGAGCGTGCCGACGATCTGGCTGCTCTTGGCCTGCTCGATCTGGTCGAGGAGGTCGTTGCGCTGGGCGACCATGGGGTCGAGCTGCGCCTGGTAACTGGCCACCATGCGCTCGATGGTGGCCTTCGTCTGCGCCTGCCGGTTGTCGAGGTAGGCCTTGGTGAAGGCGTTCACCCACTCCGCGGCACGATGCGCGGAGGCGGTGGTGCACGTGAAGCGCAGGACGAGGGTGTTGGGCGGGTTGGTCACCTGGAGGCAGTGCGACATGGGGGCGACGGGCGCGCCCGCGGCCTTGGCGGCGGCGTCGGCGACGGTGCTGCTGAGGGCGGTCTGCCGCTCGGTGCCGATGTTGATGTTCTTGTCGGCGGTCGCGCCGCTCGCGAAGGGGTCCTCGGTCGCGGCCCGGACCATCACCTCGCTGGTGGCGGTGTACGAGTCGGCGCCGCTGACGGCGAGGAAGGCCCCGCCGAGCAGCCCGACGAGCACGCCCGCGACGAGCAGCGCCCGGTAGCGGAGTAACTGGCGGAACTGGTCGCGCAGCAGGTCGCCTTCGTCGGGCTGTGCCTCGGTGCGCGTCGCGTCGGTCACTGCCCCTGCGTCCCTTCGTCGTCGGCCCCGCCGCTGCCCGGCCCCGCCTCGTGCGTCACGGCGGTCACCGGCTCCCGATCCCGCGCCCGCCCGCCGCCGAGCGCCTCCGCGAGCAGCGCGTCCATCCGTGCCAGGCCCGCGGCGCGGCTGAGGTGCTCGCGGACGTAGACCGGGCCGCGCGCGCCCAGCGCGTCGGCCCTGTCAGGATCATCGGCCAGCGCGCGCACCGCGTCCAGCAGCGCGCGCGGATCCTCGGGCGGCACGACGACCCCGGCGCCGGAGCGCTCGACCTCCTGGGCGGTGCCGCCCGCCGCGGCGACCGAGGCGACGACCGGGCGGCCCGTGGCGAAATACGAGGTCAGCTTGGACGGCACGCTCATGTCGAGCACCGAGGCGCGCTGCGTGACGGCGAGGACGTCGGCGGCGGCCAGCACGTCGGGGAAGTCCGCTTCGGCGGCGGGCGGTTCGAAGCGCAGGTTGGGCAGGGTGCCCGCCAGCTCCCGTAACCGCTCCCGCTGGTTGCCGTCGCCCATGAGGACGACGAGCAGCGCGGGATCCAGCCCGGCCGCCTCGACCAGCACCTCCAGGCCCTGCTTGAGGCCCATGTTGCCGCTGTGCAGCAGCACGGTCTGCCCCGGACGCCAGCCCAGCCGGGCCCGCGACTCCTCGCGCGGGCGCGAAGGGCCGGGCACATGGGACCAGTTGGGCACCACCCGGATCCGCTCCCGCGGCACACCGAGCGCGGCGACCTTCGGCACGAAGCTCTCGTGGATGACGCCCACCAGAGCGGCCCGCCGCAGCGCGTACGCCTCCGCGGCGCCCGCGAGCGAGGCGACCGACCCGCCACCGCGGATCCCGCTCTGCGCCGCCGCCGCGCCCATCAGGTCCTGCACGACCGGGACGTACGGCACGCCGTGCCGCCGGGCCAGCCGGGCTCCGAGCACCCCGCCCGCCAGACTGGGCAGTTGGGCCACCACCGCGTCGGGCCGTCCCATCACGGGCGGCGCGACGAGTCCGTGCCCGAGCAGCGAGGCCTCGAACAGCGCGCGGCGTAACGCGCTCTGCCGCGCGGGCACCGTGTGCCGCCGCCGGTGCACCCGCACACCGCCGCGCTCCTCCTGCCGCCGCCACACCCCGGCGTACTCCGGGTCGACCCGCCACGCCGGGTAGTGCGGCATCCCGGCGAGCACGTGCACCTCGGCGCCGCCCGCCGCCCAGTGCTCGGCCACCTGCGTGGCGTAGGGGCCGATACCGGCGTGCTCGGGCGCGTAGTTGGTGGAGACCAGCAGCACCCGGCGTACGCCGCCCACCCCGGCGGAATCCCCCACGACGTATCCCTTCCCCCGGTCCCGCACGACCGCCGGAACCCCCCGATCCCGCTGATTCCGCCACACTAGCCGTTCACCGGGGCATCCCGCCGCGTCTTGCGCGGCGTCGCACTTTGGCAATTCCCCGCCGGGCCGCGCGATATCCGCACTATCGTCTGAACTCCCGTACCAACGGGGAGTGTTGTGCGGGTTTCGGTGACGCTGGGGGGCATGTCATGACACATCGCGTCGGCACCCATCGGGTCGGCTATGCACCGGGGGTCTACGACCTCTTCCACGTCGGGCACCTCAACATCCTTCGGCACGCCCGCAGTCAGTGCGACTACCTCGTGGCCGGGGTCGTCTCCGACGAGATGGCGCGCCTCGCCAAGGGCCGCGACCCCGTGGTCCCCCTCGTCGAACGCCTGGAGATCGTCCGCAGCGTGCGCTTCGTCGACGCGGCCTTCGTCGAGACCGTGCCGGACAAGGTCGAGACATGGCACCAGGTGCGCTTCGACGTGATCTTCAAGGGCGACGACTGGCGCGGCACCGACAAGGGCCGCAAGCTCGAACGGGACTTCGCCGCGGTCGGCGTCGAGGTCGTGTACTTCCCGTACACCGTGCACACGTCGAGCACCCAGTTACGCCGCGCGCTCGACGTCCTGGCGGTCACCGCACCGCCCGAAGCTCTCTGAACCACTTCCCCAGGAAGCCCGCGAGGAAGAGGGCGTGCACCCCGAAGAGGACCAAGTAGGCCCAGCGGAAGGCGGTTTGGCTGCCCAGCAGCAGGAACACGGCGCAGAACACGCCGTAGTCGACCGGCAGCAGCGCGACCGCCCGCCACCGCGCGGGCGCCGCGGCCGGGGCCGCCGGGTCCTTCGGGGTGAGCTTGTCCTTGAGCAGGCCGCCGCAGAAGATCACGACAGCGGCGAGCTGGAAGCCCAGCGGCAGGAGCAGCCAGGCGTCGCCCGGCAGGGCGAAGTGCCGGTAGAAGGTGATGAGTACGGCCGCGTGCACGCCGGTGATCTTCGCCGCGTCCACCACATGGTCCAGCCACTCCCCCGCAGGCCCGCCCTTCCCCAGCAGCCGGGCGAGCTGCCCGTCGGCGGAGTCGAGGGCGAACCCGACCACGAGCGCCGCGTACACCCCGGCCGCGAGCCCCCACGACGGCGCGCACGCGGCGAGCGCCGCGATGCCGCCGTAGCTGAACGCCGCGCTGACCAGGGTGACCTGGTTGGGCGTCAGCTTTATCCGGTACGCCCCCGCCGCGAACACCCGCCCCACCGGCCGGTTCACGTACCGCGAATAGAGCGAGACGCCTTTGGCGGTCTTCTGCGCGGCCCTCAACCGGCGTAAAGCCGCGCCGAACCGCCGCGGTCCCGCTGCCGCGGGCTCCCACTCACCCTCCGTGGCCGCCATGTGACTCCCCCTCTCCCCGGGAGGAGGTTACGCGCACGCCTCCGGCTCAGTCGACCCACGCCACGACGGCGAGGCCGCGCCGGGCGGCGCCTTCGTAGAACTCCCGCAACGCGCGGAAGTGCGCGGCCAACTCCTCGGGCCCCGCATGCGCGGGGGCCGCCGCGAGGGCGGCGTCCAGGTCGAAGCGGGCGAGTGCGGCGGCGAGTGCGGTGACCTCGCCGGGCGCGAGGAGGCCGGGGGCTCTTTCGATCCGGTCGTAGAACGCGAGGTGGTCGAGGAACGGGACTTTTGCGGGGTCGCCTTCGATGCTGTGCTCCAGGGTGGCGAGGTCCGCTGCGCGGTCGCCGGCTTGCCGGCACAGGGCGATGAGGTCCCAGATCGCCCAGTCCAGGTCGAGCGTGTCGCCTTCCGGCGGGGCCCACCCCGGATCGCCGTCCGGCGAGGCGAGTGCGGCGCGCCTGCACTCCTCCAGGTACTCGGTGCTCGCTCGGGCGAGCTGCTGCGTCACGGCCATGCTCGGCAGTTTCGCTCACGCTCTGGCCGGGCGACGCTCCGGGGTGCGTCTTGCGGTTCGCCGCGCGACCTTCCCTTGGCGGGGGCTGGTCGCGCAGTTCCTCGCGCCCCCGGTGTACCCGGCGGGGCATCGCGCACTCCGTGCGGTGGGTGGGGTCGGGTGCCGGCACGGGGCACCTCCTCGGAATGCGCGTCTGGCCTCATGCCGTAGGTGACGGCTCCTGCGTGCGCATTCCTGCGGGGGCACCCCGCACCGTCCCCCTCCCGGCGTCTCGTGGGCGGCTGCCTGCCGGTGGGGGTGAAGCGGGGGGCGGGGGCGGGGTGGGTGAGGGGAATCGTCCCCCATCGGTATCCCGTGAGCGGCTACCCGCGCCGAGGGGCGGGAGGAGGTGCGGGAGCGGGGCGGGCGGGGCGAATCGTCCCCTCACCCGTATCCCGCGAGCGGCTGTCCGCCGAGGGGCGGGAGGAGGTGGGACGGGAGTGGCCGGGGCCGCCGCAGCCTGGGGAGCAGGGAGCGCCCCCGTGCGGCGGCAGCCTCCCGTACGCCGGTGCGGCGCATCCGACGTCGGGGATGAGCCGCAGCCCCTCACACACTCGCCCCCACCGGCAGGCAGCCGCCCGCGAGACGCCGGGAGGGGGACGGTGCGGGGTGCCCCCGCAGGAATGCGCACGCAGGAGCCGTCACCTACGGCATGAGGCCAGACGCGCATTCCGAGGAGGTGCCCCGTGCCGGCACCCGACCCCACCCACCGCACGCAGCGCGCGATGCCCCGCCGGGTGACACCGGGGGCGCGAGGAACTGCGCGACCAGCCCCCACGCAGGGAAGATCGCGCGGCGAACCGCAAGACGCACCCCGGAGCGTCGCCCGGCCCCCCAAACAGCCCACACTCCGCCCCGCCGCGCGGATAAATCGGGTCATAACACTTAAGCTCGGCGCTGATGCCGATCACCCGCCGCACCCTCCTCCAGCTCAGCGCCACCGGCGCGCTCCTCACCGGCTGCTCGCCCGCCGGCGAGGCACCCGCCGGCGAGGCGCCCGCCGCGGCGCGCCCCGCCGCACCCTCAGCCCCGACCGGGGCAGCCGGGGCAACCCCCGAGCCCCAACCAGAGCTTCCCGACCAGATCGAGCACGGCCCCCGCACCCGCCCCCAGCTCGCCCTGACCTTCCACGGTCAGGGCACCCCCGCGGAGGCGGAAGCCGTGCTCGGCGCCGTGGAGAAGGGCGGCGCGCGGGTCACCGTGCTGGCGGTCGGGACGTGGCTGGACGCGTATCCGGAGCTCGCCGCCCGCGTGCTGAGCGGCAAGCACGAGCTGGGCAACCACACGCAGACGCACGGGGACATCGGCGCCATGGACGAGGCCGCGGCCTCCGCGGAGATCACGGAGTGCGCGGCGCGGCTGCGGCGGCTGACCGGGAGCCAGGGGCGGTGGTTCCGGCCGTCGCAGGCTCGGCTGACGACGCCGCAGGTGGTCGCGCTGGCCCGGCGGGCGGGCTATCCGCACGTGCTGTCGTACGACGTGGACACCCTCGACTACACCGATCCCGGCCCCGCGGCGATCCGCGCGGCCGTCGCCGAGCAGGCCGGTCCGGGCTCGGTGGTCTCGCTGCACCTCGGGCACGCGGGCACGGTCGCCGCGCTGCCCGGCATCCTCGCCGACCTGCACCGCCGCGGCCTGCGCGCGGTCACGACCTCGGAGCTCCTGCCGTGAAGCGCCGCAAAGAACTCACCGCCACCGCCCTGCTCGCCCTCACCGCCCTGCTCGCCGCGGGCTGCGGCGACCGCGGCGACCGCTCGCTCGCGCCCTCGCCCGCGTCGGCGGCCGTCGCCGCCCAGGCCGCGGCCGCCGCGGCGGCGGCGAAGGCGCAGCAGCTGGAGGCCAAGGCCCACCCGGGTCTGCCCGGGATGCCGCCGCTCATCAGCCAGAACGACGTGTACGCCGCCGACCGGCCGAACAACCTCTCCCCGGTCGTGCGGAACATGCCGAGCCTCGTCTACGTCCCGAACACCGAGTCGAACACGGTGTCCGTCATCGACCCGAAGACGTACAAGGTCGTCCGTACGATCCCGGTCGGGGCGCAGCCGCAGCACGTCGTGCCGTCGTGGGATCTGAGGACGCTGTGGGTCAACAACGACCTCGGCAACAGCCTGACCCCGATCGACCCGGCGACCGGCAAGGTGGGCGCGCCCGTCGCCGTGCACGACCCGTACAACCTGTACTTCACGCCGGACGGCAAGTACGCCGTCGTGATGGCGTCGCTCGACCGGCAGCTCGTCTTCCGGGACGCGCACACGATGGCGGTCGTCAAGACCGTCCCGGTGAGCTGCTACGGCGTGAACCACGCCGACTTCTCCCCGGACGGCCGCTACTTCATCGTCTCGTGCGAGTTCTCCGGCGAGCTGCTGAAGGTGGACACCGCGGCGATGAAGGTGGTGGCGCAGCAGAAGATCCCGTACTCCGGCTCGATGCCGCAGGACGTGAAGATCTCGCCGGACGGCCGGACGTGGTACATCGCGGACATGGCCGCGAACGGCGTGTGGACGATGGACGGCGACACCTTCTCCACGCCGAAGCTGCTGCCGACCGGCGCGGGCGCGCACGGCCTCTACGTCTCGCGCGACTCGCGCTTCCTCTACATCTCCAACCGCGGCGAGGGCTCGGTCTCCCTCCTGGACTTCGCGACCGGCAAGCTCACGGCGAAGTGGCACATCGACGGCGGCGGCTCCCCCGACATGGGCGGCGTCTCGGCGGACGGCAAGGTCCTGTGGCTGACGGGCCGCTACAACGCCGAGGTCTACGCCCTCGACACGGCGACGGGCCGCACCCTGGCGAAGATCCCCGTCGGCTCCGGCCCCCACGGCCTCGCCGTCTACCCCCAGCCGGGCCGCTACAGCCTCGGCCACACCGGCATCTTCCGCTGACGCAGGCGGCAGAAATCCGCGCTTGACCTGGTGCGCGCTCCAGGTCCGAGCATGGCGGGCATGAACACGAAAGCACCGCACATCGTTCTCGGCACCATGGACTTCGGCACCCGCGTCTCCCCCGACGACTCCTTCCGCATCCTCGACGCCTTCGTCGACGGCGGCGGGGTCTGGCTCGACACCGCCAACTGCTACACCTTCTGGGCCGATCCCAGCGGGGTGGGCGGGGCGAGCGAGCGCGTCATCGGGGCGTGGCTGCGGGCCCGGCCGGGGGTGAGGGAGCAGGTCAGGATCGCCACGAAGGTGCGGCAGAATCCGCTCGTCCCGCACGTGTGGCCGGAGAGCGCGGAGGGGCTGTCCGCCGAGGCGATACGCGGCGGGTTCGCGGAGAGCCTGGAGCGGCTGGGGATCGGCCACGTCGATCTGCTGTGGGCGCACGCCGAGGACCGCGCCGTGCCGCTCGCCGAGACGGTCGGGGCCTTCGGGCAGCTGGTCACGCGGGGCGCGGTCGGCAGGGTCGGGGCGGCGAACCACGCGTCCTGGCGGGTCGAGCGCGGGCGGGCGCTGGCCCGCGCGCAGGGCGTCGAGCCGTGGACGGCGCTGCAGCTGCGGCATTCGCTCGTGCTGCCGCGGCCGCTCACGCCCGTCGCCGAGGGCGGGCACCGGATGCTCGTCCCCGACGATCTGGATCTCGCGCGGGCCGAGGAACTGGACGTGTGGTCGTACAGCTCGCTGCTGTGGGGGGCGT
This sequence comes from Streptomyces sp. NPDC021020, assembly GCF_044333285.1. Taxonomy (NCBI): domain Bacteria; kingdom Bacillati; phylum Actinomycetota; class Actinomycetes; order Kitasatosporales; family Streptomycetaceae; genus Streptomyces; species Streptomyces sp. NPDC021020. The sequence continues at coordinate 196,153 of NZ_JBIRQQ010000014.1, forward strand.
ACGTACGGGCCGACAAGGCGCTGCCGGATACGTATGATCACCCCGGTACGGCGCGGGTGCTCGCGGTGCTGGCGGAGGTCGCCGGGGAGCTGGGGGTGACCGCGAACCAGGTCGTCCTGGCGTGGCTGATGCGGCAGGGCATCGACCCGATCGTGGGCGTGAGCCGCGTGGAGCAGGTGCAAGAGGCGCTCGCCGCGCTCCCGGTACGGCTCGGCGACGCGCACATGGAGCGCTTCGCGGCGGCGCGCTGAACGAGTGAGCGACGGAGGACCCCATGACCGCTACGGCGACCCTCACCCCGGCCGCCGCCGTCGACCGCACCGGCGTGTCGCTGGACACCCTGCGCTATTACGAGCGCGAGGGCCTCATCGGGCCGATCGGGCGGACCGCGGGCGGGCGGCGCGCGTACACCGAGGACGACGTCTTCTGGATCGGCCTGGTCACGTGCTTCCGCGAGGCCGGGCTCGGCATCGCGGACGTGCGGGCCTTCGTCGCGATCCTGCGGGCCGAGCACACGCCCGAGGACCGCGTCGCCTTCCTGCGCGGGCGGCGCGCCGAACTGGAGCAGCGGGTGGCGGCGCTGCGCCGGGCCATCGGCGTCCTCGACGACAAGATCGGCTACTACGGGCGGGCGGCCTCCACCGGCGCCCCCTGATCCAGTGCCCGCGCCAGGCACTCCGCCGCCGCGGCGCGCGGCCCGCTGCCCTGGGTGTGCCGTACCGGGTGCACGGTGTTGGCCAGCAGGACCAGGAAGGCCCCGGAGCCCTGGTCCAGCACGATGCTGGTGCCCGTGAAGCCGGTGTGGCCGATCGCCCCGCGCTCGGCGAGGGAGCCCATGAACCACGGGCGGGCCGTCTCGAAGCCGAGGGCGGGGTGCAGCGGGAGGGCGCCGGTGAGCAGGGCGTGGGCGAAGAGGGCGAGGTCCCAGGCGGTGGAGAAGAGCCCGGCGTGGCCCGCGACGCCGTCCATGGCGTAGGCGTTCTCGTCGTGGACGGCGCCGTGCACCATGCCGCGGTCGAGCTTGCCCCACGGGCGGCGCTGGTCCTCGGTCGCGGCGATCCGCGGGCGCCGGTCGGCGGGCGGGGCGAAGCGGGTGGAGGTCATGCCGAGCGGGGTGGTGATGCCGTCGGCGACCAGCCGCTCCAGCGGGCGCCCGGTGACGTGCTCCAGCAGTGCCTGGGTGAGCAGCAGATTCAGGTCGGAGTACGTGCGCTGCTCGCCGGGCGGCGTCAGCGGCCGCTCGGCGGCGAGCCGGGCGGCGCGGGCGGCGGCGTCGGGCAGCTCGTACAGGGGCAGCTCGGGGCGCAGGCCGGAGGTGTGGGTGAGCAGGTGCCGCAGCGTGGTGCGCGGGTCGGCCACGAGGCCGGGGGCGTACGCCGTGAGCGGGCGCTCGGGGTCGAGGACGCCTGCCTCGATCTGCTGGACGGCCGCGGTTGCGGTGAAGAGCTTGGTGAGCGAGGCGAGGTCGAAGACGGTGTCCGGCCGCATGGGGACGCGCTCGGCCGCGGGCAGCTCGACCCCGCGGCCGGTGTGCTCGTCGTATCCGCGGTAGCGCACCGCCCAGCCGACGGCCTCGTGCAGCGCGACGACGTCCCCGCGCCCGGCGAGCACCACGGCCCCCGCGCACCACGGGTGCCCCTCGGCCGGGCCGGTCGCGTACGCCGCCCCACCCGGTGGTTCCGCGCCGGGCGAGGGAGCGGGCGGCTCCAGGACGGACGTCAGGCCCGGGACGATCCGGGCGATCTCGGCGGCGTCGAGGCCCGCCTCAGGGCAGGTACCTCTCGACAGCGGCGGCGCCATGTTCCTCCAGCTCTCTGCGGGCCTTCTCGATGCGTTCCGGGGTGCACTCCCGGCCCGAGGCCATGACCAGGTCCTCCGGGTCGACGGGGGATTCGGACCCCGTCCTCAGCGAGCTGTCGGCTGTCTTGAACGCCCAGGTGCGTTCGTCCGGATCAGACATCGCTTCCTCCGTACGGGCTCGACGTCTACGGTCCCTCCACGGTACGTCGCCCTGGCACACAGAGCCCGACAAAAGCCGCACAGGCGATGAGTGTGCAGGTCACGATGGTGATCGCCATGGGCACCGCGGTCCCGTCCCCGGCGACGGAGGCGAGCGGCGAGACGAGCGCGCCGACCAGGAAGGACGACGTGCCGATGAGCGCCGAGGCCGCGCCCGCGTTCCGCTTGGTCAGCAGCAGCGCCTGGGTGTTCGTCGAGGGCATCACCAGGCCCATCGAGGCCATCATCACGAACAGCGCCGTGGCGATCTCGAAGAGCGAGGCCCGGCCGAAGACGCCGCAGGTGAGGAGCAGCAGCAGGGTGCCCGCCGCGGTGATGAGCAGCAGCCCGACCGCGAGCACGCGGTCCAGGTCGACCCGGCCGACCAGCACCTTGCCGTTGAGCTGGCCGACGGCGACCAGGCCGACGGAGTTCACGCCGAAGAGCAGGCTGAAGGTCTGCGGCGAGGCGCCGTAGATGTCCTGCACGACGAAGGACGACGCGGACACGTACGTGAAGAGCGCCGCGAAGGCGAAGCTGCCCGCGAGGACGTAGCCGCTGAAGGCGCGGTCGGCGAGCAGGCCGCGGAAGGCCCCGAAGGTGCCGCGCAGCTCGCCGGAGTGGCGCTGCTCGGGCGGCAGGGTCTCGCCGAGCGAGCGCCAGACCACGGCGGTGAGGGCCACGCCGATGACGGTGCAGACGACGAAGACGCCGCGCCAGTCGGTCAGCCGCAGGATCTGGCCGCCGATGACGGGGGCGACGATCGGGGCGACACCGGAGATCAGCATGAGGGTGGAGAAGAAGCGGGCCATCTCCACGCCGTCGTAGAGGTCGCGGACGATCGCCCGGGAGATGACGATGCCCGCGGCGCCCGCGAGGCCCTGCACCAGCCGGAAGCCGACGAGCAGCGGCGCGCTGGTCGCGAGGGCGCAGACGGCGGTGGCGGCGACGTAGACGACCATGCCGATCAGCAGCGGGCGGCGGCGGCCGAAGCGGTCGCTGAGCGGGCCGACGAGCAGCTGGCCGAGGGCCATGCCCGCCAGGCACGCGGTGAGGGTGAACTGCACGGTGGAGGCGGTGCTGTGCAGGGCGTCGGTGACCTGGGGCAGCGCGGGCAGGTACATGTCCATGGACAGCGGCGGCAGCGCGGTGAGGCCGCCGAGGACCAGGGTGACGAGCAGGCCGACATGGGCCTGCCGCCGGGCGTGCGGGGTGAGGGAGGGGGCGGGGAGGGGGACGGGGGTGGTGGCCTGCGCGGCGGGTCTCGGCCCGGCGTCGTGCACGGGGGCACTCTCCATGGGAGGTGAAGAAGGGGGAGCGGATCAAGTGGTTGAAACGTTGCCTATTCTTTCAGTGATCGGGGACCGCGAGACCAGGTTTTCTGGGGCATGGAGGAGTGACGTGGACCGCACTATCCGCTGGGGCGTGCTGGCGACCGGCGGCATCGCCGCGACGTTCACCGAGGCGCTGGCCACCGTGCCCGGCGCCGAGGTGGTCGCGGTGGGCTCGCGCAGTCTGGAGAGCGCCGAGAAATTCGCCGAGCGGTTCGGCATACCGCGCGCGTACGGCAGCTGGGCGGAGCTGGCGGCGGACGACGGCGTGGACGTCGTCTACGTCGCGACCCCGCACTCGGCGCACCGGGAGGCCGCCGGGCTGTGCCTGGAGGCGGGCCGGGCGGTGCTGTGCGAGAAGGCGCTGACGATCAACACCCGCGAGGCGCAGGAGCTGGTGGAGATCGCCGAGGAGCGCGGGCTGTTCCTCATGGAGGCCATGTGGACGTACTGCAACCCGCTGGTACGGCACCTCGCGGCGGCCGTCGCGGACGGCGTGATCGGTGACGTCCGGGCGATCCACGCGGACTTCGGCTTCCACGGCGACTTCCCGCCCACCCACCGGATGCGCGACCCGGAGCAGGGCGGCGGCGCGCTGCTGGACCTCGGCGTCTACCCGGTCTCCTTCGCGCACCTGCTGCTCGGCGAGCCGGACAGCGTCGACGCCTGGGCGCATCTGACGCCCGAGCGCGTCGACGACACCACGGGGGTGCTGCTCGGCTGGAACAGCGGCGCGGTCGCCACCTTGACCTGCACCTTCACCGCGGACACCGGTGCGCCCGCGACGATCAGCGGCAGCGGCGGCCGGATCGAGATCCCCGAGGGCTTCTTCAACCCCGAGCGCTACGTCGTGCACCGCCAGGGCGAGACCCCGCACACGGTGACCTTCGCGGACGTCACGGACGACGGCCTGGAGCGCGGCACGATGCGCTACGAGGCCATCGAGGTCGGCCGCTGCCTGCGCGAGGGCCTGACCGAGTCCCCGCTGGTGCCGCTCGCGGGCTCGCTCGCGGTGATGCGCACGATGGACGCGGTGCGCGAGCGTACGGGCGTGCGCTACCCGGGCGTCGACTGACACGTCCGTACGGGCAGGGCGCGGGGCCGGTCAGGCGGCTCCGTGGCCTTCCGCGACCGCGGCGATGCGGTCGGCGAGGTCGAAGTCCTTGGCCGTGAGCCGACCGCCCGCCGCGTGCGTGGTGATCTCGACGCGCAGCGTGTCGTAGCCGAGCGTGAGGTCGGAATGGTGGTTCAGCTCGGCCTGGATACCGGCGATGTGCAGCGCGAAGATCGCGGCGGGCAGGTGGTCGAGCCGGTACGTCCGGCGCAGCGTCCGGCCGTCCTCGCTCAGCTCCCAGCCGGGCAGCCGCCCCAGCCTGGCGTCGATCTCCTGGGCGTCCAGCGCCTCCGCGTACGGCATGCCGGGTCTCCCTCCGCCGCTGTGGTCCGTGCCCTCATCGTCCCACCGCGGCGCCGCGCCGTCCCGCCGGAGCGCCGCCCGCGGACTCCTCCGGCGGGGCCGGGGCCTTGGGCGCCCACGGGGTGAAGGTCACCGGCAGCGCGGCGAGCGCGCGGAAGAACGGGCCGGGGCGGCGGCGCAGCTCCTCGGTCGGCACGGTCTGCTCCATGTCGCACAGCCTGCTGGTCAGCTCCTCGATCGCGGTGATCGCGATGAGCAGCGCGGGCTGCCGGGCCGGGCAGCTGTGCGGGCCCGCGCCCCACGCGAGGTGGGCGCTCTCGCTCGCGCCCCACGGGTCGGTCGTCGCGCCGCCGGGCCGCGAGGAGGTGTTGGCGGCGGCGTAGGAGACCAGGACGAGCTGGCCCGCGCGCAGCCCGACGCCGTGGAAGGTCGTGTCGTAGCGCACGTAGTAGCCGGTGGAGGTGGCCTGCGGCGGGTTGCGCCACAGCACCTCGTTGATCGCCTCGTGCGCGGTCATGGCGCCCGCGTAGACGGAGCGGTCGTAGCGCGGGTCGGCGATCATGTGCTGGAGGGTGTTGGCGATGAGGTTCGCCGTCAGCTCGTAGCCGCTGCCGAAGGCGACGGCGATCTGCCGTACGGTCTCGGCGTCGTCCAGCTCCGCGGGGTGCTGGAGGAGGTACGAGGTCAGGTCGCGGCGCGGGCGGGCGCGGCGGTCGGCGACCAGGTCGCGGATGGCGCCGGTGAGGTCCTCGTGCGCGGCGTGCGCGTTCTCGCCCAGGTCGAACATGGTGCTGTGGGTGCGGGCGAGCCGTTCGCCCTCCTCGTAGGGCAGCCCGAACCACTGGCTGAAGACCCGCAGCGGGATCTGCAGGGCGTAGTCGGCGACGAGGTCGGCCCGGCCCGTTCCGGCGAAGCGGCCGATGAGGTCGGCGGCGGCGTCGGAGACCTGCCGCTGGAGCAGGTGCGGGCCGATCAGGGCGAGGCTGTCGCCGATGACCTTGCGGTAGCGGGCGTGGGTCTCGCCGTCGGCGAAGGTCACCGCGGGGCGGTAGGCGAGCACCGAGCGCACCGGCGAGTCGGCCGGGACGGTGTCGGGCCAGGGCCGCGGGTCCTTGCTGAAGGTGTGGGTGTCGCGCAGCACGTCGAGCGCGGTCTCGTAGTCGGTGGCCAGCACCGCCTCCACGCCGGGCGCGATCTCCACCCGGGCGAGCGGTCCGGCCTGGCGCAGGGCGGCGTAGACGCGCTCGGGGTCGGCGGCGAAGTCCTCGCCGTACAGCGCGGGCAGGGGGCGGGCGGTCATGACGCGTCCTCGTCGTTCTGGTCGTCGTCGTCCGGCAGCCGGTTCAGCACGTGCTCGCCGAGCGCGACGAGGGTGCCGATGCTGTCGCGGCGGTTGCGGGCGTCGCACTGCACGAGCGGGGTGCCGGGGGCCAGGTCGAGGTGGCGGCGCAGCGTCTCGTCGGAGTGCGCGGGCGCGCCGGGGAAGCGGTTGACGGCCACCGCGTAGGGCAGGCCCTGCTCCTCGACCATGTCCATCACCGGGAAGGAGTCGGCGAGCCGCCGGGTGTCGGCCATCACGAGGGCGCCGAGCGCGCCGCGGGCGATGTCCTGCCACAGCGGGAAGAACCGTTCCTGCCCGGGGGTGCCGAAGAGGTAGAGCACCAGGTCGCCGGGCACGGTGAGGCGCCCGAAGTCGACGGCCACGGTGGTCGTGGTCTTCTCCGGCAGGCCGTGGAGGTCGTCGTGGCCCACGCTGGAGCGGGTCATGACCTCCTCGGTGTGCAGGGTGGGGATCTCCGACAGGGTGCGGATCAAGGTCGTCTTGCCGACGCCGAAGGGGCCGGTGACGATCAGCTTCATCAGGGTCTGCCCGGTCGCGGGCAGATAGCGGACCTGGCCCGGCCCCTGGGCCGGCCGCGGTTCGGCGACCGGCGGGGTCGCCGTGTCAGGGGAGGGCACGGAGTCCAACGAGCAGCCTCTCGATGAGCGTTCGGTCGATCTCCTCGGCCTTGGGGACCGGGGACCGGGCGAGCAGGTGGCCGCCGCCGACCAGATCGGCGGCCAGGAAGATCGTGGCGCTGACCGGCAGCCCCAGATGGGCCGCGCATTCCACCACCGTCAGCGCGCCCGGCCGCAGCAGCGTCCACAGCCTGCGGTGCTCCGGGCCGAAGTCCGGTTCCGGTGGCGGCTGGTCGGTGGCGACCAGCAGCGTGAGCCGGTCGAAGTCGGCCATGCCGCGCGGGCGTTCGCGTCCTCCGGTGGCCAGGTACGCGGGTATCAGGCGGCGCCCCCGTCCGCCGGGCGGCCCGCCGTCGGGCGAGGCCGCCGCTCCTGAAGTGCCGGGCCGGCCGGGTGTCATGGCCGGCCGGCTGCGTCCGGCTCGCGGGCGGGTGCGGCCATCGCCCGTGCGAGGGCGGCCACCTGCACCTGCATCTGGTAGGCGATGTTGCCCAACTGGGTGTCGGGCGCGGCGAAGACGGCCAGCGAGGTGTTCTGCCCGGCGGGCACGACGATCGCGAAACCGAGGTCGGACTCCACCACGGTCTGGGCGAGCTGCGGCGACTCCTGGTCGGTGAAGGCGGTGGTGAAGGCGCGCGCCGAGGCGTGCAGGGTGGCGGTCATCGCGGCCACCCGCTCCGCGGCGGCCCGGTCCAGGCTGGGTGAGGACCCTTCCAGCAGGCCGTCGCCGGTGGCGATCAACGCGTGCTGGACACCCGGCAGTTCGAGCAGCGGGTCCAGTACCCAGGCCAGGTCCTGTGCCAGGGGTCGGCGGGTGGTCATGAGGTGTGCTCTCCTTGCTCGTCACCGGTGACGGCGGATCCGGCCGCGGCGGTCCTGCCGCTGCGGGTGCCGTCCTGCAGTGCGCCCCACAGCGCGCCTGCCTGCTCGGGTGTGCGTGCCGCGGGCACCGGCTCGGCCGCCGGGACCGGCGCGACCGGGCGGGCGGCGGCGGTCTTGGGGCTGCGGCGGCGGCGCGAGGGCAGCGGCGTCGCCTCGGTCACCGGGGTGTCCTCCTGCGGGCTCCCGGGCCGCCGCGCCGGCGCCGCCGTCTCGGCGGGCGCGGGCACCAGCACCGAGAGCGTGTGCTCGTCGTCCAGTACGGTCAGCAGCTCGGCGGGCACCCGCAGCATCGCGCGGATACCGCCGTACGGCGAGGACTCGATGTGCACGGAGAAGCCGTACTGCCGCACCAGCCTCCCGATGACCGCGAAGCCGGCCTGCGGCGGGTTGCCGAGTTCGGTGAGCAGCAGCGTCTCCGGCCCGTCGAGCAGCCGCCGGGCGTGCGCGAGGGTCTCGCCGTCCATGCCGATGCCGCCGTCGTCGACCACCACGAGCGCGCCGCGCCCGCCGCTCTGCTGGATCGTGACGGGCACGGCGGTGTCCGGGTGGGAGTACGAGGTGGCGTTTGCCAGCAGCTCGGCCACCGCGATGGCGAGCGGCTCGGCGGCCCGGGCGACGACCGCGAGGCGCTGCTCGCGCAGATGGTTGGCCATCTTGATCCGCGCGTATCCGGCCACCCGGGACTGCGCGCCCATCACGACCTCGGCGAGCGGCGAGTCGCTGCGGGCCAGGCCCGGCCACGCCTCGCAGAGCACCGCGGTGGCCTGGATGCGGCGCAGCGCCAGCTCGTTGCGGAAGTCCAGCTCCAGCAGCCGCGGGTCGTCCAGCTCGTGCTGGAGGTCGTGCAGCACGCTCTGCGTCTGGTAGAGCAGCGACTGCACCTTGGCGGTGGCGCCGCGCATCGCCGCGCGGGCGGCGGCGTCGACCCGGTCCCGCTCGCCGGCCGCGGCGTCGGCGGACGCCGAGAGCACGTCCCGCATCGCCTTGGCCAGCTGGGCGTTGGCCTCCTGCGGGTGCAGCAGGCCGGGCACGGGGGCGTGTTCGTGGGTGAGCGCGAGGACGGCGGCCGGGATGCGGTCCGCGGCCAGGAAGCGCAGCTCCTCGATGGCGATCCGGAGCTGTTCCTCGGCGTTCTTCGCGCGCACCTCCGCCGTCTGCACGGTGGTGCGCGCCATGCGGACGAGTTGGGCGTCCCGCACATGTCTGAGGCCGGACCAGATGCCGCCGACGATGGCCAGCAGCAGAACGATGACGAAAGCAACGAGCACGACGCGATCCCACCCCGCAACAGTCTTGGAGCGTGATTATGCCGTTGCGAGATCGCGCCACAAGGTTTGGCGGCAAAATTCGTTCCAGATTCGCGCACTTCCGAAAGTCTGACAGCGTGTACGGACAGAACGGACAGCCAACGGCCGGTGACGCACTGTTGGTTGCGGTGGACATCCGGTGCGGATACGCGCGTTCACCTGCGATATCCGTGGTGGCCGTGGGCCTGACGGTACATCAGTGCGCGGTGAGCCCGAGGGGGTCGTCGAGCAGCGGCGCGAAGGCGAGTTCGGCGGCGCCGACGAGCGGGGCGCGGTAGCCGAGCGCGGAGCGGCGCAGCGCGTAGGGGGCCCGTGCGTGGGAGAGGCCGGTGATGGCGCCGTAGTGCGCGATGCGTTCGGCTGTGGCCTCGTGGATGTCCTGCAACCCGCCGCCGAAGATGACCAGTTGGGGGCTGAGCACGACCGCGAGGTTGCCGAGCCCGATCGCGAGCCAGCGGGCCGCCTCGTCCAGGGCGCGCGCCGCGGGCTCGTCACCGGCCTTGGCGGCCTCGACGACACCGGTCAGCGAGTGGTCGGGCGGCACGGGCAGCCCGGCGGCCGCGATGATGACGTCGGTGCCGATCTCGGTCTCCCAGCAGCCGCGCGCGCCGCACCGGCAGCGGTTGCCGTCCGGGTTGACGATCATGTGGCCGATCTCCCCGGCGTACCCGCCCTGGCCGGGCACGGGCTGCCCGCCGCAGAACAGGCCGCCGCCGACGCCGACGTTCGCCGAGAGGTAGACGAAGTCGCGGTAGCCGCGGGCCGCGCCGCGGGCGTGCTCGCCGAGCGCGCCGAGGTCGGCGTCGTTGCCGACCGCGACCGGCAGCCGGTCCCACGGCGGCGCGAGCCGCTCGGTGAGCACCGCGGCGAGCGGCTCGTCGGTCCAGGCGAGGTTCGGCGCGAAGCGCACGAGCCCGTCCGCGCGGCGCACCAGGCCCGGTACGGCGATGCCGATGCCCGTGACGGTGCCGCCCGCGGACGCGGGGGTGCCCAGCGACTCGACGAGGCCGGTGAGCCGGGCGACCGTGCGGTCGAAGGTGACCGGCTCGTCCGCCTCGGGCATCAGCGTGCGCCGCTCCAGCACCTTGCCGCCCAGGCCCACCCGCTCGACCCGGATGCGCTCCACGCCGACCTCCAGCGCGATGGCCTGGGCGCGCTCGGGCACGGGCAGCACGAGCGGCGAGGGGCGCCCGGCGGAGGGGTGGGTGCGCGGGGTCTCCTCGCGCACCAGCCCGGCGTCGGTGAGGGCGGCGACGACCGCGCCGGTGGTGCTGCGGTTGACGCCCGTGACCCGGGTCAGCTCGGAGCGCGACACGCCCTCCGACAGATGGACGTGCCGCAGCATCTGCCCGAGGTTGTGCTGCCGCACCTCCGTCTGCGGCGCCCCCTGCGCCCCCGGACTCTGCCCTGCGGACATGGCGGCCTCCTCGTGCGGTCACTCCATGGAACGGGGTCCCGGCAGCGGGGGCCCGGCGAACTCGGCCCAGGCGAGAGTGCCGGCAGGGCCGAGGAGCCGGCCGTGCGACTGGGCCAGCGCCTCGACCAGGGCGAGTCCGCGTCCGCCCATGTCCGGGTCGCGCTCCAGCGGCACCCCGCAGGGGCCGCCGTCGGCGACCTCGACGCGCACGATGCCGCACGGCAGCCGGGAGAGGTGCAGGCATACGGCGGGCAGCGCGTGGTTGAGGGCGTTGGTGACGAGCTCGGAGACGACCAGCACCACGTCGTCCGCGGTCCCGGCGGGCACCTGCCAGCGTTCCAGCAGGCCCTCGGCGCTGCGCCGCGCCTGCCGTCCGGCCTCCGGGCGGTGCGGCAGCGGCAGGCACCCGGCGACATGGTGCGGCCCGCTGTCCTGCGGGCCCGCGAACCACGGGGTGCGCGGCTGGTCCCGGTCGGCCCGCTGCGGCTGCCGCGGCGGGTGGAAGACCGGGAGAGCTGAATCGGGGCTGAGGATGCGCATGTCGTTTACCTGGGCGTCGGAGGAGGTCCGCCTGCCGTACGGCCGGTGGGACCGGGGATGACGCGCCTCGCGTCGGAGCCGGACCGGGCCGCCGCGCAGGGGACGGGCACGCGTACGCGTGGACGTGGTGACGGGCGGGGGTGCGGCACGGGCCGCGGGTTTCCGGTTTCCGGGACTACTCCGGATTTCCGGACCGGTGCGCGGACTCCGCGCCGGCCCCACGGCCTATTTGTTGTCGATCACCACAATACGACGATTTGCGAGAAAGACACCCCCCTGACTGCCGGAATTTCCGGACATGCGGTGTCATGGCCGTCGACTCCGACATCGCAGCAGGTCAGGGGGGTGGTCAAGGGGCGGAGAAGTCCGCGGGTCAGCCGGTGAAGGAATAGCGGGGAGTGGTCACCTGATAGGTCTGCGTGACGGGCTGGTAGTCGAAGAAGTAACTGAGGGTGTGCCCCGCGGGCACGGTGACGGGCACTTCCCAGCGCCCGGTGGAGCTGTTGTACGTGGCCATGTAATTGAGCTGGCTTCCGCCGTCCAGGGCGTAGTGGACGGCGACGAAGGTCTCGGCGGTGCCGTTCGGCCGGAACCAGACGGTGTCCTGGCCGCCGCTGCCGGTCGCCACGCCCTGCGTGTAGTCGCCGGAGGCGGGCGGGGTGGTGGGGGGCGTGGTGGGCGGGGTCGTGGGCGGCGTCGTCGGGGGCGTGGTGGTGCCGCCCGTGGTGCCGCCGGTGGTGCTGCCGCCCGTGGTGGTCCCGGAGCAGGTGCCGGTGGCGCCGCCGACGAAGACGCACTTGCGCAGCTCGTTCAGGAACGCGTCCCGGACGGTGGCGTTCGCCTGGATCCGGGCGTCACCCCAGTAGCCGTTCGCGCACCCGGCGCCGCCCGCCGAGGCGCCGTCCGCGCACTGCCAGCCGGTCTGCGCGTCCCAGTCGGTGTTGATGTACGCCGCGACGCGCACGACGTCGCTGTTCTGCTCGATCCAGTTCCAGTACCCGGCGTACCACTCGCTCAGCACGGTGGCCGCGCTCGTGGACTGCGGGCTCTTCTTCATGATGCAGCTCTTGGTCGGGCCCGAGGTGGTGTAGCCCTGCGGGGAGGCCTCGGCGACCATGACCGGCTTGGCGTGCGAGCGGGCGAAGTCCAGGACGCGGTTCTGCAGCGTGACGGGGTTGACGTCGTAGCTGCTGCATCCCCACTGGGTGGCCAGGGAGCCGGCGTTGTAGAAGTCCGACAGGCCCACGTAGTCCACGTAGGCGTCGCCCGGGTACCACGGGTCGAGGTGGGCCGGGTCGGTGACCGTGTAGCCGTATTCGGGGTGGTCGGGCGAGGAGTTGAGCGGCCAGGCGGCGGACTGCCAGACGGTGGCGACCTTGGTGGCGCCGAGCGCGTCGATGCGGCCCTTGATGTACTGGAAGGCCTGCTTGTAGAAGTCGGCGTTGTAGCAGTTCCAGGGGCCGTCGAACTCGTAGCCGATGCGCAGGAAGACCGCACGGTTCCAGGTCTTGAACTGGTTGATCATGCGGTCGATGTCGCCGCGGTACTGCTGGGTGAGCTGCGGGGTGATGTCCGCGTCCGTGCGGCCGATGATGGCGCGCAGCGGCTGGTTGCCGCAGCCCGCGGTGGCGTCGGAGAGGTAGAGGCCGACGGCGAGGGCGGCGCCCGGGTACTGCGACATCGTCGTGGCGAAGTCGACCGTGCCGCTGCCCCAGTTGGCGGGCGAGAACATCCCGGCGAGCGGTGCGGGGGTGCCGCCCTCGACGAGGTTGGTGTAGAGCGTGACACCGCCCGGCGCCGGGGCGTTGAGAGCGGAGTTGCCCAGGACCTGGGTCTTGTAGTCCGACAGGGTGTCGGAGTCCTGGCCCATGACGGGCAGGATCTTGCCGTCCGCGGGCAGGTTGCGTGCCGTCAGCCCGGCCGCGGCGGCGGTGGAGCTGCCCGCGGTCAGGCCCGCGGCGAGCAGGGCGAGGGTGGCGGCCATCGCGGCGGCCGCCGATGCGAGGGCGGTACGACGTCTCACTGCGGACTCTCCTTGGTGGGGGGTGATGCCCGAAGGGGGTGGTAGTCGAGGGGGTGCCGCCCGAAACTACCCGCCGGAAGAGCAGAAACTATCTCAGTGTTTCCGGCCCCTCCGATGCGGAACCGTAGGAGTCCGCGGCCGCCGCGTCAATGGATCGGACGGGATCACTCCCCTCGGAAGCCCCGCACGCGCCCCGGACAGCACGAAGCCCCCGCCCGCGGCGTGCGCCGGGCGGGGGCTTTCGCAGGGGTACGGCTCAGCCGTTGCGCGGCGCGGCGGTGCTCTCGCGTTCGACGAGCGCGGTGGCCAGCTCGGCGCGGCGCATGTCGCCGGGCAGCACGTTGTCGACGCCCTGCAGGACGATGCGCGCGGCCATCGCCGCCATGTCGCTGAGCGGCTGGCGCACCGTGGTCAGCGGCGGCGAGGCCCAGGCCGCGACCGGCAGGTCGTCGAAGCCGACGATGCTGATGTCCGGCCCGACCTGGAGCCCGGCCCGCCGCACGGCGTCGTACGCGCCCAGCGCCTGGAGGTCGCTGCTGGCGAAGATCGCGGTGGGCGGCTCGGCCAGGGCCAGCAGCTGCCGGGCGCCGGAGAATCCGGTCCCGTGGTGGAAGTCGCCGCGCACCTCCAGCGCCGGGTCGACGCCGAGCCCGGCGCCTTCGAGGGCGGCGCGGTAGCCGTCCAGCCGGGCGCGGGCGCTGAGGACGTCCTCGGGCCCGGTGATGATGCCGATCCGGCGGTGGCCGAGGGACAGCAGGTGCTGCGTGGCGGCCAGGCCGCCGTGCCAGTTGGTGGCGCCGACGGAGGGGATCGTGGGGTCGGGGTGCCCGATCGGGTCGACGACGACCAGCGGGATCCCCAGCTCCTCGACCTTGCGCCACTGCGCGGGCGCGAGCGCGGTGACCGCGAGGATGACGCCGTCGCTGCCGCGCTTGATGAGGTTGTCGAGCCAGCGCCGGGTGTCGGCGGAGCGCCCGTGCACGGCGGTGACGACGAGGCCGCTGTCGTGCTGGGCGGTGGTCTCCTCGATGCCGCGCACGACCTCGACCGACCACGGGCTGTCGAGTTCGTTGATGACCAGGTCGATGAGGCCCACGGTGCGCAGCGGGCGGCTGCGCCGGCGCAGGTAGTTGTGCCCGGACAGCAGCGCCTCGACCTTGCGCCGGGTCGTGTCGGCGACGTGCGCGTGGCCGTTGAGGACCTTGGACACCGTGGCCACGGAGACCCCGGCCTCCTCCGCGATGTCCGCGATCGTCACGCGCGGGGCGCGGGCGGCCTGCCCCGACGCGGTCTGTCCTGACGCCCGCGTGCCGTCCTGTGCCACCTGGGTCACCTCACTGCTAGTCGTCGCGGGCAGCCTATGGGACGGCCCGGGCCTTCCTGCTCGATCCCGCCCGTTGCGGCGGTACGCGGTGGGGTCCGGCTGCCGTGACCGCACTGTGACCCGGTCTCGCGTTGACGCCGAACGCCGGAAACTCTACCTTCCTGCGAAGCGGAAACTATCGTAACTTTCGGCAAGTAGGGCTGCAATGTTTCAGCCCGAGGAGCGTGTTCGATGATGAAGAGTGCTCTGACCCGCAGGACCCTCACCGCCCTGTGCGCGGTGACGGCACTGGCCACGACAGCCACGGCGTGCGGCAGCGACGGCCCCGGGTCGGCGGGCGGCGGGGGCGGCAAGGTCACGGTGTGGACCCTCCAGGACACCGCGTTCAACCCCGTGCAGAAGAAGTCCGTCGACGCCTACAACAAGGCGTCCAAGGACACCCGGGCGTCGATGCAGACCTTCGTCAACGACCCCTACAAGCAGAAGCTCCAGACCGCGCTCGGCTCCCCCAACGCCCCCGACGTCTTCCTCAACTGGGGCGGCGGCAACCTCTCCACGTACGTCAAGGCGGGCAGCGTCGCCGACCTCAGCGCCGACCTCGACGCGACGTTCAAGGCGAAGTTCCTGCCCAGCGTGCTCGCGGGCGGCACCATCGACGGCAAGGTCTACGGCGTCCCGATGGAGGGCGTGCAGCCCGTCGCGCTCTTCTACAACAAGGACGTCTTCGCCAAGGCCGGTATCACCGCGCCGCCCGCGACCTGGCAGGACCTGCTCACCGACGTCGACAAGATGAAGGCGAAGAAGGTCACCCCCATCGCGCTGGCCGGCTCGCAGGCCTGGACCGAGCTGATGTGGATGGAGTACCTGCTCGACCGGGTCGGCGGCCCCGAGGTCTTCGCCGCGATCCAGGCGGGCAAGCCCGGCGCGTGGGACGACCCGGCCGTCGCGACGGCGCTGGGCATGATCAAGGACCTCGTCGCGCGCGGCGCCTTCGGCACCAACTACGGCTCGGTCAACCAGGACGCGGGCGGCGCCGACGCGCTGCTGTCGCGCGGCCGGGCCGGCATGGAGCTGATGGGCTCGTGGGAGTACGCGGGCCAGCTCGCCACCGCCCCGAAGTTCGTCAAGGACAACAAGCTCGGCTGGACGTCCTTCCCGACCGTGCCGAACGGCAAGGGCGACCCGAAGAACATCGTCGGCAACCCCTCCAACTTCTTCTCCGTCTCGGCCACCTCGAAGGACAGGACCGGCGCGGTGGACTTCATCAAGAAGACCGTCACCGAGCCGAACTACGTCGCCGACCTGCTGTCCATCGGCCAGGTCCCGGCGGTCGCGGGCATCGACGCCCAGATCAAGAGCAGCCCCAACGCCGACTACACGAGCTTCATCTACGGACTCGTCGCGGGCGCCCCGTCCTTCACCCAGTCCTGGGACCAGGCGCTCGACCCGGCCACCGCGCAGAAGATGCTGACGAACCTGCAGAAGGTCTTCAACAAGCAGTCCACGCCCGAGCAGTTCGTCTCCGCGATGGACGCCAAGTGAGCGTCGCGATGCCGCGCGCGACCCCGCGCGCGTCCTCCCGCAGGAGCGACGGACGGCCCGGTGCCCTCTGGGCCGTCCCCGCCCTGCTCTACTTCGCGCTCTTCGCCGTCGTGCCGATGGCCCTGGTGGTGGCGCTGAGCTTCACCACCTGGAGCGGCCTCGGCAGCCCGCACTGGGCGGGCGGGGCGAACTGGAGCCGGCTGCTGCACGACCCCCAACTCGGCCAGTCGCTGCGGCTGTCGCTCGCGCTGACCGTCGTCACCTGGGCGGTGCAGACCCTCATCTGCCTGCCGCTGGGCGTGTGGTGCGCGGGTCCGCAGCGCTCCCGCGCGGTGCTGAGCACGCTGTTCTTCGTGCCGCTGCTGATGTCCAGCGCGGCCGTGGCACTGCTCTTCAGCGCGCTGCTCGACCCCAACTTCGGCCTGGCGCACACCGTCGGGCCGTGGATCGGCGTCGACGACGGCAACTTCATCGGCGACCCGAACAAGGCGCTGTGGACGGTCATGGCCGTCATCACCTGGCAGTTCGTGCCCTTCCACACCCTGCTCTACCAGGCCGCCGCCCGCCAGGTCCCGGGCCAGCTCTACGAGGCCGCGACGATCGACGGGGCGGGCCGCTGGCGGCAGTTCTTCTCCATCACGCTGCCGCAGCTGCGCAACACCGTCGTCACGTCCTCGGTGCTGATCCTCGTCGGCTCGCTGACGTACTTCGACATCGTGCTGATCCTCACCAACGGCGGTCCGGGCACGTCCACCCGCATCCTGCCGCTGCACATGTACCTGACCGGCTTCAGCAGCTTCGACATGGGCTACGCGAGCGTGCTCGCCGTGCTGCTGCTCGTCGCCGGCACCACCTTGTCCCTGCTGGTCGTCCGCGTCACCGGCTTCCGGCGTATGGCCAGCGAGCGGGAGGGCCTGTGAGCACCACCGACATCCTCACCCGTGAGCGCGACGGCGGCCGCACCGCGGCCGCCCCGGGCCCGCGGCCGTCGAAGAGGCAGCGCCCCCGCCGCCCCTTCCGCCGCCCCGACTGGGCCGGCGGTTTGGCCGCGGCCGTGTGGCTGGTCATCGTCGCCGTGCCGCTCTACTACGTGGTGGCCTCCTCACTGCGCGACCGCAGCGACTACCTGGACGCCGGGCCGCTGACGCTGCCGCACCACGTCGTCTTCTCCAACTACCGCACGGTGCTGGACTCCGGCTTCGCCACCTACCTGTGGAACAGCATCCTGGTCACGGTCGCCACCGTCGCCCTGGTGCTGCTCCTCGCGCTGCCCGCCGCGTACGCGATCGTCCGCAGCCGCAGCCGCTTCGTGTCGGTGGGCTTCTCCGTCATGCTGATGGGCCTGGCGATCCCGGCGCAGGCCACGATCGTGCCGGTGTACCTCATCATCACCCGGCTGCACGTCTACGACACCCTGCTCGCGATCATCCTGCCGACGGCTGCGTTCTCGCTGCCCATGGCGATCCTGGTGCTCACCTCGACCATGCGGGACATCCCCGGCGAGCTGTACGAGGCGATGACGATGGACGGCGCCGCCGCGACGCAGACGCTGCGGTCGCTGGTGCTGCCGCTGACCCGGCCGGGGCTCGTCACGGTCGGCATCTACACCGCGCTCGGCGCCTGGAACGGCTTCATCTTCCCGCTGGTCCTCACCCAGAGCGACGCGCGGCGCACCGTGACCCTTGGCCTGTGGAACTACCAGGGCCAGCAGGGCGGGGTGAACGTCCCGGCGACGATGGCCGCCGTGCTGCTGTCGCTGCTGCCGCTGCTCGCCGCGTACCTCTTCGGCCGCCGCCACCTGCTCAGCGGGCTCACCGCGGGCTTCGGCAAGTAGCCGCGCCCGCAGCGGACTTCGTACGGGCCCGGCTCGGCGCCGGGCCCGCGCGGCAGGTCCGCACCCGCCCACCGCGGCAGGTCCGCACCTCTCGCCGCGGGAGGTCCGCACCCCTCGCACTTCCGAAAGGCATCCATGACCACCGGAGCCACCACCTCGCCGGTCCGCCCGGCGGCCGGGGAGGGCGACGGCGCCGCCGTCATCGCCAACCCCGTGCTGACCGGTTTCCACCCCGACCCCTCCATCCTGCGGGTCGGCGACGACTACTACCTCGCCACGTCCACGTTCGAGTGGTATCCGGGCGTGCGCGTCCACCACTCGCGCGACCTCGTCCACTGGCGCCCGCTGCCCGGCGTGCTCGACGAGCGGCGGCTGCTGGACCTGTCCGGCGTGCCCGACTCCGGCGGCGTGTGGGCACCCTGCCTGTCGTACGCGCACGGGCTCTTCCACCTCGTCTTCACCCGCGTCGACAACCACCACGGCGGCTGGTGGGACGCGCAGAACTACGTCGTCACCGCGCCCTCCGCCGAGGGCCCCTGGTCCGACCCGGTGCCCGTGCACGCGCGCGGCTTCGACCCGTCGCTCTTCCACGACCACTCCACCGGGGACGGCGCGGAGGACGGCCGCTGCTGGATGCTGTCGCTCACCGGCGACTGGCGCCCGGGGCGCAGCCCCTTCGCCGGGATCCAGGCCCAGGAGTGGGACTGCGCGGCCGGGCGGCTCACCGGCGAGGTGCACATGATCTTCGACGGCACCGAGGCCGGTGTCACCGAGGGCCCGCACATCTACCGGACCGGCGGCTGGTACTACCTGATGACCGCCGAGGGCGGCACGTCCTACGACCACCAGGTGACCGTCGCCCGCTCCCGCGACCTCCTCGGCCCGTACGAGCCCGACCCGGCCGGGCCGATGCTCACCGCGCGCGGCCGCCCCGACCTCGTCCTCCAGAAGGCGGGCCACGGCAGCCTGGTGGAGACGCCGGGCGGCGAGTGGTACCTCGCCCACCTCACCGGCCGCCCCGCGACCCCGCTCGGGCGCTGCGTGCTCGGCCGGGAGACCGCGCTCCAGCCGGTGGAGTGGAGTCCCGACGGCTGGCCCCGCGTCCCGGGCGGCGTCCCCGCCGAGCAGGTGCCCGCGCCCCGGCTGGCGCCACACCCGTGGCCGGCCGAGCCCGCGCGCGACGACTTCGACGGCGAGCGCCTCGGCCCGCACTGGGCCACCCTGCGCCGCCCGGCCACCTCGCAGTGGGCCGACCTCACCGCCCGCCCGTCCCATCTGCGGCTGTACGGCGGCCAGTCGCCGCGCGGCCTGCGCTCCCCGAGCCTCGTCGCCCGCCGCGCGGGCAGCACGCACTGCTCCCTGACGGCCTGCGTCGAGGCCTCCTCCCCCGCGGACGTCCGCCGCCTCGCGGGCGTCACGGCCTACTACGACAGCCGCAACTGGCATTACGCGTACGTCGGTTGCGACGACGCGGGCGTCACGGTCCTGGCGGTGCTGAGCTGCGACGACGGGGAGCGAGTCGTCGGGCCGCAACTGCCGCTGGGCAGCGGGCCGGTGGAGCTGCGCGTCACGCTGGAGCTGCCCGAGGCACGCTTCGACTACCGCCTGCCGGGCGGGAGCTGGACGCCGCTGGGGGCGCCGCTGGACGCGACGATCCTGTCCGACGAATACGCGGGCGAGAAGCAGGACACCGACGGGCGGGCCGCCAGCCCCGCCTTCACCGGCGCCTTCCTGGGCCTGTGGGTCCAGGACATCGGGGCGGACGGCGGATACGCGGACTTCGACTACGCGGAGTACCGCGAGCACTGAGCCGGGGGGGTTCCGGGGCGGTGGGGGGGGGGGGGGGGGGCCGGGGCCCCCCCCGGGGGGGGGGGGGGGGGGGGGGGGCGGCCCCCCCGGCCGCCCAGAGTTTAGGGCAGCCCGCGGGCGG
>NZ_JBIRQQ010000014.1:215666-250118 GCF_044333285.1 Streptomyces sp. NPDC021020
GGGGGCCGCTCAGTGGGGGCGGGCGGGGGTACCCGCGCCCCGCCCCCCGGGGGGGCCCCCCGCGCCGGGGGGGGGGGGGGGGGGGGGGGGGGGGGCCGCGGGGCCCCCCCCGCCCCCCCACCGCTGTTCGGCCGGCCGGCTGGTCGTTCCGGCCAGCCGGTCAGCCGTTCGTTGCGGTCAGCCGGCGTCCGGGCACAGGTGCAGCGCCAGGACGTTGCCGCCGGAGACGGTGACCGCGACCCGGCCCAGGGTGCCGGTGTCGCCGCTGTTGGCGACCCGGAAGTCGCTGCCCGCGTTCTCGCCGTTGCGGAAGACCGCGTCGTCGAGCGTGAAGGTGGCCGTCTTCCAGGTGTCCGTGCCCGTCTTCTGCACGAACTCCGACTGCTTGTAGGCGGCGGACGCGGAGTCGTAGTGCAGGCTCCAACTGCCCGTGCCGTGGTCGTAGTAGTCGATGGTCACGGTGGCGTGGTAGGACGTGCCGGCCGCCGCGCCGGGGACAATGGTGTTGTCGACGTCGAAGTACTCGAAGGGCGAACCGTCCGTCGTGGAGCGCCCGCTGCGGCCGTCGAGCGTCACCGGGACGGTGTGGCCGTCGCCGTTGTCGCGGAAGCGCAGGCCGCACTCGGTGTCGGTCGCGCCGAGCGTGTCGCACGCGGTCGCCGCGCCGTCCGCCGCCGGGACGGTCACCACGACGGCGCCGCCGGGCAGCGAAGTGCCGTCCTGCGTACGGAAGTCGACGTGCACGGGGTGGTAGCCGGACGGGGTGCCGTCCGCGACC
The DNA here is from genome assembly GCF_044333285.1 of Streptomyces sp. NPDC021020. Taxonomy (NCBI): domain Bacteria; kingdom Bacillati; phylum Actinomycetota; class Actinomycetes; order Kitasatosporales; family Streptomycetaceae; genus Streptomyces; species Streptomyces sp. NPDC021020. Next base: position 216,445 of record NZ_JBIRQQ010000014.1, read on the forward strand.
GCGATCGTGACCGGCGCGCTCGCGGTGTCCGCGTGCCGGAGGTCCAGGGTGCCGGACGACGGGCTCACCGTCACCCCGGGCACATCCGAACCGGCCGTCCAGCGCACCGACTTCGCCTTGCCCGCGAGCGAGGTGACGCCCACGGTGCCGGGCGTGCTGCTGCCGCCGGCCATCACCCGGGTGCCGGTCGGGGTGAGGTAGCCGACCGCCGGGACCTCACCCGTACGCCAGGACGGCGGGGCCGCCTTGGCGCTCGTGGCCCAGTGCGTGTCGGGGCGGGTCGACAGGTCGACGTGCAGGTCCCCGCCACGGGTGGCGAAGGAGGCGGGAAGCGCCGTCGACTCGAAGTGCCCGCCGTTCAGGCGCATTCCGGTCACGTACGGGGCTCCGGTGGCGGCCTTCGGGGCGTCGACGGTGATCCGGTGGCCGTTGCCGAGGCTGATCACCGCCCGCTGCACCAGCGGGGAGTTGAGGGCGAGGGTGGGCGTGCCGGGGGTGGCCGGCATCATGCCGAGCGCCGCCCACACGTACTCCGACGACAGCGCGCCGTTGTCGTCGTTGCCGGGCAGCCCGTCCGGGGCGGTGGTGAACAGCTCGGTCTCGAACCGCCGGGCGACCGCCTGGGTCTTCCACGGCCGGCCCACGTAGTCGTACATCCACGGGGTGGTGGTGTCGATCTCGTTGCCCGCCCAGTCGTAGGGCGCGTTGCCGCCCGCGTTGAGTTGGCTGAAGTAGTCGTCCAGCCGCGGGACCACCTTGTCCGGGCCGCCCATCGCGGTGACCAGGCCCGCGATGTCCTGCTGCACCGAGAAGTTGTACTGCGCCGCGTTGCCCTCGTCGTAGCCGTCCTGGCCGAAGGCGCCCGCGGGCGGGGTCTGGAAGCCGGGGCCGGCGGGGAAGGAGCCGTTGTCGTCGCGCGGACGCAGGTAGCCGGTGGCGGGGTCGAAGATGTTCTGCCAGTTGTTGCCGCGCTGGGCGTACTCGGCCGCGGTGGCCTTGTCGCCGACCGTCGCGGCGAGCTGGGAGATGGCGAAGTCGTCGGTGGCCCACTCCAGCGTCTCCGAGGCGCCCTGGAGGCCGTGATCGCCTTGCGAGGTGGCGTTGTTGGGCGCGTAGCCGAGGCGTACGTAGTCCTCGACGCCGGGCCGCTCGACCCAGCCCCAGCCGACCTTCTGGGAGGTCGTCGCGCCCTTCTTCATGATGGGCAGCGCGTCCTTGACGTCGACGCCGGTCGCGCCGAAGGCGACGTACTGCGCGAAGAGCGGGACCCCGTTGTCGCCGTTCATGACGTTGCCGGTCATGTTCTGCGAGGGCCACTTGGGCCACCAGCCGCCCTGCTGCTGGGCGTCGCGCAGCAGCGAGTTGGCCATGTCGCCGGCCTCGCGCGGGTAGAGCATCGTCTGGAGCGGGGCGAGCGAGCGGTAGATGTCCCAGTCGGAGAAGTGCGCGTACTGGGTGTGCCCGCGCGGCATCTTGCGGACGACGTTGTCGAAGCCGATGTAGCGGCCGTCCACGTCGTTGAAGACGCTCGGGGACTGCAGCGAGCGGTAGAGCGAGGTGTAGAAGACGGTCAGCTGGTCCTTCGTCGCGCCGCCGACCGCGACCTTGCGCAGCGCGTCCCGCCACGCGTCCCGGGTCTGCGCCTGCACCTTCGGCACGCTCCAACCCGGTATCTCCGCCTTGGCGTTGGCCGCCGCACCGGACGTACTCACGTACGACATGCCGATCTTGGCCGTGACGTTGCGGCTCTTGGCGGTGTCGAAGGTGAGGTAGGCACCGGAGCCGGAGCCGGTCGCGCTGTCCGCGCCCGCCGTGACGGCGGTCGCGCCGCTGCCCGTGCCGCCGCCGCGCTGCCATGTGCCGTGGGCGGTGAAGGGGCGGTCGAAGGTGATGTCGAAGTACATCGTGTACTTGCTGTTGTTGCACAGCCCGTGCGGGGTGGTCGTGCCCGAGATCTCCCGGTCGCTCACCACGTTGACCTCGGCGGCGTAGTCCCCGCCCAGGTTCGTCCCCGACTTGACCAGCACCTGCGCGGCGCCGCCCGCCGACGCCGGGTAGGCGAAGGAGGCGATGCCGGTACGGGTGGTCGCCCCGATGTCGACCTGCACGTCGGAGTCGGTGAGGTGGACGTCGTACGACCCCGGGGCCGCCTGCTCGTCGTCGTGCGAGAAGTGCTCGGTGCGCCCCGCCGGGTCGGAGCCGATGTCGCCGGTGACCGGCAGCAGCGGGATGTCCCCGAAGGAGGAGCAGCCGCCGGAGAAGTGGTCGAGGCTGAAGCCCTTGATCGCGTCGTCCGTGTAGCCGTACCCGGTGGGGGCGTTGGTGGTGTCCGGGCTGAACTGCATCATCCCGAAGGGCGCGGTGACGCCGGGGAAGGTGTTCTCCCAGTCGACCCCCTTCTGCGTCCCGATGAAGGTGTTGACGTACGAGGTCGGGTCCTTCACGAGCGCGGCCCCTCCGCGGTGCCCGCCCCCCGCCTCGGCGGCCCCCGCGGCCGGCACGGCGAGCGCCCCGACCGCGGCGAGCACCGCCCCGACGACGGCGCTGCGGCGCCATGGGCGCTGACGTATCGACTGATGCTGGTGTCGTTGTTGTCGCTGGTGCCTCTGACGGAACACGTGTCCTCCCTTGTCACCCTGCGGCTCTCCGGAGGCGGCCTCGGCTGTCAACAAAGTCCCCTGACAACGTTGTCACCACCACCGTGCCCGAGCTTTCCCCCGAGGCCGTGCACACGTCAACCCTCGGGGCGCATTCGCACGGCCCGCTGCGCGCGGGGCGGTGGGGGCGGGGCGGTGAGGCGGGGGCGTCCGCGCGGAGGGAGCCTGCCCGGCGGAGGCGTTTGCTCCGCCCCGCGAAGCGGGCACGCTGAACCCGAGTTCGGTGGCGGCTGACCTCGAAGCGCCCTTTCGGGCCCCGCCGGCGGAAGTCTGCGCGGCCCGGAGGAGCGAGCCGGCCGATCCCGCGGCGCCGCGGACCCGGCACCGGCCTGACGGTTCGCAGGACCCGGCCTGAGGGGGGCTGATAACCACGGAGCACCGATGGCCGCTGGACGAGGCCCCCTGGCCCGAGCAGGCCACGCTGGCTTACGGCGAACTGGTCGAGCTGACGACGCCCTCCCCGCCCGATCCGCTGCTCGGCCACCTCGGACCGGAATTCGTGGGGAGCCGCGGCGTGGTCGTCTCCTGCGCCATCGACGAGGACGCGGACGACGACCGTGTCGCCCCCCTTTACACCGTGGAGACCGAGGACGGCCCCTGGAGGCTGCGCCCGGAGTTCCTGACCTCCCTGGGCGGCTTTCGCCCCGGCATGCCACCGCGCTTCCGCAGCGACCTTCCCGAGGGCACCCGCGTCCGCATCCGCGGCGGCCCGAGCGGGGCGGCGCCCGTCGGTGAGGTCACCGGGCTCTGGTGGACGACGCCCTTCGAGCCGCCGAAGGGCTACGTCGTGGAGGTCGACGGCCACTGCCGCTGCGTGACCCCCGACGAGATCGATCCCGCCTGACGCAGACGCCGCCGGGGGCACGAGCCCCGCTCACCGCTCGTGGCGCACCGCCCAATCGTCGCGCGCGGCGACGAGCGCGGCCCGCACCTTGCCCTCCAGCAGGTCGGCCTGCGCGCGCAGCTTCCCGGCGATGTCGCCAAGCCCTTCCGGGCTGAGTCCAAGAATCCAACGCCCCTCGGCGACCCGGAGGTTGGCGACGGGGATGCGCAGCCGAGCGTCCGGGGCGTGCGGGTTGCAGTCGATGCTGCCCTCGAAGAGGGGCTCGTCCTCGGCGCCGTCCCACAGATCCGGCGCGGTGACGGGCGCCAACGGCCCCTCGAAGAAGGTGCGGTGGTTGACGAGGACCAACCGCCGGTCCAGCTCCTCCGGCGGGACGCCGGTCTCGGTGGGGTCGTCCTCGGCCCACTCCGGCAGGTAGCCCGAGGCCGCGGTGCCGTCCGTGGCGGTGATCGTCCACGCCCCCGGCGTACTCCACGGCACCGGCTGCTTCCTGGGCCCCATCTCGAACCAGACGACCTTCCCAGCACCGTCGCGGACGCTCCCCCAGTCCGCGGCAAGCGCGCCCAAGAGCACGAGCCCGCGCCCTCCTTCCGCGTCCACCGCCCCCCGCCGCACCTCGGGCCGTACCCCGCTGCTGTCCGCGACCTCGACCCGCACGCGCTCCCCCGTCCACCGCACGACGACCGAGCACGCGGCCCGCGTGTGCCGCACGGCGTTGGCGATCACCTCGCCGGTCAGCAGCTCCAGGTCGTCGAGCAAGGCCGCCGGCAACGACACCGGCCAGTCCCGGACTGCCCGCACGACCTCCCGCCGAGCGGCTGCGACGGCCTCGATGTCCGGTGGCACCGGGAATTCGGCCCCGACAACGGGCTTCGCCGGTCCATCAGTCGCAACGACCGAGCCGACGTGCGGCGACGCTTGACGCGGAGAACTGCGAACAGGCATGCCATTCCCACCTTTTCATCAGCAGAGACCGGTACGCGGCCGTCACGTACCGAAGATGACGATCCGTCATGGCAGACAGACTGGACCGGTGGACCGGTCCAGTCAAGCCATACGGCAATCTGCCACCCCTCCGTGGGCCGGGGCCCGTTCGTCACATCGGATAGGAGTCGGTCTGCTCCCACAGGGATCCCGGCGTCACGCCCTCCTCGCACACCAGAGGGCGGCCCTCCCGGTCGAGAGCGGTGTGGAGCACGACGGCCACCGCCGCGGGGGTGGTCAGGCGCAGGTGGCGGGCCTCGGTCTCCGTGGCCAGGCGGAGGGTCGTCACGTCGACGCCCTCCGCCGGGGAGCGGCCCGTCTGCCGGGCGACGTACCGCGTGGTGCCCTCGGCGATCGGCGCGTGCTGCTCCAGGCGCGGTGCCAGATCCGCCACGTCCGGCGGAAACCACGCCTCGACGAAGCTGTACGGGGTCCCGTCCGGCAGTTGCATCAGGCGCGCCCGGCGCAGCGCGGCCGTGCCGACGGGCAGGGCGAGCGCGGTGGCGATGTGGACCGGCGGGACAGCGCGTTCGGGCTCGCCGACCCGGGTGAAGGGCATACCGCCGGTCACCCGCGCGCTTCCCGACCTCCGGTTGCCCACCGGCCGTCCGATCGCCGTCTCGGTCACGACGAAGCCGGTCCCTTGCCGGGCCTCGACCACGCAGTCGTTGCGGAGCACGTCCATCGCCTTGACCACGGTCGCCCGCGACACCTGCCACTGCTCGGCGAGATCCCGTCCCGAGGGCAGCGTCGCCCCCGGCGGGAACTCACCTCCGGCGATGCGCACACGCAGGGACTCCGCGATCTCTTCGTACTTCAGTAGTGCCATAGCTCCTCGGAAGGTTGTGAGCTGGACTGGTCCACCGGCGCAGAGGATACTTCGGGCATGGCGTCCCCCCAACTCGCCCCCGAGGTCAGCACCTTCTACACCCACGTCTACGACGAGGACGCCCGGCTGACGTCCTCCGCCGACGGGCGGCTGGAACTGCTGCGCACGCAGGAGCTGTTGCGTCGCTTCCTGCCGCAGGCGCCCGCGCGGGTGCTGGATGTCGGCGGGGGGACGGGCGTGCACGCCCGGTGGTTGGTGGGGGACGGGTACGCGGTGGATCTCGTCGACCCCGTCGTACGGCATGTCGAGCAGGCCCGCCGGGTGTGCGCGGCCGCGCTCGGGGACGCGCGGCAACTCGACGCCGGGGACGGGGCGTACGACGTCGTCACCCTGCTCGGGCCGCTCTACCACCTGCCCGACCGCGACGACCGGCTCCGGGCCCTCCGCGAGGCCGCCCGGGTGGTCCGGCCCGGCGGGCTCGTCGCCGCGGCGGCGATCAACCGCTACGCCTCGCTCTTCGAGCACACCGCGCTCGCGCACCTCCACACCCCGCGCCTGCGCGACTCGATCGCGGACATCCTCACCACCGCCACCTACGACGGCCGCCGCGGCTTCACCGTCTCCTACTTCCACCGCGCGGAGGAGCTGGCCGCCGAGCTGCGCACCGCCGGACTGCGCGACGTCCAGGTCTTCGGCGTGGAAGGCCCGAGCTGGTCACTCCTCAAGGCCGTCGAACACGCCACGGGCGCCCCGCCCGACGACACCCTCGTCCAATCCGCCCTCACCGCCGCCCGCCTGGCCGAGCCCTACCCCGAACTCCTCGCCGCCAGCTCGCACTTGCTGGCGGTCGGCCACACGCCGGGCTGAGACCAACTGCGTTCAGGGCCGCAGCGCCACCAGGAGGTCGACGACGTAGGTCTCCTCCACCGCCCCGCCCGGGAAGACCGCGGCCAGCCGCTCCCGCTCGGCGGCGAAGAACGCTTCGCGGTCGGCGGCCGTCAGGACGAGGAAGGCCGACCGGCTGCCGATGTTCGCGAGGTGGACGTCCAGCGATACGGTACGGCTCCAGCGCAGTTGGCGGCGGGTGACGCGCAGGCCGGTCAGGCCCGCGAGGCGGACGGCGTCGGCGTCCGAGGGGCGCGCGGCGGAGTGCGCGCGCACCCCGCAGTGGTGGGCGATGCGGGCGTGCTGCTCGCGGATCCAGGGGACGTCGAAGGCCGTGGTGTTCCACCAGATCGCCAGCGCGCCGCCCGGCCGCAGGACGCGCAGCGCCTCCGGGACGGACCGGGCGGGGTCGGTCCACTGCCAGGACTGGGCGTACGTGACGAGGTCGCAGGAAGTCGCGGCCAGCGGCAGCGTGTTGCCGTCACCCCGCACGACCGGCACATCCGGGAGCACCCGGTGGAGCTCGCCCGCCATGGCCCCGCCCGGCTCGACGGCGATCACGTCGGCGCCCCGCTCCCGCAGCAGCGCGGTGGCGATCCCGGTGCCCGCGCCCACGTCGGCGACCCGGGCGCCCGCCAGCGGGCTGCCTGCGAAGTCCTCGACGCGGTCGAGGAGTTCGGCCGGATAGGAAGGCCGGGCGGCCGCGTACTGCACTGCGGCCAGGTCGAAGGACTGAGCACGGGAGCGGGCGGCCATGCCCCCATCATCGCCGCCCCGCGCCGGGCAGCTGCAAGCGCACCCGCAGGCCTTGCCCTAGTGCACCCGGTAGACCTGCCCCGTCTGCGCCCCCTCGATCGAGCGGACGTACGCCGTCGCGACGCGTGCCGCCGGGACGGGCTCCACCCCCGCGAAGAACGGCCCGTAGGCGGGCACCGAATCCTCGGCCACCGTCGGGCTCACGGCGTTGATCCGCTGCGGCGGGAGTTCGATCGCGGCGGCCCGCACGAAGGCGTCGACCGCCCCGTTGGCCGCGGACGCGGCGGCCCCGCCCACCACGGGCTCTTCCGTCAGGAGGCCGCTGACCAGGGTGAAGGAGCCGGTCGGGGCCACATACCGGGCACCCTGGCGGACCAGGTCGAGTTGACTGAGGGCCTTGCCGCGAAACGTCGCCGCGACGTCGTCCGCGGTCAGCTCCGCCAGCGGCTTGAAGACGGCGTCACCCGCCGCGACGGCCACCGCGTCCAGCGGGCCCGCCTCGGCGTACATCCGGGCCACGGCCGCGGGGTCGGTGATGTCGCAGACCACGTCCCCGCCCGTGCGGCCCACGCCGATCACCTCGTGACCGCGCCCCGTGAGCGCCTTGCGCACCGCGGAGCCCAGCGTCCCGCCCGCACCGACCAGAAGAATTCGCACAGCACACCGTCCGAACAACCGAAAAGGGAACTCCCGGGAAGACCGGGAGACCGGGCGAACCGCCCGGCACGGACGACGCTACGGAACGCGCTCGGCGCCCGGAAATGCCGTTCCAGCAGCGACTATGCTTCCTGCGCATGGATGTGGAAGTGCGCCACCTCAAAGCCCTGGCCGCCATCGCCGACGCCGGCACCGTCACCGCTGCGGCCGCCCGGCTGCACATGACGCAGCCCGCCCTCTCCCGCACCCTCGCCCAGCTGGAGGCGCGCGTCGGGGTCCGGCTGGTCGACCGCTCGTCCCGGCACCTGGACCTCACCCCGGCCGGGGCGACCCTCCTCGGGCACGGGCGCGCCATCCTCGCCCACCTCGACGCGGCGATCGCCGACACCCAGGCCGTCGACCGGCCGCTGCGGCTCGGCTACACCTGCGCCGTCCTCGGCAGGCAGAGCGTCCCGCTGCTGCGCGGGTGGCGGCGCAAGCACCCGGACGTGCCGGTCGACGTGGTCCGGCAGGACAACAGCACCGCCGGCCTCGCGACCGGCGACACCGACGTGGCGGTGCTGCGCGTCCTCCCCGTCGACCCGCGCATCCACGCCGAGGCCCTCTACACCGAGGACCAGCTCGCCGCCGTTCCCGACGACCACCCGTTGGCCGGCCGGGTCCGGGTGCGCCTGGCGGAACTCACCGCCGCCCCGTCCCTCCCCCTGGCGCTGTGGCCGGACGTCGGCACCGCCTCACTCGACCTGTGGCCCCCCGCACAGCGCCCGGACCGCATCGTCGAGGTGCGCAACGTCGACGAGTGGCTGAACCTCATCGCGTCCGGAGGGGCGTTCGGCGTCGGCACCGCGGGCACGGCGGAGAGCCACGGCCACCCCGGAGTCCGCTTCGTCCCCCTCGCCGACGCCCCCGCCGCCACGGTCTACGCCGCCCGCCCGGCCCACCCCACGCATCCGCGCACGGAGGAATTCCTCGCCGAGGTACGCAGCACGGTCAGCGCCTGACCGGCGACGGGCGGCCTGCGTCCGCCTCAGCAAAGCGTCCCGCCCGCCCGCTCGAGGTGGTCGATCAGCGCCGCCCCCTTCCGGATCAGCTGCTCGCGCTCGTCCGCCGGCAGCGGCGCCAGCGCGTCGGACAGGGCCTGCCCGGCGGGGACGCGTACGAGGTTGTTCTCGTAGATCCGGCATCCCGAGCACCACGCCAGCCCGACGCAGCGCTCGAAGGCCGGGGAACCGGGCGGGTGGAGGCGGTAGCGGTAGGTGCGGACGGGTTCGCGGCACACCGCGCAGCTCCACCGCCCGCCGCCGGGGACGGCCCACCCGGGCCGGCCCCGGCGCCAGGACGCACGTCCGGACGGCGCTCTTCATGTCGTCATGCCGTGCATTGTCCCCCGGGCAGCAAGAAGGCCCCCGCGGGGCGCGGGGGCCAGGGGTGTGCCAGCCGGGTCAGGACTTCCAGTGCTGGTAGTTGCCGCCGTTGCAGCCCAGCGTGTAGACGTTGCCGCTCGCGTTGCTGTCCAGGCAGAAGCCGGTCGACACGTTCTTGAACTGCACCGCGCCGCCGCCGACGCCCTGCTTCAGCCAGTGCTGGTAGTTGCCGCCGTTGCAGCCGAGCGTGTAGGCGTTCCCGCTCGCGTTGCTGTCGAGACAGAAGCCGGTGGAGACGTTCTTGAGCTGCACCGCGCCGCCGCCGACGTCCGTGACGTTCCAGTTCTGGTAGTTGCCGCCGTTGCAGCCGAGCGTGTAGACGTTGCCGCTCGCGTTGCTGTCCAGGCAGAAGCCGGTGGACACGTTCACGAAGCGCGACGTGGCGGCGTTGGCCGGCACGGACATCGCGAGGGCGAGGGCTCCGGCTGCCCCGACGGTGCCCAGCACAGTACCCAGACGCATAGGTGAACCTCCTTCTCCGATCGGCCACTTGGCGGCCGATGACCATCGAAAGATATCGGCCGTATGTCCCGGATTTTGCGGATGGGTGACACTTCGTCACTCGTTCGTGGCGAGATCAGCCCGCGCGGCCGAATCGGAGCCACGCGCGCGCCCGGCGTACCCGCGCGCGCCGCTGAACGCCCTGTGGGACACGCGGGTTTGGCGGGAATTTGGCGAACTTCTGGGCACGGACCCGACTGTGGTGGAGCACGTTCCGTTTCCCCTCTCAAGGAGGCAGCCATGAAGAAGATCGTGATCCGCAAGGCCGGCCCGGTCCGTCTGACCACCTCCGGCTGCCACGTCTACCCCGCCGCCTGATCCGAGGCAGCCGGGTAGCCCGGTAGGACCGCCGTCCGGCAGCGGGCACTCCGCTGCCGGACGGCGGCGCATCCGCCACCCGCGGGGCAGCACGACACGACGCACGTACGAGGCAGGGGCCCGGGAAGCGAGGTCGAGCGGTGCCGGAACAGACGGAAGAGGCCGAGCAGACGGACGAGCTGGAGCAGGCTGAGCAGGCGGAACAGGCCGGCACCTTACGGCTCGACGCCGACCGGCCGGTCCTCTTCCACCCGCTGGTCTACCTCGACGACGCCGACGGCGTCACGATCGGCCGCGCCGACATCGACTCGTACGCGATCTTCCCGCCCGACGGCGCGCAGCTCGTGCGCTGGCTGGAGGCGGGCGCGACGCCCGCGCAGGCCGCGCGGCGCTACGAGGCGGAGTACGGCGAGAGCGCCGACGTCGCCGACGTGCTGGAGGCCCTGGACGAGCTGGGCTTCACCCGCCGGGCGGGCGAAGCCCGCGCCGAGAACGCCCCGTTGCGCTGGCAGCGGCTGGGCCGCGCGGCCTTCTCCCCTCCCGCGTGGGCCTGTTACGCGGCCCTCGTCGTGACCGCGGCCGTGCTGACGCTGCGCTCACCGACGCTGCTGCCGCACTCCCACGACATGGTCTTCAGCTCGTACTACACGGTGGTGAACCTGACGCTGCTGGTCGCCGTCACGCCGCTGATCGCCCTGCACGAGATCTTCCACGCACTGGCCGGGCGGCGGCTCGCGATCCGCTCGAAGGTCTCGATGTCCTACCGCTTCTACTTCCTGGTCGTCGAGACCGCCCTCGACGGCCTGGCCGCCGTACCGCGCCGCAAGCGCATCCTGCCGATCCTCGCCGGGATGCTCGCCGACGTCCTCGTCCTGTGCGGGCTCGTCGTCCTCGCGTACGTGCTCGGCGCCGCGGACCCCGCCCCGCCGGTGGCCGCCCGGGTCTGCCTCGGCGTCGCCTTCGCGACCTTCACCCGGCTGCTGTGGCAGTTCTTCTTCTACCTGCGCACGGACATCTACGTGCTGATCACCACCGTGCTCGGCAACGTCGACCTGCACGGTGTGGCGCTGCGCACCCTGCGCAACCGGCTGTGGCGGCTGCTCGGCCGCCCGGGGCGGGTGCGGGACCTCGGCGGCGCGCACCCCGTCGACCTCAAGGCGGCGCGCTGGTACGCGTGGCTGGTGCTGGCCGGCTACACCGTCAGCCTCGCCACCACGCTGTTCGCGCTGCTCCCGGTCTTCGTCGACATGACCGCCGGCTCCGTGCGCCGCTTCACGTCGGGCGACGCGGGGGTGCTGCGGCTGCTGGACGCGGTCGGCTTCCTCGCGCTGCTGCTCGGCCAGATGCTGCTGCCGCTGTGGATCGCGCTGCGCGACCGCGCCCGCCGCCGCCGCGCCGGGACCACCCGCAGCGCGCTGGCCTCCTGACCTTACGGACGACCCGCACCACCCGTACGCGTACGACCTCGCACCACCCGTACGCGTACGACCCCGCACCACTCCGTACGACCTCGCACCACCGTCGAAACGAGCAACGAGCGTCGAAAGGCAGGCACATGGGCACCCACTACTGGATTCAGGCGCCGCTCCGGGCCGACCGCGACCGGGTCCGTGCCGGTCTGCCGCTGCCTCCGCAGCTCGCGCGGGTCAGCGCGCACCGCAACCTGCGCGGCCCCTACACCGCGGTGGGCACGCTCATGCGGCAGATCGCCCCCGAGGCGCTGCGCCGCGAGCCCGCGCTCGCCTACCGGCACCGCATCGAACTCCAGGAGACCACACCGGAGTTGCTGAGTCTCGTGCCGGCGATCCAGCGCCCGCTGGAGGCGGCGGCGCAGGGCGGCGCGGTCGCGATCAGCCGCTACCCGGCGCGGCTGCACTCGCTGCGGGTCGCGCACGGCCTGGTCGACTTGCTCCAGGCCCACCTGGCGGGGCTCGGCAGCGGGCCGCGCACCCTTGTCGTCACGGACGTGGAGCACGCCGACGCCACCGACCACGAGTTCCTGGCGGTGCTGCTGCGGCGCGTGCCGCCGGAGCTGCTGACCGTCGTCCTCGACACGGCCCCGGGCGAGATCGCGGAGGCGCCCGGACCGGTGTCGGAGTCGCTGCCCGCGGCCCTCGCGGCGTACACCGAGCGCGTGACGGGGGAGGGCGAACCCGAGCCCCCGGCAACGGAGTCGGCCGCCGATCTCGCGCGCGCGTACGTCGACTCCGACGGGGTACGCGACGACTCCGCCGCCCTCGCCGCATACGCAGCGCTGGACGACGCCGAGCGCGCCGCCCTGCACGACGCGCGGGCCGAACTCCTCGCCACCGAGGCCGAGTCGGAGCCGTCACTGCGGCTCGGCGCGCTCACGTACCACCTGGAACGGGGCAGCGAGCGGCACACCGCGGGCGTCGCGGCGCTGATCCGGGGGCACGAGCGCTGCAAGTACCTGGGCTTGTACGGCACCGCCGTCGAATACGGCAAGCGCGGGCTCGCGCTCGTCGACCCGGACGCACAGCCGCAGGAGTGGTGGGAGTTGACGCGCGGCACCGGCGTCTCGCTCGCCGCCGGGGGCCGTCCCGACGAATCCGCCGAGCTGCAGGACGCCGCGCGCCGCGCCAGCCTCGACCCGACCGTGCACATGAAGCTCGCGTACGAGACGGCGATGCTCTACGCCCGCCACCACGCCCCCGCCAAGCGCGACCCAGAGCTGGCCCGCGCCTGGGTCAACCAGGCCATCGCCATCGCCTCGCTGCTGGAGGATCCGGCCGAACGGACGTTCTTCTCCGTCTTCAACCGCAACGGCCTCGCCCTCATCGCCACCCGCACCGGCGGCATGGACGAGGCGCTGCGGCTGCTCGACGAGGGGATCGCGCGGCTCGACAAGGAGATGGGCCTCGGCGAGCGCAGCTGGCACCGCGTCGGCCTGCGCTACAACCGCGCCCAGGTCAACGCGATGAGCGGGCGGCTGGAGGACGCGCTCGACGACTACGCGCACATCATGGCGATCGACGACGACTTCTCCGACCACTACTTCAACCGCGGCAACATCCTGCGCCGCATGGGCCGCACGGAGGAGGCGCTCGCGGACTACGAGCACGCGCTCACCCTGGAGCCGCCCTTCCCCGAGGCCCACTACAACTGCGGTGACGCGCGACTGGAGTTGGGCGACATCGAGGGCGCGCTGCGGGAGTTCGACCGGGTGCTGGTGCTGGAGCCCGGCAACGTCGACGCGCTCCTGAACCGCGCCGGCATCCACGCCGAGCTGGGCGACGCGCGGGCCGCGCTGGACGACATCGCCGCGGGCCTGTCACTGGTCCCGGGCCACGCCCATCTGCTGTGCCTCCAGGGCCGGTTGCTCGCCGAGCAGGACGAGGCGGAGGCGGCGCGCGACGCGCTCGACGCGGCCCTCTCCGCGGACCCCGGTCTCGCCGAGGCTTGGGCACTGCGGGCCGAACTCGCCTTCGGAGCAGGCGATCTGGCCACGGCCGCCGCCGACTTCGACCGCGCGGTGGAGCTGGGCGGCTCGGTGGCCATCCGCTACAACCGGGGCCTGGTCCACGAGGCGGCGGGGCGCTTCGCGGAGGCCGCGGACGATTTCGCGGCGGTGCTCGCGGAGACGGACGACGAGGACGCCCGCGCCCACCACGCGTCGTGCCTGCGCGGCGAACGGGCCGGGGTGTAGGGGGTGGGTGCGCGGGTTGCGCCACCCGTCCCGCCGGGGGCGGGGGTGGGTACGCCCGCCGGGCCGGGGCCGGCGGTGTCGGGCGGTACGGCGCCCGGCCCGGCGGTGGGTCCCGGCGCGAGCGCGGTTGCGGGCGCGGGCCCGGACCTGGCGGCCGTCTTCACCGAGAGCATGGCGCACCTCGCCTCCGCCGTCGCCGTAGTCACCGCGCGGCAGGACGACGGTGCGCCCTGCGGGCTGCTGGTGTCGTCGGTGTGCTCGTACAGCGTCGCGCCGCCGTCCGTGCTGCTCACCGTCGCCGAATCCGCCCGCGCCTACCCGGCGTTCGCGGCCGGGGCCCCCTTCGGGGTGCACGTGCTGAGCGGGACCGACTCCCGTACGGCGGAGGTCTTCGCGCGCCGCGGAGCCGACAAGTTCTCGGCGGTGCGGTGGAGTTGGGACGGTCCGGTGCCGCGGCTCGCGGAGGTCCCCTGGTATCTGCGGTGCGTGTCCGCGGCCGTCTTCCCGCACGGCGACCACGCGGTGGTGATCGGGGAGGTCGTGCGCTGCGCGTGGGACGCCGGGCGGGGGCGCGAGCCGCTGGTCTACTACCGGCGCCGGCTCGGCTGGCAGCTCGGGGCCCCGGCGGACGAGCCCGCGCCGGCGCCCGGACCCGGCGGAGGGGTGGCCCTGCGGTGAGCCTGCGGGCGGCCCCGCCGGGCTGCCCGCAGGGCTCACGGGCGGTTGCGGTGTGCGCGGAAGCAATGTGGCTGCGCTCAGGGGTGGTTGCGATGCGCCTGGGAACAATTCTGCCGGGCTCAGGGGCAGTTGCGGTGCGCCGCCGCGTACGGCTCGCGGGCCTCCAGGGCGACGAGCTGCGCCGCTCTGAGCCGCGGCCCCGGCTCGATGCCCAGCTCCGCGACCATCATGCCGCGCACCCTCGCGTAGACGGCGAGCGCCTCGGCCCGCCGCCCGGCCCGTACCAGTGCCCGTACCAACTGCTCCTGGAAGGACTCCCGCAGCGGGTGCGCGGCGCACAACTCGTGGAGCTGCCCGACCGCGTCGGCGACCTCGTGGCTCTCCCCGCGGCACAGCACGGTGTCCAGGTGCTCGCCGAGCAGCGCGAGCCGCTCCTCCTCCAACCGCACCCCGTACGAGCCGAAGTGCCCGGACCCCTCCAGATCGGCGAACGGGCGCCCGCGCCACAGCGCGAGCGCCCGCCGGAAGGCCTCCCCCGCCTGCCGACAGCGCCCCTCCGCGAGAAGCCGCCGCCCGGCGGCCGCGTGCGCGCGGAAACGGTCGAGGTCCAGCTCGCCGGGTGCCACCCGCAGCCGGTAGCCGGTGACCTCGGTGGCCAGCAGGGGGTGGTGCCGCGGGTCGCGCCGCGCGGCCCCGTGCGCCGGGTCGAGCGCGCGCCGCAGCCCCGTGACGTACATCTGCAACGTGGCGGCCGCCGCCCGCGGAGGCCGCGATCCCCACAGCCCCTCCACCAGCCGGTGGTTCGGCACGGGCCGGTTGGCCGACAGCAGCAGCAGCGCGAGCAGCGCCCGCTGCTTGAGCGCACTGGGCGTGCACGGCCTGCCGTCCCTGTACATGCCCACCGGCCCCAGCACGAAATAGCGCGGCTCCTCGCACAACCCTTCGACAGCGCTTCCCTGCTCCTGCGACGCGGAAGAGAGCTGACTGACCACAGCGGTCTCCGAATTCTGAGGCATCGGTCTGATCGTGACGGCGGTGCTGATCCGGGTACTGATCCGATCGATATCCGCGCGACTCCGCGGCGCCCGGGACCCACTCCCGCGCCACGCCACCGCACGCGCTGTGCCGCCCGCTCCGGCGAGGCGCTCTTGAGCGCCCGTCCGGAATGCGGTATTCCCTTGTCAGCTGATGTGGATGGACTCTGCCACACCGACAGCCATGCTTGAAGCAGAATTCAAGACAAATCATGATTCAAGCCATTCTGCACCTGCCGGTTTACGGGCCCGGCCCGTGCGGCGCCCCTCGCCCGGCCGAATCGCTTTGCGGGCGCGACGGCCCGACCGCAGAATGTGGCGGGTGCTGATCCGTCGCGAAGAACCCGCCGATGTCCCCGTCGTCCGCGCCCTGACCGCCGCCGCCTTCGCCAAGCCGGACGCACCCGTGGGCACCGAGCCTGTGGAGGCGGGCCTCCTCGACGCGTTGCGGGTCTGCGACGCGTGGATCCCGGAGCTGTCGCTCGTGGCGGTCGACGACTCCTGCTCCGGCTCCGGCTCCGAGGTCGTCGGCCACGTCCTGTGCACTCGCGGCCACGTCGGTACGGTTCCGGCCCTCGGCCTCGGCCCCCTCAGCGTCCACCCCCACCACCAGCGCCGGGGCGCGGGCCTCGCCCTCGTCCACTCCGCCCTCGCGGCCGCGGACGCCCTCGGCGAACCCCTCGTCGCCCTCCTCGGCTCCCCCGCCTACTACCGCCGCTTCGGCTTCCGTCCGTCCACGGACCTCGGCATCACCCCGCCGGACCCGTCCTGGGGCGCGTACTTCCAGGTCCGCACCCTGTCCGCGTACCTTCCGGGGTTGCGCGGCGCCTTCGCGTACGCCGAGCCGTTCAACGACCTCTGAGGGAGACTGCCTTGACGGCTGAGCGTCGCGACATGGACCTGGCCGCGTACACCCGGCTCATGCCCGTTGTCCGTACGGTCGCCCTCGCCGTCGAGGACGTCTGAGCGCCGCGGTCGCGACGCGGGCTTCCGGGCTGAGCCCCTGCCCTCCCGGGGAGCCCCAGGGTCGCGTTGCCCTCTCGGCCTTCCCGAACGGACACCCGCCTCCCGTACGTCCGCTGCCCGGATTACCCGGATGCCCCTCCCCGGAGAGGCCGCCTCCTCCGACCCTGGAGGGAGCACACGCCGGGTGAGCGCGCGACGGGAGTGGTGCGGTGAAGGGCACCCCCGAGAGGGCCCCCGACAAAGCCCGGTTACGCCCACCCGCGCCCAGCCCCGCCCCGCGGGGCCCCGCGCCCTCGCTGCCGGCGCCCTCCGGGCAGGGGATGAGCCGTCAGACCGTCCAGCTGCTCGCGGGTGCGGCGGGGAATGCGGCGGTTTCCCGGTTGGTGGCGCAGCGGTTTGTGGCGCCGGTGTCCCCGTCGGTGTCGCAGGCGCCGGGGATGCGGCGGGTGTCGGCGGACGTGGCCGCGAAGCGGGCGCGGTTGGGTGCGCATCGTCCTGCGGTGGCCGAATCCGGGGCGGCGCAGGATGCGGCGGTGGCGCCGCCGGACGACCGGGAGGCGCAAGGGAAGGTCGCCAACTCGGCGAAGATGGACGCGGCCAAGCCCGGTGCGTTCGACAAGGCCGCGTTCGTCAAGGCCGTCAATGACGCCATCGCGGCGCAGGCGCCGAAGAACCTTGACGAGGCGGACAAGTTCTCGAAGTCCGGCAGGGCCGAGAAGATCAAGGGCGCGGTCGACGGGAAGGTCACCGCCGGGAAGACGGCGTCGGCGCACGACATCTCGTCGGCGACGGCTGCGCCGCCGGACACGTCGGCGGCCAAGGACAAGACCGTGGTGCCTCTTCGCCCGGACCAGCCGCCGGCGAACCCCGGTGCCCCGTCGGCCGCGGACGCGGCCCCGGCCCCGCAGCCGGCGGCGGTGACGGACTTCTCGCCGGGCCCGAAGCAGACCGACGAGCAGATGAAGTCCGCGGACGTCACCGACGACCAGCTCGCTAAGAGTAATGAGCCGGACTTCACGGGGGCGCTGAAGGACAAGAAGCAGGCCGACGCCCACTCGGCCACCGCTCCCGGCAAGGCGCGCGGTGCGGAGAAGCAGCAGATCGCGGCGGCGAAGTCGTCCGCCGCGGTGACCGGTGCGCAGGCGATGGCGCAGCTGACCGCGACCCGCCACACCGCCGGGAAGGCGGTCGACTCCGGCAAGGGCGGGGCGAAGTCGAAGGACGAGTCACGCCGTTCCGAGGCCACGGCACGGTTGCAGAAGGTGTTCGACGCGACGAAAAGGGATGTCGAAGCCATCCTGTCCGGCCTGGACAAGAAGGTCGACACCCAGTTCAACGCGGGTGAGGCGAAGGCGCGGGCGGCGTTCGAGGCCGATCAGAAGGCCCGGATGTCGGCGTACAAGCACAAACGCTACGGGGGGTGGCTGGGCGGCGCGAAATGGGCGAAGGACAAGCTCATGGGGATGCCGAAGGAGGCCAACGACCTCTTCCAGCTCTCCCGGCAGCTCTACGTCACCCAGATGCAGTCCGTGATCTCCTCGGTCGCCGACACCATCGGCACCGACCTGGGTGCGGCGAAGTCCCGTATCGCCAAGGGCCGCTCCGACCTGGCGGCGGAGGTGAAGAAGCTCCCGGCGGACTTGCGGAAGTTCGGTCAGGACGCGGCGAAGGACTTCGCGGGCAAGTTCGACGACCTGGAATCGGACGTCGATGACAAGTCCAAGCAGCTCGTGCAGACGCTGGCGACGAAGTACACGCAGGCGCTGCACAAGGTCGACGAGGAGATCAAGAAGCTCCAGGACGCGAACAAGGGCCTGGTGTCCAAAGCGGTCGGGGCGATCGCCGGGGTGATCAAGACCATCACGGAGCTGAAGAACCTCCTGATGGGCATCCTCGCCAAGGCCGCCACCGCCATCTCCAAGATCATCAAGAACCCGATCGGGTTCCTGAACAACCTCGTCCACGCCGTCGGCGCCGGCCTGAAACTCTTCGTCGCCAACATCGCCGACCACCTCAAGAAGGGCCTGGTGTCCTGGCTGCTGGGCACCGCCGTCAAAGCCGGCCTGAACCTCCCCTCCTCCTTCGATCTCAAGGGCATCATCCAGCTCATCACCGGCCTGCTCGGCCTGACCTGGGCCAACATCCGCGCCCGCATCACCGCCAAGGGCATCCCCGACCAGGCCATGACCGAAGTCGAGAAATCCGTCCCCGTCGCGCAGAAACTCGCGAAGGAAGGCCCCGCGGGTGTCGAGCAGGAGATCGTCAAGGAGACCGGCGACCTCAAAGCCACCATCCTCGGCAAACTCACCACCTACCTGATCCCCACCGTCATCATCGCCGGCATCACCTGGATCCTCTCCCTCCTCAACCCCGCCTCCGCGTTCGTCCGCGCCGTCAAAGCGATCGTCGACATCGTCTCCTTCGTCATCAACCAGGGCGCCCAGGTCGCCGAGTTCGTCAACGCCGTCCTCGACGCCGTCATCGCCATCGCGAACGGCGGCACCGCCGGCGTCCCCAAAATGGTCGAAACCGCCCTGGCCGCCGCCATCCCCACCCTCCTCGGCCTCCTCGCCTCCCTCCTCGGCATCGGCAACCTCGCCGCCAAAGTCAAATCCGTCTTCCACGCCGTCGCCAAACCCGTCAACCGCGTCATCGACAAAATCGTCACCTTCATCGCCAAGATGGGCAAGAAGATCTGGGCGAAACTCAAGTCGAAGTTCGGCAAGAAGAAGGATGGTACGCGGGCCAGAAACGACCTCTCGCCCGAGCGCAAGATGCGAGCCAAGAAGAACGCGGCCGACGAGACCCAGCAACGCCTGTCCCAGGGCGTCGAGGTCGGCACCATGAAGACGGTCCTGCAGCAGGTGTACGCCAAGTACAAGAACGACGGCGTGTCCCTGATCCGGATGGTGCGCGCGGGGCCGTACTCGTTCCGAGCGATCGCCCACGGCAGCGCGGGTACGCCGAGCACCGGCAAGGTCCATGTGCAGGACGAGAAGGATTCCAACGATCCCGAGGGCCTACGCCTCACTCCGGCCGCCGTGAAGACTTTCACCATGAACGTCAGATCGAACTACAGCCAGGCGCTGCAAGCCGCGCGCGACGAGCTCCTCAAACGCGGCGAGAAGTGGGAGGAGGAGAAGTCGTTCCAGCTGCCCACCGATGCTCGAGGTGTACTCCAGTGGAATGCAGGATCCCGCGTCCGCCGTCACCAGAGCAGCGAGCCGACGACGCAGAAGACGCACGTGCACCACGTCGACGGGGCACACGCCGAGGAACAGGTGACGAACCTCTTCCAAAAGGCCGATCTGCCGGAACTGAAGAAGGACAAGGATTCGGCCTCGAAGGTGTCGGCCCGATGGGAAGTGAACCGGAGCCCATGCGTGAACTGCGCCAACTACATCGCGGATTTCGTCGAAAACAACCTTCGGGACGTTTCAGGGGACGCCCGTGCGGAAGTGGCGGCGAGCGCCCTTTACCAAGGCGAGGTCGACTTCACCGGAGAGATCAGGCAGGCCTACCCGGAGATCTTTGACCGCTTCCTCAAGGCGAAGCGGATCTCCACGGAGAAGGAGATCGGAGAGAAGATCGCCGAACAGGAGAAAGCCAAACTCACAAATCCCAACACCTCGGTGTGGGACCCGATACAGAAGCGTTTCTCCGGGCACCCGTCCTCGGCGACCCCGGACGAGGCAGTCCGGCGCGAGGAGCAGTATGAGGACCTTCCCGAAGGTGAGGTGGACCACCGCCGGGACTGGTTCAGAATCCACGGGGGTTACGCCTCCGGACGCGCGGGAATTGCGATCTTGCTGAATCGGGGCATCGCGTTCATGAAGCTGGGACCGTCCGATCTCGACCTGACGTCACTGGGCCAAGATCTGCCGGAAAAACAGCTGGCGGAGTACACGGTGGCGGAACTGATCGAGAAGGAACGTCGCGAGCGATTCATCGCGGCGATGGACCAGAGCATCAAGAAAATGCTCCGGCTCTACGACAAAGAGGTCGCCATACACCTCAAGGAGCAGGAAAAGGCCCAGGCCGGCTCGGCGGCGAGCGAGGTTGAAGCGGAGGGAAAGGCCGGAGACGCCAGCGCGGCTACGTGAGGCGCCTCAGCCGTGGATCATGTCCTCCAACGCGGCGATGATGATGACCTGCCAGATCAACGAGGGGTTGTCGAACACCGCCGGATCCAGCTCGCGCACCTGGTCGACGATTCCCTCCATCGTCTCCTCGATCCTTCGCTGGATCGCAGCTACCCGCTGCTCATCGGCGTCCGGGGGTAGGTAGATCCCCAGGGGCATGATCCGCGCGTAGAGTGCCTTCACGACTTCGACGAACTGCCCCAGCGAGGTACTGAGCAGACCGTACGGCTCGGTGTCGCCAGGGCGAAACCAGTAGACGCGGCCGTCCGCGCCGTCAAGGCAGGCCACCCCGCCGCCGACGCCGTTCGCGACGATCAAGTAGTCACGAACACTCTCCGGCATCCCCTGCGCCGTGGAAAAGAAGGTCTCGGCAAGCGTACGAGCCGGGCCGTCGGTGAAATCCTCGAAGGAGAGAGTCTCGAAAAGACTGTCGGGCAGACCCACCTCGGTGAGCACACGCCGGGCCTCGGGATCGGTAACCTGATCTTCGATGAGTTCCGTCGGGACCAGGAACACCTCATCCTCGCCGAAAGTCTCGACGAGTTGCTCGTGTGTAATCAAGATCCATCCAAAGGATTCGACGCTTCAGATCCCCTCTATCATGCCGCCCCGATCGGCAGTTGTCGCCCCCCGTGCAGATGAGAATCTCGTTCGGATCGTAGCCTTGGCCTTCGACGCAGCCTCGATCGACGGTATGGACGAGCGTGGCGCGAATTTTTCCAGATTCAGCCACATGGCGGGCGTCGACAATGTCGGCTACGGGTAATTTCGAGGGATGATCCAAATAGCCGGAAGCCCGCCAGCAAAATGATCTCAGATGCGAGGCCCTGACCACCCAGTAGGACAGTTTTTCAGGCGGGTCCGACTCTTCGTGGCGTCGTTCGGTCAGCCGGTGGCAACTCGCCGGAGCCGGTCGAGTGTGGCGCATACTCATCGCCCGACCGCGCAAAGGTTGAACTGCGCGCTCTCCTCCGAAGCCGCCTTGTCAGCGAGGCTTTTCCAACCTCAGCTTGAGGTTGCCAGGTGAAGGGCGACGACGGCCTTGACCAGGTCGGTGATGCGGGTGGTGCTAAGCCGGTGCCACCGCGTGCCGCGCTCCTGGCGCCTGGTAACCAGCGGACGGGAGAGGTGCTGCAGGGTCGAGCTGGACAGATCGTTCCCCGATGGGTAGACAAGCGCGTGAAGCTCCAGGCAGCAGGTCGATCTTGGTCGACAACCCGTCTACCAGGAGTTCCACTCCTTTCCTGACGACACCCCCTGCGCCAACTGGGCAGCTGCCGTGTCACGTTGGAGACGTTTCGCTGGCGTCCGATCCGGCCGTGAGCGCTATGGAGGCATGCGTGCTGCAGGAAGAAGGTCCGCGGACCGTCGAGCTGGACCTCGGGCAGGAGCTCACGACCGTTGGAGGCGGCCAGCTCTTGATGGACGAGCACGGGTGCCACGTGCTCATTCCCGACATGAACGACCGCGGCGTGCTCGACGTCACGTTCGTCGCCTGCACCCAGAGCATTTTCGGCTACCCCAATGACGAAGCGCAGGAGGGGCATCCGCTGGCCCGAGGCCTGGCCTACGGGGTCTACGAGGTGTTCGGCTCTGACTGGGCGCAGCGGCTGGAGCAACAGAACCGGGTCCGTTTTCCGGACGTCCGCTGGGCACCCAAGCGGCACTTCCTGATGCTCATGCACGAGTCGATGGGCGAGTTTCTGGCCGACGACGTCCGCGTTGACCTCCACTTCAGCACGCTCCAGGCCGGCGACTACGACCGCGTCGCACACCAGGTGTTCCAACAGGTGCTCGACGGAACCGATCCGACCATGCTGCCTCACCCCCAGATCGACCGGCCCTGAGGTCAACGTGCGGTCGCATGCGGTCGGCAGCCCCAGACCCAGTCGGCAGCAGGCCCAACCTTCCGGAGCTACGACGCTCCGTGCAGCCCGACCCCTGTCGAGCCCGAGGTTGGAAAGGGCTCACTGAATTTGCAGCTGCGATTTCGTGGGGGCTGACGGGGCGTGGCGGTCGCGGTACGCCGGTTGTACGAGGTGCCCGCAGGGTGGTGGGTTGACGCCTGAACGGCAGGCGTTTCGTGAGCAGATCCGGCTGGTGGCCGTCGAGTGGTTCGCCGCTGAGGCCTTCTGCGCTGGACTCTGGCGCGGATCAAGGCCCTCATTGGGCGGCGGTTCCACAAGACCGTGACGCTGTCGGGCATCAGCCAGGTGCCGCGTCGCCACGGCTGGCGTCACCAGGTGCCCGCCCGGCGGACCGTGGAGCGGGACGACGCAGCCAGGGCCGGCTGGGTGAAGGAGACGTGACCGTCCGCGGAAGGACCGCGGCGGCACTCGACGCCTACCTCGTCGTCGAGGACGGGGCCGGTTTCCCGTTGACACCGCTCACCTCCGAACCTGGCCCCGCAACCTCCTGGTCCGACGGATGGTGAGGTCACGCGGCTCCTCCCTGGGCCGCCGCGAGTTGCGTCGCGATGCGGGCTTGGGCCGCCTTGCGGGTGTGGGGGGCCTCGGTCAACTCCTCTTCCGTCGCCGGGCCGTGTTGCTCTTGGAGCCAGTCCGACAGTTCGCCCAGGCGGTCGATCCGGTTCTGGTGGGTGCGGGCGTCCGTGACGGATGCGGATGGCTCCCCATCCACGGCGTGCTCGCGGGCCGAGGCAGGTTGTTGCTCCGGAAGGCGGGCCGTCCGGCGCTTCTCCGTCATCCGAGATGGGTGGTGGAGGCGAGGGTGGTCAGGGCGCGGTTGTGGAAGAAGTCGTCCTCGGTCAGGGTCGTGATGCTGCCGGGCTTCGGGGGGAAGCTGGCGTAGGCGGCTGACTCGATCGGGATGCGGAGCCAGGACGTCACCACGAAGGTCAGGGTGCCGCCGTGGGTCACGATGATCTGGTGGGGGCAGGAGCTGTGGAGGATGTCGGTCATCGCTGCGTAGACGCGGTGGGCCCAGGCTGCCTTGGTTTCGGCGCCGGGGATGCCCTCGTCGTGGGTCAGGCGGTCGCCTGACGGTGGGGGTGGGACGAAGCGGGACCTCAGCCAGTGCTGGGGGCGGCCCTCCGCTTCGCCGTAGGACTTCTCGCGGAGGCGGGGGTCCAGGGTCGGGGGGACGTCGAAGGCCGCGGACAGAGGGGTCGCCGTCTCGCGGGTGCGGCGGAGGTCGGAGGCGTAGAGCTCGACCTCCGCGGCAGGGGGGATCCGGGCGCGGAGCTCCGCCGCGATCGCGGACGCCGCCTCGGCGCCGGCGGGGGTCAGGGCGGAGTCGTACCAGCCGCCGACGAGGCCGTCGACGTGGTGGGTGGCCTCGGGGTGGGTGACGACCCAGAGGGTACGGGCCATGTCAGGACTCGGGTGGGCGGCGGTGGCGGCCGGGCGTGGGCGGGGCCTCGGGGTCCGGGGACTCCGGGGAGGCGGGGCCGCGGTGGCGGCCCGGCGGGGTCTTGGGCTCGTGCGCGTCGGCGCTGGTGGACGCGGCGGTGTCGGACAAGGCTGGGCTCCCCGTGGTGTGGCGGCGGCGCCGGAGACGGGCGAGCAGCGATGACGCGTCCGCGTGCTCACGTTGCGTCCCCCGACGCGCAACGGCGAGCGACGAGTCTAGCGGGGGGCGGTCGGGGGCGTGCGGCCGGCCCCCCGACTCCCCCTCCGCCGCGGGTGGTTGCCCCACGGCGGAAAGCTCCTCCCACCGCACCCTCGCCGTCACGGTCCGCGCGTGTGGCGCCCAGCGCGCGGGGTCGGCCGCGAGCGACGCGCGGCTCATGACGCACCTGCCGCGGCGAGCGGCGCCTGCTGCAGGGGCAGTACGGCCCAGGTCCTGCGTACCGGCAGCGCCCGCCCGCAGTCCCCGGCCGGCCCGGACGCGGAAGCCGCCTGCTCCGGGGCCCGGCCCCCACCGCTTCGGCCCCCCACGGGCAGCAGCACCCGGCCCCCGGCGCACCCGGCGAAGGCCCTCGCCCCCCGGGAAGCGGCGGACGCGCACGGCGTCGCCCCCAGCGCAGCTCCCGCGGCAGAGGCCGCACCCGCAGCTCCCCCGGCGGGACCCGGACCCGCAGCTCCCCCCGCGGAAGCCGGACCCGCAGTTCCCCCGCCCGCAACCGCATCCGCAGCCCCCGCCACCGCCCCCACCGAGCCCCCCGCACCCAACTCCCGCCGCCCCGCGGCCCCGCGCACCGTCACCCCGCTGGGCCCGGCAACCCGCAGCTCCGCCGCCCCCGGCGCCCCCACCGCCGCGGCCCCGGGCACCTCCGGCACCCCCCGCCCACCTGCCACCGGGCCCCCCGGCGCAAGCTCCGCCGCAACCTCCGGCACCCCCGGTGCAACCTCCGCCACAACCTCCGGCACCCCCGCCGCAACCCCCGCCCAGCCCTCCGGCACCCCCGGCGCAACCTCCGCCACAACCTCCGGCACCCCCGGCGCAACCTCCGCCCAGCCCCCCAGCACCCCCGGCGCAAGCTCCGCCGCAACCTCCGGCGCCTCCACCGCAACCTCCGCCCAGCCCCCCGCCGCCCCCGCCGCCCCCGCCGCCCCCGCCGCCTCGACCCCCCACGCCGGCGCCGCCACCCCCCAGCTCACCGGCGGCTCGTACGCCGCCAGCCCCCACGTAGCCGCCCCGGCCGGAGCGCCCGCACCCAACGCCCCCGCCGCGTAAGGCAACTTCAGCTCCTCCCCCGGCAGCCACACCCCCGCCGCTCCCAGCCACCCCACCGGCGAGGCCCGCCAGTGCAACCGCCGCTCCCCCGGGCGCCACAGCGCCAACGACTCGGCCCCGCCCGGGACTTCCGCCCGGAAGGCCACCACCGACGCTTCGGGCGCGAGTACGAGGCCGGGCTGTGCGGCGACCGGCGTGAGCTGGACGCCGGGCACGCGCAGCGCGTCCGGGAAGCGCACCGGGTGGCGGCTGCCGAGGACGCCCCAGCCCAGCCGGGCCTCGCCCGTCGCGTCGCTGCGCAGCACCAGCAGCCCGCTGTCGGGGTCGGCGAGCAGCAGCCGGTCGTCGCTGTCGTCGGTGATCTGGAGCAGCAGGTTGGTGCGCCCGGTGTCGAGGTCGGCGGCCACCGCCTTCGTACGGCCGCCGAGTTCGCGGTCGAGGGCGAGCAGCCGCCCGCTGCGGTCGAGCCAGACGCCGCCCGTGCAGCGGCCCTCGACGGTCATGACGGGCTGCGGGCCCTGCCCGTCGGTCGTGCCGTGCACGCGCCACACGCCCGTACGGCCGGCGGCCGCGTCGTACGCGAGCGCGTAGGCCACCGGCGGGGAGGCGGGGACGGGGGGCAGCAGCCGTACGTCGTCGCCGGTCAGCGAGCCGACCAGCAGCTCCGGACCCGAGCCGGTCTCCGGACCCGAGGGGTGGAGCAGCACGAGATCCCAGCGGTCGGCGACCCGGCGGCGTACGAGCACCCGCCCGTCGGCGAGCGGCAGCACCTGCGTGTCGGCCTCCTCGGGCTGCCGTCCTGGCAGCGGTACGGCGTAGGGCTCGGGCCCGCCGAGGGTCCAGCGCTCGACGAGCAGGCCGCGGCCCGCGCCGTCCGGCGTGACGCCCTCGGCCAGGCAGGCCGCGTACGAGCCGTCCGCGGCGATCGTGAACCCGGACCGGCGCACGGTGCGCGGCGCCCCGGCCGCCGTCCCCGCCGCCGCGGCGCCGCTCTCGGCGCGCAGCACGCTCATCGCTCCCACAGCTGTGACGGTCATGTGAGTCGTCCACCTCCGGCGCACGACCGTAGTTTTCGCACTTCCGGGCGATCAACGCGACTGGGGGTCATTCACCCGTAAGGGTGTCGTCGTGCACGATTCGCCCGCGGGGCGTACGCGGGTGTGCAAAACGGCGCCCGCGCGTACGGAGCGGCCTCCGGCCTGGGAAACCGGGGGTGGGTGTACGGCACACCGAAGGATGAGGTTAGGCTCACCTAAGACTGTGTTTGAGCTTTGAACCACCAGCGCAGCCACACGCACACACCCACGCACCAGGAGTCCCGACATGTCCCACCGGCGCCGCCGTACCACCGCCGCCGTCGCCCTCGCCGTCGCTGCCGGGCTCGCCCTCGCCGCGTGCGGCGGTTCCTCCGACGACGGCGGGAAGGGGTCGGGCGGCGCGGACGCCGCCGCCAAGGACAAGCAGGCGGTCGCCAAGGGCGGCAAGGACTTCGGGTCCGCGGGTGACAAGACCGCCGAGATGGGGACGGACGCGAAGCCCGGCCAGTGGCCGCGGACGGTCAAGCACGCGATGGGCAGCACCGTGATCCCGAAGCAGCCCACCCGGGTCGTCGTCCTCGACGTCGGCGAGCTGGACAACGTCGTGTCGCTGGGCATCCAGCCGGTCGGCTACGCGCCGACCGAGGGCTCGCCCGCGCTCCCGTCGTACCTGAAGAAGGACGGCGGCAGCCCGAAGAACATCGGCACGATCAACAACCTCAACCTGGAGGCCATCGCGGGCCTCCACCCGGACCTGATCCTCGGCAGCCAGCTGCGCGCGGCCACGCAGTACAAGGCGCTGGAGAAGATCGCGCCGACCGTCTTCTCCGTCCGCCCCGGCTACACCTGGAAGCAGAACTACCTGCTCAACGCGGCCGCGCTCGACAAGACCGCGCAGGCGCAGGCGAAGCTCGCCGAGTACGACGGCAAGATCAAGGCGCTGGACGCGGCGCTCGGGGCGAAGAAGCCCACCGTGTCGATGGTCCGCTACATGCAGGACGGCAAGACGCGGCTGTACGCGAACCAGTCCTTCATCGGCACGATCCTGAAGGACGCGGGCATCCCGCGGCCCAAGATCCAGGACATCGACGACCTCGCCGCCGAGATCTCCGCGGAGAACATCGACAAGGCGGACGCGGACTACATCTTCACCGGCGTCTACGGCGACCCGAAGACGACGGACATGGCGCGGGCGCAGTCCAACCCGCTGTGGAAGAACCTGCGCGCGGTCAAGGCCGGGCACGCCTTCGACGTCCCGGACGAGACGTGGTACCTCGGGCTCGGCGTCACGGCCGCGGACCTGGTCGTGGCGGACCTCCAGCACTACCTGACGGCGTCCTGACCGCGTCCTGACGTCGGCCCGGGGAGAGGACAAGCGGCGCTCTGCGGGTAATCTTCGGAGACGTGCCACGTCTATCCGACCTCATCGACGCCCTCGACGCCCTGTGGCCGCCGGCCACGGCGGAGAGCTGGGACGCCGTCGGGCTGGTGTGCGGCGATCCGGCGGCGCAGGTCGGCCGGGTCCTCTTCGCCGTCGACCCCGTGCAGGAGGTCGTGGACGAGGCCGTCGCGGCCGGCGCCGACCTGCTCGTCACGCACCACCCGCTGTACCTGCGCGGGACCACGAGCGTCGCGCCCGTGGGACCCGCCGGTTTCAAGGGGCGGGTGGTGCACGACCTCATCCGCAACGGCGTCGCGCTCTACGTGGCGCACACCAACGCCGACCGCGCCGACCCCGGGGTCTCCGACGCGCTCGCCGCGGCGGTCGGGCTGCGGGTGACCGGACCGCTCGTGCCGGATCCGGCCGACCCCGCGGGGCGCCGCGGGCTGGGCCGGATCGGTGTGCTGGACGAGCCGCTGAGCCTCGCCGAATTCGCCGCGCAGGCCGCCCGCGGGCTGCCCGAGACGGCGACCGGGCTGCGGGTGGCCGGCGACCCGGCGGCCCCGGTCCGTACGGTCGCGGTGTGCGGCGGCTCCGGCGACAGCCTCTTCGCGCAGGTGCGGGCCGCGGGCGTGGACGCGTACCTGACCGCCGACCTGCGGCACCACCCCGCCTCCGAGGCGCGCCAGGCCGCGCCGCTCGCGCTGATCGACGCCGCGCA
The DNA here is from genome assembly GCF_044333285.1 of Streptomyces sp. NPDC021020. Taxonomy (NCBI): domain Bacteria; kingdom Bacillati; phylum Actinomycetota; class Actinomycetes; order Kitasatosporales; family Streptomycetaceae; genus Streptomyces; species Streptomyces sp. NPDC021020. Next base: position 244,564 of record NZ_JBIRQQ010000014.1, read on the forward strand.
CTGGGCCACCGAGTGGCCGTGGTGCCCGCAGGCCGCCCGCGAGGTCGACGCGCTCGCCGAGCGGCACGGCTGGGCGCTCAGCACCCAGGTCTCGTACGCCGTCACCGACCCGTGGACGGCGCACGCCCCCTCCGCTTCTCCCGTCCCTTCCAGCAGCCCAGGAGCCCCCCGCTGAACGCCGAGCCCGCCGACCAGATCCGCCTTCTCGAAGTCCAGGCCCTCGACTCGCGCATCGCGCAGCTCGACCACAAGCGCAAGACCCTCCCCGAGCACGCCGAACTCGAACGCCTCGGCGCCGACCACGCGCAGCTGCGCGATCTGCTGGTGGCCGCGCAGACCGAGGAGAGCGACACCGCCCGCGAGCAGACCAAGGCGGAGCAGGACGTCGACCAGGTGCGCCAGCGGGCCGTACGCGACCAGCAGCGGCTGGACTCCGGCGCGCTCGGCGCGAAGGACCTGGAGAACGTGCAGCGCGAGCTGGCCTCGCTCGCCAAGCGGCAGTCCGACCTGGAGGACGTCGTGCTCGACGTCATGGAGCGCCGCGAGACCGCGCAGGAGCGCGCCGCCGAGCTGGGCGGACGGGTCGAGGCCGTGCAGGCCGAGACGGCGGCGGCCGAGGCCCGCAAGACCGAGGCGCTGGCGGCCATCGACGCGGAGGGCTTCACGGCCGCCAAGGAGCGCGAGGTCCTCGCCTCGACCGTGCCCGACGACCTGATCAAGCTCTACGACAAGCTGCGCGGCCAGGGCGGCGGCGTCGGCGCCGCCCGCCTCTACCAGAAGCGCTGCGAGGGCTGCCGGCTGGAGCTGAACATCACCGAGCTGAACGAGGTGCGCGCCGCGCCCGCGAACCAGGTGGTGCGCTGCGAGAACTGCCGCCGCATCCTGGTGCGCACGGCCGACTCGGGCCTGTAGGGGGTGGTGGCGTTTGGCAGCTGCCCCCGACCTCGGGGCGCCGACCGTGCTGCTCCTGCTGCGGCACGGTGAGACCGCGCTGACCGCCGGGCGCCGCTTCTCCGGGAGCGGCGGGGCGGATCCGGCGCTGTCGGCGCGCGGGCGCGAGCAAGCGGTGTGCGCTGCACGGGCGTTGGAGTCGGCGCGGCCGCCGGTGGACGCCGTCGTGTCCTCGCCGCTCGCCCGCTGCCGGGAGACCGCGGCGGTCGTCGCGGGGCGGCTCGGGCTACCGGTAGAGGTCGAACCGGGCTTGCGGGAAACGGCGTTCGGGGCGTGGGAGGGCCTGACCTTCGCCGAGGCCCGCGAGCGGGATCCGGCCGCGCTGGACGCCTGGCTCGCCTCCCCCGCCGCCGCACCGCCCGGCGGCGAGAGCTTCACCGACGTCGCCGCCCGCGTCACCGCGGCCCGCGACGCGCTGCTGGCCGCGCACCGCGGGCGTACGGTCCTGCTGGTCAGCCATGTCACGCCGCTGAAGACCCTGCTCCGGCTCGCCCTGGGCGCCCCGCACGAGGCGCTCTTCCGGATGGACCTCGACCCGGCGTCGCTGTCGGCGGTCGCCTGCTACGCGGACGGCAACGCGACCGTCCGGCACCTCAATTCGACCGCGCATTTGCCGTCTTGACCGGACGCCGTGGCCGGCGCCGGGCCACAATGACCGCGTGGACGGAGGAGACGGGGACGGAGCCGGGGCCGCGCAGGACGGCACGGCCGCGCGGCGCGCGGGCATCGAGCGGATCATGGAGCCGCTCCGGACGAACATGCCGCCCGACGGGGACGTCAGCTTCGAGGGCATCCGCCGGATGGGCAACCCCGTCCCCCTCCTGGTGCAGAACGACGGCACGGGCGTACTCCAGCTGTGGCTCGAACCCTTCGGCCAGGACTACTGGTTGAACCCCGGCGAGTCGGTGTACGTGACGTCGTACGGCATGTGGAACGGCCATCCGTTCGAGGTGGTCCACGAGACGGACTGCATCACGGTGTGGGCGACGTCCTGGTTCGCGACCGTCTCCGACATGGGCGGCGCCGAATTCCCGGCCGGGAGCCGGAGTTGACCGGGCCGGCACCACTGGGGCGGGCGGAGTTGACCGGGCCGGTCACCACTGCGGCGGGCGGACCGTCGCGATGCCGAGGGTGTTGGTGCCGGGCAGCAGCCCGGACAGCAGCAGTGCGGTGAGGATCGGGCCGTTGAGCGCGGTGAGGCGGTCCATGCCGTCCGGGCCGATGGCCTTCCACGGCTCGGCGGCGAGCCGGTCGGTGAGGCGTTCGACCTGGTCGCGGCCGTCGACACCGGCCGCAAGTGCCTTGCCGTCGGCGTCGATCCAGCCGCGTGAACGGAGCCGTTCGGCGGCGCCCGCCCACTCCTCCCGGCTCCACCGGCGGCTGTCGAAGGTCTCGGCGGGCGCGGCGCCGACCGCCGCGAAGGAGACCAGCGCCTCGCAGGGGTCGAGCCCCGCGGTGAGCAGCGCCGCGACATGCCCGTCGCCGCGGTGCTCGCGGATGAGGGTCACCGCGTGCCAGAACACCAGATGCGGCTCGTCGGGCCAGGGCAGGTCCGCGAGGGCCGCGGCCATCGGGCGCCCTTCGGTCGGCAGCGCCTCGGCCACCCGCCGTACCAGCTCCGCGGCCTCGGCGAAGTCCGGTGTGCCGGTCAACTCGCCCATGAGCGACCGGTACGCGCGGTCCACGCCCCGCGTCCGCGCGGCCAGCACCTCCCGGGGCGAGGCCGTGTCCCACGCCTTCGCGATGTGCTCGGTCACCATCCGCGGGCTGAAGCTGTAGAAGGCCGCGCCCACTTGCGCCGGTCCCGCCGCGCCGAGCGGGGCCGCGCGCAGCGGGAAGTAGCTCGGCCACCGGGTCGCCACGTCGTAGCCGAGGGCGGCGAACTCCTCGGCGACCTCGGGCGCGTAGTAGACCAGCGCGTGCGCGGCCTCCAGCTGCTGCCACATGCGCCGTGCCGCGGTGTAGTAGTACGTCTCGTCCGTCACGAGGGCCATCCTGCCTGGCCGTTGGGCTGCGGCGCAGGTGACTTTCACGGTACGAGGGCGGCCGCCTCCTTGGCGAGGGCGGTGATGCCCTCCCAGTCGCGGGCGGCGAGCAGATCGGGTGGGATCATCCAACTGCCGCCCACGCAGGCGACGTTCGGGAGCCGCAGATACTGCGGCGCGCGGCCCGCGTCGATACCGCCCGTCGGGCAGAAGCGGGCGCGCGGCAGCGGCGAGGCGAGCGACTTCAGGAAGGGCGCGCCCCCGGCGGGCTCCGCCGGGAAGAACTTCATGTCGGTGATGCCGCGCTCCAGCAGGCTCAGCACCTCGGAGGCGGTGGAGACGCCCGGCAGGTACGGCAGCCCCGTCCCGCACATCGCGTCCAGCAGCGAATCCGTCCACCCCGGGCTGACCAGGAACCGCGCCCCGGCCGCGGTCGCCGCCGCCGCGTGGTCCGGCGTGAGCACCGTCCCGGCCCCCACGACCGCGCCGGGCACCCCGAGCGCCACCGCGGAGATCGCCTCCAGCGCGGCGGGCGTCCGCAACGTGATCTCGATCGCCCCGAGCCCCCCGGCGAGGAGCGCCCGCGCGAGCGGCACGGCGTCGTCGGCGTCCTCGACGACGACGACGGGTATCACGGGGGCGAGGCCGAACACGGAATCCATGCGCTTATCCTGACCGGCGGGTCCACTCCTTGCAACGCGCGTTGCATATGGCGCAACACCGCGATGCGTGCGGCTGCCCGCCGGGGGGTGCCACTTGCGGTGGTGCGCGCGATCTTCTGCCGGTGGTGGGCTTGTCGCGCAGTTCCCCGCGCCCCTGGTGGGTGCCCTCGCTGCGCAGGGTGAGCGTTTTCAGGGGCGCGGGGAACTGCGCGCGCAACCACCCACCGGCGGACGGTCGCGTAACGCGCCCCGGTGGCACCCCGGAGCGAAAGGGGCGCGGGGAACTGCGCGCTCAGCCCCCGCCCGCGCGAGGATCGCGCAACGCACCCCCGGGGGCAGCCCGGAGCGAAATCGGCGCCCCCTGCGGGAGCTACAGCTCGTGGACGAGGATGTCGAAGCGGAGGCCGTCCGTCTCGACGGTGAAACCGAGATCGCGGAGGTCGGAGGCGAGGGCCGCCGGGGTCCGGGGGCGGGCTCCCGCGGTGAGGAGGGCGCGCACGACGCGGCCCTTCGTCGCCTTGTTGAAGTGCGAGACGACGGCGCGCCGCTCGACCCCGTCCACCACCGTGACCTGGAGCACCCGCACGGCGACCGTGCGCCCCGCGACATCGCCCCGCGGCCGCCAGGCCGCCGCGTACGCCGCCGACCGCAGGTCGAGCACGAGCCCGCCCCCCGCGACCTCGGGGAGCACCCGCTCCAGGTGCGGCTTCCAGTACGCGGCGAGCCCGCCGGCGCCCGGCAGCCGTACGCCCATGGAGCAGCGGTACGCGGGGATGCGGTCGGCGAGCCGTACCGCGCCCCACAGCCCGGAGAAGACCAGCAGCGACTGCCCGGCGCGGCGCTTGGCGGCGGCGTCGAGGGTGCCGAGACCGAGCGCGTCGTAGAGCACCCCGGTGTAGAGCCGCCCGGCGGGCACCGCGGGGGCGGTGCGCAGCGCGGCGTTGCGGGCGATCTCGCCGCGCAGTCCAGAGGTGAGCCCGAGGATCTCCGCGGCCTTGTCCTCGTCCCCCTCGCACAGCGCGACCAGCTCGTCGAGCACGGCCGCGCGCGGTGCGGCGAGCGCGGGCAGCGACAGGCCGTCGAGCGCGAGCGGCCGCCCGCGTACGGCGCCGGTCTTGCCCTCCGACGGCGGCAGCAGGACGAGCACGGTTTCTCCTTCACGGCGCGGGGGTGGCTGCCAGCCTACGCGGCCTGCGCGCGGCTCCGGCGGCCTGATCCACTACGATGGCGGGTACGGCAGACGAGCCGGGCGGACGGCCGCGTCGGGATCCCCGGATCCCGCCGAGGAAGGTCCGGGCTCCACAGGGCAGGGTGATGGCTAACGGCCACCCGGGGTGACCCGCGGGAAAGTGCCACAGAAAACAGACCGCCGGGGATCTCGGTCCCCGGTAAGGGTGAAACGGTGGTGTAAGAGACCACCAGTGCCCAGGGTGACCTGGGCAGCTAGGTAAACCCCACCTGGAGCAAGGTCAAGAGGACGGTACGGCAACGGACCGTCCGCGCGGACGATCGAGGGCTGCCCGCCCGAGTCCGCGGGTAGACCGCACGAGGCTGCCGGCAACGGCAGCCCTAGATGGATGGCCGTCGCCCGGGCCGCCGCGAGGCACCCGGCGCACAGAACCCGGCCTACAGCCCGACTCGTCTGCCGCCCTCCGGTGGAAACCGCCTCTTTCCTCGATGGACGCCGGGGTCGGCGCCCGCATGTGCATGTCGAGGGGGAGCGATGGGCGAATGGAGCGGAGTGCGGGAGCGAGTGCTCTCGCTGGGGCCGCCGCCACGGAAGGACCGTGGACCACGGCGTCTGCTGCGGCGGCCCGTGGGGTCCACGGCCCCACTGCTGGATGATCCGCTCACGGAGGACGAGTAGTGCTTCGTTAGGTTCTGGGTCTGCTTCTGGTGGTGAGTGGTCGGCCGCAGGTGGTGCAGGTGCCGGTCCAGCACTTCAGCAGGTTCTGGA
>NZ_JBIRQQ010000015.1:0-198979 GCF_044333285.1 Streptomyces sp. NPDC021020
GGGCAACCACCAGGGGCGCGGGGAACTGCGCGCTCAGCCCCCACCGGCCGGTGGTCCGGTACGAACCGAACTGCCCCTTCGGGCCGGTGACGACGTGCACGTGGCCGATGGTTGCTCGCGCAGTTCCCCGCGCCCCTAAAAACGCTCGCCCGGCGCGGAAACCCCAGCCCCCGGAGGGACTAGCATCCGGGGCCACCGGGGAGGTCACCGACATGCGCAGACTGGCTTACGCCGCAGGCGGGTTACTCGTGGTGGGGGGCGGGGCCCTGCTGGGCCCCGAGGCGTGGGGGCCCGCGGGGGTGCTGCTCATGATCGGGGCGGCCGCCCCGATCACGTTGCTCGCGTGCGGGCTGATGCTGAGCCTCGGCCTGCGCACGCACATCCGCTGGTATGGCTGGACCCTCGCGGCGGCAGCCGCACTCGCCCTGCCCGCAGGCATCCTCGGCGCGGTCGCCGCGCACGAGCACGGATCGCGCGGGTACGTCTCGCGCTACGGGACACCGGGCCTCGCGGACCTGCCGAAGCGCTGGGGCGGCGCGACCACCGTGCAGCCGCGCGGCGGGTGGTGGAAGACGATGCCGCTGCACTTCGGGTCCGCCGGGTGGGAGCGGTACGGCCGCTACTACACGCTGGAGGGCCTGGACCGGTTCGCCTCGGGCCCGGACCCGGCCGGCGTACGGGTGGACGTCCTGATCGTGGACGGCGCCGCGTACGACGTCGGGAGCTGGCGTACGGACGCGCAGCGCCTCGCCCCACTGGGCCGTGAGCCGCTGCCCGAGCTGCTGTGGGCCCTGCTGCCCGGCATCCTGCTGCCGCTCGCGCTGCTGGTGAGCGTGCCGGTGCGGGTACGCCGCGGCTCCCCCGGCGGGCCGCCCCCGTACCGCGTACCCCCGCCCCGTACGGGCGGCGGGGGCGGCGGGCCCGCCCGGGGGACGACGCCCGCGGACCGGATCTACGAGGCGGCGACCCGGCGGGGCAAGGAGCGGCACCGGCCCTACCGGCTGACCGTGTCCTCGCCGCAGGTGCGGGTGACCGCGGATCCGGCGGGCCTGACCGTCGAGCAGTCGGTCGGCGGGAGCTGACGCGGCCACCTCGAACTGCCCTGGCGCGACATCGCGGACCTGGTCTTCGACCACGACCACCGGGACCCGGTGGTCTCCCTGTACGTGCTGCCCGCGCGGGGCGGCCGCCGCCACGCCCTGGATTCCTCCCACCTTTCCACCGCCGACTGGCACAAACTCGCCGACGCGGTCGCCGCCGACACGGACGGCCGGATCCGCCTGGACCTCGCCGCCCGCGACGGCCACTCCGTGAACCCCGACGCCTGACGGGCGCAGGGCCTCCCGTCCTAGGGCGAATGGCCGATTGGCCGCGCCCGGCGCGCGGGGTTGGCTGGGGGCAGGCGCCGCAGCGGGCGCCGGGAGCGGAGGGCGAGGACGTGTTTGCCGTACGACTGCACGCATTCGGGGGGCCCGAGGAGCTGCGGTACGAGGAGGTGCCGGATCCCGAGCCGGGGGCGGGGGAGGTGCGGGTGGCGGTCGCGGCGGCGGGGGTGCACCTGGTCGACACGTGGCTGCGGGCGGGCCGCACGTCGGGGCCGATCCCGCTGCCGGAGCTGCCGACCGTGCCGGGCCGGGAGGTCGCCGGGACGGTCGACCGGGTCGGTCCGGGCGCCGACCCGGCATGGCTCGGGCAGCGCGTCGTCGCCCACCTCGGCACCGCGCCCGGCGGCTACGCGGAGCTGGCCGTCGTGCCCGAGGCGCGGCTGCACGCGGTGCCGGACACGCTGGACCTGCGGGCGGCCGTCGCGATGATCGGCACCGGCCGCACCACGCTGGGCATCCTGCGGCTCGCGGAGCTCACGCCGGATGACACCGCCGTCGTGCTCGCCGCGGCGGGCGGGATCGGCACGCTGCTCGTGCAGCACGCGCTGTCGCTCGGGGCGCGGGTCGTGGGCGCCGCGGGCGGGCCCGACAAGGTCGCGCGGGTCCGCGCGCTGGGCGCCGCCGCCGTCGACTACCGGCAGCCCGGCTGGACGGACGAGGTGGCCGCGGCGCTCGGCGGCGGGCATGCGGCGACGGTCGTCCTCGACGGTGTCGGCGGCGACGCGGCCGCCGCCGCGCTGACCCTGCTCGGCCCCGGCGGGCGCCACCTCGTCTACGGCTGGGCCTCCGGCGGCCCCGCGGAGCCCGTCCCGGGCGTCGAGACCCGCACCCTCGCCGGGCCCGCCCTCGCGAAGCTCACCGGCACGCCGGAGGGCCTGCGCGCCCTGGAGTCCGCGGCCCTCTCCGCTGCCGCGCAGGGCACGCTGATCCCGGGCGTCCACCCCTTCGCCCTCCAGGACGCAGGCGCCGCCCACGCGGCCCTCGCCGCGAGGGCGACGACCGGCAAGGTCGTCCTGACCCCTTGAGCCTCGCGCTGCCGCGCCGGGGACTTTAGGGGCGCGGGGAACTGCGCGAGCAACCACCCACCGGCCGGTGGTCCGGTACGGACCGTACTGCCCCTTCGGGCCGGTGACGACGTAACGGCACGCCGTGGCTGGTCGCGCAGTTCCCCGCGCCCCTAAAAACGCTCGCCCCGCGCGGCAAGCGCAGCCTGGGGGCGCCCCACGGCGCATCCGTGACCCCCCGCGACGTGGTCGGGAACTACGTCGCGGGCTCGCGGAGTTCTCCGGGGGTAACGAACCGCCCGTACGAGGAGAGACCCCCCGATGGCCCTGTGGGACCGCTTCAAAGAGTCCGCGACGAACATGCAGGCGCAGCTCAACGCCAAGAAGAACGACCTCAAGAGCGGCGCCTTCCGCGACGCCAGCATGGCGATGTGCGCGCTCGTGGCGGCCGCGGACGGGTCCGTCGACCCGTCCGAGCGGCAGCGCGTCGCCGCCCTCATCGGCACCAACGAGGTGCTGCAGAACTTCCCGGCGCAGGACCTCCAGCGGCGGTTCGACGACTACCTGGGCAAGCTGACCGCCGACTTCGCCTTCGGCAAGGTCGGCATCCTCCAGGAGATCGGGAAGGTGCAGAAGAAGCCGACGGAGGCCCGCGCGGTGATCCAGATCGGCATCGTCATCGGCGGCGCCGACGGCGATTTCGACGCGACGGAGAAGTCCGTGGTGCGCGAGGCGTGCTTCGCCGTGGGGCTCAACCCGCAGGAGTTCGACCTCTGACGCCGGGCGGCGGGGGGCACCGCCTGTGAGGCGGTGCCCGAGCCGTCCTCGGACGGGATCCGGCACACTATGATCCGAAAGTGGAGCCGGACCGTCGGAAACCGCCCCGCGGCGGAGGCGACCGGCGTGGATACGCGGGACGTACGGGGAAGCCCGGGGGCACGGCTGCCCCCGTAGCCGGGTGGGCGCCGGGTCGCCCGGGAAGGTGGGGGTGGACGAATGCTTCCGGGACCAAGCGGGGAAGGCTGCCCGCCGGGGACCGCGGCAGGCGGTCCGGGCGGTGCGATCGGCACCCCGCGCGACGAGGAAGCGGCGCTGGCGCTCTACGAGGCGCTGCGGGCGCGCAGCAGGGTGACGGGCGGCGCCACGCCGTCCGCCGACGAGCTGTTCGCGGCCGCGGAGCTGGACGAGACCCAGGGCGGGCGCGGCTGGCGGCGGTTGGCGGATCTGGGGCTGGTGCAGATACGCGACGGGGTCGCGGAGGCCGTCGACCCGGACGCCGCGCTCGCGCGGGCCATGGACCGCTACCAGGCCAACGCCACCGAGCAGTTGCGCAACGGGGTACGGCTGCAGCGCGTCACGGAGGCGCTGACCGCCGTCTACCGGCCCGCCGTTCAGCGCGAGACACGCGAAACGCGCGAGGTGGCCGTGGAGTTCGTCTCCGAGCCGCGGCGCAAGCAGCGCATCCGGCTGGACCTGTCGGACGCGGCGCGGGAGCGGATCGACTCGATGCACCCGGGGCCGATGCCGGCGATCGAGGTCCTGGAGGATTCGCTCGCGCAGGACCGCTCGCTCATGGAGCGCGGCATCAAGAGCCGGGCGATCTACCCGATGTCGTGCCTGGCGTCGCCGAAGTACGCCCGCTGGCTGCACGATCTGGCCGACGCGGGCGTGGAGTTGCGGCTCATCGACCACGCGCCCTTCGACCTGCTGACCTTCGACGCGAACGCGGCCCTGATGGCCGCGGACCCCGAACACCCCTCGGACACCCTGATCGTGGTCCGCGGCGCCGCCCTGATGCGGGCCTTCCGCGCGGTGTACGAGGACTTCTGGCTGCGCGGCCGGCCGCTGACGCCCTCGGCGGGCGGCGCCGCGGAGGACGCGGACGCGGTCACCGCGCAGGAGCGGGTCATCATCCGGCTCATGGCGTCGGGGCTCAGCGACGACCAGATCGCCCGCAAGCTGGGCGTCCACCGCCGTACGGTGCAGCGCGCCATCGCCAAGCTCATGGAGCGGCTGAACGCCGCGAGCCGCTTCGAGGCGGGCCTGAAGCTCGCGCGCGACGAGGAGTTCGCGGGGCTCTTCACCGGCGTGTGACACCCCCTAGCGGGGCGCCGCCGGGAGGTGGTCGGCGAGGCGGCGCAGCAGAGCGGCGATCGGGCCCTGGAGGCCGGGCAGCGTCGAGATGAGCAGGTGGACGAGGGAGAAGCCGAGCGCCGCGGTGTCGGCGGTGTCGGCGGTGCGCAGCCACGCGGTGACGGCGAGACGGGCGGCCTTGTCGGCGCCGGCCGCGGCGCCCTGCGCGTGCAGCCGGGCGGCGGCGACGGTGGCGTAGTGGGTGGCCGCGGGCCAGTCGCCGTCGCGGGCGGCGTCCCCGGCGGCCCGGCCGAGGGCCGCGGCGGGGTCGGTGTCCGCGCCGGGCGCGAGGGCGCACAGGTCGTGCGGCATGTGCGCGGGGTCGCCCCAGCAGGGGTCGGGCGGGCGGCGCGCGGGCACCTGCGGGACGGGCCGCGGCGCCGGATGGGCGGTGCCGTCCGCCTCGACGAGCAGCCGCTCGACCCTCCCGTCGGGGTGACCGACGGCGACGTGCGTGGCCCGGCCGGTCTCGCGGGCCTGCCAGGCCGCCGCGGACCACGCCGGGTGCGTGTCGTCGGCGAGGCCGCGCGCCTGCGACATGACGGTGCCCCACGTGTGGACGGTGCCGCCCGGCAGGACGGCCACGCTGACCGGTGTGACGGGCGCGGCGTCGGCGGGCCCGGCGCCGAACCAGTCCCCCGTCCAGGGCGTGGTGGCGACGGGGATGACCGGCACCCTGACGGGCACCAGCCACTCCGCTCCCGTCCCGCCCGTGGCCCCGGGCTCCCGCCCGCCGTACGGCTCGGGCTCCGCGTCCTGGTCGCCGTACCCGGCCGCGGCCCAGGTCCCGTACGCCCACGGCGAGGCGCCGCTCCCCGGCTCCCGCCCGCCGTACGGCTCGGGCTCCGCGTCCTGGTCGCCGTACCCGGCGGCGGCCCAGGTCCCGTACGCCCACGGCGGGGCGCCGCTCCCCGGCTCCCGCCCGCCGTACGGGCCGGGCTCCGGCTCCTGCTCCCGGTCGCCGCACCCGGCGGCGGACCGGGTCCCGTACGCCCGCGGCGCGGCGCCCGCCGCGGGCTCCCCGCCGTATCCGGCGGCGGTCCGGCCCCCGTGCACCCATGGCGAAGCGCCGGAGGCGTGCGCGTCCGGCGTCGGGGGCTCGTACGGGTAGGAGGTGGGCATGTCAGCCGTCCCGGGGGGAGGGGGCCGCACCGGTCGCGGGGACGGTGCGGGCGGGACGGCGGGTCCGCGGGGGCCGCGGCAAGTGGGCCCGCACCCGCACGTCGCCAAGCGTGCGGGTGCGGCGGCGCCCGGCTCTGCCCGGGCCGGGCGCCGGTCTGAGGGTGTGCGCGGCGGGGCGGGTCGGCGCGGTCATCGGGCCGCCCGGGCGGTGCGGGGCTCGGAGGCCGGGCGCGGGAGGGGGACGGTCGGGAGGGGCCCGGCGGCGAAGAGGTCGCGGCACAGGGCGTCGACCCGGGCGGGGGTGACGGGCGGCAGGGCGGTCAGGCAGGCGTACGGGCCCGAGGTGGTGAGCCGCCAGCGGGCGCACACGTCGGCGGCGGGGCGGGGGAAGCGGACGGTGAGGCCGTGCCCGGTGGGCACCGCGTGGTAGCCGGTCGCGGTGATGTGCCCGGCGGCGTAGTCGGCGGTCTCGTAGCAGCTCCGGACGAGCGCGCGCACCCCGTCGTACCCGCGGTCGCGCAGGGCGGCCCACAGCAGCGCGGTGGCCAGCGGGTTGGGGGTGCGGCCGCCGTTGCCGCGGGCGGGCGCCGCGGCGCCCGCGGTGAGCAGCACCCCGCTGGGGACGGGCAGGCCCAGCAGCCGGTGCGCGGTGAAGGAGAGGCTGTCGGCGCCGTCGCGCAGGTCCCAGGCGAGGCCGCGGCTGCCGAAGGGCGCGGTCAGGCCCGCGGGCCCGGCCTCGACGTGCACATGGACGGGCCCCGCGGGCGTGGCGGCGGCCCGTATCGCGGTCAGGTCGTCGCCCCCGGCGCCGCCCGCGGTGTGGGTGGTGGCCAGCACGATCGCGCCGCCGGGGCGGGCCGCGGTGAGCTGTGCGAGCGCCGCGGTGTCCATTGCGCCGTCCTCGCCCTGCCGGACCTCGACGACGTCCAGCCCGAGGCGGCGGGCGTGGTCGGCGGCGGCGTGGTGCGCGGCGGCGGTGACGTACAGCGGCGCACCGGGCAGGGCGCGCCGCGCCGCCCGCAGCCCGCCGAGGACGCCCTCGGCGGCGCCGCCGGTGACGTGGCCGTGGACGCGGCGGGGGTCGCCGAGCGCGAGGTCGGTGCAGAAGTCGACGACGGCCCGCTCCAGGCCCAGCACGGTCGCGACGGCCCCGTCCGCGCCGGGGCCGGGGCCGGGGCCCTGCGGCTCGTCCAGGTCGGCGAGGGCGGCCAGCAGCGCCGCGTAGTCGCCGCCCTCGGCGGAGGCGGGGAAGTCCACCGCCGGGTCGTCCGGACCCGCGGCGGCGGCGCGGTCGGCGGTGGCGCGCAGGGCGGCGGTGAGGTCGGTGAGGCGGCGGCGGGTGCCCACGGGGTCCGCGCCGGTGACACCGACCCGGTCGCGCGGCGGCGGCGCGGACGCGGACGGATCGGCGGGCGGCTCGTACGCCATGACGACCTCCAGGAGACGGCAGCGCGTGACGTGGTGAAGGGCCGGCAGGACGCGTCGGCCCCCCACACGACTCGCCGAAGGCTCCCTCCCGGACCGGACAGCGCGGACCGGCGGCCTTCGGCGCACCCCGGCCGCGGCAACGGGGACCGAAACCGGCGGCGGAGTGGTGCGGGGTCCTACAAGTGGTGCTGTTTCCGCGGGAGTTGGAGCGGTGCGTACCAACGGGAGAATTCGTACCCGACGCGGCACCTCTTCCGCCACGAACGCTGGCCTACCCATCCACACCTCCCGATCAGGCATTTTGTTCCCCTGTCAGCGCTCGGCAAGCCTGTGAGCTGGTAATTGGCCCTTCCTGCCGATCCGTTGTCCAAAATGGGACACGTACCAATGTGGACAGACCCGCCGTACCCGGCGGCGCAAGTGCGCCGATTCGGCCCCGCGGCGAAAAATCCCGGTTCGCCGGGCCGGACGCGCCGCGCCCCCGCCCGGGCGGCTGCCGGGCGGGGGCGCGGGTCGGGCCGGTCAGGTGGCCAGGGGGAGCGGTGACCGCAGCGGGTCGGGGGTGGGCACGGCGGACGGGACCACCTCGCCGGTCACGTCGTCGATCACCGAGACCCGCACCGCCGGGTGCGGCGCGGAGTCCACGGTGAGCGTGAGGTCCAGCGCGAAGAGCACACTCGCCGGGTGCGAACCGCGCGCGTCGCGGTAGGCGCCCGTGTAGTGCAGCACCCGCCAGCCCTCGTCGTCCCAGTGGTCGAGCAGCCCGGAGCGGACGATCGGCATGGCCGCCTGCCAGGCCAGCGAGTTCTCCAGCAGCTCGACGCTCGCGGCGACCGGCACCCGGTCGCCCGCCCCGCCGGCCGGCGGCAGCGGGTGGCCGAACAGCCGCAGCCGGGCGCGCCGCAGCGGCACCCGCAGCGTCCGGTCGAGGTCGGCGACGAGCACCGCCAGGACCGCGGCGGCCAGCGCGAGGACGCCCGCGGATGCGGCCGGGCGGTCGGAGACCTGCGACCACCACGGGGCGTCGGCGGTCGCGGCCACGGCCCCGCCGGCCACCACCAGCCCGGCCCGGGTGAAGGCGCGCACCCCGATCGGGCCCTCCGCGCGGGCGCTGCACCCGCACGACGACTCCGGCGCGGTGGCCCGGGCGTAGGCCAGGTAGCCGGTGAAGCCGGCCCCGAGCGCGGCGGTCGCGGCGCCGGGCGCCACCGTGTCGGGTACCGCGAACAGCGCGGCGGCCAGGGCGAGTTCGACCACCCCGACGGCGCGCAGCGCGAGCGTGGCGCGGCGCCCGTCGTTCAGCACCCGCACCAGCACGGTGTTCGCGGCCAGTTGGGCGGTCTGCCGGCCGAACGCCTTGCCGGCGCCCGTCGCGACGAGCAGCACCGCGCACACCAGCGGCGCGAGGTTGGAGACCAGCGGAATCATGGCGCGCCCCCCGTCAGTGGCCGAGCGAGACGCGGGCCATGTCGATGTGGCCGTCCGCGGGCCGCCAGGCGCCGAGCACCTGCGCCTCCTGGCCGATCCGGGTACGGGACAGGTCCGCGGTGAGGGCGCCGCCGAGGTAGGAGGCGGTCGTGGTGTCGGGCACGATGTGGCCGACGACCTCGTTGCCGCCGTGGCTGAGGTGCAGCCGGTCCTTGGCGATGCCGCGGATGGTGACGTAGACGTTGACGATGTTGACCCACACCGCGTCGGCGGCGATGGTGCCGTCGGGCATGGTGGCGCCGCGCGCGTAGAGGCCGTCGCCGGGCTCGATGGCCTCGGCGGTGGTGGTGCGCAGCTTCCAGATGCTGGTGGCGTTGGTGAGCTGGACGAGGTGGCGCTCGCCGTGCGAGCCGGCGACGTCCAGGACGTTGCGGTTGACGGCGACGACGCGGCCCTCGGCGAAGGCCGCCGGGATCGCGGCGTCGAGCGAGGGCATCGGCTCGGCGAAGGCCGCCTCGGCGTCGAGGCCGCCGAGCGCGGAGGCGCCGACGATGGTGGCGCCGCCGATCGCGGCCGTGGTCAGGAAGCGCCGGCGGTCCAGGTGGCGCCCGCCGTTGTCGTGGCTGTGGCTCATGTCGTCCTTCCTGAGGGCGAGTTGGGGGGCGGCGGGGTCACTCGTAGATGTAGACCGGGAGCTTGCCGGAGCTGAGGCTGCCGATCGCGGTGAAGGCGGACGGCGTCAGGTCGATGACCCGGTTGGTGCGGCAGGCGCCGTTGCAGCAGGTGGCCTCGCCGCAGAAGCTCTTGGTGCGCGGGCCGCAGTCGGCGAGCGTCACGCACACGGTGGCGCCGGAGCACTGGTGCTTGACGTTCATGGTCGCGCCGCAGGTGCGCCGCGGGATGCCCTCGCCGCACAGGTCGGGGCGGGTGATGTCGTAGCAGGCGGCCGAGAGGTTGGGCCAGGCCGCCATGTGCTTGCTGGACTGGCAGGTGCCGCACGCGCCGGTGCCGGCGCTGCCGCAGGAGCCCCAGGCGTTGCCGCAGCAGAACCAGGTGGCTTCGCCGGCCCAGAGGGAGGTCGATCCGCAGGCCATGTCGCGTTCCCTTCGGAGGTGGCGCAGGTCAAATATGACCTGCACATGACAATCAGATGAACGGAGGTGCGCGCGCATCGCGGCGGCGGCACGGGGGCGGGTGGGTACGCGAGGCCGAATATGCATGCCCATGACAAGATCGGAAGGGGGCTACGTGCCCGCGCCGTTGCGGTGACGTGCCGGGAGTACGGCGGAGGGGTGCGGTGGAGCGGATGCTGCCGTGTGCGGTGCCCGCGTACGGGCGGGGTTCCGTACGGATGCGCTCCCGTACGGGTGCGGTGCGGGTTCCGTGCGTGTGCCTGGCGGTGCGCGCTTGCGGGCGAAGCGGTCTCGTGCCTCGTGCGGACCTGGCCCCGGGCTGGGCCGGATGCGACTGATGTGCCGGCAGTGCAAGGTGGAACACCGCAATGATGCGGGATTCTACGCGCGTACGGAAGAGCCCGAGCGCTCCCGTTCGCCGTACGGTTCGCGGGGTTCCCGGGGCCCTCAGGCGTACGGCTGCACGACCGACACGCACATCGCGGCGCCGACCAGCATGACGGCGCCCGCCGCGAAGCCCAGCAGCGCCCGGCGGGTGCGGTGGCGCTCGCGCGGCGGGACCAGCCAGAACGCGAGCAGCAGCACGCCCGAGCCGGCGAGCCCGCCGAGCAGCCAGTGCCCGGACAGCGCCTGGGCCCGGTGCAGGGCAGCGGTGGCGACCGGGTCGCACTCCGTGCAGAAGGTGGCGGTGGACAGGCTCGACACCGCGAGCGCGAGGAAGGCCGTCAGGAGGACGCCGAGCGTCACGCACCAGGGCCCGCGCCACGGGTGCCGCAGGCGCGCGTCGGGATGCCGCGGTCCGGGCGGCTCCGGCGGTCGCGGCGGCCGTGCGCCGCCGTCCAGGAAGGGCCCGGTGGTCCGGCCGAGCAACCGTCCCACGGGCGTCGGCGGATACGGATACAGGTACGGGGGCCGCGGATTGGGCTCCGCGGGCGGGTACTGGCTCATACCGGCCACCCAACTCCCGTGTGGCGCCGTCCGCATGAGCCCGCGTACTCACCGGCCGCCCCGCGGTGGGGCTCAGTCGCCCCGCGGGTGGCGGTGGCCGTCGACCGCCGCGACCGCCACCGCGAGCAGCGCGACCACCGCGCCGGCCGCGAAGAGCGACTCCTCGTAGACCGCCGAGCCGGAGCGGAGCAGGTGCAGCGCGTGGCCGGCGTACACCGAGCGGTGGTCGTGCAGCAGATTGGCGCCCGACAGCACCGCGAGCACCGTGCCCAGCAGCGGGGCGGCGATGTGCCCCTGCCGCGCACGCAGCCACAGCAGGGTCGGGACGGCGACGAGGACGGCCGCCGGGAAGGCGGCCGCCATGCCCAACCGGGCGTCGTAGCCGACGAGTTCCGCGCCGCCCGCCGAACCGCCCGCGATGAGCGCCACCGCGAGGACGAGCAGGACCGCCGCGCGCCACGCCGTACCTCCCGGGGTGCGCGCCGCGCGGGCCGCTCCCCCGTCCCCCTCCGCCATTGCCGTCATGCGGGCAGTATGCCAAGTCGCCCCGCGGAAAAGCCGTGGAGAGGTGCGGTCGCTCCGCCCTACAGTGAGGACTGCCGCGAAGCGCGGCCGGGGGCTCCTTCGAAACCATCGGATACCAAAAGCCTCCGGTTCACGGGTACTCGCAGCACCCTTCGGGGTCGACGACCGGATTCAGGTGGCAGGCGAAGCGCAGTTCGGGCTTACTTCTGGCAACAAGCAACAGGGTTCGAGTCCCAGCGGAGCCTTCCGGGCTCCGTAGCTCGGTAGCTCGTACGACGGGCACTCGCCTGCTTCCTGACTCCGGCCGACGCCCCGATCCGGTCGCCTCGCGGCCGGGCCGGCGCATCCGCGCACGGCGACGGTACGACAACTGCACAGGCGCCGCGAAGCGCAGTGAGGGCCTACTTCCACTGCTAATGGGGAGGTCGCGGGTTCGAATCCCGCCGGAGCTGCCATGGCTCCGTAGCTCAGCGGCAGAGCACCTACGTAGCTCTTGCGACGGGTACTCGCGGCGCCTTGCAGGTCGTCCTCCGCCGACGGTCCGGAATCTTCCGTCCAGCCGGTCCACCGGATCCGCGGATTACGGATCTCACGCCACCTCGGCGTGAATTCCCCTCATTCCGCGTGCCGTCGGTCCGTGCGATTCCGAAAAGGCAACCGAAATGGCGAAGTTCGCCCGCACCCGTTCCGCACCCACCACTCCCCTCGGCACCACCGGTGCCACGACGACATTCGAGGGCGGCGCCGCTTTCCGGCGCAGCGTGAAGAGCGAGCTGTTCCTCTTCGCCGCGGTGAACATGGTCGGCGAGGCCTCCTTCTACGAGTCCGGCGACGACCGCGACACCCGCTTCCGCGACCTGGTGCACGCCGCGACGAAGGCCGACCCGGACTGGGTGGCGCGCTTCGTGCCGTATCTGCGCGGCGAGATGAACATGCGCTCCGCGGCGATCGTGATGGCCGCGGAGTCCGCGCTCGCCCGCCGCGCCGGGGGTCTGCGCCGCGAACCGACCGTGCCGGTACGCAAGATGGTCGCCGACGCGATGCTGCGGGCCGACGAGCCCGCGGAGTTCGTGGCGTACTGGAAGGCGCGCACGGGCAAGGTGACGCTGCCCGGCGGTGTGCAGCGCGGTGTCGCCGACGCGGTGGCCCGCCTCTACACCGAGCGCGCGGCGCTGAAGTACGACGGCGCCGGCTCCGCGTGGCGGATGGCGGACGTCGTCGCGCTGGCCAAGCCCGCCCCCGCGGGCCCGTGGCAGGCGGACCTCTTCGACTACCTCGCCGACCGGCGCTGGAAGCGGCCCGAGGTGCGGGTGACCGGCCGGCTGCCGGTGCTGGCCGCCTACCGGGCGGCGGCCGGGATGCCGGAGGCGGAGCGGCGCGCGTGGTTCCTCGCGGACCCGGCGCGGCTCGGCGCGGCCGGGATGACGTGGGAGCAGCTGTCGAGCCTCGGCCCGATGGACGCGGCCGCGTGGTCGGCGATCGTCCCGCACATGGGCCTCATGGCGCTGACCCGCAACCTGCGCAACTTCGACGAGGCGGGCGTCGGCGACGACGTCGCTGCGGCGGTCGCGGCGCGGCTGTCCGATCCGGAGCAGGTGCGCCGGTCGCGGCAGTTCCCGTTCCGCTTCCTGTCCGCCTACCGGGCGGCGCCGTCGCTGCGCTGGGGCCAGGCCCTGGAGCGGGCGCTGACCGCCGCCACGGCCAACATCCCGGCGCTGCCGGGCCGGACGCTGGTGCTCGTCGACACGTCCGCGTCGATGCAGGCCCCGGTCTCGGCCAGGAGCACGGTGCGGCACGTCGACGTCGGCGCGCTGTTCGCGGTCGCGCTCGCGGCCCGCGGCTGCGACGTCGATCTCGTGGGCTTCGCGTCGGGGGTGTTCACCCACCCGCTGGCGAAGGGCGGTTCGGTGCTGCGGCAGGCCGAGGCGTTCTGCGCGCGGGTCGGCGAGGTCGGGCACGGCACGGAGACGGTGGCCGCCCTCAAGGCGGCCTACCGCGGCCACGACCGGGTCGTCCTCTTCTCCGACATGCAGGCCTTCCGCTACCCCGGCAGCAGCGGCGGCCTGAGCGTCTCGCACGCCGTCCCGCCCCAGACGCCGTTCTTCGGCGTCAACTCCGCCGGTTACGCCCCCGCCGTCCTCGACACCAGCACCCCGCACCGCTACGAGATCGGCGGCTTCAGCGACAAGCTCTTCACGATGGTCGACCTCCTGACCCGCGGCCGCAGCACGGCCTGGCCCTGGGAGTAGCCCCCGCCGGTAGGGGCGGTGCCGCGCACCGCCCCTACCGGTGCGGCCAGTTCACCGTGGTGCGGAAGACGAGGAAGCCCGCGACGACGAGAGCCGGGGCGGCCAGCGCGAGGAGCGTGCGGGCGGTGCGCAGGGCCGGGCGGGGCGGGAGCACCCAGCTCACGAGGAGGACTGCGGCCGCCGCCCCGACGAGCGTCTGGAGCAGGTGGAAGCCGTGGGTGAAGCTGCGGTCGAAGGCGTCGGCCTCGGGGCCGTCCAGCGGGTCACCGCTCATCGCGGACACCGCGCCGTAGAGCCAGGCGGCGGCTGCGAGGGGGAGGGTGACGAGGGTCGAGAGCAGGGGGGCCGGGCCGTAGGGGCCCGGCTCGCGGCGGCGCGGCTCCGGGAGGCCGGACCAGGGCCCGGCCTCGTCCGGATCGGCGTACGGGCCAGGAGGGTTGTCCATGCCCTCCACCCAACCGCGGGCGGCCGCGCCCCGCATGAGTGCGCGTACTCACAACCCCCCGGGTTTCAGGCGCGCGTGAGGAGTCCGGCGGTGATCGCGTCGGAGGTCCGGCCCGTGCCGGGCGCGTCGTACGACATCGACCGCGACCGCGACTTCTTCGACTTGTGCGTGCCGTGGCTCGTACTGCTGTGGCATCCGGCGACCGTTCCCCCGGCCACCACGGCGACCAGGGCGACGACGACCGGCATTCTCCAGCTGCGCATGGCTTCTCCGTGACATCGGCGGGCCCGCCCCGGCGGGCAGGCACTCCCTCCCACGGACGCGGACGCCGCCGCGGGCGTTCGCGGGGCCGCGCGATCAGGACATTCCTGTGACATGTCCGCTACCCGGGGGAAGCGCCCACGACCGGTCAGGTTTCGAGAAGCGCGCAGGTGGGGGCGTGGTTACGGTCGACGTATGAACTCCATCGAAGCTGTCATTCTCGACGCCGCGGACCCGGCGGCCGCCGAGCGGTTCTACGAGCGGGCCTTCGGCCTCGGGGACCTGGTGCGGGTACGGGCCGCGGACGCGGAGGCCGGGAGCGGCTTTCGCGGGTACACGCTGTCGCTCGTGGTGGCGCAGCCGTCGATCGTGCGGGGCCTGGTCGGGTCGGCGGTCGACGCGGGGGCGTCGGAGGTCAAGCCGGTGACGAAGTCGCTGTGGGGGTACGGCGGGGTGGTGAAGGCGCCGGACGGGGCGCTGTGGAAGATCGCGACGTCGGCGAAGAAGGACACCGCGCCCGACAGCCGGAAGGTCGACGAGGTCGTCCTGCTGCTCGGCGCCACCGACGTCCTCGCGACCAAGCGCTTCTACGTGGAGCAGGGCCTCACGGTCGGCAAGAGCTTCGGCCGCAAGTACGTCGAGTTCGCGGCCCCCGGCAGCATCAAGCTCGCCCTGTACGGCCGCCGCGCCCTGGCGAAGGACGCCGGCGTACCGGAGGAGGGCGAAGGCCCCCACGGCCTGGCGATCGCCGCCTCCGGCACGTCCGCCTTCACCGACCCGGACGGCTTCGCCTGGCAGCCGGCGTCCTGACCCCCGGCTTGCCGCGTCTGCGGCCCGGGACCGGCAGCGGGCACCCACCGAGGTAGCATCCGCGGTAGCATAAAGGGCATGAGTGAGCCCACCCGCAAGTACTCGATCACGATGCCGAGCGACATCGCCGAAGCCGCCCGGGCCCGCGGCGGCCCGTCCGGTCTGTCCGCCTACGTCGCCGCCGCCGTCGCCCGGCAGATCGAGCGGGACAACCTCAACGAGCTCATCCAGGTCGCCGAGGCGGAGCACGGCCCTGTCACCGACGAGGAGGTGCAGGCCCTGCGCGACCAGCTCCACCGGGCGCGCGCGCAGCAGACCGGCGGCGGGAAGAACGCGGCGTGACACATGCCCCCGCCGCCCCGGGCGGCACCCTGGTGCTCGACAGCGAAGGGCTCGCGAAGGCCGTACTGCGGGACCGTACGGTGACCGCCTGGCTCGCCCTCGCGCGCGCCGACGACCTGCGCGTGATCACGTCCGCGGCCACCCTGGTGGAAGTGGTCCACCCGCGCATCAACCGGCCCGCGTTGCAGTGGACACTGTCGCGCCTGGTCGTGGAGCCCGTCACGGAAGCGACCGCCCGCCACGCGGCCGCGCTCCTGGCGGACGCCGGCCTGCACGGCCACAAGTACGCCATCGACGCCATGCTGAGCGCGACCGCCCTCGCGGCACCCGCACCCGTCACCGTCCTCACGTCCGACCCCGAGGACCTGACCGCGCTGTGCGGTGCGGGCGCGACGGTCGTCAGGATCTGATCCCCACATCGCGCGCGGGGCGGGCCGTTGGTGAACCGTTGGCGGTTTGTTGCCGCCGTTTCCTAGCCTCGTCACGTCCACACACCGCCGGTGCGGACGGGACGGGGCCTGGTCACGGGGCAGGCTCGGGGCCGTCCGCACCGGGGAAGCGCCGGGCGGCGCGGCCGCCGGGGTACAGGTCTGCGGGTCGTTCGATCCGTGGTCACTCCCCCGCGAGACGGGCCTCGCGGGGTGGTGTGCAGGTGCGGCGGGGGGCCTTCAGCGGAGGCCGCCCGCCGCACAGGCGTCCTCCAGCGCGGCCAGGCCTGCCACGCACTCCTGCTCGCGCTGCGGCAGCAGGTGGAAGCGGGCCAGGTCGAGGCAGGCCTGCCAGCACTCGCGGGCGGCCTCCCACTCGCCGAAGTGGTGGTGGACGCGGGCGGTCGCGGCCAGGCAGTCGGCCTCGCCGCCGTAGTCGCTCAACTGCCGCCGGATGGCGAGGGCTTCGTCGAGCGCGGCGAAGGCCTCGGCCCGCTCGCCGAGGTGCTGGAGCGCGGCGCCGTAGTTCGTCAGCAAGGTGGCCAGCGCGGTCGGCCGGCCCAGCGCGCGCAGCAACCCCAGGCGGCGGCGCTGGTGTTCGACGGCCCCGGCGTAGTCGCCGGCGAGCTGGAGCGCGTCGGCGATCCGGCCCAGGACCAGCGACTCGCTGCCGGGCACGTCCACTTCCCGGTAGAGCTCCTGGGAGCGCAGCGCGTACGCCAGCCCTGGCTCGGGCCGGCCGGCCTGGACGTGCAGTGCCGAGAGGTTGCCGAGGATGGACGCCTGGGCGGTGATGTCCCCGGCCCGCTCGAAGAGTTCGAGGGCGACGCCGAGATTCTCCAGGCACTCCTCGTTGCGGTAGGCCATGCCGTGCGCGACGGCGATCCGCCGGTAGAGCCAGGCCCGCCCCACCGTGTCGTCCTGCGCGACGGCGATGTCCAGCGCGCTGCGCAGCGCCGCGTCCCAGATGCCCGTCCACCAGTACGTGTCGCCGTAGCCGAACAGGCCCACCGCCAGCCGCCAGGCGATGTCGGAGCGGCCGAGGGCGCCGGCCCGGGCGATCGCGTGCTGGATCGCGGGGAGTTCGCGGACGTACCAGGCGAGCGCCTCGTGCGCGTCGGCGAAAGGCGGCGGTGGTGCGGTGGGCGGGCCGGGCAGCGGCGGGGGCGGCTGGGTCTCGCCGACGGTTATCGCCGACGCGCTCTCGACCGCCGCCACGTACCAGGCCAGCAGCCGCAGTTCGGCCCGCGCGCGCGGCTCGGCGGGCTCCTCCGCGCGCAGGCGCTCGGCCGCGTACTCGCCGAGCAGGTCGTGCATGCCGTACCGCTCGGGCGCCGGGCTCTGCAGGAGGTGGACGTCGGTGAGCCGGTCCAGCAGCCGGGCGGTGTCGCGGACCGGCAGGTCGAGCAGCGCGGCGGCCGAGTGCGGGGTCACCTCGTACTCGGGCCAGACGCCCAGCAGGCGGAAGGCGCGGGCGACGGCCCGCTCGGGCGGCAGGTCGCTGTCGCGCATCGCGACGTAGCTCATGCCGATCGTGGCCTCGACGTCCAGGCTGCCGACGGTCAGTTCGGGCAGCCGGCCGGTGCCGGACGACAGCCGGCGGGCGAGCAGCGACAGCGGCCAGCCGGGCCGGGAGGCGAGCCGGCCGCCGACGACGCTCAGCGCGAGCGGCAGCCCGCCGCACCGCGCCAGGATCTCGGCTGCGGCCTCCGGCTCCTCCAGGACGCGCTCGCTCCCGCACAGCGCGGCCAGCAGCACCTCCTGGTCGGCGGACGTGAGCGGCGCCAGCGGCAGCAGCACCGCGGCCGGCAGGTCGGTCAGGGTGTGCCGGCTGGTGACGACGACCGCGCAGCCGCCGCTGCCCGGCAGCAGCGGCACGACCTGCGCGGCGTCCCGCGCGTTGTCCAGCACCAGCAGCATCCGGCGGTGGGCCAGGACGGTACGGAAGAGCGCGGCGCAGTCGTCCATGTCGCCGGGCAGCGACTCGTCGCGCACCCCGAGGTCGGACAGGAAGCGGACGAGCAGGTCGCGCGGGTCGCGGCGGCCGCCGGGGCCGAATCCGCGCAGGTCGGCGTAGAGCTGCCCGTCGGGGTAGTCCGCGTGCAGCAGGTGCGCGACGTGGACGGTGAGCGCGGTCTTGCCGACGCCGCCCATCCCCGAGACGACGACCGGGCGCGGTGCCCGGCCGGGGGCCTCCCCGCCGGGGGCGGCGCCGGGTCTCAGCAGCGCGGTGAGCCGGGCGACCTCGGCGTCCCGTCCGGTGAACAGGCCCGCGTCGGCGGGGAGTTGGTGCAGCGGCCGGAAGGCGGGGGTAGGCGGCTCCGCGGGAGCCTGCGCGGGTACGGCTACCGTCGCGTCCGCGGGGGCGTCCGCGGTCGGCACCTCCTGGGCCAGCACCTCCTGGTACGCGGCCCGTACCGCCGCCGACGGGTCGACGCCCAACTCCTCGGCGAGCGTGGCCCGCAGCCGCGCGTACACCTCCAGCGCCTCGGCCTGCCGGTGCGCGCCGTGCAGCGCCAGCATCAACTGCCGGTGGAAGGCCTCGCGGAGCGGGTGCTCGGCGGCAAGTGCCGTGAGGCGGCCGATGAGTTCGGGGCGGCGGCCCAGCGCGAGCTGGGCGTCGAAGCCCCACTCCAGCGCCTGCAGCCGTGCCTCGGCCAGTTGCCGCACCACCGGCAACTGCGGTTCCGCGTCGGCGAATTCGGGAAGGTCGGCGAGCGGCCCGCCGCGCCACAGGGCGAGCGCGGCGGCGCTGCGCTCCGCCGCCTCGGCCCAGTCCTGCCGCAGATGCGCGGCGCGGGCGGCGTCCACCTGCCCCTGGAAGACCTCGACGTCGAACTCGCCGTCGGCGACGTGCAGCCGGTAGCCGTGCGGCACCGCGGTGATGCGCTGCGGCTCGTCGCCGAGGAAGGCCAACTGCCGCCGCAGCCGCGTCAGATGGTTGAAGAGGGAGGCGTCGGCGGTGGCCGGCGGGCGGGCGCCCCACAGCGCCTCCTTGAGCGCGTCCTTCGACACCGTCCGGTTGGCCGCCAGCAGGAGTGCGGCGAGCAGGACGCGGACCTTGTGGCCGCCGACCGCCCGCTCCTGCGTCCCGTCGTGCACCAGCAGCGGCCCCAGCAGCCCGAACGTCGGCATCGCGCCCCCTTACCTGCGGACATTCTAGGCGCACCGCTCCCCGCGCGGCCTCGGCACAGGCGCGGGCGCCCCGTGCCCGGCACCGTGCCGGCGCCCTTTCGTGCCGCGGCGGACGGAAAGCTTCCGGGCGGCAGGTGCGCGAACGGCGGATGAACAGTCGGAAAGGCTTGTGGAATTCCGGCAGGTCGAAGCTTTCACCGCCCCCGCGTAGGCGGAAACACGCAGGCCAGGGCCCATCCACCGGAATACACTCCGCTCACCGGAACCGGACGTGTGGAAGATTCCGTACCGGTTCGGGGATTTGTCGTTCGACATCCCAGGGGGGATTTCTCATGTCCGCAACACAACTGGCAGGGTCCAGAAAACGCCGCCGTCTCGTCGCGGTGTGCACTGCCGGCCTCCTTTCCCTCGGCGCCTTCGCGCTGGGGACGAGCGCCCAGGCCGCCGAGCCGGGCGCGCAGCGCCTCACGCCGCGGGCCGCCACCGCGCAGCCGCTGCCGAAGCTGACCCGGCACCCGGCGCCGAACCGGAAGTCCGCGCGCTCCGACGCGACTCCCGCCGAGACGCCGACGCCGACACCGACCGAGACGGCGCCCGCGACGCCCAC
The DNA here is from genome assembly GCF_044333285.1 of Streptomyces sp. NPDC021020. Classification (NCBI taxonomy): domain Bacteria; kingdom Bacillati; phylum Actinomycetota; class Actinomycetes; order Kitasatosporales; family Streptomycetaceae; genus Streptomyces; species Streptomyces sp. NPDC021020. Next base: position 19,384 of record NZ_JBIRQQ010000015.1, read on the forward strand.
CGAGACGCCCACGCCCACGCCGACAGCGACGGCTCCCGACCCGGACCCCACCGCGCCGCCGGTGCGGTACGACGTCGACGGCTCCGGCCTCTCCGGCCTGCTCTTCCGCAACCCGGCGGGCGACCTCTACAACGTCCAGTCGGACTTCACCAAGCTCAGCCCCGCGCCGGAGATGTTCCTCGACCTGCTGACGCCGGGCGACCTGATGGGCACGGGCGGGCCCGACGTCCTCGCGACGACGGTCACCGGGCAGCTGGAGCTGTTCACGCCGGGGAACTTCCCGACCAGCCCGTCGTGGAGCGGCAACGGCTGGGGGACGTACAACAAGGTCGTCGCGACCGACGACCTCACCGGCGACGGCAAGGCCGACATCGTTGCCCGCGACCACGACGGCAAGCTCTGGCTCTACCAGGGCACCGGCTCCTGGACCAGCGGCGAGCCCTTCCTGGCCCGCGTCCTCATCGGCTCGGGCTGGGGCGTCTACGACCAGCTCACCAGCCCCGGCGACGTGGACGGCGACGGCATCAGCGACCTGGTCGCCCGGACCACCGACGGCTCGCTCTTCCTCTACCGCGGCACCGGCGCCTCCTCGGCGCCCTTCGCCGGCCGGACGCTCGTAGGCAAGGGCTGGAACGGCTACAACCAGATCATCGGCGTCGGCACCGACGAGACCGGCCGGGCCTCACTGCTCGGCCGGACCCTCGACGGCACCCTGTGGCAGTACTACCCGGACGGCAACGGCGGCTTCCTGCCGCGCGAGCAGTCCGGCACGGGCTGGACGGTGGACGAGTTCGCCAACTCCGGCAGCGTCCCCTACTGGGGCAAGAAGGACCTGCTCGGCGAGACCCCGGACGGCACGCTCTTCGAGTACGGCGTGACCAACACCGGCGTCTTCACCCCGCGCTTCCGAGCCGTCCCCGTCGGCAGCTACGCCGGGCAGTTCGACCTGACGTACTCCAACGCGCTCGCCAGGGACGGCGCGCCGGACCTGCTGGAGCGCTACGGCAACACCCTCTACAACCAGATGGCCGACGGCGGGCCCATCTCCACCGGGTGGAGCGGCTACAACCTGATCATCGGCCCCGGCGACCTGAGCGGCGACGGCAACAGCGACATCCTCGCGCGCGCCGGCGACGGCAAGCTCTACCTCTTCCGCGGCGACGGCAGCAACACCCACCTGGGCGCCCGCGTCCTGGTCGGCAGCGGCTGGGGTACCTACAACGCCCTCGTCGGCGCGGGCGACTTCACCGGTGACGGCCGCGCGGACATCGTCGGCCGCACCGCCGACGGCACGCTGTGGCTCTACCGCGGCACCGGCAGCGCGACCGCGCCCTTCGCCGCCCGCGTCAAGGTCAGCACCGGCTGGGGCAGCTTCAAGCAGCTCGCCTCCCCCGGCGACATGGACGGCGACGGCCGCGCCGACCTCCTCGCGGTCGACGGCGCGGGCTACGCCTACCGCTACAGCGCCGACGGCAACGGCGGCTTCAAGGCCCGTGTGACGGTGGGCCCGGGCTGGGACACGTACAAGAAGCTCTTCTGACCCGTCCCGCCCGGCGAGGGCGCCCGCACCGGCCGGTGCGGGCGCCCTCGCACGTCCCGCGGTCGTCAGCCCGCGAGCGCGCGCGTCGAGGCGTCGAGGATGCCGCCGAGCGCGGCGCGGGCCCGGGTGAGGTCGGCGATGCGGGAGTCCATGGCGGCGAGCTGGTCGCGGAGGTGGTCCAGGACGCACGCCTGGACCTCCGCGCCGTCCCCCGCGAAGCACGGCATGAGGTCGCGGATGACGCGGGTGGGCAGCCCGGCGGCGAGCAGCGTGCGGACCCGGGCCACGGCGGCGGGCGCCTCGGGCCCGTAGTGCCGGTGCCCGCCGCCGCTGCGGTGCGAGGCGAGCAGGCCCTGCTCCTCGTAGTAGCGCAGCAGACGGACGGCCACACCCGTCTCGCGGGAGAGCTCGCCGATCCTCATGTCGAGGGCTACGCGGGCGCGATGCTCAGCCCGTACCCGGCCCGCTGACCAGCGCCGCGCGCAGGGTGCGGTGGGCCGCGGCGGGGTGATCGGCGGCGAGGTGGAGGTGGCGGGCGACGAGGGTCCCGCCGTCCGCGAGGCGGAGGGCCAGCGGCTCGTGGAGGTCCACGACGATCTCCGTCGTGCCGCTCACGTTGCACGCCACCGCGTCCTGGCGGTCGGGGACGGCCCGCACCCCGCGCCCCTTCACCGACAGCCGCTCACGGCGGACGCCCCGCACGAGCGCCAGGGGAACGGCGAACTCGTCGAGCAGCCCCGCACGGACCCGCAGGGTGGTCGGGCCCACGAGATGGGGGTGGCGGCGCGTCACCGCGCCGAAGGCGAAGGCGGCGTCGACCAGCAGGGCGAGCCACACCAGGTGCACCAGCCGCCACGCCGGCGGCACCAGCGACACGTCCATGAGCCCCTCGACGAGCACCTCCGCCCCCACCATCAGATAGACGACGGCCCGCAGCTCAGCCGAATGCCCCAGCGCGGTCCCCGCCTCCCCGGCGAGCGGCCGCCGCAGATACCCGCCCACCACGTCCCGCCAAACCCCCACCCAAGCCCGCGCCCCCCGCACCTCGACCTCACCCATGCCGCCCCCTCCGTCCGGTGTCCCCCCATCCTCCCCGCCCGCACGCCGCCCGTCCGCCGGGAGCGCCGGGCCCCGCGCGGGAACCGGACGGGCGCCCGCCCGTAAGTGACACTGAGTCAGGTGAGAGCTGCACGCGGTGAGGGCACCGGAGGAGGTGGCGGCGCCGCCCCGGGCGCGGGGGGCGGCGCGCCCGGTCCGGCGGAGGCGCTGCCCGGTCTCGACGAGGACCAGCTCCGGGTCCTGGCCGAGGTCGGAAAGGCCTGGGCGCGGGCGGGCGCGCGACGGGACGCGCTGCCGGTCGATCCGGACCTCGGCGGCTTCCCGCCGGCCGAGGACATCGGCCCCGACCGCTTCGGCCGCATGGTCCGGGTGGCGCCGCTGGGCACCATGACGGCCCCGGCCGCGACGGAGCCCGCCTCCGGCGCGGCCCGCTTCTCGGACAGCGTCCGGCACGCGGTGGTCGGGGCGCCGCTGAAGAGCACCGCGGTCGCGCGCGAGCGCATGCGCAAGCTGGTGGCGCTGCCGGTGCTCTCCGCCGACGCCCTGTCCTCGGTGGCGTACGGCCCCGAGGCCATGCTCGCCGTGCTCGTGCTGGCCGGGACCGCCGGGCTGGACTTCACCACGCCCGTCGCCGCGGCCATCGCGTTCCTGATGCTCGCGGTCGGGATCTCGTACCGCCAGACGATCCGCGCGTACCCGCACGGCGGCGGCTCGTACATCGTGGCGGGCGACAACCTCGGCCGGATCCCGGGGCTGGTGGCCGCGGCGGGGCTGATGACGGACTACGTCCTCACCGTCGCGGTGTCCATCGCGTCGGGCGTGGCGGCCATCACGTCGGCGGTCCCGTCGCTCTCCCCGTACACCGTGCCGATCGGCGCGGGCGTCATCGCCGCGCTGCTGCTGGGCAATCTGCGCGGGCTGCGGCAGGCCGGCGCGCTGTTCGCCGCCCCGACGTACGCCTTCGTCCTCGCGATGCTGGCGCTGGTGGCGAAGGGGCTGGCCGACGCCGCGGACCGCGGATTCCACACCGCAGCCGCCCCGCCGCTCCACGCCGCCGAGGGCGTCGGCGCGCTGCTGGTCATGCGCGCCTTCGCCTCCGGCTCCACCGCCATGACCGGCATCGAGGCGATCTCCAACGCGGTCCCGGCCTTCCGGCCGACCGAGTGGCGAAACGCCCGCACCACACTGACGTGGATGATCTGCCTGCTGATCACGCTGTTCGCCGGAGTGACGGCCGTCGCCCGCCTCGACGGGGTCGTGCCCCGCTCCGGCGAGACCGTGCTGTCCCAGCTCGCCCACCGCGGCTTCGGCTCGGGACCGATGTACGTCGTCACGCAGGCCGCCACCGCCGCGGTCCTGCTGCTGGCGGCCAACACCGCCTACAACGACTTCCCGCGGGTGCTCTTCCTGCTGGCCCGCGACGGGCACGCGCCGCGGCTGTTCCTGCGGCTGGGCGACCGGCTCGCCTTCAGCAACGGCATCGCCGTGCTGTCGGTGGCCGCCGCGGTCGTCTTCATCGCCTTCCGCGGCGACACCGCGTCCCTCATCCCGCTCTACGCGGTCGGGGTGTTCCTCGCCTTCACGCTGTCCCAGGCGGGGATGGTCCGCCACTGGTGGCGGCTGCGCGACCGGCACTGGCGCAAGAGCCTGTTCTTCAACGCGACCGGCTGCGTGCTGTCCGCGCTCGTCCTCGTCACCGCGGGGATCACCAAGTTCACCTCGGGCGCCTGGGTGAGCATCCTCGCGGTGGGCCTGTTCCTGCTGGTGACGACGCGCATCCACCACCACTACGAGGAGGTGCGGGCCGCGCTCCGGCTGCACCCGCACGCGATCGAGATCCCCGCGTCCCCCGGCGGGGCGCCGCCTGCGGAGCCCTCGCCCGCGGCGGAGGGGGTCCCGCCCGCGGCGCCCTCCGCCGCACCGGTCCGCCCGATGGCGCCCCCGCACGCGTCGGTCCGGGAGGACGAGGAGAGCCCCGAGGAGATCCGCAACCTGGCCATCGTGCCGATCTCCACGCTGGACCTGGCCGGGATGCGGGCGCTCGCGTACGCCGCGTCCCTGCGCCAGCCCGCCCTCGCCCTCCACCTCAGCCCCGGCGAGGCCGAGGCCGACCGCTTCCGCGGCTACTGGGACCGCTGGGGCGACCACCTGCCGCTGGAGGTGCTCGTCACCCCCTACCGGGCGACGGTGGCCCCGCTGGTCCACTACATCGAGGCGCTGCACGCGCAGCAGCCGCAGCTCACCCTCACGATCGTCGTCCCGGAGATCGTGACGCGCCGCCGCCGCTACCGCCTGCTGCACGACCGCACCGCGAGCCGGCTCCGGCGTGCCCTGCGCCTGCTGCCGAAGATCGTCGTCACGGACGTCCCGTACCACGTGTAGGACGGCGGCCCGGCCGTACCGTGTCCCCCGTGGCGAACCAAAGGGGCGAACCGGAGGAAACGGGCGACGCGGGGCCGGACCGCGCGACCACGCGGGTCCGGCGTCCGCCGCGGGTCCGGCATCCGGTGCGGTGGCTGGTCTCGGCCGTACTGGTGGCTGCCGCCGTGGCGCTGGCCGTGGGAAGACGCCACGACCTCGTCCTGGCCGCGCGCGAGATCGCCGTGGTCCGCCCGGCGCCGCTGGCACTGGCCGCCCTCTGTGAAGCGCTCTCCCTCACCTGCCTGACGGGGCTCCAGTGGCAGCTGCTGCGGTGGGGCGGAGCCCGGCTGGGGCTCGCCGTGACGGGCGCCGTCGTCGTGGCGGCCAACGCCGTCGCCGGGGCGCTCCCCGGCGGCGCGGCCTTCGCCACCGCCTGGCTGTACGGGCAGTTGCGCCGCCGCGGGACATCCGCGGCACTCGCCGGGTCGGCCCTCGCGATCGCCGGCCTCATGTCGGCCGCCGGCCTGTTCCTGCTCCTGGTGGCCGGTGTCCTGGCCGACGGCACGGCGGGTCCCGCCGGGCTGCGGACGGCCGTGCTCGGGCTGGCCGCCGTCCTGCTGCTACTCGCCGCCGCGGCGGCCGTCCTGCCGCACTTCGCCCTCGTACGGCGGCGGGCCTGGCGGATCTGGCGGCGCGCCGGGGTCCGCTCCCGGCGGATGTGGGCCTTCGAGGACGAACTGCGCCACCTCGTCCGGGAGGTCCGCGCGGCCCGGCCCGGGGTACGCCCGTGGCTGGCGCCGTTCCTCCTGGCCCTGGGCAACTGGGTACTCGACGCGTCCTGCCTCGTCGCCTGCGCATGGGGGCTGGGTATCGCCGTGCCGTGGCGCGGCGTGCTCGTCGCCTACACGCTCACCCAGATGTCGGGCGCACTCCGGCTCACCCCCGGCGGCCTCGGCATCGTGGAGACCAGCCTCACCGCCCTCCTGGTCTTCTACGGACTCCGCACCGACCAGGCCATCGCACTGGCCCTCCTCTACCGGATCCTGAGCTACTGGGCCCTCCAGCCGATCGGCTGGACAAGCTGGCTCAGCCTCACCATCGCCGCCCGCCACCACACCACCCGAACACCCGCACGACACCACGACGCCCCCTGACCGCGGCCGGCACTCCTCCGTCAGCCCCGGGCGAGGCGGCTCGTGAAGCCGGCGGCCACCAGGCGCTCGTACGCGTGCGTGACGTCGTCGGGCACGTCCTGCGGGATCGTGAAGCCCAGGCGGGGGTACGTCGTGAGCCGCTGGTGCGCGCCGACCAGCATGTTCAGGACGAGGGACGGGTCGCCGATCGACTCGGCGTACGCGGCGAGGGTCAGCGGGGCGGAGGCGCACACCCACGCGACGTCCGGCCAGACCTTCCGCGCTGTCGCGTAGCCGCGCCGCTCCTCGTACGGCTTGCTCACCAGCAGCGCCGAGGAGACGGCGACCCCGCGCTCGGCCAGCAGCTCCCGCGAGAAGCGGATGTTCTCCCCGGTGTTGCGAGCACGCGGCTCCACGAGGACGACCCCCTCCGGCACCCCGCGCTCCACCGCGCGCCGCCGGTAGTGCTCGGCCTCCCCGCGCGGCATCCGCTCCGCCGTGGTCGGGCTGGTGGCGCCGGTGAAGACCACGAGCGGCGCCAGGCCGCAGTGGTAGAGGTCGGCGGCGGTGTCCGCCACCCCCAGATCGTGGCTGCCCAGCCCGATCACGACCGAACACGGCCGCGGCTCGTGCCCCATCCGCTGGAAGTCCCACAGGCGTTGGGCGTCCGCCCGGACCGACGTCGGGATCATGCCCGGGAAGCCTCCGGAGCGGACGAGTCCGGCACGTCGCATTCACCGTTCCTGATCCGCTCGGCGAGCCGGTCGGCGAGTTCCCGCCACTTGGGCGCCATGCCGCGTTCCTCTCGACGTGACGTAGTCAACCGCATCCCTGGGACTGCGAGTCACGCTCGTCCCGTACCCGCAGTTCGGACAATCGGGCGATGAGCGGAAAGCGCCGCCGCCGAGCAACTCGGCCACCGGTGGCCGCGGCGGCCCTGATACGGCGCGCCCCCGCGCGCGGGGGCTCAGGTCGTGGGTCGCGGGGCGTAGCCGTGGAGGAAGGTGCGGACTCCCGCGGTGACCATCGCGTGGCAGGCGGCGGGGTCGGACAGGTCCGCGCGGTCGGTGAAGTTGTCGGCGGAGACGAGCAGCATGAGGTGGCCGGCGGCGCGGAGGGGGTCGGCGATCTCCAGGGTGGGGAGGGCGCCGAGGCGGTCGGCGAGGGCGTGGCGGGTGCGGAGGGGGCCGGTCTCGCGCCAGAGCTTCAGGGCGGCGGGGGGGATGTGCTCGGCCTCCGCGCCGACCTGGCGGACGAGGGCGAAGTGCGGGGCGAGGTCGGAGGAGAGCACGCCGAGCCAGGCCAGGCCGAAGTCGGTGAGGTCCTGTTCGAGGTCGACGACCTTGCCGAGGTGGCGGTCGATGAAGTCGATCATCGTGTCGGCGGCGCGCCGGGTGCTCTCCTGGATGACCGTCTGGAAGAGCTCGGCCTTGTCCGTGAAGTGGTTGTAGATGGTGCGGTTGGACACGCCCGCCTCCGCGGCGATCGCGTCCAGGCTCGCCCGGGTGTAGCCGTCGCGGGCGAACAGCGTCAGCGCGCCCGCGACGATCGCCCGCCGCTTGTCCGGCTGCCCGACCGGCTTCCTCCTGGAGGCCACAGATTCGCCCGCCGCCGCACTCGAACTCTTCTTCTCCGTCACGCCGCCGAGGCTACTCCACCCGCAGCATTGATTGCACCGATCGGTGTAGTGTCTACATCGATCGGTGCAACACCGTCCTTCCGCTGAGGAGCACGCCATGACCAGGATCGGCATCATCGTCGGCACCACCCGCCCGGGCCGCCGGGGGCACGCCGTCGCCGAGTGGGTCGCCGCGGCGGCCGCCCGCCGCCACCCCGGGGCGGACTTCGAGATCGTCGACCTCGCCGACTTCGGGCTGCCGCTGCTCGACGAGGAACTGCCCGCCATGGCCGGCCGGTACGCCCACCCGCACACCCGGCGCTGGGCCGAGGCGATCGCCCGCCTCGACGGCTTCGTGTTCGTCGCCCCGGAGTACAACCACTCCCTCTCCGGCGCGCTCAAGAACGCCCTGGACTTCCTGTACGCCGAGTGGAACGACAAGGCCGCCGGCGTGGTCAGCTACGGCGTGCAGGGCGGTACGCGGGCGGCCGAGCACCTGCGGCTGGTCCTGGCCGAACTGCGCGTCGCCACCGTCCGCTCCCAGGTCACGCTGTCCCTGCGGGACGACTTCACCGCCCCCGACCCCGGCGGGCCCGCCGCGGGGCCCGCCCCCGACCCGCACGCGCACGGCCCGCTCGGCGCGCTGCTGGACGACGTCCTGGCCTGGTCCCGCGCCCTGGAGCCGCTCCGCGCGGGGGTCCCGGCGTGACCGCCGCCGACCCCGCCCGTACGGAAACGGCAGCGGACACCCTCTCCCCCGCGGAGCTGGACGCGCTGGCCGCCGCCGTCGCCTCCGGGGCGCCCCTGATCGCCGGGCTCGGCGAATCCACCCGCTTCGCCCACGAGACCTCCACCCTGCGCGACCTGCTCTTCCGCCGGCTGGTCGGCGAGCACGGCTTCCGCGAGCTGGCCGTCCAGGACGACGCGGCCGCCGGCGCGCGGCTCGACGCGTACGCGAACGGCGGACCGGGCACCGCCGCGAGCGCGCTGGACGGCGCCTGGCGGCCCTGGCGCACCGAGGAGACGGCCGCCGCCCTGGAGTGGATCCGCGACTTCAACCGGGCCCATCCCGCCGACCCCGTCCGCGTCTTCGGCGTCAAGCCGCTCCAGGCGGGGCCCGCCGACTACGACGCCGTGCTCGACCACGTCCGCCGCACCGCCCCGGAGCGGCTGGGCGAAGTGGCCGCCCACCTGGAGCCGATCCGTACCGCCCACGACATCGACGAGCACGTGCAGCGCGCCCGCGGCCTGCACCCGGGACGCCCCTTCGCCGAGCACGCCCGCGACGCCCTCGCGCTCGTCGCGGACCTCCCCGGCGCGGAGGCCGCCGCCCGGATGCGGCTGATCGCCGGCTTCCACGAGCGCAGCGTCGCCGGGCGCGGCGGCTACGCGGGCGACGCCGCCGCCTGGGCCGGGGCGATCGCGGACCGGCAGCGCCGCACCGGGCGCCGCACCGCCTACTGGGACGGCATCGCGCACACCTGCGCCGCCCCGGTCACTCTCGGCGCGGCCCCCGGACGCGGGCCCGGGCCCACCGTCGGCAGCATCCTGCGGGAGCGGTACGGCGCCGGGTACGTGTCGGTGGCGATCGGCTTCCACCACGGCGACCTCGGTGTCGCCGAGGTCCCCGCCCCCGCCCCCGGCCGCCTCGACGCCCGGCTGTCCGGCGAGGCCCCGGGCCGCCCCGCGCACTGGCTCGACCTGCGCGCGCCGCACGAGCGCCGGACGTGGGAGGGCCCGGCGACGGCCCGGGTCGTCAGCGGCGTCTACACCCCGGCCCGCGACGCGGCCGAGCACCTGGCCGTCGCCTCGCTCCCCGACGCCTTCGACGTCCTGGTCCACCTGCGCCGCGTCCGCCCGGTGCGGCGCCTGCCCTGAGGAAGCCCCCGGGGGCGTAATCCCCGGCCCCCGCCGGGAGCCGAGGCGCTAGAGTACGGGTGTGCGCCGCCAGGCCCGCCCGCCCTTGTAGCTCAGTCGGCCAGAGCACCTGTCTTGTAAACAGGGGGTCGTCGGTTCGAATCCGACCGGGGGCTCGCCGTCACAGAACCACCGGAGGTTCCGCCCCGTACGGGCGGGACCTCCTTCGTGCGTCCGGGTGACGAAAAAGGCGCCCGGGGCCTGGTGACAAAAGGTGGAACGTGCAGGTAGCGTCACCGGGGAGTCCGCGTACCACCGGGCTCGACCACTGAAGCGGCACCGAGAGATCTGCTTCCTTTACTCGGATCGTCCGGCACGTTCCTGCCGGTGAAGGGATTGCGTACAACCATGGCTACTGTGACGTTCGACAAGGCGACCCGGATCTACCCGGGTGGCGACAAGCCCGCCGTCGACGGCCTGGACATCGAGGTCGGGGACGGCGAGTTCCTGGTCCTCGTCGGCCCGTCCGGCTGCGGCAAGTCGACCTCGCTCCGCATGCTCGCGGGGCTGGAGGACGTGAACGCCGGCGCGATCCGGATCGGCGAGCGTGATGTCACGCACCTGCCGCCCAAGGACCGCGACATCGCGATGGTGTTCCAGAACTACGCGCTGTACCCGCACATGACCGTCGCGGACAACATGGGCTTCGCGCTCAAGATCGCCGGCGTCAACAAGGCCGAGATCCGCAAGCGGGTCGAGGAAGCCGCCAAGATCCTGGACCTCACCGACTACCTGGCCCGCAAGCCGAAGGCCCTCTCCGGCGGTCAGCGCCAGCGTGTCGCGATGGGCCGCGCCATCGTGCGTGAGCCGCAGGTCTTCCTCATGGACGAGCCGCTGTCGAACCTCGACGCCAAGCTCCGTGTCCAGACCCGTACCCAGATCGCCAGCCTGCAGCGCCGCCTCGGCGTCACCACGGTCTACGTCACCCACGACCAGACCGAGGCCATGACGATGGGCGACCGCGTCGCGGTCCTCAAGGACGGTCTGCTGCAGCAGGTCGACACCCCGCGCCACATGTACGACAAGCCGGCCAACCTCTTCGTCGCGGGCTTCATCGGCTCCCCGGCGATGAACCTCATCGAGGTCCCGATCGTCGACGGCGGCGTGCGCTTCGGCAACGCGCTGGTCAACGTCGAGCGCGACGCGGTGCAGGCGGCGGCGGACAAGGGCGACACCACGGTCACCGTCGGTGTCCGCCCCGAGCACTTCGACATCGTCAGCGGCGACAGCGAGGCCAAGTCGCTGTCCAAGGACGCCCCGGCGGGCCTGGCCGTCACCGTCAACGTCGTCGAGGAGCTCGGCGCCGACGGCTACGTCTACGGCTCGGCGAAGGTCGGCAACGAGGACAAGGACGTCGTCATCCGCGTCGGCGGCCGCGAGATCCCGGAGAAGGGCTCCGTGCTGCACGTCGTGCCGCGCGGTGGCGAGACCCACGTCTTCGCGACCTCCTCCGGCGAGCGCCTGAGCGACTGATCCCACGACGCCCCCTCCCAGGGGGAGTTCCGCGCCTGTGACGGCCGGGCGGTGCGTATCCGTACGCACCGCCCGGCCGTTGGCGTGTGCGCACCGGACGGATGCCCGCACAAGCGGCAGTTCGGGTCCGTTCGTCAACACTCGAACGCGCCGCCCGGCGAATTCACTCCCCCGCAAGGGTGACTCGATGTCGCCGAATCATCACCAGTCGCTACGATCCGAACCGTGAACCAGGTAGCTCGCCGTCTCGGCAAGACATTCGCGCTCGTCCTCCCGGTGGTCCTCGTGCTGTCGGGAACACTCGCCGTCACCCGCGTCTCGTGGGCCGGCCCCGACTCCGACGGCAAGGTGCTGGCCGCCTCCGCCACGTCGCGGGACCAGGCAGCCGCCAAGGCGCCGCAGGAGGTGCTGCGCGCCCGGCTGCTGGACGAACTCCAGCGCAAGGACCCGGGGGCCGCGCTGACCGACCTTCAGGTCGCCATGGCCCAGCAGCCGTCCCTCGCACGGTATTGCGTGTCCCTCGCCCGCTCGCTGGGCCGCGCCGCCGTCGCCAAGTACGACGGCTCGGTGCGGCGCGCGCAGGCGTGGTCGCGGCCGGTGTGCGACACCGCGTTCGCGACCGGCGTCGCCGCCATGGGCTGACGGCCCCTCCGACAACAGGTCCGACCGGTACGGGCACCGCCACGAGCGCGTACGCCCGGCAGCCCCGCGGGGTTGCCGGGCGTACGCGCTCGTGGGCGTTCGCATAGGGTGCGCTGCATGACGCACGACACCACCGCGCACGAGACCGTCCCGGTCACCCAGGCCGTCATCCTGGCCGGCGGCCAGGGTTCCCGGCTGCGGCCCTACACCGACGACCGGCCCAAGCCCATGGTCGAGATCCCCGGTACGGGCACGCCCATCATCGGCCACCAGCTCGACTGGCTGGCCGCGGAGGGGGTCACGGACGTCGTCGTGTCGTGCGGGCACCTCGCGGAGGTGCTCCAGGAGTGGCTGGAGAGCGCGCCGCTGCCGCTGAAGGTGACGACCGTCGTCGAGGGCGAGCCGCTGGGCCGCGGCGGCGGGCTGAAGTACGCGGCCGCGTCGCTGCCGCGCGCCGACGAGCCGTGGTACGCCACCAACGGCGACATCTGGACCCGCTTCTCGCTGCGCGGCATGGCCGCCTTCCACGAGGAGCGGGACGCGGTGGCGACCCTCGCGCTCGCCCGGCCGCGCATCCCGTGGGGCGCTGTCGAGACCAACGAGTTCGGGCAGGTCCTGGACTTCATCGAGGCGCCGCCCTCGCCCTTCCTGATCAACGCGGGCGTGTACGTCTTCGCGCCGTCCTTCACCGCGATGCTGCCGGACCTGGGCGACCACGAGCGCACGACCTTCCCGCGGCTGGCCCGCGAGCGGCGGCTGGCCGGCTACCCGATCCCGCAGGGCGCCTACTGGCGGGCCATCGACACCGCCAAGGACCTCCGCGAGGCCGCCCGCGAGCTGAGCACGGCGCCCGCGATCTGAGGCCGGCGCCATGAGCTGAGCCCGCGGGCCCCGTTGCGGGACCACGCGGGCTCAGGGACGTGCGCAGCCTCGGGGACGTGCGCGACGTCAGGCCGTCGGCGTCGGCTCCGCCGGGGCGCCCAGCAGCGCCGCGCCCAGCAGCCCGCCGATCGCGCCGCCCTGCGTGGGCCGCGGGGCGGGCGGCGCCGGGGGCGGGCCCGCGTGGGTCGGCGGCGCGGGGGCCTGCGACGTACCGCCCGAGCCGCCGGACGAACCGCCGGTCGAGCCGCCGGACGTACCGCCCGACGTCCGCGTGCCGCCCTGGGTGTGCGAGCCGCTCCCCGGCGTGTGCGTGGCGGTGGAAGCCTCCCCCGTCCCGTCGGTCGGCGGCTGCGCGGAGGCCGACGGCTGCGGCGTCCTGTGCTCCTCCGCCGGCCGCGTGGGCGCCTGGCTCCCCGGCGCGGACCCGTCGTCGGCCCCGGAGACCTCGGGCAGCGGCTCCCCCGGCAGCTCGTTGACCGGCGGCGAGGCGGGCCCGTACGGGTGCGTGCCCGGCGCGGTGCCGGCCCGGACCGCCGCGCCCAGCACGGAGCCGATCAGCAGCGAGCACCCGGCGATGAGCGTGCCCAGCACCACACCGCGGCGCAGCACGTAGCGGCGCAGCCCCCACAGGCCGACGCGCGGGCCGAGCCTGCGCCAGGCGTCGGCGGCGAGCTTGCCGTCCACGGAGTAGACGGGGGCGCCCGCGATGATCAGCGGGCTCCACGCGGCGAGGTAGATGAAGTCGGGGGCGTCGTAGACGGGGACGGTGCGCCAGCTCACGGTGACCAGCAGCGCGACGGACAGGGCCGCGCCGAAGACCGCGGCGACCCGCTGCCACAGCCCGAAGACCGTCAGCACGCCCACCACGACCTGGAGGAAGGCGATGGAAAGGCCCGCGCCCACCGGGTGGTTGAGGGCGGCGTCGCGCAGCGGCTCGGCGGCGCCCCAGGGGTGCAGCGAGGTGAGCCAGGTGACCATGGAGCCGCGCTTGCCGCCGTCGAAGTAGACGCGGTCGCACAGCTTGCCCATGCCCGCGTAGATCGACACGAAGCCGAGGAAGACGCGCAGCGGCAGCAGCACGATGCCGAGGTTCATCCGGCGGCCGGGGTACCAGGCGTGCTTGACGAAGTCGCCGCCCTTGGGCACGGGCCGCTCCCGCCGGGGCGCGGTCTCGTGCAGGTCGTCGTCATCGTCGTCGTAGTCGGCGTACCCGGGGTCGTAGCTGGCGACCGGCGGATCGTCGAAGGCGCCGCGGGCGGGGCGCACACCGCCGAGCAGGCGGGCGGTGGGGGCCTCGCCGTTGCGCGGGCCCACGACGGTGGGCGTGGCGGGCGGCTGCCCCGTCGCCCCGCCGATCCGCGGCAGTACCTGCGTGGCCGCGCCCGCGGTACCGTCCGCCCCGCCGCCCGGTGCCCCGGGGCCGCGTACCGCCTGGAACAGCGCGTCGCCGGGCTCGGAGCCGCCGGACCACACCACCGGGGCGAGCCTGCGGCGGCCCGCGGTGTGCGGCTGCGCGGCCCGCGGCGCGGTCGTGCCGTGCGTGGCTCGCGCGAGGGAGCGCGCCGAGGTCCTTCCCAGCTGCACACGGAAGCTCGCGTGCGTGACGATGACCTGGGCGGGGTCGCTCGGCACCCGGGCCATGGTGAAGGGGGGCTCGTCGGATGCGGGCGTCCCGCCGCCCGGGGAGGGGCGGGGTGTTCTGGTGTCCACGCTCATCTAACCGAGTGACGGTCCTTTAGGACACTGCCGGACACGGCCCTCGATGTCCGAGACGCGTCAATCGCACCGGACCCGTATGATGCCCTCCCGCGCCTGCCCGGGGCGGCTCAGGAGCGGCGCCGGGCCGCCTCGTAGAGCACCACGCCCGCGGCCACGCCCGCGTTCAGCGACTCGGCCGCGCCGCCCGGCATCGGGATGCGCACCAGCAGGTCGCACGTCTCGCCGACCAGCCGCGACAGGCCCTTGCCCTCGCTGCCCGCGACGATCACGACCGGCCCGTCCAGCGCCTCCAGGTCGTACAGCTCGACGTCGCCGTCCGCGGCGAGGCCGACGACGGTCAGGCCCGCCTTCTTGTACGCCTCCAGGGCGCGGGTCAGGTTGGTCGCGCGGGCGACGGGGACGCGGGCGGCGGTGCCGGCCGAGGTCTTCCAGGCACCCGCGGTCATCCCGGCGGCCCGCCGCTCGGGCACCACGACGCCGTGCCCGCCGAAGGCGGCGACCGAGCGGACGACGGCGCCCAGGTTGCGCGGGTCGGTCACCCCGTCGAGGGCGACGATCAGCGCGTCCTCGCCGTTGTCGGCGGCGTCGGCCACCAGGTCCTCGGGGTGCGCGTACTCGTACGGCGGGATCTGCAGGGCGATGCCCTGGTGGTTCAGCCCGTTCGTCATCCGGTCCAGCTCGGCCCTGGGCGCCTCCATGAGCGGCACCCCGCGGTCGGTGGACAGCTGCAGCGCCTCGCGCACCCGGTCGTCGTTGTCGATGAACTGCTGGACGTAGACGGCCGTGGCCGGGATGTCCGCGCGCAGCGCCTCGACGACCGGGTTGCGGCCCACGACCAGCTCGGACGCCGACCGGCCGCCGCGCCCCGCCGGACGCTGCTGGCGGCCCGCGCTCTTACGGGCCTGGGCGGCGGCGACCCGGCTCTTCTTGTGGCCCGGCCGCATCTCGGCGGGCGGGGTGGGGCCCCGGCCCTCCAAGCCCTTGCGGCGCTGCCCGCCGCTGCCGACCGTCGCGCCCTTCTTGTTGCTCGTACGGCGGTTCCTGCGCTGGCTGTTGCCGGCCATGGGGACTCTCACTTCTTCTGTCTACGTCACGTCGGTGGGCGCGGGCCCGGAAAGCGGCGGGGGGTGCGGGGGCCGGAACGCCCGCACCCCCCTGTGTCTCCGGTCAGCCGCGCAGCGTCCAGCGCGAGCCGGTCGGGGTGTCCTCGATCTCCAGACCGGACTGCACCAGCTGGTCGCGGATCGCGTCGGCCGTCGCGTAGTCCTTGCGGGACCGCGCCTGCTGCCGCTGCTCCAGCACCAGCCGGACCAGCGAGTCGACGACGCCGTGCAGGTCCTCCCCGCGGTCGGCGCCCGTCCAGTGCGGGTCCAGCGGATCCAGGCCCAGCACTCCGAGCATCGCACGGACCTCGGCCAGCCGCGCGACCGCCGTCTCCTTGTCGTCGGCGGTCAGCGCGCTGTTGCCCTGCCGGACGGTGGTGTGCACGACGGCGAGCGCCTGCGGCACCCCGAAGTCGTCGTCCATCGCCTCGGCGAAGGCGGGCGGCACCTCGCCGGCCGGCTCGACCGGCCCGGCCTTCTCCACCACCCGCTGCACGAAACCCTCGATCCGCGCGAAAGCGGCCTCGGCCTCGCGCAGGGCCTCCTCGCTGTACTCGATCATCGACCGGTAATGCGGGGTGCCCAGGTAGTAGCGCAGCACGATCGGCCGCCAGCGCTGCACCATCTCGGAGACCAGCACGGAATTGCCGAGCGACTTGCTCATCTTCTCGCCGCTCATGGTGACCCACGCGTTGTGCACCCAGTAGCGCGCGAACTCGTCGCCGTACGCCTTGGCCTGGGCGATCTCGTTCTCGTGGTGCGGGAAGATCAGGTCGATACCGCCGCCGTGGATGTCGAAGACCTCGCCGAGGTACTTGTGCGCCATGGCCGAGCACTCCAGGTGCCAGCCGGGGCGCCCGCGGCCCCACGGGGTCTCCCAGGACGGCTCGCCGGGCTTGGCGGCCTTCCACATGGCGAAGTCCCGGTGGTCGCGCTTGCCCGTCTCGCCCTCGCTCTCCGGCTGCCGCAGGTTGTCCAGCTCCTGGTTGGACAGCTCCAGGTAGCGGGGGAAGGAGCGCACGTCGAAGTACACGTTGCCGTCGGAGACGTAGGCGTGGCCGCTGTCGATGAGGCCGCGCATCATCTCGATCATCTCGGGGATGTGCCCGGTCGCCCGCGGCTCGTACGTGGGCGGCATGCAGCCCAGCACGTCGTAGCCGTTGGTGAAGGCGCGCTCGTTCTCGTACCCGATGGCCCACCACGGCCGGCCCTGCTCGGCGGACTTGCGGATGATCTTGTCGTCGATGTCGGTGACGTTGCGGACGAAGGTCACGTCGTAGCCGCGGTAGCGGAACCACCGCTGCATGATGTCGAAGTCGAGCCCCGACCTGATGTGGCCGATGTGCGGCGCCGCCTGCACGGTGGCGCCACACAGGTAGAGAGACACACAGCCCGGCATGAGCGGGACGAAGTCACGTACCTGGCGCGCGTTTGTGTCGTACAGGCGAATAGTCACGCCTCAAGAATAGGGGGCCCGGCGGCATTCGCGGACCGCCGGGCGAAAGACACCGCGGCGTCAGAACCGCTCGACGACCCGCTCCGGGCTGACCCGCACGATCACCCGCACGGCGTCCGGGCCGTCGTTGCTGTAGGGGGCTCCGGTGTACTTGCGGCTCACGGAGTCGACGAAGCTGCGGTCCCCGTCCTCGGTCACGGTCGCGGTGCCGCGGATCTCGACGTACGCGAAGGGGTTGCCCTCCGGCGTCGCGAGCACGGTGACCCGCGCGTTCCGCGCCAGGTTGCGCGCCTTGCGCCGGTCCCGGGTGGTGGAGAACAGCACGTCGTCCCCGTCCCGCGCCACCCAGACGACCGACAGCTGCGGCGTCCCGTCGGGCTCGACGGTGGCGACGGTGGCATAGGTCTTCGCGTCGAAGAGCGCACGAGCGTTGTCCGAGAGCTGAGCCATGGCTGGCTGCCTTTCTTCCGGGGCGGTTCTGCGTCGCTCCTGCAACGCCGCCACCCCCCGAATTCATCCGCCCCCGCGGACGGGGGAGGGCCGCGCTTGCCGCGCCGGGCACCACCAGGGGCGCGGGGAACTGCGCGACCAGCCACGACGTGCCGTCACGTCGTCACCGACCCGGAGGGGCAGTACGGTCCGTACCGGACCACCGGCCGGTGGAGGGCTGAGCGCGCAGTTCCCCGCGCCCCTACGGGCGCGCCCCGCGCGGCAGCGCTAAGCAGGCGCCGTGGGCGGCAGGACCATCGCTGTGGCCAGGGCGGCGAGCCCCTCGCCGCGGCCGGTGAGGCCGAGCCCGTCCGTCGTCGTGCCGGACACGGAAACCGGCGCCCCGACCGCCGCGGCGAGAGCCGCCTCCGCCTCGGCGCGGCGGGTCCCGATCTTCGGGCGGACGCCGATGACCTGGATCGCGACGTTGCCGATCGTGAAGCCGGCCGCGCGGACGATCCGCGCGGCTTCCGCGAGGAGCGTCACCCCGGACGCCCCGGCCCACTCGGGCCGGTCCGTGCCGAAGTGCGCCCCGAGGTCGCCGAGCCCGGCGGCGGAGAAGAGCGCGTCGCACGCCGCGTGCGCGGCCACGTCCCCGTCGGAGTGCCCGGCGAGCCCGTACGACGCGCCCTCCCAGTGCAGGCCCGCGCACCACAGCTCGCGGCCCGCCGCGAAGGCGTGCACGTCCGTTCCGACACCGACCCGGGGCAGCGGCGGGCCGGGAAGCGCCTCCCCGGCGAGGGGCTCAGTGGCCATTGGCCCTCCTGCGGGCGAGTACGGCCTCGGCCAGGACGAGGTCCAGCGGCCTGGTGACCTTGAAGGCCTCCTCGTGCCCGGGCACGACGAGGACGGGGATGCCGAGCTGCTCGACCATGCCGGCGTCGTCCGTGACGGGGCCGGACACCGAGGAGTGCGCCTTGGCCAGCACCTCGCGGTCGAAGCCCTGCGGGGTCTGGACGGCCCGCAGCAGCGCCCGCTCGGGCGTGCCGGTGACGGCGCCGGTGTCCGGGTCGACGCTCTTGACGGTGTCGGCGAGCGGCAGCCCCGGCACCACGGCGGGCGCCCCGCCCCGTACCGCCTCGACGACGGCCTCGACCGTCTCGACGGGCACCAGCGGGCGGGCGGCGTCGTGCACGAGCACCGTGTCGACGTCGTCGGGCAGCGCGGCCAGGCCCAGGCGGACGGAGTCCTGCCGTTCGGCGCCGCCGGGCACGACCCTTATGTCGGTGGACTCGGGCAGCCCGTTCGCGTCGAGCAGCGCCCGGACCTCGGCGGCGCCGTCGGGCGGCGCGACCACGACGATCACGGAGACGGCGCGGGCACGCGCCATGGCGCGCACCGCGTGGACCAGGAGGGGGACCCCGCCGAGAGTGCGCAGCGCCTTGGGCGCGCCGGGGCCGAGCCGGACGCCACGTCCGGCGGCGGGAATGACGGCTGCGGTACGCAGGTTTGTGTCCTTGTATGAGTTGGGTATCGCTTGGAGGTGCGCCCGGGGCGATGTCCCGGGTGGTTGCAGGGCGCGGGCTCCCCGCCAGGACCCCTTCCGTGAAGTCCTGGGGATGACCGTATCGCCCTGCGGGACCGCAGGCGCCGGGTTCGGCGTACGCGCCGCGGCAGCTGTGCTCACCCGCTCAGCCGCCGCGTGCGCCGGGCCGCGCATGCCGCAGCACCCGGCCGTGGTGCTGGGCCGGGTGCCGCGGCAGTGTCCCCGGTGGGTGCCCGGGGTGCGTCTGCGTAAGTCAGTACGTCACGGCAGCGTGGGTGGGCGCTGGAGTGGACGTGACACGAGAGCGTCCGGAAAGGGACGGTCTTACGACGCGAGGACTTCGTCGAGCAGGGCCTCGGCCTTGTCCTCGTTGGTGTTCTCGGCCAGAGCGAGTTCGCTGACCAGGATCTGCCGCGCCTTGGCGAGCATGCGCTTCTCGCCGGCCGACAGGCCGCGCTCGCGCTCGCGCCGCCACAGGTCACGGACGACTTCCGCGACCTTGATGACGTCGCCGGAGGCGAGCTTCTCCAGATTTGCCTTGTATCGACGGGACCAGTTGGTGGGCTCCTCGGTGTACGGCGCGCGCAGCACCTCGAAGACCCGATCCAGCCCGTCCTGACCGACAACGTCGCGCACGCCGACGAACTCCGCATTGTCCGCGGGTACGCGCACCGTCAAGTCGCCCTGGGCGACCTTGAGCACCAAGTAGGTCTTGTCCACGCCTTTGATCTGGCGAATTTCGATAGCCTCGATCAGCGCGGCCCCGTGATGGGGATAGACCACGGTGTCGCCAACCTTGAACGTCATGTGACAGGTACCCCTTCCGTGGCTATCCAGGGTAACACGGGAACGCCCTCATCTGAATGGCGTTTTCGCAGGTCAGGGCATATCTCGGGGCTTGACAAGCGCCCCTGGAACGTGCTGGAGGGTGCCACGGACACCCGGTATTCGCAGGTCGGAGCGGGTATGCGGGGACCCGGAATCACCGCCGCCGGAGCCGGGACGACCGCCGAACACCGGGCGATACGTCCGGATTTGTCGCTCCCGGACGAGTGGATCTTCGCTACTCCGTTCGGGTTCACGGCACGGAAGGCGCGACTGAAGATCCAATTGTCCAGCGATCACGGAAATCCCCCCGGCCCGCCGCGTCACGTCGGCCCCCCGGTAATCACACCGTGGTAATGCCGGAATACATTGCGGGCACGTTGCGCGCGTGTACCGGACGAGGACCCGATGACGTCGGGTTTCGGCCACCCCGCGACCCGCGTACACGACCGCTCGGGTGAGGGACTGTCACCGAGGGGACACCCGGTGCGCGGCCGATACCGGGGCTCGGTAATCTTAGGCCGCTGGAAGATCGTCCGAGCCTGCCAAGCCGGCTGCCCGCCACAGCCGGCCGGGCCGTCAGTCCGAGTCATAGGAGATGCCGCCGCCGTGGTCCGCAGCTTCCGACGCGGCGCCCTCGCCGCCGCCGTCGTCGCCCTCTCAGCCGCTTCGCTCGCCGCCTGCGCCGCGGGGAACCAGGCCGAGACCCTGAAGGTCAAGCCGGACAACCCGGCCGGGTCCAAGGGCGACATCCAGGTGCAGAACGCCTTCGTCCTGACCGACCCGAACGGCCCGGCCGCGGTCACCGCCCGGCTGTTCAACAACGGCGACAGCCCCCAGACGCTGGACAGCGTGAACATCGTCAGCGGCCCGTCGGCGCAGCTGTCCGGCGCGGACGGCGCGGGCAGCATCACCGTCCCCGCGCACGGCACCGTGCTCGTCGGCGGCAAGGGCAACCCCAGCGGGGTCGTCAACGGCGGCCAGGAGCAGCTGCAGAACGGCAGCTTCCAGAACGCGGTGTTCACCTTCAGCGGCACCGGCCAGGTCCCCGTGAAGATCCAGGTCCTGCCGGCCGCGAGCTACTTCGCGCCGTACGGTCCGGGCTCGCTGCCGACCACCGAGGCCCCGACCCCGACCGACACCGCGACCTCGACGGAGACGCCGGGCGGCACCGCCACCCCGACGGACACCGCGAGCCCGTCGGACACGGCGACCGCGACCTCGTAAGGCCGCGCCTATTGCCACGTGTAAGGGGCTCGCGCCATGGGCGCGAGCCCCTTACACGTTCTCCGTACCGCCCGCGGTCTACGGCTCGAACTTGTAGCCGAGGCCGCGGACCGTCACCAGGTAGCGGGGGGCGCCCGGGTCCGGCTCGATCTTGGCGCGCAACCGCTTGACGTGGACGTCGAGGGTCTTGGTGTCGCCGACGTAGTCCGCGCCCCACACCCGGTCGATGAGCTGCATACGGGTCAGCACCCGGCCGGCGTTGCGCAGCAGCATCTCCAGCAGGTCGAACTCCTTGAGCGGGAGGTCCACCTTGCCGCCGCCGACCGTCACGACGTGCCGGTCCACGTCCATCCGCACCGGCCCCGCCTCCAGCGCGGCCGGGGAGATCTCCTCGGGCTCGCCGCGGCGGCGCAGCACCGCGCGGATGCGGGCGACCAGCTCCCGCGACGAGAAGGGCTTGGTCACGTAGTCGTCGGCGCCGATCTCCAGCCCGACGACCTTGTCGATCTCGCTGTCCTTGGCGGTCACCATGATCACCGGGACATTGGACTTGAGCCGCAGCTGGCGGCACACCTCGGTGCCGGGCAGCCCCGGCAGCATCAGGTCGAGCAGGACCAGGTCGGCGCCGTTGCGTTCGAACTCGTCCAGCGCGTCGGGCCCGGTCGCGGATATGGCGACCTCGAAACCCTCCTTGCGGAGCATGTACGACAGCGCGTCGCTGAAGGACTCTTCGTCCTCGACGACGAGTACGCGGGTCACGGAAGGACCTCCGGAGCGGGGATGTGTTCGGGGAGGGTCTGGAAGAGCTGTTCGTCCGACGGCTCGTCGGCCGGCTCCGCGTCCGCCTCGGCATCGGGATCGGTGCCGGGCGGGAGCGCGCGGTCGCGGGCGATCCCGGCCTCGGGAAGCCGCAGTGTGAAGGTGGAGCCCTGTCCTTCGACGCTCCACACGGTGACCTCGCCGCCGTGGGTGGCGGCGACGTGCTTGACGATGGAAAGGCCGAGCCCGGTCCCGCCGGTGGCCCGCGAGCGCGCCGGGTCGACCCGGTAGAAGCGCTCGAAGACCCTTTCGCGGTCCTTCTCGGAGATGCCGATGCCCTGGTCGGTGACGGAGATCTCGATGAGATCCCCTCCCCCGGCGGGGATACGGCGTCCGGCGATGCCGACCCGGGTGCGGGCCGGACTGTAGTTGACGGCGTTCTCGACGAGATTGCCGAGCGCCGCCGCGAGCTGGCCCCGGTTGCCCCATATGAAGAGGTCGGGGGTGTTCCCGGTGGCCATGGTGATCTGCTTGGTGTTGGCCTGGTGGCGGCAGCGGTCCATCGCCTCGGCGACCAGGTCGTCGACCGCGACCGGCTCCGCGTCGTCCAGCAGGTCGTCGTCCTGGACCCGGGAGAGGTCGATGATCTCCTGCACCAGGCTGGTGAGCCGGGTCGCCTCGACCTGCATTCGGCCGGCGAAGCGGAGCACCGCCTCGGGGTCGTCCGAGGCGTCCATGACGGCCTCCGACAGCAGCGAGAGCGCCCCGACCGGGGTCTTCAGCTCATGGCTGACATTGGCGACGAAATCCCGCCGGACCGCTTCGATCCGCCGGGCCTCGGTGAGGTCCTCCACGAGCAGCAGCACCAGGCGCGAGCCCAGCGGTGCCACCCGGGCGGACACCGCGAGGCCTTCGCCGCGTCCGGCGCCGCGGCGCGGAAGGTCGAGTTCCACCTGGCGTATCTCGCCGTCCCGCCGCGTCTCGCGGGCCATCTGCAGCATCTGGTCGACGGCGAGCCTGCCGCCGCGCACCAGTCCGAGGGCATATGCCGCCGAGCTGGCCTTGACCACCGTGTCGCCCTCGTCCAGGACGACCGCGGAGGACCGCAGTACGGAGAGCACCGTGTCCACGCCGGGCGGAAGCACGGCTTCCGTGTGCAGTGCGGTACGGGTCGGGCGGGCCTGTTCCCGCTCGCTCCAGCGGAACGCGAGCACGGCGATGACACCGGTCGCCAGACCGGCTATCGCGCTGGCTGCGGCGACTGCCGCGTTCACGTCCATGGCTCCAGGTTAGGTGGCCCGCGCAAGCGCTCGACAACCCTGAGAGATAGCTCTCGGTCGCACGTTGCCAAGAGTTCACCTTCACGTAGGAGGTGATTCACTCCGGGTGCGCGGCGGGTATTCCGTGGACCACGAGCGTGGAGCGTGGAGGAGAAGCCTCTTGTGCCGGCCCGTGCACCGTGTGTACAGACCGCTCACCAGCTCACGGAAGCTCATGAAGAAGCTCTTGGAAGGAACGCGATGCGGGACGCATACCACGAGGAACTCGACTCCATCGGCGACGGCCTCGTCGAGATGGCCCGGCTCGTCGGCTCGGCGATAGGCCGGGCCACCACCGCGCTGCTCGACGCCGACCTCAACGTCGCCGAGAGCGTCATCGGTGCCGACGAGAAGGTCGACGACCTCCAGCGCGAGCTGGAGACCCGGGCGATCAACCTGCTGGCCCGCCAGCAGCCGGTGGCGACCGATCTGCGGATCGTCGTGACCAGCCTGCGGATGAGCGCCGACCTGGAGCGCTCCGGCGACCTGGCGCGGCACGTCGCCAAGCTCGCCCGGCTGCGCTTCCCCGCCTCCGCGGTGCCGCAGGACCTGCACAGCACCATCCTGGAGATGGGCCAGCTCGCGCAGCGCCTGATGGCGAAGGCCGCCGAGGTCATCATCACCAAGGACGTCGACGACGCGCTCCAGCTGGAGGCCGACGACGACCGCATGGACGAACTGCACCGCACCCTCTTCCAGCACCTGCTGGACGACCGCTGGAAGCACGGCATCGAGACGGCCGTGGACGTCACCCTGGTCGGCCGCTACTACGAGCGCTTCGCCGACCACGCGGTGTCGGTGGCCAAGCGCGTCGTCTACCTGGTGACGGGCGAGCACGTGGGCGCGCTGCCGCCGATCCCGACGGACGTCGAGTCGGCGTAGCGCGTACGGGGCCGCGGGTCCGCGGGTTCGCGGGTTCGCGGACCGGGGGCGTGCGGGGCGCGCGGCGGGGGGCGGGGTGCACTAGTGCGCCCTTGATGAACCCGGGGCGGCGCCGTTTCACTGGAGGGCAGGCCAAGCCCGAGGAGGGTGCACTGATGCCGGAGACCCCCACGCCCACGCCCGTACGCGACCCGTCGGCCCCCGACACCGCCGCCGCCCCGCTGCGTATCCCGCTCCCGCTGGTCGCCGCGTGCGGCTGCGGCTCGGGCTGCGGCTGCGGCTGCCAGTCCGGTGGCCCCTGCCAGTGCAGCGGCTGCACCTGCTGAGCCGCTGACGCGCTGCCCTTGACGTATCGCCGCCCCCGCCGCCGCTGACCCGGCCGCGGGGGCGCGGTGCGTCTTGCGTGCCGCTCAGCCGCAGCGCAGGTCGAGGCTGCCGCCCTCGCCGAGGATGCCGACCACGATCCGCAGCCGGTGCCGCGCGCCGCTTCCGCCCAGGGGGGTGACCGTCTCGTCGACGGGTTCCAGACCCTGCGCGCCCAGCCGGGCCCGCAGCCCGTCCTCGACCGCGTCCGCCGGGAGCGCGGTGCTGACCTCCAGCGTCACGACGTAGCCGCACTCACCGCCGTTCCCCCACCGGTTGCCGCCCACCTCGTGCCGCCCGGAGGTGATCGCCACGTCCCCGAGCGCCCGCACCTGCGCGCGTATCCGGTCCTCGTAACCGGCCGCCGTACGGTCGTGCGCGCCGTACGGCGAGACGTAGTACAGCCCGTAGATGCCGAGCGCCCCGGTGAGCGCGGCGACGACGGCGAGCGTGCGGCGCTTGCGTACCCGGAAGTCGGCCATGTCCCCCCCGGGGTGGTCTGCGCGTGTCCGGCGCGGCCGAGTCTGCCACGTCCGCGGGGCGTCAGACCCGGAGCGGGCCGCCGAAACGGGGGGCGCCCTCCTTCACGGCGACGAGGTTCGCGGCCACGTACGGGATGCGGTGCGCCTCGTGCCAGGGCGTCGGGTGGTACGTGACCAGGCGGGACGTCTGGAAGCGGGCGGTGATCCCCGGGACGTAGCGGCGGAAGGCGTCGTCCGTGTAGTACCAGAAGGAGTTCTCGTTGTAGAAGGCCGTGTGCGCCGGGTCCTGGAAGGCGCCGCGGCCGTCCGTGCTCGGGGTGCGGGACAGCAGCATGCCGCCCGGCGCGAGGAGCCGGTGGATCTCGTTGATCAGCCCGGTCTTGTCCGGCACGTGCGGCAGGAAGTCCACCGCGCGGATCACCCCCACCGAGCCGTCCGCCAGGTCGAGCGGCCCAGGCAGCACGGCCGTGAGGTCCACGCCCTCCCCCGGGCGCCGGTCGACCCCGCGATACCCGGCGGGCTTGCCGTGCGCGGCCCCGAGGTCGAGGGCGAGCAGCCCTTCGCGCTCCGCCCAGGCGAGCGCGTTGCCCTCGATGTGGCGGTCGTAGAGGGTGACCGTCTCGCGCTGGATGCGGGCGTTCGTCTCCGGGTCGCTCTGGGTGTTGTCCGCGTGCACCCGCTGGAGGTAGAGGCAGCGCGGGATGTGGCGGAAGGGCCCGGCCTGGTAGAGCCGGCACATCAGGTCCTGGTCGTCGAGGACGTCCCGCTCCGCGTCGTACCCGCCGACCTTGTCGTAGGCGTTGAAGCGGAAGGCCCGTACGTGGTTGGGCGCGTACCAGATGTACGAGACGTTGTGCGGGACGGGCGCGAGGGAGCGCAGGCTCAGCACGGCGCGGCCGTCGACCTCGGCGTCCTCGTACTCCCAGCCGTGGGCGGCGTCGAAGCGGGAGGTGTCGGCGCTGCCGTCGGCCTGGATCTGGGCGCAGTCGCTGTAGACGAGGACGGCGTCCGGGTCGGCGTCGAAGGCCTCGACGATCCGCGCGAGGCAGTCCGACGCGAGCACGTCGTCATGGTCCAGCTCGACCAGGAATTCCCCCCGCGTCGCCGCGCACGCCCGCCGCTTGGCCGCCCCGACCCCCCTGACCTCGTCCGCGACCTCCACCCGTACCCGCTCGTCCGCCCGCTCCGGCCGCCACCGCGCGCCCTGGTTGAGCAGCACGACCCACTCCCAGTCGGCGAACGTCTGCCGCCGCAGCGAGGCGAGGCAGTCGTCGAGGTAACGCGGCTGATGGCTGGGCGTGAAGACGGAGACGCGCGGGGTGCTCCGGCCGCCCTTGCGGCTCACCGGCCGCCGCCACGGTTCCCGGTCCTGCGACGGGCCATGTTCCCTCCCGCGATCCGTAGCTGACGAGTCGACCCCCACGATGGTGGAGCCCCCACCGCCCCCCACCGGAACTGACACGCACACCGTCCCCCGTACGGCGGGGGGATAGCCTCGGCGCTGCCATCGTCCGACGGGGAGGAGCCGACGTATGCAGGGGCAGGACTGGACCGCGCGTGCGGGAGAGCTGTTCGAGGCGGCGATGTTCGGCGGGGACACGTCCGCGCTGGGGCGGTCCGACGACGTACTGGACGCGGTCGAGGCGCCGCTCGCCCTGGCGCGGGGCAAGGTGCTGCACATCCGCTTCCTGAACGACCACACGGAGGATCCCCGGGAGCCGGCGCTCTTCGAGCGCGCGGCCGAGCTGTTCCGGCGGCTGGGGGACGCAGCGGGCGAGGCGGAGGCGCTGTTCTGGACCGGCTGCTGGCACCAGGTGGTCAAGGGCGACGGCACCACCTGCACGCCGTACTTCGAGCGGTCCTACGCGCTGGCGAAATCCGCCGGCGACCGGAGGACCATGTCCTACGCCATCCGCCACCTCGGCTTCGCAGACCAGGAAGCGGGCCGCCTCGACCGGGCCCGCGAGCGCCTGACCGAATCGGTGACCCTGCGCCGGGAGATCGGCTTCGCCCCGGGCGAGGCCGCGGGCCTCGTGGCGCTCGCCCACCTCGCGGCCGAGTCCGGCGACCTGTCGTCGGCGTCCCGCCACCTCGACGAGGCCGCATCCGTGGCGGCGAGCTGTGGCGCCGACGCGGTGTCGGGGTGGGTCGAGGAGGCCCGTACGGCCATCGGCTCCTAGGTCCCTCGTGTCGAGAACCCGGCGCCGGCTCCGTCCCCGGGGTACGAGTAGGTGGCCGGACCGCCGCCCGCCTCGACGAACACCTCGACGGACACCTCGACGAACAGGAGCACCCCGTGACGATTCAGCGCATGGACAACATCGGCATCGTCGTCGACGACCTCGACGCCGCCGTCGCCTTCTTCACCGCGCTCGGCATGGAGCTGGAGGGCGAGGCGGAGCTCTCGGGCCCCTGCCCGGACCAGATGCTCGGCCTCGACGGCGTCCGCACCACCATCGCGATGATGCGCACCCCCGACGGCCACGGCAAGCTCGAACTCACCGCCTTCCACTCCCCCGCCCCGATCCCCACGCCCCCGCCCGCCCCGCACACCCTGGGCGTCCACCGCGTCATGTTCGCCGTCGACGACCTCGACGCCACCCTGGCCCGCCTGCGCCCGCACGGCGCCGAACTCCTCGGCGAGGTCACCCAGTACGAGACCGCCTACCGCCTCTGCAACCTCCGCGGCCCGTCCGGCATCATCGTCGCCCTGGCCCAGGAGATCGGCTGACCCGCCACAGCGGGGCGGCGTACCGCCCGGGGCGAGCGGCGACGAGCATCGCGCGCAGGGCCTCGCGCTGGGCGCCCCGGTAGCCGAGCGCCTCGGTGAGCCGCCGGAAGGTGGTGTGCGTGACGCCGCGGGCGCGGGCTTCCGCCTCGAAGCGGTCGAGCCGCGGCAGAACCTCGTCCGGGGTGAGGCTCCGGTGCGGCCGCTCGGCGAGCCGGAGCACCTTGCGCCGCTCGTAGTCGATCTCCGAGAAGCCGCACACGTCGCGGCTGCACCGCTCGGCCTCGTCCAGGCTGGTCGTGTGCAGCAGCCGCCGGGCGAGCGCGTTGCGCCGGAGGGCATCGCCGAGGTCCGCCTCGTAGACGGTGCCCCCGTCGTCCGTGAGCGGAATCGGCAGCCCCGCGTCCCGTACCTCGCACACCCCCCGCGCCCCCCGGGCGGCGGCCACGAGCATGCCGGTCGCCTCGGAAGGATGCCACTCCAGTACGTGCCCGACCGGCTCGACGTCTGCGGCCGTCAGCGTATGAACCGCCGCCCCCAGGCGATGACGCAGATCCTCCGCCGGGATCTCCCCGTCCAGCCCCGCCCCGGCGACGAGCAGGCGTACGTCCACGTCGAGGCGGGCGCATGCGGCCAGCACGAGCGCGTCCCCCAGCGGACTCCTGAGCCCGACCTCGTCCCCCCGCGCGAGAATGTCCCCTCCGACGTCGACCACATCCACGCCCTCCGCCGAAACGGCCCCCACCACCTCGCGGATCTGCCGCACCATCC
The DNA here is from genome assembly GCF_044333285.1 of Streptomyces sp. NPDC021020. Lineage (NCBI taxonomy): Bacteria > Bacillati > Actinomycetota > Actinomycetes > Kitasatosporales > Streptomycetaceae > Streptomyces > Streptomyces sp. NPDC021020. Next base: position 47,618 of record NZ_JBIRQQ010000015.1, read on the forward strand.
CGTCCACCCCGTGGTGCGGTTCGAGCAGTGCGAAGGTGTGCGGCAGCTCAGCGGCGAGCCGCGGCAAGGTCGACCCGGCGGGTGCGACGGCTCGCGAGCCGGGCCCGACCGCGTACACACTCCCCGTGAACCGCCGCAGTCCGGCGAAGTCACCGGCCTTCCGCGGCCCCGGCACGGGATCGACGATCAGCCGCTCCCACGCATACGTAAGAACGACGGCGGGCTCCCGCTCCCCGCGCAAGGCCGCGTCCACGACCGCGGCAGCAACAGCGTCGCCCCCGCCCCCGGCTGCCACCAACACCCGTGTCACGCGGCCAGCGTAGGCCCTGACCCTATAGTGGCTGGTGGCCATAGCCACTTGACGCTTGGACACCTCACCGAAGGAGAGCCGATGCCGCAGATCCAGGAGGCCCAGCCCAAGTACCTCCAGATCGCGCACTACATCCGCGACCAGATCCTGCGCGGCGACCTGCGTCCGGGCGACGAGGTGCCTTCGGAACGGCAGCTCGCGTCGGACTGGGACGTCTCGCGGCCTACCGCTGCACGCTCGCTGGAGGCGTTGCGCACCCAGGGACTCGTCGAGAAGCGCCAGGGGTCGGGTACGTACGTTCGCAACCTCGACGTCAATCGCCGGGCACGCGAGCTGTACGGACGAGCGCGCCAGACCGGGCGGATCTACACCCCCGGGGAGTACGCCGTCATCACCTCGGCAGGCTGGCAGGAGGCTCCGGACCACGTCGCCGACGCGCTGCAACTGCGCCCCGGCGACAGGGTCGTTCGCCGTCGAAGGGTGACGAACAACGACTCCGGGCCGATCACCCTGTCCACCTCGTGGTTCACCGCGGACGTCACCCGCCGGGCACCGAAGCTGCTGGACGCCGAACGGATCACGGAGGGAACGCTGCTGTACGTGGAGCGGGAGACGGGACGCCAGGGCAGCTACGCCGAGGACCGGATGTGCGCCCGAACCGCGACCGAGGAAGAGGCCGCCGACCTCGAACTCCCGCAGGGATCCCCCGTGCTGGTCGTGCACCACGTCGTCTACGACCTGCAGGATCACCCGCTGGAGTTCGCCGAGGCGACATATCCGCCGGACCGCTGGGCCTTCGAGCAGGGTTACCCGCTGACGTGAGTGCGACGCTTTCCGTAGCGAACCGCTTGCGTAACGCAAGTGGCTAATGCCACTATCCACCAAGTGGCCAATGCCACTTGAGGAGACGTCAGCACTCCCTGCGAGGAAGCCCATGCCCTCTTCCGCCTGCACACCGACGACGCCGGGCCCCCACAGCCTGTGGACGATCGCCCGCATCCATGACGCGCTCGCCAGCCCTGTCATGGTCCGGCGGTTCCTGCTCGACCTGACCCACGCCCCGGAACACGAGGTGATGAACGTCTTCGCGGCCTGGCAGCGCATTGCCGCGGCAAACGAAATCAGCGCCTCACCTGACGACCCCACCGCCCGAGCTGCAACCGACGTGGACAAGGAGTAGCTCGCGTGGCGGAGTGGGATGAGCTGGACGACGGGCTCCTCAGTGCGTCATGCGCGGACGAGCCATGCGGCACGATGACGCTCCTTCCCGTACCCGAAGCCGTCAGCAGGGCACGACGGTGGTTCCGCTTCTTCCTGGAACCGCACAAACCGACCTGCTCGATGGATGACTGCGTACTCGTGATCTCGGAACTGGTCACCAACGCGATCGTCCACGGTGAGGCCGAGGAGGGGATGCGCGTCCACCTGCTGTGGCGCCGTGAGGGAACGGACCTCCACGTCGAGGTGCACAACCCGGGAGCCCCCGAGAAAGTCGGACAACGACCGCACGCCGAGGAGTCGGAACACGGCCGCGGCCTGTGGCTGGTGGACATGCTCACCGACTCATGGCACGCAGGGCCCGGCGACCACGGCGGGACGGTCGTGTCCTTCGTCATGGCCGGCACCTGGCCGAAGTGAGCCATCGCCAACTCACCCCATGAGCTGTACGGGCCTCGCCCCGTCGCGCCGCCGGGCAGGTCGCCGGGTCGACGTCGTTGAGCGTCACCCGAGCGGCCCTGGGGACCTTCCGGAGAAGGTGGCTACGGGGTCAGGGCAGGTCCACCGTCACGTGCGGGGCCAGCGCGCGCAGGAGGTCGGCGGCGTCGAACATCTCGCCCGCGGAGGCGACGCCGACCGTCTTCGTACGGCCGTCGAGGATCCGTGCCACGGCCTCCACCGCGAGGGGCGCGCTCACCGCGTAGATGTCACGGCCGCTCGCGGTGGCCCGGCGGCGTTCCGTTCCGCGGCGCAGTTCGACGTCCACGACGAAGGTCTGCGCGGAGCGGCCGTGCTCGTCGGCCGGGGCGGGCGGCGGGGTGTCGGGGGAGGACAGCTCCTCGACCGCCTCGACCGTCATGTAGCCGCGCACCTCGGGGACGAGCAGGTGGCGCGGGATGGTGACGGAGTCGGCCATGGTGAAGTCGGCGACGACCGCGCGGCGGCCGAGCGGGCCGGGGAAATCCCACGTCTCGGCCGGCAGCGGGTCGTCGTGGTAGGCGAGCCGCCCGCCGCTGAAGCGGACCCGGCGTCCGCCGCGCCGCTCGTGCGAGACGGTGCCGGAGGCGCGGGTGCCGGGCGTGGGGTGCCAGCCGCTCAGGCCGTAGGCGACATGGGCCTCGTCGGCGGACGTCCAGTCGCCCATCGCGACGGTGGCGAGCAGGTCGCCGAGGCCGCCGTAGAAGGCCATGGCGGGGACGACGGCCGTACCCGCGGCCTTCGCGGGGTCCGCGTAGCGCTCGAAGGTGTCGTGGTTGGCCTCGATCTCGGCCGCCACGTCCACGTAGGGGATCCCGGCGCGCAGCGCGGCCTCGACCACCGGGCCCGCGGTCGCCGCGAAGGGGCCCGCGCAGTTGACCACGGCGGCGGTCCCGGCGAGCGCCCGGTCCAGGGCCGCCGGGTCGTCCGCCGACGCCGGGCGGACCTCGCCGAGGCCGAGCCCGGCCGCCAGCTCCGCCAGGCGCGCCGCGTCCCGCCCGGCGGGCACGGGCGCGAAGCCCCGGCGGGCCAGTTCCGCCACCACGAAGCGTCCCGTGTGCCCGTAGGCACCGAACACCGCGACCTTCCGCTGCGTCTCCATCAGCTCTCCCGTTCCGTACGCGCCACCGCGCGGCGGCGCCCCTTACGACCACCCTGGCGGGCGGTACGCACGGCGACGAGTGTCCGGAACGACATCACGCGTACACTTCCGGACATGACCACGGTCGCGCTCGCCGTCAGCGAGGGAATGCTGCACTTCGAACTGTCCATGGCCACCGAGGTCTTCGGCTCGGCGCCGGACGCCGTCCCCGGGCCCTGGTACGACCTGGAGACCTGCGGTGCGGCCCCGGTGCGGGTCGGCCGCTTCCTGCTGGAGCCCGACCACGGGCTCGACCGGCTCGCGGCCGCCCACACCGTGATCGTCCCCGGCTGGGCGGATCCGGACGTGACCCCGCCCGCGCAACTGGTCGACGCGGTACGGGCCGCGCACGCGGCGGGCGCGCGGGTGGCCTCGCTGTGCACGGGCGCCTTCGTACTCGCCGCGGCCGGACTTCTGGACGGCGCACGCGCCACCACGCACTGGGCCCACACCCGCGAACTGGCCGCGCTGTACCCGCGGGTGGAGGTCGACCCCGACGTGCTCTACGTCGACAACGGCCGGGTGCTGACCTCGGCCGGCAAGGCCGCCGCCATGGACCTGTGCCTCCACCTCGTCCGCCTCGACCGCGGCTCGTCCGTCGCCAACGCCGTCGCCCGGCGGCTGGTCGTGCCCCCGCACCGGGAGGGCGGCCAGGCCCAGTTCGTCAGCACCCCGGTCACCGCCCCGGGCCGCCACCCCCTCGCCGAGCTGCTGCCCTGGGCGGTGCAGCGCCTCGACCGCCCCCTGACGGTGGAAGACCTCGCCCGCCAGGCCCGCATGAGCTCCCGCAACCTCGGCCGCCACTTCCGCTCCGTGACGGGCACGACGCCACTGCAATGGCTCCTCATCCAGCGCATCCGCCGCGCGCAGGAGCTCCTGGAGACCACCGACCGCGGCATCGACACGATCGCCGCCGCGACCGGCCTAGGCTCGGCCGCCACTCTGCGCCGCCACTTCCACCGCGTGGTGGGCGTCCCCCCCGACACCTACCGCCGCACCTTCCACGCGGGCGCGCAGGGCGCGCGACCGTCCCGTACGTGATCCTCGCGGGGCGCCGGACACGCGAACGCCCCCTCCCACGGAGGGAGGGGGCACGCGTACAGCGGGGACGGGCTACTTCTTGCCCTGGCTCTCGCCGGCTGACGCGGCCACCTGCGTCGTCCCTGATCAGGACGCCTACGAGCCGTTCCCCGGCAGTCGTTGTCGGTCGTCATCGGCCGCCCCCGAGCACCCTCGGACGGCCCAGAGACGGCCCAGAGTTGATCAGCGGAGCGTCACACCAACGCGGCCTGGCCTGGGCCTCAGCCGAGGACAGCCCGCCACGACGGCGGGACAGACAACTGACCAGGCGCGCGTGTGTCTCGCCGCACCCTCACCGGCCACCGCCACCCGGTCGAAGCGATCGGCCAGGCCAGCCCATGACGGCGGAACCGCTATAGAGGCTGCGGACACTGATCCGTAGCTCTAGCCGGAACGGTCGGCGGCGGTCAGACCGGCTCTTTCGCGGTTGCGAGTAGGCACAGACGGTCGGCGATGGTTCGGGTGGTTGCTGTACTTCAGTGCTATACGGCTACGCCACGTCCTTCGCGAACGACGAGCACCGGCCATCGCAGGCCTCGCGGCTTCGGAAGCGCCGGCGCGCCTCAGCGAGGCTCATCGATCCGTTGGGGCCACCAGCGACGGCATCCGCATCATGGTCGTCCTGTCCGTCGTCCTCCCAGCCGCAGATTCGGCACATCTCGAATCCGCCACGGTGCGTGAGTGTCACGTGACGACAGCACGGGCAGCGTTCCGAGCCGTCCTCTGGAACCCCATGATTGTTGATGAATGGCACGGTCACCTGCACATGGTGCCTGATCGGACCCATCTTGTGGCCAGCGAGCAACCTAGTTTGGAAGACCAGTGTGGTGCCCTCACCGTGGCCTCGTACGGCCCCGTGTAGGGCCTTCGGGGTGTCCGGCCCACTGATTTCCCCGTGGTTCCCCCTTGTTCGCCCCTCAGACGGGCACGCAGCGGGCACGCGGGGCACGCCGGCTACTCGTCGTCCTCGTACTCCTCGACCGAGGGCGGCAACCACGTCTGCCGGGCCCGGTCCGCCCGCCATGCCTCCTCGACCTTGGCCCGTGCTGCGGGGTGCTGGCACTCGACGGTGTGCGCGGGTATCACCATGTCGTCCGGCATCGGTTCGAGCCCGCTCACCCGCACCGCGATCCTGGCGACGGGGTAGGTCGAGTGCCGCGCGGGCTTCGTCACGATGCGCCACCGGTAGCGCCGCGGTACTTCCTTGGCCCGCGCGGGCGCCGTGGAGAGGCTCACCCACCGGTCGTAGTTGGTGGGCACCGTGCGTACCTCCATGCCGCACTTGGGGCACCCCTCGGGCTCGATCCACTTGACATCGTCCGGGTCTGGCTCGGGCCTTGGCGGGGCGGTGGCTTCGTTGATCTCGGCCAGGTCGTTGGCCAACCGGTTCCAACACCGGTCGCACAGCACGACATCCAGCGGCAAGGTCCCCCGCCCGTACGCCGGTTGGCCTGGGTCGCGGCACTCATCGCACACAAGGTCCTGGTTGGTGCGCTCTCTCCCCATAGGTTCGAGTGTGAGTATCCGTGTGCGGAGAGTAGTAGGGCGAAATCAAGCCCAACTTGTGCTGGCTTGCTCCCGATGAGCGAACGGAGCCTCTCATGTGACCGATGGGTCCGACCGCGCCCCACCGGCGAGAGCGCAGCAGTCGTCGCCGATGTCATGCAATATCAAGATGAGTAGGTCTAAGTACGCCTAACACAATGAGGTGGATCGGTCCTGGTGGCCGTGTCCGGTCGGTGGGTTCGGCGTTGTCCGGGCCATGGGGGCTTCGCCGTGGATCGTGTCGGATGACCTGTGGGAGCGGATCGAGCCGCTGCTGCCGAAGCGGGAGAGGCGGTTCAGGTACCCGGGCCGCAAGCCGGTCCCGGACCGACAGGCGCTGTGCGGGATCCTGTTCGTGCTGCAAACCGGCATTCAGTGGGAACACCTGCCTCAGGAGCTCGGCTTCGGGTCCGGTATGACGTGCTGGCGACGACTGCGGGACTGGAACAAGGCCGGCGTCTGGCAACGGCTACACGAGGTGCTACTGGCCGAGCTGAATGCCGCCGCCCGCCTCGACTGGTCAAGAGCGGTCGTCGACTCCAGCCACGTCAGGGCCCTAAAAGGGGGCTCCAGACCGGACCGTCGCCAGTCGACCGAGGACGGGCCGGCTCCAAGCATCACCTGATCACCGACGGCCACGGCACCCCGCTCGCGGTCATCCTCACCGGCGGCAACCGCAACGACGTCACCCAGCTCATGCCGCTGCTCGAGGCCGTCCCGCCTGTCCGCGGCCGGCCGGGACGGCCCCGCCGAAAGCCCCAGTCGGTCTTCGCCGACCGAGGCTACGACCACGACGTCTACCGCGATCAGGTCCGGGCCCGCCGGATCCTGCCTGTCATCGCCCGACGCGGCACACCCCACGGCAGCGGCCTGGGCGTCTACCGGTGGGTGGTCGAGCGCACCTTCGCCTGGCTCCACGGCTTCAAACGACTCCGCGCCCGCTGGGAACGACGGGCCGACATCCACGAAGCCTTCCTCAGGCTCGCCTGCTGCCTGATCACCCATCGCCAAGTGCTGTCCCTGACCTGACCGGCACTCACCCCAAGTCGACAGACTGACCCGGCAAACTGATCGCATGGACCGAGACACCCTGCAATCCGCACTGTCCCAGGACGTCAGCGCCTCTGCCCGCGCGTCCCTGGCCGAGCTGGAGGCAGGCGCGGACTTCGAGGTCTTTCTGAACCAAACGGCCCCTGCGTAACAGCTCTGGGGCATCTGGTCGTGGCGGCACGAAGTCATGCTCGAAACGGGCGTCACGCCTCGGCCCGGACTTGTGAAGCCATCGCCGGACTCCAAGCCGCAGGAACAGCTCGGGTCTACATGGCGACCGTCACTGGATCGCAGAGACATTTTACGATCTTCCTGTCGGAAGACCTCACCCAGTGTGTTGCCTGCTGGTGACTACCTCATCGTGTTAGGCGTTCTGAGACACCTACGGCCCACCAGCCTGCGCCGATCGCAACACCGCGAGTCTGGGATGGTTCGCGGGTGACAAACCCCTGGCCTTACGGGTGACAGGCTGCACTCCACGCGATCAGGACCGGCTTCGTGGGCTGGTTGCGTAGCGTGCCCGGAAAACGGGTCCTCCGCGGGAAGGTGCGCTCTGGAACCAGGCTGGCTCAGCTACACGAGGAGTTGCGCAGGCATCTTCCAGTCCGTTTGGGGGGCTTCGGTCCTTTTCTACACCCATTTCGCCTCGTGATCTTGTAGAAGGTGAGGAAACCACCCACCTCACCGAAGGGCCCCTGAACATGGCATTCCGCCCCTTGCGTCGCGCCGCTGCTGTACTCCTGGCCTCCGCCTTGAGTCCGGCGGTGCTTCTGGCGGCCCCCGGCACTGGGGCAGCCGCCGAGGGCAGTGCTCCCCTGGTTGTGACGTCCGGCTGGTCCGAACCGGGGAAGACGGCGTACGCCACGTGCCCCCAGGGCACCACCCTCGTCGGCGGCGGCTACGACTCCAACCCCACTCATCTGGGCAACGGCCAAGTCTCCGACGCGGTCGACTTCAACGCGCCGTCCTCGGCCTCGTCCAGGCCGAACACCTGGGGCGTCCAGATGGACAAGGGTCAGGCCGAGGCGTACGCGATGTGCAGCAAGGACTCCGACCAGGCTCCCGTCGTCGTCGCCTCCGACTGGTCCAAGCCGGCGCAAGCGGTGTACGCCACCTGCCCGCAGGGCACCTCGCTCATCGGTGGCGGTTACGACTCCAAGCCCGCCCATCTGGGCAGCGGCGCGGTCGCCGACGCCGTCAACAGCAGCGTGCCCTCCGCCACCACGCCGAACAGTTGGGCCATCCGCATGGACAAGGGCGTGGCCAAGGCGTACGTGATGTGCAGCAAGGACTCCGACCAGGCTCCCGTCGTCGTCGCCTCCGACAGCTGGTCCGAGCCGGGGAAGACGGCGTACGCCACCTGTCCGCAGGGCACCTCGCTCATCGGCGGCGGCTACAACTCCGAACCCACCCACACCGGCGACACCGCGAATTCCGACGCGGTTGACTTCAACGCGCCGTCCTCGGCCTCCTCCAGGCCGAACACCTGGGGCGTCCAGATGGACAAGGGCCTGGCCCAGGCGTACGCGATGTGCAGCAAGGACTCCGACCAGGCTCCCGTCGTCGTCGCCTCCGACTGGTCCAAGCCGGCGAAGGCGGCGTACGCCACCTGCCCGCAGGGCACCACCTTGGCCGGCGCCGGCTACGACTCCAAGCCCGCCCATCTGGGCAGCGGCGCGGTCGCCGACGCCGTCAACACCAGCGTGCCCTCCGCCACCACGCCGAACAGCTGGGCCATCCGCATGGACATCGGAGTCGCCAAGGCGTACGTGATGTGCACGAAGTAGCTTCTGCCACCGCAGGGCCCCGGCCGCAGGACATATTGCGGCGGGGCTGGTGGGCTGCTCCTCGATCCGGTGAATCGCAGGGTCGCCTGCGTGTCATGCCCTGTGCCGTGCGGGCTGGGACAGAAGGGTGCTTCCCGTACCCGGACCCGAACCCTGGAGGAGCAATGGGCATGATGACGCCGGCCGAAGCCGAGGCTGTGTTCAACGAGATCGACACCGATGCGAGCGGTGAGATCCGGCTGAGCGAGCTGAGGGACTATGGGATGGCCAACGGCGGCACCGTCGGCGGGCTGAAGCTCGCCGACTTCGTCCGGGCAGCAGACTCTGACGGCGACAGGCGGATCACCCGCGCCGAGTTCACGTCGTACTTCGCCTGACGATCGCACCGGGGGGCCTCGCCGACGCCCCGTCGGCGTGCCCCTGTTCGCAGAGGCGTGATCCGGGGCCGTCACCAAACTTCAGGTTCGTGAGAACGGAACCACGTTGTCAGGGGCTGATGAGTCTTCCACCGCAGTTCGATGGCCAGCCTGCCGGGTGAGAACGGCACCGGCAAGTGCCAGCATCGTGACTCGCTGACGCAGCTCGTCGATCTCCGCTCTCCGGTCCCTGAGGGTCTTCTGGAGTTTCGTGACGGTCTCCCGCAGCCGTCAATCGGATTCCAGCATCTGCCCGGGTTCGCGGACGCGCTCATAGGAGGCGTTCTTCAGGTCGGCGTGCCGCTTCATGAGGGCCATGCGGTCGGCACCGGCTTCGGCTGCGAGCGCGGCGCCGGTGAGGCTGCCGTCGGAGGCCGTGGGCCTTACGGCCAGGCGGTCCATAGCCTCGCGGATGCGGGTGCGTTCGTCGTCGTGCCGGGGCTGCTGGGTCATGTGAGGGCCTTTGCCGGTCGGGCGGTGGTCTCGAGGAGGACGGCCGCGTCGCAGAGCCGGTCGGTGTTGACCCGAAGCCGTCGGCTGAGCAAGGCGACCGTCACTGGATCGCAGAGACGTTTCACGATCTTCCTGTCGGAAGACCTCACCCAGTGCGTTGCCTGCTGGTGACTACCTCATTGTGTTAGGCGTTCTAAGATTCTTCGAGTCGACCGCGAGTTTTCAGGGGGTTACGACATGGCAGCAGAAGAATCTGGAATACCCGCAGACTATTGGATCGCCGCCGCGACGGTTCTTCCCATTATCGCCCTAGGCATCATGGCTGAGGCGCGCGAATCCGTGAGGCGGTGGAGAGAGAAGCCGGGGCAACCTCCTGGCTTGTTTAGATTGTTTTTGGCGCTCTTGTGGCTTGCCTATCTGGCGATGGCTGCTTTCTCGGTTCCCGCGTCTCTCAGGGCGCTTCGTGGAGAGCGTGTGGCGAGTTATTGGCCTAACTTGATCGAGTTCACTGCAGTGCAAGGCCTTGCTGTGGTGACGATCACCCCAATGCTTGAACTCATAATGCAGTCCGAGTGGATGGCGAGGCTAATTGCGATCTTGGGTATGCCAGCTCGTTTGTACAGGAAGGCGCAGCTTGCCTCCGATCTCCTAGGTCAGAGGATCAACTCACTAGGCAGCGTCTGGTTATGCTCAAGCATCTATCTACGGTATTGATCATAGAATCTCAAGCCCTTCGGTTGTCGGTTCAGTCAAATTTGACGGTCGATGAACGCGCCGAGATTGCGGAGATGCAAGAAAAGATCGCGGAATCTAAACTTGCCCTAGGCAAATCGCTCGAAGATGCCGATGCCACTCTTTCGACATTCCCGGATTTCCATCAACGGTTGCGGAATGCAACGACGATGGAGCGGACGATGAAGATGGTTGTTGAGTCGTTGGGAGATGAAGTATGGTGACTCGCCGTTGGTGGATAGCGGTCATTTTGCCACGGGTGTGCTCGCGCACTACTGCCGAAGCTACCGTCTGGCTTCCGTCCCGTCTGCCGTCGGCCCGCACGTCAGTGGAGCGGGCGTGGTTCAGGGTGTCAAGGTGGAGCGCGCCACTGTACGAACGACCTTGGCGCCCTGGGCCGCGTCTGCTCGGCTTTGCCCGGGTCGATGGCAGGCGGGATGGAAGCTCCCACCCCCACCACGACGCTCCCGCACCCGCCGAGCGAGCCCCCGTCCATCTCGGAGCCTGAGCGCCCCCGCCGGAGGCACCACCACCCACCCACCTCCGCCTTCCCCACCCTCCTTTTCCCCTGGTCGCCGTGGTTCCCGGGTGCTGGCTGACACCCCCTTGGGCCCAGATGGCTGGGTGGATGCGGGACGCCTGGTGGGACGTGGTGTTTGTGCCGGTCCGGGGGTTGCTGTGCTGCTGGTGGTGTGGGGTTGTCGGCGTGTTTGTGCTCGGTCCCGGTGGTGGTCGGGCAAAGCGTGTGGCGGGGAACCCCGTGGTATTACTGGCGCGGGGCCGGGGGCCGCGCGGCGCGGGCCGGAGGCAGGAGCGCAAGCGCGGCCCCCGAGCCCCCGCGGTGGCGGCCGATGGGGTGTTCCCGTAGCGACGGCTGGAAGCCGATTGCTCCGGCCAGCCGGGTACCCGAAGGGTAAGAGCTGCCGAACAACCACCATCCACCCAAGGCGAAGGCCGTCCCCGTAGGCCTGGGCGACAGCCCCCCGCCGGCTTCTCCCGGGAAGTGCGCTGATCACCGTCGCCGACCCCAGTCGGAACGGGGGTTGATCACCACGCAGGCCCGAAGGCCCGGGAGTTCTGCGCTCGCGACACCCCACCCGAGGGACCGACCGGCGCCCCTCCTCCCCTCCCCGCCAACGGCGGGGAGCTTGAACTCGTAGAGAAAGTTGTTACTCACTTCGGCCCGCTTGTGTGGGCATGTGAAAGGGCCCCGGCCGCGTGGAGCTTCACGGCGTCGGGGCCCTTTGGGGAGGTCTCTCGGTCCGGCGTTGTAGCGGACGGTCACTGCCCTTCTGGGGTTGGGGATTGGAGAGGTGCGGGTAAGGCCAGGTCGTCGAGTCGTGCCTCGCTGGGGGCGTGCTGTTCGATCGTTGCCGCGATCTTGCGCCAGGTCGTGAAGACGGACATCACCTCGGGCTCGGGGGCGTGGGTGAGGTCTGTCAGGAAGCGGCGTTCCAGGACGGTGTGGTTCAGGGCTCGGCAGATGCGGGCGACCGTCCACAGGGTGTGGGCAGCTGGTGGTGGGGTGGGCGAGGTCATGGAGTGACTTTCGTGGTCAGGTGGGCGGTGACGGTGTGGCCGTGCTGGTCGCCGTGGGTTTCGACGTGGTGGGCGAGGGTGGTGACCATTGCCAGGCCGCGGCCGTGGGTTTCGGTGGGGTCGGGGTGCTCGACGGTCGGGGCGGTCTTCGTGGCTCCGGAGTCGGTCACCGAGATGGACACGAGGGCTTCGGAGACGGACAGGCTGACGTAGAAGCTTCCGGGCGGCTGGTCGGTGGTGGTGTCGGTGTGGGTGTGGAGCACGGCGTTCGTGCTCAGCTCCGTGACGATCAGCGCCGCGTCGTCCGCGCAGGGGGAATTGCGCAGGACGTCGCGGGTCCAGCGGCGGGCGCGGCCTACTTCTTCGGGGGAGCCGGGGCAACTCAGTCCCCAGACTTGCGGGCTACTCATATACTCGTGCATACAAGTTGCTTTCTGCTGATGGGCGGCCATGGAGCGGTGTTGCGAGCTAGACGAGTTTGACGCCGTCGTGGGCGCGGACGGCCGGTGGGGACGCGGCGTCGAGGGCGTCCAGGACGCGGATCGCGTACGCCTCGTCGGCAAGTTCGGAGACCTCGTTACGGGTTGCCCAGCGCAGGGCGCTGGTCTCGGGACCGGTCGACATACCGCCGCCGATCGCTTCGCAGCGGAAGACCAGGGAGACGATCAGGCCGGTCATGTTCTTGTAGACGCCGGTCAGGGTCGCCGGGAGAGCGATCTTGATTCCGGTCTCCTCCAGCACCTCGCGCTGGAGGGCGTCGGGGATCGTCTCCCCCGCTTCGAGCACACCGCCGGGCGGCTCCCAGTGGCCGTTGTCCCGGCGGCGGATCAGCAAGGCCCGGCCGGCGTCGTCGACGATGACTCCGGCGACGCTCACCGAGTGCGGGCGCTCGATCGGCACGTACGTGGTCCCTTCGACTGGCTAGGCTGCCCACCGTAGCAAGTATGGTCGGCTACTTGTCTAGACATCCGAAGGAGTGAACCTTGCCCGGTACGTACTCCGGTGTTCTCGGGGCGCTGGACCCGACCAGCGACCGTGCCGTCTTCCGGCAGATCGCCGACCAGTTGCGCGAAGCGATCCGTCCGGGGCGCTTCGGCGAAGGTGACAAGCTGCCCAGCGAATCGGAGTTGGTCGAGCACTACGGCGTCTCGCGGATGACCGTCCGCAACGCGCTGTCCGTCCTCCAGGGCGAGGGCCTGGTCGTGTCCGAACATGGCAGGGGCGTCTTCGTGCGGGCCCGGCCGCCCGTGCGGCGGCTGGCCTCGGACCGGTTCGCGCGGCGGCACCGAGAGCAGGGGAAGTCGGCGTTCATCGTCGAGGCCGACGCAGCGGGCGGCCACCCGACCGTGGACAGCCTGGAGGTCACGGAGGAGAAGCCGAGCCAGGACGTCGCGAACCGGCTGGGCGGCCCCCGCAAAGTGCTCGCCCGGCGCCGCCGCTACCTCCTCGACGGACGGCCCGTCGAATACGCCACCTCGTACCTACCGCTCGACCTGGCCCGAGGCACCGCCATCGCCGAACCCAACCCCGGGCCAGGCGGCATCTACGCCCGGCTCGAAGAACTCGGCCACCAACTCGACCACTTCGAGGAAGAGATCCGCGCCCGCATGCCCTCACCCGACGAGGCCAAGCTCCTCCAGCTCGCCGCAGGCGTGCCCGTCATCCACCTCGTCCGCACCGCCTACGACATCGAAGGACGCGCCGTCGAGGTCTGCGACACCGTCATGGCGGCAGACGCGTACGTCCTCGCGTACCAGCTCCCCGCCACCTGACCCGCGCGGCTGGGTCGTGATGCCGTGCGTTCTCGCGGACTCGTACGCCTTCACCGCCCATACCGGGGCCCTGTGGCGGCCCTTCTCCATCTCCCTGCGCCGCGAGATCGCCAAGCGAGCCGGGCCCGAAAAGCTGTGGCTGCTGCACTTCCGTAGTGCATAGGCTCCCGCTCGCTGAGTTGAGGGAGCGGGATGTCCGACGAAGATTCCATCGGGTCCGAGACGCTGCTCTGCGATGACCCTTCCCACGAGGTGGTGCTCATCGACTGCGGGGGCCCCGCGAGAGGGATGTGATCCTGGCAGTGCGCAAGGTGACCGGGCTGAGCTTGTGGCACAGCCGCGACCTGGCGCGCCAAACTCCCGTCATCCTTCTTGGGGATCTGTCTGAGTTCAGTGCCCAGTCCGCTGTCGCTCTGCTCGAAAGCGCTGGCGCCCGAGCGGAGTGGCGACAGGAACCGGAGCCCGGAGAGCGCACCGCCCCGATGCCCTGACGGCCCACCCACGGCCCCGGACGCACCCGTGCCCCCTGCCGCGCGGGAAGCCGCACAGCAGGGGGCACGCGTAAAGCGGAGAAAGACTACTTCTTGCCCTGGTTCTTGACCGCCTCGATCGCCGCCGCCGCCGCGTCGGGGTCGAGGTAGCGGCCGCCCGGGGTCACCGGGTGGAAGTCGGGGTCGAGGTCGTAGGCGAGGGGGATGCCCGTGGGGATGTTGAGGGAGGCGATGTCCGCGTCGGAGATGCCGTCGAGGTGCTTGACCAGGGCGCGGAGGGAGTTGCCGTGGGCGGCGACGAGGACGGTGCGGCCGGTCAGGAGGTCGGGGACGATCGCGTCGTACCAGTAGGGGAGCATCCGGTGGACGACGTCCTTGAGGCACTCCGTGCGGGGGCGCAGCTCCGGGGGGATGGAGGCGTAGCGCGGGTCGTCGCTCTGGGAGAACTCGGTGCCGTCCTCAAGGGGGGGCGGCGGGGTGTCGTAGGAGCGGCGCCACAGCATGAACTGCTCCTCGCCGAACTCGGCGAGGGTCTGGGCCTTGTCCTTGCCCTGGAGGGCGCCGTAGTGGCGCTCGTTGAGGCGCCAGCTGCGCTGGACCGGGATCCAGTGGCGGTCGGCGGCTTCGAGGGCCAGCTGGGCGGTGCGGATGGCGCGCTTCTGGAGCGAGGTGTGCACCACGTCCGGCAGCAGCCCGGCCTCCGCCAGGAGCTCGCCGCCGCGGACGGCCTCCTTCTCGCCCTTGTCGTTGAGGTTGACGTCCACCCAGCCGGTGAACAGGTTCTTCGCGTTCCATTCGCTCTCGCCGTGGCGGAGCAGGATCAGCTTGTACGCAGCAGCAGCCATGCCATCGAGTCTAAGAGAAATCCGATCGCCCCTCGCGACCGGGCTCGGTAAGATGCGCGAAGCATTTGCGCCTCTTACAAGAGACCTGGGAGTGACCCGTGGCGGCCATCAGCCGAGCGGTACGAGAGACGGCGGGCGGCCTGCCGGGGCAGTTCTGGTGGTTGTGGACGAGCACGCTGGTCAACCGGCTCGGCGGCTTCGTCGTGACCTTCCTCGCGCTCTACCTCACCGTCGACCGCGGCTACTCCGCCGCGTACGCCGGTCTGGTCGCCGCGCTCTTCGGGCTCGGCGGCGCGGTGGGGGCGGTGCTCGGCGGGGTGCTGGCCGACCGGCTCGGGCGGCGGGTGACGCTGCTGGCCGCGCAGCTCGGCGCCGCCGTGACGACCGCGGTGCTCGGCTTCGTGGACGGGGCCGTCGCGATCGCCGCCGTCGCCGCCCTCGTCGGCCTGACCGGCAACGCCTCGCGGCCCGCGCTCTCCGCGATGATCTCCGACCTCGTCCCGGCCGCCGACCGGGTCCGCGCGTATTCGCTCAACTACTGGGCGATCAACATCGGCTTCGGCGTCTCGGCGGCCGCGGCCGGCTTCATCGCCGCCGAGGGCTATCTGTGGCTCTTCCTCGGCGACGCGCTGACCACCGTGCTGTGCGCGGTGGTCGTCTACGTGAAGGTGTCGGAGACGAGGCCGGAGGCGGCGCGGAGCGCTGCGCAGGAGGCCGGGGCACCCCGGACGACGCTGCTGGACGTCCTGCGCGACCGGCGCTTCATGGTCCTCACCGGGCTGATCTTCGTCTTCGCCGCCGTGATGCAGCAGGCCAACTCCACCCTCGCCGTCGACATGGGCGAGCACGGGCTCAGCTCGCAGCAGTTCGGCCTGATCGCGAGCATCAACGGCGTCGTCATCGTGCTGCTCCAGATCCCCGTCACCCGCGCGCTGCGGGCCCGCAGCAACGCGATGCTGCTGGCCACCGGCTGCCTCGTCCTGTCCTGGGGCATCGGGCTCACCGTCTTCGCGACGAGCGTGGCGCTGTACGCCCTGACCGTCGCGGTCTGGACGATCGGCGAGATCATCCACGCGCCCGCCTCCATGTCGGCGGTCGCCGACCTCGCCCCGCAGCACGCCCGCGGCCGCTACCAGGGTGTCTCCACGCTGGCCTGGGCCGCCGCAGCCTTCGTCGGACCGCTCGTCGGCGGCCTCACCCTGGAGTACCTCGGGCGCGCGACGGTGTGGCTGGGCTGCGCGGTCGTCGGTACGGTCGCGTCCGTCGGCTACTACGTGCTGCTCAAGCCGGGTACGGCCACGGCCGCGAAGACGGTGCCGGAGGAGCTTCTCCCGGAGCCCGCGGAAGCCCCCGCGTGACACGGGCGCCTACAGCAGGGCGCGCTGCGCCTCGTACAGGTTGGGCGGCTCCACCGCGCCCGGCGCCCCGTACGCCGCCAGGCGCGAGCCGAGCGGGCCGGTGAAGTCGGGCTCGTCGACCTGCGCGAAGGGGCGGACCTCGGAGACGCCGACCGTCGCGCTGCGCGGCGCGACGTCGTCGATCCGGACGCAGCCCGCGCGGGCGTTGGCGACGGTGACGTTCCAGTGCGTGAAGCGGGCGCCGTAGAGCGGGCCCGCGGACAGGTCGCCGCCGTGCTGCCCGTCGTTGACGAGGGTGATCTCGGTGCGGACGTTCGCGAACGGCATCCCGCGGTGGGTGTCGAACGTGCCCATCGCCATCCGGCCGCGCGACCAGACGTTGTACGAGGACAGGCCCTCGGCGTTGATGCCGTGCAGCTGGGTGCCGGCGGGGGCCGGGGTCGTACGGGCGTCGAGGGTGAAGTCCTCGACGAGGTTGTCGTGCGAGCCCTCGCGGCAGACCCAGCCGTGGTGGCAGCCGCGGCCCGAGACGCGGGTACGGCGGAAGGTCGTGGCCTTGGCCGCGACCATCAGGAAGCCGTTGTCGACGTCGACGGCGTGCACGTCGTCCACCCAGCAGTCCCAGGTGCACTGCGCGACCAGGCCGTTCCAGCCGCGGTCGAGCAGGTGCGGGGACTGCTCGGCGGGGGCGTCGGTGCGGATCGTGAGCCCCTCGACACCCGCGTCCAGCAGCGGCGCGGCGAGCGTGGTCAGGCGGGGGCGGAATGCGGGGCGGGTGGCCAGCGGCAGGGGGCGGTCGAAGGTCACGCGGTGGTGGGCGGGGTCCACGGCGGTGATGACGGCGGGCCACTCGTAGGGGAGGTAGGAGACCAGCTTGGTCTTGTCCGCCCAGTCGTACGCGGCCGCGCCCGGGATGTCCCCGGCGATGTGGGCGAGCAGCGCGTCGCAGCCGGCGGCGGCCGCGGGCCCGGCACCGTACCGCTCGCCGTACTGCACGAGCACCCGATCCCCCGCCCGCACCCGCGAGACGTCGTCCAGCGTGGCCTGCCACCCGCCCTGCGGGCTCAACTCGGTCACCCGCGCCAGCTCCACCGCCTCGTCGCGGAGATTGCCGGTCCAGCCCTCGAAGGGCCAGGCGGCGGCGCGGATCGCGGTGGTGAGGGCGCGGTGGCGGTCGGCGGGGCACATCCACACCAGGCCGCCCGCCCAGGACCAGGAGGACTTGTCGCCGCCGTACCGGCTGCCGTAGCGGCCGACGAGGTCGGTGAGGGACGCGGTGGCGCGCAGCGTGGTGCGGTCGCTGCCGGCGCCGCGCAGCGTGGTGTGGCTCCAGCCGACGAGGATGACGTCGTCGACGCGGTACGTGCCCGGCGGGAGCAGCACCGTACCGCCGCCGGACTCGCCGACCTCGCGCAACGCCCGGTTGATCGCGGGCGCGGAGTCGGCGGCGCCGGACGGGTCGGCGCCGAAGTCCAGGGCGTTGGCCATGACCGGGTGGCGCGGGAAGGCGCGGGCGCCGCCGCCGCAGCCGGCGAGGGCGACGTACGGGATCTGCGGGTGCGTGTACGGGCGGGTGCGGATTTCCTCCCACAGCGCGGCGGCCTCGCCGACGCCCCCGGCTCCTGCGGCCTGCCCCTCGCTCATGCGCGCCACCCCTCGCCCCTCACCGTCGAGCCACCGTTTCACATATCTGAACAGAGTTCAGATGTACGACGCCCCCGAGGGTGTCACGGCACCCGGCCCGCACGGAAGACCCGCGAACCGAACAGCTACGCGTCCTCGCTGGTCAACCGGCTGAACGCGTCCAGATTCCGGGTCGACTCGCCGCGCGAGACCCGCCACGCGTACTCCTTGCGGATCGCCGTCGCGAAGCCCAGCTCCAGCAGCGTGTTGAACGACCCGTCCGCGTTCTCGACCACCGCGCCGAGCAGCCGGTCGACCTCGTCGGGGGTGACGGCGGCGAGCGGGAAGCGGCCGGTGAGGTAGACGTCGCCGAGCCGGTCGACGGCGTACGCGACGCCGTACAGCTTGAGGTTGCGCTCCAGCAGCCAGCGGTGGAAGGCCTCGTGGTTCTCGTCGGGGCGGCGTACGACGAAGGCGTTGAGCGACAGGGTGTGCCGCCCGACGATCAGCTGGCAGGTGGTGGACAGCTTGCGCGTACCGGGCAGCTGCGTGACGTACGTGCCGGGGCGCGGCGATTCCCACGGCAGCTCGGACTCGCGCAGCACCTGCTCGACGACCTGCCGCGCGGCCTGCGCGGCGGGCCCGTCGTCCGTACGCTCGCCGCCGCCGCGGCCCTGCTCAGGCTCAGCCATGGGGCGATCGTAGGCGACGGCGGTGCTCCCACTGCGCTGCCGCGTACACCTCGGCCGTGTCCTCCGCGGAGGCCTCCCAGCCGAACGCGCGGGCGTGCCGGGCGGCCGCTGCGCCGAGGGTGTCGGCGAGCGGCGGGTGGTCGACGAAGCGGGCGAGCACGCGCGCGTAGTCCTGCGGGTCGTGGCCGGCGACGAGGAAGCCGGTGTGCCCGTCGGCCACGGCGACCGGCAGCCCGCCCACCGCGGCCGCGACGACCGGCGTGCCGCACGCCTGCGCCTCGATCGCGACCAGGCCGAAGGACTCGCTGTGCGAGGGCATCACCAGCACGGTGGCCGCGCGGTACCAGTCGGCGAGCTGCTCCTGCGGCACGGGCGGCTGGAAGCGGATGACGTCGGAGACGCCGAGCCGGGCGGCGAGCTTGTGCAGCGCCTCCGGCTTGGCCAGGCCCGTGCCGCTCGGGCCGCCGACGATCGGCACGAGCAGCCGGTCGCGCAGCGCGGGCCGCTCGGCGAGCAGCACCGCGACCGCGCGGACCAGCACGTCGGGCGCCTTGAGCGGCTGGATGCGGCCGGCGAAGAGCGGGACGAGCGCGTCCTGCGGCAGGCCGAGGCGGGCGCGGGCGGCGGCCCGGCCCCCGGGGTCGGGGCGGAAGCGGTCGAGGTTGACGCCGGGGTGGACGACGGCGACCTTGCCGGGCGGGGCGGCGTAGTGGCGTACCAGCTCGTCGGCCTCCTCGTCGGTGTTGGCGATGAGCCGGTCGGCCGCCGCGACGACCTGGGTCTCGCCGATCACCCGCGCCACGGGTTCGGGCGTGTCGTGCTCGGCGAGGGCGGCGTTCTTGACCTTGGCCATGGTGTGCATGGCGTGCACGAGCGGGACGCCCCAGCGCTCGGCGGCGAGCCAGCCGACGTGGCCGGAGAGCCAGTAGTGGGAGTGGACGAGGTCGTAGTGGCCGGGGCGCTGCCCGGCCCACGCGCGCATCAGGCCGTGCGTGAAGGCGCACAGCTGCGCGGGCAGCTCCTCCTTGGCCAGGCCCTCGTACGGGCCCGCGTCGATGTGCCGCACCAGGACACCGGGCGCCAGCTCGACGTGCGGGAGGCGGGCGCCGGTGGTGGAGCGGGTGAAGATCTCCACCTCTATGTCCCGCTCGGCCAGCCGCCGGGCCAGCTCGACGATGTACACGTTCATGCCGCCGGCGTCGCCCGTGCCGGGCTGGTGCAGCGGCGAGGTGTGGACGCTCAGCATGGCGATCCTGCGGACCCGGCGGCCCCCCCTGCGGTGCGGGCGGTACGCCGCGGCGGCCGCACCGGCCGCGCTGCGCAGCCCGCCGAACCGGGACGTGTACTGGGTCGTCACCCTTCCATCCTTCCGGCAGCCGTACCCCCGCGTTCAACCGTGGGCAACACCGGAAGCAGGGATTCCATTTCCACCTTTGCCGAAGCGTGATGAAACCCGCTTGACGGTGCGCCGCCCGCCCTCCACGTCGCCCCGCGGCGACCCGGCACCTACCCCGCGGGCGGCCGGTTACGCTCGCGGGCATGAGCGGCGGTACGGGACGGGCGCGGGCGGCGCGCGGGGCAGGCGGGGCGGGGCCCGGCGGGTCGGGGGCCGCGGTCGGCGTCGTGACCCGGGGCACCACCAACCCCAACCGGCTGCGCCGCATGGACCGCTGGATCGCCGCCGCGCACGGCCCGCAGCTGCGCCGCACCGCCGACCCGCTCGCCGTCGACCTGGGGTACGGGGCCGCGCCCTGGACCGCCGTCGAGTTGCTGGGGCGGCTGCGCCGGGTGCGGGCGGACGCGCAGGTGGTCGGCGTCGAGATCGACCCGGAGCGGGTCGCGGCCGCGCTGCCGTACGCCCGCGAGGGGCTGGGCTTCGTGCGCGGCGGCTTCGAGGTGCCGCTGCCGGACGGGCGGCGGCCGACGCTCATCCGCGCCGCGAACGTCCTGCGGCAGTACGCCGAGGACGAGGTGCCCGCGGTGTGGGCGCGGCTCACGGCCCGGCTCGCGCCGGGCGGGCTGCTGGTCGAGGGCACGTGCGACGAGATCGGGCGGCGGCACGTATGGGTCGCGCTCGGGCCCGAGGGCCCGCGGACGGTGACCTTCGCCACCCGGCTGGGCTCGCTGGAGCGCCCCTCGGACCTGGCGGAACGGCTGCCGAAGGCGCTGATCCACCGCAATGTGCCGGGTGAGGGCGTGCACGCGTTTCTCACCGGCTTCGACCGGGCATGGGCCGCGGCGGCCCCGCTGTCGGCGCTGGGGGCGCGGCAGCGCTGGATAGCGGCGGTGCGCGCCCTGCGGGCGGACGGCTGGCCGGTGACGGACGGCCCGGCGCGCTGGCGGCAGGGCGAGGTCACGGTGGCGTGGGAGGCGCTGGCGCCGCGCTGAGGCGGCGCGGGCGGGAGGGTGCGGGCGGCTCCGCGCGGCGGACGCGGGCGGGAGGGCGCGGGCCGCAACGGAAGGGCGCGGGTTCGGGCGGCCGCGCATGGACGGGCGCGGGGAGGGGCAGAACTCGGACAGCGGCGTACGCGGGCGTACGACGGCGCGCGGCTCACTCCGAGTGACGCACCGTCCGTACAAATAGCCCATGGGGGTTGATTTCGCCGCCTATTGTGCGGGCCGGGCAAATTCCCGCACTCCCCCGCCATTCGCCCGGCATCGGTTCCGGTTGTGGACCGGATACGGGGCATGGTTGCAGTGAAACCGCGTGACATACGTCATGTGCGGATCCCCACATCGGTGGCGAAATCGCGCCCTGGCCACCGCATATGACGGTGACGGTTTACAACTGCCCCTCCCGTGACGCCAGGTTCAGCCACTAGGGTTCCTGGGGCCGGGGAAGGCAAAGCAAGGCAAAGGAAACACCGTCAATCGTTCAGGGGACCGGAAAGGAGTCGCTTGATGTCCGCTGCCAAGCGCGGCACCGAACGGCCCACGGCCACCGGACCCGGGGCCGGGCGCCCCGCCTCCGCCCCTGCTCCCACCGCCGCTTCCGCTGCCGCCGCCCCCGAGCCCGCGGGCCCCGCGCCCGGCGCCTCCGCCGCGGTCAGCCTGCCGCGCCAGCGCAAGGACACCGCCGAGGCCCCCGTCACCTTCAACCTGCTGGTCGTCGGCGACGACCCGGCGGGCGCCTTCACCGCCCCCTACTTCCAGGACGGCGCCGGCCCCCGCATCCGCGTCCTGCGCGCGGGCAACCTCACCGCCGCGGGCCGGCTGCTCACCGACGACGTCCACTGCATCCTGCTGGACCTGCCCGACGTCCTGGAGGGCGTCCGGCACGTGCTGCGCGTCGCGCCCGGCACCGCCGTCCTCGTCCTCACCGAGGGGGCCGACGACGGCACCGCCGCGGAGGCCGTACGCATCGGCGCCCAGGACCACCTGCCGCGCGGCGACGTCGACGCCTCCGGGGTGACGCGCGCGGTCCGCTACGCGGTGGAGCGCAAACGCGCCGACCTCGCGCTGCGCAAGCTCACCGAGACCCGGCTGCGCGCGCAGGAGAACCGCCGCCTCGAACGCGGCCTGCTCCCCACCCCACTGCTGGAGGGCGCCGGGCTGCGCTTCGCCTCCCACTACCGGCCCGGCCGCAGCCGCGCGCTGCTCGGCGGCGACTTCTACGACACCGTCCGCACGTCCGACGGCGTCGTGCACGCCATGATCGGCGACGTCTGCGGCCACGGCCCGGACGCGGCCGCCCTCGGCGTCGAACTGCGCATCGCCTGGCGCGCGCTCACCTTCGCCGGGCTCGGCGGCGAGACGCTGCTGCGCACGATGCAGCAGGTGCTGGTGCACGAGCGGTCCGACGACGAGATCTTCGCGACCCTGTGCACGCTCGACATCGCCCCGGACGGCCGCACCGCCGGCCTCTACCTCGCCGGCCACCCCGCCCCGCTGCTCTCCGGCACCGGCGGCGCCCCCCGGCTGCTCCCGCACGAGGACGGCGGCCCCGCGCTGGGCCTGCTCCCCGACGAGCTGGCCGACTGGCAGCGGGTGCCGGTCGCGCTCGACGGCGAATGGCGGCTCATGCTCTACACGGACGGCCTGATCGAGGGCCGCGTCGGCAACGGCACGCAGCGCCTGGAGCAGGACGGCATGCTGCGGCTGGTCTCCCGGCTGCTCGCGGCGGGCCTGCACGGCGACGCGCTGCTCGACGCCGCCGTGACGGAGGTGCGCGAGCTCAACGGGGGCGAGCTGACGGACGACGTGGCCGTGGTGCTGCTGGAGCGGTGCGCGACGGCGTAGCCGCTTTTTCTGCGCCGGTCAGCGGCGGCCGTTGTACGGGCCGTAGGGCCCGTCGCTGCTGCTGCCGCCGCGGCTGCCACCGCTGCGGCGCGGCATCCCGCGCCTGCGGCCCTGGCCGCGTCCGCTGACCTCGCGCAGGGCGGGGCGGACGTCGACCGTGTACACGATCACCGCGATCAGGCCGATGATCGGCAGGAACGAGATGATCGAGAAGAACTTCATCACCAGGCCGGCCAGGCCCAGGATGATGAGCCAGAAGCCCTTGTTGTTCTTGCCCGCGGCGCGGTACGCGTCCTCGCGGTAGGTGGCGGCGTCGACGAACGCGAACACCGCGAAGATCAGGAGCGCCCACGAGATCAGGGCGACCACCCCGAAGAAGCCTGTGATCAGCACGCTGTCCACCCGTCCTTGTCCGTCGGCGTTCTCACCGGCTACCCAACCGTACCGGCCGTACGCGTACAACGGGCCGGGCGCGCGATGCGTGCCCGGCCCGATTCCGTCATCCCTCGGGCTGCGCCTTCTTGGCGGCGGGGGTCTTCTTCGCCGCGGGCTTGCGGGCGGCGGGGGCGGTCTTAGCGGGCGCGGCCTTCGCAGACGCGGCCGGAGTCGCCTTCTTCGGCGTGGCGTCGGCGATCTGCCGCACGTCCGCGCCGCCGTCGCCGTCCTCGCCGCGCCACTGGGCGACGGCGCCCTTGCCGCGCTCGGCCAGCTCGTCGTACGTCTCCCGCGCCCTGACCGCGTAACCGGTCGCGCGGCCGACGCCCTGGAGGGCCAGGTCCTGCACGGACTCGCCGAGCTTCTTGAAGTCCGGCATCTCGCGGAAGGACTTCAGGTCCAGGTCGCGGTAGGTCTCCGAGAGCCGGGTCTGCGCGTCCTTGGCACCCGCGGCGACCCGCTCCTGCACGGCCTTGGGGTCGGTGCCCTTGATCTTCTCGATGTGTCCGGGCGCCTGCTCCCGGAGCCGCTCGAAGAGCGCCGGCACCTCGCGCAGCTTCTCGGCGGCGAGGTCCGCGGTCCCGGCGACCGCGTACAGCGGGGTCGGGTTGCGCAGGCTCTTCACGATGTCGTCGGTGATGGTCATTTCCCGTCTTCCTCCCGTACGGCGGCGGAGGCCTGGGGGCCGCCCGCCGCTCCTCGCTCTGCCACGCCTTCGTCCGGTGCCGCCGCCTTCGACTCCCCCGCGGCGGCGTTCTCCTTCCGGAAGGACTCGTAGATCTGGATCAGCACCTGCTTCTGCCGCTCGTTGATCGCCGGATCCGTGAGAATCGCCGCCGGCACCTCCAGCTCGTCCCGCTCCCGCGCGTCGAGCATCCCGGCCTGCACGTACAGCGTCTCCGCGGAAATCCGCAGCGCCTTCGCGAGCTGCTGCAGAATCTCCGCACTAGGCTTCCGCAGCCCGCGCTCGATCTGGCTCAGATACGGATTCGACACACCGGCCGCCTCCGCCAGCTGCCGCAGACTCAGCTGCGCACTGCGCCGCTGCTCCCGCAGATACTCCCCGACGTTGCCGACCCTCAGTGACGCCATACGTACGAGGGTGCACCCTCCCGCTAACTTTTGCAAGCACCCGCTAGCGCGGAGCTAACCCACCCGGCCCCGGCCGAGGGTCTACCGTTCGGCGCATGACCGCACCCGAGGACCCCGGGCTCCGTATCACCTGGACTCTCGTCGGGCGGGGCTGGGCGAAGTGCGTCGCCGAGGCCGATGCGGCGCGGGTCGAGCTGACCGCGTCGTATCTCAGCACCGCGCCCGAGGACCTGCTGACCGCCGTGGCCCGGCTCGCGGCCGGCGAGACGGAGACGCGGGCGCAGTTCGAGGCGGAGCCGACGGCCTTCCGGTGGATCTTCCACCGGGAGGGGGATGACGCCTGGCTGCGCCTGCTCGAACTGCGGCACGGCGGCGAGCACGACAAGGCCGGAACCGAGCTGTGGTCCGGGCCGGTGAGCATGGACCGGCTCGTCGGCGCGGTGGTCCGCTGCTTCGACGAGGTCGCCACCGTCTACGGGGAGAGCGGCTACCGGGGGAAGCGGGGCGAGCACTTCCCCCGGGGCGAGCTCTGAGCGCTCCGTCGGATATGGCGGGCGGACCGCGCGGGTGAGGTGTCATGATCCGGCGTGGACATCTCCGACGACCGCCCGGCTCTGGACCCGGCGTGGTGGGACGCGGCCAACAACGTGTACGGCACTCTGCGGGGGCGGCGCATGTCCGGGGTGGTCGAGTGGTTTGCGGTGGCGGGGTGGGGTTACCGGTCGTCGTCCTGGCACGGGTACGAGGTCGAAACGAGCTGGTGCCGGGTCGAGCTCGATCCGCTCGGGGGCGGGGAGATCCTGCTGAACGGCGTCGTCGACCCTGCCCGCTTCGACGCCCTCGCGGCGCTCCTCGCCCGATCCGGCCTCGGCTACGGGCTCGAACTGTACGGCGACGACGACGTCCCGGTCCGTCAGGTCGCCGGGTAGGGACCGGCGTTCGCCCGGGGCTACCCGGGGGCGCGCGTGTCGGCTACTCTGCAAGTAAGTGCTTACTTGCAGAGGAGGGCGCGGTGGACACCCGGGCGCGGGTTGTGGCCGAGGCCATGCGGCTTTTCGGGGAGCAGGGGTACGCCAGGACGACGGTTGCGGAGATCGAGAAGGCCGCGGGGTTGTCGCCCGGGTCGGGGTCGCTCTACCGGCACTTCCGGTCGAAGGAGGAGTTGCTGGCCGAGGGGGTGCGGGCGAAGGTCGCGGAGAATGCCGGGCTGCTGGCGATGATCGGGGACCCGGGGGCCATGGCCGCGCTGCCGTTGCGGGAGCGGCTCGCGGGGCTGGCGCGGGCGGGCCTGCGGCGGCTGGAGCAGGAGCGGGACCTCAACCGGATGATCGTGCGGGACCTGGCCGCCTTTCCGGCGCTGCTGGACGAGGTCCGGGAGGGGGAGATGCGGCGGATCCACGCGGCCGTCGCGCAGTGGCTGCGTATGCAGGCCGGGCCCGGGGACGGCGGGGGGCGGGACTGGGAGGCGCTCGCCGTGGTGCTCGTCGGGTCCGTCTCGCACTTCTGGCTGCTGCGGGACGTCTTCGGCGCGCACCCCAGCGGCCTGGACGAGGACCGCTGGGTCGCGGCCTTCGTCGACCTCGCCGAGCAGTTGATCGTCACCACACCTGACGGAGGATCACGATGAACATCGCGTTGTGGATCACCCAGGGCCTGCTCGCGGCCGTCTTCCTGGCCTCGGGGAGCATGAAGTCGACGCAGTCGAAGGAGCGGATGATCGCGACCGGCCAGACCGGCGTCGCCCCCTTCCCGCTCCGCGCGATACGGGTCGTCGCGCTGCTCGAACTGCTCGCTGCGGTCGGGCTCGTCGCCCCGCGGCTGACGGGCACGGCCCCGGTGCTCACCCCGCTGGCCGCGGTCGGCCTGACCGCGGTCATGGCCGGGGCGGCCGTCTCGCACTGGAGCCTGCGGGAGTACAAGCAGGTCTTCGGCATCAACCTGGTCATCCTGCTCGCCTGCCTCTTCGTGGCTCTCGGAAGGTTCTGAGCGCGCCCCGTACAGTCGGGGCATGGCTGTGGAGATCGAGGTGGTACGGGAGGCGGGCGCGGACGTCGTCGGCGCTCTCGCGCGGCTGCTGCCACAACTGTCGAGCAGCGCGGTGGTGCTGGACGCCGACGGGGTCGCGCGGGTCCTGGGCAGCGAGGCCAACACCGTGCTGGTCGCGCGGCTCGACGGGGAGATCGTCGGAACGCTGACGCTGGTGATGTTCCCGCTGCCGACGGGCCTGCGGGCGCGTATCGAGGACGTCGTCGTGGACGGCGCCGCGCGCGGCGCGGGCGTGGGCGCGGCCCTCACCGAGCACGCGCTGCGCCTCGCGGAACAGGCCGGCGCCCGCACCGTCGACCTGACGTCCCGCCCCTCCCGCGAGGCCGCCAACCGCCTCTACGAACGCCTCGGCTTCCGCACCCGCGACTCCCGCGTCCTGCGCTTCACGGTCGGCCCGCGCTGACCCCGTGCCCGCACCGGGCGCAATCCGTATCCCCACCGCGGCGCAGTGGGCCCCACGAGCTGCGGGCGGCTCGGGCGCGATGCGCGCCATCTGGCGTGGACGGGCCCCCGACGGTGCCGTAGGACAGGGGGAGCCGCAGTTCGGCCGGATCGCGGGGAGGGCGGATGACCACCGAAGCGCTGCACCACTGGATCGTGGTGCTGGACCTGGAGACGTTCAGCACACGGTCCGATCCGCTCCAGCAATTCCTGCGCGCGGCGATGTACGACGTCGTGCGGACCGCATTCGAGGACTGCGGGCTCGATGCGCGGGAAATCGCGATGGAGGACCGCGGCGACGGCATCCTGATGCTGGTGCCGCCCTCGGTCTCCCCGGTCCGGTTGGCCGGCCCGCTGGTGCGCGCGCTCGACGACGGGCTGCGGGAGAAGGCGCGCGTCCACGGCGAGGAAAACTCCCTGAGGATGCGGGTGGCGCTCCACCAGGGGCTCGCCGCCCAGGACGCGCACGGCTGGTCGGGCGACGCGGTCAACACCGCCTTCCGGCTGGTCGATGCACAGCCGCTGCGGAACGTGCTGAGGAAGGCCACCCTGGCCCGGCTGGCCTTCGTGGTCTCCGAGCAGGTGTATGACGGCGTGGTGCGGCACGGCCACCGCGGGCTGGACCCGGCGGCCTACCTGCCCATGCGGTTCACCACCAAGCACGGCGAGACGCTCTGCGGACGGGTCACCGTGCCGGGGTACAGCGCACCGCCCGGGCTGCCGTCGGCAGCCACCGCACCGCAGCCGGCTCCCGCGGCACCGACCACCGGTGGCACCGGGGCCGCAGAACGGCCCGGCGCCGGCTCCGCGGGCCGGGTGACCGACATCCGGGTGCGTACGGTGCACGGGGATGTCGTCGGCGGCGACAAGCACGTCCACGGACCGGGAACGGTCTCGTGACCACCGCCACTCCGACGGGGGGCACCGCGCCGAGCGGTGCGACAGCGCCCGGGGCGTCGGGGGGCGCCCCGGTCGCCGGGGGGACGCCGGCCCCTCCCGTACCAGGAGGCGCGTCGGGCGGCTCCGACGCGGGAGGGGCCGGTGCCCCGGGAACGGGGGACGGCGGCGCCGCCGGCGCACCGGGCGGCACATCCGCGGCAGCCACCGACCGGGTGGGCCCCGGCGAGGACGCCAGCGCGGCGACCGACCGCATGGGCCAGGGCTCGCAGCTGCACGGCCATCTGCGCAACGCGTTCGCCAACGTCGAGGGCGACGTGGTCGGCGGGGACAAGTTCGTGTACCTGCTGGGCGGCCGCAGGGACCGGCTGCGCCCGCTCTCCCCCGTTCTGCGGGACCGCGTCCGCTACGCGTTCGAGGACGCGCCCGGCCTGGAGGAGGCCAGGACCGCGCTGCACCAGCAGGGCGTCGTCATCCTGCGCGGGCCCGCCGGCCTGGGCAAGACCGCCGCTGCCGTACGCCTCCTGACGACTTGCGAGGGGACGGTCTACCACCTCGACAGCCGACTCGACTTCGGCTCGCTCGTGGACCGGCTCGACACCGGGGAGAACGGCGCCGCCACCGGGATCGAGGTTGGAGCGGGCTTCCTGCTGGACCGGCCCGCCGACGCCGCGAACCTGCGCGGCGAGATCTACCAGCGGCTGCAGACCGCTCTGCTGGCCGCGGGCGCCGTCATGGTGGTGACCGTCGCGGACACCGATGTCGCCGACAGCGACGTGCTCTCCGGCGTCGTGGACCTGTCGCAGCCGCCCGCCCCGCGCGGCATCGTACGGCGCTACCTGGACTGGCGGCTCGGCAGCGAGGCCACCGGGCAGATCCTGGCCGACCCGGACGTGGAGGCGCTGCTCGCCGAGCACCTGGACAGGGGAGCTTCCTGCCGGACCGCGGCGGACCTGGCAACCGCGCTGCACGACGAGTTCTCGTCCGGCGCCCCCGACCTGCTCCAGGTGAGCGAGCGGGTGGCCCGCAAGGGCCTGGAGACCTTCGAGATCTGGGCGGACGGGCTCACCAAGCCGCACGTCCGCTGCCTGTCCATCGCACTGGCCGTGCTCAACGGGCTGCCGCAGGAGGAGATAGCCCAGGCGGCGCGCGCGCTGCTGCGGCGGCTGGACGAGGCACGTTCGCCGGCCCATCCCGCGAAGGACGAGGGAAACTACAAGGGCCTGCCTCCGCGGGACCCGGCGGGGGCTCCGTTGCGCAAGCTGCTGGCCCGGCTGCGGGCGCGCCGCACACCCGCCGTCGCGGGCCGGCGGGACGGCAGCCCCACCGGACGCGCTCCGGTGGTGTGCCTGGCCTACCAGGAACCGGACTACCCGCGCCGGGTGATAGCCCACGCCTGGACCGAGCTGTCCGTGCAGGACGTGCTGCTGGACTGGCTCGGTGAGGTCGTCGCCGAGGGTTCGCAGGAGGCGTCGGTGTACGCGGCGGTCGCGCTGGGCGGACTGCTCGCGGACGCGTTCCCGTACATCAGCCAGGAGGTGCTGGCGCGCTGGGCGCACCACGACGACTTCCGGTACCGCAACGCGGCCGCCTACACGCTCGCCGCGGCCAGCCGCAATCCCGCCCTGCTGCCCGACATCAGGGCAGTTGTGGGCGAGTGGTACGCCGACCGGTCGCGTCCGCTCGGACAGGCCACCGCGGCGCGGGTATACGGGCTGACCCCGCTCTCGGCCGACGTGCGGCAGTCCATCACCGCGCTGTCGCGGCTGTCGCAGGTGGACCACATCAAGGTCGCGGTCGCGATCGGATACGCCTACACCGACCTGCTCGTCGAGGACAGCGCCACGGCGCCGCTGGTGCTGGGCGCGCTTCGGGCGGGCCTGGCCGACACGCAGACCCG
The DNA here is from genome assembly GCF_044333285.1 of Streptomyces sp. NPDC021020. Taxonomy (NCBI): domain Bacteria; kingdom Bacillati; phylum Actinomycetota; class Actinomycetes; order Kitasatosporales; family Streptomycetaceae; genus Streptomyces; species Streptomyces sp. NPDC021020. The sequence continues at coordinate 77,197 of NZ_JBIRQQ010000015.1, forward strand.
CCCCAGCTGCCTGCTGGCGTTCCTCATCGTGGCCATGCAATCAGTGGTGGACGGCTCGCAGACCGGTACGCAGGAGGCCGACGGCTGGCCGTTGCTGCTGTTCCTCCGGTCGGACCGGCCGGAGCTGGTCGATCCGCTGCGAGTGCTGTGGCGCGAGGTGCTGAGCCAGCCGTTCTTCAACCGGCAGGCGGAGGACGCGCTGAAGACGTGGGCCGGACTCGCGGAGGCCGACGAACAGCTGCGTGCGGTGTTCCTGGCCATGCTCGGCGACGTGGTGACCGGCGACCGCCGGTCCGCCGCGATCGTCCGGCGCTACGCCGACTCATGGACGGACCGCGAGGAGCTGGCGCCGCTGCCGCTCACCGCCTGGGCCGTGAACAGACTGCTCGTCCGGGAGGGACTGACGTGACCACACCGCTGCCGCTGATCTCCAACATCGATCTGGTACCTACCGAGCGCTACCGGGAGTGGTGGGACGAGCACCGCAACGTGGCGGTCGTGCACCGGGCGACGGACGGTACGCTCACCGTCGGCACCAAGTCCACCCCTTCGTTCTGGGCAAGGGTGTTCGGCAGGGCGGGCATCCGGTTGCTCGTCGACCTGAGCGACCATCTGCGCCACGCGAACGTCAGCCGTACCCCGTTGCCGTGCAGTGACCAGGCGCACCACTTCGCGGCCCACTTCGACGTGGGCTTCCGGGTCCACGACCCGGCGGAAGTGGTCCGGCGCAACCTCCCCGACGCCCTGGCCGTCGTGTACGGGTACGTCGTCCACCAGATCCGCACCGTCGCGCGGGGGTTCCCGATCGAGGACGCGGACCGGGCCGAAGCCGCCGTCAACCGCCATTTCCAGAACGGGGTGGTGCTGCCCGAGGGCATCACCATCTTCCGGTGCTGGGTCCACCTGGAACCCGACGATGCCGCCCGGGAGTACCGAAAAGCGGTGACGCGGGCACAACGGGACCGGACACTCGCGGAAGGCGAGCACGACCGGCGGGTGGCCGAGACGCGCTCCGACGAGGCCGTCAAGGACATCGAGCTCGACGGCGAACTCGCGCGCGACGGGCGGCGCGGAAAGGTCCTCGCCGATATGGCGTGGGACATCGAGGGGCTGATCCGGTGGCATCTGACCAAGCACCCCGAGGACACCGAGCGGGCGATGCAATTGCGCATCGAGTGGGAAAACGCTCAGGCGGCACGCTGGGAGCTGGGCGTCGAGCGTGCCGACCAGAGGTTCAAGTTCCTGGTCGAGAAGGACTTCTTCCGCCCCGCCGACCTGGCGGCGCTGAACGGCGGCAGGTTCGACGGCAGCTTGCCCTGGGCTCCCCCCGCCGGTCTGCCGCCCGCCGCGGAAGGGTCCGTGCCGAGGCCGACGGCGCCGGTGCTCTGGGGAAACCCGGCGGCTCCCGGCGCGGGTCCGGCGGCAAGCACCCCGAGGGAGCCGGTCGTCGTCCTGCCGGTCTACGTGCTGCTGGACGCGTCCCAGGCGGCCGCGCATTTCACGGCCGGCTTCAACGACGGGCTGCGGTCGCTGCACACGGCGCTCGCCCAGAGCCCCGACGTGGCCGCCGGCCTCCGGCTGTCCGTGGTCGGCATCGCCGAACGGCCCGACATGCGGCTGCCGCTGACACACATCGGCTGGGGCACCGACGTCCCCCACCTGTCGGCAGCCGGCGGACTGCACCTCGGCTCGGCCTTCGACGCGTTGCTCGACCTGCTGCCCGGGGACGTCGACGGGCTCAAGCAGGGCGGCGGCCGGGCGCACCGGCCGGTCGTCTTCCTGGTGACCACCGCCCCGCCGCAGGACGGCGCCCGGTGGACGCAGGGCCAGCAGAACCTGGCAGAACACCGCTACGCACCCAAGATCGTCGCCTGCGGCCTCGGGGAGAGCGAGGCGCGCACGGTGCTGCGCTGCGCCTCCGCAGCCGAACTCGCCTACGTCACCGTCACCGCCGCCGACGCGGCCGAGCAGGCGGCAGCCTTCTCGGCCCTGCTGCAGAACACGGTGCTGCGCCTGGGCCGCACCGTGCTCGCGGGTCGCCCGGACCTCGTCGCCGACTGTCCCGAAGGGCTGCGACCGGCCTCGTCCGTCCTCTGACCACACGGCGGCCGGCCGACCGCACCCCCACCGGCCCCGCACCTGCTGCCTGCCGGCGGGCGCCCAACCGTCCGCTCAGCCCGACCTGGTTCGGCCGAACGAAGGAAAACCGCTGTGTCCAACAACCGCGGGGCTCTGCTGCCCGTCTACGTACTCGCCGACGAGTCCGGGTCGATGACCCCGCACCTCGGCGAACTCAACAAGGGACTGCGGTCCCTCTACGACACGATGCTCGCCGAGCCGATGGCCGCCGCGAAGGTGCGGCTCACCGTGCTCGGCTTCGCCGACGACGTCGCAACGTACACCGAACTCGCCGACCTGCGCGCCGAGTACAGGTCGCCGGAGCTGTCCACCCGCGGCAGCACCAGCTACGCGGCGGCGTTCAACGCCGTGCTGCAACGGCTTCCGAACGACATCGGCAAGCTCAAGGCGGACGGGTACCGGGTTCACCGCCCGGCGGTGTTCCTGCTCAGCGACGGCATGCCCAACTCCGGCGAGGACTGGCGCACGCCGCACCGGCAGCTCTCCGACCGGGCGCTCACCCCGGGCGCGCCGAACATCGTGGCCTGCGGGATCGGCGGGGCGTCGCCGGAGGTCATGCTGGAGGTGGCCTCCACACCGACGTTCGCCCTGGTCTCCAAGCCCGCCGCCGACCTCGGGAAGGCCATCTCCTCCTTCTTCGTCGCCCTCACCAAGAGCATGGTCGAGTCCGGACGCAACCTCGCCGCCGGCAACGCCGAGCTGATCATCGCCAAGCCCGACGGCTTCATCATGGCGATCGACGAGGTCTGAGATGGCCGGAGCACACGGACCGGAGCCCCGCAGGGAGCCGGTCGGCATCAACGACTGGGAGCATCACAACGGTTGGCGGGCGGACTTCGAGCCGTCGGCGTCGCAGGTGACGCCGAAGCCGCAGCCCCGGCCGAAGCCGTGTGCCGACCGGCCGGCCGGTCCTCCCGTGCCGGACTGGTCGGTGGTCGAGGTCGGCAAGCCCGGCCACGCCTTCGAGGCACGGCCGCCCGGAGCGTCCCCGTACCGCCCCGACACGATCGCGGACGGCTGGTCGACCGACCTGGTGACGATGCGCCTGGCCTCCGTCCGCGGCTACGCGCACCGCTACAACGGCACGCCGCGCGAGGACGACTGTGCGGTGGCGGTCCACAAGGACAGCGGGACCGTGGTCTTCGCGGTGGCCGACGGCGTCTCGGCCGCCCCGCAATCCGCGACGGGGGCGGTGCTGGCATGCCGCGCCGCCGTCGGCGACCTGCTGCACCAGCTCGACTCGGACGTGCCGACGCTGGACTGGGCGCATGTGGTGCGGACGGCTGCCTGGAGTCTGGTCGCCCGGGCCGCGGCCGGCCGGGAGCCGGAATCCGCCTACGCGGAGGAGGCCGAACAGCTGTACGCCACCACGCTCGTCGCCGGCGTGGTGCGGACCGACCGGTACGGTGTCCCGCGCGTGCACCTCGTCCAGGTCGGGGACTCGGCAGCCTGGGTTCTCGACAGGGCCGACGGACGCTACCACCGGCTCCTGGCGACCAAGGACACCGAGGGCGAGGACGTCGTCTCCTCGGCTGTGACCCCGCTGCCGCGCGTGCCCGCGCCGCTCGCGCTGCGGACCGTCGAACTCGGCCCGTCCTCCGTGCTGCTGGTCGGCACGGACGGCTTCGGTGACGCGCTGGGCGACGGGGAGGGCGCCGTCGGCCTGCACTTCCACCGCAGCCTGGCCGTGCCGCCCTCGCCCCTCGCCTTCGCCCACCTGCTGGATTTCTCCCGGGAGACCTTCGACGACGACCGCACCCTGCTCGCGGTATGGCCCCGGCACCTGCTCCAGGAGCCAGGGCGATGACCGGCTCCGCCCGGGTGCACCTCGACACCTTCGTCCGCGAGGGGTCGCTGGGCAAAGGCGGGCAGGGGGAGGTGTGGGGGGTCAAGGAACGGAAGATCAACAAGGAGTGGCCCGTCGCCTACAAGCAGTACACACCGGGCATCCGGGCCACCGCCGACTTCACCGCGCTGCAGGCCATGGTGGATTTCGTCCCGGCGCTCGACCCCCCGGTGGGCCGCTGGCTGTGCGAGCGCAGCGCCTGGCCGGCGGCAGTGGTCGAGGACGACCGCGGCCCGTGCGGCTTCCTGATGCGCCGAGTGCCCGACACCTTCACCCTTCACCTCCCGGCGCCGGTCGGCAAAACGTCACTCGCGGCCTTCCAGTTCCTCTTCAACAGCCAGGACTACCTGGACCGGATGGCGATCCGCATCACCGACCTGCACCGGCTGCTGCTGCTACGGGACCTGGCCGGACTGATGGGGCGGCTGCACGAGTTGGGCATCGCGGTCGGCGATCTGTCCGCGAACAACCTGATGTTCTCCCTCGCCCCGCAGCCCGCCTGCTTCTTCATCGACTGCGACGCGATGAGGCTGCACGGCCGCCAGGTGCTGCCGCAGGCCGAGACCGCGGGCTGGCAGGTGCCCGACCCCACCGGCGAGGAACTCGGCACCCCGGAGAGCGACCGCTACAAATACAGCCTGCTGGCGATCCGGCTCTTCCGGGGAGAGCAGGAGAGCACCGACAGCGATGAACTCGGCAACGCCGACCCGGCGCTGGCACAGCTCGCGACGAGTGGACAGTCGGCCGACCCGCTGCTGCGGCCGACGATGCACGAGTGGGCTCACGAACTGGAGGAGGTGATCGCCCGGAATCCACTGGGGCGGTCCAGCCAGGGGCCCCGCGTCGTTCACCCCACGACCGCGAGCCCGGCCCGGGCGCGGAACACGGTGCCACCGGGCGGCCCCCCGCGGGGTGGCACGGTGCCGCCGAAACCGGTCCGGACGGCCCCCCGGCTGGTCACCGCACTGGCGGTCTTCCTGCTGCTGTTCGGCCCGCCGCACCTCTACCGCCACCTGTCCCAGGGGCTGTCGGGTGCCCCCCACGTCACGGCGTCCGCCGACACGGGCGACACGGGCGACAGCACGCACTCCGACGACGGAGGAAGCGGCTCCGACAGCTCCGACGACTCGACCGAGGAGAGCCAGGTCGCCGCCGTTGACGATCTGCTCCAGAGCAACGTGGACACCCGTCAATCGGTCCAGGCGGCAGTCGCGTCCGTCATCGCATGCAAGTCGCTCCCCGCGTCCGCCACCGTGTTCGCCCAGGCTGCGGCGTCACGCCGGGACCTGCTCGGCCGGCTGGCCGACCTCGACGTCGGCTCCGTCCCGGGCGGTTCCGATGCTCTCAGGAGTTTGGCGACCGCCTGGACGGCGTCCGCCGCGGCCGACGACCACTACCAGGAGTGGGCCCAGGACCTCGCCCGCGACGGCTGCGGGCAGGGCCGAACGACGCAGGCCACGGCCTTCCAGCAGGCGGGACAGGCGAGCGACCAGGCCACCGCGGCCAAGAAGATGTTTGTCGCCCAGTGGAATCCGATCGCGAACCGCAACGGCCTGCCCGGCTACTCCTGGGACGCCATCTGATGAGAAGCACCCACGTCCGCGGCGAGGACCGTCACTGCCAGGACCGCGTGCCGAGCCCGGAAGGCGGTACGGATGAGCCACTCCGCTCGTGCAGAGCTTGCAGGTCGGCGAGTTCGAGGACCTGGCGGCCCGTGGTGAGTATGCCCTCGCGCCGCCACTGTTCCAGCGTGCGGCTGACGGTCCGTAGCGAACTCACCACCAGCCCCGCCAAGTCTTCCTGTGACAAAGGGAGTTCGATCCGCACTGACCCGCCGACGACCCGGCAGCCGTGCCGCTCCGCGAGGTGCAGCAGCAGCTCGGCGAGCCGCGCCTCCACCGATGCGGAACCTATGGCGGCGCGCTGCCGGTCCGCGTCACGTAGCCGCTGTGAGAGGACCTGCTGGACCGCCTGGGCGATGACCGCGCTGGACTTCAGTATCGTGCTGAACCGGCTGGCCGGCACGACGAGCGCTTCGACCTCGATCAGCGAGCAGACGGAAGCGGAGCGGGGTCTACGGTTCAGGCCGGACTGCTCGCCGACCAGGTCGCCCGCCCTGCGCAGGGCTAGTACCGTGCGGTAGCCGGTGTCGCTGTCCGTGTACACCTTCACGCAACCGCTGCGCAGCACGAAGATGTGGTCGGAGCGGTCGTCCTGACGCAGCAGGAAATCCCTGGGGGCGTACGTCCTCACGTGGCCGGCGGTTCGCAGCGCATGCCGGGCAGGGGCGTCGAGAAGTGACCAGAAGGCATCGTCGGCGGCCTGCCGGCGGTCGGGTGCCGCTTCCTCGGAGGGCGTCATCGGTCAGCCGGTCACCACCGCCAGCCCGAGCAGTCCGGCCCCGGCCACCGCCAGCAGGAGGGACTGGCGCACGAGGCGGTGCTTGGCCCATATGATGGCGCTCATTGTCACGATCTGCCCGGTGAGCGCGGTGAGTGGATCCGCGAGCCCCAGCCGCTCCGCGAGGTTCTGCGGCGTCCACTGGTGCAGGTCTCCGTAGAAGAGGTAGTCGTCAGGCCCCGGCGGCACCCCGTGCGCAGGGCCCTCCCTGGGGAGCACCGCCAGGACTGCGGCGAGCGCCGACAGCGCCAGCAAGACGACACCGACCCATAGTTCGGCCCGCGCCCACCACTCCGACAGCCCCCCGAACACGCGCCCTGTGCTCGACGCGGCTCCGACCCCGGCCAGTAGCGCCGACTCGATCGTCAACGCGAACGACGCCTTGGCGTCGATACGACCGGTCCACTCGGCCAGCGAAGAATGTAATCGCCAGGCCGTCGCCACGGCCTCCTCATGGCCCACCGTGCCCTCGCCTCTCCCCCGCACCACCGAATTTCCATCATAGCGACGGATGTTCAACCTGACTCGGCACTTGACGCAGCTCCAGATGCTCAGCCGGAGCGGTAGCCCGTTCAGGCGCTGACGATGCAGAAGGGGTGGCCCGCCGGGTCGGTCAGGACGCGGGCCTTGGCGCCGTGGGGCTGGTGGGTGGGGAGGGTGGCGCCGAGGGTCAGGAGGTGGGACTCGGTGGTGGGGAGGTCGGCGTCGGTGGTGAAGCAGATGTGGAGCTGCTGGGGGGAATCCTGGCCGGGCCAGCGCGGGGGGCGGTAGTCGGGGACGCGCTGGAAGCCGAGCAGGAGTGCGCCGTCGGTGCCGGCGAGGCCGGCGAAATCGGCGTCGGACTTCGGGTGCCGGGGCAGGCCCGTGGCCGCCTCGTAGAAGGCCATGAGGGCGAGCGGGTCGGGGCAGTCGAGGGTGATCGCGGTCATCCGCAGCTGCGGGGTCATGGCGCCTCCGTACGTGTCCGGGCCCGTCCCGGACACCGTATCCGCGCGACGACGGCCGGGGCGCCGGTGGTCAGCGGGTGAGCTCCGGGGGGAGGTCCAGGGACGCGAGGCGCGCGGGGTTGCGTACGGTCAGCGCCTCGGTGATACGGCCCGCGTCCGACACCGCGAAGGCCACCAGGCCCAGCAGCTTGCCCTGCGGGCCCCACACCAGCACTCCGGGGTCGCCGTTGACCAGCACCGGGCGGGACGACGCCACCGCGCGGGCGCCGCGCTGGGCGCGGACGGCCAGCTCGGCCGCCGCCACCCGGGCGGCGGTCAGGCCCTGGTCGGAGTACGAGCGCCACTCCACCTCCGGGTCCAGTAGCTCCAGCAGGCCCGCGAAGTCGCCGGCCCGGGCCGCGGTGAGGAAGGCGTCCACCACCGCCCGCCGCCGGCCCCGGCCCTCCGCTGTGTCGTGCGAGCCGCGCACCTTGCGGCGGGCGCGGCTCGCGAGCATCTTCGCCGCGTCCGTCGACCGGCCCAGGATCTGCCCGACCTCGTCGAACGGCACCGCGAACATGTCGTGCAGCACGAAGGCGAGGCGCTCCGCGGGCCCGAGCGTGTCCAGCACCACCAGCAGCGCGACGCCGACCGAGTCGGCGAGCACCGCGTCGGCCTCCGGCGCCGCCGCGGGGTCGTCCGTGACCTCGATCTCCGGTACGTGCGCGCCGTACGGCTCCTCGGGGCGGATCTTGCGGGCCCGCAGCATGTCGACGCACACGCGGCCGACCACGGTGGTCAGCCACGCGGCGAGGTTGGCGATGCCGTCCGGGTCGCCCTGCCGGGCGAGGCGCAGCCACGCCTCCTGGACGGCGTCCTCGGCGTCCGCCCGTGAGCCGAGCATGCGGTGCGCCACCGCCGTGAGCTTCGGCCGCTCCTCCTCGAAGAGCCGCGCCAACACATCGCCCTCCGGGCCCGGTCCCGTCATGACCCTCACCTTCCGCCGGAAAGTCCCCTCACGTCTGCGACGTGCCGGGGGCGGAAAACGTAACAGGGTGCGTTTCTGCCCCGCCGGGCACGCGTTTTTAGGGGCGCGGGGAACTGCGCGGCCAATCCGCCACCGTGGTGCACGTCGTCACCGACCCGAAGGGGCAGTTCGGTCCGCGCCGGACCACCGGCCGGTGGGTGGTTGCTCGCGCAGTTCCCCGCGCCCCCAAGACGCGCGCCCTACACGGAAAGCTCCCCCGCCGAGCGGACCGCCAGGTCGAGGAGCTCGTCCGGTAGCCGCACCGGCGGGAGGGGAAGTCCCGAGCGCGCCCTGAGCGCAAAGACGCGGCTCTCGCCGGGGAGGAGGGTCACGAGGGACTGGTCCACGACGAGGTCGGACGGGGCCACCCCGAGCGCGGAGGCCAGCCGGTCGGGGAAGACGCACAGGTCGCGCAGCAGCGTGTGCGCGGTCACCGTCAGGTGCAGCGCGCCGTCCCCGGTGGAGGGGATGACGGTGCGGGCGGGCGGCGGGCCGGCGAGGGCGCGGTCCGGGCGGTACGTCCACGTCGTGCGGGTCCCGTCGGTGTCGACGACGAGCAGCTCGGCCGAGGGGTCGGCCGGGGCGGTGAGCGCCGGGTCGAGGGGGACGTGGAGCAGCCCGCCCGCGGGGCACGCGGCGTCCAGCCGGGCGGCGGCCAGTTCCGTACCGTCGAAGGCGATCCGGCGGACGGTCACCGACGCGCGCCACTCCCCCGCCGTGTCGTTGGCCAGGGTGAGTTCGAGGCCGGCGGGGCCCGTCGGGTCGTGGGTCGGGCCGGGGGTGACGGGGTGGACGGTCGCCAGGCGCGGGGCGAAGGCGTGCCGCAGGGCGTACCAGAGGGGCTTCTCGACGCCCGCGGAGTCGACGGCGGACCAGCTGATCGCGGGCCAGCAGTCGTTGAGCTGCCAGACGACGGCGCCGGCGCAGCGGTCGCGGGAGCGCAGCCACTCGACGCCCGCGGCGACCGCGCGGGCCTGCACGAGCTGGGTGGCGAAGTGCCAGTCGGCGCCCTCGGCGGGGGCGGGGAAGTGCGGCTGGAGGCCGCGGGTGAGCTTGTGCATGCCGTCGATCGCCCGCAGGTGGTGGCGGGTCAGGGCGGAGGCGGGGCCGGGGGTCTCGCCGTCCAGGACGCGTTCGAGGGTGGTCCAGGCGGCGGGTCCGCACCAGCCCATCTCGGAGACGAAGGAGGGGTCGTGGTCGCGGTAGTGGACGTAGTCGGCGTCGTTCCAGGCGTCCCACAGGTGGCTGGGGCCGTGCGTGACGGCGGCCGGGTCGGCGTCGAGGCTGCCGGACCAGGGCGAGTTGGGGACGTAGGGGCGGGTCGGGTCGAGGCGGGCGAGGACGCCGGGGAGGACGTCGAGGTAGTACGCGGCGCCCCAGCCGCGCTCGCCGATCTGGTCGGTCCAGCCCCAGTGGCGGTGGCCGAGCACGGTCTCGTTGCCGCCGCACCACAGGACGAGGCTGGGGTGCGGGGCCATGCGCGCGACGGCCTGCTCGGCCTCGGCGGTGACGAGGGCGGCGGTGTCGTCGTCCTCGCAGTAGGCGGCGCACGCGAAGAGGAAGTCGTGCCACACCAGCATGCCGCGCTCGTCGCACGCGTCGAGGAAGTCCTCGGTGACGAAGTGACCGCCGCCCCAGACGCGGAGCAGGTTGGCGTTGCCGGCGAGGGCCTGGTCGATACGGGCGGTGACGCGCTGCGGGGTGGCGCGGCTGTCGAGGGTGTCGTCGGGGATCCAGTTGTAGCCGCGGACGCGCACGGTGCGGCCGTTGACGACGAGGGCCCAGCGGGCGCCGGCCGCGTCGGGCGACTCGTCGAGCGCGACGGAGCGGACCCCGAAGCGTACGGACGTCTCGTCGAGCGGTTCGCCGTCCAGCTCCAGCCGGGCGCGCAGCCCGTAGCGGGGCTGGGCGCCGAGGCCCACCGGCCACCACAGCTCGGGCGCGTCGAGGGTGAAGGCCACGACGGCCTCGCCGTCCTCGCCGACCGTTCCGGCAGCGTTTCCGGCGGGGCGCCCGGCCGGGTCGGCCAGCTCGACCAGGACCCGGGCGCCGGCGGGCGCGTCGGCGGCCACGTGCACGGTGACCTCGGCGCTGCCGTGGCCGGGCGCGAGCGCGACGAGCGGGCGGACGTGGTCGATCCGGCCCGCGTACGTCTCCAGCCGGATGCCGCGCCAGATGCCCGCCGTGACGTAGTGCGGGCCCCAGTCCCAGCCGAAGTTGGCGGCGGCCTTGCGGACGTGCGCGTAAGGCTCGTCGTACGGGGAGGGCAGCGGGCCGTGCGCGCGCTCGTGGGCGAGGGCGGCCTCCCACGCGGAGTCGAAGCGGACCTCGACCTCGTTCTCGCCCTCGCGCAGCAGGCCGTCGAGCGGGAAGCGGTAGCCGAGGTGCTGGGAGCGGGCGGAGCCGGCGTGCCGCCCGTTGACGTACACCTCGGCGACCGTGTCGAGGCCGTCGGCGACGAGGTCGGTGCGGGTGCCGGGGGCGGGCGTCCAGCCGAAGGTGCGGCGGTAGGCCCACTGCGAGTGGCCCACCCACTCCTGCGCGGCCTCGCCGAGCCCCACGTCGGGGTCGGCGAGCAGGCCCGCGGCGAGCAGCGCGGTGTGCACCTCGCCGGGCACCCGCGCGGGCAGCGCCGCCGCGCGGACGGCGGCGGGCGCGGTGTCCGGGCCGCCGGTCCAGCTGAGCTGCCAGGTCCCGCCGAGGTCGTGCCGTACGGCGGCGGCCCGGTCGGGGGTGGTGGAGGTGTGCGTGCTGAGTGTCATCCCTTGACTGCCCCTGCGGTGAGTGCTTCCTGCATACGGCGGCTGGCGAGCGAGTAGGCGACGTACACCGGCAGGAGGGTCAGCACGGTGCCGGCGGTGAGCACGCCGAAGTTGGTCGCGTCGGACACCAGCGTGGGCAGCGCGACCTGGGCGGTGCGCAGGTCCGGTGCGGTGCCGGTGATGGTGAGCGAGAAGAGGTATTCGTTCCAGAAGGTGAGCAGCTGGAGGATCGCGACGCTCACGACGCCCGGCATCGCGATGGGCACGAAGACGTTGACGAGCAGCCGCCAGTTGCCCGCGCCGTCCAGCGCCGCGGATTCCACAAGGGCGGGCGGCACGGTCTTCATGAACTGCGTGAGCAGCAGCACCGACAGCGGCAGCGCGCTCGCGGGCAGGAAGAGCATCTGGAATTCGCGGGTGTAGAACATGTGCAGCTTGATCGCGAGGATCACGGTCGGGATCAGCGCGGCGAACGGCGGGATCAGGAAGCCCGCCGAGAAGGCGCCGGTCACCAGCCGGCTGAGCCGGTTGTCGAGCCGGGCGAGCGCGAAGGCGGCGGGCAGCGCGAGGCCGAGGGTGAGGACGATCGCGACGGCCGAGATCAGCGCCGAGTTGGCCAGCGCCTGCCCGAGGTGGGCGGTCTGCCACGCGGTGCGGAAGTTGCCCCACAGCCAGTCCTTCGGCAGCGCGAAGGGGTGGGTGAAGATCTCGATGTTCGTCTTGAGCGCGCTGACCAGCAGGTAGTAGAGGGGTGCGGCGAGCACCAGCGCGTACACCCAGGACAGCGGTACGGCGAGCAGCCCGCCGCCGCGCCGCCGGGAGCGGCGTACGGTACGGGCGGTCGTGGCGCTGCGGGCGTGCCGGCTCGGCGAAGTGGTCGTCATCGGGTCTTCTCCAGGGGGCTGCGCAGCAGCGCGCGGATCAGCAGCATCCCGGCGACGCCGATCAGCAGCAGGACGACACCGACCACCTGGCTGTAGCCGAGGTCGCTCTGCGAGAAGGCCTTCTCGTAGACCAGGTAGGACAGCGTGGTGGACGAGGTGCCGGGGCCGCCCTTGGTGAGCAGCAGGATGAGCGCGGCGGACGTGAAGAGCGTCCACAGGAACTGCAGCATCGTGAGGGTGCGGACGTAGTCCTTCACCATCGGGAAGGTGATCTGCCACATGATGCGGAAGCGCCCCGCGCCGTCGAGGCGGGCGGCCTCGATGACGTCGCCGGGCACGCTGGACAGGCGGGCGGCGAAGAGCACGGCGGTCCAGCCGACGCCGCGCCACAGGTCGATCGCGATGAGGCTGGGCAGCGCGGTGGCCGGGTCGGCGAGCCAGGAGTGCGCGAGGGAGTCCAGGCCGACGGCGTTCAGGGCGCCGTTGGCGCCGCCGTCCGGGGACAGGACGCCGTAGAAGATCATGCCGGTGACCGAGATCGAGATCAGGCCGGGCGAGAAGTAGAGGATCGACAGCACGCGGTAGCCGCGCGGCTTGGTGCTCAGGTGGTAGCCCAGCATGAAGGCCAGCGGGATCATCACCGGGATCACGACGGCGACCTGGACGGCGCTGTTGCGCAGCGCGTCGTGGAAGACCTCGTCGCCGAAGACGTGCCGGATGTTCTCGGCGCCGACGTAGCTCGGGTCGTAGATCAGCCCCTTCCAGCGCAGCGTCGCGATGACGAACATCGCCACCAGCGGGCCGACGGAGAAGACCGCGAACCACACCAGGGACGGGACCGTGAGCCACAGCAGGCGGGGGGTGTTGAGGCCGCTGCGGCCTCGGCGGCGGCCGCGGCGGGCGGCGGGTGGCGCGGTGTCGGGCGGTGCGGCGCGGGTGCCGCCGGCCAGGATGCTGGTGGATGTCATGAGCAGGCGTTTCTTTCGGCCGGGGCGGATGCCGGGCGGTACGGGGTCGTACGGGAGCGGGCGTCGTGCGGGAGCGGGCGTCGTGCGGGGGGCTTCGCGCCGGAGGGGCCGCCGTCCGGTGTGCGGGCGGCGGCCCCTCCCGCGGGGCTCAGCTCTTGGTGGCGTCGTCGAGGCCCTTGCAGATCTTGTCGGCGGAGGACTTGCCGTACGCGCCGGTCAGGACCTGGATGATCGGGTCGGACGCGGCGCCGATCCACACGTCGGGCACCACCGCGTAGTCGACCGTGCCGTCGAGCTTGAGCGACTGCGACAGCAGCGGGTCGGTGGCGTAGGAGGAGAAGTCACCGGTGGTGGGCGGCAGGATGCTCGCGTCCTTGACGAAGTCGCCGACCGTGGCGTCCTCGTAGAAGGAGGTGATGAACTTCCGGACGTTGTCGATGCGGTCCTTCGACGCGCCGCGCTTGGTGATCATGAAGCCGACGCCGGTGAAGCCCTGCAGGGCGGTCGGCTGCTTGTAGACCGAACCGGACGGGATGGGCAGGCCGGCGAGCGTGGTGTGCGTCTCGATGCCGGTCTTGGAGCCCTTGGCCTCGGTGTACGCCCAGGAACCGGCCGACATCATCGCGGACTTGCCGGAGTAGAAGGAGGCGTACATCGCGTCGGCGTTCAGGCCCGCCGCGTTGTCGGCGAAGACGCCCGCGTCGCGCAGCTGCGTGAAGAGCTGGATGCCCTTCATGACGGACGGCGTGGCGCAGTAGCCGCCGCTCTGCATGACCTTCTCCATCGTCGCCGCGTCCGTGTAGGACTCGGCGAGCTGGTAGAAGAGCTTCTGCCCGGTCCAGTCGTTGCCGCCGACGGTGAGCGGCTGGATGCCCTTGGCCCGCAGCTTCTTCGCGGCGTCGATCAGCTCGTCGGTGGTCGCCGGGATCTTGTCGACGCCCGCCTTCTTGAGCAGGTCGGTGTTGTACCACATGGGCCAGCTGAAGCCGGAGAACGGCAGGCCCTGGAGCTTGCCGTCCGGCTTGCCGCCGACCCGCCACTCGTCGAGCGCGGCGGGCTTGAGCTTGTCGGCCAGGCCCCACTGCTTGACGTAGGCGTCGACGGGGACGGTGACGCCCGCGTCGAGCCAGCCGAGCGTCTTGTCGTACAGGTTGACGATCACGACGTCCGGCGACTTGCCCGCGGCGACCGCGTTCTCCACCTGGTCGTCGATCGTCTCCAGGCCGTCGGTGGCGTTGATCTTGACGCCGGTCTTCTTGGTGAAGGCCTGGAAGACGCGGGACTGCGCGGCGGCCGCGGAGTTGCCCGCCGTCCAGCGGGTGACGACGTCGATCGAGTTGCTTTTGCCGGTGTCGCCGCCCGCCTGGTCGCCGCCCGTGCCGCACGCGCTCAGGGCGAGGGCGAGGGCGCTGACGACGGACGCGGCCACGACGCGCACGGCGGCCCGGGGCCTGGTGCGGTGGTCCATAGAGCTTTCCTTTGCTGGGAACGTACGAGCGTGCGCGGCCTGCGGCGGCCGGGCTGACCCACAGAGTCGCGGAGGCGAGGAGCGGTGTCAATAAGAAAGATTAGTAATCTATTAAAGAACTGGATACCCGCAGGTGGGCGCACGGAACGCTGTGTACTGACCCGCGCGCCGAGCGTCGGGAGCCCTCAGAGGCGGCCGCGGACAACCAGACGCGCGGGCGCGGCGCGTACCGTCGCGGGCGGCTCGCCCGCCAGCGCGCCCGCGAGCGTCGCCCCGACCAGCTCCCCCAGCTCCTGCACGTCGTGGCTGACCGCGCTCAGCGGCGGGGCGGCGAGCTGGCACAGCGCGGAGTCGTCCCACGCGACGAGGAAGAGGTCCGCGGGCACCGCGAGCCCCAGCCGCGCCGCCTCGTGCAGCGCGCCGAGCGCCATCACGTCGTTGTCGAAGACGACCGCGGTCGGCCGGTCCTCCAGCGCAGCGACCGCGGCCAGCGCCCGTACGCCCGCCCCTTGCGAGTAGTCGCCCTCGAAGGCGGTGGTGCGCACCCCGTGCTCGGCGGCGGCCGACTCGAAGGTGCGGCGGCGGATGATCGTGTGGGCCATCTGCGCGGGCCCGGCCACATGGCCGAGGTGGGTGTGCCCGGCGTCGACCAGCTCGGCGACCACGCCCCGCATCGCGAGGTCGTCCTGCGTCCACACCGCGGGCAGCCCGCCCGCGGTGACCGGGTCGCCGATGACGACGCACGGCAGCCCCAGCTCGCGCACCAGCTCCACCCGCTCGTCGCCGGGCAGCAGGTCGATCAGGACCACGCCCTGCACCTGCCCCAGCCGCGCCCAGGCCCGCATCCGGTCGGCGGCCTGCCGCACGGTCGCGACGACCTGGAGCAGCACCGGCACCCCGAGCGGCACGAGCACCCGCTCGATCCCGGCGATGAACTCGTGGAAGAACGGCTCGGCGCCCAGCACCTCGGCGTCCCGCACGAGCGCCAGCCCGACGGGCACCCCGCGCCGCGGCTCCCGGGGCCCTTCCGTGCGCTGCGCGTCGGCGGCCATGGCGTCCTCCTGGTCGGTCGGCTCGTCCAGCAGGGCTAACCTCGCCGGTAACGTAGTCGTGCGACAGCGTACGGCGAGGCGAGAGGTGGTCGAGGGTGGCCCGACGGGAGTCGGCGGCCGCGGGTCCCGGCAGCCGCGCGCTCATCGTCGACCTCATCAGGTCGTCCGGTCCGATCAGCCGGGTGGAGCTGGTGAACGCCACCGGGCTCACCCAGCCGACCATCTCCAACATCGTGCGGCGGCTCATCGACGACGGTGTGGTGCGCGAGACCGGCGACACGGTCGCGACCCGCGGCAAGCCGCGCGCGATGCTGGTGATCAACTCCCGGGCGGCGTACGGCGTCGGTATCCATGTCGCGGCCGACGCTCTGACCTGCGTCGTCACCGACACGCGGGGCGGGACGGTGGGGCGCCAGCTGGTCGCGGGGGCCGTGGAGAACGAGGGCGGCGGGGACGGCGAAGCGCACGGTGCGGACGCCGTCGGGCAGCTCGCCGGGCTCTACCGGGACGTCACCGAGGGGCTGGGCCTCGAACCGCAGAGCGTGGCCGGGCTCGCGGTGGTCGGGCCGGGACCGGTGGACGTCGCGCGCGGCGGCTTCCTCGCCCCGCCGGGGCTGCCGCGGTGGGCGGGGCTCGACCTCGCGGGCGCGCTGGCGGGCGAGCTGGGGGTGCCGGTGCTGGTCGACAGCGACGCGGCGGCCGCGACCGTGGGCGAGTTCTGGGGGCGGCAGGTCTCCCGGGAGCGCACCTTCGGCTGCCTGTACATGAACTCCGGGATCGGCTCCGGTGTCGTCCTGGACGGCTCGCTGCACCGCGGGGCCAGCTCCAACGCGGGAAAGATCGGACATGTGGCCGTCCAGCGGGACGGCGAGCCCTGCCCGTGCGGCAACCGCGGCTGCCTGGAGCTGTACGCGGCGCCGCGGGCGGTCGTCGCGCGGGCGCGGGCGGTGCCGGATCTCGTCGAGCGGCTGCGGATCCGCGCCGCCGACCCGGACGCGCGGGCCTTCGACGTCCTGGCGCGGGCGGCGATCTACGGGGACGGGCCGGCCCGCGCGCTCGTCGACGAGTCGGCGGCGCTGCTCGCCGAGGGCGCGGTGGCGCTCGCGAACCTCTGGGACCTGGACACCCTGGTACTGGCCGGGCCCGGTTTCGCGGTCGCCGGGTCGATCTACGTGAGCGCGATCCGGCAGCGGCTGGCGGAGCGGGCGTACACCCGGGACGTGCACGGGGTGCGGGTCCACCTGTCGAGCAACCCGCGCGACGCGGCCGCGATCGGCGGGGCCGCGCTCGTGCTCCAGGGCTCGGTGGCCCCGGGCCACGGTCCGCAACTGGCCGCGCGCGGGCAGGCGTAGCCGCGGCGCAGGCCGCCTCCGTGCCCCCGCAGCACCCCGACAGCGGGCACTTTCGTCCGATGTATTGCCGCGCCCTCGGGGCGCCGGTACGGTGCACGACCGCCGGATGTTGCCGCCGTATGACGGCCGTGACTTCAATAGATTAATTAAGAAACTAAGTCAGGAGATCCTGTGAGAAGGGGACACACCCGCAGGAAACACCAGGCCGGCGGCCTGGCCAGGGCGCTGAGCCGGATGTGCGCGGCCCTCGCCACCGCCGCGCTGGCCGCTCTCGCGCTGCCCGCCGCGACCCCCGCGCACGCCGCCGACGCCCCGCGCGTCATCCATGTCGCGAAGAACGGCAACGACGGCAACGCGGGCACGCAGGCGTCGCCGTACCTGACGATCAACCACGCCGCCCAGGTCGCCCAGCCCGGCGACACCGTCGTGGTGCACGCCGGGCTCTACCGCGAGACGGTCAAGCCCGCGCGCGGCGGCACCGACGAGCAGCACCGCATCACGTACACGAACGCGGGCGACGGCGAGGTCTCGATCAAGGGCTCCGAGGAGGTCAACTCCTGGGCGCGCGGCAGCGGTGACGTGTGGAGCGTGACGCTGCCCAACAGCTACTTCGGCGACTGGAACCCGTACGCGCAAGGCCAGCCCAACGGCGGCGGCGGGGGCACCTTCGCGGGCTACACCGCCGGTGACGTCTACCTCGACGAGACCGCGTACTACGAGAAGCCGTCGCTGGCCGCCGTCCAGGGCGCGCCCGGCAGCTGGTACTCCGAGGTCGGCTCGTCCAGCACCACCATCTGGGCCAACTTCAGCGGCGCCGACCCCAACGCCCGCCTCGCCGAGATCAACGTGCGGCGGCAGGTCTTCGCCCCCGACGTCTGGGGCCTCGGCTACATCACGGTGAACGGCTTCACGATCAAGCACGCCGCCAACACCTACTCCGACTTCCCGGACAGCCCCGACCGGCGGCAGGCAGGCGCGATCAGCGTCTACGGCGGGCTGAAGTGGATCATCGAGAACAACATCGTGATCAACGCCCGCACCATCGGGATCGACATCGGCCTGAGCAACGACACCTGGGCCGGCAACCGGCCGGGCACGCCCCGCACCGACTTCCACAACACCAGCGCCTACGGCTCGCACATCGTGCGCAACAACTACATCGCGAAATGCGGCCAGTCGGGCATCGCGGGCGTCTTCTCGTGGCATTCGCAGATCCTCTACAACATGATCGAGGACACCAACTACCGCAACGAGTTCAGCGGCGCGGAGACGGCCCCGATCAAGGTCCACTACATGAACGAGGGCCTGATCAAGGGGAATTACGTCAAGAACTCCAAGGGCAGCAACTCCGCGGGCATCTGGACCGACTGGGGCAACCAGAACGTCCGCATCACCGGCAACATCGTGATGAACAGCCCGTGGGGCTACTACGCCGAAGCGGTGTTCGGCCCGATCCTCGTCGACAACAACGTCTTCATCGGCAACAGCGACATCCGCACGCTCGACGCGACCGGTGTCGTCTTCGCCAACAACCTCTTCCTCGACAACGGCACCATCCACAACGACGGCAGCGGCCGGGACGCGTACTACTTCCAGCCCGGCACGATGAACGAGACGACGGCGCTCACCTCGCCGGAGAAGTTCTTCTGGCTCAACAACCTCGTCCAGGGCTCGGCCCTGCCGGACAACGCCACCGACAAGACCCAGGTGAAGGAGGGAAATTCGACCGGGACGCTCTCCAACGTCCACTACACCGCCACCAACACCGGGATGTCGCTGAGCTTCGACCTCAACGCGTCGGGCATCCAGGGCAACACCCCGGTCACCCAGGCCCGGGTGGGCACCATCCCGCACTCCAACCAGCCGATCGCCGCCGACGTGACGACCGACTTCTTCGGCAAGCCGGTCGCCTCGACGAACACCATGGCCGGGCCCTTCGCCGCCGCGCACGGCGGCAGCAACTCCTTCACCCTGTGGCCGCCCGCCGGCCAGACCGTCCCGACCCCGCCCGCCCCGCCGGCCGGCACCCCGGTCAACCTCTCGCTCGGCGCGAACGCGAAGGCCACCGCCTCCTACCAGGACGGCACCTACCTGGCGTCCAACGCCATCGACGGCAACAGCTCCTCGCGCTGGTCCAGCGACCACAGCAACGACCCCAACGCCTGGCTCCAGGTCGACCTCGGCGCGGAGTACGCGGTCACGACCGCCCGCCTGGACTGGGAGGCGGCCTACGGGAAGGCGTACAAGATCCAGGTCTCCGACGACGGCAGCCACTGGACCGACGCGTACTCCACCACCACCGGCCAGGGCGGCACCGAGACCGCCACCGTCAACCGCAACGCGCGCTACGTCCGCATGCAGGGCGTCACCCCCGCGACGCAGTACGGCTACTCCCTCTACGAGTTCGCGGTCTTCGGCACCCCCGTCGGAGCGGCAGGTGGCGGCGGCGCCACCGTCTACGGCGACGCCAACTACGGCGGCCCGTCGGCCGTCCTCACCCCCGGCAGCTACGACCTCGCCGCCCTCCAGGCCAAGGGCATCGGCAACGACAGCATCTCCTCGCTCCGCGTCCCCGCGGGCAGCACCGTGACCGGCTACGCGGACGCCGGCTTCTCCGGCACCGCCTGGACCTTCACCGCCGACACCCCCGACCTCACCGCGACCGGCAACAACGACCTCATCTCGTCCCTGCGCGTCACCTCCGGCAGTTGAGGAGCGAGCCCCCCATGAATCCCCCACACGCACGGCGAACGCGCGACGGGAGAAGGCTGCTCGGCGTCGCCGTGACCTTCTTCCTGCTGCTGACGCTCGCCCTCCAGGCGTCCGTCTCGCACGCCGCCACCCCCGTCAACCTCGCCCGCAACCCGGGCACCCGGGCCGTCGCCTCCTACCAGGACGGCAGCTACACCGCGGCCAACGCCATCGACGGCAGCACCGCCACCCGCTGGTCCAGCGACCACAGCAACGACCCCAACGCCTGGATCTACGTGGATCTGGCGGGCAGTTACGCCGTCACGTCCGTCACCCTCAGCTGGGAGGCGGCCTACGCGAGCGCGTACAAGATCCAGGTCTCGGACGACTCCGTGCACTGGACCGACGCGTACTCCACCACGAGCGGCCACGGCGGCACCGAGACCGCGGCCGTCAACAAGAGCGCCCACTACGTCCGTATGCAGGGCGTCACCCCGGCCACGCAGTACGGCTACTCCCTCTACGAGTTCGCCGTCTACGGCACGGGCACCACGGGCGGCTCCGGCGCGGTCGGCTCGCCGACCGTCGCGCCCTCCACCACCTACCCGAGCAGCTACGACGACTGGCAGGACGGTCTGCTGGCCGGCAACGGCAAGCAGGGCATCATCGTCTTCGGCAACCCGCGCAACGACACCGTCGTCTTCGACGACAAGGACTTCTTCATGGCGCGGACGGAGGCCCATCCGCACCGCACCTTCAACACCGTCAGCCAGGGCGACATCGACACGATCCGCAACGAGCTGATCGCCGGGCAGTACCAGCAGGCCAACACGCTCGCCGCGAACGTGCAGGGCTACCAGGGCGGCGGCGAGGGCAGCAAGCACCCCGGCTACAAGATGACGATCCAGATGCCGGACGCCGGAGCGGTGAGCAACTACGTCCGGTCGACCGACTACAGCGCGGGCGTCGTCAAGGTCAACTGGTCGGACAACAAGGGCGCGTGGGAGCGGGATTCGTTCGTCTCCCGCACCGACGGCGCCACCGTGCAGTACCAGGCCGCCCCGCCCGGCCAGAAGGAGACCATGACGCTGGGCCTGTCCGTCGACCCGGGCATGCACCTGCTCGACAAGGGCGTCACCGTCACCGACAACTCCACCACCGACTACCTCAACATCCGCGCCAAATACCCCAGCGGCAGCTACAACGCGGGCTACGAGGGTGTCACCCGCATCGTCACCGACGGCACCCGCAGCATCAGCAACGGCCAGGTGACGGTCGCCAACGCCAGCTATGTGCTGCTGCTGTCGCTCACCCAGCGCTACAACGGCACGTACAACGGCGGTGTCCCGGCCGAGCAGGAGTGGAGCAAGAACCTGCTCCAGCAGAAGCTGGCCGGGCTGAGCACCGACTACCCGACGCTGCTGAACCGCCACACCAGCGCGCACAGTTCGGTCTTCGGCCGGGTCTCGATCGACTTCGGCGCCACCCCCGCCGACCGCGCCAAGTCCACCGAGCAGCTCCTCGCCGAGCAGAAGTCGTCCGCCACCCCGATCCCCGCCCTCTACGAACGGATGTTCTACGCCGGCCGCTACCACCTGCTCGGCTCCAGCGGACCCACCGAGGCGCCCGACCTGCTCGGCAACTGGACGGGCGACAGCAACGTCGGCTGGGACGGCTACTACCACCTCGACGCCAACCTCAACCTGCAGATCTCCAGCGGCAACATCGGCAACATGCCCGAGGCGATGGCCGGTTACTTCTGGCTCAACCAGCAGTGGCAGAAGGACTTCGAGACCAACGCCAAGAAGCTGCTGGGCACCCGCGGCATGCTCACCGGCGGCAACACGCCCAACGGCGAGGGCCTGATCTCCAACATCAACTACGACTACCCCTACCAGTACGTGACCGGCGGGGAGTCCTGGCTGCTGGAGCCCTTCTGGGAGTACTACGAGGTCACCGGCGACAAGACCTTCCTCGCCGACAAGTTCTACCCGCTGATCCGCGACATGGGCGACTTCTACGAGGACTTCCTCGTCAAGAAGGACGCCAACGGCAAGTACATCTTCGCCGGGTCCATCTCGCCCGAGAACACCCCGCCCGGCGAGACACCGCTCGCCGTCAACTCCGTCTACGACATCTCCGGCGCCAAGTTCGCGCTCACCACGCTCATCCAGACCGCGAAGACGCTCGGCCGCGACGCCGACAAGATCCCGGTGTGGCAGGAGAAGCTCGACCACCTGCCGCCGTACCTGATCAACAGCGACGGCGCGCTCGCCGAATGGGCCTGGCCCGACCTGGAGAACAAGAACAGCTACCAGCACCGGCACAGCAGCGGCCTCATGCCGGTGTGGCCCTACCGCGAGATCACCCCGGAGACCAACCTCGCCCAGTACAAGGCCGCGCAGGTCTTCCTGGCGAAGAAGGACCAGGGCAACTACGAGAACGCCGGGCACGGGCTGCTGCACGGCGCGCTCATCGCGGCCGACCTCAACCAGGCCGACTCCGTCGGCGCCAAGCTGCTGCGCTTCGCCAAGGACGACTACTACTACAGCAGCATGGCCACCTCCCACTACAACGGCCACAACACCTTCGCCACGGACGTCGTCAACTCCGTGCCCACGGTGATGATGGAGATGCTGGCCGCCACCAGCCCCGGCACCCTGGAACTGCTGCCCGCCCTGCCCAAGGGCCTCGACAAGGGCTCCATCTCCGGGATGCTCGGCAAGAGCCAGTTCACGATCGACAACCTGACGTGGGACACGGCCGCGCACACCGCGAAGGTCACGCTCACCTCGAAGATCGACCAGAACCTCACGCTCATCCAGCGCGCGGGCATCTCCTCGATCACGGCGACCGGCACGACCGTGCAGAACTCGCCGCTGGGGAACATCGCCCGGGTGCTGCCGCTCCAGGCCGGCAAGCAGGTCACCGTCAACCTCACGATGGCCGCGCCCAAGGCCAACCTGGCGCTGAACAAGCCCGCTTCGGCGTCGTCGCAGTCCAGCGCCGACCAGTCCGCGGCGAAGGCCTTCGACGGCGACCAGGCCACGCGGTGGAGCGCGAGCCAGGACCCGAACAGCTGGATCCAGGTCGACCTCGGCAGCACGCAGGCCCTGTCGGAGGTGGACCTGCAGTGGGAGACGTCGTACGCGAAGTCCTACAAGATCCAGGGCTCCACGGACGGCACGACCTGGCACGACCTCTACAGCCAGCCGAATTCGGCGGGCGGGACGGAGAAGATCCCCATCAGCGGGCAGGCGCGCTACGTCCGGATGCAGGGCAGCCAGCTGTCCGGGCAGTGGGGCTACTCGCTCTACGAGATGCAGGTGTTCGGCTGATCCTGCCGTGAACGGCGCCGGGGCTCCCCGCACTTGGGGCCCCGGCGCCTTCCGCTGTCAGCTCTCCGATTCCACCAGCAGCCGGGCGTAGGCGGCCATCGAGCGCTGGTAGCGCGGGAGATGGGGCGCCAGCGCGCCGACCGTCAGCGACACGGCCTCCCGGGCGCGGCCCAACTCCGTGAGGGAGAGGGCGAGAACGCACACCAGGGCGTCGTCCAGGTGGTCGCTGGTACGCGCGCGCTCCTCGGTCAGCAGCGCGACGCTCTCCTCGGCGCTGCCGAGATTCCGCAGCGAGCTGGCCAGCTGGATGACCGCCCGGCGGCGCCGCTCGCCGGGCACACCGCCGGCGAGGGCGGCGCGGTAGAGCGGGACGGCCTTGTCCGGGTGCCCGGTGGAATCCCAGGCCGCGGCCCGCTCGAAGAGCGCGGTGGGGTCGCCGTCCGGCAGCTCGGCGGCGAGCGCGTCCACGGCGGCGCGGAAGTCCTCCTCCGCCGGGTAGGTGTCGATGGCCGCCCACAGCGCGACGTCCCTGCGCTCCCATTCCTCGGCGGGCGCGGGGGCGGGGGTGCCCGGGTAGTCGTTCATCGCTGGTCACGCTCCAGTTCACGGTGTCTGCGGCGCCTTCGGCCTCACCGGCCCGGCGCCCGCCATCCTGCGAGGGCGCTCCGACCGCGCACCACTCCTTCGGCCGTCGCCGAATCACTGCGCTGTACGGTAGGAGCGCCGCCGCCGTCCGCGGCCCGTGCCCTGCCGCCCGCGCGCGGGGCCCGCGGGCATCCCGGTGCATCCGGGGCGGGGCTCCCGGTGCGGGGGCCCGTTCGCCGCCCGCTGCCGACTCGAAGGGGTGTCCGCCGTGACC
Source organism: Streptomyces sp. NPDC021020 (assembly GCF_044333285.1). Classification (NCBI taxonomy): domain Bacteria; kingdom Bacillati; phylum Actinomycetota; class Actinomycetes; order Kitasatosporales; family Streptomycetaceae; genus Streptomyces; species Streptomyces sp. NPDC021020. Next base: position 100,909 of record NZ_JBIRQQ010000015.1, read on the forward strand.
ACGCTCCGCTTCGGGCCCGCCGACCTGCTGCGGTGCCGGTTCGCGTACTCGCCCGCCTTCGAGACGCTCGCCGCCGTACGCGTCGCGACCGGGCCGCAGCCGCCGGGGCACCACGCGCGCTGGCTCGCCGAGACCGCGCCCCGGCTCGCCGGGCTGGACCTGCGGCCGCTCGTCCTGCTCCAGCCGCGCCGCGGCTACACCCCCGACTTCCTCGCCCCGCCCCCCGACGCCCCGGTCGACTCCTTCGCCGCCGACCTCGCCCGTATCGCCGCGACCCCGCCCGCGCAGGCCCGCGCCGAGATCGCCCGCTCCCTCGCCGACACCCCGGGCGCCGCCCGCACCGCGACCGGCCGCCTGCTGCTCGGGGACGAGCCCGGCGACGTCGTACGGATGCTCGCCGCGCTCGTCCGGGCGGCGTGGGAGGCGCTCGTCGAGCCGTACTGGGCCCGGACCCGGGCGCTGCTCCAGGCGGACATCGCCTACCAGAGCGGGCGGCTCGCCGCCGGGGGCCTGGACCGGCTCTTCGCCGAGCTGCACCCGTCCGTGCGCTGGCACGACGGCGTGCTCACCCGCGAGCACGGCGGGACCGACCACCGCGACCTCGCCGGTGAGGGCCTGGTCCTCATGCCCAGCGCCTTCAAGTGGGACCAGGTCGTGATCGTCCTGGACCCGCCCTGGCAGCCCACCCTCATCTACCCGGCCCGCGGCATCGGCACCCTCCGGCAGCCGCCGAGCACCTCCGCGGACGCCACCGCCGCCCTCGCCCGCCTCATCGGCCGCACCCGCGCGCGCCTGCTGACCGCCCTGACCGAACCCGCCTCCACCGCCTGGCTCGCCCACCACCACGGCCTCGCTCCCGCGACGGTCTCCGAGCACCTGGCCGTCCTCCGCGCGACCGGCCTCGTGACCTCCGCCCGCCACCGCCACGAGGTCCGCTACCGCCGGACGGAGCTGGGCGACTCGCTCGCCGGATCCCCCGGCGCGGGGTGACCCGGCGCGGGCTCAGGTGCGCGGGGCCAGGTCCGCGACGACCTCGCCCGCCACGCGGGCATGCTCCGCCGCGAGGGACGGATCCCGCTCCAGGAAGCCGACCACGGAAATCAGCGCCTTCCACAGGGCCCACCCGCGGGCGCGGGCCCACATCGCGGGGTCCGCGGCCACCTCCGCGCGGAAGGCGGCCCGGCTCTCGCCGGAGAAGAGGGTCCAGGCGATGACCAGGTCGCACGCCGGGTCGCCCACCCCCGACGTACCGAAGTCGAGCACCGCGGCGAGACGGCCGTCGCGGACCAGGAGGTTGCCGCCCGCGATGTCGCCGTGGAACCAGACGGGCGGGCCCTCGTAGGGCGCGGCGAGGGCGGCGTCCCACACGTCCGCGGCCGCCGCCGTGTCGACGACGCCGAGCCCGTCGAGAGCGGTGAGCGCCGCGCGCGTCTCGGCGTCGTAGGCGGCGGGCGGGGTCCCGCGGAGGAAGCTGTGCGCGCCCGCGGCCGGCCCGCCCGCCGGGTCGACCGATCGGAGCGCGCGGACGAAGCGGGCGACGTCCCGCGCGAACGCCGCCAACTCGGCGGGGCCGCCGACGCGTTCGGGCGTCGTCGCCGTCCCGCCGTCGAGCCAGCCGCGCACGGACCACGGGTACGGGTACCCCTCGCCGGGCTCGCCCAGCCCCAGCACGGGCGGCACGGGCACCGGCAGGTGCGGGGCGAGCCGCGGCAGCCAGGTGTTCTCCTTCTCGACCGCGGGCACGTAGCCCGCCGCGGTCGGGAGCCGTACGGTCATGTCCGCGCCGAGCCGGTACGTACGGTTGTCCCAGCCGTCCACGGCCACCGGACGTACCGGCAGCCCGGCCCACTGCGGGAACTGCGCGGCCACCAGCCGCGCCACCAGCTCCGCGTCGATCCCGGCGCGGCCGTCGGGCCCCGGGGCCTTGTCCTGTCGTGACGTCACCCCGGGATGGTCGTCATCCGGCGCGCCGGGCGCAACCGAGTTACCGCGGAGGTTGCGCCCCGTAGGGGCGCGTGGGGGTACCTCCCAGGCGGAGCCTGGGGGAGAACTGCGCGGCCAGCCCCCACCGGCCGGTGGTCCGGTACGGACCGTACTGCCCCTTCGGGCCGGTGACGACCCGCGCCCCGGTGGGGGCTGAGCGCGCAGTTCCCCGCGCCCCTGGTGGCTCGGCCCCTGCGCAGGGGAGCGCATCGCTCACGGGACGGTGATCGTCACCTCGCGCAGGCGCTCCGGATCGGCGATCACGTCGATCGCCGTGATGCGGCCCGCCCCCGCCGCGTCCTCCGGCGCGAAGGTGAAGGCGAGCACCAGGCGCAGCCGCCCCGCGGGGGCCATGACGAGGCCGGGGCGGCCGTCGACGAGGGCGACCTCCGTGAAGGCCACGCGCGCGGCGGCCGCGGAGGCGCCGTGGGCCACGTGGTCGCGGCCGCGGATGCGGACGGACTCAGGGGTGGGCCCGGCGGCGCGGTCGGCGTGGAGGACGACGTCGGGGTCGAGGACGGCGACGAGCCCTTGCAGATCGCCGCCGCGGGAGGCGGCGAGGAAGGCCTCGACGAGCCGCCGCTGCCCGCCCGCCGCGGCGGTCGGTGCGTCCGCGCCGCGGACCCGGCGGCGCGCGCGGCTCGCGAGCTGCCGGGCGGCGGCCGGCGTCCGCTCCGTCAGCTCGCCGATCTCGTCGAAAGGCACCGCGAACATGTCGTGCAGCACGAACGCGACCCGCTCCGGCGGCGCGAGCGTGTCGAGCACGACCATCATGGCCAGCCCGACCGAGTCGGCGAGGACCGCCTCCTCCTCCGGGTCGCGCGCCTCATCGCCGGCCGCCGCCGGCTCGCGCAGCAGCGCGTCGTCGAGCGGATCCTCGCGGTGCGCGGCACGCGACCTGAGCATGTTGAGGCAGACCCGGCCGACGACGGTGGTCAGCCACGCGGGCAGGCTGTCGATGCCCTCCGCGCATGCTCGGCTCAGCCGCAGCCACGTCTCCTGCACCGCGTCGTCCGCCTCCGCGGCGGAGCCGAGCATGCGGTAGGCGACGCCCCGCAGCCGGGGTCGCTCCGCCTCGAACTGCTCGGCCAGAGCGGTGTTTTGGCCCATCGGTCACATTCCCCATCTGCCGCGGGTCATCACGGTAACCTGCCGCACGGCGGCCCACCGAAGAGGAGCGACGTCCACATGGCGAACACCGAAAAGACCCCCGCAGCCCCGATCCTGCTGACCGGCGGCACCGGCAACCTCGGCGGTCACGTGCTGCCGCTGCTGCGCGAGGCGGGGCGTACCGTGCGCGTGCTGAGCCGGTCGGCGCACGCGTCGGACGACGACGGGGTCGAGTACGTGACCGGCGACCTGTCGCAGGACGGCGATCCGGGTACGGCCAAGGCCCTGGAGGGCGTCGAGACCGTCGTGCACCTCGCGGGCGCCCCCAAGGGCGACGAGGTCACCACCGGCAACCTGCTGCGCGCGGCGGTGGCGGCGGGCGGTGTGACGCACTTCCTGTACATGTCGGTCATCGGCGCGGGGGAGGTCCCGTTCGGCTACTTCCGCAGCAAGATCGCGGCGGAGCAGGCCGTCCTGGACTCGGGGCTGCCGTACACGATCCTGCGGGCCGCGCAATTCCACGACTTCGCGACGAACATGTTCAAGACGCTCTCGAAGTCGCCGGTGATCCCGCTGCCCGGCATCATGCGCGCGCAGACCGTCGACGTACGGGACTGCGCCGAGCGTGTCGCCGCCCTCGCCCTGGGCGAGCCCGCAGGCCGCGCTCCCGACCTCGCCGGTCCGGCCGTGCACCCGCTGAACGACCTGCTGCGGGACTACCTCAAGGCGACGGGCAAGCGCCGCCTCGTCGTCCCGGCCTTCATGCCCGGCAAGGCGGGCCGCGCCTACCGCGAGGGCGTCAACCTCACCCTGGAGGGCGCCGACCTCGGCACCCGCACCTGGGAGGACTTCCTGGCCGAACTGGTGCGCTGAGGCCGCGCGCCGCGTCCCCGGGAGCAGGGCCGACCGCACCGCCCGCAGCCGCCAGGGCGCGGCCCGGCCCCGCTCCCGGCCGCCCGCGCGAGGGGGCGCGCAACGCGCTTCCGCGCGCCCCCGGCTCGCACCACGTGTGACCCCAAACCACCCGTGCGGGTGATCTTGTCCTGTGTCGCTGGCATATGCCAGCGACAAACTCCTATGGTCCGATCATGGTCACTTCGAAGCACGAGGCGTCCCACCGGATCTTCCAGGACCGGCCGGAAGTCATGGACTCCGTCTTCCGTCTGCTCGGCATGCGGTTACCCGAGCAGGTGGTGGTCGAGGTCCTGACCCCCGACGTCACGGAGAACCGCCCGGTCGAGCGGCGCGTGGACAGCGTGCTGCGCATCTCGTCGGGCAACGACAGCATGGACACGTTCCTGCTGGCGATCGAGGCGCAGATGCGGCGCGACGACGGAAAGGCGGTCAGCTGGGCGTACTACCTGTCGTACCTGAAGGCGAAATACGGCTGTCCGGCACTGCTCCTGGTGGTCTGCCAGGACAAGGTGACCGCCGACTGGGCCGTGGGGCCCTTCCAGCTCGGGCCGGAAAGCTGGTGCGCGCTGACCGTCCACCCGCTGGTGGTGGGGCCGGGGAACATACCCGTCGTCCTGAACGTGGACGAGGCCGCGGGCAACCTCGCCATGGCTGCTCTCTCGGCCATGACGCACAGCAAGCACCAGGACATCGCAGCGATACTCGAGTCCCTTGCCGGCGCCCTTGAGGGGCTGGACAAGGAGACCGTCGACTACTACTCGGACATGCTGGAAATCGGCCTGGGCGACCCCCGGGCGCAGGAGGTCTGGAGGAAACTCATGGGCTCGACGATCTTTTTCCCCGGACGGGGCACGTTCCGCGAGCAGCTGCTGCTCGAAGGCAAGGCCGAGGGCCTGAAGGAGGGGCGTAAGGACGCGTTGGCGCATGTCGCGCACAACGTGCTCACCGTCTTTCGGCACCGCGGCCTCGCGGCTCCGGACAGCGTGAGGGAGCGGGTGCTCGGCTGCGACGACTTCGAACTCCTCGACCGCTGGCACGAGCGGGCCTTGAGCGTCGAGGTCGCCGACGACATCTTCGCCGTGGACGACTGACCTCCCCTCCTTCCGCCCCACCCCCCCGAAACGGCCGGGCGGCGCGTTCCCACTCCCCCGTCGGGCGCGTCGTCCGGTCTCATCGTGGTGTCCGAAAGCCGCCGGAAAGAGGCGGCGGGCGGCGGCAGGGTGGAGGGCATGAGCACTGAGGACATACGTACTGACCTGCACGGGCGGATCGAGCCCGGGATTCTCTACTTCGGCACGCCCGTCGTGCTGCTCTCGACGCGGAACGAGGACGGGACGGCGAACCTCGCGCCGATGTCGTCGGCGTTCTGGCTGGGGTGGCGGGGGATGCTGGGGCTCGGGGCGCGGTCGCAGACGGCGGTGAATCTGCTGCGGGAGCGCGAGTGCGTGCTGAACCTGCCGGACGACTCGCTCGCGGACGCGGTGGACCGGCTGGCGCTGACGACCGGGCGGGATCCGGTGCCGGAGGGCAAGGCGCGGCGCGGATACCGCTTCGAGGGCGACAAGTTCGGGCGCGCGGGGCTGACGGAGGTGCCGTCGGAGACGGTCCGGGCGCCGCGCGCGGCGGAGTGCCCGGTGGCGATGGAGGCCGTCGTGGCGGGCGTGCACCCGCTGGCCGAGGACGACCCGGAGCAGCGCGGCGGCATCCTCGTCTTCGAGGTGCGGATCCAGCGGGTGCTGGTGCACGACGCGATCCGCGTCCCGGGCACGGACGACCACGTCGACCCGGACCGCTGGCGCCCGCTGATCATGAGCTTCCAGCAGCTCTACGGGCTGGGGCCGCGGCTGCGCGAGTCCGCGCTCGCGAGCATCCCGGAGCGGATGTACCGCGGCCCCGACATCGCGCGCTCCCGCCTGGCGGGTGCGGCCGACGCGCTCAGGGGGTGAGCGCGGCGGCCAGCCGGGCCATGCCGTAGGAGAAGGAGCTGTCGACGTCGCCGCCGAGGTTGAAGGCGTCGGCCAGCTCCATGCTGATGAAGCCGTGGGCCCACGCGGTGACGGTGCGGGCGGCCTCCAGGGAGTGGTCGGGGCCCGCGAGGACCTCGGTGACCTGGAGGACCGGGGCGGCGGCCCGGGCGAGCAGGGCGACGTCGGGGCGGGCGGGCCGCGGGGTGTCGGCGAAGACCAGCCGGTAGGCGGCCGGGCGGGCGTGGGCGAACGCGCGGAAGGCGCGCAGCAGTGCGGCGAGGGTGTCGCGGGGGTCGGCGGCGGGCGCTACGGCCTGGAGGGCGCGTTCGAGGTCGGCGAGAGTGGCCTCGGTGACGAGCCGGACGAGGGCGTCGCGGTTGCGGACGCGCTTGTAGAGCGAGGGCGCGCGGACGCCGACCCGCTCGGCGACGGCCTGCATGGTGAGCCGGTCGGGTCCCTGGGTCTCCAGGATGTCGCGGGCCGCCGCGACGATGGCGTCGAGCGAGGTGCGGTCGGGTGTCGGCATGCGTACTGCTCCTTCCGGCCGGGCCGCGCCGGTGCGGCCCCGCCCGTCGTGTGGTCTCCATCATAGCTATGGACAGTAGCCATGATGGCTATGTACCGTAGCTATCAAGAACGGCTCACGAGGAGACGCACATGAAGCTCGGTCAGCACCTGCACCGCATCGGCAACGACATCGTGGCGGTCTATCTGGTCGTCACCGACGAGGGCGTCACGGTCGTCGACGCCGGGCTGGCGGGCCACTGGGGGGAGCTGACCGCCGAACTGGCGGCGCTCGGCCGCACCCCCGACGACATCCGCGGCCTGGTCCTCACCCACGGCGACACCGACCACATCGGCTTCGCCGAGCGCCTCCGCCGCGACCACGGTGTCCCGGTGTACGTGCACGCTGCCGACGCCGCCCGCGCCCGCGGCGAGGTCAAGACCAAGCCGGAGTGGGGGCACGCCAAGGTCGGCGCCACGGCGGGCTTCCTCTGGTACGCGGCCCGCAAGGGCGGTCTGCGCACGACGTACCTGACCGAGGTCGCCGAGGTGGCCGACGGCGATGTGCTGGACCTGCCCGGCTCACCGCGGATCGTCGGCATGCCCGGCCACTCGCCGGGCAGCATCGCCGTCCACGTACCGGTCGCCGACGCGGTCTTCGTGGGGGACGGGCTGACGACCCGGCACGTCCTCACCGGGCAGCACGGCCCGCAGCCGGCCCCCTTCACCGACGAGCCGGCGCAGGCCCTCGCGTCCCTCGACCGTATCGCCGAACTGGGCGCGACCTGGGTGCTGCCGGGCCACGGCACGCCCTGGAACGGCGGCACGCAGGAGGCGGTACGCCAGGTCCGCGCGGCCGGGCACTGAGCGGGGCGCCGCCCCGCGGGCACCGGCCCGCGCGGCGGGGGCGGCCTTGACACGTGGCGGGCGGCCGCAGAGTCTGAGCAGGGCGCGCCCCGGGGCGCATGAGCCGGCGCAGTATCAACTCCGGTGCGCGCCAGGGGGGTTCGGGCGGCGCCTGGGGAGAGGGCCGCGCGGAGCCGCACCGCGCGCGGGCGGGCCGCCGCGGAGCCGCACTGCCGAGGAGGAGCCGCCATGCGCGGGCCAGACGCGTATCCGACCGTCTCAGGTGTCGCGGCGGCGGCGCGGCTGCTGAGCGCGCGGCATCCCGACCTGGTACGGATGCGGCTGGCCGGGGAGTCGCGGACCGGGCGTCCGCTGTGGCTGCTGTCGGTCGGGCACGGGCGGCGGCACGCGCTCGTCGTGGCCGGGGCGCACGCGGACGAGCAGTCGGGCGGCGGCACGGTGCTGTGGCTGGCCGAGCAGGCCGTCGCCGACCGGGAGCGGCTCGCCGACGCCGATCTGACGTGGGATCTCCTGCTGTGCCTCGACCCGGACGGCACCGTGCTCAACCAGACCGGACCGGCCGGGCGCCGCCCGCCCGCCGTGCACTTCCGGCACACCTACCGCCCCGCCGCCCGCGACCAGCCGGAGTGGGCGGCCTCCTTCCGCACCCCCGGCGACGAACTGCCCGAGACGTACGCGCTGCACGCCCTCGTCGACGAGCTGCGGCCCTTCGTGCAGTGCACGCTGCACGGTACGGACGTGGGCGGCGGACGGGTCCTGCTGACCGGCGAAGTACCGGGCCTGGCCGAGCCGTTCGGGAAGTACGCGGCCGAGCTGGACGTGCCCGTGCAGACGGGCACGTACGACGCGCTCTTCTGGGAGTGCGCGGGCCCCGGCGTGTACCAGCTCCCGGCCCGCACCGGCCGGGACCGGCTCGACGGCTCCACCTGGGACCGCCCGCACCGCCACGGCGGCCTCACCGCGGTCGTCGAGGTGCCGATGTGGGCGACCCGGCGGATCGCCGACCCGGCGCCGCACCCCGAGCCCGCGCCCGCGCTGCAGGCCCTCGCCGCCCGGCTGCGCAAGGACGGCGCCGCGCTCACCGGCAGCCTGGACCGCGCGCTGCCGCTGCTCGGCGACCCGGGCGACCCGGACGGCTGCGCCGCGCTGCTGCTGCGCGGGGTCGAGCAGGCCGTCGGGGCCTTCGCGGCGCTCGCCGCGGACTACGACGCGCTCGCCGCCGACTCCCCCGTCCCGCTCACCGCGGCGCACCTCGCCGCCCTCGACATCGCCGCCCGCCGGCTGCCGCTGCGCGCCGCCGGAATGCTGCTGCGGCTGCTGGACGCCCAGCCGCTCACCGACCCCGACCCGGCGGCCGAGCCCGGCCGGCTGCGCTCCCGCCTCGAACGCCGTGTCGACGCGGGCGCGCGTGAGCTGGTCATGGGCTCGGACGCGCGCTGGGTGCCGGTCTACGAGCAGGTCGAGCTGCAGGCCCGCACCGTGCTGGCCACGGTGGACCGGCTGCTGTGACCCGCGAACCGGAATCCGCCCCCGGACAGGAGCCGCGAACCGTTGCTGCCGGGCGCCTTGACAGCCCTTCAGGTCCGCCGGAATCTGACAAGACGCGGGAGTCACCCGGGGTGAGTGCTCGACTCCCGTGCGCTAGTGCCTGTGAGCACGAGAAAAGGGGGAGCCACCATGGCGAAACGCCTCGTCGTCCGACGGCTGAACAAGAAGGAAACCACCGGCGCCAGCAACTCCAACGGAACGTGAGCCATCCCACGGTCGACGCGTATCCGGGCGTCGCGGGGGTCGTTGCGGCGGCCTCCGCGTTCGTCCGCTTCCGGCCCGGGCTGTGCGCGCTGCGCGTCGCGGGCCGCTCCCGTGAAGGACGCCCCCTCTACGTCCTCACCGTCGGCCACGACCGGCCCCGGGTCCGCAACATCCTCGTCGTCGCCGGGGCCCACGCCGACGAGCGGATCGGCGGCGCGAGCGCGATGCGGATCGCCGAACGCGTCGCCCGTGAGCCGCAGTTGCACGCCGGGGCCGGCGCGGCCTGGCACTTCGTCCTGTGCCTCGACCCGGACGGCGCCCTGCGCACCGAGGACGGCCCCGCCGTCCGCCGCACCCCCGCCGCCCACTTCCGGTACGCGTACCGGCCGCCGGCCGACGAGCAGCCCGAGTGGGCGCCGTCCATCCGCGCCGCCGACGATCCGCTCCCGGAGTCCGAGGCGCTCCTCGCCCTCATCGACGAACTGCGGCCCGTACTCCAGTGCTCGCTGCACGGCAACGACATCGGCGGCGCCTGGGCGCAGGTCACCCGCGAGCTGCCGGGCCTGTCCGAGGTACTCGGCAAGATCTGCGCGGAGCGGGACGTGCCCGTGCAGACCGGCACGTACGACGCGCTGTACTGGCGGGTGTCCGGGCCCGGCGTCTACGCGATGCCCGCGCCGGGCGAGCGCAGCCAGTTCGACAGCCTGCCCGAGGACGTCGCCGGCTCCACATGGATACGGCCCGCCGCGTACGGCGGCATGACCGCGCTATTCGAGGTGCCGATGTGGGCCAGCGCGGGAATCGCGGACTCCACCGCGCACCCCGAGCCCGGCCGGGCCCTCACCGCGGCCGCCGCGCGGCTGCGCGCGCAGACCCGCGCGACCACCGCGCTCCTCGACCGCGCCCGCACCACCGCGGGCGACCCGCAACTCCTGCGCATCGCGGAGGGCCTGATCACCATGGCCCCGCGGGTCGCCGACGAGTGGGAGGCGCTGGAGGCCGCGCCGCCCGTGCCGCTGACCCGCGCGCACGTGGCCGCGCTCGACATCGCCGCCCGCCGGATGCCGTTGCGCGCCGCGGGCACGCTGCGCCGCCTCACCCCTGCGCGGGACGCGGTGGCGCAGGAGGCGGACCGCCTCCTCGCCACCTGGTCCGCGGACCTCACCGCGGCGCACGCCACCCGGTGGCTCCCCGTCCCGACCCAGGTCGACGTCCAGTCCGAATCCGTCCTGGCGACGGCCCGCCTCCTCCTGGGCTGAGCCCGCCGCCCGGCTCCCCGCCGGTGGGGGGGTGCCCGCGCCTGGCGGCGCGGGGTGTTTCCCACCCCCAGCCACCCGTGCAGATAGTGGGCGGGTGCACGCCTCCCTGTGGGGGTGACCCGCCGTCGGGGGCTACCCGCAGTCCCTCACACATCCACCCCCACCGGCAGGCAGCCGCCACTCCGGCCGGGAGGGGGACGATCCGGGGGTGCCCCCGGAGGAATGCGCACGCAAGACCCGCCACCTAGCTCATGAGGTCGGACGCGCATTCCGAGGAGGTACCCCCGGAGTGGCACCCGACCCACCCCCGCACGGAGCGCGCGATGCCCCGCCGGGTAACAACAGGGGCGCGGGGAACGGCGCGAGCAACCCACCACCGGCGGAAGGTCGCGCGACGAACCGCAACCCACCGCCCCGGAGCGCACCCTCAGAGCGCGGCAGCAACCAGCTCCGCGAGCTGCACCGCGTTCAGCGCAGCGCCCTTGCGGAGGTTGTCGCCCGAGACGAAGAGCGCGAGACCGTTCTCGACCGTCTCGTCGACGCGGATGCGGCCGACGTACGACACGTCGCGCCCCGCGGCCTGGAGCGGCGTGGGGATCTCCGAGAGCTCCACGCCGGGCGCGCCCGCGAGCACCTCGTACGCGCGCTCGACGCTGATCGGCCGCGCGAAGCGGGCGTTGAGCTGGAGGGAGTGGCCGGAGAAGACCGGGACGCGCACGCACGTGCCGGAGACCGTGAGCTCCGGGATCTCCAGGATCTTGCGGGACTCGTTGCGCAGCTTCTGCTCCTCGTCGGTCTCGAAGCTGCCGTCGTCGACGAGATTCCCGGCGAAGGGGAGCACGTTGAAGGCGATGGGCCGGGCGTAGACCGCGGGCTCGGGGAAGGTGACGGCGCCGCCGTCGAAGGTGAGCTGGTCCGCGGCCTCGGCGACCGCGCAGGCCTGCCCGTGCAGCTCGGCGACGCCGGCGAGCCCGGAGCCGGAGACGGCCTGGTAGGTGGTGGCGACCAGCGAGGTCAGCCCGGCCTCGACGTGCAGCGGCTTGAGCACGGGCATCGCGGCCATCGTGGTGCAGTTGGGGTTGGCGATGATGCCCTTGGGGCGGTCGGCGAGGGCGTGCGGGTTGACCTCGGAGACGACGAGCGGGACCTCGGGGTCGCCGCGCCACGCGGAGGAGTTGTCGATGACGACGACGCCCTGCGCGGCGACCTTCTCGGCGATGGCGCGGCTGGTGGCGCCGCCCGCGGAGAAGATGGCGATGTCCAGACCGGAGAAGTCGGCGGTGCCGGCGTCCTCGACGGTGACCTCGGTGCCGTTCCAGGGCAGCGTGCGGCCCGCGGACCGCGCGGACGCGAACAGCCGCAGCTCGTCCACCGGGAACTTCCGTTCGGCGAGCACCTGGCGTACGACTCCGCCGACCTGTCCGGTCGCTCCGACGATTCCGATCCTCATGGCCGCTACTCTCCGCTCTCGGTGGGCTCTGGTGGACTGTGGGGGGTGCCCGCCGTTCGAGTATCACCGCAGGCGGCGGCGGGCGGCGAATGGTTTCAGGTGCCGAGACGTACGGCGGGGCCCACGGCGGGCGGCAGCGCGGCCAGGGAGGCGGCGCTCGCGGGCAGCAGCGGCAGCCGTACGTCGGCCGTCGGGATGCGGCCCTCCGCGTGCAGGGCGGCCTTGATCACGATGGGGTTGGGCTCGCGGAAGAGCGCGGCGGCGCGGGCGGCGAGCCGGTGGCCGAGGGCGCGGTCGCCGGTGGCGGCCAGGTGCACCCAGGCCGCGGTGTCCAGATGCGCGGAGGCGGCGACGACGCCGGTCGCGCCGAGGGCGAGCAGCGCGGGCGCGAAGACGTCGTCCCCGGCGAGGACGTCGAAGCCGGCGGGGCGGTCGCCCAGCAGGTCGACGGTGTCGGCGTCGATCCCGCCGGCCGCGTACTTCACGCCGGTGACGCCGGGGATCGCGGCGAGGGCGCGCAGCGTGCGGGCGGTGAGCGGCTGCCCGGTGCGGTAGGGCACGTGGTAGACGAGCAGCGGCAGGCGGCTGCGGGCGGCGAGCGCGGTGAAGTGCGCGACCACGCCCGCCTCGCCGGGCCGGACGAACGCCGGGACGGTCGCGAGCAGCGCGTCCGGCTCGACCGGCCACGGGCCCAGGTCCCGCCCGCCGCCGACGCCGAGGGCGAAGTACGCGCCCGCCTCGCGGCAGACCCGCCCGACCAGCTCGGCGACGGCGGCCCGCTCGGCCGGCTCCAGGCTCTCCGGCTCCCCCGTGGTGCCGAGCGCGAGGAGACCGGCCGCCCCGTCCGCGAGCAGCCCGCGGGCCAGCGCCTCCAGCGCGTCGTACGCGACGGCGCCGGAGGCGGTGAAGGGGGTCACGAGGGGTACGTACACGGGCGGGGGTGCGGTCATGTCCCGAGTCTCACCCGGGGTGACGTGGTAGGTCCAGTGAAATGTTCTGCGATGAACCGTTAAGCAAAAATGAGATGTCAGAACACCTCGGGGCACCACGGGCGGCGCGCGGTGCGGAAGAGCACGTCCGCGGTCGCGGCGGCGCCCGCGCGGTGCTCGGCCAGCAGGCCCAGCGTCGCGAGCCGCAGCGCCGACTCGTCCCCGAGGTAGAGCCGCCCGAGGTCGGCGACGTCCAAAGTCAGATCGGGCGCGGCACCCGGCGCGGGCGTGCAGCGCGGGGCGGTGTCCGGCGCGGTCTCCAGCCGGAAGGTGCCGCCCGCGAGACCCGCGGTGTCCCGCACGTCGAGCACCAGGTCCGCGGCGAGGGGGGCGTAGGCGCGGGCGCTCAGGGCCACGGGGACGTCCAGCACGCGCAGCCACATGAAGTCCGCGTACGTCTCGACGCTCGCGGCCCGCGGGTCGCCCAGCAGCAGCGGCAGCACGTCGTCCGGCGGGCGGTGGTCCGTGGTGAGCTTCCTGACCCAGTCCAGGGACAGCACGTGCCGCCACAGGGCCGCCTCCGCGGCAGGCGTCGCGGCGGTCAGGCTCACCACCGTCACGTCGGAGTGCGGCAGCTTGTTCGGCCAGTGCGGGTCGTTGACGCGGTACGCCACCAGGCCGTCGACCTCGCCGGTCGCGGTGTCCCGGTAGGCGGCGAAGAAGGGGGCGGTCCAGCCGTTCGAGGGGTGGACGACCGCGCCGGTGTTCAGGTCCCACCACGTCTTGCTGCGGCTGATCGCGCCCGGCGTCGCGCGGCGCACCCGCTCGTGCAGGGCGGGCCCGAAGGCCCGGACCTCGGCGCCGTCCACCAGCTCGATGGCGCCCTGCGCCGGGTCCGGCCCGGCGTAGCGCCGGTCCAGCCCCGCCCGGGGGATGTCGATCTCCCAGTCCGTGACCCAGGTCGCGGGCCCGAAGCCGAAGCGGCCGTAGATCGGGTACTCCGCGGCGATCAGGATCGCCACCGCGTCCCCGCGCTCCTTGGCCGCCCCGAGGTCGGCGGCCATCAGCCTGCTGGCCAGCCCGCGCCGCCGGTGCGTCGGCGTCACCGCCACGTTGGTGACCGCGTCGGCGCTGATGGCTGCGCCGCCCGGGACGGTCAGCTCCCGCGGCATGCTCCGGAAGGTCGCGACGCATCTGCCCCCGTCGAAGGCCCCGCGCGTCCGGTCCAGCTCCAGCGTCGCGCGCCGCAACGCGACTTCTTCCGGATCGAGCTCCACGGCCCGGTGGAACCCGGTGTTCAGCGCCTTCAGCCACCCTGCGACGTCGTCGTCGCCCAACGTGCGAATCTCTGTCCCCATCGTGGCACGGTACGCACACCGCGCGGGCCGCCGCACCCGGTTAAACGCCCCCCGCCCCGCCGGGGCGATCCCGTCTCGTACCGGACCTCCCGCCGGTGGTGGGTTGCTCGCGCAGTTCCCCGCGCCCCTGGGTGAGTGCCACTTGCGGTGACCGGTCGCCTTCCCCCCGGTGGGGGCTGAGCGCGCACTTCCCCGCGCCCCTAAAAACGCTCACCCTGCGCAGCGAGGGCACCCACCAGGGGCGCGAGGAACTGCGCGACCAGCCCACCACCGGCAGAAGATCGCGACGCCCACCGCAAGGGGCAGCCCGAGGCGAAAGGGGCGCGGGGAACTGCGCGACCAGCCACCCACTCGCCGCAAGGTCGCGGCAAAGCACCCCCGGGGGCACCCCGGAGCGCAACCCCCCTCAGCCGTCGCAGAGAAGATCGTCGATGCGGGCCTCACCCTCGCGGTAGCGGCGGGTGATCTCGGCGGAGCAGCCGTCGACGGTGTGCTGGAGGCGCTGTCGGCGCCCCGACACCTCCTGCTCGTGGCGCGCCAGCCGCGCCATCGCCTCGTCGAGTTCCGCGTCCGTGCGCGCCGCGAGGTCGGAGAGCTCCACCTCGGCGAGTATCTCCTCGGCGAGCCGCTGGACGCGCGGGGTGAGCGGGGTGCCGAGGGTGACGTGGCGGGCGGAGGAGCGGACGCGGGAGGGGCCGTCCGTGAGGATCTCCGGGAGGCGGTCCAGGACGGGTACGGGCGCGGGCGCGTCCGGCCCGGGTTCTTCCCCGGGGGCCCCCGAGGGAGCGCGGCGGCGCAGTTCGGCCCGCAGGATGTCGATGCGCCCGTGCAGCAGGCGGCGCAGGTACGACAGGTCGGCCTCCTCGCGCTGGGCGTCGCGGCGCAGGGCGCGCAGCGCGGGCAGGTCGAGGGCGCCCAGGTCGGGCTCGGCGGTGTCGGCGAGCGGGGCACGGGGCGCGGGCGGGCGGGACGGCCCGGGTGCGTCGGCCTTGAGCATGGGTGGCCCTTCCTGGTGGGCGTGGGCTTCTGCGGCGCCGCCGGCCGGTGCGGGCGGCGGTGCCGGGAGTCTGTCCGGCGTCGGTTGCGGTCATGCGTGTCGTCCCCCGCACGCAGCACACGCGGGGTACGGGTCACCTCCCGTGCACGGCAGGCCGCCGCGCACACGAGTGCGGGGTCACCCCGCACGAGGCGGGCTGCCGCGGGCCCGGGGATCCTGGCGTCGATGCTGCCACCTGGGCCCGAGGCCGCGCAGCGACTCTGCACCCGAACGGACCTCGCAACAGTTGTGCGAAGCCGCTGACCCGGCGCGCCAGAGCACGGGCGCGCGCCCCCTCGCGTACGCCCCACCCGCGGGCCGGCGCCCCCGGCGCGCGCGTCACAATGGGCGCATGCGTGCGGTGGCCCAGCGGGTGAGCGAGGCGAAGGTCGTGGTCGACGGGCGGACGGTCGGGGCCGTCGCGGGGCCCGGGCTGTGCGTGCTGGTCGGGGTGACGCACGACGACACGAAGGAGAAGGCCGCCCAGCTCGCCCGCAAGCTGTGGACGCTGCGCATCCTCCCCGACGAAAAGTCCTGCTCGGACGTCGGCGCCCCGCTGCTGGTGATCAGCCAGTTCACGCTGTACGGCGACGCGCGCAAGGGCCGCCGCCCGACGTGGAATTCCGCGGCCCCCGGGCCGGTCGCCGAGCCGCTCGTGGACGCGGTCGTCGCCGAGCTGCGCGCGCTCGGCGCGACCGTGGAGACGGGTGTCTTCGGCGCCGACATGAAGGTGTCGCTCACCAACGACGGGCCCTTCACCGTCGTCCTGGAGATGTGAGCGCCCCGAAGCGTCAGGGCGCGACGACGGTCTCCTGCGTCGCGGCCGTCCCGTCGGCGACGAGCGTCGCGCCCTCGGGGGTGTTGCGTTTGACGACCGCGAGCGCGATCGGCCCCAGCTCCCAATGCCGCGCGGACGACGTGACGGTGCCGACGACGCGGCCCTCGCCGCCCTCCTCGGCGACCCGCAGCGGGGTGCCGTGGCCGGGCAGCCGGACCTCGCTGCCGTCCAGGTGCAGGAAGACCAGGCGGCGCGGCGGGCGGCCGAGGTTCTGGACGCGGGCCACCGTCTCCTGGCCGCGGTAGCAGCCCTTGTGCAGGTGGACGGCGGTCTCCAGCCAGCCCAGCTCGTGCGGGATGGTGCGGTGGTCGGTCTCCAGGCCGAGCCGCGGCCGGTGCGTCTCGATGCGCAGCGCCTCGTACGCGAGCACGCCCGCGGGCGGTCCCGCCTGGGCCGCGAAATCCTCCAGGCTCTCGCGCGGCACGAACACGTCCCGCCCGTACGGCGTCTCGCGCACCGCCCAGCCGTCCGGGACGGGCACGATGGAGCCCGCGGGGAGGTGGACGAGGGCGAAGCGGCCGGTCGCGTCGGCGGTCTCGACCCGGTAGAAGAACTTCATGCTCTCCAGGTACGCGAGCAGCTCGCCCTGGGTGCCGGGCTCGACGTGCACCCACGTCGTCTCCCCGTCGTCGACGAGGTAGAGCGCGTGCTCGATGTGCCCGTTCGGGGAGAGGACGAGCGCCTCGGTGGCCTGCCCCGGCGGGAGCTGCTCGACGTGCTGGGTGAGCAGCAGGTGCAGCCACGGCAGCCGGTCGGCGCCGGTCACGGTGACGACGCCGTGGTGCGAGAGGTCCACGAATCCGCGGCCGTCGGCGAGCGTGCGCTGCTCGCGGAAGAGGTCGCCGTAGTGCGCGGCCACCCCTTCGTCGGGGCCTTCCGCCGGCACAGCGCCGGGCAGCGACAGCAAGGGGCTCTTCGTCGTCATGCCGTCAAGACTACGACCCGCCCGGCGCGGACTTTCCGCCGTCCTCCGCCGCCTCGCGGGCGGCCGCCTTCGCCGCGCAGTCCGCGCAGCGGCCGAAGATGGCGAAGTGCTTCATGTCCGTCTCGAAACCGAAGCGCTCGTGCAGCTCCTCGCCGAGCGGCGCGGCCACCGAGACGTCGGCCTCGGTGACCACGTCGCAGTCGCGGCACACCAGGTGCATGTGGTCGTGCCGGTCCGCGAGGTGGTACGTGGGCGCGCCGTGCCCGAGGTGGGCATGGCTGACCAGGCCCAGCTCCTCCAGCAGCTCCAGGGTGCGGTAGACGGTGGAGATGTTGATCCCCGAGGCCGTCCTGCGCACCTCGCACAGGATGCCGTCCGGGGTGGCGTGCTCCAGGACGTCGACCGCTTCCAGCACCAGCTGCCGCTGCGGCGTGAGCCGGTAGCCGCGGCGGCGCAGGTCGCTCTTCCAGTCGGTGGTGACCACGTGGCCAGTGTAGGACGGTGACACCCCTGCACCCCGGGTCCGGACCCGTATGCAGGAGTCGGACCCCTACTCCCGGACCCCGCCCGCTGCTCCCAGACCCCCGCCCGCCCTACTTGAAGAAGGCGATCCCGTCGTCCGGGAGGTCCTTGAGGTCGCCGACCCACTCGCGCGGGTCCACGACCTTCTTCAGGTGCGCGGACATGTACGGGCGCAGCGGCACGGACGGGGTGGCCTTCTCGCCGACCCACATCAGGTCGCTCTTGACGTAGCCGTACAGCCGCTTGCCGCCGCTGTACTCCGGGGCGAAGGGCAGCCGGGCGACCGCGTCCGTGACCAGGTCGATCTGCGGCTTGCCCTCGGCCAGCTCGCCGGTCCAGATCTCGACGACGCCCTCGTCGCGGGTGGTCGTGACGTCGACCTTGCGGTCGGCGCCGATCCGCCAGTAGCCGGTCTCGCTCTCCAGCGGACGGGTCTTGCTGCCCTCGGCGTCCAGCACCCAGGTGTGCGAGGTGTACTCCAGGAACGGCCGGCCGTCGTGGCGGAAGGCGACCTCCTGCCCGAAGTTGCACTTCTCGGCGCCGGGGAAGTCGAAGACCCCCGCGCCCTCCCAGCGGCCCAGCAGGAAGGCCAGCGGCACGAGGTCGGGGTGCAGGTCGGAGGGAATCTCGATCATGTCAGCGCTGGCCCTGGTAGAGCTTCTTGACCGCGTAGAGCGCGAACGCGGCGACGGCGACGCACACCAGCACGAGCAGGGCGTCGAAGTAGTACTCAATGTGCACGGGACGTGCTCCTCGCGAGGGCAGCGGGCAGGGCCGCGACCAAGTCTAGTGCGCGGCCCTGCGGAGACGCGGGCAGGCCGTCCGGCCTGGGGCGCGGGGTCAGCCGAGCATCTGCGCCTGGAGGGCGACGGTCTGCGCGAAGGCCTCCTCCGGCACGGCGCCGCCCTTGCGGGTGAGCGTCACGACCACGACGGTGTCGCCCGCCTCGACGGTGGCGTACCGCGTCATCTCCGGGCCGTACGGGGCCTTCTCGCCGAACGCGTGGACGGCTGTGCCCTCGGGGTGCGTGAGGTCGGCCGGCGCGGTGTCCTTGACGCCCGCGGACACGCCCTCGGGGGGCGTCGACTCCTGGTTCTGCGCGTAGCGGCCCGCGTAGGCGCGGGAGATGAACTGGAGCAGGTACACCTGCCCGTGGGTGCCGTCCGGCATGGTCCAGCCGCGCGCCGCGATGTGCCGCAGGCCGCCGTCCTTGAGCGCGGCCTCCTGCTGCGGGCCGTCGCCGTTCGGGCGCGTCGCGAGATACGCGGCGGACGGCAGCCAGCCCTTCGCGCCGGGCAGCGCAGTGTCGTCCACCGCGTCCTGCGGCTCGGGGAGGAGCAGGGTCCGCAGGTCGGCGTAGTGCACGGCCGCGGGGTTGCGCGTGGCGTCGAAGGGGCGGGGCCTGCTGCCCGGCAGCTGCGGCAGCGCGAGCGCGGGGTACGTCCAGCGGCCGTCGTCGGGCGTCTTCAGGCCGGGGATCTTCGTACGCTCCGGGCGCGTCACGGCGTAGGCAGTACCGGCGCCGAAGACGGCGAAGACCAGCAGGACGGCGGTCCAGCGCAGCGTCACCCGCGTCCGCGGGCTCATCCGCCGGGGCGCGGACGGCACGGCCTGCGCGCCGGGCACGTACCCGGGCGGAGGCGGCGCGTACGCGGGCGGCGCGTAGGCGGGCGGCAGGGCGGGGTAGGCGGGCGCGGACGGTGCGGGCGCGGGCTCGGGAGCGGACAGTGCGGGCTCGGGAGCGGTCGGTGCCGGCTCGGGAGCGGTCGGCTCGGGTACGGGTACGGGTACGGGCGCGGGCTCGGCGAGCTGCTCGGCGGGGGTTTCGGACACGTCGGACATCAGATTCCCTCCCCCGGCGCCTTGACGCGGTCGAGCTGGCGGCGCAGCAGCGAGGAGATCTCGTCCTCGTCCAGTCCGACGCCGACCGCCTGGAACTGCACCATCAGGTCGCCCTCCGTGGCCTCGCAGAACATGGTGTCGGTGGACGGCGGGCCGTAGTCGTCGAAATCGTCGTAGTCGTCGTCGCTGAAATCGTCGTACGCGTCGTCGGAGGGGCGCACGCACACCGCGTGCGGGTAGCCGGGCACGTCCGGGCCCGTCTCCAGGTACTTCGAGCCCTTGGTCAGCGAGCGGTAGGCCTCGGGCCCGGCGCCCGCGGCCGTCTTGTTGCCGACCTGTACGAGGACGACCTGGTACGTCTGCTTGTTGTCCGCGGTGCGGTACGTGCGCAGGGCGGCGCCCTTGACGTGCATCGCGTCGATGTCGGATTCGAGCTTGCGGCGCTGGGCGGAGGTGAAGAGGGAGGACCCGCTGTCGCCGCCCATGAGCAGCGTCTTCGCCCGCGAGGCGTCGAGGACGGTGTCGTTGCCGAACTGCTCGACGTCCGCGCCCGGCCGCATGCCCTCGGGCATCGGCAGCAGCATCTGGCCGAGGTCGCCGATGTGGGTGCCGCCCGCGGTCACCGCGTACGTGCTGCTCGGCGTCGGCGTGGCTGTCGCCGAGGGCTTGGCCACGGGCTTGCCGCCGTCGCCGTCCCGGGTGAGCGCGTAGCCCCCGCCGGCCGCGGCGACCACCACGAGGGCACCGGTCACGAGCAGCGCGGTCCGCCGCTTCCGGCGCGGGGGCGCGGGCGGCACGGGCGCCCCCCACGCCGGGTAGGCGTACGACTGCGCGGCCGGGTAGCCGTACGCGGAAGGCGGCGGCGGTACGGGCGCGGGCGCGGCGAGCGCCGCGGGCTGCACGGGAAGCACGCCCTCCGGGGCGGTCCCGGCCGCGGGCTCCGGCTCCGGCACGGCGGCGGTCTCCGGCTCAGGCGTCGCCTCCGGCGCGGGTACGGCGGGTGTCTCCGGCGTGGCGGCCGGCTCGGGCTGCTCGGGGCGGGGGGTCTCGTCGCTCACAGCCGCTCCAGCTGCTTCGTGATCACGGACCGGAGGGCTTTCTCGCTCACCGGGTCGAGCGACGAGATGTAGACCTCGACGAGGATGTTGCCGACCCGGGCGCAGGCCTGGCCGACGTACACCTCCAGGTCGTGCTCCTTGTAGGGCAGGGTCGAGGGCATCACCACGCCGTCGACGGTGCCGGGCAGCGAGATGCCGCTGTGCTGGTGGTCGAAGTCCATGGAGCTCACGGCGTCGCGCAGCGCCTGCTCGGTGTAGACGCTCGTGTCGTCGCGGTATTGGGTGAGCAGGACGTCGGTGGTGACCTCGTCGTCGTGCCCGGAATCCCAGGTGGCCTCGACCGCGCGGCGGAATCCGCGTTCGTTGAGTTCCTCGAAGGCGTTGTAGTTGACCAGCTCGTCGGCCAGCTCGGACTGCGTGAGCCAGCCGCGCTCGCTGTGCTTGGCCCCGCCGGGGGCTGCCACCAGGAGTTTGAGCAGGTTGCCCTCGAAGATCGCGTTGCGGTCGTCGGCGGCCTGGGGCGCGGGCTGGGTGGGCCCGGGGCCCGCGGGCCGGGTCGGGGCCGCGCCGACGAGCGGCGGCAGCGGTGTGGCCGGGCGGCCGCTCTGCACGGCGTAGCCCGCGCCGCCGCCGGCCAGCACGCCGACCACGAGGGCCGCGGCGACGGCGAGCGTGAGCTTCCGGCGGGCCCACGGCCGGTAGGGCCGCTCGGCGGGCACGGGCGGGGCGGTGGCCCCGGTCAGCTCCGGTGCGAAATACGGCGCCGCTTCCCCACCGGCGCTGCCGGCCGCGCCCTCGCCGTCGTCGCGGCGCACGTCGCCGCCCCACTCCTCCATGAATGCCCCCCCAGGCGTATGTACGTACACGTGTGCGGTCGATCACACACGGACTCGTATTATGTCCAGCCGCCACACCGGACCTCCACCGAATATGCACAGGCTCGGCGTGACGTGTGCCACATACACCCGGCATCTACGCTGGTCGGATGGCGAACAAGCTGGTGATCAAGGTGACGGCGGGCGCCGACGCGCCCGAGCGGTGCTCGCAGGCCTTCACGGTGGCGGCGGTCGCGGTGGCGAGCGGGGTGCAGGTGTCGCTGTGGCTGACGGGCGAGTCGGCCTGGTTCGCGCTGCCGGGAAGGGCCGCGGAGTTCGAACTCCCGCACGCCGCGCCGCTTCCCGACCTGCTCGACGCGGTCATCGGCGCGGGCCAGGTCACGCTGTGCAGCCAGTGCGCCGCCCGTCGCGACATCGGCGAGCGGGACGTCCTGCCGGGTGTCCGCATCGCGGGCGCGCAGGTCTTCGTCAGCGAGATCATGCCGGAGGGCGTGCGGGCGCTCGTCTACTGAGACGGCGCACGGAAGCACGGCGGCACGGCGACACGGAGGCACAGGAAAAGCGGGGCCTCGCGGCCCCGGCCTCATCTGCGGCGGTCCTTGCGGCCCCGCCCCTCCAGTTCGTTCCACCACGCGTCCGACTGCGCGTCGCCGGTGTCGGAGCCGCGCCCGTCGTCGGTGCCG
Source organism: Streptomyces sp. NPDC021020 (assembly GCF_044333285.1). NCBI lineage: Bacteria > Bacillati > Actinomycetota > Actinomycetes > Kitasatosporales > Streptomycetaceae > Streptomyces > Streptomyces sp. NPDC021020. The sequence continues at coordinate 122,743 of NZ_JBIRQQ010000015.1, forward strand.
TCGTCGTCCTCCGACCCGTCCTGCTCGTCGAACCACCGCTCCCCCGGGCGGCGCCGGTTGGCGACGATCGCCGCGAAGGGCGGGATGGTCATGGCCACCAGGCACATCACGATCGCGGCCGGGACGGACCACAGGCGCACGACCGCCCATGCCATGACGAACAGCACCACACAGGTGCCCATCATGGCGAAATACCAGTGACGGCGTCGTGCGTCCACATCTCAACGGTACGTCCGCCAGGCGGATACCGAAACAGAACGGACAGCACGGCGGAGGACCGCACCCCGTCACGGGATGCGGCCCTCCGCTCTACGACGACCGTATGCCGGTCACACCGTCTCAGACGGCGATGGCCACCTCGGAGGGCGTGCCCTGCTGGGCCACGACCGTGCGGTCCACCGTCGCGCCGGGGACGAGCGCGCGCAGCGTCCAGGTGCCGGGCGCCGCGAAGAAGCGGAACTGCCCGGTCGCCGAGGTCGGCACCTCGGCGGTGAACTCGCCGCCGCCGTCCAGGAGTCGCACGTACCCGCTGACGGGCTCGCCGTCACGGGTGACGGAGCCCTGGATGATGGTCTCCTTGGCCACGTCGATGCCCGCCAGTTCCGGGCCGCCGGCCTTCGCTCCACACATAACGTTCAGTCCTCGCCTTGTCGCTGGGGGTCGATCGGGTGGTCGTGGTGACCGTGGTGCCCGGGAGTCGGGTCAGTTGGCGCCGAGCTCGATCGGCACGCCCACCAGCGAGCCGTACTCGGTCCACGAGCCGTCGTAGTTCTTGACGTTGCCCTGGTCGAGCAGCTCGTGCAGCACGAACCAGGTGAGCGCGGAGCGCTCGCCGATGCGGCAGTACGCGATGGTGTCCTTGGCCAGGTCGACGTTCTCGTCCTCGTAGAGCTTCTTCAGCTCGTCGTCGGACTTGAACGTGCCGTCGTCGTTGGCGTTCTTCGACCACGGGATGTTGCGGGCGCTCGGCACGTGGCCGGGGCGCTGCGACTGCTCCTGCGGCAGGTGGGCCGGGGCGAGCAGCTTGCCGGAGAACTCGTCGGGCGAGCGGACGTCGACCAGGTTCAGCGTGCCGATCGCGGCCACGACGTCGTCGCGGTAGGCGCGGATCGCGGTGTTCTGGGCCTTGGCCTTGTAGTCGGTCGCGGCGCGCGTCGGCACGGCGGCGACGAGGTCGCGGGAGTCCAGCTCCCACTTCTTGCGGCCGCCGTCGAGCAGCTTGACCGAGTCGTGGCCGTAGAGCTTGAAGTACCAGTACGCGTAGGACGCGAACCAGTTGTTGTTGCCGCCGTAGAGGACGACCGTGTCGTCGTTGGCGATGCCCTTGGCGGACAGCAGCGCCTCGAAGCCCGCCTGGTCCACGAAGTCGCGGCGGACCGGGTCCTGGAGGTCCTGCTTCCAGTCGATGCGGACGGCGTTCTTGATGTGGTTCTTGTCGTACGCCGAGGTGTCCTCGTCCACCTCGACGATGACCACCTTGGGGTCGTCGATGTGGGCCTCGACCCAGTCGGCGTCGACCAGGACGTCACTGCGGCTCATGCTGTTCTCCTCCGGGGCAGTACGGATGCTGCGGTTGCTGCGTGGTTCGCGGCGCGCGGTGCGGTTGCGGTGCGAGGTGCGGGGGTGCGGTGCCGGCGGGCGGCTTCGTCGGCGCGCGGCACGGCGCGGGGCAGGCAGGAGCGCTGACGCCTTGCGGCCGGACGCGCGGTGCGGGAGAGCTGCCGCCCCTCAGGGCATGCGACAGAGCATGGCGGCGACGCGGCACAGATCGACTGCCCGCCGCTTCGTGAGATCCGCCTGTCGCTTCATGGTCCCGATCGTAGGGAAACGGACCCGCGAGTGTCACCGGCGTGTCAAATGACGAGACAAGATTGTCCATATACCGGAAAACGGGCGGGCGCCGCAGCGCCCGCCCGTCTCCGTGACGATCTGCCCCCGGCCCGAAAGCCCCGGTCAGGCCGTGGATCAGCCGGAGACCAGCTCCACGTTCTGTCCCGCGGCCTTGATGTCCATCCCGGTGGAGGTGCCGACCGCCTTGGTGAGGGTGATGCCGTGCGGAAGGTGCGTGAGGTTCGCGTCGAAGTCGATCTGCTTGCGGACGGACTTCTCCAGGCCCAGCGCGGTGATCTCCTTGGGCATGCTCTCGGCGTGCATGGTGATCTTCTGGCCGCTCACCTCGACCCGGCTGAAGACGCTGAGGTCACCGCCCATGCCGGGCAGCGACGCGGACAGCTTCACCCGCGCGGAGCCGTCCGCGGCCGGCGGCGCGGCGCTCACCTTGACCCCGGGGGGCGCGGACTTCGACAGGTCGTCGTAGCTCACGAACGCGTCGCCGGTGGCGCGGTCGGCGGTCGCCTTCGAGAAGCTGTCGGAGAGCTTCACGTCGTAGAGGTCGGCGGTGAAGGTCGTGATCCGCACCTCCTGCCGGCCGCCGCCCGCGTTGACGTCCTCGGCCTTGATCGAGACGTGCTTGATCTTGCCGAAGAGCACCTGCGTCAGGAAGGGCCGCGGGAAGTGGTCTATCGACAGCGACGGCTTGTGGTCCAGGCCCTCGGACGTACGGGCCTTGTCCGCGGCCCGGTCCTCCACCACGCGCACCGCGAACCAGTCGGCGGCGTAGAACAGGCCGCCGAGTATCACCACGATGATCAGGATCGTCCGCCATACCCGCCACGAGCCCATGCGTCCGCCACTCCCCATTCGGTCCCACCCCTGACACTTCCCGCAACGCCTGACGGGCGGCAGGGGGGCCGCGGTTCCCCCCGGCCCCGAACCGTTACCTCAGGTCAGCGCGCGGCCCAGAGCGTAGACGACGGGTGCCGCGGCGGTGAGCGGCAGGGCCACCCCCGCGGTGAAGTGCACGAACCGCGACGGGAAGTCGTAGCTCGCCACCCGCAGCCCGATCAGCGCGCACGCCCCGGCCGCGGCCGCGAGCAGCACGCCCTTGCCCGTGCCCAGGTCGACCGCCGGGCCGGTCAGCGCGCCCGTCGCCGCGGCCACGAGCAGCGCCGCGCCGAGCGACAGCGGCTCGCCGGGCAGCGGCAGCGCGCGCACCAGCGCCGCGGCGGCGACCGCCACCGCGCCCGCGACGACCGGGCCGTGGCCGGCGTCCGACACCTGCGTCGCCAGATAGCCGCAGGCCAGCACGGTGATCAGGGTCGAGGCGGAGGTCGCGGTGAGGGACGACAGACGCTCGTCGGCGCTGCCGTGGTGGCGCAGTTGCAGCACGAGCACGAGCAGCAGCCACACGCCGAGCGTGCCCAGCACCACGGCGGGCGCGTGGTCGCCGTCGGCGGCGAGCATGCCGACGTCGGCGGTCACGCCCGCGAGGAAGGCCAGCACGATGCCCTGCCGGGCGGGCCACATGCCGTTGAGCCGGAACCAGCCGGCGGCCGTGACCGCCTGGAGCAGCACCAGCACGACGGCCAGCGCCGGCTTGCCGACCGCCGCGCCGCCCGCGAGCAGCAGGCCGAGCGCCGCGGTGAGGGCGGCGGGCTGGATGCCGGGCGCGATGATCGGCGAGCCGGTCCGCCCGTCGGGCCGCACTGGTGCGGGGCCGCCGCGCCGGGCGGCCCGGGGGCCGGGGGCGGCGTCGCCCGCTTCGGGGATCGGGGGCAGGACGGCGGTGTGCTCGGCCGCGTACGGCTCGGCCTCGGCGGAGGCGGTGGCGTACGCGTGCGGCGCGGGCTGCTGCTGCGGCTGCCAGGGGGCGCCGGTGTCCACGCCGGTGGCGTCGTAGCCGAGCGGGCCGTGGCCGAGCACATGGGCGGGGGCGGCGGTGTCGTAGCCGGGAGCGGCGGTGTCGTAACCGGAGGCGCCCGGGTCGTAGCCGGGGGGCGTGCCGTAGCCGGGGGCGTGGCCCGCGGTCGGGTCGGCGCCGTAACCGGGTGTGCCGTAGCCGCCGTCGCCGTACCCGGGAGCGTGGCCCGTGGCCGGGTCGGCGCCGTAACCGGGGGCGCCCGGGTCGTAGCCGGGAGGCGTGCCGTAGCCGGGGGCGCCCTCCGCGTACGGGGGCTGGGCGGCGTTCCAGGGGTGGGCGGACGGCGGGGTGGCGGCCCAGGCGTCGCCGGGGGTGCCGTACGGCGTGCCGTCCGGGCCCGCGGTGTGGGCCGACCAGTCGTCGCCGGGCGGCGGGGCGCCGAAGGGGGCGCCCTGGCCGGCGTGCGGGGCCGGCCCGGAGGGCAGCGGCTCGGGCACGTACGCGCCGTCCACGGGGTAGGGCGCGGCGCCGTGGGCCCGCTCGTCGTGGCCGCGGCCCTGCGCGTCGCCCTGGCCGTAGCCGGGGCCGTACCCGTACTGGCCGCCGTCGCGGTGGTCGCTCATGCCGAGCCTCCCGCGAAGGGCGGCAGCACCTCGACGGTCGCGCCGTCCGGGAGCGGCACCTCGGCGTGGTCGCGGGTGCCGACGGGGCTGCCGTCGACGAGGAAGGAGCAGCGGCGCAGCACGCGCGCGAATTCCGGCCGCCCGGCGTGCCGCTGCCGGGCGGCGTTCAGCGCGTCGGCGAGCGTCGCCGCGCGGTAGTCCTCCTCCGCCGTGCCCGCGGCGGCCTTGGCGGCGGCCCAGTAGCGGATCGTGCCCGCTGCCGGGCGAGCGGCCGTGTCGGTTGCGGCCATCGGGGCTCCGTCCCTCATCGTGCGTCGTGGTGCCGGTCCTGCTCGGCCGCGGGGCCCTCGCGGGGTGCGGCGAGGTCCATGATGGCCCTTCGCACCGCCCGGCGGGGTCACCGGCCGCTCACCGGGGCGCGCAGCTCGCGGTGATCCAGGCGCCGACGCGGCCGAGCAGCGCGGCGTCGGCGGCGTTCTCGGCGTGCCCGAAGCCGCGTTCGATCCACAGCTCGGCGCCGCCCTCGCCCGCCGCGGCGGCCAGCGAGAGCGGGTGGTCGAGCGGGAAGTAGCCGTCCCGGTCGCCGTGCACGACCAGCAGCGGCACGGGCGCGATGTACGGCACGGACTCGACGGGCGAGCGCGGCACCGGGTCCCAGTCGCGGGTGTGGATCCGGGTACGCAGGCCGACCCGGGAGACCAGCCGCCCCGCGGGCCGGGTGATGACCCAGTGCACCCGCCGCATCGGCGCCGTACCGCGGTAGTACCAGCGGGCGGGCGAGCTGACGGACACGACCGCGTCGACCGGCCGCAGCCCCGCGCCCGCACCTGCCCCGGCGTGCCGCAGCACCACGGAGCCGCCCATCGAGAAGCCGACCGTCGCGACGCGCGCGTAGCCCAGCCGCCGCGCCCAGCCCACCGCGGCGTCCAGGTCCAGGACCTCGCGGTCGCCGACCGTGGAGCGCCCGCCCGAGCCGCCGTGGCCGCGGAAGGAGAAGGTCACCACGCCGCCCTCGGCGCCGAGCACGCCCGCCGCGCGGCGCACCGCGGGGCGCTCCAGGGCGCCGGTGAAACCGTGCGCGACGACGACTGCGAGGTCCTTCGCGCCGCCCGCCGCCGGGCGGTGCTCGGCGTCGATCGGGACACCGTCGGATGTCAACAGAACGGCACGCCGGCCACCCGAAGTGAGCGCGGAAACACACAAACGCCTGTCGTGAGGGTCGGCAGCGGTGGTCATGTCGGCTATTCTCCTGTGCAAGAGGACCTGGGCAATGCCGCCCCCGGGTCCTTTCGTGCTTTTTCGCACCAGTCCGACCGACGGGAGATCCGTGTGAGTTCTCTGCTGCTGCTGACGAACGCACTCCAGCCGTCCACCGAGGTGCTGCCCGCGCTCGGGCTGCTGCTGCACAACGTGCGGGTCGCCCCCGCCGAGGGCCCGGCCCTCGTCGACACCCCGGGCGCCGACGTCATCCTCATCGACGGGCGCCGCGACCTGCCGCAGGTCCGCAGCCTGTGCCAGCTGCTGCGCTCGACCGGGCCCGGCTGCCCGCTCGTGCTCGTCGTCACCGAGGGCGGCCTCGCCGCGGTGACCGCGGACTGGGGCATCGACGACGTCCTGCTGGACACCGCGGGCCCGGCGGAGGTCGAGGCGCGGCTGCGGCTCGCGATGGGGCGCCAGCAGATCGCCGGGGACGACAGCCCGATGGAGATCCGCAACGGCGACCTGTCGGTCGACGAGGCCACCTACAGCGCCAAGCTCAAGGGCCGGGTCCTGGACCTGACCTTCAAGGAGTTCGAGCTGCTGAAGTACCTCGCCCAGCACCCGGGCCGGGTCTTCACCCGCGCCCAGCTGCTCCAGGAGGTGTGGGGCTACGACTACTTCGGCGGCACCCGCACGGTGGACGTGCACGTACGGCGGCTGCGGGCGAAACTCGGCGTGGAGCACGAGTCGTTGATCGGTACGGTGCGCAACGTCGGCTACCGTTTCGTCACCCCGGAGAAGGCGGAGCGGGGTGCCGAGGAGGCTGCCGGGACGGCCGAGCCGGCGGCCCGGCGCGGGAGCCGTTCGTCCGCAGAGCAGACGGTATGACAATCCGTGTGACGAACGGATAGACACGCGTAGACTTCCCGTCGTGCCCAAGGTGACGCGCGACGACGTGGCCAGGCTGGCGGGGACCTCCACCGCGGTCGTCAGCTACGTCATCAACAACGGACCCCGGCCGGTAGCCCCGGCCACCCGCGAGCGCGTGCTCGCGGCCATCAAGCAGCTCGGCTACCGCCCGGACCGCGTGGCCCAGGCGATGGCCAGCCGCCGTACCGACCTGATCGGCCTGATCGTGCCGGACGCGCGCCAGCCGTTCTTCGCGGAGATGGCGCACGCCGTCGAACAGGCCGCGTCCGAGCGCGGCAAGATGGTGCTGGTCGGCAACTCCGACTACCTCGACGAGCGCGAGACGCACTACCTGCGGGCCTTCCTCGGGATGCGGGTCTCCGGGCTGATCCTCATCAGCCAGGGCCTCAGCGACAACGCGGCCACCGAGATCGACGCGTGGGACGCCCGGGTGGTGCTGCTGCACGAGCGGCCCGAGGCGATCGACGACATCGCGGTGCGCACCGACGACATCGGCGGCGCGCAGCTCGCGGTGCGGCATCTGCTGGAGCACGGCCACCCCTATGTCGCGTGCCTGGGCGGCACCGAGGTCACGCCCATGGTCGGCGACCCGGTCACCGACCACGTCGAGGGCTGGCGGCGCGCGATGGAGGAGGCCGGGCGCAGCACCGAGGGCCGGCTCTTCCAGGCCCCGTACAACCGCTACGACGCCTACCAGGTCGCGCTCGGCCTGCTGGCGGGACCGGACCGGCCGCCGGCGATCTTCTGCGCGACGGACGACCAGGCGCTCGGGGTGCTGCGGGCCGCGCGCGAGCTGCGCATCGAGGTGCCCGAGCAGCTCGCGGTCGCGGGCTTCGACGACGTCAAGGAGGCCGGGCTCGCCGACCCGCCGCTGACCACGGTCGCCTCCGACCGGCAGGGCATGGCGCGCGCGGCGGTGGACGCGGTGCTGGACGACTCGCTGCGGGTGCCGGGGGCGCGGCGCGAGCGGCTGCGGCAGTTCCCGTCCCGGCTGGTGGTCCGGCAGTCCTGCGGCTGCCACTGAGGGGTCGCACCAACCGCCGGGCCCGTCGCGGGATCCGATCGTCCGGACGCTTGTCTTTATATCGGGCATACGGGGTTCTGCCGGGCTTCTCAGCGTGTGCTCAGCCCGCTCTCATAATCCGGCCGCACAGTCGTAGACATGACCGACGAGAGCAGCCGCAACGGCGAACCCCAGTACCCGCACGACCCGCAGCTTCCGCTCTACTCCGAGTCCCAGGCGCCGGACGCCCCGGCCCCGTCCGAGCCGTACGGGCAGGGCACCCCGGCGCCGTCCCAGCCCCCGGCCCTGTCCGGCACGGTCCACCCCGCCGGCGGCCACCCGGGCTTCCCGCCGCCGCCCCCGTACGACCCGTACGCCCACACGGCGGCCCCCGGCCCCTTCGGCGAGCCCGTCGCGCCCGCCCCGCGGCGCCGGGTACGCAGGCCCGTCGCGCTCATGGCGGCCGCGGCCGTCGCGGCCGGCCTGATCGGCGGCGGCGTCGGCGCCTTCATCGGGCACGCCACCGACGACTCCGCGTCCGGCGCCGCGCACGCCGCCGCCACCAGCTCCGCCGCGGTCAACGCCGCCGCGCTGGACGGCACCGTGGCCGGCGTCGTCAAGGCCGTCGACCCCAGCGTCGTGGAGATCACCGCCGCGTCCAGCCAGGGCAAGGCGACCGGCTCCGGCGTCATCATCACCGCGGACGGCCAGGTCGTCACCAACAACCACGTGGTCGCCGGCGCCCAGCAGATCAGCGTCACGTACGCCTCGGGCAAGTCCGCCGCCGCGAAGGTGGTCGGCACCGACGCCAAGAAGGACCTCGCGCTCATCCAGATCGAGGGCGCCTCGAAGCTGCCCGTCGCGTCGCTCGGCGACTCCTCCTCGGTGGCCATCGGCGACCAGGTCGTCGCCATCGGCTCCCCCGAGGGCCTCAGCAACACCGTGACCAGCGGCATCGTCTCCGCGCTCAACCGCGAGGTCACCGTGCCGGTCGAGACCGGCCAGAACCAGGGCCAGAACAGCCAGGGCTTCGGCCAGGGCGGCAACGGCGGCCGGGGCGGCGACCAGTGGCCCTTCTCCTTCGGCGGCAACCAGTACAACGGCGACACCGGCAGCTCCACCACGACGTACAAGGCGATCCAGACCGACGCCTCGCTCAACCCCGGCAACTCCGGCGGCGCCCTCATCAACATGTCCGGCCAGATCATCGGCATCAACTCGGCCATGTACTCCGACTCCTCCTCCGACGGCTCCTCCTCGTCGTCGTCGGGCAGCGTCGGCCTCGGCTTCGCGATCCCGGTCAACACCGTGAAGGCCGACCTGCCGACGCTGCGGGCGGGCGGCTCCGACAGCACGAGCGGGACGAACGGCACGAGCTGAGCGGAGCGGCGGCGTGCGAGGCTGGGACGCCGGCTCCCCCGAGGAGCCGGCCCCGCCCGCACCGCACCCCCGTACCGCGCTCCCCGTACTGTCCGCCCGGCCGTTTCCGGCCCCGTTTCCCCCGCGAGGATGCAGATGAACCCTGGTCCCGGCTCCGCACCCGGCACCGCCGACGCCGGCGAGACCGCCGCCCGCGTCCTGGTCGTCGACGACGAGCCCGCCGTGCGCGAGGCGCTGCGGCGGAGCCTGGCCTTCGAGGGCTACGACACCGAGCTGGCCGCGGACGGCCTCGCGGCACTCGACGCCGTCGACGCGTACCACCCGGACGCGATCGTGCTGGACGTGCTCATGCCGCGGATGGACGGCCTGACCACCGCCCGCCGGCTGCGCGCGACCGGGGTGACCACACCCATCCTCATGCTCACCGCCCGCGACACCGTCGGCGACCGGGTCACCGGCCTTGACGCGGGCGCGGACGACTACCTCGTCAAGCCCTTCGAGCTGGACGAGTTGCTCGCCCGGCTGCGCGCCCTGCTGCGCCGCAGCTCCTATGCCACCGCGGCGGCCGCGGGCGGCGGCGCGGCCGAGCAGGCGCTGACCTTCGCCGACCTGCGGATGGACGTCACGACCCGCGAGGTGACCCGCGGCGGCACCCCGGTCGAGCTGACCCGCACCGAATACACCCTGCTGGAGCTGTTCCTCACCCACCCGCGGCAGGTCCTCACCCGCGAGCAGATCCTCAAGGCCGTGTGGGGCTTCGACTTCGAACCGTCCTCGAACTCCCTGGACGTCTACGTCATGTACCTGCGCCGCAAGACCGAGGCCGGCGGGATGCCGCGCCTGGTGCACACCGTGCGCGGCGTCGGCTACGTGCTGCGCGCGCCGGAGGGCGGTCACGCGTGAGACGCCTCGCCCTGCGCTCCCGGCTGGCGCTGCTGACGGCCGCGGCGGTGGCGGTCGCGGTCGCGGCGGCGGCGTTCGCGTGCTGGTTCATCACGCGGGACCAGCTCGTCGCGCAGCTGGACTCGACGCTGACCACCCAGCTGGAGACCCAGCTGACCCCGCGCGGCGGCAACGTGTACATCGAGTCCATCCTCGACCAGTGCCAGACGAACGCCCCCAGCAACAACAACCTGCCGCCCGGCCTGACCAGCGTGCAGATCATCGACTCGCACGGGCAGCGGTGCGTGGGCGCGGGAGCGGTGGCGCTCAAGGTGCAGCACACCGACGTGCAGGTGGCCGACGGGTCCCGGGACTCGGCGAAGCACAACGCCCGCACCGACGGCGGGCAGCAGGTGCGGGCCGTGACCCTGCCGCTGATCAAGAACAACGCCCGGACGAACCTCGCGATCACGGTGTCCCGCCCCCTGGACGAGATCGACCGCACCCTGGACCACCTGGCGTGGCTGCTGCTCGCCGTCGCCGGGGTCGGCGTCGTCGGCGCGGCGACCGCGGGGCTGTGGGTCGCGCGGACCGGGCTGCGGCCGGTGGACCGGCTGACCGAGGCGGTCGAGCACGTCGCGGCGACCGAGGACCTGAACGTCCGGCTGCCTGTCGAGGGCGAGGACGAGATCGCCCGGCTCGGGCAGTCCTTCAACGCGATGACCGCGGCGCTGGCGTCCTCGCGGGACCGCCAGCAGCAGCTCATCGCCGACGCCGGGCACGAGCTGCGCACCCCGCTGACGTCGCTGCGCACCAACATCGAACTGCTGGAGCGCAGCGAGGCGACCGGCCGGCCACTGCCGCCCGAGGACCGGCGGGAGCTGCTCGCCTCGGTCAAGGCGCAGATGACGGAGCTGGCCGCGCTCATCGGCGACCTCCAGGAGCTCAACAGGGCCGACGCGGCCGCCCGCTCCCTCACCGTGGTGCCGCTGCACGAGATCACCGAGACGGCGCTGCGCCGCGCCCGGCTGCGCGGTCCGGGCCTGACGATCGGCGCGGAACTCGCGCCCTGGTACGTCCGGGGCGAGGCGGCGGCGCTGGAGCGGGCCATCGTGAACCTGCTGGACAACGCGGTGAAGTTCAGCCCGCCGTCCGGCGTGATCGACGTCGCCCTGCACGAGGGGCGGCTCAGCGTGCGCGACCACGGGCCCGGCATCCCGGCCGAGGAGCTGCCGCACGTCTTCGAGCGCTTCTGGCGCTCGCCCACCGCGCGCTCGCTGCCGGGCAGCGGGCTGGGGCTGTCGATCGTGGCCCGCATCGTCCAGCAGTCGGGCGGCACGATCACCCTGGCGCCCGCCGAGGGCGGCGGCACGCTGGCGACCGTGCAGCTCCCCGGCGCCCCCACGGCCCCGCCGGAGACGCTCCCGGAGACCTGACGCGTCTCATCATACGAAATAGCCGTCTCATATCCCGGCCGACGGAGAATACTTGGGCGCACCATCCAGATCGGGGAGGTGCGCCGGACATGCGGCGTTGGATCATGCTGGGCCTGGGGACCGCGGCGCAGACCGCGGCCTGCGCCTTCGTCTACGGAGTGCCGTACCTGGCCGACGAGCTGCGCGGACGCGAGGGGCTCACGCTCACGCAGGTCGGCGTGCTCGTCGCCTGCCCCACCGTGGGCCTGGTGCTGGCGCTCTACGGGTGGGGCGCGGCCGCCGACCGCTGGGGCGAGCGGGTGGTCATCGCCACCGGGCTCGGCGGAGCCGCCGCGGCGCTGGCCGCCGCCGCGTGGGGCGTGCACGGCATGGTCGCGCTCGGGGCGATGCTCACCCTGGCCGGGGCCACCGGGGCGTCCGTCTACTCCGCGAGCGGGCGGCTGGTCATGGGCTGGTTCGGCAAGGAGCAGCGGGGGCTCGCGATGGGCATCCGGCAGACCTCCACACCGCTGGGCATGGGCGTGGCCGCGCTGGCCATGCCGCCGCTGGCCGCCGGGCACGGGCTCGCGGGCGCCTTCGGCTTCCTCGCGGTGGCGTGCGGGGTCATCGCCGTGCTGATCGCCGCCTTCGCCGCCGACCCGGCCCGCCCGCAGACCACCGCCGCCGAGCCCGCACCCAACCCCTACCGCGGGTCGAGCCTGCTGTGGCGGATCCACGGCTCCGCCGCGCTGCTGGTCGTCGCGCAGTTCACCGCGGGTGCCTTCGCGCTGGTGCTGCTGGTGGACGTACGCGGCTGGACGCCCGTGCACGCCGGGCAGCTCATCGCGGCCGGGCAGGGGCTGGGGGCGGTGTCGCGCATCCTGGTCGGGCGGTGGTCCGACCGGGTCGGCAGCAGGCTGCGGCCCATGCGGCAGCTGGCGCTGCTGACCGGGGCCGTCGTCGGCGCGACCACGCTGGGCACCGCCTTCCCGTCGCCGCTGACGCCCGTCCTGCTGGTCGCCGCGATCGCCATCACGGCGAGCACCAACGGGCTGTCCTTCACCTCCACCGCCGAGCACGCCGGGCCCGCCTGGTCCGGGCGGGCGCTGGGCGTCCACAACACGGGGCAGAACTTCACCGCCGCGGTCGTGCCGCCGCTGATGGCCGCGCTCATCAGCGCCGCCGGGTACTGGCCGGGCTTCGCGCTGGCCGCGGCCGCCACCTTCGCCTCCGCCGGGCTGATTCCGGTGCGCGGGACCGTGCCCGCCGCCGGCCGCGCGGACCGGGCCCGTACGATTCCGGCATGAGCGCCCGGCGGATCGACACCCTGACCGAACTGCCCACCGGCACCGCGCGCGCGGTGCTGGACCTGATCGAGGACGCGGCGGCGGCCGACGGCCAGCCCGCGGTGTCCGAGCAGGGCCGGCTGCACGTACGGCACCCCGGCCGCCCCGGGGTGCGGCACCTGCTGCTGTGGGCCCCCGACAGCGAGGGCGGCGGGCACGTGCTCGCCGGCTACGCGCAGATCGAGGACACCGACCCGGTCGAGGCGCCCGCCGCGGAATTCCTCGTCCACCCGCGGCACCGGCTGCACGGCCACGGGCGGGCCCTCGGCGAGGCGCTGCTCGCCGCGACCGCCCGGCGGCTGCGCGTCTGGGCGCACGGCGGCCACCCCGCCGCCCGGCACCTGTCCGTGCAGCTCGGCCTCCAGCTCTTCCGCGAGCTGCGGCAGATGCGCAGGTCCCTGGACGCGGAGCTGTCGGGGCTCGCCGCGCCCGTCCTGCCCGCGGGCGTCACCGTCCGCACGTTCCGCCCCGGCGAGGACGACGCGGCGTGGCTCGCCGTCAACGCGGCGGCCTTTGCCCACCACCCCGAGCAGGGCTCGCTCACGCAGCGCGACCTCGACGACCGCACGGCGGAGTCCTGGTTCGACCCCGCGGGCTTCTTCCTCGCCTTCCGCGGCGACCGCCTCGTCGGCTTCCACTGGACGAAGGTCCACGCCGACCTGGGCCTCGGCGAGGTGTACGTCGTGGCCGTCGCCCCCGGCGAGCAGGGCGGCGGCCTCGGCCGCGCCCTCACCACGATCGGCCTCCGCCACCTCGCCACGGACCGCAACCTCCCCGGCGTCCTCCTCTACGTCGACGCCGACAACACCGCGGCCGTCTCCGTCTACGAACGCCTCGGCTTCACCACCCACGAGGTCGACCTCATGTACCGCACGGAGAGCTAGCCGCCGGCCGGCGGGGTTCGCCCTGTCAGGGGCTCGCGCATGCCGCGCAGGGGACGGGCCAGGGGCGCGGGGAACTGCGCGACCAGCCACAGCGTGCGGACGATCGCGAACGCCACCGCAAGTGGCACCCCGGTGCGAAGGGGCGCGGGGGACTGCGCGCGCAACCACCCACCGGCGGAGGGGCGCGGTGTGCCCTCGCCCGGCAGGGCGGAGCCTCACCCCCCTGGCGTAAGGGAACGAAGGTCCGAGGGGGTCACCCCGCGCGGTGACGGCAACCCCGCCGGAGGCGCTGCGCTTGCCTGACGGCAAGACTCTCGTTACCAGCGGTTCAACCGCAACCGCCAGCATCGCAGGATGCAACCCGCCGCCCCCCACCGGCCGAACTCCCCCGACCTGCCGGAAGGCACCTCCGCACGAGACAATGGAGCGACGGCCGGAGGCCGCCTGACGGGGGGTGTCGGCCGCGCGTACCACGTGCCGGATCCGGAGGAGGGCTCGCACACCATGGCCCAGACGAATCATCCCAGCGTCCCCGTCCAGCCCCAGCCGGGGCAGGACGGGGACGACGCCGACGCCGACGGCTTCGGCGCCTTCCGCCCCCGGGTCGTCCCGAGCCTGGAGGCCGACGCGGAAGCGGACGCCGCCGCCGAGGACGCCGACTTCGGCGAGGCCCTCCCCGAGGGCCGCTTCCTGGACCGCGAGCGCAGCTGGCTCGCCTTCAACGAGCGCGTGCTGGAGCTGGCCGAGGACCCGGCCACCCCGCTGCTGGAGCGGGCGAACTTCCTGGCGATATTCGCGAGCAACCTGGACGAGTTCTTCATGGTCCGCGTCGCGGGCCTGAAGCGCCGGATGGCGACCGGCGTGGCGACACGCTCCGCGTCCGGCCTCCAGCCCCGGGACGTCCTGGACCTGATCCTCACCCGCTCCCGCGAGCTCATGGCCCGGCACGCCGCCTGCTTCCAGAACGACGTCGCCCCGCAGCTCGCGGACGAGGGCATCCACGTCATCCGCTGGGGCGAGCTGACCGACAAGGAGCAGGCGCGGCTCGCGACGCTCTTCCGGCAGCAGATCTTCCCGGTGCTCACCCCGCTGGCGGTGGACCCGGCGCACCCCTTCCCGTACATCTCCGGCCTGTCGCTGAACCTCGCGGTCGTGGTCCGCAACCCGGTGTCCGGGCACGAGCACTTCGCGCGGGTGAAGGTGCCGCCGATCCTGTCGCGCTTCCTGGAGGCGGGCCCGCAGCGGTACGTACCGCTGGAGGACGTGATCGCGGCGCATCTGCAGGAGCTCTTCCCGGGCATGGACGTGCTGGACCACCACATGTTCCGCGTCACCAGGAACGAGGACCTGGAGGTCGAGGAGGACGACGCGGAGAACCTGCTCCAGGCGCTGGAGAAGGAGCTCATGCGGCGCCGCTTCGGCCCGCCCGTGCGGCTGGAGGTCGAGGAGTCGATCGCGCCGCGCGTGCTGGACCTGCTGGTGCACGAGCTGAAGATGAAGCACACCGAGGTCTACCCGCTGCCCGGTCCGCTGGACCTGACGGGGCTGTTCGCGATAGCCGGGCTGGACCGGCCGGAGCTGAAGTACCAGCGGTTCATCGCGGGCACCCACCGCGACCTCGCGGAGGTCGAGTCGGCGTCGGCGCCGGACATCTTCGCGGCGATGCGCGAGCGCGACATCCTGCTGCACCACCCGTACGACTCCTTCTCGACGTCCGTGCAGGCCTTCCTGGACCAGGCGGCCGCCGACCCGAACGTCCTGGCCATCAAGCAGACCCTCTACCGCACCTCCGGCGACTCGCCGATCGTCGACGCGCTGATCGACGCGGCCGAGGCGGGCAAGCAGGTGCTGGTGCTGGTCGAGATCAAGGCCCGCTTCGACGAGCAGGCCAACATCAAGTGGGCCAGGAAGCTGGAGGAGGCGGGCTGCCATGTGGTGTACGGCCTGGTGGGCCTCAAGACGCACTGCAAGCTCTCGCTGGTCGTCCGGCAGGAGGGCGACACGCTGCGCCGCTACAGCCACGTCGGTACCGGCAACTACCACCCCAAGACGGCCCGGCTCTACGAGGACCTGGGCCTGCTGACCGCGGACCCGCAGGTCGGGGCGGACCTCTCGCACCTGTTCAACCGGCTGTCCGGCTACTCGCGCCGGGCCACGTACAACCGGCTGCTGGTCGCGCCGCGCAGCCTGCGCGACGGCCTGGTCACCCGCATCATGGCCGAGGTCGAGCACCACAAGGCCGGCCATCCGGCCTTCGTCCGGATCAAGGTCAACTCGATCGTGGACGAGGCCGTGATCGACGCGCTCTACCGCGCCTCGCAGGCCGGTGTCCCGGTGGACATCTGGGTCCGCGGCATCTGCGCGGTACGCCCGGGGGTGCCCGGGCTCTCGGAGAACATCCGGGTACGCAGCGTGCTCGGGCGCTTCCTGGAGCACTCCCGGGTCTTCGCCTTCGGCAACGGCGGCGAGCCCGAGGTGTGGCTCGGCAGCGCCGACATGATGCACCGCAACCTCGACCGCCGCATCGAGGCGCTCGTCCGGGTCGCCGACCCGGCCCACCGCGCCACCCTGAACCGGCTGCTGGAAACCGGGATGTCCGACACCACGTCGTCCTGGCACCTGGCCGCCGACGGGAACTGGACCCGCCACAGCACCGACGCCGACGGGCGCCCGCTGCGCAACGTCCAGGAGATGCTCATCGACGCCCGGAGGCGCCGGCGTGGCCCGTCAGCAGCAACCTGACCCCGTCCCCCCGGACCCGGACCCCGGCGGCACGCCGCCCGCCGCGGGCGGCGGCGCGGGTGGTGCGACGCCGCACCACGGCGGCACTCCCGCCACGGCGAGCGCCGCCGGCGCGCCGGGACCGCACGCCTCCGGCAGCGCGGCCGCCGCGGCACCGGACCACGGCGACAACCCCACCGCGGGGCCGGCCCCGCGGGCCGCGAACAGCACGGCTCCCGACCGCGACGGCGGCACGCCCGCGCGCGGCGCCGGCGCCGCCGCGGCACCGGACCACGGCGACAACCCCACCGCGGGGCAGGCCCCGCGGGCCGCGAACAGCGCGGCTCCCGGCCGCGACGGCGGCACGCCCGCGCGCGGCGCCGGGTCACCGGGTCCCGGGGCCCCCGGCCGCGCGGGTGGTGCGGCGGGGGACGCGCACGCCTCCGGCGGCGCGGGGACGTATGCCCCGGGTGGGGCGGCGACGCGGCCGCCGCCGGACGGGGCGGCGGGAGTACCGAGCAGGATCAGGCAACCGCGCCTGCTGTCCGCCCGTGGCGGCAGGGCACCGGCAGACAACGGGGACACGGGGACCAGCACCATCATGAGCGCCGAACCGTACGACGTCATGCCGCAGGCCGGAGGGACCGCCGGCGAGGTGCTGACCCGCTACCTGCACGAACGTGCCGCGGGCTTCCTGCGCGGGCTCAGCCTGCGCGGCGAGAACGAGGCGGAGGCCGACGCCCTGCTGCGCGGCAGCGCCCGGCGGATCGGCGGGGCGCTGCACACCTTCGGGGTGCTCACCGACCCGGCGTGGGCCGAGCCGCTGCGCGCCGAGCTGGCCTGGCTGTCCAGCACGCTGGGCCGCGAGCCGCAGCACGCCGGGCGGCTGGCCCGGCTGCTCGACGCGCTGCGGCGGCTGTCGGTCGCCGCGCCCGAGGGGCAGGAGCCGGTGCTCGCGGGGGGCTCCGGCGCCGCCAGAACCGGCAAGACCGGCGCGCCGACGCCGCCCCCTTCCGGCGGCGGGCCGCTCGCGCTCGGCGCCGCCCGCGCCGGCGCGCTGCTGGAGCGCCAGCTCACCCTGGCCCGCACCCGCGCCCACTCGGCGTCCTTGCAGGCCATGGGCTCCTCGCGTTTCCACGCGCTGGCCGACGCCATCGCCGTGCTCGTCTCCGAGGTGCCGCTCTCGCCCGCGGCCGCCGCGCCCGCCGCGAACGTGCTGCCGCAACTCGCCGGGCAGGCGTACGCGCGGCTCACCGACGCCGTCGCCGCGCTGCCGCTGCACCGCGCGGCCCACCCGTACAACGCCGACGCCGTCCAGGCCTCGCTCGGCGCCGAGCTGACCGCGGACCTCCAGGACGCGCCCTGGCACCAGGTCCGCGTACTGCTGCGGCTCAGCCGCTACGCCGCCGAGGTGACGCGCCCCGAGGGCGACGGCCCCGACCGGCAGCGGCTCGCCGACGCCGCCCGGCTGCTGGAGCGCCACCGCGAGGCCGCGGAATCCGCCGGGGCCGTAGCCGCCGCGGCCCGCACCCCGCGCATAGCGCCGGCGACCGCGTACGCGCTCGGCGTCCTGCACGCCGACCAGCGGCACGAGGTCGAGGCCGCGCGCTTCGCCTTCTCCCGGCTGTGGCAGCCCTCCCTCCCGGGGGCGCGCCGGGAATGACCGCGCCCCCTCCCGGCCAGGACGGCACCGCCGTACGCGCGGCGGGCACCGTCCTGTGGCGCGCCGCGCCGGGCGGCATCGAGATCGCGCTCATCCACCGCCCCCGCTACGACGACTGGAGCCTGCCCAAGGGCAAGCTCAAGCGCGGTGAGGGCTTCGCGGCGGCGGCGCTGCGCGAGACCCGCGAGGAGACCGGCCTCGACTGCGAGCTCGGCGCCGCGCTGCCCTCCCGCCACTACCTCGTGGCGGGCCGCCCCAAGGAGGTCCGCTACTGGGGGGCGAGGGCTCGGACCGACGCGGGGGGCTTCGCCCCCAACGCGGAGGTCGACGCGATGGTCTGGCTCCCCCCGCGGGCCGCCCGCCACCGCCTCACCCACGACCGCGACCGGCCCCTCATCGATGCGCTCCTGCTGGCGCTGGCCTCCCCGAGAGGTGACCTTCCCCCGCCGGGTGAGCGTTTTTAGGGGCGCGGGGAACTGCGCGACCGGCCACGACGTGCCGTCACGTCGTCACCGGCCCGAAGGGGCAGTTCGGTTCGTACCGGACCACCGGCCGGTGGGGGCTGAGCGCGCAGTTCCCCGCGCCCCTGGTGGTCCCCCGGCGCCGCAGCCGTGCCCTGAGGGCGCAGGGGCGAGCTCAAGGCCCCGCGCAGCGGGAACGGGCGCTCCCCGCGCAGAGGGAACGGGCTCCCCGCGCAGGGGGAAAAGCATCCCGCCGGACGGGGGCGGTAACGTTCGGCGGGTGAGTGGCATTGAACTCGACGACTTCGGCTCCCTCGTGGAGCGACCCGACGCCCGGGCCCGGCGCGACTCCCAGGAGCGCTGGAGCTCGCTCGTGCGGCCCGCGACCGCGCTCGGGAAGGCCGCGGAGATCGCGGACTGGCTGGCCGCCGTGCAGGGAGTGGTCCCCGCACGGCCGATCACCTCGCCCCGCGTGCTGCTCTTCGCCGCGGACCACGGCGTCGCCGCGCTCGATGTGTCCGCGCGGCCCGCGGGTACGGCGAGCGCGCTGGTGCGGGAGGTGCTCGACGGCACGGCGCCGGTGAGCGTGATCGCCCGGCAGTTGGGCGGTGTGCCGGTCGAGGTCGTCGACATGGCGCTGGACTGCGATCCCGCGGAGCTGCCCGCCGAGGTGACGGCGTATCGGGTACGGCGCGGCTCCGGCCGTATCGACGTCGAGGACGCCCTCACCCGCGAGGAGGCCGAGGAGGCCTTCCGGCACGGGATGGCCATCGCCGACCGGCACGCCGACGCCGGCACCGACCTCGTCCTGCTCGGCGACCTGAGCGTGGGCGGTACGACGGCGGCCGGCGTGCTGATCGCCGCGCTGTGCGGCACGGACGCCTCCGTGGTGACCGGCAGCGGCTCCGGTATCGACGACCTCGGGTGGATGCGCAAGTGCGCCGCGATCCGCGACGCCCTGCGCCGGGCGCGCCCCGTGCTGGGCGACCAGATCGCGCTGCTGGCCGCGGTCGGCGGCGCCGACTACGCCGCGATGACGGGCTTCCTGCTCCAGGCGGCGGTCCGCAAGATGCCCGTCGTCCTGGACGGCGTCGTGAGCGCGGCCTGCGCGCTGGTGGGCCAGCGGGTCGCCTTCCGCGCCCCCGACTGGTGGCTGGCCGCGCACGCGACCGGCGAGCCGGGCCAGGCGAAGGCGCTCGACCGGGTCTCCCTGGACCCGCTGTTCGACCACGGCCTCCACCTGGGCGGCGGCGTCGGCTCCCTGCTGGCCCTCCCCCTCGTGCAGTCCGCGGCGGCGCTCTCCGCCGAGCTTCCCCGGGAAGAAGCCCCCGAGGAGCCGGAGCAGGAGCCGGCGGAAGAGGACGTCACGGCGTAGGCGCGCCGCACCCCAGTCATAATGCCGTAAATAGGACATTACGATCTATGCTTCCCCGTCATGGGGACCACGCGGCACCGCGGGCCCGTCGCGGAGGCGCGGCGGCTCTTCCCCGACGTGTGGGGGCGGGTCCGCGCGGGCGGTCTGCGCGGGGTCCCGGTCACGCTCGCCGCGTGCGCCGGCATCCTCGCCCTCCAGATCCTCCAGCACCGGCACGCCACGACCGGCTGGGTGGAACGCCTCGGCGGGGTCTACGCGAGCCTGCCGTGGTGGGTGGCGCTGCTGCGGACACCGCTGTCGCTCTTCCTGCCCGACCCGGAGCTGCCGGTGTGGGGCCTGGTGCTCCAGGTCGTCGTGGTCTTCGGCATCGCCGAGGCGACGATCGGCCCGCGCCGTACGCTCGCGGTCGCGCTGCTGGCCACGCTCGCCGGCACCGGCCTCGCCCGCTACTGCCTGTGGGCGGGCCCGCGCTGGCCGCTCGCGCTGCCGCACGCGGACCTGCTGGTGCGCGACACCGGGCCGTCCGCGGCGGTCGTCGGGCTCGGGGTGTACGTCGCGCTGCGCCACCGCGCGTGGTGGACGGCGGGCGCGATCGTCGCCGCGATGGTGCTGGAGGCCGTGTCGATCCCGAATCTCGCCGGGTACGAGCACCTGGCCGGCGTCGCCCTGATCCTGCTGCTCGCCGCGGCCCGGGCGATGGGGCGGGGAGGCGGGGCGGATAGCCTCGCGCGGTGAACGACGACTCCCGGCCCACCACGGCGGACGCCCTGCGCTTCGCCTTCGGCACCCTCACCGTGCTGCCCGTGCGGGTGCGCCGGTGGGACGGGCGCGCGGCCCGCGGCGGCATGCTGGCCGCGCCGCTCGCGGGCGCCGTCGTGGGGCTCGCGGCCGCGGGCTGCGGCGGCCTGCTGCGGGCCCTCGGCGCGGGGCCGCTGCTCGCGGCGGTGGGCGCGGTGGCCGTCCCCGCCGTCCTCACCCGGGGGCTGCACCTCGACGGGCTCGCGGACACCGCGGACGGGCTCGGCTCCGGCAAACCGGCGGAGGACGCCCTGCGGATCATGAAGCAGTCCGACGTGGGGCCCTTCGGCGTCGTCGTACTCGTCCTCGTGCTGCTCGCCCAGGTCGCGGCGGTCGCGCAGTGCTACGGGCACGGGTGGCGTTACGGGTGCGGGGCCGCGGTGACCGCGGCGGTCACCGCGCGGGTGGCGCTGACCCTCGCGTGCCGCGCGGGCGTCCCGCCGGCCCGCCCGGACGGCCTCGGCGCGGCGGTCGCGGGTACGGTGCCCGTACCCGCGGCCCTGGCCGTCCCCGCGGCCTGCGCGGCCCTCGCCGCCGCCGCGTACGCCCCCTTCGGGGGCCTCACCCCCCTGCGCGCGGCCGTCTCCGTCGCCCTGGCCCTCCTCACGGCCGAGGCCCTCCTCCGCCACTGCGTGCGCCGCTTCGGCGGCGTGACCGGCGATGTCTTCGGCGCCCTCGCCGAATCCGCGACGACGGTGGCCCTGCTCCCCCTCGCCCTGCGCTGAGCCCCCGCGGGGGGACGGCTGCGGCGCCGGGCAACCACCAGGGGCGCGGGGAACTGCGCGAGCAACCCACCACCGGCCGGTGGTCCGGTACGGACCGAACTGCCCCTCCGGGCCGGTGACGACGTGCACCACGGTGGTGGGCTGGTCGCGCAGTTCCCCGCGCCCCTGCGGGGCACCCCGCGGCGCAGCCGCGAGCCCCTTCGCCGCCGGGCGGCGGAAAAACGGTCACCGCACCACGGAGCGGAACCGTAACCCGCCGCGGAGCGGCGTACGCTCGGCAGGTCGCCCGCGAAATGCCCCGATGGTGCGGCGGATTACGATGCGGAGACGGCCCGGCCGGGCCACCCACCGGCCATCGATGCGGACCTCGACCGAATAGGACCCAACCGACCGTGACAGCTCTGACACTCAGTACCTCCGCCGCCGCAGCGTTGCGCGCGGACGCCGTCGTCGTGGGGGTGAGCAAGGCCGCCAAGGGCGGCCCCGTGCTCGCGCCGGGCGCGGAGTCGGTGAACGCCGCCTTCGGCGGCAAGCTCGGCGCGACCCTGGAGACGCTCGGCGCGACCGGCGCGGAGGGCGAGCTCACGAAGCTCCCCGCGCCGGACGGCGTGAAGGCTCCGGTCGTGGTGGCGGTGGGGCTGGGCGAGCCGCCCGCCGCAGGCGAGGGCTTCGACCCCGAGGCGCTGCGCAAGGCCGCCGGTACGGCCGCGCGGGCGCTGGCCGGGGCGAAGAAGGCCGCGTACGCGCTGCCGGCGGACGAGCCGGCGCTGGTGGAGGCGGTGGGGATCGGCGCGCTGCTCGGCGCGTACCGGTTCACCGCCTACCAGGCGGACGCCGGCAAGGCCCCGCTGGGCGAGGTCGCCGTGGTGGGCGGCAAGCCGCGCGACAAGGCGTTCAAGGCCGCGGTGGAGCGCGCCGTCGCGGTGGCCGCGGAGATGAACCGGGCGCGCGACCTGGTGAACACCCCGCCGAACGACCTGACCCCGAAGGCGTTCGCCGCCGAGGTGCAGGCCGCGGCCAAGGAGTTCGGCCTCAAGGTCGAGGTGCTGGACGAGAAGGCGCTGCTCAAGGGCGGCTACGGCGGCATCATGGGCGTCGGCCAGGGCTCGGCGACGCCGCCGCGGCTGGTGCGGGTGGCGTACACGCACCCCAAGGCGAAGCGGTCGCTGGCCTTCGTCGGCAAGGGCATCACGTACGACTCGGGCGGCATCTCGCTGAAGCCGCCGGGCCACAACGAGACGATGAAGTGCGACATGAGCGGCGCGGCCGCGGTCTTCGCCGCGGTCGTGGCGAGCGCGAAGCTGGGCCTGGCGGTCAATGTGACCGGCTGGCTGGCGCTGGCCGAGAACATGCCGGGCGGCGGCGCGACCCGCCCCGGTGACGTGCTGCGGATGTACGGCGGCAAGACGGTCGAGGTGCTGAACACCGACGCCGAGGGCCGCCTGGTGCTGGCGGACGCGCTGGTGCGGGCGTCGGAGGAGTCGCCGGACGCGATCGTGGACGTCGCGACGCTGACCGGCGCGATGGTGCTGGCGCTGGGCGACGGCCGCTTCGGGATCATGGCGAACGACGACGCCTTCCGTACCGCCGTGCACACCGCCGCGCTCGCCGAGGGCGAGGACTCCTGGCCGATGCCGCTGCCGCAGGCGCTGCGCAAGACCTTCGACTCCCCGACCGCGGACATCGCCAACATGGGCGTCCGGATGGGCGGCGGGCTGGTCGCGGGGCTGTTCCTGCGCGAGTTCGTCGGCGAGGGCATCACCTGGGCGCACCTGGACATCGCGGGCCCGGCCTTCAACGAGGGCGGGCCGTCCGGCTACACCCCGAAGGGCGGCACCGGTTCGGCCGTACGGACGCTGGTCGCGCTGGCCCGGCGGACCGCGGACGGCGAACTGCTCTGAGCGCGCCCCGTCACCTCCCCCGTACCGCCCGCGCAGGGCGCCGCGGGAGCGGGTTCTGACAAAAGCGGGCAGCAGGTGAGATGTGTCACGCGTACGGCCCCCGGCGGCATGCCGGGGGCCGTACCGCGTGTTCCGTCGGGCAGGGCCGGTGCCCCGCGAGGGCGCGAGAAGTGCGAAGATGTTGTCTCGGCACGACAGGGCCCCCCTTTGAGACAAAGCGGCCGAACCAAAGCCGCCGTCCGGTCATGGTGGACCGGCTCCGGCGAACCCATGCATGGAGGACGTGACGTGGCGAACGACGCCAGCACTGTTTACGACCTAGTGATCCTCGGCGGCGGCAGCGGGGGCTATGCGGCCGCTCTGCGTGCTGCGCAGCTGGGACTGGACGTCGCCCTGATCGAGAAGAACAAGCTCGGGGGCACCTGTCTGCACAACGGCTGCATTCCCACCAAGGCGCTGCTGCACGCCGGTGAGATCGCGGACCAGGCTCGCGAGAGCGAGCAGTTCGGTGTGAAGGCCACCTTCGAGGGCATCGACATCGCGGCCGTCCACAAGTACAAGGACGACGTGATCTCGGGCCTGTACAAGGGCCTGCAGGGCCTGGTCGCCTCGCGCAAGGTGACCTACATCGAGGGCGAGGGCCGGCTGTCGTCGCCGACCTCGGTGGATGTGAACGGGCAGCGGATCCAGGGCCGGCACGTGGTGCTGGCGACCGGTTCCGTACCGCGTTCGCTGCCGGGGCTGACGATCGACGGCAACCGGATCATCTCGTCCGACCACGCGCTGACCCTGGACCGCGTGCCGAAGTCGGCGATCGTGCTGGGCGGCGGCGTGATCGGCGTCGAGTTCGCCTCGGCGTGGAAGTCCTTCGGCACCGACGTGACGATCGTCGAGGGCCTGCCGCACCTGGTCCCGGTCGAGGACGAGAACAGCTCGAAGCTGCTGGAGCGGGCCTTCCGCAAGCGCGGCATCAAGTTCAACCTCGGCACCTTCTTCCAGAGCGCCGAGTACACCGCGGACGGCGTGAAGGTGACGCTGGCCGACGGCAAGACCTTCGAGGCCGAGGTCCTGCTGGTGGCCATCGGCCGCGGCCCGGTCTCGCAGAACCTGGGCTACGAGGAGCAGGGCGTCGCGATGGACCGCGGCTACGTCCTGGTCGACGAGTACATGCGGACGAACGTGCCGACGATCTCGGCGGTCGGCGACCTGGTGCCCACGCTCCAGCTCGCGCACGTCGGCTTCGCCGAGGGCATCCTGGTGGCCGAGCGGCTGGCGGGCCTGAAGGCCGTGCCGATCGACTACGACGGTGTGCCGCGCGTGACGTACTGCCACCCCGAGGTCGCCTCCGTCGGCATCACCGAGGCCAAGGCCAAGGAGATCTACGGCGCGGACAAGGTCGTGTCGCTCAAGTACAACCTGGCGGGCAACGGCAAGAGCAAGATCCTCAAGACCTCGGGCGAGATCAAGCTCGTCCAGGTCCGCGACGGTGCCGTCGTGGGCGTCCACATGGTGGGCGACCGGATGGGCGAGCAGGTCGGCGAGGCCCAGCTCATCTACAACTGGGAGGCGCTGCCCGCCGAGGTCGCGCAGCTCATCCACGCGCACCCGACGCAGAACGAGGCCATGGGCGAGGCCCACCTGGCTCTCGCGGGCAAGCCGCTGCACTCGCACGACTGACCCTCACACCACGCCACCCATCCGCACAGATTGCAGAGGAGTAACCGCAACCATGGCGGTTTCCGTAACCCTGCCGGCGCTCGGCGAGAGCGTGACCGAGGGCACCGTCACCCGCTGGCTCAAGGCCGAAGGTGAGCGCGTCGAGGCCGACGAGCCGCTGCTGGAGGTGTCGACCGACAAGGTCGACACCGAGATCCCGTCGCCCGCGTCCGGCGTCCTGGCGTCCATCAAGGTCGCCGAGGACGAGACGGTCGAGGTCGGCGCCGAGCTGGCAGTGATCGACGACGGCAGCGGCGCGCCCGCCGCCGCTCCCGCCCCGGCCGCCGAGCCCGCCCCGGCCCCCGAGCAGCCCGCCCAGCCCGCGTCCGCCACGCCGTCGACCGAGGCCGCCGCCCCGGCTCCGGCCCCCACGGCGCAGGCCGCCGAGGGCGGCTCCGGCGCGTCCGGCACCGACGTGGTGCTGCCCGCGCTGGGCGAGTCGGTCACCGAGGGCACCGTCACCCGCTGGCTGAAGGCCGTCGGCGAGACGGTCGAGGCCGACGAGCCGCTGCTGGAGGTGTCGACGGACAAGGTCGACACCGAGATCCCGTCGCCGGTGTCCGGCACGGTGCTGGAGATCCTGGTCCAGGAGGACGAGACGGCCGAGGTCGGCGCCCGGCTCGCGGTGGTCGGCGAGGCCGGTGCCGCGCCCGCCGCCGCTCCGGCTCCCGCCGCGCCCGCCCCGGCCCCGGCTGCCCCGGCCCCCGCGCCGGCCGCCCCGGCTCCGGCTCCGGCAGCTCCGGCGCCCGCCCCCGCTGCGGCCGCGCCCGCGCCCGCTCCGGCGGCTCCGGCTCCGGCTGCTCCGGCCCCCGCGCCGGCTCCCGCCCAGCCGCAGGCCGCTCCCGCCGCTCCCGCGGCCACCGCCCCGGTCGACGAGGGCGCGTACGTGACCCCGCTGGTGCGCAAGCTCGCCGCCGAGAACGGCGTGAGCCTGGGCTCGGTGCGCGGCACGGGCGTCGGCGGCCGGATCCGCAAGCAGGACGTCATCGCCGCCGCGGAGGCCGCCAAGGCCGCCGCGAGCGCCGCTGCCGCCCCGGCCGCGCCCGCGGCCGCCGCGCCGAAGGCCGCCCAGGCGGTCTCGCCGCTGCGCGGCCAGACGGTCAAGATGACCCGGATGCGCAAGGTCATCGGCGACAACATGATGAAGGCCCTGCACTCGCAGGCGCAGCTCACCAGCGTCGTCGAGGTCGACGTCACGCGGCTGATGCGGCTGCGCGGCCAGGCCAAGGAGGCGTTCGCGGCGCGCGAGGGCGTCAAGCTCTCGCCGATGCCGTTCTACGTCAAGGCCGCCGCGCAGGCGCTCAAGGCGCACCCGGTGGTCAACGCCCGGATCAACGAGGACGAGGGCACGATCACCTACTTCGACAGCGAGAACATCGGCATCGCCGTGGACTCCGAGAAGGGCCTGATGACCCCGGTCATCAAGGGTGCGGGCGACCTCAACATCGCGGGTATCGCCAAGAAGACCGCGGAGCTGGCGGCCAACGTCCGGGCGAGCAAGATCACCCCGGACGACCTGGCGGGCGCGACCTTCACGATCAGCAACACCGGTTCGCGCGGTGCGCTCTTCGACACCGTGATCGTGCCGCCGAACCAGGCCGCCATCCTGGGCATCGGCGCGACCGTCAAGCGCCCGGTGGTCCTGGAGACGGTGGACGGCACGACGATCGGCGTCCGCGACATGACGTACCTGTCGCTGTCCTACGACCACCGCCTGGTGGACGGTGCCGACGCGGCCCGCTACCTGACGGCGGTCAAGGAGATCCTGGAGGCCGGCGAGTTCGAGGTCGAGCTGGGCCTGTAGGCCCCGCGAGGCTCTCGGCCGGCCGGCCGCGCCCCCGTCCCGGTTCCCGGGGGGGGGGCGCGGCCGTCTGACATGCGGTCCGGTGGGAGGCAGGGTTGCTTCCGCGTCGTATCGTCTACAGCACGCCACCCGTGAAGGAGCGCGCCCCATGACCCATGCCGCAGTCCCCCACCTGGTCGTGCACAGCCTCCGCGACCAGATCCGCGAGCACATCCTGGAGGGGATCGTCAGCGGCCGCTGGAAGCCGGGCGAGCGCATCGTGGAGCGCCGGATCGCGACCGAGCTGGAGGTCAGCCAGACGCCGGTACGGGAGGCGCTGCGCGAGCTGGAGACGCTGCGGCTCATCGAGTCCGCGCCGAACAAGGGCGTGCGGGTGCGCCGGCTCACCGCGGCCGAGCTGCGGGAGAGCTACCCGGTGCGCGCGGGGCTGGAGCAGGTCGCGGCGGAGCTCGCGGCGCCGCGGCTGGCGGACGACCCGTCGGCGCTGGAGCGGGAGGTCGAGGCGCTGCGGGTGGCGGACGCGGCGCTGGACGGCGAGGCGCAGGCCCGGCACACGGTGGCCTTCCACCACGAGATCGTCCGGGCGACGCACAACAAGGTGCTGCTGCACGCCTGGGAGGCGCTGGGCATCGAGGTGTGGACGACGCTGTCGATCCGCTGGCTGAGCCCCGCGCCGCGGGCGTACGCCGCCGAGCACCAGGAGATCGTGGACGCCTTCACCCGGCGCGACCCGGAGATCTGCGCGCTCATCAAGTCGCATGTGCTGAGCTGCGCTCCGCAGGTATAGGCATGCTGTCGGCCGCATAATCCTCCGGAGCGCACGGAGGGTCGCGCGGGATTCGAAGGCGCAGCCAGCACGGCACGGCGTGCCTCGAAGGCTGGCACCCCGTGCCGACTTTGGATTCACCCCCTGAGCAGGATTGATCGATCATCGATCGCAGAGGTATCGTCGTTTTCAGAGGGCGAGCCCTGTCTGCCGACGAATCCATCGCTCCTCATCACCTCCCTCCGTCCGGAAGGCGGCACCCCATGCCTGACGCCGTTGGCCGTACCCGGCCAGGTCAGCTCGATCAGATCCCGGATCGGGACCCGGAAGAGACCGCGGAATGGCTCGCGTCGTACGACGCGGTCACCCAGGCCGCCGGCCCGCACCGGGCCGCGTACCTGATGCGGCGCGTTCTCGACCACGCCTCGGCCGGCGACACCTCCGGCCCCGGGGGCGGCCCCGTGCTGCCCGCCCTCCTGGAGACGGAGTACGTCAACACCATCCCCACCGCCGCCGAGCCCGCCTACCCGGGCGACGAGGCGCTGGAGTCCCGGATCACCGCCTGGAACAGGTGGAACGCCGCGGCCATGGTCACCCGCGGCAGCAAGCTCGGCCTCGGCGGCCACATCGCCACCTTCGCGTCGGCGGCGTGGCTGTACGAGACGGGCTTCCAGCACTTCTTCCGCGGGAAGGAGGGCGCGGGCTCCGGCGACCAGCTCTACATCCAGGGCCACGCCTCCCCCGGCATCTACGCCCGGGCCTTCCTCGACGGCCGGATCTCCGAGGCGCAGCTCGACCGCTTCCGGCAGGAGGCCGGCGGCGACGGCCTGCCCTCGTACCCGCACCCGCGGCGGCTGCCGTGGCTGTGGGAATTCCCCACCGTCTCGATGGGCCTCGGCCCGCTGTCCGCGATCTACCAGGCGCGCTTCAACCGCTACCTGGAGCACCGCGGCATCAAGGACACCTCCGACTCGCACGTGTGGGCCTTCCTCGGCGACGGCGAGATGGACGAGCCCGAGTCGACCGCCGCCCTGGCGCTCGCCGGGCGCGAGGGCCTGGACAACCTGACCTTCGTCGTCAACTGCAACCTGCAGCGCCTCGACGGACCGGTCCGCCCCAACTTCAAGATCGTGCAGGAGCTGGAGGCGCAGTTCCGCGCCGCCGGCTGGAACGTCGTGAAGGCCCTGTGGGGCTCGGCGTGGGACTCCGTCATCGCCCAGGACACCGAGGGCGCGCTGCTGCGGCGGCTGCGCGAGGTCCCGGACGCGCAGTTCCAGACGTACGCCACGCGCGACGCGGCCTACATCCGCGAGCACTTCTTCGGCGCCGACCCGGCGCTGCGGGCGCTCGGCGGGACGCTGGCCGACGCCAAGCTGCTGGAGCTGTTCCAGACCTCGCGCGCCGGGCACGAGCCGCGCAAGGTCTACGCGGCCTACCGCGCCGCCGTCGAGCACAAGGGCGCTCCGACGGTGATCCTGGCCCAGACCGTCAAGGGCCACACCCTGGGCGCGGGCTTCGAGTCGCGCAACGCGAACCACCAGATGAAGAAGCTCACGCTCACGCAGTTCCGCACGATGCGCGACCTGCTGGAGCTGCCGATCCCGGACAGCGCGCTGGCCGGGGACACCGTCCCGTACTGGCACCCGGGCGAGGACTCCGCCGAGATGCGCTACCTGCGCGAGCGGCGCGCCGCGCTCGGCGGTCCGGCCCCGGCCCGGCGGGTCACCGCGAGGCCGCTGCCGCTGCCGGCCGCCGACAACAAGGCGTACAAGGCGCTGGAGCAGGGCTCGGGCACGCAGGAGATCGCCACCACGATGGCGTTCGTCCGGCTGGTCAAGGACCTGATGCGGGAGAAGGAGACCGGCCGCCGCTGGGTGCCGGTCGTCCCGGACGAGGCGCGCACCTTCGGCATGGAGTCGCTCTTCCCGTCCGCGGGCCTGTACTCGCCCAAGGGCCAGACGTACGACCCGGTCGACCGCGACCAGCTGCTGTACTACAAGGAGGCGAAGGACGGCCAGATCCTCAACGAGGGGATCACCGAGGCCGGTTCGCTCGCCGACTTCACCGCGGCGGCCACGTCGTACGCCACGCACGGCGAGCCGATGATCCCGTTCTACATCTTCTACTCGATGTTCGGGTTCCAGCGCACCGCCGACCAGTTCTGGGCGCTCGCCGACCAGCTGGGCCGCGGCTTCGTGATCGGCGCGACCGCGGGCCGCACCACGATGACCGGCGAGGGCCTCCAGCACGCCGACGGCCACTCGCACCTGCTCGCCTCGACCAACCCGGCGGCGCTCTCCTACGACCCGGCGTTCGCGTACGAGGTCGCGGTGATCGTCCGCGAGGGCCTGCGGCGGATGTACGGGCCCGACGCCGAGGACGTCTTCTACTACCTGACGGTCTACAACGAGCCGAAGGTGCAGCCCGCGATGCCCGCGGGCGCCGAGGAGGGCATCCTCAAGGGCCTCTACCGCTACCAGGAGGCCGCGGGCGCCGCGGCCGACGCCCCCCGGCTCCAGCTGCTCGCGTCCGGCACCGCGATCCACTGGGCGCTCGACGCGCAGCGGCTGCTCGCCGAGGACTGGGGCGTGGCCGCCGACGTGTGGTCCGCGCCGTCCTGGACCGAGCTGCGGCGCGAGGCCCTGGAGTGCGACGCGGCGCGGCTGCGCGGCGAGGAGCGCATCCCGTACGTGACGCGGGCGCTGGAGGGCGCGCCGGGTCCGGTCGTCGCGGTCAGCGACTGGATGCGGGCGGTGCCCGACCAGATCGCGCCGTGGGTCGAGCAGGACTGGACGTCGGTCGGCACGGACGGCTTCGGCCTGTCCGACACCCGCGACGCCGCCCGCCGGCACTTCGGTGTCGACCCGCAGTCGGTGACCGTGCAGGCGCTCGCGGCGCTCGCGCGGCGCGGCGAGATCGAGCCGTCGAAGGTCAAGGAGGCGGCCGAGCGGTACGGCCTCTGAGGCCCTCGGGTACGGGGCCGCGCGCCCCGTACCCGCCGCTCGTACGCGTCTCCCGTACGTGCTGAGTTGCCGCCGCCCGGCCGGGCCGACTGGCCGGGCGGCGGCGGCCGTTCGCCGCCCGTGCGGCCCAAGTGCCCCACCGTTTAGGTGAATTGGAAACCAACCTTGGCCCGAAAGGGATTGCGGGTGCTTACACGTACCCGCTAGCTTGCCCCGGATGCCTGCCAACCCCGGCCCGCTGGCCGCTCCCACGGCGGAGGACCTGCACGCGTGGTACCGCGTGCAGTCGGCCGCGTTCGCGCACGACCGGCCCGGCGAGCCGGTGCCCTCGCACGCCGCGGTCCGGGCCCGGCTGACCACGACGGGCAGCCGCCTCCGGCAGGTGCTGTGGCTGCTGCGCAGCGCGGCGTCCGACCCGGTGGCCACGGCGTCCCTGCGCCTCCCGGCCGCCGAGGACGAACTCTCCCCTGGCGGTACGGCGGCCGGTGGTACGGGCGGCTCGGGCGATTCCGGCGCGGGCGGAAGCGATTCCGGCTCCCGTGCGGGCGGCTCCGGCTCCCGCGGCGGCGGGCAGGGCGGGGTGACCGGCGAGATCCGCATGACCGTGCACCCGGCGCACCGGCGGCTCGGCACGGGCTCGCGGCTGCTCGCGACCGTCACCGAGGCCGCGGCCGCCGCCGGGTGCGGCAGCCTCGTCGGCGAGGTCACGTCCGGCACGTCCGGCGAGGGCTTCCTCGCCACCCGCGGCTTCGTCCCCGTCCTGCGCCGCACCTGGCAGCGGCTGCCGCTGGACGACGTCCCCGCGCCCGTCGCCAAGCTCCCCGACGTCCCCCACCCCGGCTACCGGCTCACCGCCTGGGAGGGCGCGGCCCCCGACACGCTCGCCGACGGCTTCACCGCCGCCCTGCGCACCCTCCCGCCGCTCCCCCCGGAGGCCGGGCTCGCCCCCGGCGCGACCCGCTGGGACCCTTCGTGCGTCCACGAGACCGCCGAGCTGGCCGCCCGCCGCGGCGACCGGCTCCTCACCGTCGCCGCGCTGCACGACACCGGCGACCTCGTCGGCTACACCACCGTGCTGCTCCCCGGCGACGGCGCGCGGCGCGCCCGCCAGTACGACACCGCGGTCGTCCCCGACCACCGCGGCCACGGCCTCGCCCTGTGGATGACGGCCGAGCTGCTGCGCCGGCTCGCCGCCGCGCAGCCCGGCCTGACCGAGCTGCACACCGCCGTCCCGGACGACAGCCGCCACCTGCTGACCGTCAACGCGACGCTGGGCTTCCGCCCGCTGCGCCGCACCGTCCGCTACCGGCTGCGGCTGCGGCGCCGCTGAGCGGTGCGCCCCGGGTGCCCCAGCCCGGCGCGGGGGCACGTCCGCGCGCCGGGCCGCGCACCGGTGTGCGTAACGACACGGACGCGGCCGACGGAGATCGCGTGCATGCGCCCGCGGCAACCGGGAAGCTGGACCCGTGATGGACGAGACGGAGTTCTGGGAGATCGTCGACAGCACGCGCGACGCGGCGGGCGGCGATCCGGACGAGCATGCGGATCTGCTCGTCGAGCGCCTCACCCGGCTCGACCCCGAGGCGGTGCTCGACTTCGCCCGGCATTTCGAGACCCGCTTCCTGCGGGCCTTCCGCTGGGATCTGTGGGCCGCCGCCGACATCATGCTCGGCGGCGCGGACGAGGAGTCCTTCGACTACTTCCGCTGCTGGCTCATCGCCCAGGGCCGGCACGTCTTCGAGGGCGCCCTCGCCGAGCCGGACGACCTCGCCGAGCTGGCACCCGGCTTCGACCCCGACACGGACGGCGACGCGGAGGATGTCGGCTACGCGGCGGACGAGGCGTACGAGCGCCTCACCGCGCTCCCTCTCCCCGAGCTGGGCCTCCCGGCCCGGGAGAGTCCCGAGGGCGAGGCCCTCGACTTCGACGACTCCGCGGCGATGGCAGCGAAGCTGCCGCGTCTGTGGGACGCGTTCGCCTGAGCTTGCCGCTGCGCGGGGCCGGTCCCGCCTTGCGGCGCGGGGCGCCCCGCAGGGGCGCGGGGAACTGCGCGCTCAGCCCACCACCGGCCGGTGGTCCGGAACGAACCGAACTGCCCCTTCGGGCCGGTGACGACGTGACGGCACGTCGTGGCTGGTCGCGCAGTTCCCCGCGCCCCTAAAAACGCTCGCCCCGCGCGGCAAGCGCGCCCTCCCCGCGCCCCTGGGGGTTGCCCTGCGCAGCAGAACCGCGCGCCCGGCGGCGTAATGGTGGGCCCCGGGGGAGGATGAGGGCATGCGAATTGCCGTCACGGGTGCGTCGGGGCTCATCGGGGGTGCGCTGGGCGCGGAGTTGCGCGGAAGCGGGCACGAGGTCGTACGGCTGGTGCGGCGGGAGGCCGCGGGGCCGGACGAGGTGCGGTGGGATCCCGCGGCGGGGCGGCTCGACCCGCGCGACCTCACCGGCGTCGAGGCCGTCGTCCACCTCGCGGGCGCAGGTGTCGGCGACCGGCGCTGGACCGACGCCCGCAAGAAGGTGCTGTACGACAGCCGGGTCCAGGGCACGCGGACGCTCGCCGCGGCGCTCGCCGCGATGGACGTACCGCCCCGCGTGCTGGTGTGCGGCTCCGCGATCGGCTACTACGGCGACACCGGCGACCAGCCAGTCGACGAGTCCGCCCCCGCGGGGCGCGGCTTCCTCGCCGAGCTGGTCCGCGACTGGGAGGCCGCGGCGCAGCCGGCCGCGGAGGCCGGGATCCGTACCGCGTTCGCCCGTACGGGCCTGGTCGTGGCGCGGGAGGGCGGCGCCTGGGGGCGGCTCTTCCCGATCTTCAAGGCGGGCCTGGGCGGCCGGCTCGGCGACGGGCGGCAGTTCTGGAGCTTCATCTCGCTGCGGGACGAGCTCGCGGCGCTGCGGCACATCCTCGGCACGCCGGCCCTGACCGGCCCGGTCAACCTGACCGCGCCGGAGCCGCTGACGAACCGTGAGGTCACCGCGGCGATGGGCCGTGTGCTGCACCGCCCGACGCTCGCGGCCGTACCGGCGCCGGTGCTGCGCGCGGCGCTCGGCGAATTCGCCGGGGACGTGCTGGGCAGTCAGCGGGTGCGGCCCGCGCGGCTGCTGGAAAGCGGCTTCACCTTCGCCCACCCCGGCATCGACGACGCGATCCGCGCGGCGCTGCGTACCGGATAAGGCCGGATCGGACCGGTTGCGCCCGCATCAAGGACCTTTGATGGGGGCATGACCCTTACCAGCGTTCCGCGCCGCGCGCGCCCCACCGACCGAGCCGCACCGGTCGTGCGCCCCGCGCCGGGCGCCACACGAGCGGGGAGTCGGCCCGAACCTCGGGGAGGGACATCGTGCTGTCAGCACGCGGCAAGACCACGGCACCTGTGGACGTCATCGTGATCGGAGCGGGCCTCGCGGGCCTGTCCGCAGCGCACCACCTGCTGGACGCGGGCCTGACGGTCGGCGTGCTGGAGGCCGCGGAAAGGGTCGGCGGCCGGATGGCCACCGACACCGTCGACGGCTTCCGGCTCGACCGCAGGCCGCAACTGCTCAACACCTCCTATCCGGAATTCCACCGGGTGCCCGCCCTGCGCGGGCTGCCGCTCGCCCCGCTCGCGCCCGGCGCGCTCGTACGCTCCGGGGGACGCGGCTACCGGGTCGGCGACCCGCGCGGCATACGGGCGGCGGGCCTCGGCTCCGCGCTGGACCGGGCCCGGCTCGCCACGACCCTCGGCCGGCTCGCGGGCGCGCCCGACGGGCGGCTCGCCGCGCGCCCCGAGACGACCGCGGCGCAGGCGCTCTCCCGGCGCGGTTTCGCGCCGCGCAGCGTCGAGGGCTTCCTGCGGCCGCTGCTGGCCGCGCTGCTGTGCGACCCGGAGCTCCAGACGTCCAGCCGGGTCGCCGACCTGGTGCTGCGCGGCTTCGCCCGGGGCCGTACGTGCGTGCCGGCGGGCGGCGCGGCGAGCCTGCCCGAACGGCTCGCGGCCGCGCTGCCGTCGGGCACGGTACGGCTGGGTACACGCGCGGAGCGGGTCGCGGTGCACAGCGTACGCACCGCGGACGGTACGGAGCTGCCCTGCCGGGCGGTGCTCGTGGCGACGGGGGCGCGGGCCGCGGCGGAGCTGCTGCCGGGGCTGCGGGTGCCCGGCTTCCACCAGGTGACGGTCTACCACCACGCCGCGCCCGTGGCGCCGCTGCGGGAGCCGGTGCTCGTCCTGGACGCGGACCGGCTCGGACCCGTCTCGCACTCGCTGCCCGCCTCCGCGATCGACCCCACCCGCGCGCCCGCCGGGCGCCCCCTGATCACCTCGGTCGTCCTCGGCCCGCCGCCGGACGGCGACTCCGACAAGTCCGTACGGGCGCATCTCGCGGAGCTGTACGACACCCCGACGGACGAGTGGGAGCTGCTCGGCTTCCACACCGACCCCGAGGCGGTCGCCGCGATGCCGGCCCCCCACGACCTCCACCGCCCCGTCCGCCTCCTCGACGGCCTCTACGTCTGCGGCTCCCACCGCACCTCCAGCACGTTGCAGGGCGCGCTGATCTCCGCGCGCCGCGCCGCTTCCACGATGGTCCGTGACACTCTCCCGTCCCCCTCCCCCCACCAGGCCGCGGCCTGACCCCACCCCCCGCGGGGGCTCCGCGCCGCCACGCGGGGGCTTCGCGCTGCGGCGCCGGGCGCCATGGGCGCGAGGGCTCCGCGCCGCCACGCGGGGGCTTCGCGCTGGCGCGCGGGGGCTTCACGCTGGCGCGCGGGGGCTTCACGCTGCGGCGCCGGGCACCATCAGGGGCGCGGGGAACTGCGCGACCCGCCCCCACCGGCCGGTGGTCCGGAACGCACCGAACTGCCCCACCGGGCCGGTGACGAAGTGACGGCACGCCGTGGCCGGTCGCGCAGTTCCCCGCGCCCCTACGGGCGCGCCCCGCGCGGCAGCGCAGGACCAGCGCCCCGCCAGGGGCGCGGGGAACTGCGCGAGCAACCACCCACCGGCCGGTGGTCCGGAACGCACCGAACTGCCCCACCGGGCCGGTGACGACGTGACGGCACGTCCTGGCTGGCCGCGCAGTTCCCCGCGCCCCTAAAAAACGCTCACCCCGCGCGGCAAGCGCACCCGCCCCGCGCCCCTGACGTACCCCGCGCGGCAGCGCAAACGCTCACCCCGCGCGGGGTCAGAGGGGGAGCCCCGCGGGGGATGTGCGGGTGAAGAAGGCGCGGGCGGCGGACGTGTCGCGGTAGGGGTCGAGCCGCCGCGCGAAGTCCCGCGCGTAATCCGCCGCGCGAGCGGACCGCATGTCCGCCGCGCCGCGGACCACCTCCGCCCCGAGCGCGCAGGCCGCGTCCACCTCGCCGAGGGCGAGCCGCGCGGAGGCGAGGACGGCGCGGCAGAAGAGCCGGCTGCGCGCGTACCCGGCGGCGCGCAGCTGGAGGGAGCGCTCGGCCTGCGCCACCGCGGCGCGGTATTGGCCGAGGTCGCGGTGGCAGTGCGCGAACTCGTCCGCGAGCTGCGCCTCGTCGAAGAAGCGCGCCCACCCGGGCAGCTCGTCGCCGGGCCGGGCGGCGGCGTACGCGCGCTCCGCGCGGGCCAGCGCGGCGGTGCACGCGCGGGTCTCGCCGAGTACGCCGTGCCCGCGCGCCTCCGCCGCGTGCAGCAGCGCCCGTACGGCGGGCGGCGCCGCCGTCCCGACCCCCTGCTGCGCGACCCGCGCGAGCTGCACCGCCTCCCGCCCGTGCCCGAGGTAGACCGCCTGGCGGCTCATCGTGACGAGCACGTACCCGCCGTAGACGCGGTCCCCCGCGGCCTGGGTGAGGCGCAGCGCCTGGACGAAGTAGCGCTGCGCGAGGCCGTGCGCCCCGATGTCGTAGGAGGTCCACCCGGCGAGCCGGGTGAGGTCGGCGACGGCCCCGAAGAGCCGGCGCCCCTGCGTCTCCCCGTAGCTGCCGCGCAGCATGGGCTCGGCCTCGTGCTCCAGGTAGCGGACGAGGGCCTGGCGGGCGTGGCCGCCGCCGTACGCGTGGTCCAGGGTGCGGAAGAGGTCGCCGACGGCGCGCAGCGCGGCGATGTCCCCGGCCCCGACCCGGCCCGCGCCGCCGGGCGGGACGGCGCGGGCGTCCTGTCCGGCGCCGCGCTGCGCGCCGCGGCTCTGCGCGGGCACCCGCACGCCGCTCTGGCCGTACCCGGCGCCGGGCCCGCGCGCCGCGGCGCCGTACGCCCCGCCCGGGACGCGTACGGCCGTGGCCGTGCCGGGCGGCGGGGTGCGCGGCGCGGCGACGGCGGTGCGCGGCGGCGGGAGGGGAGTGGAAAGACGGCTCACGGAGTCGTCGGCGGCGCCGATGAGCCAGTCGCGGCTGGGGACGACGAGGCCTGCCGGCGAGAAGGCGATCTTGCGCAGCTCCGCCTGGTTGCCGGTGTCCTTGCGCCACAGGCCGCTCACGATGTCGATGGCCTCGGCCGCCCCCGCGGCGTATTCGAGCCCGGCGTAGACGGGTGCGCACGCGTCGAGCCCGAGGTCCTGCGCGGACAGCCGGCGGCCGAGGCGCTGGGTGAAGACCTCGGCGATGAGCGCGGGCGTGGTGCCGCGCGGCTGCTGGCCGCGCAGCCAGCGCGTCACGGAGGTCTTGTCGTAGCGCAGGTCGAGGCCGTGCTCCTGGCCGAGCCGGTCGACCCGGCGGGCGAGGCCGGCGTGCGAGAAGCCGGCCTCGGCGATGAGCGCGGCGAGCCGGGCGTTGCGGTGCTGGGTGCGTTCGGCGCGGCCCGTGCCGGGGGGCCCGGCGGCCGCGGTCTTCGGGTCCTGGCCGGTTTCGAGGTCGGCGTCCGTCGCGGCCCGCGCCTCCTCGTCCGGTGCGAACTGCGCGGGTGGGGGGTGGTGGCCCGCGGCGGTCGGGCGTCCGGGCCCCGGGGCCGGGACGGCGGAGGGTCCGTTCGGGATGCGCGGCGTGACACGGTCGGCCATCGGCGGTACGGCCCTCTTCCTCTGCGGGAACGTCGGATCAGCGGGAACGTCGGATCGGCGCGAATGTAACGGTCTGCGCCGTCCGCCTCGCCACAAGAGCCCCGTATTCGTCCGATTGAGCGACAACGGTCCGCATTGCCGGGTAAGCCGATCGCGCCGGTGCCGGCCACCGTGGTATGGGTCACGCCGTTTCGCGCCCGGCGGGTCCGCCCCGCGCAGGGTTGCTCCGCCTGGTCGCCGTACAGTTGACGGGGCGCCTCGCGACAACCCGCGTCGGCCGCGCCGCCGCACCGCAGAGCCGCACCGCAGAGGAGTCGCCGTGAGTGAGCTGAAGTTCGTTCACCTGGGTTTCGGACCCGACGCCGTGGAGTACGAGGAGGCGTGGCAGCAGCAGCGCACCGTGCACGCCGCCCGGTTCGCCGACGAGATCGCGGACACCTGCCTGCTGCTGGAGCACCCGCCGGTCTACACCGCGGGGCGGCGTACCGAGGACAGCGAGCGCCCGCTGGACGGCACCCCGGTGGTGGACGTCGACCGCGGCGGCAAGATCACCTGGCACGGTCCCGGCCAGCTCGTGGGCTACCCGATCCTGAAGCTGCCGCGTCCGGTGGACGTCGTGGCGCACGTCCGCCGTATCGAGGAGGCCCTCATCCGGGTGGCCGCCGACTTCGGCGTCGAGACCTCCCGGGTGGAGGGGCGGTCGGGGGTGTGGGTGCTGGGCGACCCGGTGGAGCAGCGCAGGCGAGATGCAGCGCAGGTTGCGGGTTCCGACCGAGGAACGAGGGAGGGGCACGCGGCCGGAGCGGAGTCGAGCCGGAGCGCGACCGCAAGCACAGCGAAGCGGCCGGGCGGGCTGACCCTGGACTTCGACCCGCGACTCACGGACGACGAGTTCGACCCGCGGCTCAACGGCCCGGAGTACGCGCCCTCCAACGCCGGCCAGCGGCGCGAGGACCGCAAGCTCGCGGCGATCGGCATCCGCGTCGCCAAGGGCGTGACCATGCACGGCTTCGCCCTCAACTGCGACCCCGACACCACCTGGTACGACCGCATCGTGCCGTGCGGCATCCGGGACGCGGGCGTCACCTCGCTGGCGGAGGAGCTGGGGCGGGACGTCACCGTCGCCGAGGTGCTGCCGGTCGTCGAGAAGCACCTCGCCGAGGTCCTGACCACGGCCGTCCCGCTGCCCCGCGTCATCGACACGCCTTCCAGGAATTCCGCGGCGTAAGCTGGCGTTCACCGAAGAATCAAAGCCTCAGGCACAATCTCAGCTTTAGGGAGCCGGTCGTGTCCGCAGTCTCACCCGACGGACGCAAGATGCTGCGCCTGGAGGTCCGCAACAGCGAGACCCCCATCGAGCGCAAGCCCGAGTGGATCAAGACCCGGGCGAAGATGGGCCCCGAGTACACCCAGATGCAGTCGCTCGTGAAGCGCGAGGGCCTGCACACGGTGTGCCAGGAAGCCGGCTGTCCCAACATCTACGAATGCTGGGAGGACCGTGAGGCGACGTTCCTGATCGGCGGCGACCAGTGCACCCGGCGCTGCGACTTCTGCCAGATCGACACCGGCAAGCCGGAGGCGCTGGACCGCGACGAGCCGCGCCGCGTCGGCGAGTCCGTCGTCACGATGGACCTGAACTACGCCACGATCACCGGCGTCGCGCGCGACGACCTGGAGGACGGCGGCGCCTGGCTGTACGCGGAGACGGTGCGGCAGATCCACGCCATGACCGCCGGGCGGGCCGCCGGACGGACCAAGGTCGAGCTGCTCGTCCCGGACTTCAACGCGGTGCCCGAGCAGCTCGCCGAGGTCTTCGGGTCGCGCCCGGAGGTGCTGGCGCACAACGTCGAGACGGTGCCGCGGATCTTCCGCCGCATCCGCCCCGGCTTCCGCTACGAGCGCTCGCTGGAGGTCATCACCCGGGCGCGCGAGGCGGGCCTGGTGACCAAGTCGAACCTGATCCTGGGCATGGGCGAGGAACGCGCCGAGGTCAGCCAGGCGCTGCGCGACCTGCACGACGCGGGCTGCGAGCTCATCACCATCACGCAGTACCTGCGGCCCTCGGTGCGGCACCACCCGGTGGAGCGCTGGGTCAAGCCCGCGGAGTTCGTGGAGCTGAAGGAGGAGGCCGAGGAGATCGGCTTCGCCGGGGTGATGTCCGGGCCGCTGGTCCGCTCGTCCTACCGCGCCGGGCGGCTCTTCCAGCAGGCCGTCGACCGCCGCGCGGGGCTGGGCGCGGTGCCCGGCGCGGTGCACGCGGGCTGATCCGTCCAAGGCCTCCGCGGGGGCCGGCGTGTGAATCCCCTCACCTGGCCCTGCCGGGCTGCCGGAAGAGTGACCTGGCGGGGCGGGGTGCGGGCGGGAGTGCGGCTTTCATGTGAGATTGACCGGGTGGTCACCGGCTGGTAACACGTTGTCGCGAGCCTGGTTCTCACGGCCGGTACGCGGGTACGGCGTCGCACCGCAGGCGGATCGCCGGTACGCCCCGCAGCCCGCACCGCCGTCGCCGTACCGCACCGCCCGCACGACGCGCCACGCACGCCCGTACGTACCGCGTACGCCCGCACCACGCACGACCCAGCACCGCGCACTCCGGTTCGTCTCGTTGCTCCTGAGGGGGACGCCATGCCGTCCGAGTCGGTCCACGCCCGTCCGTATCCGCACCTGCCCACGCATACGCCGGTCGCCGGCGCGCTGCGTGCTGTCGAATCGTTTCTGCTGCGCGGTGGCCAGCAGACCGCCCGCCGTAACGCCTGGGCGTCCGTCGTCGCCGACCGGCAGCGCGCCAAGGACCGCCGGGAGGCCGAGCACGAGATGGCGGCCCTGGTGACGGCCGCCGTCCCGGACCCGGCGGCGGCCCTGGCCACAGCCGCGCGCGAGGACGCCGTACGCGACTGAGCACGTCCCGGCACAGCCAGGTGGTCGCCGTGACGGGTGAGCCGGTGGCCACGTATCCTTTGCCCCATGGCGAGGAAGACATCCGAGAACCCTGGGCGACTGGCGCAGATCGCTCAGACATACAAGATGACCCGGCAGGCCGACCCCAAGGTCGGGCTGATCGTGGCGGCTGTGGGAATCGTCACCTTCGGTGTCATCCTCGCGCTCGGATTCCTGATCGGACATCCGATCTGGGCCGGGATCCTGGGCTTCCTGCTGGCCTTCCTCGCGATGGCGGTGATCTTCGGCCGCCGCGCCGAGAAGGCCGCCTTCGGTCAGCTGGAGGGCAAGCCCGGCGCGGCCGCGGCAGTGCTCCAGAACGTGGGCCGCGGCTGGACCGTGACACCGGCGGTGGCCATGAACAAGAGCCAGGACGTGGTGCACCGGGCGGTCGGCAAGGC
This sequence comes from Streptomyces sp. NPDC021020, assembly GCF_044333285.1. NCBI lineage: Bacteria > Bacillati > Actinomycetota > Actinomycetes > Kitasatosporales > Streptomycetaceae > Streptomyces > Streptomyces sp. NPDC021020. The sequence goes on from NZ_JBIRQQ010000015.1 coordinate 163,276, forward strand.
CGGCGTGGTGCTCATCGGCGAGGGCAACCCCAACCGGGTCAAGGGCCTGCTGGCCAACGAGAAGAAGAAGGTCTCCCGGATCGTCTACGACGTGCCGGTGCACGACTACATCGTGGGCACCGCCGAGGGCGAGCTGTCCCTCAAGAAGCTGCGGACGACGCTGCTGCGCCTCCCCCGCACCCTGACCGGCCCGCAGACCACCCAGGTCAACGACCGGCTGCGGGCGCTGGGCGACCCGATGTCCAAGCTCCCGATCCCGAAGGGCCCGCTGCCGAAGGGCATGCGGATGCCCAAGGGCCGCTGACCGTCTCCCTCACCTGACCCGGAAAGGGCGCCCCCGCGACGGGGGCGCCCTTTTTCTGGCTTCCCGCTCCGGAAGCGGCGGCTCAGACCCGGATCTGCACGGTCTTGACGGCCTTGTCGTGCAGGCCGCGAGTGTCGCGGTCGAAGACGACGGCCGGGACGACGAGCAGCACCAGCACGGTGCGCAGGAGGGCGCCCAGCAGGGTGAGGCGCTTGCCGTCGACCTGCACGACCCGCGTCCGCATGATCAGCTTGCCGGGGGTCGCGCCGACGAGCCCGAGACCGATGACGCTCACCGCACCGAACACCAGCAGCGCCCAGTTGCTCGCCAGATGTACGTGACGGTGCGCGAGCAGACCGTATGCGATCAGCACGCTGAGGAACCAGTCGATGAACAGCGCGGCGATGCGCCGGCCGACGGACGCGATGGAGCCGGGTCCGTTCTCCGGGAGCCCGAGCCGCTGACCGCGGTACCCGAACTCCACACCCATCTGCTCGGCTGCCGCGCGGGGCCCCGAGAGCCACGATCCGATGACTTCCCTGTTGTCCACCCGACCACGGTAACCCCCGGACGGCCCAGCGCCGCGCGCCGGGGACCCGCTGCGCCACCACCCGGTTAACACCCACGAAACAAATGGGTCATGCTTGAGAAATGCCAGGTCCTTAAGGTCATGGCAGTGTGGGCCGCTGAAGTGGCCGCACCTCGATCGCCACCCCCGGCCGGTCGGCCGGGCCTAGGAGGAGTGGGATGTTCCAGAACGCCGACGACGTCAACAAGTTCATCTCGGACGAGGGCGTCAAGTTCGTCGACGTCCGGTTCTGCGACCTGCCCGGTGTCATGCAGCACTTCACGGTCCCGGCATCGGCGTTCGACCCGGCCGAGGAACTCGCCTTCGACGGCTCGTCCATCCGGGGCTTCCAGGCGATCCACGAGTCGGACATGGCGCTGCGCGCCGACCTGTCCACGGCGCGTGTCGACCCCTTCCGCCGGGACAAGACCCTCAACATCAACTTCTTCATCCACGACCCGATCACCGGCGAGCAGTACAGCCGTGACCCGCGGAACGTGGCGAAGAAGGCCGAGGCCTACCTCGCGTCGACCGGCATCGCCGACACCGCGTACTTCGGCCCGGAGGCGGAGTTCTACGTTTTCGACAGCGTCCGCTTCCAGACGTCGTCGAACGAGTCCTTCTACCACATCGACTCCGAGGCCGGCGCCTGGAACACCGGCGCCCTGGAGAACAACCGCGGCTACAAGGTCCGCTACAAGGGCGGCTACTTCCCGACCCCGCCGGTCGACCACTTCGCCGACCTGCGCGCCGAGATCAGCCTGGAGCTGGAGAGGTCCGGCCTCCAGGTCGAGCGCCAGCACCACGAGGTCGGCACCGCGGGCCAGGCGGAGATCAACTACAAGTTCAACACGCTGCTGGCCGCGGCCGACGACCTGATGCTCTTCAAGTACATCGTGAAGAACGTCGCCTGGCGCAACGGCAAGACCGCGACCTTCATGCCCAAGCCGATCTTCGGCGACAACGGCTCCGGCATGCACGTCCACCAGTCCCTGTGGCAGGGCGGCACCCCGCTCTTCTACGACGAGCAGGGCTACGCGGGCCTGTCCGACACCGCCCGCTTCTACATCGGCGGCATCCTCAAGCACGCCCCGTCGCTGCTGGCCTTCACCAACCCGACGGTGAACTCCTACCACCGCCTGGTCCCCGGCTTCGAGGCCCCGGTCAACCTGGTCTACTCGCAGCGCAACCGCTCGGCGGCGATGCGTATCCCGATCACCGGCTCGAACCCGAAGGCCAAGCGCGTCGAGTTCCGCGCCCCCGACCCGTCCTCCAACCCCTACCTGGCCTTCGCCGCCCTCCTCCTGGCGGGCCTGGACGGCGTCAAGAACAAGATCGAGCCGGCCGAGCCGATCGACAAGGACCTCTACGAGCTGGCCCCCGAGGAGCACGCCGGCGTCCCCCAGGTCCCCACCTCCCTCCCCGCGGTCCTGACCGCCCTGGAGGAGGACAACGACTACCTCCAGGCCGGCGGCGTCTTCACCGCCGACCTGATCGAGACCTGGATCGACTTCAAGCGCACCCACGAAATCGCCCCGATCCAGCTCCGCCCGCACCCGCACGAGTTCGAGCTCTACTTCGACCTCTAAACCGCGGTCCTTGGCCCCTCCGCCCGAGGGGCGGGCTCCCGCCGGGACCAGGTGGTCCCGGCGGGGGGCGGGGTTACGGGTTGGGGCAGGTGCGGGTGTTGTAGCTGGCTGTGTACCACTTGTCGTTACGCTCGTTGAGGAAGGACCAGCGGCCGTTCGTCGCGCGCTTGAGCTGGAGGGTCATGGCCCAGCCGTCGTACACGGCGGTCGCGCTGCCGTCGTCATTCTGGCTCTTGACGATGAGGCCGATCTCGGCCACCTTCTTGAACGTGAGCTTTCCCACGGAGCCGTCGTCGTCCAGGCCGTGGTTGGACTGCCACGACTCGGTGGCGTCCCGCGTCTTGGCGCCGAAGGAGCCGTCGATCTCGTAGACGGTGTTGTCGAGGTAGCCGTCCGCGACGAGGATGCTCTGCCACAGGCAGGTCGCGTTGGAGACCGCGTTGGTGCTGGTGTTGAGCGCGCCCTCGTCGTTGAAATCGTCGTACGGGTTTCCGGTGCCGGAGATGTACGCGTTGCCGTTGTAGCTGTTGCTCGCCGCGGCCGGGGTGGCCATCACGGCGGCCACACCGGTGGCCATCACGGCAGCGGTGAGGGGGACGGCGGCGCGGGCCAGTACGCGGCGGCGGAACGAGGTCGAAGGCACAGTGGATCCTCTCGGGAGCAAGGTGCGGTGATCGAAAGTCATGACCGCGGAGGACGTTAGAGGCTGACGACGAGGGTTGTGAAGACCTCGCACAGGCATATGCCGAAGCTGTGAAGCAGGTGTGTCCCCTGCCGCGGGTCGCCGGCCGGGGAGGCGCCGGCGGGCCTGCCACCAGGCATACCGTCGCCCTCTCGCCTCAGCGTGTCCTCCCCCGTTCGTCTTCGTCGGGGACGAGTTGCCGGGCCGTGCCCATGTCCGGGGTCAGTTCGCCGTCGTCCTCGAACCACGGGAAGTCGATCTCGGGCGGGATACGGCGGAAGGCCGTGCCCGGTTCCTTGAGGACCCGCAGGGGCGGGCCCGCGTAGTAGCGGTACGGGACGACCGGGGTGACCGGGGCCAGGGCCTCGCGCAGGAGGGCCAGTTGCGCGTCGTCCAGGCCGCTCAGCGGGAGTGGGCTGCGGACGATGACCGCGTCCGTCCGGCCCGGCACGGGGTCCAGCCGCGCCCCGGCGGCCTCGCACCGCGACCGCAGCGCCTCGGCGCCGCCGTACGCGTCCGTGTGGCCGGAGGTCAGCAGGTTCGCCCAGTAGTACCCGCGCGTCACCAGAGCCGTACGGGGAGCCGGGGTGGTGAGGGCGAAGTACTGCTCGTACGGGGGGTCGTCGGTCGCGCCGAAGTGGTCGCGCAGCACGGCTCCCCACGTCACCTCGGGCCAGCTTCCGGCCAGCGTGAGGACGCGCAGGCAGGCGTCTGCCATGGCGTCGAGGTAGGCGCCCGCGAAGGGCGGCGCCTCCTCCTTGAGGCGCCACTCCCACCACCGGTTGTCCGGTTCGACGGCCTTCACCGACAGGCTGATGTGCCAGTTGGTGCGGTCGTCCGCGGGCCGTTCCTCGTCGGCGAGGTTCCACGCCAGTTCGGCTCCGTCCGCGTCGGGTTCGGCCAGCCTCGCCAGGTGGCGGTCGTAGCGCTCCTGGGTCCACCGACCGGAGTCGTGCTGCCAGTCGAAGTACACGTTCGTCCCCGACCGGTGCACACCGAGCGGGCCGAGGAACGCCTCCCGCTCGAAGGCGTCCACGACCTCCCGGACCCGGGGCGCCACCGACGCCGGGTCACCGGGCATCAGCCAGGTGGCCGCCGTGTGCGGCGGGAAGACCTCCCACCCGCGCATCGCCCGCTGTTCCTGCCAGTGGCGCACCCCGTCGCCCTCACGCCTGAGCACCTGTCCTCCTTCGTCTGCTACTTCGGGAGGAGCAGCAGTTCGAGACCGAACCGTTCGGCTCCGCTGATCAGCGCCTGCCGGAGGGCGGCGATCTCCAGATCCGCCGCGAGGTCCGCGGCGACGTCCGCCGCGAGGTCGGTCGCCGCGTCGGCGGCGATGTCGGCGCCGATCTCCGTGGACGGTACGCCCTCGGACTCCAGGAACTCCTCGATGCTCGCGTCGCTCAGCCAGGACGGCAGCCGGTTCGACCAGGCCTGGTAGCCGAAGTACGCTCCGGCACCGACGCCCACGCCGGCCCCGACGCCGACCCACGGCCAGACGGAAGCGCTGCCCGAGGTCCCGTCTCCCGACGAGCACGTGGAGGTGGGAACGGTACCCGTCGCGGCCAGCTGCAGCACGAACTCCTCCATGGCCAAGCTGCTGCCCGACGCGCCGCGCAGCAGTTCGAGGGCGGGCAGCCCCTGTTTGTACGACTGCGACTTCTTGTCGTTCTTCGTCGGACGGAAGGCGGTGTAGAAGATGATGCCGTCCATGTTCTCCGCGTACGGGTCGGGGAAGTACGTGCCGTACGTCTTCCACGTGTTCCTGCTGAAGATCGTCTCCACGGCGCGCGCGGCGGCGTTGTACTGCGACTCCGGGATGATCGGCTGCCCGGGTTCCACCGTCTCGCCGGGGTACTTGCTCCTCATGCCGCTGAGGTACTTGCCGAGCTGCTGCATCATGTTGGGCCCGTTGTACTCGATCCCCCCGCGTACCACGCCGGTCGCGCCGGCCTGGGAGGCGGGCTTGACCTCGTAGACCCACCAGCCCTGGCCGCCCTTGACCGGAGCGTCCTTGACGGCCAGGTCAGGCTCTCCCCCGCCCCCGTTCCGCCCCTTCCCGGGGAGCCGGAGGAGTTCTCCGATCGGGCCGTAGGTGGCCGGGCCCAGGTCCGCGTAGACCTTCGTCGTTCCGAAGCGGGCCGCCAGCTGCTCGTAGGCCATGTTGACCGCGAAGTCGTGGTAACCGCCGCCGGTGAGGAAGTGCCCGGAGGCGATGTCCTTGCCGCCCGCGGGGGACTGCCCGCTGGGGTCGGTGAGGGTGGTGGGCTGGTCGGCGGCGTAGGTGTACGCGGACAGGTAGGGGTCGGTGGCGGGCTGGGTGAGGGGGTCGCGGGAGGTGAAGGTGCCGGTCGCCGGGTTGTACTGGCGGGCGTGCATGTCGACCAGGCCGGTCAGGTACGGGTCGGTGTACTGGCCGGTGTAGCCGAAGGTGTTCGGCGGGGCGCCCGCCTGCGTCTCGGTGGTCTGCACGCCCTGCGCGTCGTAGCTGTTGGCGATCTGCTCGGCGCCCGTCGCGCTCGTGACGTCGGTGACCGATCCCAGCCAGTCGTGGCTGTCGTACGACGTACCGTCCGCGGTGGTCTCGGACTGGACCTCGCCCAGCGGGTCGTAGGTGTAGTCGGCGATCGTGCCGCCGGAGCCGTCGGTCTCCGACGCCAGCTGCGGCAGCGGGTTGTTGACGTCCCACACGGAGGTGCGCTGCAGGGTGCCGGAGTCGCTGGTGGTGACGCGGTCGCCCTGGGCGTCGTACGTGAAGGTGTAGTGGTGGCCGCCCTGCACCGCCGTGGCCGGGTGGTTGTTCGCGTCGTAGGTGATCGCGTAGGCGCTGGAGCCGTTGCCGGTGTAGTTGCCGTCGGCGTCGTAGGTGTAGTTCTGGCGGATCAGGCCGGCGGCGGAGCGGGTCAGCTCGTCGTCGGCGTTGTAGGTGTACGTGGTCGTCGTCGAACCGGCCGTGCGGGTCAGCCGGTTGCCGACGCCGTCGTAGGTGTAGGACACCGACGCCGCGCCGCTGGGGCAGGAGGCCTGCGCGCAGGCGGAGGTCAGCCGGGAGTCGTCGTCGTAGGTGTAGTGCTGGGCGCTCGCGGTGCCCTGGCGGTCGATCGCCGCGCTGGTGGGCTGGCCGTCGGCGTTGAGGGTGAGCTGGTAGGAGGAGAGCGTGCTGCCGGACTTGGCGGTCGCGATCGCGTCCAGCCGGCCGGCCGCGTCGTAGGTGCGGGTCTCCGTCCAGCCGTTGGCGGCCGGCAGGGTCGTCGTGGTCAGGTCGCCCGCGGGGTCGTAGCCGTAGTCGACGGTGTTCGCGCCGGTCGTCTGCGCGGACTGCCGCCCGTCGTCGTCGTAGTCGTAGGTGGTCTTCGTGCCGTCGGGGGCGGTGCGGGTCTTGATGCTGCCGGTCGGGTCGTAGGTGTAGGTGAACGCGCCACCGGTCGGCTCGCTGAGCGACGTCAGCCGGCCGTTCTTGTCGTGGTCCAGGGTGTGGTCGCCGCTGCCGTCCTGCTGCGTGGCCACCCGGCCGTCGTCGTCGTAGGTGTAGACGAGTGCCGGGGTGCCGTCGCTGTAGGTGGTGCCCAGCAGCAGCCCGCGGCCGTCGTAGGTGTACGTGGCCTTGACGCCGCGGGCGTCGGTCGCGGTGGCCCGGTTGCCGGAGGCGTCGAACGTCGCGGTCTGCTCGGCGCCCAGCGGGTCGGTCGTCGACGTCAGGCGGCCGGCCGCGTCGTAGCCGAACAGCGTGGTGTGGCCGTTGTCGTCCGTCCGGCCGGTCGTGTTGCCGACGGCGTCGTGGTCGTACTGCGTGACCGCGCCGCCGGGGCTGGTCACCCTGTTCAGGTTCCCGGCGTCGTCGTAGCCGTAGCGGGTGGTGTGCTGCATCGCGTCGGTCGAGGAGACCTCGCGGTTCACGGCGTCGTACGCGGTCGCGGTGGTGTGGCCGAGGCCGTCGGTCGTCGATGTCGGGTTGCCGGCGAGGTCGTAGTCGTAGGTCGTGGTGAAGTCCGCCGCGGTGGCGCCCTCGACGTTGCCGCGCGGGTCGGTCACCGTCTTGGTGCGGCCGTCCGCGTCGTACGTCCAGGTCGTCTTCTCGCCGAGCGGGGACGTCTGGTCCACCAGGTGGCCGGCGGCGTCGTAGGAGTAGCCGGTCTCGCGGTCGAGGGCGTCCTTGTTCGTCGCCATGAGCCCGAGCGGGCCGTACGTGCTGGTGACGGTGTGGTGCTCGGCGTCGGTCGTGCTCAGCACGTGGCCGACGGCGTCGTAGTCGGTGCTGGTCTGGAAGAGCATCGGGTCGGTGACGGTGACCGGGCGGTTGTCGGCGTCGTAGCTGGTCGTCGTCACGGCGCCGGTGGGGCCGGTCACCGTGGTGCGGTTGCCGTCCGCGTCGTAGTCGTAGGTGGTCGTGAAGTCCGCCGCCGTCGCGCCCTCGACGTTGCCGTCCGGGGCGGTGACCGTGTGCGGACGGCCCGCGGCGTCGTAGGTGTAGGTGGTCTCCCCGCCGCTCGGGTCGACCACGGACTTGACCTGGCCGTTGCCGTAGTACGTGGTGTGCGTGGCGTTCCCGAGCGGGTCGGTCACGGCGGTGGTGCGGCCGTCCGCGTCGTAGTCGGTGACGGTGTCCTCGCCGGCGCCGTCGGTGACGGTGACCTGCCGGCCCGCGGGGTCGTACGCGTAGCCCGTCGTGCCGCCGGCCGGGTCGGTGACCTTGAGCAGCCGGCCCGCGGGGTCGTAGTCGTAGGTCGTGGTGAAGTCGGCGGCGGTCGCGCCCTCGGCGTTGCCGCGCGGGTCGGTCAGGGTGCGCAGGTGGCCGGCGGCGGTGTAGGTGTACGAGGTGACCTCACCCATCGGGGAGGTCGTCGACCTCAGCCGCCCGGCCGGGTCGTAGTCGGTGGTGGTGACGCCGCCGAGCGGGTCGGTCGTGGTGTGGGGGCGGCCGTCGTCGTCGTAGGTGTACGTGGTCGTGCCGCCCGCCGGGTCGGTGCGGGTGACGATGTCGCCGTCGGCGTCGTAGTCCAGCTTCGTGACGTTGCCCAGCGGGTCGGTGGTCCTCACGTTCCGGCCGAGCTCGTCGTACTCGTACGCCGTGGGGTTGCCCAGCGGGTCGGTCACGAGCGTCCGGTGGCCGTCGGCGTCGTAGCCGAAGGTCGTGGTGTAGAAGGCGGGGTCGGCGCCGGACTCGTTGCCGCGCGGGGAGACCGTGGCGGCGAGCAGGCCCGCCGGGTCGTAGCTGTAGGTGGTGGTGTGGCCGAGGTCGTCGGCGGTGCTCAGCACCTTGCCGGAGGCGTCGTAGGTGCTGGTGGTCGTCGCGCCGGACGGGTCGGTGACGGTCAGGACGTTGCCTGCCGCGTCGTAGGTGTAGTCGGTCTCCTCGCCCTCGGGCGTGGTGAGCTTGGTGAGGTTGCCGGCGTCGTCGTAGTCGTAGTGGGTGGTGTGGCCCAGCGGATCGGTCGTGGTCAGCAGCCGGCCCTGGTCGCCGTAGGTGTACGCCGTGGTGAAGTCGGCGGGGTCGGCGCCCTCCACGTTGCCGGGCGGCGAGGTCTCGGTGAGGACGCGGCCGGAGGTGTCGTAGGTGAAGGTGGTGCGGCCGCCGTCGGGGTCGGTGAGAGCGGTGACGTTGCCCTTGGTGTCGTACTCGTCCGAGGTGACACCGCCGTCGGCGTCGGTCACGGTCGCCACCTGGCCGTTGGGCTCGTAGGTGTAGTCCGTGGTGGCGCCGGTCGGCGTGGCCTGCTCGACGAGCTGGTCGGCGGCGTTGTACGTGAAGGTCGTCGTGTGGCCGCGCGCGTCCTTGTAGGTGAGCATGTTGCCGTGGTCGTCGTACGTCCACGACTCGCCGTAGCCGGCCGGCGCGGGCGAGGTGCGGCTGAGCAGGCGGCCCGCGTCGTCGTAGGCCATCCGGGTCGTGTCGCCGTTGGGGTCGGTCACCGACGTGACGTGCAGGCGCGCGTCGTAGGTGTACGACGTGGTGCCGCCGTCCGGGTCCACGTGCTGGAGGAGCACGTTCCCGGCGTAGTAGTCCCTGGTGACCGCGCCGGTGGCCGCGGTGTAGGTGGCCGTCTGCTTCGCGGCGTCCCAGGAGAGGTTCGCGGTGTGCGCGCCGTCGTTCGTGACCTGCTTGCTGACCCTGCCGGTGGCCGGATCGTAGGTGTTCGCGGTGACGACCTTGTGCCGCGCGTCGGTCACCGTGGTCAGGCGGTGGCCGGTGTCGTAGCCGTACGTCGTCGTGGTGCCGTCCACCGCGGTCACCGTGGACAGCAGGCCGGCGGAGTCGTAGCCGTAGGAGACGCCGCGCCCGTCGGCGAAGGTGACCGCGTCCAGCCGCCCGGTCGACGGGTCGTAGGACAGCGTGGAGGTGCCGCCGCCGGCGTCGGTCACCGACGTCAGCTTGGCGCCGGTCCAGCCGAAGGCCAGCCCGTTGCCGTTGTGGTCCTTCATCGCCGTGAGCCGGCCGGCGGTGTCGAAGGTGTCGGTCTGGAGGGACGGCAGCGTGAGGGTGTAGCCGGACGCGTCGTGCGCCAGCGTCGAGTTGATGCCGGGGTCGGCGCGGTAGGTGCCGTCCGGCATCACGTGGAAGACGCCCGCGGCGCCGTTCTCCGCGGTGACGGTCGCGGTCCCGCCCGAGCCGGTGGCCACCGACATGCCGTAGGGCATCGACCAGCCGCGGCCGAGCGGGCCGGCCGTCGGGTTCGAGGAGTCGTAGGTCCGCTGGAAGGCGAAGGCCACGCCGGGGCTGGGGACGCCGCCGTCGTTCACGGACTCGGTGAAGGCGCCGGTCGCGGTGTTGACCGGGTCGCCGACGAAGTCCTGCACGGGGGCGCTGCCGGCCAGCGAGTTGGCGCAGTTGCAGCCGCGCGTCTCGGCCGCGGGCAGGGCGGACAGCGTGTCGATGCCCTGGAGGATGACGTTCGTCCGCTCGTCGGCGTCCGTGGACAGGCCGAGCATGTTGCGGGCGTCGGTGTCGTAGACGGCCCGGTCGCCGGCGTAGTCGATGCCGCCCCGGTTGACGTTGCCGGTCCCGTCCTCCATCTGGCCGCCGGTCTGGTTGAGCACGGCCATCTTGCCGGAGGACATGTCCATCGCCAGGTGCACGAACCGCTGCAGGTGCGAGGCGGTGTTGTACGAGAAGTTGAGGATCGCCATGGAGCCGTCGCCGGACAGGTCGGTCAGCCGGGTGAGGTTGTCCGGGGTGTCGGCGCTCCAGCTCGGCGGTGACGTCAGGGCGCCGGTGGAGAACCGCACGACCTGGTCGGAGGGTTCGAGGTAGTCGTCCCACCCGGTGATCGCGACGACCGCCGATCCGTCACCGGTGATCCTCGGGTAGAGGACGGAGGGCGCCGCGACGAAGTCGATGTCGTCGTAGCCCGCGAGGGGGGCGTACCAGGTGGACTTCGTGGTGCCGCCCGCGGACACGTCGAGGACCAGGGTCTGGTCCGCCGCGTAGCTCGGGCCGTTGTAGCACTCGTCGCCCGTGCAGTCGAAGACGAGGCCGCCGCGCAGGACCATGCGGCTGCCGTCGTCCGACACGGACAGGTCGCCCTCGGCCAGGTGGACGCAGCCCATGCTGGTGACGGTCGGGAGGTTCGGCGGGAGGGACGTGGGCTCGGGGTCGATGTAGCTGACCGCGCCGGTGGCGACGTCGTAGCGGTAGGTGCTGATCGTGCCGCAGCCGGACGGGGTGCGGGCCGCCATGTCGGTGTTGGCGGCCAGCTGGAAGAAGACCGCGTTGCCGTCCGCCGTCAGGCGCGCGGAGTACAGCACGCCCACGCCGGGGCCGCCGGCGTCGTTGCGGGTGACGAGGGTGGTCGTGCCCGCGGAGATGTCGCGGACGTAGGCGTTGTTGTTGTTCCCGTTGCCGTTCAGGCCGGTGTGGACGGCGAAGGTGACGAGGTCGCCGTCGTAGCTGACGCTCGGTGCGACACCGTAGTTCCCGGCGGCCATGGGCTGCCCGGAGCTGTCCACCGACACCAGGAGCTTGGTGCCGGTCTTGGTGTCGTAGCGGACGACCCCCAGGCTTCCCCCGGTGCGGAAGGCCGGGTCGTTGCCCTCGGTGTAGACGACGTAGCGGCCGTTGCCCGAGATGACGGAGTTGTACTGGAAGATGCCGTACAGCTGGGAGGTGGCGTCGGTGACCACGGGCGGCAGCTGGCTGACGCCGTTCGCCGGGGCCACGTAGGCCGCGCTCGGCGTGGCGGCGGCGGAAGGCGCCGAGGGGCTGCCGGAGGTCACCTCGTTCGCGGCGGTCACGGTGACGGTGTAGGCCACGTTGTTGGCCAGGCCGCTGACGACGCCCGCGACGGCCTGGACGGTGGACTGCGAGACCGGGCCCGAGGGGCCGCTGGCGATCAGGGTGTACGCGGTGACGGGCGAGCCGCCGTTGTCGGTGGGCGCGGTCCAGGTCACGTAGAGCGCGCCGTTGGAGGGGTACGCGCGCACGCCGGTGGGCTTGCCGGGCGGGCCGGCCGGGGTCACGGGCGCGGAGTACAGCTCGGGACCGGTGCCGGTGCTGTTGCGCGCGGCCACGCCGAAGTAGTAGTCGGTGCCGTTGGTCAGCCCCTGGACGACGGTGCTGGGCGCGAGCGCGGTCACGGTGAGCGGGGAGCCGACGACGGCGTCGGTCGAGGCGTTGTAGGTCGTCACGACGAAGTCGGTGACGGGCGACCCGCCGTCGTCGGTGGGGGCCGTCCAGCCCACGGTGGCCTTGGTGTTGCCCGGGTGGGCGGTGACGCTCGCCGGGGCTCCCGGTACGGCGGCGGCCAGCGGGGTGACGGCGGCGGTGCTGACGCCGGCGCTCGCGAAGGACGCGGTGTTCGTCACCGCGACCGACATCCGGTAGGCGACGCCGTCGGAGAGCCCGGCGACGGTGGCGGAGTCGGTACCCGCGGGGATGTCGACGTGGCCCACCGCGTGGTGGTCGGCGGCCCGGTAGACGCTGATGACGGTGCCGTTCAGCGGGGCGCCGCCGTTGTCGGCCGGCGGCTGCCAGGTGACGCGGGCGCGCCCGTGGGCGGCGGTCACGTGCACGCCGGTCACCTTCGCGGGGGCCGCCGCCGGGGTCCTCGCCGGCAGGGCGGGGGCCGCGAGGGCGGCGGGAGTGCGTACCGCGCCGTCCTTGCCGCGGGTGAGGACGCCGGCCGTCACCACGTAGACGTCCTTGCGGTGCGGGGCGGCGGTCCGCGGGCGCGCGGGCGCGGGCCCGGGTCTCACCGGCTTCGGGGTGATGGTGCGGGTCTTCCGCGTCGCGACGTCCACGGCGTTGTCGCGCTGCGGGAGGGTGCGCGGGTGCTGCGGCAGGGCCTCGGTCGGGCGCCCGGAGCGGTGCGGGTGCGTCAGGAGCAGCGCCGGCGGCTGGGAGGCGCCGACCAGGGCGACGAGCGCGAGTGCCGCGACCAGCAGCCGCCCGTGCGGGGCGGACAGTCGCCGGCCGCGCCCCCGGCGGACGAGGTGGACGAGATTCCTGCGGACGAACTGTGCGGCCAACCGAACACGGCGAAGCACCGGCACCCCCCACGACGGAGTCCGGTCGGCGCCACCGCCGGACTCATCAGTCCAACTCCCCTACGGCGCCGCCTCGTTCGGGCTGTCCCGGCATTGACCTGCCGGTACTGTGCCCGTTCCGTGATCTACGGCGCGAGCAGTCTGCCAGGTATCTGCCCGTCCGTCAGCAGGCAGAGCGGCACGGGTGCCCCGCGTCACATCCGGGCGGCCGGGATTCGGCCCGTTCCGCACCGTTTGGCTTCCCGGTGCGGACGCGAGCGCGCCCGCCGCCGCGGGCGCGGGCCTGCGGCGGCGGGCGGGACGGTGGCTCAGCTGGGGGCTCAGGCCAGAGGCTCGGCCGGTGGCTCAGTCGGTGGTGAAGACGGCCGGGTCGGTGGCCCCGTCCGGGTCGGTGACGGTCAGTCCGGTCAGGTCGGCGGATCCGAGGGCGACGCCCTCCCCCGCGTCGTTGCGGGCGGTGAAGGCGGTCGGTGTCCACTGCTCGCCCGCCGGGCTGGGGGTCAGCAGGGCGGTGTCCGAGCACCAGCTGTACTCCCCGTCCACCCCCGGCACCTGGTTGCCCTCCGGGTCGAAGGTGACCGACCAGTCGCTTGCGGGATCCGGGGCGCCGCCGGCCACGGGCGCGAGCCGGAAGTGGATCTCGCCGCTGACGGCGTTGCGGGTGGCGCCGTCGATCTGCCAGATGAGGCAGATCATGGGCGCGTTGTTGACCGGGTCGGTGGTCTTCCAGGCACCCAGTCCGGTCAGGGTGAAGGGCGGCGTCGGTGTGGTGAAGCCGGCCGAGGTGGCGGAAGTGCCGTCCAGGCCCGCGGTGTTGGTCGCGTAGACCACGGCGTAGTAGTCCCGCGCCGGGGTGAGGCCGGCCACGGTGGTGGTGAGGGTGCCGGCGGGGACGGTGGTGGAGGCGACGAGGGAGCCGTCGGAGGTGAGGTGGATACCGACGGTGTAGTGGTCGAGGTCGGCGCCGCCGTCGTCGGCGGGTTGGTGCCAGGTGACGGTTGCGGCGTTGGCGGTGGGTACGGCGGTGACCGATTCGGGCGCCGAGGGTGCGGTGGCGGCCTGGGGGGTGGCGGTGACGGTGGTCTCGGGGCCGTGGCCGACGGCGTTGTCGGCGGTGACGGCGATCGTGTAAGCGGTGCCGTTGGTCAGGCCGGTGACTGTGGCGGTGCGGATGCCGGGGCCTGTGGTGATCGGGGTGCCGACGACCGTGGCGCCCTGGCGGGTGGTGACCGTGTAGCCGGTGACGGGGGTGCCGCCGTCGTCGGTGGGCGCGGTCCAGGTGACGGTCACCTGGGAGTCGCGGGTGGTCGCTGTCACGCCGGCCGGAGCACCGGGGGCGGTGTGGCGGGTGAGGGTGACGGTCACGGGGGCGGTGGCCAGGGTGCCGCCGGTGGCGTCGGTGAACAGCGCGCGCAGGTCGTACTGCCCGTCGGCGGCGAGGCTGTGGTCGATGTCCCAGGTGAGGGCGGGGGCGGTGCCGTTCGCGGCGGTCGCGGCGGGCCAACTCGTCAGAGGCGTGCCGGAGTTGGTGACGTCGGCGGGCGGGATGTCGGTGTAGGCGGTGGCGCCGGTGGCGCGGTACTGCCAGCGGACGCCGGTCAGTCCGGTGGTGGAGGTGGCCGCCAGGGCGAGCGGGCTGCCGTCGGAGGCGGTCGGGCCGGCCGGGGAGGTGACGGCGCCTGTGCCGATGCCGAAGGCGTAGGTGGTGGCGGCGGAGGTGTTGCCGGCCTTGTCGACGGTCCGGGCGCTCATCGTGTGGGGCCCGTTGGTGAGCGCGGGCACGGTCACGTTGACCGGAGCGGCGGACGCCCCGGTCGTCACGCGGGTCCAGGTGCCGCCGTCGAGCGACCACTCCAGCCAGTTCAGGTCGGTCGAGGCGGGTGTGACGGTGAAGACGGCGGCCTGCCCGGCGCCCGCCGTCCACGTACCGGCCGGGTGGTCGGGGGTGGTGATGCTCGCGGGTTTCGGTGGCGCGGTGGTGTCGACGGTGAAGGTCGTCCACGCCGACCAGCCGAGGTTGTAGTGGGTGCCGTCGTAGGGGCTGGTACGGAACTGGTAGGTGTGCCCGTTGGCCAGGACGCCCGCCGGCACGGTCACGGAGGCCGGGGTGCCCGAGGGCACGAACGGTGACACCAGGGGGTTGCCGACCTGGGCGTTGGTGGCGGTGTCGAAGATCTGGAAGGTGCCGTCCACGGTGTCGCCGTCAGGGTCGGCGAAGGTGTCCTGGAGGGTGGGGGTGAGGGTGTTGACCACCCAGGTGCCGGAGTAGGAGCTGTACGGGGGCCCGGCGCGGCGGTTGGTGCCGGTCTCGGGCCGGAAGTTGTAGGTGACGCTCAGCTTGGGCGGGTTGCTGGTGGCGTTCGCGGAGTTGACGCGCTTCCACCCGGCGCTGGTGGCCTCGCTCGCCGCCCGCAGGCCCATGTTGGAGGTGGCCGTCTGCGCGGAGGCCCAGATCTGCGCCAGGTTGGTGACGTCGGCGGTGATCCAGCCGGCCGCGGTGCAGGCGGTGTTGCCCTTGGTCTGGGTGGAGGAGGCGTACTGGGTGTTCCAGGTGGGCTGGGTGGGCCACCGGGAGGCGGTGGAGGGCTTGCCGGTCGCCCACACGTCCCACTCCTGGGCCGCGCACGTGGTGTTGCCGGAGTGGAAGTTCCACAGGCTCAGCGTGGCGCTGGACACCAGGGCGTTGGCGATCGGCGCGGTGTTCCAGGTGATGTAGGAGCGAGCCGTCCGGGGTGTGCCGTTGGCGTTGGTGGTGCCGGGGTTGCCCATGTCCAGCTCGACATCGGTCGACCAGTCGACGGTCTCGCCCTGCTGGACGTAGGTGTCGAAGGCGTTGCCGAGCGCGGAGGTCGACGGGTCCACCGTGACCGGGTACTGCGTGGCCGGATCGGCCAGGAAGGCCGGGTCGGGCGTGAAGACCAGGTCGGTGGCGGCGGGGTCGGCGGGGTCGGGGACGACCTTCAGCCCGACCCGGGCGCGGTGGGTGTGCTCGCCGGAGACCGCATCGGTGCGCGCGTCCCACATCACCGGGGCGGGCATCACCGCGGTGACCTTGCCCTCGGAGTCGGTGAAGGACACGCTGCCGTCCGGCTGCTGCACCGCGGTCAGGCCCGGCGTCGTGACCGGCAGCGTGTAGCCGTAACCACCCGACGCGGGGCGCTGCTTGATGTCCACGTACTGCTCGTAACCCGTCCGGGTGGCCTCCACCACCACGTCCGCGCCGGGAACGGCGTCCTTGTACGTGGCCCGGGTGCCGTCCAGTTCGGGCGCGGGGAGACCGCCCTTCCAGCCCAGCGTGATCTGCCGATCGCCTTCCCCGAGCGTCACCAGATCCCGGGTGCCCGACTGCTGGGCGTCCCGCAGCGAACGCGGCCGGGCACCGCCGCCGCCGGACAGCCGCAGCCCGCCCGGTTGCGCGGCCGGCCGCACGCTCCCGTCCGCGTCCCGGCGCAGGTTCACGTCCACCGGCACCCAGACGCCGTCCCGCTTGAACCGCACCGGCCCCGCCGACAGGTCCGTCGTCAGGCTGCCGTCCGGATTCGCCCACGTCGTCGATGTCTCCGAACGGTCGGCCAGCACCTCGACCCGGGTGCCGGAGGCCGCCGCCCTCCTCGCCGCCGCCGTCACCGACCCGTCGTCGTCCGCATGCCGAATCTGAGCCGCGGTGCCCGGCTCCCCCGCCGAAGCGCCGGTGGACGGCGCGGCCGCGAGGGCTGTCGCGGGAGTGCCGGACAAGAGCGCCATGGCCACGGCGGCGGCCATCCCGCCTGAGCAGAACGTCGCCCGTATTCGCGCTCGCCGACCGGCACCGCGCAGGATGTACGCCCTGCGGTGGATTCTCACAGGAGGATCGCCTCTCTCTAGGGGCAGACAGTCACGCCGGACCGATGAAACCAGCCCGGCTCCCTCCCGGTGCCGGATTTCCCCGAGCCCGGCCACCGAGGATCCGCCGGCTCCCCCGCGCTCACCAGGCGCGGCTCCGGTATCCGTGGTATGTCGGCGGCACGTCGGGGCAGCCGCGGAAGCCGCCGCGGAACGGGAATGTTCCGCTCCGTTCCGGGCAGCCGGGAGGAGGGACCGAGCGCACACCCACGCGAGGCGCGCGCCGCCGGTCGGCGACGCGTTCCCGGGAAAGGAGCCGCGACCGTGCCCGCAGGATCGAACAGCAAACGAGAGCGGCAGTACGAGCACGTCAAGGAGAGCGCGCGGCGGCGCGGCGAGTCCGCGAAACGCGCCGAGGAGATCGCCGCCCGTACCGTGAACAAGGAACGGGCCCGCTCGGGGGAGGCGCACTCGTCGAGCAAAACCTCCACCGGCGACCCCAAGTCTGCCTCCCAACGGGGCGGACAGCGCTCCCACACCGGAGCCCGGGGGCCGACGAGGGACCAGCTCTACGAGGAGGCCAGGAAGAAGAATGTCGAGGGCCGCTCGCAGATGAACAAGGAGCAGTTGCGCCGGGCGGTCGGACGCTGAACGACCCCGTCGGAGCGGCGTCGGGCGGGCGGCTCCGCGGTCAGGGGACGACCAGGCGCTGTCTGCCGTCGATGAGTTCGCGGACGGCGTCCAGGTGGCCCGCGTGGGTGGCGGTCTCGGTGATCACGTGCAGGATCACCTCGCGCAGGGTGTCGTGCTGCCAGCCGCTGAAGAAGTCCGGCCACCAGGCCGGGGGCGCGTCCAGGTCGGCGGCGGCCAGGAAGGCGTCGGCGAGTCCGGCCTCCCGGCGGTAGAGGGCGAAGACCTCCTCGGGGGTCTTCTCTGGGGCCGGGTGCCATGCGCTGTTCCCGGATCCGAGGATCTCGGCTATCGCCGTCCGGTCGCCCGCCGCGACCGCGCGGAACCAGAACTTCTCGTCGTCCAGGGCGAGATGGTGCACCAGTCCGAGGCACGTCCAGCCGGACGGCAGCACCGGGCGCCGCAGCGCCTCCTCGTCCAGGCCCTCCAGGATGCCCAGGACGTGCGTGCGCTTGCTGTTCAGGGCTGCGAGCAGCGCGGACAGTTCGGTGTCGGCCATGGGGCGGAATGTACCCGACCCCGCTGACACCCGCACCGGGCGGCTCAGCCGGCCGGTGCGGGCGGGTCGAAGCGGACCGGGGCGGTGAAGTTGGCGCGGCGGGCGGCGCGGCGGAAGGTGGTCAGGGCGGCGGGGCCGGCCAGGAGGACGGCCACGAAGTTGGTGACCGCGCGGCCGGTGTCCCAGCCGAGGGAGGTGGTGGCGTCGAAGACGAGGTAGCGGTGCCACTGCTCGGTGAAGGGCAGGCCGGGGAGGTAGGCGATGGAGCTGCCGGGGTCGGTGGAGAAGGGCCAGAAGGAGAGGTTGAGCAGGAAGCCGAAGAGGTAGCCGGACAGCGAGCCGTAGCAGGCGAGGAGCAGGATCTCGGCCTTGCCGCGGGCGCGGGGCAGGAGCCCGGCGAGCATGCCGACGAAGGCGCAGCCGAACATCTGGTACGGCATCCAGGGGCCGACACCGCCGGTGAGCAGGGCGGAGGCGAAGAGGGACGTGCAGCCGAGGGTGAAGCCGAAGCCGGGGCCGTAGACGCGGCCGGCCAGGACGAGGACGAAGAAGACCGTCTCGATGCCGGCGGTTCCGGCGCCGAGCGGGCGCAGCGCCGCGTTGACGGCGGACAGCACGCCGAGCATGGCGAGCGCCTTGGAGTCGATGCCGCCGTCGGCGATCTGCGCGAAGACCACCGCCAGGACGAGCAGCAGCAGCACACCGAAGATCAGCGGCGGCGCGTACGCGGTGCCGAAGCGGCCGGGGGCGACGACGAAGGGCCAGAAGAAGGCGACCAGGCCGACGAAGGCCGCGAGGACGACGGTGGTGACGGCGGTCGCGTGCATCCGGACGGCGCCCGCGTGGCGCGCCCCCCGCCGGGTGTCCGGCCGCTGGACGAGGCGGCGCAGGCGGGTGCCCGACCGCCCGGCTTCGTCCGCGGGACGCTCCCGCGTACGGCGGCTCATCGGCCCTCCCCCGGGGCCGCGAGGCCCGGGGCCGCGAGGCCCGCCGCCACCTGGGCGACGGTCAGGTACGGCAGCGGTGCCAGGATCTTCGCGGCCTGCGGGGCGAAGGACGGGGAGGCGACGATGACGTCCGCGGTGGGGCCGTCGGCCACGATGTCGCCCTCGGCCATGACGACGACCCGGTCGGCGCCCGCGGCCACGAATTCCACGTCGTGGGTGCAGACGACGACGCTGCGGCCCTCCGCGGCCAGCGCGTCCACGATGCCGATGAGCGCCTGCTTGGCCTGGTAGTCCAGGCCGCGGGTGGGCTCGTCGAGCAGGACGACCGAGGGGGCGGCGGAGAGCTGGATCGCCAGTACGAGAGCGAGCTTCTGGCCTTCGGAGAGGTCGCGGGGGTGCAGGTCGTCGGGGATGCCCGGGGCGAAGCGGTCCAGCAGGGTGCGGGCCGGGGCGGCGCCCGACTCGCGGTCGGCCTGGGCGAGTTCGGCGCCGACGGTCTCCAGGTAGAGCAGGTCGGTGGGGGTCTGCGGGACGAGCCCGACGCCGCGGGAGGGACCCGGGTCCGTCCGGCGGCCCCACCGGCGTACGCGGGCGGGTGCGGGCTCCCCGGTGGGAGGGCCCGCGAGCCGTACCGTCCCCGCCTGCCGGGGGCCCGCGCCGTGCAGGGCCCACAGCAGCGAGGACTTGCCGGATCCGTTGCGGCCCATGAGCGCCGTGACCTCTCCCGCGCGCAGGTCGAGGTCCGCCTCGCGGACGGCCACCGTGTCGCCGTAGCGGACGACCACCCCGCGGGCGGTGAGCAGCGGTGCGCCCGGCGGCGCGGGGGTGCGGGCGGGCGGTACGGCGGGGGCGTCGGCGAGGCGGCGGCGCAGGGTGGCGGCGGCGCGGCGGGCGTCGCGTACGGACAGCGGCAGCGGGTCCCAGCCGGCGAGCCGGCCGAGGTCGACGACGGGCGGGGCGACGGACGCGGTGCGGAAGGCCTCGGCGGGCAGGGCGTGGGTGACGGTGCCGTCGCCGGTGAGGTGGACGACGCGGTCGGCGTACTGCACGACGCGCTCCAGCCGGTGCTCGGCCAGGACGACGGTGACGCCGAGGTCGTGCACCAGCCGGGTCACGGCGGCCAGCACCTCCTCGGCGGCGGTCGGGTCGAGCGCGGAGGTCGGCTCGTCGAGCACCAGCACGCGCGGGTGGGCGGTGAGCACCGAGCCGATGGCGACCCGCTGCTGCTGGCCGCCGGACAGCTCGGCGAGTGCCCGGTGCCGCAGGTCGGCGAGGCCCAGCAGGTCGAGGGTCTCCTCGACGCGTTTGCGCATGACGTCGGCGGGCACCGCCAACTGCTCCATGGCGTAGGCGAGTTCCTCCTCGACGGTGTCGGTGACGAAGCCGGCCAGCGGATCCTGGCCCACCACGCCGACGACGTCGGCGAGTTCGCGCGGCGGGTGCCGGGCGGTGTCGCGGCCGTCGACGGTGACGCGGCCGGCGAGCGTGCCGCCGGTGAAGTGCGGCACGAGCCCGTTGACCGTACCCAGCAGGGTGGACTTGCCCGCGCCGGTACGGCCGACGACGAGGCAGAGCTCGCCCTCCTCGACGGTGAGGTCCACATCGCGCAGCACCGGCCGGTCGGCCCCGGCGTAGGTGACGCTGACGCGCTCGAAGCGGATCACAGCAGGGCCTCGCTCGTGGTCTGTGCGGTACGCGGCGGGGCCGCCGCGGACTTGGGGCCGTGCGCCGGGGGCGGCGGCGCGGTGACGGCGGCGGTCCCGGCGAGCAGGATCGCGGCGGCGGGCAGCCACGGCAGGGACGGCCAACGCAGCGGGTACAGGCTCGGGTTGAGGTCGGCGGCGTTGTAGCCGACGGTCAGGAAGAGCAGTACGGCGGTGGCCGCCCCGCAGCCGGCGACGGCCCATTCGGGCCCGCGCCACGGGTCGGGCCGGTAGCTCGTGCGGCGCACCCGGCGCCCGCCGACCGCGAGCCCGGCGCAGCACAGCAGGGAGCCGCCGAGCAGCGCCGGAAGGCCCAGCGCCTTGGGTGTGGTGCCGTCCAGCAGGCCGTAGACGCCGGTGCACAGCCCGAGCATGCCCGCGAGCATGAGGGCGGCGGTGGCCCGGCGGGCGCGGCGGGTGGCGGTGCCGGAGCGGCCGTATCCGCGCGAGTCCATGGCGGCGGCGAGGTACAGCGACCGCTCCAGGGCGTCTTCGAGCACCGGGATGAGGATCGACCGCAGCGCCCGCAGCCCCTTGGCCCGGTCGGCGCGCAGCCGGCGGGCCCTGGTCACCCGCTGGACGCTTTCGACGAGTTGGGGGGCGACGCTCATCGACACCGTGACGGCGACGCCGAGTTCGTACAGCGCGCCCGGCAGGACGCGCAGCGCGCGCTTGGGGTTGGCGAGGGTGTTGGCGGCGCCGATGCAGCACAGCAGGCAGGCCAGCCGCAGCCCGTCGATCGCGGCGGAGAGGGTGGCCTCCAGCGAGACGGGGCCGCCGAGTTGGATGCCGGCGTACCAGTCGGGGGTGGGGATGTGCGGGAGGCGGAAGAGGATGTGGTCGGTGGGGGTGATGCCGCTGGCGAAGACGCAGCGGAAGACCACGCGGATGGCGATGACGGCGAGCGCGAGCAGGAGGTAGTAGCGGAAGCCGCGGGCCCAGGGGGCGTCGGTGCGGCGTTCGCTGACGACGAGCGCGAGGACGGCGAGCACCAGCCCGAGCAGCAGCGGGTTGGTGGTGCGGCTCGCGGCGGTCGCCAGGCCCAGGCCCCACAGCCACCACGCCCCCGGGTGCAGCGTGCGCGGCAGCCGGCCGCCGCCGGCCGCGGGTGCCGTCATCGCGCGTTCCGCCGCTGCCGTACCCGGACGCCGATCAGGGCCGCGACGACGGCGACGACACCGGCGGTGATCGCCACCGGCAGGACGGAGCCGGAGGAGTGGTGGGCGGCGGCGGTCGGTTCGGCGTCCTGCGGCTGCGGCGCGGCGGAGGACACGGGGGCGGCGGTGGACGGCGCCGCGGTGGTGGCGGCGGGGGTGGGCGTCAGGGTGGCCGCGCTGGGGGTGCCGATGATCGTGGGTGACGGGTCGGTGTCCGCGCCGGAGGCGGTGGCGGACGGGTGCGGTGCGGTGGCGGGGCGCGTGGCGGCGGGGGGCTTGGGTTTGGCCGGTGCGGAGGTCTTGGTGCCGCCCGGCGCGGTGTTGCGGGCGCGGACGGTGTCCGGGGAGAAGGCCGGCCGGCCCTCGGTGCCCGCGATGTTGGTGGCGCCGAAGATCCACAGGTCCACGCTGCCGGGCTTCGGGTGGTAGCTCATGGCGCCCAACTGGCTGTAGGACCAGGTGTTCTGCCCCGGGTCCGCGTGCCAGTAGGACCAGTACGCGGTGGCCGGCGGGGTCAGCACGCAGGGCTCGTCCTTGGCGGTCGGGTATTGCGTGCCGCCTTGGTAACCGGCGTACCCGATACGGCAGATGAAGGCGGGACCATCGTGCTGCGTGCCGGTGGTGGCCCAACCCCCCTGGTTGAGCAGGGTGTAGCCGGTGGTGGGTGTCGTACCGCAGGAGCGCAGCAGCGGGCCGCCCCACTTCCGGAAGTCCACGGCCAGGACGACGCCCTGGGTGGTCGTGCACTTGCTCATGGGCTGCGCGGTGGCGGAGGCGGGGGCCGCGCCCACGGTCAGCCCGCCGCCGGCGAGGGCGGCGAGCAGACCGAGGACGGCGAGCAGGCGCGGCACGCGGGCCCGTACCCGGCGCACGGGCCTCACCGGTGGCTCCCCGCGCGCCGGGCGGCGGTCCTGCGCCGTACCGCCGCGAGCGCGGTACCGGCCGCGAGCAGCAGCGCGGCCAGGCCCGCCGCGGTCAGGGCGCTCGTGCCGGTCGCGGCGAGGGCGCCGCCGTGCGAGCCGTCGGCACCGGAACCGCCGTCGCCCGTACCGCCGCCGGAGGACGTGCCGCCGGAGCCGTGGTCGCCGCCGGTCGGGGTGACGGGGGCGAGCGCGTGGCTGAGGGTGGTAAGAGGGGTGCCGGCGAGGGCGGGGACGGCCTGGGTGGTGGAGCGGGTGTCGGAGTCCCCGGCGGCGTCGGTGATGCGGAAGCCGCCGTCCTTGTTCTGCACGGTGAGCAGGAACTCCTGCCCGCTGCGGGCCTGTTCGGGGCGGATCTTGTCGGTGGCGAGCAGCGCCTGCACGGCGAGCGCGGTCGAGTTGCTGCTCAGGCCCGCGGCGCCCTGGTAACCGCCGCTCTTCTGCTGGGCCTTGACGAGATACGCCCGTGCCGAGGCGAGGGCGTCGGCGCGGTCGGGGAGCAGGGCGAGGGCCTGGGCGGCGTAGCCGGTGGTGTCGACGTCGGAGGTGCAGTCGGCGCCGGGTGCGATCAGCTGCGAGGAGAAACCGCCGTCCGCGCACTGGAGTTGCAGCAGCCGGTCGACCGTGGCGGGCGGTGCGGTGACCCCGGCGCGGGTCAGCGCGAGCACGCCGAGGGCCTGCGAGACGGTCGAGTAGGCCTGGCTGAAGTCGCCGGGCGCGGTGCAGGCGCCGTCCGTCGTGGCGGCGGCGCAGACGTGGCCGGTGAGGGTGGCCGGCAGGTCGAAGCCGCCGAAGGTGTGCGGGTCCTGGCCCATGACCTCGGCGAGCAGGGTGAGTTTGGCGGCCGAGCCGCTGTACGGGCCGGGGTAGGCGGAGGTGCCCGCGGGGTCGGCGTAGTCGGCGACGTGCCCGGCGAGATACGCGGTGGCCTTCGTCAGCGCCGTGTCCTGGCCGCCGGTCGCGGCGAGCGCGAGGGCGAGGTCGGCGGTCTGGCCGTAGTCGGGCCCGTAGTCGTTCGCGAGGTGGTCGCCGCCCTTCAACTGCGCGACCAGGTACGCCGATCCGGCCGCCGCGGCCTTCTGGTCGCCGACGTCGCGCAGCAGCCGCCCGAAGGACGTGCCCACCGCGCCGCCGACCGCCTGGGTGGAGGCCCGCAGGTCGGAGTCCTTCTGGTCGGAGTCGGCGGCGACCCGGAAGCCGCCGTCCTTGTTCTGCTGGCCCGCGAGGAAGGCGCGCGCCCTGGCGATCTGCGGGGCGTAGCGCGTGCCCTCCAGGGCGAGGCCCTGGATCGCGAGGGCGGCGGAGTTGACGGAGTCGCCGGCCGCGCCGGGGAAGCCGCCGTCGGCGAGCTGCCTGCCCGCGAGCCAGGAGGCGCCCTCGGCCACCGCGTCCGCCGCGTCCTTGCCGGGCGCGAGGTCGAGGGCCATCATCGCCATCGCCGTGCTGTCGACCTCGGAGTCCCCGTGCGCGGGGATGAGGCTGGGCCAGGAGCCGTCCGCGTTCTGCAGGCTCTCCAGGTACGCGATCGGCCCGGCCGCCGCTGCCGTGTCGCCCGCCCGCAGCTGGGCGATGACGCCGAGGGACTGCGAGAAGACGGACGTCGCGTAGGCGTAGTTGCCCTTGGCGGCGCAGCCCGCAGAGGCGTCCGCGGCGGCGCACACGGTGGCGTCGAGGGCGGCGATCAGGTCGTGCCCGCCGAAGGCGCGCGGGTCGGCGCCGGTGACCTCGGCGGCGACGGCCTCCTTGGCGAGCGAGCCGCCCTGCGCGTACGCGGTGCCGATCAGCGTCCAGCCGTCGATGTCGCGGCCGTTGCCGTCCTTGCCGTGCTGGAGGAAGTCCGTGACACCGGCGAGGGTGTCGTCCGCGCCGCCCGCGGCGGACAGGGCGAACAGGCCGTCGATGGTGAGGCCGAAGTCGGCGAAACCGGATCCGGACTCGTAATAGTGGCCGTCGACGAGGTTGTCGCGGTCGACGAGGTAGGCGACGCCCTTGGCGAGGTCCGGGCCGGTGGCGGCGGCCGGCGGGGTGGTGGTCGGGGCGGCCGTGGTGGGCGTCGGGGAGGTGGTGGTGGGGGTGGGGGTCGTGAGGGGGTGGGTCAGCGTCGCCAGGTCGGTGCCGGTGGCGGCGAGGGTGGCGGCGGTGGAGGCGTAGACGTCCGGGTCGGTGGCCGAGGGGTCGCCGGTGAAGCCGCCGGCGTCGGTCTGCCGGGCGGCGAGCCAGCCGCGGGCGGCGGCGGCCTCGGCGGTGCGGCCGAGCAGGCCCAGCGCCTGGGCGGCGGACGCGGTCGTCGAGGTGTCGCCGTACGGCGCGCCGTCGTAGGCCGGGTAACTGCCGTCCGCGGACTGCTGCTTCAGCAGGTACGCGCCCGCCTTGTCCACCGCGTCCCCGGTACCGGGCAGGCCCTTGAGGGCGAGGACCGCCGCCGCGGTGGTCGCCGCGTTGGAGGTGCAGCGCTCGCCGCTGCCCAGCATGGAGCCGGAGAAGCCGCCGTCCGCGCACTGCATGCCGGTGAGCCGGTCGACGGCCGCGGCGGGCGGGGCGACGCCGCCGCGGGACAGCGCGAGCAGCGCCAGGGCCTGGGCGTCGGGCGAGGAGGCGCCGTAGAAGTCGCCGGGCGCGGTGCAATTGCCGAGGCTTCCCGCGACAGCGGTGCACACATGGTCGGTGAGGTCGGCGAGCAGGTCGCGGCCCCCGGTCTTCCTGGGGTCGCCGCCCAGGATCTCGGCGAGCAGCGCCAGGTTCGCGACGGCCGCCGGGCGCGGCACGGTGTCGGTGGCGTCGGGCAGCAGGTAGGCGTCGGCGTGCGCGGTCAGGTACGCGTCGAGCGCCCGCAGCGTGGCGTCCTGGCCGCCGGCCGCGGCCAGCGCGAGCGCGGTCTGCGCGGTGGAGGCGTAGTCGGTGCCGCCCCAGCCGTCGGGCACATGGTCGCCGCCCTCCAGTTGGCCCGTCAGCCAGGTCGCGGCCGCCGCGATGTCGGCGGGCCGCGCCGGGGTGGTGGGCGGCACGCTGGTCGGGGGCGCGCTGGTGGGCGGCGCGCTGGTCGGGGTGCCGCCGCCCTGGGCGCGTACGTCGTCCGGGGTGAAGGGCGGCTGGCCGGTGGTGCCGCCGATGTCGGTGGGGCCGAACGTCCACGCCTCGACCTCGCCGTCGGCCGGGTGGTCGCTGAACGCGCCGAGCGGGCTGTAGGCCCAGGTGTCCTGCCCGGCGGGCGCGATCCAGAAGGACCAGTACGCGTCGGCGGGCGGTGTCAGCACGCAGGCCTCGTCGGCGGGCGTCGGGTAGGGGGTGCCGCTGTCGAAGCCGTCGTTGCCGATCCGGCAGATGAAGCCGGGGCCGTCGTGCACCGTCCCGGCCGTGGTGAACCCGGCGTTGTGCAGCAGGTTGATACCCGTGGTGGGGTGCGCGTCGCAGCCGCGCAGCACCGGGCCGCCCCAGTGCCCGTAGTCCACCGCGACGATCGCGCCGGTCGTCGCCGTGCAGTCGCCGATCGGGTCGGCGTGTGCCGCGCCCGCCGACGTGACCAGCCCGGCGGTGCCGGCGAGCGTCGCCCCGGCGGTGAGCAGTACGGCGGTACGCGGCAGTCCACGGCCGCGGCGCCGGAAGAGTCGAAGCACGGGTCCCCCCGAGGTCGGCCGGCGGGGAGGGCGGGCCGCGGAGGAACGGGCGGCAGCTGGGCGGCGCCGGCCGGGTCGTCCGTGCCGTAGTCCTCGACGGCGATCGTGACTTGCTGTTCAGCGCAGGTAATCCGGCTCGCCCCCTGGACGGGGGCCTACGGTTGCGGGTCAGCGCCGGACTTCGACCGGCTTCCCCTGGCTGCTGAATCGGAAATGCGTTTCATGGCACCACGCGATCCGCTGTGACGTCAATGTCGCGCACAGTCGCGTGCCCCGCACGGGGCGGGAGGCGTGCCGACCCGCGTTCCCCGCCGCGCCCCCTCCCCCGGGATACCGTGTAGGCGTTCAGCCGACTGAAGAGTGGGGCGGGTATGGCGGAGGCGGGCGGGCGCGGTGTCCGGTAGCCCGCCGCTGCGCGTGCCCGTGGGGCGGGACGCCCCGCGCTGGACGACCTTCCGGGGCGAGCGCACGCTCGTCGTCGCCGCGCGTACGGTCACCTCGACCGTACGGGCACTGGAAACGCTTCCGGCGCTGCTGCGGGACGACCCCCGGGTGACCGTCGTCTTCGCCTACGACCCGACGTCCGCGTTCAGTTCGGGCGTGCTGGACCTGCTGAGCGGCAGCGGGTGCCGGGTCATGCCGTGGGAGCAGCTGGCGGACGTCTCCCCCGACCTCATCGTCTCGGCGAGCGAGAACATCGAGGTGCCCGAGGGCGACTGCCCGGTGCTGGTGCTGCCGCACGGCATCGGCTTCCAGAAGCTCGTCCCGGACTCCCGCAGCGCGCGGACCCGGCTGTCCGGTGTGGTGCCGGACGCGCTGCTGGAGAGCGGGCGGGCCTGGCTCGCGGTGTCGCACCCGGCGCAGGAGGAGCAGTTGGTCGCCGCCCACCCGAAGGCGGCCGGGCGGACGCTGCTGGTGGGCGACCCCTGCTTCGACGAGCTGGCCGCCAGCCGTCCGCGCCGGGCGGCGTACCGTACGGCGCTGGGCGTCGCGGAGCACCAGCGGCTGGTCGTGGTCAGCTCCACGTGGGGCCCCACCTCGCTGCTGGGCCGGCACCCGGACCTGCTCCCGCGGCTGCTCGCGCAGCTGCCCTGCGACGAATACCGGGTCGGCGCGATCATCCACCCCAACGTGTGGTCGGGCCACGGGGCGTGGCAGATCCGTACGCTGCTGGCCTCCGCGCTGGACGCGGGCCTGCTGCTGATCCCCGCCGTCCACGCGTGGCGGCCCGCGCTCGTCGCCGCGCACGTGCTGGTGGGCGACCACGGCTCGGTGACGCTCTACGGCGCGGCCAGCGGAACACCCGTCCTGCTGACGGGGATCGGCGCGGACGCGGTGCCGGGTACGGCCGTCCACGCGCTGGCCGCCGCCGCGCCGCGGCTCGAACCCCGCGGGGATCTGCTCGGGCAGGTGCGGGCGGCCGCGGCGGAGCAGCACGCGGCCGAGCGGTACGCCGAGGTCGCCGGCCAGGCCTTCGCCGAGCCCGGCCACGCGCTCGCCCGCCTGCGCGGCGCCGTCTACCGCTTCCTGGAGCTGCCGGAACCGGCCGCGGCGCCGCCGGCGCCCCTCGTACTGCCGGCCGCGGACTCCCCTGCCGGGCCGGTCACGTCGTGGCTGGTGACGACGGGCGTGGCGGCGGGCGGCGACGCGCCGGTCGTCACCGTCCGCCGTGTCCCGGCGGCGGTCGCCGGGTACGCGGCCGCGGGTCCGGACACCGGCGCGTCCTTCACCCACCTGGCGAGCACGGACGACGAGCGCGACCACCGGCTGACCGAGAGCGCCTCCGTCCTGCTGCGCGCCCGCCCCGCCGCCACGGCCGTCGAGGCGCTGCGCTGGATCGGGGACCGCCTCGACGAGCTGCCCGGCGCCCTCCTCGCGGCCGCGGCCGTCCGTGGCGGCGGCACACTGGTCGGGCTCAGGGACGGCCGCGTCGTGGAGGTGGACGCGACCGGTCCCACGCGCGACCCGGGCCTGCCCGCCGCGGTCGTCCACGCCTGCCTGCTCACCGGCGCGCCGCTGGACGGCGCGGTGGTGACGCTGCGGGTGGGCGAGCGGCCGGGCGAGGACGCGGCCCTGCGGCTGCGCCCCGCGCCCCTGGCCCGTTAGGGCGTGTCGTCCTCGAAGGTGTCCAGCCAGCGGTCCATGGCCTGCGCCTGGTCGTTGCCGACCGCCGCGTAGATCTCCCGGGCCCGGCGCACATAGCCGCGGACCTGCTCCGTACGCCCCTCGACCGACTCCGTCACGCGGGCGAGCAGCTCCAGCGCCTGCGCGGCGTAGTGCTCCGCGTCGTTCTCCTCCAGCGCCCGTACCGCCGCGCGCAGTTCGCGTACCGCGTCGTCGGTCTCGCCGAGCCGGGCGTGGACGGCGCCGATGCCCGCGCCCACCCGGGCGGCCATCCGCGGGTCGGGCTCGGCGAGCGCCGCGAAGGCGTCCCGGGCCCGGTGCAGCGTGGCCATCGCCCCGGCCGCGTCGCCGTCGACGTGCTGCGCGCGCCCGAGGAAGAAGAGGGCGAGGGCGGCGCCGCGCGGATCCCCGGCGCGCTCGTTGAGTTCCAGGCAGCGGC
The DNA here is from genome assembly GCF_044333285.1 of Streptomyces sp. NPDC021020. Classification (NCBI taxonomy): domain Bacteria; kingdom Bacillati; phylum Actinomycetota; class Actinomycetes; order Kitasatosporales; family Streptomycetaceae; genus Streptomyces; species Streptomyces sp. NPDC021020. The sequence goes on from NZ_JBIRQQ010000015.1 coordinate 191,814, forward strand.
GCAGCGTGTCGACGGCTCCCGACAGCTCGAAGGGCGTCTGGTAGCGCCCGAGGAATTCCAGCACCGAGGCATGGACGTGGAGGTCGCCCGACACCGCGGCGAGCGCCTCGGCCCGCCGCAGCTCCCTGCCCGCTCCCCCGGTGTCGAGCAGGTCCAGCAGCGGGCGGGAGAGCAGGCTGCGCAGCCGCGCCTCCCCGGCCGTGGCCAGCGCGACGTCCTCGGCCGTGGTCGCCCGCTCCGCGGCCCGCGCCGCGGCGTCGGCGCCCAGCTCCAGCGACTCCTTCCACGCACCGAGGTAGCGGTGGTGCAGGAAGAGGACGGTGAAGGCCTCGGCCAGCGGCCACACCAGGGAGTACAGCTCGTGCGCCGTGGCCGCGCGCAGCACCGCGAGGATCGCGGCCCGTTCGGTGTCCAGCCATTCCAGCGGGGCCGGTCCGCCGGGCGCGGCGAAGGGATCGTCGGCGTCGCGCAGCAGCTCGTCGAGCCGGGCCACCCGCAGCCGGTCCCGCCGCACCGCGCGGTCGGCGAGCGCGGCCAGCGCGAGGTAGTGCCGCGCCACCCGCTCGGTCAGCTCGGCGTACGCGGACCCGGGCTCCTCCTCCACCGCGCGCTCGCGCGCGTGCAGGCGGACCAGGTCGTGGACGTGGTAGCGGCCGCCCCGCACGGTCTCGACGAGGCTCGCCTTCACCAGGACGCCCAGCAGCCGCTTGGCCGCCGCCGCGTCCACCCCGGCGGCGGCCGCCGCCACCCCGGCGTCGAAGTCGCTCGACGGCAGCCAGCCCAGCAGCCGGTAGAGCCGCGCCGCCTCCGGCGGCAGCAGGCGGTACGAAGGTCCAAGAGCGACGGACACCGGCGACTCCTCCCCGAACAGCGACAGGCCCGCCAGCCGGCCGGCCTCCTCCTCCAGCTCCGCGGCCAGCTCGGCCAGGGTCAGACCGCCGCCGGTGACCAGCCGGGCGGCCGCGACCTGCAAGGCCACCGGCAGGCCGCCGCACAGCTCCACGAGTCTTTCGGCGGCCTCCCGTTCGGCCTCGACGGCCTGCTCGCCGCACCGGTCCCTCAGCAGCGCCAGCCCGCCGTGCGCGTCCAGCGGCCCGACCGGGATCGGCCGGGCGCCGCCGTCCAGGAACAGCTCGGCGAGCCGCCCCTGGCTCGTGACCAGCACGGCGCTGCCCGCGCCCTTCGGGATCAGCGCCCGCACCTGGGAGGCCGCGGTCACATCGTCCAGGACGAGCAGGATGCGCAGCTCCGCCGAGCGCGACCGGAAGAGGTTGGTGCGGGCCGCGACAGAGGCGGGGATGTCCCGGTCACCGCCCGGGAGCGACTTCAGGCACATGGCCAGCGCCTCGGAGACGTCGCCCGCCGGTGCCGACGGCGCGGCCTGGTCGCGCAGCGCGGCGAAGTCGACGTAGAGCTGGCCGTCGGGGAAGCGCTCGCGCGCCAGCTCCGCCCAGCGGCGGGCGGTGGCCGTCTTCCCCACGCCGGGGAGCCCTTCGAGGACCCCGACGCCGACGCCCGTCCCGCCCAACGCCGTGTCCAGAGCGGTCAGTTCGGCCCGCCGGTTGCTGAACGGAACGGTCACGGGCGGGACCTGGTCCGGCCGTACCCGCCCGTCCGGCTCGGGGGCCGCGGCGGGGCGGACGTTGAAGACGATGCCGCCGTGGATGTGCGAGCCCTGGAAGGCGGGGCCGTGGTTCACGCCGCCGCTGACCAGGCTGACGAAGCCCCGCGAGGTGTCCGGTGCCAGCTCCGCCAGCAGCCCCGCCAGCTCGGCCGGGGCGCCGGGGTCGTCCCGGAAGATCACCGCCAGCCGCTCCTGCCAGCGCTGCCGGACGTCGGCGAGGGCGACCTCGTCCCCCGTCTCCCGCGCCCGCAGCGCCTCCCGACTCTCCTCCTGGAGCTCCCCGTCGACGGGCGCGCCGCCGGACCCCCGGCGCAGGAACCGGGCCACGGGCCGCCGCACCCGTTCGAAGGCCTCCGACACCAGCAGTTCGACGAACGCCGTGGCACCAGACGTCGCAAGTGCCGCCAACTCGGGCTCCACACAACCCCCTTCGGGTCACCGCGGGCGCGCAGCCGCGGACACCCACCGTAGGCACTTCGCCGCCGCTTGCACATAGCGGCTCGCCCGTGCGAGCTGACGTGACGTCAACCCGTGCGCGGCGGCGCGCGGGGGGCGCCGGTGGTCAGCCCGTCAGGATGACGTCGAGGGTGCGGGGGCCGTGGACGCCCTCCACGCGGTCGAGTTCGATGTCGCTCGTGGCGGAGGGGCCGGAGATCCAGGTGAGGGGGCAGGTGGGGTCCAGGCGGGCGAGGGCCTCGGCGAGGGACGCCACGGTCTGGTCGGCGGTGCGGACGACGCAGATGTGGTGGTCGGGGGCGAGGGTCAGCACCCGGCGACCCTGGGCGGGGCCGGCGTCCAGGACGATGGTGCCGGTCACGGCGACGGCCACCCGGCAGCCGGTCAGCACGCTGTCCACACCGTCCAGTTCGAGGGCGGTGAGCGGGTGTTCGGCCGTGTCCTCGCGGATGTCGACGCCGACCGTGTCCGCGAGCCAGGCCGCGGGCAGGCCCGGGGGTACGGCGACGCTGCGCGCCCCGCGCCCGGCGAGCAGCCTCGCCACCACCGCGGGCAACTCGGCCTCGGCGGCGCGGTGGACGCGGGCGCGGTAGTCGGCGAGGTTCTCGGCGAGCAGGTCGACGAGGGCGCGGTGGTCCTGCGCCGGGGGCGCGGGGTCGGGGGCGTCGGCCGTCGCCTCGCGGATACGGGCCAGGATGGCGTCACGGCTGCTGCTCACGGGGTCTGCTCCTCACGGGATGCGGCGTGGTCCCGCCACCACGCGCGGAAGGGCTGCTCCGGCATCCGGGGCAGGTCCCGCTCGGCGGACCAGGCGGCCGCCGGGCCGGGCAGCGGGAGGGAGCGCGGGTGCAGGGCGCGGGTCGCGGAGGCCGCGCGTTCGGCGGCGGCCAGCGCGGCGGGGTGGTCGAGCAGCCAGGTGGCCGCGCGCATCGCGGCGCGCTCGGCGCGGTGGCCGGGCTGCTCGGCGACCCGCTCGCGCAGGTGCACCAGCACCTCCGGGATGTCGATGGCCACCGGGCACACCTCGTAGCAGGCCCCGCACAACGACGAGGCGAAGGGCAGCGAGGCGTCCACCTCGCTCTGGGTGCCCCGCAGTTGGGGGGTGAGCACGGCGCCGATCGGGCCCGGGTAGGCGGAGCCGTACGCGTGGCCGCCGGCCCGCTCGTAGACGGGGCAGACGTTCAGGCAGGCCGAGCAGCGGATGCAGCGCAGCACCTGGCGGCCCACGTCGTCGGCGAGCGTCGCGGTGCGGCCGTTGTCGAGCAGCACGAGGTGGAAGTCGCGCGGGCCGTCGCCCGGCGTGGTGCCGGTCCACATCGTGGTGTACGTGTTCATCCGCTCGGCGGTGGACGAGCGCGGCAGCAACTGGAGGAAGACGTCCAGGTCCTCCCACCGCGGCAGCACCTTCTCGATGCCGACGACGGAGATCAGCGTCTCGGGCAGCGTCAGGCACATCCGCCCGTTGCCCTCGGACTCGACGACCACGAGGGTGCCGGTCTCGGCGATCATGAAGTTGGCGCCGGAGACGGCGACCTTGGCCCGCAGGAACTTCTCCCGCAGGTGCAGCCGTGCGGCCTCGGCGAGTTCGGCGGGCCGGTCGGTGAGCCCCTCGGGCGCGGGGCGGCCCCACTGGGCCATCTTCTCCGTGAAGATGTCGCGGATCTCGGTGCGGTTGCGGTGGATCGCGGGCACCAGGATGTGCGAGGGCAGGTCGTCGCCGAGCTGCACGATCAGCTCGGCGAGGTCCGTCTCGTAGGCGGTGATGCCCTCCTCGGCGAGGGCCGCGTTGAGGCCGATCTCCTGCGTGGCCATCGACTTGACCTTGACGACCTCCGTCTCGCCGGTCGCCCGCACCAGGTCGGCCACGATGCGGTTGGCCTCGTCCGCGTCGGCGGCCCAGTGCACGGTGCCGCCCGCGGCGGTGACCGCGTCCTCCAGCTGCGTGAGGTACGTGCCGAGGTGGCGCAGCGTGTGGTCCTTGATCCGGCGGCCGGCCTGCCGCAGCTCCTCCCAGTCGGCCAGCTCGCCCACCGCGCGGGCGCGCTTGTCGCGGATGGTGTGGGTGGCGTGCCGCAGGTTCGCGCGCAGCCCGGCGTCCTTCGTGGCGGTCTTCGCGGCCTTCGGGAAGGCCGGCATGCCCAGGTACGTACCGCTCATGCGGGCCTCCAGGGGTCGGTTTCGGTGGCGGCGAGGATCTCCGCGAGGTGCACGGCCGAGAGGGCGGCGCCCTGCCGGTGCAGGAGGCCCTCGAGGTGCAGCAGGCAGGAGCTGTCGGCCCCGCACAGCACGTCGGCGCCGCTGTCCAGGGCGCTGCGCACCTTGTCGGCGCCCATGGCCGCGGAGACGTCCGGGTTCTTGACGGCGAAGGTGCCGCCGAAGCCGCAGCATTCGTCGGCGCCGGTCAACTCGACCATTTCCAGGCCGCGTACGGCGCCCAGCAGGGCGAGCGGCCGGGTGCCGAGGCCGAGGGTGCGCAGTCCGTGGCAGGACGGGTGGTAGGCCACCTGGTGCGGGAAGTACGCGCCGACGTCGGTGACGCCCAGCACGTCGACCAGGAATTCGGTCAGTTCCCGTACCCGCGGCACGATCTCCCCCGCGGCGGCGGCGAGTTCGGGGCCGCGGCCCTCGCCTTCCGCGCGGGCGCCGATCCGCGGGTAGTTCTCGCGGACCATCGCCGCGCAGGACCCGGAGGGGGTGACGACGTGGTCGTAGCCCTCGAAGGCCCGCGCCATGCGCAGCACCAGGGGCTCGGTCATCCGCCGGTAGCCGGTGTTGAACTGCGGCTGCCCGCAGCACGACTGGGCGGCGGGGAAGTCCACTCGCACGCCGAGCCGCTCCAGCAGCGTGACGGTCGCGATGGCGGCACGCGGCAGCACGGCGTCGTTGACGCAGGTGGCGAACAGGGCGACGCGCACAGGGGGTTGTCCTTCCGGGAGGGGGCGCGGTGGTGCGGGCGGCCGGGGAGCCGCGGTCCGGTCGTGCCGAGCCGCGCCTCCCGGTCCGGGTCAGTCGACGCCGAGGCCGAGGCGGGCGGCCGCCGCGTCCCACGGGGCGCGCGGGCCCGCCGGTTCGTAGCGGCGCAGCGGCTGCGTGGCGGCGACCAGGCGGCGCAGGTCGTGGCGGTCGTGGACGAGGCCGCGGGCGCGGGCCTGGACCAGGACGTTGCCCAGCGCGGTGGCCTCGACCGGGCCCGCCACCACGGGCAGGCCCGTCGCGTCGGCGGTGAGCCGGCACAGCAGCTCGTTGCGGGCGCCGCCGCCGACGAGGTGGACGGTGCGGATCTCCTGCCCGGCGAGCCGGGCGGCGGCGCGCAGGGTGCGGGCGTGGGCCAGGGCGAGCGCCTCCAGGACCGTGCGGACCAGCGAGCCGCGGTCGGCCGGGGGGCGCTGGCCGGTGCGGCGGCAGAAGGCGTCGATCCGGGCGGGCATGTCGCCGGGCGCGGCGAATTCCGGGTCGTCCGGGTCGATGACGGCGGCGAAGGCGGGCGCGGCGGCCGCCCGCGCGACCAGCTCCTCGTGGCCGGGCGCCGTACCGTCCTGGAGGGCCCAGGTGCGGCGGGACTCCTCCAGCAGCCACATGCCCATGATGTTGCGCAGGAAGCGCACGGTGCCGTCGATGCCGCGCTCGTTGGTGAAGTTGGCGCCGCGCGCACCGCCGTCCGGCGGCTGGCGTACGGGCTCACGGCCGCGCTGCCGGCCGCGGCGCTGCTGGCCGGCGCGCACACGGCCGGGGCCGCGGGCGCCCCGACGTACTACATCGACAACAGCGCCGCCTCGCAGTGCTCCGACGCGGGCCCGGGCACCAGTCCCGACCGGCCCTGGTGCGACTTCACCTCGGTCAATGGCACCACGCTCGCCGCCGGCACGCAGGTGCTGCTGGCCCGCGGTGACACCTGGACCCAGTCGCTGCACCTCAGCGGCTCGGGCACGTCCGCGGCCTGGATCACGCTCGGCGCGTACGGGTCGGGCAACCGCCCGGTCATCTCCGGGAGCGGCAACGCGACCGACCGCACGGTGGTGCTCACCGACCCCGACCACTGGCACGTCCAGGACCTGGAGCTGACGCACGCCGGTGAGGGCCTGCTCGTCATGTACAGCACGCTCGGGCACCAGGGCCTCGACGTCCACGGCGTCTACGCCCACGACCTGGCCGGCATCGTCAACCGCAGCCCCGTGCAGTCCGACTTCCCGCAGTTGCAGTATTCGACCGGCATCCTGGTGGACGCCTCGTCCGCGCCCGTGACCGCGGCGGGCCAGACGGTCGTGAACGGGGTGTCGATCCACGACAACGCCTACGACGCGACCCCGCAGGGCCTGGTCAACGACGTGGACGGCTCCCCGGAGATCGCCAACATCACGCAGTCCGGCAACACCGTGACCACCGCGCAGTACGTCGCCCCGCTCCCCTTCAACGGCGAGCAGGGCAGGGGCGGCTGGTCCCAGCAGGCCTACGACCTCAGCAGCTGGCAGAACCTGACCGCGTACGACGCCCCCACCAACACCTGGACCGGGCTCGGCGGCTCCTTCGTCAACGCCTTCCAGCTCCGTCCCGGCAGCGGGCAGACGTCCGACGCGTGGGTCGCCCGCACCTGGACCGCCCCCGCCACCGGCACGGTCACCGTCCACGGCCGGATCTTCAAGGACGACGCGGACAACGCCGCCGACACCGACGGCGTGCACGCCCTGATCGAGCACAACGGCACCGCCGTGTGGCCGTCCGCCCCCGACTACGTCACCTACCGCGCCCTCGCCCCCACCGACCGCTCCGGCTACGCCACCGACGTCACCCTCCAGGTGACGGCCGGCGACGTGATCCGCTTCGTCGTCACCTCCGACCCCGGCTTCAGCAACGCGGGCGACACGACGAGCTGGAGCCCGAGCATCTCGTACACCTCCTGATCCTCCAGGCAGCGCGAAAGGGCGGCGGGGCCGGAATGGCCCCGCCGCCCTTTCGTCTCGCTTTTTCCGGTGACGGATCAGTACGCGGAGTCCACGTTGTCCATCGTGCCGTAGCGGTCGGCCGCGTAATTGCAGGCGGCGGTGATGTTCGCGACCGGGTCGTAGATGTTGTGCGAGGTGCCGGCCAC
>NZ_JBIRQQ010000016.1:0-160399 GCF_044333285.1 Streptomyces sp. NPDC021020
TGGGTGCCCGCCCCCGCCGCCCGGCGGGCTTCGTCCGCGCGCGGCGCGCGGCCCCCCCCCCGGGGGGGGGGCGGCGCCCCCCCCCCCCCGGGGGCCCCGGGGGGGGGGCCCCCGGGGGGGCGGGGGCCCCCCCCGCCGTTTTGCGCGGCCACTCCCCCGGGTAGGACCTGTGTCACAGGTCCTACCGACCGCGCCGCTGGAGGGGATTGTGATCCTTCTACAGATCACCGGCTATGCCGTACTCGGGCTGCTGGTGGCCTTCGCCGCCGCCCGGCTCTTCCCCTCCCGGCTTCCGGACGCCGGCCTGGTGCTGTTCACCGGCGTGGTCGCCGCCCTGACGGGCGGCCTGGTGGCGTACACGATCTTCGGCAGCGGCCGCCCCGCGGCGAGCTTCGCGGCGGCCTTCGCGACGGCCGCCGCCGGCCTGAGCGTGCTCGCCAGCCCCGCGCGGCGCGGGCGGCACGCGAAGGTCACTTCTTCGGGGGCGTGACCCCGCGGGCGGTCAGCGGGGGCCGTGTCTCGATCGACGAGGAAGGCGGCACGGGACCACCGGGCACCTGTCCGGCGTGGTCGACGACGCCGGTGGCGAGTACGGCGTTCGACGCCACGTACGCGTCCCGCCGGGCCCCGATACCGAAGGACGCCCTCGACCCGAGGTAGGCGTGGGTCCTGCTGTCGAACAGCAGCTCGTAGCGCTCGACCCAGAAGCCCTTCGGCTGGGGCCTGCCCTCGAACACCACCCCGATACCCGAGCGTCCCGTGGCGTCCTTGGCCGGCTCGGCGTCGAGGCGCACGCCCGGAACGAGCGCCAGTGCACGGTAGAGGGCCGCCCTGATCCGTGGCGGGACGTCCGGCAGCGACAGCAGGTTCGCCACCCGCTGGAACTGCGCCTCCGGCGTCTGGGAGGTGATGGGGGCGAAGTCGAATCGACCCACCCACACCAGCGCGCCCTTCGGCAGCCCGCGCACGAAGAAGTCCGGGTCGTGGTTGATGCGGTCCAGCAGTGCGCGGGGATCCGAGGGCAGCGAGTCCAGCAACTCATAGGTGTCGACCGGACGTGAGCCGGGCCCGCCCCTGGCGCCGAGCGACACGCTCCAGCCCGGCTGTACCGCGACGGTCTTCCCCCCGTGCCCGGTCAGCGGGAAGGCCTCGGCGTCGCCATCGGCTCGGAGCCACCAGGATTCGGGCTTGAGCGAGCAGGGTGCGGCCGTCACGCAGTACTTCATCCGCGAGTACAGCCACTGGTCGGCGCGGAACGTGCCGCCGCCCCTGGCCTCCTCCTGCGCGGCGACCGCGTCCATGACCGACGCGACCGACCGGGCCGACACGTCGGTGGAGCCGCCGGTGCCGCCGGAGACGGCGCCCGCGGCCAGTACGCCCGCGGTGACGGCCGCCGCGGTCAAGGCGGCCAGCGCCGTGCGCCGGGGCCGGGTGCCGGCGACCGTACGGCCGAGGCGGGCGGCACGGTGCCACCGCCCGGCGGGGGCCTCCTCGGCGAGGGCCTCGCCCATCAGCTTCCACCGCCCCGCGGCGAGCCGGGCCGCGTCGGCGGCGGGTGCGTCGGTGCGCAGTTCGCGCAGCACGGTCATCTCATCCATGGGTGTCCCCCTCCGGGGTGAGCTGCGGGTCGATACCGGGGAGCGCGGCGCGCATCTTGCGGCGGGCGCGGTTCAGGCGGGAGCGCACGGTGCCCAGCGGGATGCCGAGGGCGGTGGCGACCTCCTCGTAGGAGAGGTCGGCCCAGGCGATGAGGAGCAGTACGTGCCGGTCGCCCTGGGAGAGCGAGCGCAGGGCCGCGGCGAGGGCGGGGCCGGAGGCCTGGGCGGTGACGCGGCCCTCGACGGCCTCGGTGTCGGGTGCGAAGCTGTGCGCGACAGGGTCGGCGCCGGTCCTGGCCCAGGCCCGGTAGGCGCGCTGCTCGCTGCGGTGGTGCCGGCTGATGAGGTTGGCGGCGATGCCGTACAGCCACGGGCGCGCCTCGGGGCGGCTCATGTCGTAGCGCTCGCGGCGGCGGAAGGCGACGAGGAAGGTCTCGCCGACCACGTCGTCGGCGAGGTCCGTGCCGAGCCGCCGGGTGACGTAGCGGTGCAGTCCGGCGGCGTGCCGGTCGTAGAGCAGGGCGAAGGCCTCGGGCTCGCGGGTGGACCGCGCGATGAGCGTGGCGTCGTCGTCGGCTGCGGCGGCTGCGGGCGCGGCGGGCGCGTCCGGCCGGCCGTCCGGCGCGACGGAGGGGCCGGGCGCCGGTGAGGGCCGTATGGGAGCGATCACGGGACTCCGTTCCGGAGGTTCGGGTGCGGTACGGGCCCGCCCGCGGCGGGCCCACCCCTTCTCTCCCGAAGTCCCTGACCGGGTTCACGGCTCCCGCCGGACGCGGAAGCCGGGCGGTTTACGCGGCCAGGCCCAGCGCCGCCATCCGCTTGGTGTGCGCCTCGGTGATCCGGGAGAACATCCGGCCGACCTCTGCCAGGTCGAAGCCGTCGGCGACCCCGCCGACCAGCATCGTGGAGAGCGCGTCCCGGTCGGCGACCACCCGCTGCGCCTGCGAGAGCGCCTCGCCCATCAGCCGCCGCGCCCACAGCGCGAGCCGGCCGCCGACCCGCGGGTCCGCGTCGATCGCGGCGCGCACCTTCTCCACCGCGAAGCTCGCGTGCCCGGTGTCGTCGAGGACGGCGAGCACCAGGGTGCGGGTGTCGCTGTCCAGCCGGACGGCGACCTCGCGGTAGAAGTCGGACGCGATCGAGTCGCCGACGTAGGCCTTGACCAGGCCTTCCAGCCAGTCGGACGGCGCGGTCTGGCGGTGGAAGTCGTCCAGCGCGGTCGCGAAGGGCTCCATCGCCTCGTGCGCGGCCTCGCCGACCTCGGTGAGGCGGTCGCGCAGCCGCGCGAAGTGGTGGAATTCGGCGGCGGCCATCGCGGCCAGCTCCGCCTTGTCCTCCAGGGTCGGCGCGAGCTTGGCGTCCTCCGCGAGCCGTTCGAACGCGGCCAGCTCGCCGTACGCCAGCGCGCCCAGCAGATCGACGACCGCGGCGCGGTAGCGCGGGTCCGCGGCGGCCGCGGCCCAGTCCTGCGCGGCGATCCCGGTCGGCTTCGCCTCCGCCCCGGTCGGGTCCTCGGTGGCGGCGGGCTTGGTGGTGTCGTCAGGCGTCTCCATGCGGGGCACAATAACCAAGTCGCGCCACGTCGCGGGCGCCCTCCGACACCCTCCGCGTGACCCGATGATGTCCCGAACGAAACATTTGAACGGGTGCAGCTACGTGTTTCCGAGGTAGAGTGGTAATGCACCCGCCGATCACCGGCCTGGTTCCTGTCCGGATCCGGTCCGGTTCTTTTCCCCGGCGGGCGACGTGTGCAACACCTGGATGCCCGGTCGGTGGCCCGATCGGCTCCGCCCCGACCGCCCTCCCGTCATCGGGAGGGGCCCACTCGCGGCACAGCGAGGGCAGCGGTCCCGCGCTTCGCAGCCCCAGGCTGTACGACACCTCTGCGCGGTCAGTGACCCGCACCGGTTCCGCCGGTGCGCCCGGCCACTCGACCCCCCTTGCCGGACAGTGCCGCGTCTCACAGAAGAGGCAAGCATCCTGACCACCACGACCCCCACGACATTTCGCAGTCTCGGCATCCTCCCGGAGACGGCCGAGGCCCTCGAGTCCGTCGGCATCACCACGCCCTTCCCGATCCAGGAGATGACGCTCCCGGTCGCCCTCGCGGGCAACGACGTCATCGGCCAGGCGAAGACCGGCACGGGCAAGACCCTCGGCTTCGGCCTCCCGCTGCTGGAGCGCGTCACCGTCGCCGCCGACGTCGAAGCCGGCCGCGCCACGCCCGAGCAGCTGACCGACATGCCGCAGGCGCTCATCGTCGTCCCCACCCGCGAGCTGTGCCAGCAGGTGACCAACGACCTGCTCACCGCCGGCAAGGTCCGCGCGGTCCGCGTGCAGGCCATCTACGGCGGCCGCGCGTACGAGCCGCAGGTCGAGGCGCTCAAGAAGGGCGTCGACGTGATCGTCGGCACCCCGGGCCGGCTGCTGGACCTCGCCGGCCAGAAGAAGCTCAGCCTGCGCCACGTCCGCACCCTGGTGCTGGACGAGGCCGACGAGATGCTCGACCTGGGCTTCCTGCCCGACGTCGAGAAGATCATGGCGATGCTGCCGGCCAAGCGGCAGACGATGCTGTTCTCGGCCACCATGCCGGGCGCGGTCATCGGCCTGGCCCGCCGCTACATGTCGCAGCCCACCCACATCCGCGCGACCGCGCCGGACGACGAGGGCGCGACCGTGGCGAACACCACGCAGCACGTCTTCCGCGCCCACTCCCTCGACAAGGTCGAGCTGGTCTCCCGGATCCTGCAGGCCGACGGCCGCGGCCTGGCGATGATCTTCTGCCGCACCAAGCGCACCGCCGCCGACGTGGCCGAGCAGCTGGAGCGCCGCGGCTTCGCGTCCGGCGCCGTGCACGGCGACCTCGGCCAGGGCGCCCGCGAGCAGGCGCTGCGCGCCTTCCGCAACGGCAAGGTCGACGTCCTGGTCTGCACCGACGTGGCCGCGCGCGGCATCGACGTCGAGGGCGTCACGCACGTCGTCAACTACCAGACGCCCGAGGATGAGAAAACCTATCTGCACCGCATCGGCCGCACCGGCCGCGCGGGCGCGTCGGGTACCGCGATCACCCTCGTCGACTGGGACGACATCCCGCGCTGGCAGCTGATCAACAAGGCGCTCGACCTCTCCTTCAACGACCCGGAGGAGACCTACTCGACGTCGCCGCACCTGTACGAGCTGCTGGGCATCCCGGTCGGCACGAAGGGCATACTGCCCCGCGCCGAGCGCACTCGCGCGGGCCTCGACGCCGAAGAGGTCGAGGATCTGGGCGAGACCGGCGGCCGCGGTGGCAGCGGTGGCCGCGGCAGCGGCCGGGGCCGCGGTGGACGTACGGGCCAGGCGCCCGCCGAGGAGCGCCAGCCCCGCGCGCCCCGCGCCCCGCGGCAGCGCCGCCGGACGCGCAACGGCCAGTCCGCCGGCGCGGAGAGCGTCGAGAGCGCCGTTGCCGCTACGGAGACGGCCGCCGAAGCCGCCGAGCCGGCCGTGGGCGGAGCGCGTACTCCGCGCCGCCGCCGCCGGACGCGCAGCGGTGCCGCCGGGTCGGCCGTGACGCCGGTGGCGCCCGCGGCCGAGACGGTCGAGGTGCCCGCGGCGCCGGTCGCCGAGGCGGCTCCGGCCGCTCCGGCTCCGCTCCCCGTCGCCGAGGAGGAGCCGAAGGCCCCGCGCCGCCGGACGCGCAAGGCCGCGGCCCCCGCAGCCGAGGTCGTCACCGAGGTCGCCGCCGAGCCGGTCACGCCGGTCGAGCCCGCCGCGGACGAGGCCCCGAAGCGCCGCAGGACCCGCAAGGCCGCCGAGGTCGTGCCGGCTCCCGCCGAGGCGCCCGGTGCCGAGACCGAGGAGGCCCCGAAGGCCCCGCGCCGCCGGACGCGCAAGGCCGCGGCCCCCGCAGCCGAGGTCGCCGCCGAGCCGGTCACGCCGGTCACGGAGGAGGCCCCCGCCGCGCCCCGCCGCCGGACGCGCAAGGCCGCCGAGGTCGTCCCGGCTCCCGCCGCGGCGCCGGAGGGCGAGGAGGCTCCCGCCGCCCCGCGCCGCCGGACGCGCAAGGCCGCCGTGTCCTCGGAGGTGCCCGCGCCCGCTGCGGCGCCGGAGGGCGAGGAGGCCCCGAAGGCCCCGCGCCGCCGGACCCGCAAGGCCGCGGCCCCGGCCGAGCAGGACGCCTGACGGCCCGGCCGCGTAACACCGAGCACCCCCGGCCCCACCCGGCCGGGGGTGTTTCATGCCGAGCGGCAACCTCTCGGACATATGCACCGCGTAATCTCACCGCATGAGCCGTCCGACCACCCTGGATCTGCCGGCGCACGCCTCGGCGCGCCGGCTGGAGACCTCCCGCGGTTCCTTCGCCGCCCTCGACGCGCATCCCGCGCCCGAGGCGCCCGGGATCCGCGGCACCGCGCTGCTCGTCCCCGGCTTCACGGGCAGCAAGGAGGACTTCCTCGACCTGCTCGCCCCGCTGTCCGCCGCGGGCTTCCGGGTCGTCGCGGTGGACGGCCGGGGCCAGTACGAGTCGGGCGGCCCCCGCGACGAGGCCGCGTACGCGCAGGACGAGCTGGCCGCCGACGTCACCGCGCAGGGCGCCGCGCTCGCCGCGGACTCCGGCGGCGGCCCGCTGCACGTCCTGGGCCACTCCCTCGGCGGCCACATCGTCCGGGCGGCACTGCTCGCGGACGGCCCCGGCCCCTGGTCGTCGGTCACCCTCATGAGTTCGGGCCCGGCGGCGATCACCGCGGCCCAGCAGGTCAGGACACAGCTGCTGATCGACCATCTGCCGACCATGGACATGGAGACGGCCTGGTGGGCGATGCGCTCGCTGGACGCCGAGAACTCCGGCGCCCCGGCCGGCAGCGTCGTCGAGGCCCCCGCCGACCCCGGCACGGCGTGGCTCGACGACTTCCTGCACCGCCGCTGGGTCACCACCGTGCCCGAACAGCTGATCGCCACAGCACGCCAGTTGATGACAGAACGGGATCGAGTGGCGGAACTTGCCACCGTTCCGCTGCCGAAGCTCGTACTGTCCGGAGAGGTGGACTACGCCTGGCCGGTCCCGCTGCTGGACACGATGGCGGAGCGGCTGGGTGCCCGGCGCGTTGTCGTCAAGGGCGCGGAGCACTCCCCCAACGCCGAGCGGCCGGCCGAGACGGCTGCCGCGCTCGCGGCGTTCTGGACCGGCGGGAGCGCCGCGAGCGGATAAGCAGTCGGCACCGCGCAGAATTTTATTTAGGGTAGGGAATGTTTTGAAGGGGGTGTTCGTTGACCACACATGTAACGAGGGACGAAGGGAGAAGCCCCATGCGCTTCGAGATCATGCGACTTGACGATCGGAACGGCGACGCAGTGGACAGCACCGTGGTCGACGCCTCCGCGGTCAACAAGATCGTGCAGCAGGCTGCCGCCCTCGGCCAGCGCATCTACATCCGCCCCGCCGAAGGCCTCGCGGACTGACGCCGACCGACCGCCGCACGCACGGGCGCCCCGTACATCAGGTTCGTACGGGGCGCCTTCGCATGTCCGGGGGCGGTCAGCCGCCCTGGCCGTGGACGAAGCCCAGGACGCCGTTGGCGACGGACTGCACGGCGATCGCCGACAGCAGCATGCCGGACAGCCGCGTCACGAGCACCACGCCGCCCTCCTTGATGAGCCGGATGATCGCCAGCGAGTAACGCATCGTCAGCCACAGCACGACGTGCATCGCCAGGATCGCCAGCCACACGGAGGTCTGCTGCGCGAAGCCGTCCGCCTTCTGCACGGCGAGGATCACCGTGACGATCGCCCCCGGCCCCGCGAGCAGCGGCATCCCCAGCGGCACGAGCGCCACGTTGACGTCCCGCGTCTGCGTCGGCTCGTCCGCCTTGCCGGTCAGCAGGTCCAGCGCGATGAGCAGGAGCAGCAGCCCGCCCGCGATCCGCAGCGCGGGCACGGACACGTGCAGGTAGTCCAGGATCTGCTGCCCGCACAGCCCGAACACCACGATCACCCCGAACGCGACGCATGCGGCCTGCGCCGCCATCCGCCGCTGGACCTTGGTCGCCCGCCCCGAGGTGAGGGCGAGGAAGATCGGCGTGATGCCGGGCGGATCCATGATCACGAACAGCGTGAAGAACACGGAGCCGAAGAGGGTGAGGTCGAACATGGCTGAGCTTTCGTCGTGAGCTGAAGGTGTTGTCGTTGCCTTGCGCAGGCGGGCGCTTCCGCTGCGCAGGGCGGTGAGCGTTTTTGGGGGCGCGGGGAACTGCGCGCTCAGCCCCCACCGGGGCGCGGGTCGTCACCGGCCCGAAGGGGCAGTTCGGTCCGTACCGGACCACCGGCCGGTGGGTGGTTGCTCGCGCAGTTCCCCGCGCCCCTGCGGGGCACGGCCCTGCGCAGCAGGAAGGCCCCGCCGGGCTAGACGGCGGAGATGGGCTCGGCCCCCGTGGCGCGGGCCGCGATGTCGGCGAGCACCTCCGGAGGAGTCGTGCAGGCCCCGAGGGGCACGGTCTTCCGGGCCCCGTGGTAGTCGGACGAGCCCGTCGCCAGAAGACGAAGCTCGCGCGCGAGCCCGCGCAGCCGCTCGCGCGTGGCGGGCTCGTGGTCGACGTGGTCGACCTCCAGGCCGTCGAGCCCGGCGGCGGCAAGCTCCGCGATCACCTCGTCCGGCACGGTCTCGCCGCGCTTGTGCGCGCCCGGGTGGGCGAAGACGGTGACGCCGCCGGCCGCCTTGACGAGGCGGACCGCCTCGAAGGGGTCGAACTCCGCCTTCTCGACGTAGACCCGCCCGTCGTTGGCGAGCCATTCTGAGGTGAAGGCGTCGGAGACGGTCGGGACGACGCCCAGCTCGACCATGGCGGTGGCGATGTGCGGGCGGCCCACGGAGCCGTCCCCGGCGATCCGGGCGACCTGCTCCCAGGTGACGGGCACACCGAGTTCCCGGAGCTTGGCGACCATGCCGCGGGCGCGCGGCACACGGTCGTCGCGGACGAGCTCGCGCGCCGCGTACAGCCGCGGCTCGGCGGGGTCGAAGAGGTAGGCCAGCATGTGCATGCTGATGCCGCCGACCTTGCAGGACAGCTCCGCGCCGGTGACGAGGGTGAGGCGGGTGCCGGCGAGCGCGGCGGTGGCCTCGGCGTAGCCGGAGACGGTGTCGTGGTCGGTGAGCGCGACGACGTCGAGCCCGGCACCCGCGGCGTTCCGGATCAGCTCGGCGGGGCTGTCGGTGCCGTCGGAGGCCGTGGAGTGGGTGTGCAGGTCGATGCGCACGGCACGGGCTCCCGGAAGACGGCGCGGACAGCGGACGAAGCCAAGGATAGCGCCCGTCCGGGCCTGCGATTCGCAGGTGCCGCGGGGGTCAGGCCAGCAGCCTGGGGGTGAGCGCGCCGCAGGGCAGCAGGTCGACCTCGGCCCCGGCGTCGCGCAGGTCGGTGAGGACCAGCTCGTCGTACATCAGCAGGCCGGTCTCCTCGGGCCAGACGATGGCCCACAGCCACAGCCCGCGGGCCTCGCCGGCGAAGACGACCCGGTCGTCGGGGGCGCCGGCGACGTGCCACAGGGCGGTGGGGCGGCCGGCCGCGAGGACCTTGGCGTGCGGGGGCTTGTCGACGCACATGTTCGGCCCGGGGTCGGGGCCGTCGATCCCGGCGTAGCGGGCGCCGAGGCCGACGCCCAGCTCCTCCGCGACGAGCATCAGCTCGCCGGGGCCGCCGAAGGGCCCGGGTCCGGAGCAGGCGACGGCGGTGGCGCGGCCGCCGCTGCGGTCGTCACCGGCGGAGGCGACACCCGAGAAGAGCCAGCCGACGGGCAGCGGCCACGGCATCCACACCGGTACCTGCGACCGGTGGACGACCACGCCGAGGCCTTCGACACTCGGCGGGACGACCGGCTGCAGCGGATACACGGTGCCGTGCACGTCGCACTGCCAGGAGTCGGCGAAGAGGCCGGGCGCCCTGACCCTGCCACCGCACTTCGGGCAACTGGGTTCGCCCCTCATAAATCCCCACGGTCCTCCAGCCGCGTGCCCGCGTCAAGGACGATCACCCGTCCGGAGTGCGAGGTCGTGGCGCGGGCCTCATCGGCGCCACGACCCTGACGCGCTCCTAGAAGACGCTCGCCCGGCGGACGGGGTCGGCGAGGTCCGTACCGTGTTCGGCCCAGTGCGCGCGGAGCGCGTCGGCGCCGCGGGCGCGCTTGTACGCGGCCTCCGCCGGGGTGAGGGGGACGAGGGGGAAGAAGCGGACCGGGTCGCGGGGCTCGGGGAGCGGGAGGTCGGGGACGGTTTCGCCGGGGGCGGCGGCGAGGAAGGCCGTGAAGGGCGCGCCGGGCCACAGCGGTTCGCCGAAATCGAGGGTGTTGCCGTCCGCGAGGACCAGGCCCTCGACCTGCGGGGAGGCCGCGGCCGTCGCCAGGGCGCGGAGGACGGGTGAGGTGTCGGCGCGGCCGGCCCGTACCGTCAGATGGACCTCCGCGCGCGGCCCGCGCAGGGGGTCGGCGACCGTCGCGACCGGGTCGGCCATGGGCTGGGCCGACATCCCGAGCGTGGCGTAGCGGCGCAGCTCCCCGTGCGTGAAACGCAGCACCTCGATGCGCTCGGCCCCGAGGAAGGTCACCGACGCGCGGGCGTCGGGCTCGCCGAAGGCGGAGCGGAGGCGTTCCTCGACCCTGTCCAGAATGTCACCCATGCGGGGAGCATAGAACGCGTTCGGATCACACAGGCCGTGCGGTGGGCGTACCCTTCAGCTTGCTAAGCTGTGGCGTTCGCGAAGTCATCCCCCAGCGGGGAACGGCCGGAGGAGGTGGGGACTGACATGGATCCCAGTCGACCGTGCAGTACCGGCCGCTCTTCCCTTGCCGCCGCCCCGCACGCAGTGTGACCCGCTGAGCCTCCCGCGTTCCTTCCCCGGCCTGTGTGCCGTGAAACGCGGCTCGTCACGGCCTGTCCGCCCGCGGAGCGTTCCGCTTCGGGAGAGCGCGCCCTGAACTGCCTGTGATCAACCAGTTCTGATCCACATCAGCAGCTTTTCAGTTCGGTGCGGCGTGATGCCGTCGGCCAGTCCGTGAAGGAGCTTGCCATGTCGATGATCCGTGACCTTCGCGCAGTTGTACGCCCTGCCCTGCGCAAGTCCCCGGCGAACCACGACTACGGCCCGACACGTGACATCGCGACGGCCACCAGCGCGGTCGTGGACTGCGCGGTCTACCGCGACGGGGTGCGCTGCCCGGACATCGTCGGGCTGCGCGAGGCGCTCGCCTCGGTGCGGGCCGGCCGCTCGTCCGACCAGTGCGACGGCAGCGACGGCTTCGTGTGGATCGGCCTGCACGAGCCGACCGAGCAGGAGTTCGCGGGCATCGCCGAGGAGTTCGGCCTGCACCCGCTGGCCGTCGAGGACGCGGTGCACGCCCACCAGCGGCCGAAGCTGGAGCGCTACGACAACTCGCTCTTCACCGTCTTCAAGACGATCCGCTACGTCGAGCACGCCGAACTCACCGCGACCAGCGAGGTCGTGGAGTCCGGCGAGGTCATGGTCTTCACCGGCCGGTATTTCGTCATCACCGTGCGGCACGGCGGCCACGGCTCGCTGCGGGCGCTGCGGCACCGGCTGGAGGACGACCCCGAGCTGCTCGCCAAGGGCCCCTCGGCGGTGCTGCACGCCATCGCCGACCAGGTCGTCGACGACTACCTGGCCGTGTCGGACGCGGTGCAGGACGACATCGACGAGGTCGAGATCGACGTCTTCTCCGCCGAGCCCGGCAAGTCCTCGCGGGGCGGCGACGCGGGCCGGATCTACCAGCTCAAGCGCGAGGTGCTGGAGTTCAAGCGCGCGGTGTCCCCGCTGCTGCGGCCGATGCAGATGCTGGGCGAGCGCCCGATGCGGCTGGTCGACCCGGAGATCCAGAAGTACTTCCGGGACGTCGCCGACCACGTCGCCCGCGTCCACGAGCAGGTCACCGGCTACGACGACCTGCTCAACTCGATCCTCCAGGCCAACCTGGCGCAGGCCACCGTCGTGCAGAACGAGGACATGCGCAAGATCACCGCGTGGGCCGCCATCCTGGCCGTCCCCACGATGATCACCGGCGTCTACGGGATGAACTTCGACACCATGCCCGAGCTGCGCTGGAAGTTCGGCTACCCGATGGTGCTGGGCGTGATCCTGGCCATCTGCTACGCCATCCACCGCGGCTTCCGCCGCAACGGCTGGCTGTAGCAGGGGGTCACGCCTCGCGGCGGACGTCCGCGAGCACCACGAGGGCCAGGCCCGCGAGGATCACCACCAGCGCCGGGTACGCGGCCGCGGGCGGGGTCTGGCCCAGCCACAGCGCGGCGATCAGCGCCGCACCCGGGGTCTCCAGCAGGATCGCCGTCGAGGTGGTCGACGGCCCGAGGCCGCGGACGACCCGGTTGAGCAGCGAGTGGCCGAGCAGTTGGGCGACGACGGTCAGCGCGGCGATCTTCAGCCAGCTGCGCCCGTCGTAGCCGCCGAGCGCCGAGCCCGACACCAGGCAGGCCGCGAGCAGCGAGACCGCGGTCGTCGAGTAGCAGACGTACGTGTACGCGGTCGTCGTCGCCGTCCGCCGTACCTCCGAGCCGAGCAGCATGTAGACGGCCGCCGCCAGACCCGCGGCGAGCGCGAGCGCGTCCCCGGCGAGGGCGCGGGTGTCGGTCGACATGTCGATGCCGGTGAGGATCAGCACGCCCACGACGGCGAGCGCGGTGCCCGCCCACACGAGTCCGGGCGGGCGGTGGCCGCGCAGCCGCAGGATCAGCGTCGTCCAGATCGGGGTGGTGGTGACCAGCGCGGTGGAGGTCGCCACCGAGGTCATCGTCAGGCTCGGCAGCCACAGCCCGAAGTGCAGCGCCAGCACGAGGCCGGCGGCGCCGGAGAGGGTGAGGGCGCGGCGCCCCATGCGGCGCAGCTCGCCGCGGTGCCGCCACAGGGCGACGGGGGTGAGGACGCCGACGGCCATGGCGTTCCGCCAGAAGGCGATGGCCAGGGCGGGGGCCGCGGTCGCGGCGATGAGCGGGGCCGACATGGAGACGCCGGCGATCGCGACGCCCAGAAGGGCGAGGTCCGCTCCGCGGCCGGTGGGTGCGGGCCCCCCGCCGGGAGCTGCGACTGTGGCTGTGGCTGTGCCCTTGCCCGCGGGCGCGGTGGGGGTGCTCTGCGGGGCGGTCACGGGGCTCCTGGGGGGCGTGCGGGGTTCGGCGGGGGCCGCCACCAGGGTAAGGCCCGTCCGCAGGCCGAGCACCTGTCTTTACGGGGAGGTGCCGCGGCTCCCCGGGAAAACGCGCACCCCCTACCCTGGCGGCATGACGTCGACGCCCTCCGCCGAAGAACTGGCCGCCGCTCTTGTCGAGGAGGGGGTCAGGAAGTCCGGGCTGGTGTGGGTGAACGGGCAGGCCGTGTGGCAGCTGTGGGGGGACGGCGGGGCGTACGTGCTGTGCGGGGGGCCCGTCGAGCAGCCGGTGCCGGCGGGGCTGGCGGACGGGGCCGTCGTGGGGGTCACCGTACGGAGCAAGGACAAGGGCGGGCGGCTGGTGGGCTGGCAGGCGCGGGCCGCGGTCGTCCCTGCCGGGTCCGAGGCGTGGCACGCGGCGGTCGGGGAGCTGCGCGGCAAGCGGCTGAACACGGCGGACGCGGATTCCGTGGACGAGCGGTGGGCCCGCGAGTGCACCCTCTTCCGGCTCACCCCCGAGGGCTCCCCCGCCGAGCGTCCCGGTGCGATGCCGGACGGCTCGGGCGCGGCTCCTCCGCGGCCGACTCCCGCGACCACCCGCGAGCCCGTCCCGGCGGGGCTGCCGCGGCTGCTGGCCCGCCGCCGGCCGCGCGGCTGAGCTACTTCTCGGCCGAGGCGGAGGCGGAGGCCGAGGGCTTGGGTGTCGCCGTCGTGCCGACCGTCTTTCCGTAGTCGACGACCTGCGATTTGCCCGGCGCCGCGAGGGTGAAGTCCTCGCCCCAGTCGGAGAGGGTCAGTGTGCCCGCGCCGCCCGCGCGCTGGTAGCGCAGCGGGTAGGGGGTGCCCTTGAGGGAGACGTCGAGGCTGCCGCCCTCGGAGCCGGTCAGCTCGATGGTCTTGGTGTCGCCGACCTTGCGGTGGTCGCCGACGCCGAGCGTGCCGTCCACCACGAAGAGGTCGGACAGCAGCACCTTCTTGTCGGTGAAGCCGCTGAACTGCTGGTAGGCCGGGTCGCCCGGCGGCACCTTGACGTACTTGCCGTTGAGCTTGGCGGCGGCGGCCTGGCTGTCCTTGTCGTCGCCGCCGTCGCCGTAGAAGTCCGCCCCGGCCTTGAGGTAGAGGTCGTCGCCGACCCGCAGCAGCTGGAAGGTGTCGCCCTTGGTGGTGACCTCGCCGACCCCGCCCTCCGCGCGCAGCCGCATGTCGAGGCGGTAGGTCTGCCCGCCGCTGACGACCGTGCCGGTCAGCCGTACGGCGTCGGCGCCCGCGGCGGCGGCGCTCGCCCGCTGCTCGATGGTCTTCGCGGGCAGCTTGCCGACGCCGTTGGTGCCGGAGTCCGGGTCGCCGCCGAGGCCCAGGCAGCCGCCGAGCAGCGGCGCCGCGGCCAGCCCGGCGAGGGCGGCGGCGGCCTGGCGGGCGGTCCTGCGGGCAGTCCGGCGAGCGGGAAACACGTGGGCTCGAACCCCTCGGTGACGGCGGCGGCGGGCGTGGCTGAAGCTACCGCACCGTACCCCGCGGAGGCACCCGCTCTCCCCCGGCGAAGCGTTCCGGAGCGCTCGTTCCCGGGTGCTCCCCGGGCATTCCCGGGGGCCTTCGTACGGCAGGCAAGATCGGCACGGGTTAGCCTGGCGGGGAACGGCGGCGCGTACCCGGTGAGGAGGCCTGATGGTCGCAGGCACCCCGCGGGTCTTCGTGTCCCATCTGGCGGGCGTCGCGGCCTTCGACCCCAACGGCGACGAGGTCGGGCGGGTCCGGGACGTCGTGGTGATGCTGCGGGTCGGCGGGCGCCCCCCGCGTGTGCTGGGCCTGGTCGTCGAGGTGGTGGGGCGGCGCCGGATCTTCCTGCCGATGACCCGGGTGACGGGCGTGGAGGCGGGCCAGGTCATCACCACCGGTGTGCTCAACGTACGGCGCTTCGAGCAGCGCCCGACCGAGACGCTGGTGCTCGGCGAGCTGCTGGACCGCCGGGTGCGCTGGATGCCCGACGGAGGGGCGGCGGAGGGCGCCGCGGAGGGCACGGCGACCGGCGAGGACGCGGGCGAGGAGGTCACCGTCCTCGACGTGTCCATGGCGCAGCTGCCGGCCCGCAGGGACTGGGAGATCGACAAGGTCTTCATCCGCCGCGGCAAGTCCGGCGCCCTGCGCCGCAAGGGCGAGGCGCTCACCGTCGACTGGTCGTCGGTCAGCGGCTTCCGGCTCCCCGAGGGCGAGCAGGGCGCGGAGAACCTGGTCGCGACCTTCGAGCAACTGCGCCCCGCCGACCTCGCGAACGTCCTGCACCACCTGTCCCCCAAGCGGCGCGGCGAGGTCGCCGCGGCCCTCGACGACGACCGGCTCGCGGACGTCCTGGAGGAGCTGCCCGACGACGACCAGGTCGAGATCCTGGGCAAGCTCCAGGAGGAGCGGGCCGCGGACGTCCTGGAGGCGATGGACCCCGACGACGCCGCCGACCTGCTCGCCGAGCTGCCCGACCACGACCAGGAGCGGCTGCTGGCCCTGATGCGCCCGCAGGACGCGGCGGGCGTACGGCGGCTGCTGTCGTACGAGGAGCGCACCGCGGGCGGGCTCATGACGACCGAGCCGATCGTGCTGCGCCCGGACGCGACGGTCGCCGACGCGCTCGCCCGGATCCGCAACCCCGACCTGTCGCCCGCGCTCGCCGCGCAGATCTACGTGTGCCGGCCGCCCGACCAGACGCCCACCGGCAAGTACCTGGGCCTGGTGCACTTCCAGCGGCTGCTGCGCGACCCGCCGTTCACGCTGCTCGGCGCGATCGTCGACACCGACCTGCGGCCGCTCGCCCCGGACACCGCGCTGCCGTCGGTGACCAGCTTCCTGGCCACGTACAACATGATCTCCGCGCCCGTGGTGGACGAGAGCGGGGCACTGCTGGGCGCCGTGACCGTCGACGACGTGCTGGACCACCTGCTGCCCGAGGACTGGCGGGAGACCGAGCTGCACGGCGCCGGGCCCGCCGCCGACACCACGGCGGAGGCGGACGATGGCCGCTGACGACCGGGACCGCGCCGCGGGGCGCAACCCCGCGGGGGCCACCGCCCCGCCGCGCGTCCGGGTGCGGCTGGACCAGCCGCGCGACGTCCGGCGCCGCTGGCTGCCCGCGTACGACCCGGAGGCCTTCGGCAACCTCTCCGAGCGCGTCGCGCGCTTCCTCGGCACGGGGCGCTTCATCGTCTGGATGACGGTCGTCATCGTCATGTGGGTGCTGTGGAACGCCTTCGGGCCGCGCGATCTGCGCTTCGACAGCTACCCGTTCATCTTCCTGACGCTGATGCTGTCCCTCCAGGCCTCCTACGCGGCCCCGCTGATCCTGCTGGCGCAGAACAGGCAGGACGACCGGGACCGGGTCAACCTGGAGCAGGACCGCAAGCAGAACGAACGCAGCATCGCCGACACCGAATACCTCACCCGCGAGGTCGCCGCGCTGCGGGCGGGCCTCGGCGAGGTCGCGACCCGCGACTGGATCCGCTCCGAGCTGCAGGACCTGCTCAGGGACATCGAGGAGCGCCGCCCGCACCCCCGGCACGTCCCGCGGGGTGACGAAGCAGACGGCCGGGGCCGCTGATCGGCCCTCGGCGGCCCCCGTACCATCGACGTATGGCTACCACCACGTACGGCTCGGGCACCGCGCCGGCCGCCACACCGACCGACGAGGCCGTGCGCGCCGCGCTGGCCACGGTGAACGACCCGGAGATCCACAAGCCGATCACCGACCTCGGCATGGTCAAATCCGTGGACATCGCCGCGGACGGCGCCGTCGCCGTCGCCGTCTACCTCACGGTGTCCGGCTGCCCGATGCGGGACACGATCACCGAGCGCGTCACGTCGGCCGTCGCCGCCGTCCCCGGGGTGAGCGCGGTGCGGGTCGAGCTGGACGTGATGAGCGACGAGCAGCGCCGCGGGCTCGCGGAGACGCTGCGCGGCGGGCAGGCCGAGCGGGAGATCCCCTTCGCCCAGCCGGGCTCGCTGACCCGGGTCTACGCGGTGGCCTCCGGCAAGGGCGGCGTCGGCAAGTCCTCGGTGACGGTCAACCTCGCGGCGGCGATGGCCGCGGACGGCCTCAAGGTCGGCGTCGTGGACGCGGACATCTACGGGCACAGCGTGCCGCGCATGCTCGGCGCGGACGGGCGGCCCACGCAGGTCGAGAACATGATCATGCCGCCGTCGGCCAACGGGGTGAAGGTCATCTCGATCGGCATGTTCACCCCCGGCAACGCGCCGGTCGTCTGGCGCGGGCCCATGCTGCACCGCGCGCTCCAGCAGTTCCTCGCGGACGTCTACTGGGGCGACCTCGACGTGCTGCTGCTCGACCTGCCGCCCGGCACCGGCGACATCGCGATCTCCGTCGCCCAGCTCATGCCCAACGCGGAGATCATCGTCGTGACGACCCCGCAGCAGGCGGCGGCGGAGGTCGCCGAGCGGGCGGGCGCGATCGCGGTGCAGACGCACCAGAAGATCGTGGGCGTGGTGGAGAACATGGCGGGCATGCCGTGCCCGCACTGCGACGAGATCGTCGAGGTCTTCGGCACGGGCGGCGGCGACCGGGTCGCCGAGGGCCTGACCCGTACGACGGGCGCGACCGTCCCCGTCCTCGGCCGCATCCCCATCGACGTCCGCCTCCGCGAAGGCGGCGACGACGGCCGCCCCGTCGCTGTCGCCCACCCCGACTCCCCCGCGGGTGCGGCCCTGCGCGGCATCGCCACGAAGCTGAGCGCGCGCCAGCGCGGTTTGTCGGGGCTCTCCCTGGGGATCACCCCGCGCAACAAGTTCTGACCCGCGCCGGGCCTCGCGCCCAGCCCTCCGGGCTGCCTGTCCCGGCCGCCCCCGGGACCGTCCGCCGGTGGTGGGCTGGCCGCGCAGTTCCCCGCGCCCCTCAAAACGCTCACCCTGCGCGCAGAGGGCAAGCCATCAGGGGCGCGGGGCTGTGTTCGATATGCGGCTGGCGCCGCGTGGGCGCGCTCAGCCCCCACCGGGGAAAGGCACCATGCCACGCCAAGTGGCAACCACCTCAGGGGCGCGGGGAACTGCGCGACCAGCCCACCACCGGCAGAAGATCGCGCGCACCACCGCACGTGGCACCCCGGGGCGGCCTGAGCCCCCGCCGGGGCGCTACCCGGCGTCGTACGCGCGGATGTCGGGGATGGCCGCCAAGGCCAACCCGTACGCGCTCATGCCGCGCCCGAACGCGCCGAGGTGGACGCCGGCGGCGGAGCCCGCGAGGACCCAGCCGTACTCCGACTCGCGGTAGTGGAAAGGCGTGGGCTCGCCGTCCACCGGAAGGGTGAGCGCGGCCCAGCCGGAGCCGTCGAGGTCGTCGGCCAGCTCCCACGCCGTGGCGGTCTGCTGGTCGAGCCAGTCCTGGCGCAGCGCGCGCTCCATCGTCGTGGGCCAGGTGCAGGCCAGCAGGCCGGAGCCGGCCAGCCAGGCGGCCGAGGAGACGGACGTAGCCTCCAGCAGCCCGGTGCCGTCCGGCGTGCGCCTGCGGGGCCGCTGGGCGACCGTCACGACCACGGCGAAGCGCCGGCTCTCGTCGGCGGGGTCGGCCTTGAGCGTGGGTTCGTCGCCGTGGCCCGTCGAGCCGTACTCGACCGTGTCGTCACCGCTCGTCCCGACCGATTGCAGCCAGCGGCGTCCGGTGAACGCGTCGTCCAGTCCGTACCAGGGGAATTCGGCCGTCAAGTAGCCGTCGACCGCGCTCTGCGCCGTGCCGGTCCTGGTCTCCATGTGGGTCGCGCCTCCTCGAAGTGCCCCTATGGGCGACGCCATCTTGCCCGACCCTGGGTGGGTTCGGGGGCCGAAACGGCGTGGGGTGACGGCGAACACACGGACAATGACCACTCGATAGGGTGAAATCGCGCGATCATGTTGACGTCCGCGGAGCCCCGCGGGGCGTGCCTCAGGTCGCGTCGGAGTCGTACGGCGGCGTCTCGTCCTCGGCCAGCTTGTCGCGCTTGCGCAGCCGGTCGGGGGTGCCCCCGCCCGTGCCGGAGGAACCGGCGGAGCCCGTGCCGGACGAGCCCGAGGAGGAGCGCGAGGCCGAGGCACCCGTGTCCGTGCCGTTGACCGCGTCCGTGACCTCGGCCATCTCCTTGCGCAGGTCCAGGTTCTTGCCGATCTCCTGGAGTTCCTTGAGACCGTACTCGTCGTCGTCGCTCATCAGGTTCTTGCGGATGAACGTCTTCGGGTTCAGGTCCTCGAACTCGAAGTCCTTGAACTCCGGCCCCAGCTCGCGGCGGATGTCCTCCTTGGCGCTGTCGGAGAACTCCCGCACCTTCCGGATGAACGCCATGGCGTCCTGGATGACCTTCGGCAGCTTGTCGGGGCCGAAGACGAGCACGGCGATGACGACGATCGCGACCAGCTCAAGCGGGCCTATGTCGAAGAACACCGTGCAGCTCCTTGGGACGTCCGCAGCCGGGGGGCTGTGTCCGGCGCACTTACGTTACCTGCCCACGTGGGGGACGCGGGAGTGGCTGTGGACAACCCTACGTGGAAATGAGCTGACCATCACGTAAAGCATGCTGCTCAGCGCACCGCGGCCGGGCCGCCGGGGGCCGTCGCCGGGGTGGCGGAGACCGCGGCGGCGGCACGCAGCGCCACCGTCGTGACGGACGGCACGGAGCCGGGGGTCACGACCGCCGAGGGGGACGGCGCGACCCGGGCCTGCCGCATCGTCCGCTGCTCGCGGGCGTCCAGCAGATCGCGCGGGGTGGTGCCGTGGGTGTCGGTGACCGAGTTCGCGCTGAACGGGGTGACCGCGGGCCCGTCGTCGGGGTGGGCGCCGTTGTCGACACCGGCCTCCATCGGGAGGGCGCCGCCGAGCGCGATGGCCGCCATCGAGAAGGCGCCGGCCGCCGCGAAGGCGAACCGCCGGCTGAAGGACGCCTGGGCCGCGGCCGCCGCCGTACCGCCGCGGGGTGCGGCCTGCGGGCGTACGGGCACGTCGAGGGGGACGCGGTCGGCGCCGCCGGTGAGGCCGCGGGCCGTCTCGTGGATGCGGAAGCCGCGCGCTCCCTTGCCCTCGCCGGGCGCGACCAGGTCGCGGCCGGGGCTGAGGTAGGAGGGGCGGCGGCGGGTGCCGGTGCCGAAGACGTCGGAGCCGAGCAGGCGGCTGTCGAAAGGCCCGGGCCCGTCGCCGGGCCCGGGCAGCGCACGCAGGTCCGCGAGGCCGGGAGAGCCGCCCTTGGGGTCGCCGCCGGGGCCTTGCGGGCCGTCGGGGCCGCATGCCGCGAGGCCCTGGAGCCTGGCCAGCAGGCCGGACGGGATCGCGGGCAGCTCGGAGGCCGCCACGGCGCTCTTGAGGCGGCGCTGCTCGGTGGCGGCGGCCTTGCACTGGGGGCAGGTCGCCAGATGGGCCTGGACGCGGTCCCGCGCGTCGTCCGCCAGCTCGCCGTCGACGAACGCCGCGAGCCGGTCGCCCAGATGCTGTTCGGCGGCGGCGGCGCGCTTGTCGCGCGGGTCGCCGGAACCGCTGCTGCTCACGCTCTGCCGCCCTCCTGGCCAGGTTGCGGTGCGACGGCAGCGAGCGCGGGAACGTCAGCCGGGGAGCCGGCGGGCCGGGCGCCGGGCGCCCGGTGTTCCAGAGCCTTGCGCAGATGGGAGCGTCCCCGGTGGATCCGGCTCCGCACCGTACCGAGCTTCACGCCGAGTGTCGCCGCGATCTCCTCGTACGACAGCCCCTCGATGTCGCAGAGCACCACGGCCGCCCGGAACTCCGGCGCCAGCGTGTCCAGCGCCTGCTGGACGTCGGCGTCGAAGTGGGTGTCGTTGAAGTGCTGCGCGGGGGACGGCTCGCGGCTGGGCAGCCGCTCCGCCGCGTCGTCGCCGAGGGCGTCGAACCGGATGCGCTGGCGGCGCCGCACCATGTCCAGGAACAGGTTGGTGGTGATGCGGTGCAGCCAGCCCTCGAACGTGCCGGGCGTGTAGGTGGACAGGGAGCGGAAGACCCGCACGAAGACCTCCTGGGTGAGGTCCTCCGCGTCGTGCTGGTTGCCGGTCAGGCGGTACGCCAGCCGGTAGACCCGGGCACTGTGCGTGCTGACGATCTCCTCCCACGAAGGAGGCGTCCACGCCTGAGGGTCTCCGTCGGCGGCGAAGGTCGCGGTCGCGGTCGGGGAGTCGTCGTCGCGTGAACGGTCGTCAGCAGTGTTGGTCACGGATTTCGGCTGTCCGGCCGACCTTCGAAAGCGCGTCAGCACCCTCCGGTCACCGGCGTCAGCCGCACCTCCCCTGTCGGCTCTGGTGGTCTCCAGTAGAGCCTCTACCATAGCCACCTCGCCCGTTAGCTCCGGATAAATGCACTGCTGCCTCCGGGCCGGGAGACCGCACCGCTGTCGCGGACTCCCGCCCTTGTGCCTTCTCCGTATCCAACGCGCAGTCCCATCAGCGGGTTCCCCGCGCCAACGGATACAGTCGCCCGGACAGTCCCCGTACGGCCACACACGGCCACGCACGGTCGGCACGGTGAGCACAGTCAGCGCAGGGCAGACGGGAACAGTCGGCACGAGGAGAGGGCCATTACCGGCAACCGGCAGGCGAGCTGGGCGTTCGCCGACGCGTTCGTCGCCGAGGACGACGCCCTCATACGCGCCAGGGCCCGCTCGCACGCGTCCGGGCTGCGGCCCGTCTCCCCGGGCACCGGCGCGGCCCTGCGGCTGCTGGCCGCGGCCGGCAACGCGAAACACGTCGTCGAGGTCGGGACCGGCGCCGGTGTCTCCGGCATCCACCTGCTGCGCGGCATGCGCGCGGACGGCGTGCTGACCACCGTCGACACCGAGCCGGACCGCCAGCAGCTGGCCCGCGAGGCCTACCGCGAGGCCGGCTTCGCCGCGAACCGCTCGCGCGTCATCCCCGGCGCCGCGCTCGACGTCCTGCCGCGCCTCACCGACGGCGCCTACGACCTGGTCTTCTGCGACGCCGACCGGCTGGAGTACCTGGAGTACCTGGACGAGTCGCTGCGGCTGCTGCGCCCCGGCGGGGTGCTGTGCTTCGAGGGCGCCTTCGGGCAGGGGCGCGCGCTGGACGCCGCGCACCACGACATGGAGTCGATGCGGCTGCGCGAGCTGATGCGCGCGGTACGCGACCACGCGCGGCTCTCGCCCGTCCTGCTGCCGACCGACGACGGGCTGCTGTGCGCGGTGGCGCAGTAGCCTTCCGCCGCACGCGGCAGGACACGCGGCGCCCGGTGAAAAGACCAGCGGCCGCGTACTCGGGCAGTCGCCCGGTACACGGCCGCGAAGGCAGGGGACCGCTGGTCTCAGACGATGGCCTTCTTCAGCGCATCGCCGAGGGCATCCGCCTCGTCCGGGGTCAGCTCGACAACAAGCCGCCCGCCGCCCTCAAGCGGAACGCGCATGATGATGCTCCGCCCCTCCTTGGTCACCTCGAGCGGGCCGTCACCCGTCCGCGGCTTCATGGCCGCCATGCTCGTTCCCCTTCCTGAAACCAGCTCGGACTCGAACACATTGGTTCTCGGCCATTATCCCGCATCCACCAGCCCGATGACCAACAGCGGTGGCACTCCGTTCCACAATCGACACCCGCGTACGCCCGCATTTCGGTCACCCGGTCCGGCATTCTGGCCTGGACCGTTGCCGCGACGAAGGGGCTGGTGCCATGGCCGACCACGTGCTGTACGAGGTGTCCGACGGGCTCGCGACCGTCACGCTGAACCGTCCGGAGGCGATGAACGCGCTCGACACCGCCACGAAGGTGGCGCTGCGCGACGCCCTCCGGGAGGCGGCCGCCGACCAGGCGGTGCGCGCGGTGCTGCTCACCGCGAACGGCAAGGCCTTCTGCGTCGGGCAGGACCTGAAGGAGCACGTCGCGACGCTGGAGGCGGGCGGCGGGATGACCACCGTCGCCGACCACTACAACCCGATCACGCTCGCGATCGCGACCATGCCCAAGCCCGTGGTCGCCGGGGTGAACGGGGTCGCGGCCGGGGCGGGCGCGGGCTTCGCCTTCGCCGCGGACTACCGGGTGGTCGCGGACACCGCGTCCTTCACGACGGCCTTCGCGGGCGTGGCCCTTTCCACGGATTCCGGGATGTCCTGGACGCTGCCGCGTCTGGTGGGCCACGCACGGGCCGCCGACCTGCTGCTCTTCCCGCGGCCCGTGCCCGCGGTCGAGGCCGCGGCGATCGGGCTGGCCAACAGCGTCGTGCCCGCCGCGGACCTCCCGGCGGAGGCCCTCGCCGTCGCCCGCCGGCTGGCCGCGGGCCCGACCCGGGCGTACGCCGCGATGAAGCGCGCGCTGGCCTTCGCCGCGGGCCACACCCTTCCCGAGGCGCTCGCCCTCGAAGCGGAACTCCAGAACGAGGCCGGGGCGACCTCGGACCACCGCGAGGCGGTGTCGGCGTTCGTGGCGAAGCGGGCGCCGCGGTTCGCGGGGCTCTGATTCCCTAGCGGGACGCGCAGTCCGCGAGGTGGTCGTTGACCAGGCCGCACGCCTGCATCAGGGCGTAAGCGGTGGTCGGGCCCACGAAGCGGAAGCCGCGGGCCTTGAGGGCCTTGGCCAGGGCCGTGGACTCCGGGGTGACGGCGGGGACGTCGGCGGTCGTGCGCGGGGCCGGGCGGGTGGCCGGGTCGGGGGCGAAGGACCAGATCAGCGCGTCCAGGCCGCCGTCCTCGCGCAGGGCGCGGGCGGCGGCGGCGTTCGCGACGGCCGCGTCGACCTTCGCGCGGTTGCGGATGATCCCGGGGTCCGCGAGCAGGCGCTCCCGGTCGGCGGGGCCGAACTCCGCGACGGTGTCGATCGCGAAGCCCTTGAAGGCCGCCCGGAAGGTCTCCCGGCGGCGCAGGATCGTGATCCAGGACAGCCCGGATTGGAAGGCCTCCAGGCACACCCGCTCGAACAGCGCGTCGTCCCCGTGCACGGCCACGCCCCACTCGTGGTCGTGGTAGTCGACGTAATCCGGCGTGGACAGGCCCCACGGGCAGCGCGCGACCCCGTCCTCGCCGGTCACGACGCCGCCGGGCTCACTCACCGGCGCCGCCGCCGTACCCGTCGCCCGGCTCGCCGGGGTGCGGCTCGTCCTTCGTGAGGGACGTCACAGCCGGGTCGCCGGTGGCGACGGCCGCGCGCAGCCGGTCCGGGCGCGGGCCGTTCACCTCCGCCTCCAGCTCGGCGATGTACGCGTCGCGCTCGGCCAGCTCGGCGCCGAGCCGGTCGAGGACCTCGTCGACGTCGAGCATGCGGTAGCCGCGTACCGCGGTCGGCAGCCGTACCGCGTCGATGTCGGAGCGGACCAGCGGCCGGTCGGCCGGCAGCCGGTCGGCCAGCCGGTCGGTGCCGGCGTCCCGCAGCGCTCCGCCGTCGCCGAGCACGGCCAGTGCCACCGCGGCGACCACCGCGACGAGCGCGATGAGCATGAACCAGAACAAGTCGTCTCCCGGAGTCCGGCCTCAGGGCCTGCCGTCGTGTCAGGCACGATCGTGCCACGATCGCATGAGTCTGAGATGAGGAGCGGCAGTGGCACTTCGGCTGGGGACCCGGGAATTCGGCGCGCGGGAGCCGGTGATCATGGCGATCGTGAACCGTACGCCCGATTCGTTCTACGACCAGGGGGCCACCTTCACCAACGAGCCCGCGCTGGAGCGGGTGGCCGCCGCGGTCGCCGAGGGCGCTGCGATCATCGACATCGGCGGGGTCAAGGCGGGGCCGGGGGACGAGGTGACGGCGGCCGAGGAGATCCGCCGCACGGTGTCCTTCGTCGCCGAGGTGCGGCGGCGCCACCCGGACGTGGTGATCAGCGTCGACACCTGGCGGGCCGAGGTCGGCGAGGCGGTGTGCGCGGCGGGCGCGGACCTGCTCAACGACGCGTGGGGCGGCGTCGACCCGGGCCTCGCGGAGGTCGCGGCCCGGCACGGCGCGGGCCTGGTGTGCACGCACGCGGGCGGCGCGCAGCCGCGGACGAGGCCGCACCGGGTCGGCTACGACGACGTGATGGCCGACATCCTGCGGGTGACGTGCGGGCTGGCCGAGCGGGCGGCGGCGCTGGGGGTGCGGCGGGACGGCATCCTGATCGACCCGGGGCACGACTTCGGCAAGAACACCCGGCATTCGCTGGAGGCGACCCGGCGGCTGCCGGAGATGGCGGCCACGGGCTGGCCGGTGCTGGTGTCGCTGTCCAACAAGGACTTCGTCGGCGAGACGCTGGACCGGCCGGTCAAGGAGCGGCTGATCGGCACGCTGGCGACGACGGCGGTGTCGGCGTGGCTGGGCGCGCAGGTCTACCGGGTGCACGAGGTCGCGGAGACCCGGCAGGTGCTGGACATGGTCGCCGCCATCGCCGGCCACCGCCCGCCCGCGGTCGCGCGCCGCGGACTGGCGTGAGGCCGGCGGAGGAAGGGCCCGGGGCGGGCGCGGCTCAGACCGCGCTCTCCTTGGTGACCCGCTCCACCGCGTCGTCCACGTCGTCGGTGACGTGGAAGAGCTCCAGGTCGGCCGCCGACGCCTTGCCCTCGGCGACCAGGCTGCCGCGGATCCACTGCACCAGGCCGCCCCAGTAGTCGCTGCCGAACAGCACGATGGGGAAGCGGGTGACCTTCTTGGTCTGCACGAGCGTCAGCGCCTCGAACAGCTCGTCGAGCGTGCCGAAGCCGCCGGGCAGCACGACGAAGCCGCGGGCATACTTCACAAACATCGTTTTCCGGACAAAGAAGTAGCGGAAATTCACACCGATGTCGACGTAAGGGTTGAGGCCCTGCTCGAAGGGCAGCTCGATACCGAGGCCGACCGAGACGCCGCCGGCCTCCAGGGCGCCCTTGTTGGCCGCCTCCATCGCACCGGGGCCGCCGCCGGTGATCACCGCGAAGCCGGCCTCGGTCAGCGCGCGGCCGATCCGGACGCCCGCCTCGTACTCGCGGGAGTCGACGGGGGTACGCGCCGAGCCGAAGACGCTCACCGCCGGGCCCAGTTCGGCGAGCGCGCCGAAGCCCTCGACGAATTCGGACTGGATGCGCATGACCCGCCACGGGTCGCCGTGCACCCAGTCGGACGGGCCGTGGCTGTCCAGCAGCCGCTGGTCGGTCGTCCCCGTCTGCACCTGGCCGCGCCGCCGCACCACGGGGCCGGTGTGCCGCTCGGGCCAGCTCCTGCCGTACGGGAGCTGCTCCGCCGCCGCGGCGGCGTCTGCCGCGGCCTGCTGCGCGTCGTCCTCGACGCCCTGGGTCTCTCGTTCAGTCATATCGGCAGCCTACGCATCACGGTGCCGCCGACGGGTCCAGCGGGACCGCCCGGGGCGCTTCGAGCCGGGCGCTGACCCAGGTGAAGGCGTCGGGGAACATCCGGCCCCAGGTGTTCCAGTTGTGCCCGCCGCTGCTCAGCTGCAGGGTGCTCACCCGGGTCGGCGGCGCGGCGGCCGCGGTGATGGCGTCGGCGAAGCGCGGCGGGCTCTCCGGGTCCTGGCGGCTGGACTCGACCAGCAGCTGCGCCCTGGGGTGCTCGGTCCTGGCCAACCACACCGGCGAGCGCGCCCCCTGCGACGGGTCGTCGGGCGCCAGGGCCGCGCCCGCGGCGAAGACGTCGGGGTGCTCCAGCGCGAGCCTGGCCGCGCAGTAGCCGCCGGTGGATATGCCCATGACCGCCCAGCCGCGCGGCGCGGGCAGCGTACGGAAGTTGTGCGCGATCGTCTTGACGACGTCGTCGGTCAGCCAGGTCGCCACCCGGCTCTTGCCCTCGACGTCGGCGCAGCCGGTGTTGACCCGGTCCGGGGTGATCGTGGGCAGCACCAGGATCGCGGGCTCGGCCCGGCCGGCGGCTATCTGTGCCTGCATGACCTGGCCGAGCCGCATGCCGCGCAGGAAGCTGTGCGGGGTGCCCGGTATGCCGTGCAGCACCTCGATGACCGGGAAGCGGGTGTGCGCGAACTCCGGCTTGGTGTACTGCGGCGGCAGCCACACGATCACGTCGCCCTTGGTGCCGCTGTCCCAGCCGCGGACGGTGGCCCGCTGGAAGCCCTGCGAATACGCGGCGAACTTCACGCCGTAGTCGGGCACCTCGGGCGTCGCGTCCGGGCCGGGGCCCGCGGTGGGGCGCCCGCCGCCCGCGTTGGCGCGGCCCAGCAGGTCGTCCCACGACGCGTAGAAGCCGTACTGGTTGTTCACCGTCACCATCACCACCAGGATCGCGGTGAGCTGGCACAGCACGATCAGCCCCACCCTGGCGCCGAGCCGCACCGGGCGCGGCCCGCGCACCCGCGGCCACAGCAGCAGTGCGCCCGCCACCGCCGCGACCGCGGCGGCGACGAGCAGTACGGCGAACCACCCGCTGGTCAGTCCCATGGCGCGGCTGCCCCTCCCCCTGGCCCGTGGCGGACACCTGTCCACCTTGCCGGGAGGAAGGACCGGAACGCACCCGAGTTCGGTTGACTGCCGAACGGGTGATCTACCTCAAGCCGTGAGCCACCGCGTGAGCCGGTCCTCCGCCTCGCGGATCGCGGCGGTGTCGACGTGCTCCTCGCGGGTGTGCGCGAGGGTCGGGTCGCCGGGCCCGTAGTTGACCGCGGGGATGCCGAGCGCGGCGAACCGCGCCACGTCCGTCCAGGCCTCCTTGGCCGCCGGGGGCGTGCCGATGGCGGCCACGAAGGCCGCCGCCGCGGGCTGGGACAGGCCCGGCAGCGCGCCCGGCGCGGTGTCGGTGAGCACCACCTCGAAGCCCTCGAAGACGCCGCGCACCCGCTCCAGCGCCTCCGCTTCGCTCTGGTCCGGCGAGAAGCGGTAGTTGACGGTGACGGCGCAGGTGTCGGGAATCACATTGCCCGCGTGGCCGCCCTCGATCATGACGGCGTTCAGCCCCTCGGGGTAGACCAGCCCGTCGATCTCCACCCGGCGCGGCTCGTACGCGGCGAGCCGGGCGAGGATCGGGGCGGCCTTGTGGATCGCGTTCTCCCCGAGCCAGCTGCGCGCGGAGTGCGCCCGCCTGCCGGTCGTCTCCACCCGCACCCGCAAGGTGCCCTGGCAGCCGCCGTCCACCCGCCCGGCGGTCGGCTCCATGAGCACGGCGAAGTCGCCCGCGAGCCAGTCCGGGTGCCGCTCCACCAGCCGCTTCAGCCCGTTGAACTCGGCGGCGATCTCCTCGGCGTCGTAGAACACGAACGTCAGGTCCCGGTTGGGCGCGGTGAGCTGCGCGGCGAGCTTGAGCTGCACCGCGACGCCGGCCTTCATGTCGGAGGTGCCGCACCCCCACAGCACGCCGTCGGCGTCGAGCCGGGAGGGCAGGTTGTCCGCGACCGGGACGGTGTCGATGTGCCCGGCGAGCACGACGCGCTCGGCCCTTCCGAGGGTGGTCCGGGCGACCACCGCGTCGCCGTCGCGGTCGACGGTCAGGTGCGGGTACGCCCGCAGGGCGCTCTCGACGAGGTCGGCGAGCGGTTTCTCCTCGCGGCTCACGGAGGGTACGTCCACGAGCGCGGCGGTCAGCGCGGCAACATCCGCCGCGAGGTCAAGTCCCATACCCCGACCCTAACGGGGCCCGGCCTGCCCCTTCCCGCCGGTCGCGGGACCTTCCCCGCAGGCGGAAGCGCCCGTCAGGGGCAGCACATGCCGCGCAGGGCAACAAACCAGGGGCGCGAGGAACTGCGCGCGCAACCACCGGCCGGGGGAAGGTCGCGACGCCCACCGCAAGGGGCAGCCCGGGGCGTGAAGCGGCGCGGGAAGGCGCGGGGCCCAGGCGAACCCGGCGGAGCCGGTAGGCTCCGGCGCGTGAGCACGTCAGACGCCCGTCAGGGCCGCAGAAGGCGCCGCCGCGCCCTGAGCACGTTCGTCGCGCTGCTGGTGCTCGCGGCGGCCGCGTACGTGGTCCTGCACGGGCGCGCGAAGGGCCCGGAAGCAGCCGGCTGCAAGATCCTGGTGGACGACAGCACCCTCACGCTCACGCAGTCCCAGGCGGCGAACGCCGCGACGATCGCCGCCGTCGCGGCGGCCCGCGCGCTGCCCGAGCGGGCGGTCGCCATAGCCCTCGCGACGGCCATCCAGGAATCCCGGCTGGACAACCTGGACCACGGCGACCGCGATTCGCTCGGCCTCTTCCAGCAGCGCCCGTCGCAGGGCTGGGGCACCGCGCAGCAGATCCTCGACCCGGTGTACTCCTCGACGGCCTTCTACAAGAGCCTGGTCAAGATCCACGACTACCAGGACCTCCCGCTGACCGTCGCGGCGCAGAAGGTGCAGCGCAGCGGCTACCCGGAGGCGTACGCCCAGCACGAGGAGGACGCGACGCTGCTCGCGGCGGCGCTGGTGGGCCGCAAGGGCGGCGCGCTGAGCTGCACGACGGGCGCCGACCGGGCGGACAGCGCGGGCGGCGCGCCGGGCAGCACGGCGGCGGTGACGGCCGAGCTGCAGCGCGAGTTCGGCGCCCTGGTGCGGCCCGCGGCGGCGGGGAAGCCCGCGGTGACGGTGACCGTTCCGGCGGCCCCGGCGAGCAGCGCCACGGCGGCCGGCACCGTACAGCGCGGGTGGCAGCTGGCGCAGTGGTCGGTGGCGCACGCGCCGGACCTGAAACTCGCCGAAGTGTGGTTCGGCGGGGTGCGGTGGCAGGCCGCCCACTCGGGCAAGGGCTGGGTGAAGGTCTCCCCGGACGAGGCGAAGAAGGCCGGGGCCACGGACGGCGGCCTCGTCCGGATCACCGTCGCGCAGTAGTACGGGCCGTCCCCCGGGAGCGGCTTTCCCCGGCTGCGGGCCGCCCGCCGCGGAAGGGGCCGCCGGAACGGGCGGGAAGCCCCCGGAAACGCGGGCTCGGGACGTTTTTTCGGGGCGGTGGCCGGTCATACCAATCCGCCGTCAGAGGCAGTCCCTCAAAGGCCTATTATCCGACGCATTACGCATTCTTTACCCACGAATGCCGCAACTTCGCGGGCCCGTCCGCCGATAGGCACGGCGTCGTCTCCGACCCCCGTCGGACCCCACCCGCAAGGAGCACCATGTCCCTCCCCCTGACGCGCCGCATCGCCCGGGCCGCGCTGCTGCTCGGCGCCGCCGCCGTACCCCTGATCGGCGCGGGCGCCGCGCACGCCGCCGCGCCCGAGCACTCCGGGGTGGGCGGTCTGACCGCCGTGGACGGCGCGGAACTGGGCTCGACCGTCGGCCACGCCTCGCAGGCCACCGACGCGGCGGGCCGGGTCGTCGGCGCGACCACCGAGTCGCTGCCGGTCGCGGGCGCCCTCCCGGACACCGGCACCCTCCCCACCGACGAACTCCCCCTCAGGGCCCTCCCGATGGGCTGACACGAGCAACGCAGGGGCCCGGGAGCGCATGCTCCCGGGCCCCTCGTGCGCGGCGGGCCGTCAGCCGCCGAGACGGGCGACGGCCGCGGCCACGCGCTCGTCGGTGGCCGTCAGGGCGACACGGACGAACTCCGCGCCGGCCGGGCCGTAGAAATCGCCGGGGGCGACGAGGATGCCGTGCTTGGCGAGGTCCGCGACCGTCTCCCAGCAGTTCTCCCCGCGGGTCGCCCACAGGTAGAGGCTGGCCTCGCTGTGCTCGATGCGGAAGCCCGCGGACTCCAGCGCGGCGCGCAGCGCGGTGCGGCGGCGGGCGTAGCGCTCCTTCTGCTCGACGGCGTGCGCGCGGTCGCCGAGCGCGGCGATCATCGCGGCCTGCACGGGCTGCGGCACGATCATCCCGGCGTGCTTGCGCACCGCGAGGAGTTCGGCGACCACGGCCGGGTCACCGGCGAGGAAGGCCCCGCGGTAGCCCGCGAAGTTGGAGCGCTTGGACAGCGAGTGGACGGCGACCAGGCCGTCGTGGCTGTCCCCGCACACGTCCGGGTGCAGCACCGAGACCGGCGGTTCACCCTCCCAGCCCAGTTCGATGTAGCACTCGTCGGAGACCACGAGCACCCCGTGCCCGCGCGCCCAGTCCACGATCCGGCGCAGCTCCGCGGGGCCCAGCACCCGCCCGGTGGGGTTGGAGGGGCTGTTGAGCCACAGCAGCCGCAGCCCGGCGGGGTCGAGGTCGGCCACCGGGTCGTCGTACGTGACGGCCGCGGCGCGCGCCAGCAGCGCACCGATCTCGTACGTCGGATAGGCCAGCGCCGGATAGCCGACGGTGTCGCCCTCGCGCAGGTCGAGCAGCGTGGGCAGCCAGCCGACCAGCTCCTTGGAGCCGATGAGCGGCAGCACCGCGCGCGGGTCGGCGCCCGTGACGCCGTGCCGGTCGCGCAGGTAGTCCGCGGCGGCGGCGCGCAGTTCCGCGGTGCCGTAGGTGAGCGGGTAGCCGGGGCTGTCGGCGGCGGCGGTCAGCGCCTGCCGGATGACGTCGGGCACCGGGTCGACCGGGGTGCCCACCGAGAGGTCGACGGCGCCGTCGGGATGCGCGGCCGCGGCCGCCTTGTACGGCTCCAGCCGGTCCCAGGGGAAGACCGGCAGACGGGCGGAAATACTCACGTGCTGCTCACAACTCTCGGTGGTCCCAACCGGTCGGTACACCGCGGCCCCGTACGGCGTGGAGGCGTACGGGGCCGCGGTGGAGGACGCCGTCCGGGCGGGGGCGTCCTCGGCGGCGCGTCAGGCGCCGCGGGTGGCTACTGGTTCTGCGGCGGGAGAGCCGCCACGAACGGGTGGTCCCGCTCGATGAGGCCGAGCTTCGAGGCGCCGCCGGGCGAGCCCAGCTCGTCGAAGAACTCGACGTTCGCCTTGTAGTAGTCCTTCCACTCCTCCGGAGTGTCGTCCTCGTAGAAGATCGCCTCCACGGGGCAGACCGGCTCGCACGCGCCGCAGTCGACACACTCGTCCGGGTGGATGTACAAGGAGCGGGAGCCCTCGTAGATGCAGTCGACCGGGCACTCTTCGATGCACGCCTTGTCCTTGACGTCGACACAAGGCTGCGCGATGACGTAGGTCACGCTTTCGTTCCTCCTCGGTAGGGCTGTCTCGCGCGGGAGCGCGGCGTCGTCGATGCCCGCACCTAGTATCTCCGTTCCGGAGCACGAACCGAACAGGAGGGCCACGCATGCCAGCGGATTTCTCGGCCGGAGCGCGACTCGAAGTCCGGATCACCCCCGCTGACGTGGGAAAACGTGTCTCGGTGCGGCAGTTGGCGGAGATCGTCGACGGGCATCCTACGTTCACCGATACGGTCGGTGTTCTCGCATCCTGGAATGAGGGGGTGGTGAACATCACGCGCAGGGACGGCATGAACGTGCCGATCGCCGAGTCCGCGCTCGTCGCGGGCAAGGTCGTACCGCCCGCGCCGGCCCGTCGCGCCGCCGCGGTGCCCGCCGTGAGCGACAGCGACCTGGAGGCCGTCGCCTCCCGGGCCTGGCCCGCGACCGAGACCGCCGCGCTCGGCGGCTGGACGCTGCGCGCCGCGGGCGGCTTCACCCGGCGCGCCAACTCGGCCCTCGCGGGCGGCGATCCGGGCATGCCGCTGGACGACGCGCTCGCCGCCGTCGTGCGCTGGTACGGCGAGCGGGGCACGACCCCCTACCTCCAACTGCCCGACTCCTCCCCGCACGCCGCCGAACTGGCCGCGCGCGGCTGGGTGCGCGAGGCCGACACCCTCGTCAGGACCGCACCCCTCGCGCCCCTCACCCGGCTGCCGCGCGCCACCGCCGAGATCGCCCTGTCCCGCACCCCCGACGCCGGCTGGCTCGCCGCCTACCACCGCACCGGGGACCTCGCCGACGCCGCCCTCAAGGTCGTCTCCGGGGGGCCGTCCGTGTGGTTCGCGAGCACACCGGGCGCGATCGGGCGCGCCGTGGTCGAAGGCCGCTGGGTGCTCTTCGGGGCCGTGGAGGTCATACCGGAGATGCGCCGCCGGGGCCTGGCCACCGCCGTCATGGGCGCCCTCGCCCGGCGCGCCGCGGACGAGGGCGCCACCGCCGCGTACCTCCAGGTCGAGGCCGACAACGACGCCGCCCGCCGCCTCTACGACGGCCTCGGCTTCACCGACCACCACGGCTACCACTACCGGCGGCCCGCGGTATGACGCCCGACCAGCCCGAACCCGAGCCCCCCGCCGAACGGTTCGCCGCGGCCGCCCGGGACGGCCGGCCCGACCTCGCCGAGCTGTGCCTGCTCATCGGGGCCCGCGCCGACCCCGCCCTCGACGGCAACGCCGCCGACCTCGCACAGATCGAACTCGACCGCCTCGCCGGGCTGCTGCCCGCCGGCCCGCACACCCCCGCCGCCTGGGCGCAGGCCCTGCACCGCGTCCTCGGCCGCGGCCACGGCTTCCACGGCACCCCCGCCGACTACCGGCGACTCGAATCCTCCCTCCTCCAGGAGGTCCTGCGCCGCCGCCGCGGCCTGCCGATCCTGCTGTCCGTCGTCTGGATCGAGGTCGCCCGCCGCGCCGGCGCGCCCGTCTACGGCGTCGGCCTCCCCGGCCACTTCGTCGTCGGCATCGGCGA
Source organism: Streptomyces sp. NPDC021020 (assembly GCF_044333285.1). Lineage (NCBI taxonomy): Bacteria > Bacillati > Actinomycetota > Actinomycetes > Kitasatosporales > Streptomycetaceae > Streptomyces > Streptomyces sp. NPDC021020. The sequence goes on from NZ_JBIRQQ010000016.1 coordinate 33,111, forward strand.
GCCCGACGGCGAGCACGTGCTCGTCGACCCCTTCGGCTCCGGCCGCCCCCTGTCCACGCAGGACGCGGAAGCCCTCGCGGGGGGCTCCACCGCTGCGTACGCCCCCGCGGACCCGCTCGACATCATCCAGCGGATCCTCGGCAACATCCGCGTATGGGCCGCCCCGCGGCCCGAGCGCCACGCCGTCCAGCTCTGGGCCCTCGACCTCACCCTCCTGCTCCCCCGCCACCCCGCGAAGCTCCGCTACGAACGCGCCAAGCTTCTCGTGACCATGGGCGACTTCCTCGGCGGCGCCGCCGAGCTCGACGCGTACGCCGAGGTCATCGGCGCGTTCGACCCCGAAACGGCCCAATCCCTCCACCACCAGGCCCGCGCGGCCCGCGCCCACCTGAACTGACCCGCGCCTCCGGCGCGGGGTGTTTCCCACCCGCACCACCCGTGCGAGTCAGATGTCGTCTGACGGTTCTCCTGTGGGGCGAAACCACCGTCGGCGGCGAGCCCGCCGTACAACCCGGAGGGGGACGATCCGGGGGTGCCCCCGCAGGAATGCGCACGCAAGACCCGCCACCTAGCTCATGAGGTCACACGCGCATTCCGAGGAGGTACCCCCGGAGTGGCCCCCGACCCCACCCGCCGGGCCGCCGCGAGGGGCGCGAGGAACTGCGCGAGCAACCACCCACCGGCAGAAGGTCGCGCGGACCACCGCAACCCCCCGCCCCGGGGCGCTCAGAGCCAACCCTTTTCGCGGGCGATCCGCACCGCCTCCGCCCGGTTGCGCGCGCCCGTCTTCTGGATCGCCGTCGAAAGGTAATTCCGGACCGTCCCCTCCGACAGCCCCAGCCGCCGTGCGACATCCGCGTTGACCGCGCCGTCCGCCGCCGCCGACAGGACGTCACGCTCCCGCGGGGTCAGGGGGTCCGCCCCCTCGGCGAGCGCCGCCGCGGCCAGCGCGGGATCGATGACCCGCTCCCCGCGCAGGACCCGGCGCACCGCGTCGGCCAGCTCGGAGGCGGGCGCGTCCTTGACGAGGAAGGCGTCCGCCCCGGACTCCATGGCCCGCCGCAGGTAGCCGGGACGGCCGAAGGTCGTGACGATGACGACCCTCACCCCCGGGCACTCCGCCCGGAGCTGCGCGGCCGCCTCGATGCCGGTCATGCCGGGCATCTCGATGTCGAGCAGCGCCACGTCCGGCGCCGCCTCCCGCGCCGCGGCGAGCACCTGGTCGCCGCGGGACGCCTGGGCGACGACCTCGATGTCGTCCTCAAGCCCCAGGAGCGTCGCCAGCGCCTCCCGGACCATGGACTGGTCGTCAGCCAGAAGCACCCGTACGGGCCGCACGTCGGTCATGGCGGCCAGCCTAATAAGCTGCGCCGATGAGAACCCGCACCGCCCTCGCCGCAGCGGCGATACCCGCGTTCCTCCTGCTCAGCGCCTGCGGAGGCGGCAACAGCGACGACGACGCTGCCTCGCCCGCGCCGAGCCGCACCACGGCCGCGCCGAGCGCGACCCCGAGCGCGACGCCGAGCGCGAGCGCCTCCGCCAATCCTGCCGAAGCCCTCACCGACAAGGTGGCCGCGCAGCTGCGGCAGGGGCTGACCGCGGCGCATCTGGCCGCGCCCGACCAGAACGACAGCATCCGCCCCTGCGACATCGGCATCATCCGGATCTACAAGGTGGACAAGGACCACCCGAAGACGCGCGAGCGCGTCGTCGCGTCGCTCACCGCGGCGGGCTGGAAGACCGCCGTCGGCGGCGGCGGGGACGACAGCCACCTCACCGGCAACGACTGGGACGCGTTCGTGTCCCGTACCAAGGTGCGGGGCCAGGACGGCAAGCCGTACGAAATGCTGAGCGTCACGGCGAGCTGCATCGACCACACCGCCGACGACCTGTTCAACCAGTGATCTTCATCAGGCTCACCAGATCCCCGGAGACGGTGAAGGCGAAGTCGGACGGGCCGTTGTAGCCGTTGCCGCCGACCTGGGCGCTGACGGTGATCGTGTCGCCGTCGGCCCGGCGGCAGCCGGTGACGTCGAGGCGGACCTGCTTGCCGATGAACTCGGCGTCGCTCCAGGCGCGGATCGCGTCGTGGCCGCGGAATTCGCGGCCCCAGTCGTCGACGGCGCCGTCCTCGGCGAAGGCGGCGAGGAAGTCCTCGGTGGCGCCGGCGTTGGCGGCCTCCAGGGCCGCGGCGACGGGGACGGGAAGGGGTGCGTGGGTCATGTCCTGCCAACGAACGGCGGGCCCGGTCCGGCGCCCGCCGATCAGGTGGGGCCGCGGCCGGAGCCGGGCCGGCCACCTCGTCCGGCTCCCCCGGGCCGGGCGGCCCTTCGCGCTCTCCCCGGCCGGACGGCCCCTCCCGCTTCCCCCGGCCGGACGGCCCCCGCTCACCCCGCCACCGTCGCCCAGATGCACTTGCCGCCCTCGGTGTACCGCGTCCCCCACCGCCGGGCCGTGACGGCGACGAGTTGCAGCCCGCGGCCGAACTCGTCGTCGAGCAGCGGGTGGCGCACCCGCGGGGTGGCCTGCGAGCCGTCGTAGACCTCGCAGGTGACGGCGTCGGCGCCGTCCTCGGCGAGCCGCAGCAGCCGCAGCCGCATATGGCCCGCCGTGTCGTCGGCGACGTCCGTGCCGATGCCGACGGCGTGCCGTACCGCGTTGCCGATCAGCTCGCTCACCACGAGCGTGGCCGTGTCGGTGAGGTCGTCGAGCCCCCAGGCGGCGATGCGTTCGGCGGCCAGCGCGCGGCCGCGGCCGGCGGTCTCGGGTGCGAACGGCAGGTCCCAGACGGCGATCCGCTCGGCGGGGACGCGGCCCAGGGCGAGGGCCATGAGCGCCGCGTCGTCGTCCCGGTGCGGTGCGGAGGGCAGATGGCCGCCGATGGTGTCGCACAGCGTGTCGAGCCACGCGTCGCGGCGCTCCTCCTCCTGCGGCAGCGGGGCGGTGGCGCCGTAACGGGCGATCAGGTCGGTGAGCGGGCCGACGTCGCGCGTGTCGCCGTCCAGCAGGCCGTCGCTGTAGAGGACCAGGACGCTGCCCTCGGGCAGCGGGGTGTGGAGGACGGGCGCGGGCACCGAGGCCTGGCCGAGCGGCTGCCCGCTGGGCAGGTCCATCTCGTGCGCCTCGCCGCCGGGGGTGAGCAGGACGGGCGGCGGGTGGCCCGCGGAGGCGAAGCGGCAGGCGCCGGTGGTGGCGTCGTAGAGCACCAGCATGCAGGTCGCGGTGAGCGGGCCGAGGCGGCCGGCGGCGTCGTTGAGGTGGGCCATGACCTCGTCGACGGGCAGGTCGAGGGAGGCGACGGTGAGGGCCGCGTGCCGGACGATGCCCATGGCGATGGCCTGTTCGAGGCCGTGGCCGCGGATGTCGCCGATGACGGCGAGGCTGCGGCCGCCGGGCAGCGCGATCGTGTCGTACCAGTCGCCGCCGACCTCCTCGCCCTCCGCGAGCCGGTAGCGGGCCTTGGCGCGGACGCCGACGGTGGGCGGCAGGCCGCCGGGCAGCAGCTCCGCCTGGAGACGTTCGGCGCGGTGCCGGGCGTCCTCGTAACTGCGGGCGTTGGCCAGCGACTGGGCGATGACGACGGCGATCGTGCCGAGCAGGGAGCGCTCGTCGTCGGGGAATTCGTGCGGGGTGGACCAGCTGATGACGCATGCGCCGACGCGGCGGTCGTTGACGACCAGGGGCAGCGCCGCCCACGCGCTCTTGCCGCCGTGCCGGGCGTGGCCGGCGACGGCGGGCAGTTCGGCCGCCAGCTCCTCCCGGGAGGAGAAGTACCGCGGCCCGTCGCTGCCCACGGCGTCGGCGAGGCGCTGCGGCATCCCGGGGGCCTCCAGCTCGGCGCGGTAGTCCGCGGAGTAGCCCGTCACGGCGACGATCCGGGGCGTGGGCCCGCTCAGGTCGTGCACGATGAGGCCCTCGGCGGCGACCATCGGCAGGACGTGCCGGACGATCACCTCGATCACGTCATCGGTGTCGAGCGCGCGGATCAGCGCCGCGTTCAGCTCGATCATCCGGCGGGTGCGCTCGGCCCGCGCCGTCTCGGCCGCCTTCCGCTCGGTGACGTCGGCCATCTGGGTGGCGACGAAGCCGCCGACGTCCACCGCCCGCACCTGCCACGAGACGGGTTCGCCGTCCGGGCCGTCGTACGTCAGCTCGGTCGACACCGCCTTGCCGGGGGCGGCGCGGGCCGCGGCGAGCATCGGCCTGCCCTGGTCGGCGACCTCGGGCACGGTCTCCCACGGGATCTGTCCGAGCACCTTCGCGCCCCCGCCCCCGCCCAGCGCGCGGGCGGCCCGGTTGGCCCACTCGACGCGGTCGTCGGCGTCCAGGACGTGGATGGGGTCGGGGTGCCGTTCGAAGAGCCCGGCGAGCCAGGTGAGCTTGCTGCGCCGGGCTGTGACGTTCCACGCGGTGCCGGCCAGCCGGACGGCCCGGCCGGTCGCGTCGTGCTCGAACACGGCCCGCAGCTCCACCCAGCTGATTTCGCCGTCCGCGCTGACGACCCGGTATTCGACGGCGTACGGCTGCCCGCCGGCCAGCGCCGTCGCGACGGACTCCTGCACGCCGGGACGGTCGTCGGGGTGGACGTGCGCCATCCAGGTCTCGATCCGGTGGTCCCAGGTGGCCGGGTCGAGACCGGCGGCCGGGAGCAGCGCCTCGGCGGTGCCGTCGAGCTGCAGCAGACCCGTTTCCAGGTCCCAGCTCCAGGTGCCGACGCTGTTCTGCTGCATGACCTGCTCGCGGACCCCGGCGGGCTCCTGCCACCAGGGGGTGGTGCCGCCGTACGGGCGGTGGGTGTGCGGCAGCCGCTCGCCGACCGTACGGGCGAGCCGGGCCAGGAAGTCCCGGGCGGCGGCGTCCGGCTGCTCGCCGGTCAGCACGGTGAGGGCGCCGACGGGGATGCCGCCGGCCACGACGGGCGCGGCCACCAGCCCGCCGGGCAGCTCGCCGGCCGCCTGCGGGCCGGCCGCGGGGGCCTGCGGCTGCTCCCCGGCGACGGCGGGGCGGTCCAGGCCGTGCGGGGCGCCGGGCGCGGGCGAGTCGCCGCGGGCGGGCGGCCAGCGGGTCGACCAGCACACCGTGCCGCGGGTCACGGCCAGCGCGGGAGCGGTGGCCGTACGCGAGGACAGGTCCTCCCAGCGGCGGCCGACCGCGCGGGGCAGCCCGGTGACGGCCACGAGCCGCAGCAGCCCCTCCGCCCCGGCCAGGTGGGCGAGCCCGCCGTAGCCGCCGAGCGCGCCGACGGCCTGCTGGAGCGCCAGCCGCAGGAGTTCGGCCTCGCCGTGCCCCTGCGCGGCCTCCACCAGCCGGATCCGCACGAGGTCGCGGGCGCCGGGCCCCTCCCCGTCACCGGCGGGGCCGCCCGGGGCCTCGTGGCGCGGACCACCGTCCGGTGCCGCAACCATCAGCGCATCACCAGCCTCGCGTCCGCCGTGCTTCCTGGCCGTCCTGGCTGATCTGCCCCGCTTCACCCGCTTTCGGTCACTCATCCGCCATTCTTACGCCGTTCGCCGCACCGGCCCCCGGACGCCCTGCCGCACGCCCCCGTCACCCGCCCGCGTGCCCCCCGGCCCGGCGGCGCGCGAGCACATATGCCTGCGGCACGGGCTCGTCACCGACCGGCGCGCGGACCACCTTCACCGTGACGTCAAAGCCGGCGGCCTCCAGCGCGGCGGCGGTGCCCTCGGGGGACATCCGGTGGAAGTCCAGCGCCACGTCGTGGCCGAAGGCCTGCTCATGGCGTTTCACGCCCTCCCCCGCCTGGAAGCCGAGCAGCAGGTGGCCGCCCGGGGCCAGGGCGCGGTGGAATTCGGCGAGCGCGCCCGGGACGTGCTCCGGGGGCAGGTGGATGAGCGAATACCAGGCGAGGAGCCCGGCGAGCCCGCCGTCGGGCACGTCGAGCCGGGTCAGCGACCCGACGTCGAAGCGCAGCCCGGGGTGCTCGCGCCGGGCCAACGCGACCATCACCGGCGACAGGTCCACCCCGCGGACGTCCAGCCCGACCCCGCGCAGATACGCCGTCACCCGGCCGGGGCCCGAGCCCGCCTCCAGGACGGGCCCGCCGCCGTCCTCCCGCACCTGCTCGGCGAAGACGCCGAGTATCGCGCGCTCCATCGGCAGCGCCGCGGCCCCGTCCCCGAAGCGCGCGTCGTAGTCGGCGGCGACGGTGTCGTAGAAGGTGCGCGCAGCGGTCTCGTACGGCTCGCGCGGCTCGCCGGAGGTCTCGGGGGATCCGGGTGTCCCGGTGGTGCTGGTCATGCCTGAAGACGGTAGCGGCGGGGTCTGACAGTCCGTCCGGTCCCGCCAGGCCGCCCGCCGCGCAGGCCCCCTCGCGCAGCGGAAGGCGCAGGCCCGCGCGGGGGCAGGGGCGGGGGCGACCATGATCACCCGCGGGCGGCGGACCTATGATGTGCCCGGGTGAGCCGCCGTCCCCCGGCAGCCTCCCCGCCGGAACAGCAAGGCAACGGAAGGTACGCCGACGATGAAGACCCCCGACGTCATAGCCCCGGGCAGCACCGGAACATCCGCCGCGCTCCGCGCCGGCTGGTTCCCGTTCGCCTGACCCGCGTCCCGCAAGGGGCCCTTCCGGGCCCGCCCCACCCGGCCCCGCGGCTCCCCGAGCCCCGGGGCCGCACCACGCCGCGCGCCGGCCGCCGTACGCCCCGAAAGCCGCCCGCCGTACGCCGGGACCCGCCCCGTACGACCCCCGTATGACATCTGTCATGCGGAAGATGCGACCCACGGCACTGCCGCGCCGCCCGCCCGGCGCGGCACGCTGGAGGGCATGAGAACGACGGCGACCACGAAGGACGGCACGGCGGAGCCCCGGGAGGCGGGGCGGCCCGCCGTGGAGTTCGTGTCCGTGGACAAGAACTACGGGGCCGTGCGCGCCGTGGCGGAACTGAGCCTGGAGCTGTACCCCGGCGAGACGGTGGCCCTGCTCGGGCCGAACGGCGCGGGGAAGTCCACCGCGCTCGACCTGCTGCTCGGGCTGAAGAACGCCGACGGCGGCCGGGTGCGGATCTTCGGGACGAGCCCGGCGCAGGCCATCGAGGCCGGCCGGGTCGGGGCCATGCTGCAGAGCGGCGGGCTCATGGAGGAGGTGACGGTGCGCGAGCTGGTGGGGCTCGCGTGCGACCTGCATCCCAAGGCGTATCCGGTGGCGCAGGTGCTGGCCGCGGCGGGTGTCACGGACATCGCGTCCCGCATGGTCAACAAGCTGTCGGGCGGTCAGGAGCAGCGGGTGCGCTTCGCGCTGGCCACTGCCGGGGCGAACGACCTGATCGTGCTGGACGAGCCGACCGTGGGCATGGACGTGAGCGCCCGGCAGGCGTTCTGGGCGACCATGCGCGGGCAGGTCGAGGAGGGCCGCACGGTGCTCTTCGCCACGCACTACCTGGAGGAGGCCGACGCGATCGCCGACCGGGTCCTGGTGCTGCACCAGGGGCGGCTGATCGCGGACGGCACCGCGGCGGAGATCAAGGCGCGGGCCGGTGCCCGCCGGGTGACCTTCGACCTCGACGGGACGATCGACGAGGCCGCGCTGCGCGCCCTGCCGCATCTGGTGGGTCTGGACATCACCGGGCCGACCGTCCGTATCCGCTCCGACGACGCGGACGCCACCGTGCACGCGCTCTACGGCCTCGGCCTCTACCCGCGCAACCTGGAGGTCTCCGGGCTCGGCCTGGAGCAGGCCTTCCTGGCCATCACCGACGCGGCGGACGCCGCGCGCGACAACGCCGGCGCGCTGCCCGCCGGGGAGGCGGACGCCCGATGAAGACCCTGGTCAAGCTGGAAATCCTGCGTACATTGCGCAACCGCAAGTTCATGTTCTTCTCGGTGCTCTACCCCGGCTTCCTCTTCCTGCTCATCACGGCGGGCGCGGACAAGCACAAGAAGCTCGACGGCTCCGACCTGACCATGGTCGCGTACTACATGGTCGCGATGGCCGCCTTCGGTGCGATGACCGCGGTGCTGATGGGCAATGCCGAGCGCATCGCGCGCGAGCGCGAGAAGGGCTGGGTCCGGCAGCTGCGGCTCACCGCGCTGCCCGGCCGCGGCTACGTCACCGCGAAGATCGCCTCGGCGGCGACCGTGAGCCTGCCGTCGATCCTGATCGTGCTGGTGCTGGGCGCGGCGGTGAAGGGCGTGTCGCTGGACGCGTGGCAGTGGGTGGCGCTGCTGGCGAGCGTCTGGGCGGGCAGCATGGTCTTCGCGGCGCTGGGGGTCGCGATCGGCTACGTCGCCACGACGGACGTCGCCCGGCCGATCTCGATGCTGTGCTACTTCGCACTGGCGATGCTGGGCGGCCTGTGGGTGCCCTTCACGACCTTCCCGCACTGGCTGCGCACCATTGCCGGTTATCTGCCGGGCCGGGCGTACGCGGCGCTGGGCCAGTCCATCGAGTTCGGCGACGCCCCGCACGCCAAGGACGTCACGGTGCTGGTCGTCTACCTGCTGCTCTTCGCGGGCACGGCCGCGTGGCTGTACCGCAAGGACACCCGGAAGGCGTGAGCGCGCCATGACGCTCTCCACGCCGCCGCGCGCGGCCGGCACGGCGGCCGCCGCGGCCTGCGCGGTGCTGCTCGGCGGCGCGCTGGCGGGCGTACGGCTGGCCCGGGCGGGGCGCGAGCTGCGGGAGGCCCGGCGGGCGGTGGCCCGCGCCCGCGACCTGCACGACGGGCTCGGCCACGCGCTGGCCCTCATCGCGATCAAGAGCGAGCTGGCGGGCCGGATGCTGGCGGCCTCGCCGGACCGGGCCGCGCAGGAGGTCGACGACATACGCCGGGTGAGCCGGCAGGCCCTCGCGGACGTCCGCGAGGGCCTGCCGGAAGGGGCACCCTGAGGGCCTGGGCGGTCCCTACTGGGCGACGTTCGGGAAGGTCACCGTGCGCTCGGCGGGGTCGGTCGCGTTGAGCGCCTGGATGAGGGCGGTCGCGACGTCCTGCGGGGTGACGGCGGTCTTGGAGCCGTCGCCCCGCTCCAGCTTCACGTCCTTGAAGGCCTTGCCGTACAGGTCCTTGAGCTTGACCAGGTCGATGTGCGGGGCGAGCTTGCCCTGCGGGTCGGCGGTCATGGTCAGGAACTGCGGCAGGGTGTTGTCGAACGAGATGAGATGCGCGTCGGTCGCCCGCACGGTGACCCGGCCGGACATCGCGGTCTTGCCGAAGCCGTTGACGGCGCGGTCCAGTTCGGCCTGCGTGACCTTCGGGGGGACGGTGCCCGCGTCGAGCGCCACCACCGGGTCGGCCGCGGTCTCCACGCGGGTGCGGTAGGCCGCCTCGACCTTCTGCGCCGCGGAGTCCACGTCGAGGGTGTGGCCGGCCTTGCCGGGCACGGCGATCGCCTTGTGGTCCTTGAAGCGCACCATGCCCTCGCTGCCGCCGTCGCCCTTGCCGGCGAGCGCCTGGAGCGCCGCCTTGAGCTTGTCCTCGTCGATGACGTAGACGGGGCTCGCGGTGCGGCTGCCGCCGAAGAGCGAGCCGACCACCGAGACCGGGTTGTAGTCGGCGTGCGCGACGGCCCGCACGGTCGCGTCCGTGTCGACGGACAGGCCCGCCACGGACGGCTTCAGGGTCGTTTTGGTGCCGCCGATGCTGAGCTGCAGGGGCGCGCTGGCACGGTTGCCGAGCGCGTCGTCGAGCATCTTGACCGCGGCCGCGCGGTTCTGGTTGCCGATGTCGACGCCGAGGGCGGTGGTGCCCTTGGGCACATCGGCGTGGTTCATGAGCAGGCCCGCGCCGTACGCGAGCACCAGCACGGCGACCACGCCGGCGCCCAGCAGCATGGGCTTGGAGCGGCCCTTCTTCACCGGCCGGGCCGCGGCGGGCGCGGGCGCGGCGGGCTTGGCGGCGGGCTCCGGCTCGCGGTCGGCCCCGGGTCTGCTCGGCGGCGCCGGGCGCGGGGTGCGCGTGCCGCCGGGCGGCACGGTGGGGATGCCGCTCACGAGCGTGTCGCCGGACACCCGCCCGGTGCCGCCGGGCGGCGTGTGCGCGGGGTCGGGCCTGAGCGGCGGCACGTTCATGGCACCGGTCGCGGGCCCCGCGGTCGGGCCGTCCGGCGGGCTGAGCGTGTCGCCGAAGGCCGGAACGGTGTAGCCCGCGCTCGCCGGGTCGGACCCCGTCGGCCGCGGCACCCCGGGCGGGAAGTCCTCGGTCCCGAACGGCTGCGACCCGGTGTCGTACGGGGAGTGGGACCCCGTGTCGTACGGGGACTGCGGGTCGCCCGCGAACGGAGTCGCACCCGTGTCGTACGGGGCGGCCCCGCCACCCGGGATCCGCGTGGACCCGGTGTCGTACGGGGAAGACCCCTCCCCCGGCAGCCGCGTCGACCCCGTGTCGTACGGCGACGAACCGGCGCCCGGAACCGGCGTCGAACCCGTGTCGTACGGGGAGCGGCCCTCGTCCACCGTGGGCATCGCCGCCGTGTCGTAGGGCGAGCCGGGGGCGAAGGGCGAGGCGTCGGACGTGGGCGGGCGCGGGACGGAACCGGTGTCGAAGGGCGAGGCGAAGGGTGCCGGGAAGCCCTGCGCGGGGGTGTCGTGCGGCCCGCGGACCGCTTCCGCCTCGCCGGGCGCGCCGCCCACCGGCGGCGGCAGGTAGGGCACCCCGCCGGCGTACGGGGCCTCCGCGGCGGGCGGCTCGGCGGCCTCGGGCGCGGCCACGGGCTTGCGCGGCGAGAACCAGTCGCTGGTGGCCTTCTCGGGCTCCGGCTCGGGCGCGGCCTCCGGCTCGGGCTCGGGCGCCTCGTCGGCGGGCGCGGCGGCGGCCGCCTCGTCGACGGGCGTGCGGACGACGACGGGCGGGATCGGCCGCGATCCGGGGATGTTGATGCGGATACGGGTCGTCAGCGTCGTCTCGGTCTTGGGCTCGTCCGGGAGCGGCGGCTCGCCCGCGCCCGGCTCGGGTCCGGCGCCGGAAGCGGAATCCGTGCCGGAGGCGGAGCCGCTGCCGTCGTCGGTTGCGTCCGCGGACCGGGGCCGCTCCTGCGGATGCAGGGAGGGGAAGGGACGGCTGCCGTACGGCTGCGTCCCGGACGGGTACGCGGCGCCGCCGCGGCCCTGGGCCCCGGAGGACGAACTGTCTGTTTCACGAGTCAAAGCTGGCTCTCCCGGTGTGCTTCGCCGCCCGACATGGTTCCCCGCTTGCGGCTCGCCGGCGGGCCCCACCATACCGACCGGCCGCCAGCGGCGGCCCTGGTCGGGCGGAACGCTCGGGGCCAGCCAACCACGGCCTCGCCCCTGCCCGCCAAGTCAGGCCCTATTCGCCCCTGATGGCAGCAGTTGCGGCAAGGTGGCGCAGATCACGGCGGCCAGGGCGCCGCCGAGCAGATAGAGGTAGGAGCCGGCGCCGGCGGCGAAAAGGAAGTCGCCCTCGGGCCGGGTGGTGCTCAGCAGGATCACCGAGATCAGCCAGATTCCCGCGGGCACCGCCACCCCGACACGGCTGCCGGTGGCCTTCAGACCGCCGTAGAAGAGCGCCACGCACCCCGCGAGGCCCAGCAGCAGCCCGCCGGGGAAGAGGCCCGCCTGCACGAGCGCCCCGGCGAGCGCGACGAGGGCGCCGAGCACGGCGAGGCCGAGGTAGCCGAGGAGCCGGCCCAGGGAGAGAGGGGTGGTCATGCGGCACCTCCGCCGAGGCCGTCGTCGTGGAAGGGGGAGCCCGCGCCCGATCCGGAACCCGGGCCGGACCGGCGGGCGAAGAGGTCGGTCACCGGGGCGCCTGCCCCGGCGCCGGGGAGCGCGTCGCCCTGCACCTGGCGGTAGCACTCGGTGCTGAAGAAGGGCTGGCCCAGGTCGTTGGAGAGCGCGAAGTAGGGGCCCTCCACGGCGATCTGGGTGGCGTGCGCGCGCATCGCCGCGGCCTTGCGGTCCGCGTACGCGCTGCCGTCGATCACGACGCTCACCTGCGCGTCGTCGACCACGCCGGGGATGTCGTCGGGGGTCGCGACACCGCCGAAGGGGAATTCCCCGGCGGCCGCGGCGAGCCGGGCGAAGCCCTCCTCGACGGCCGAGCGCGGGGTGCAGATCTCGAAGACCCGGTCCACCCGGTGGCCCTGCTCGGCGGCGAGTTCGTAGCCGCGCATCGCGACCCGGTGGGCCTGGATGTGGTCGGGGTGGCCGTAGCCGCCGTTGTCGTCGTAGGTGACGAGCGCCTGCGGGCGTACGTCCATGATGACCTCGGCCAGATGGCCGGCGGCCTCGTCGAGGTCGGCCTGCCAGAAGCAGCCGGGCACCTCGTTCTGGGCGACGCCCATCATGCCGGAGTCGCGGTAGCGGCCGGGGCCGCCGAGGAAGCGGTGGTCGGTGACGCCCAGTTCGGCCATCGCCGCCGCCAGCTCGCCCACGCGGTGGTCGCCGAGGGTGTCCTCCCGGTCGGCCGCCAGGTGGGCGAGGTCGGGCGGAATGACCTCGCCCTCCTCACCCAGGGTGCACGTGACCAGGGTGACGAGGGCGCCCTCGGCCGCGTACTTCGCCATGGTGGCGCCGTTGTTGATCGTCTCGTCGTCCGGGTGGGCGTGGACGAGCAGCAGCCGGCGCGCGGGACGCGCGGACGGGGTGGTTCGGTCGGTCATGGCGGAAGCCTACGGCTCCCACCGGGGGCGCTCAGAACTTGATGTCGGAGATCATCCCCGCGACGTTGTTGGTGAGATCGTTGATCTGCGGAGCCCAGGACGAACTCGCCAGGTAGAAGCCCAGCAATGTGCACGCCACGGCGTGACCCCACTTCAACCCGGACCGCCGGATCAGCAGGACCACGATGATCAGCAGCAGCAGCACCGCCGAAATCGAGAGTGCCACAGCGGCTCACCTCCAGGTACGACGCAGGGGTCATGTCAGTTGCCACATGCTTATTACCCACCCATGGCAACGGATCATAACTTTCCGTGCGACCGCATAGGTCGGAGCACGGAAGCACTAGGGGGCGCATGACCAGATCCAGCCACCGCGGCGCCGTGTCCGGCCGGCCGCCCCTTCGGTAGCTCCGCAGGTCGGGTGGCTCCCGGCGGTGTCGGACCGAAATCCGGAGGCGGTTGTCGGTGGCACCCCCTACTGTCACGGATATGACGTACCTCTCATTCCCCCGGCAGCACGCCCGGACCCAGCGGTTCACCCTCGGGGTGCCGCAGGCGTTCACCGTGGCGCCGGACGGGAGACGGGTGGTCTTCCTGCGCTCGCGTACGGGCACGGACACCGCGCAGCTGCTGTGGGTGCTGGATCTGCCCGCCGACGGGGGCGGGGCCGTACGGGAGCGGGTGGCGGCCGACCCGGTGGCGCTGCTGGGCGGCTCCGAGGAGGAGCTGCCCGCGGCCGAGCGGGCCCGCAGGGAGCGCAGCCGCCAGTCCTCGGCGGGTGTCGTGGCCTACGCGGTGGACGCCGAGGCGGCGACCGCCGCCTTCGCGCTGTCCGGACGGCTGTTCACGGTGCGGCTGGCGGAAGAGGGCGGCGTCCCGCGGGAGTTGCCGGTGCCCGGCCCCGTGGTCGATCCGCGGCCCTCGCCGGACGGGCGCTGGGTGGCGTTCTCGGCGGGCGGCGCGCTGCGGGTGGTGGCCGCGGACGGCACGGCGGGTACGGGCGGTACGGCGGGTACGGGCGGTACGGCGGCTGCGGGCGGCGCGGAGGGCCGGGCGCTGGCCGAGCCGGACGGGGACGAAGTGACGTGGGGCCTCGCGGAGTTCGTCGCCGCCGAGGAGATGGGGCGGCACCGCGGCTTCTGGTGGGCGCCGGACAGCTCCGCGGTGCTGGCGGCCCGGGTGGACGAGTCCGGGGTGGCCCGGCGCTGGCTGTCGGAGCCCGCACATCCGGACCGCCCGCCGGTCGAGGTGGCGTATCCCGCGGCGGGCACGGACAACGCCGAGGTGAGCCTGTGGCTGCTCGGCCTGGACGGCACCCGCCGCGAGGTGACGTGGGACCGCGAGCGTTTCCCCTACCTCGCGGCCGTGCAGTGGACGGCGGCCGGACCACCCGTGCTGCTGGTCCAGACCCGCGAGCAGCGCACCCAGCACTACCTGACAGTCGACCCGAAAACGGGCGGGACGGAGCTCGCGGCAGCCGAGGAAGATCAAGATTGGCTTGATCTTTTCCCCGGCGTACCGGCCCTGCGCCCGGACGGGACGCTGCTGCGGATCACCGACACCGAAGGCGTCCGCGCCCTGACGGCCGACGGGCAGCCGTGGACGGACGGCCGCCTGCACCTGCGGGAAGTGCTGGCCGCGGACGGCGAGGACGTGCTGGTCAGCGCCTCGGCCGGGGCGAAGGCCGAGGATCCGGAGACGGGCGAGATCCATGTCTACCGGGTGACGGCCGAGGGCCCGGTCCGTGTCACGGCCGAGCCGGGCGTGCACTCCGCGGTGCGCGCGGGCGAGGTCACCGTGCTGACCTCGTCGCTGCCCGGCCGCCCCGGCGTCCGCACCCGGGTGCTGCGCGGGGGCACCGAGGTCGCCGAGATCGCCTCGCACGCGGAGGCCCCGTCGCTGACCGCGCGGGTCCGGCTGACCGAGGCGGGCGAGCGGCGCATCCCGTGCGCGGTGCTGCTGCCGTCCGGCCACACCGCGGACGACGGCCCGCTCCCGGTGCTGATGGACCCCTACGGCGGGCCGCACGGCCAGCGCGTCACCGCGACGCACAACCCGCACCTGGTCTCGCAGTGGTTCGCCGACCAGGGTTTCGCCGTGGTCGTCGCCGACGGACGCGGCACCCCGGGCCGCTCCCCGGCGTGGGAGAAGGCGATCGGCGGCGGGCGGCTCGCCGAGGTCGTCCTGGAGGACCAGATCGACGCGCTGCACGCGCTCGCCGGGTCCTTCCCGCTGGATCTCTCCCGGGTCGCGATCCGCGGCTGGTCCTTCGGCGGCACCCTCGCCTCGCTCGCGGTGCTGCGCCGCCCCGACGTCTTCCACGCCGGTATCGCGGGTGCGCCGCTGACGGACCAACGGCTCTACGACACGCATTACACCGAGCGTTATCTGGGGCTCCCGCAGGAGCAGGGCGCGGCCTACGACGCGAATTCCGTGGTGACGTCCGGAAGCATTCCCCAACTCGCCGAGCCGGCCCGCCCGCTGATGATCATTCACGGCTTCGCGGACGACAATGTGCTGATCGCGAATACGCTGCGGCTTTCCACCGCACTTCTGGCCGCGGGGCGGCCGCACGAGGTTTTGCCGCTCTCGGGCGGGATCACGCACATGACTCCCCAGGAAGAGGTCGCCGAAAACCTCCTCCGCCTCCAGGTCGACTTTCTGAACCGCTCCCTCAGGGCGTAGTAGCCGCAAGTTACTGAAGGGGCTGGTGTTACCGGCATCACGCGCGGGCACCGCCCGCCGCCGGGCCAGCTTCCCGCACGGGTGCCACGCAGAGCAGGAAACCCGGTCCGTATATCGGTCAAGCCTCGGCCGTGTTGCGCGCACGTAAACGCGATTCGTCCCGCCAAGTCGTACATGTCTCCCCCGGCGGGAGGCTGTCAAGCACGCCCGGAAGACGATCTGCTCAATCTTCGCTCAAGAAGCAGTCGATCACGCTTTCTTCCGTCCACGCCCCCTTGACTGCAACTTGCTTTCATTGCGACAGTCCCGGCAACTCACGACGCGTCCACCCGTCGCGGAGTCTCAAGCCATCTGCTCGATCAGTGACGCACCCGCGGGGGCCATCGCGATGACGAGTTCCACCGAGACCACCGTCTCCGAACCGCCCGGAGAGCCGGGCGAGATCACCGACGCCGTACCCGCGGTCGCCCCCGAACTGGCAGGGCGGTCGCCGGGGCAGTTGATGTGGCGCCGTTTCAAACGCGACCGCTCCGGGGTGATTTCGGCCTACATCGTCGGCTTCTTCTTCCTGATCGGGATCTGCGCGCCGCTGATAGCCAAGCTCTACGGCAAGGACCCGTACACGCTCTACGGGCAGAACGAACCGGGCCTGCTGGACGACTTCGGGTATCCGATCGCCCCCAACGGCGGGGTGAGCGGGCGCTTCTGGTTCGGCATCGAGCCGGGCCTCGGGCGGGACGTGTTCACCCAGCTCCTCTACGGCATCCGCACCTCGCTGTTCATCGCGGTGGCGGTGACGATCGTGGTGACGATCACCTCGATCGTGCTCGGTGTGACGGCCGGTTACCTCGGCGGCAGGACGGACTACTTCATCGGCCGGGTCACCGACCTGCTGATGGCCTTCCCCGCCCAGCTGTTCTTCGTCGCCGTGATGCCCGTCGTCACCGCCATCTTCGTGAGCCCGACCGACGAGACCCCCACGTACCTGCGGGTCGTGGCACTGATCGCCGTGCAGTGGTTCCTCGGCTGGATGGGACTGGCGCGGCTGCTGCGCGGCCAGGTATTGAGCCTGCGCGAACGGGAGTTCATCGAGGCGGCCCGGGTGACGGGGGCCTCGTCGTGGCGCATCGTGCGCCGTGAGCTGCTGCCGAATCTGGTGACGCCGATTCTGGTCCAGAGCACGCTGATGCTGCCGACCTTCGTCACCGCGGAAGCCGGACTGTCGTTCCTCGGGGTCGGGCTCGTCGAGCCGACGCCCGACTGGGGACGGATGTTCGCCCAAGGGGCGAAGGTCTACCAGAACGACATCACGTACATGTTCTTCCCCGGCATCGCGATGGTGATCTTCATCGTCGCCTTCAACCTGCTCGGGGATTCGGTCCGTGACGCCTTCGACCCGAAGGCCGCACGTTAGGGACGCCGCTGCGGGGGCGGCGTCGCCCCGCACGGGACCGCCAGGGCAGCTCATCGCAGCTCATCGTTACGACGAACAGGGGTGCACAACCGATATGAGAGTCTACATGCGTAGAACGCGGGCCGCGCTGGTGGCGGTCGCCGCCGGCGCGCTGGTCCTGACCGCGTGCAGCAGTGGCGGGGGCGGTGGTGGCGGCAAGACCACCGAGAACAAGGACGCCAAGGCCAAGCAGAGCAAGAGCGCTCAGCAGCTGGCCGGCGCCATCACCTTCGGCGACGACGCCGCGTCGAAGGGCCCGGCCGAACCCGTACCGGGCGCGGTCAGCGGCGGCACGATGAACGTGCTGGAGCGCGACAGCTACACCCACCTCGACCCGGGCCAGATATACGTCCAGAACGAGTACCAGCTCGCGACGCTGATCCACCGCGGCCTGACGACGTACAAGCTCGACAACGAGGGCAAGTACACCGTCGTCGGCGACCTCGCGACCAACAGCGGCGAGCAGTCGGACGGCGGCAAGACCTGGACCTTCCACCTGAAGGACAACATCAAGTTCCAGGACGGCACCCCGATCACGTCGAAGGACATCCGCTGGTCGGTGGAGCGGCTGTTCGCCCCGTTCATCACCAACGGCCCGGCCTACCTCCAGCAGTGGCTGGCCAACACCAGCGGCACCGACTACCGCAAGCTGCTGCCGGCCGGCCCGTACAACGGCCAGCACCTGCCGGACACCCTGCTGTCGACGCCGGACGAGAAGACGGTCGTCTTCCACTTCGCCAAGCCCGAGCCCGACACCCCGTACCTGTTCGCGCTGCCCGGCTACGCGGTCGTGGACTCCGCGAAGGACACCAAGCAGGCGTACGACAAGGCCCCGGTCGCCTCCGGCCCCTACATGATCAAGAACTTCGACCAGGGCAAGTCGATGACCCTGGTGAAGAACCCCAACTGGGACCCGACGAGCGACTCGGCGCGGCACCAGTACGTGGACTCCTTCGCGATCACGTTCAACCACCAGTACGAGGACTCCACCAAGCGGCTGATGTCGGACGCGGGTGAGAACCAGACGTCGGTGAGCTTCTCCAACGCCGTCGACACCGACAACACCCCGACCGTGGTGGGCACCCCGTCGATCTACAAGCGCACGGTGGCCGGCTACCAGCCGTTCGTGGGGCAGATCGACTTCAACATGAAGCGGCTCACGGACATCAACGTCCGCAAGGCCCTCGCGATGGCGATGCCGACCAAGCCGACCTACACGGCGCTCGGCGCCGAGTACGGCGCGGAGTACGCGGGCGGCTTCCTCAGCCCCGCGCTGGCGGGCTACCAGAAGGCCGACCCGCTGGGGAAGATCGCCAACCCCAACGGTGACCCCGCGGGCGCCAAGAAGATCCTCACCGACGCGGGCAAGCTCAACACGAAGATCACCTACGCGTACGTCAACACCACGCAGGGCCAGCAGTACTCGGTGGCCATCGCCGCCGCGCTGAAGGCGGCGGGCTTCAACGTGCAGCGCAAGGAGCTCCCGTCGGACACGTACTACGACCTGATCGGCAAGGTCGACAACCAGTACGACATCTACGCCTCCGCGTGGGGCGCGGACTGGCCGAGCGCCTCCACGGTGATCCCGCCGGTCTTCGACGGCCGCACGATCGCCGACCAGGCGCCCAACTACGGCCACGTCAACGACCCGTACGTCAACAGCCAGATCGACAAGATCTCGGCGATGACGGACCCGGCGGCCGCGCAGAAGGCCTGGTTCGACCTGAACACCTACCTGCTCACCAAGGTGATCCCGGGCGTGCCGACCGTCTACTACAAGCAGCTCCAGCTGTTCGGCTCCAAGGTCGGCGGCGCCGTCTACAACAACATGTGGTCGGGCATCGACTGCACGAAGCTCTTCCTCAAGCCGTAGCAGCGACACCCGTCGCACCAGCCGCACAGCCGTCCGGCACAACGCCGCGGTGGGGCCGGGCAGCAGCCCGGCCCCACCGGGGCGCCTCGGCCCACGGTCTCCCGGTCCACCGCCGCCCGTCCTCAGAGAGCTGCGACCGCCATGCTTCGATTCCTCGTCCGCCGGACGCTCGGCGCTGTGGTCATCCTGCTGTTCATCAGCGCCTTCACCTTCTTCCTCTTCTTCGCGATACCGCACGACCCGGCCCTGCTGTCGTGCGGCAAGAACTGCACGCCGGAAAACCTGAAGATCATCCACCACAACCTGGGCCTCGACCACCCGGTGCCGGTGCAGTACTACCTGTTCATGGTGCGGATCTTCACCGGCCACCACTTCGCGGCCGGCAACTGCCCCGCCCCGTGCTTCGGCTACTCCTTCGCCCACAGCGAGCTGGTGTGGCCGACCCTGATGGACCGGCTGCCCACGACGCTCTCGCTCGCCGCGGGCGCCATGGTGGTCTTCCTGCTCTTCGGCCTCGGCACCGGCATGCTGGCCGCCTGGAAGCGCGGCACCCTGATCGACAAGACCTTCAGCTCCGTCTCGCTCGTGCTCAGCTCGATGCAGATCTACTTCATCGGCCCCCTGGTGCTGGCGCTCGTGGTCTACAACAACCAGATCTTCGACCAGCCCAAGTACGTGCCGCTGACACAGAACCCGGCAGCCTGGTTCAACGGGCTGTTCATCCCGTGGTGCGTGCTGTCGATCCTGTTCACCGCGAACTACACCCGTATGGCGCGCTCGACGATGCTGGAGCAGCTCCAGGAGGAGCACGTCCGCACCGCCCGCGCCAAGGGCATGTCCAGCAGATACGTCTTCTTCCGCTACGCCTGGCGCGGCTCGCTCATCCCGATCGTGACGATCCTCGGCATCGACCTGGGCTCGCTGCTGGGCGGCGCGATGATCACCGAGTACACCTTCCAGCTCGCCGGGCTGGGGCAGCTGGCGCTCGATTCGGTGACCCACACCGACCTGCCGATGCTGATGGGGGTCATGCTCTTCAGCGCCTTCATGATCGTGCTGTTCAACATCGTCGTGGACGCCGTCTACGCCTTCATCGACCCGCGCATCCGGCTGTCCTAGGAGACCGGCAGTGACCACCTTGACCAAACCGGAGGACGCCGTCCCGGCGAGCGGCACCGACGCGTTCTTGTCGGTGCGCGACCTGCACGTGCGCTTCTCCACCGAGGACGGCGTCGTCAAGGCCGTCGACGGGCTGTCGTTCGACCTGGAGCGCGGCCAGACGCTGGGCATCGTCGGGGAGTCGGGCTCGGGCAAGTCGGTGACCAACCTGACCGTGCTGGGCCTGCACAACCCGTCCACCACCGAGGTCGCCGGCGAGATCGTGCTGGACGGCCAGGAGCTGACCGGGGCGTCCAACCGCACGCTGGAGAAGCTGCGCGGCAACAAGATGGCGATGATCTTCCAGGACTCGCTCACCGCCCTGTCGCCGTACTACACGATCGGCCGGCAGATCGCCGAGCCGTACGTCAAGCACCGCGGGGCCAGCAAGCGGGAGGGGCGGGAGCGGGCCATCGAGATGCTGGAGAAGGTCGGCATCCCGCAGCCCAGGATGCGGGTGGACGACTACCCGCACCAGTTCTCCGGCGGTATGCGGCAGCGCGCGATGATCGCGATGGCGCTGGTGTGCGACCCGGACCTGCTGATCGCCGACGAGCCGACGACGGCCCTGGACGTGACCGTGCAGGCGCAGATCCTGGATCTGCTCAAGGACCTCCAGCAGGAGTTCGGCTCGGCGATCATCCTGATCACCCACGACCTGGGCGTGGTGTCCAGGGTCGCCGACGACCTGCTGGTGATGTACGCGGGCCGGGCCGTCGAGCGCGGCTCGGTGCGCGAGCTGCTGACGGCGCCGCAGCACCCGTACACCTGGGGCCTGCTGGGCTCGATGCCGCGGCTGGAGTCGGACGTCTCCGAGGCGCTCACGCCGATCCCTGGCTCGCCGCCCAGCCTGCTGGCGCCGCCGCCGGGCTGCGCCTTCCACCCGCGGTGCGGCTTCACCGACCTGGTCGGCGGCGGGCGGTGCGCGTCGGTGCGTCCTGACCTGCCGGACGGGCGGGGATCGGCGTGCCATCTGAAGGACGAGCAGAAGCGGTCCGTGTTCATCGAGACGATTCAGCCGCGGCTCGGCTGACCCACCAGGGCAGGCATCCACATGAGCAACGACATCTCACTGTCCAAGGACGCCGAGGGCACCCGGGACGCCGCGGGGACGACGGCGCGCGAGACGCTGCTGGAGGTCCGCGGGCTGGCCAAGCACTTCCCGGTGATGGGCGGTTTCCCCATCAGGCGGCAGGTCGGCGCGGTCAAGGCGGTCGACGGGGTCGACCTGACGGTACGGGCCGGCGAGAGCTTCGGCCTGGTCGGCGAGTCAGGCTGCGGCAAGTCCACCACCGGGCGGCTGATCACCCGGCTGCTGGAGCCCACCGCGGGCAGCGTCAGCTACCGCGGCCGGGACATCACGCACGCCGGCCGCAAGGAGCTCGCGCCGGTCAGGTCCGAGATCCAGATGATCTTCCAGGACCCGTACTCGTCGCTGAACCCGCGGCAGACCGTCGGCACGATCATCCGCGGCCCGATGGAGATCAACGGGATCGACCCGCCCGGCGGCCGGGACCAGCGGGTGCGCGAGCTGCTGGAGACGGTCGGGCTCAACCCGGAGCACTACAACCGCTTCCCGCACGAGTTCTCCGGCGGCCAGCGGCAGCGCATCGGGGTCGCCCGCGCGCTCGCCCTGAAGCCCCGGCTGATCGTGGCCGACGAGCCGGTGTCGGCGCTGGACGTGTCGATCCAGGCGCAGGTGGTCAACCTGCTCCAGCAGGTGCAGCGCGAGCTGGGCATCGCGTTCGTCTTCATCGCGCACGACCTGGCGATCGTGCGGCACTTCTCGGAGCGGATCGCGGTGATGTACCTCGGCAAGATCGTGGAGGTCGGCGACCGCGAGTCCATCTACGTACGGCCCCGGCACCCGTACACCCACGCGCTGCTGTCGGCGGTGCCCGAGGTGGAGCCGCTGTGGGAGACCGCGGACGGGAGCGGGCCGCGGCCCGAGCGCAAGGCCCGGATCCGGCTCGCCGGCGATGTGCCCTCGCCGATCAACCCGCCGTCCGGCTGCCACTTCCGCACCCGGTGCTGGAAGGCCACGGAGGTGTGCGCGCAGGAGGAACCGCCGCTGGTCCGGCTCGACGGCGCGGAGGAGGGGCATCTGACGGCCTGCCACCACCCGGAGGACCCGACGGTGACCGGCCGCACCGAGGACGTGGTGATGGACCCGTCCCTCGCGGCACTGGAGGACCAGTCGGAGCGCCCCTGACCGCCCGCGCCACGGATCCGTCGGTCCCGCCTCACTCCCGGCTCTCCGGCGGGACGACGATCTTCTCCTCCGCGAAGTGGCAGGCCGAGGGGTGCTCGGCCGCGCCCGCGGTGCCGCGGAAGACCTCCGGCACCGCGAGCAGCGGCTCCTCCACCACGCAGCGCTCCTGCGCCTTCCAGCAGCGGGTGCGGAAGCGGCAGCCCGACGGCGGGTCGGCCGGCGAGGGCACGTCCCCGGTGAGGATAATGCGCTCGCGGTGCTCGCGCGCCTCGGGGTTGGGCACCGGCACCGCCGACAGCAGCGCCTGGGTGTAGGGGTGGGTGGGGTGCTCGTAGATCTCGGCGTCCCCGCCCAGCTCGACGATCTTCCCGAGGTACATGACCCCGACCCGGTCGGAGATGTGCCGGACGATCGACAGGTCGTGCGCGATGAACATGTACGACAGGTCGAACTCGTCCTGGAGCTTCTCCATCAGGTTGATGACCTGCGCCTGCACGGAGACGTCGAGGGCGGAGACCGGCTCGTCGGCCACGATGATCTCCGGCCGCAGCGCGAGCCCGCGGGCGATACCGATGCGCTGCCGCTGGCCGCCGGAGAACTGGTGCGGATAGCGGTTGATGTACTCCGGGTTGAGGCCGACGACGTCCAGCAGCTCCTGGACGCGCTTGCGCCGCTCGCCCTTGGGGACCACCTCGGAGTGGATCTCGAAGGGCTCGCCGATGATGTCGCCGACCGTCATCCGCGGGTTGAGCGAGGTGTAGGGGTCCTGGAAGACCATCTGGATGTTGCGGCGCACCGCCTTGAGCGCGCGGCCCGACAGCTTGCTGATGTCCTCGCCGCGGTAGATGATCTCGCCCTTGGTGGGCTCCTCCAGGTTCATCAGCAGCTTGGCCACGGTGGACTTGCCGCAGCCGGACTCGCCCACGATGCCGAGCGTCTCGCCCGGGTAGAGGTCGAAGTTCACCCCGTCGACCGCCTGGACCGCGCCGACCTGCTTCTTGAAGATGATCCCCTGCGTCAGCGGGAAGTGCTTGACCAGGCCGCGGACCTGGAGGATCGGCTCGCGGCCCGGCGAACCGGACGCGGACGGCTCAGGCCTTGTCGGCTGCGGGGCGGTCGTCACCGATGCACTCCTTCCAGAAGTGGCAGGCGCTGGCCCGGTCCTGGCTGACCCGGTAGAGCGGCGGGACCTCGGTGCGGCACACGTCCCGCGCCATCGGGCAGCGCGGGTTGAAGGCGCAGCCGGGCGGGATGTGCAGCAGGTTGGGCGGCAGGCCCTTGATCGCGTACAGCTCCTGGCCCTTCTGGTCGACGCGCGGGATCGAGTCGAGCAGGCCCTTGGTGTACGGGTGCGCGGGCGCCCGGTAGATGTCGTGCACCGGGGAGGTCTCCACGATCCGGCCCGCGTACATCACCGCGATCTTGTCGGCCACGTCGGCGACCACGCCCAGGTCGTGGGTGATGAGGATCAGGCCCATGTTGTACTCGCGCTGCAACTCCGCCAGCAGGTCCATGACCTGGGCCTGCACCGTGACGTCGAGCGCGGTGGTGGGCTCGTCGGCGATGATCAGCTCGGGCTCCAGCGCCATCGCCATGGCGATCATGACGCGCTGCCGCATACCGCCGGAGAACTGGTGCGGGTAGCTGCGCACCCGGTCCTTGGCCGCCGGGATGCGCACCCGCTCCATGAGCTCCACGGCCTTGGCGCGGGCCTCCTTGCGGGACAGCCCGCGGTGGACGGTGAACATCTCGCCCAGCTGCTCGCCCACGGTGAGCACGGGGTTGAGCGAGGACAGCGCGTCCTGGAAGATCATCGCCATCCGGGCGCCGCGGACCTTGCGGCGCTCCTCGCCGCCCATCTTCAGCAGGTCCCGGCCGCGGAAGACGATCTTTCCCTGGGTGACGAAGCCCGGCGGCGAGTCCAGGATGCCCATGATGGCCTGGGCGGTGACGGACTTGCCCGACCCGGACTCGCCGAGCACCGCGAGCGTCTCCCCCGCCTCGACGGAATACTCCACGCCGTTGACGGCCTTGGCGGTCCCCTCCCGGGTGCGGAATTCCACGTGCAGGTTCTGCACGTCCAGCAGCGGGCCGCTCTCGGTCCCGCCGGGCTCGGTGGTCATCTCGACACTGGTGGCCATGGTGTTGTCGCTCAGCTCCTCAGCGCAGCTTGGGGTCGAGGGCGTCGCGCACCGCGTCGCCGAGCATGATGAACGCCAGGACGGTGAGGCTCAGCGCGCCGGCGGGCCACAGCAGCATGTGCGGGGCGTTGCGGATCTGGTTGGACGCGTCGGAGATGTCGATCCCCCAGGAGACGGTGGGCGGTTTGAGGCCGACGCCGAGGTAGGACAGCGTCGCCTCCAGGGCGATGTACGTGCCGAGCGCGATGGTGCCGACGACGATGACGGGCGCGACGGCGTTGGGCGCGATGTGCCGCAGCAGCATCCGGCTGTTCCCGGCCCCGAGGGCCCGCGCGGCCTGCACGTAGTCGTTCTGCCGGGCGGTGATGACCGAGCCGCGGGCGATACGCGCGATCTGCGGCCAGCCCAGCAGCACCATGAAGCCGACGACCGGCCACACCGTGCTGTTGGTGACGACGGACAGGAAGACCAGGCCGCCGAGGATCACCGGGATGCCGAAGAAGATGTCGCTGATCCGCGAGAGGATCGCGTCCCACCAGCCGCCGAAGAAGCCCGCGAGGCCGCCCAGGACGCTGCCGAGCAGCACCACGCCGAGTGTCGCGCACACGCCGACGGTCACCGAGGCCCGCGCCCCGTAGACGACCCGGGTGTAGACGTCGCGGCCCTGCTGGTCGAAGCCGAAGGGGTGGCCGGGGGCCGGGCCGGCCTGCGCCCGGTTGAGGTTGGCGTCGAGCGGGTCCTGGGTGGCGATGGTGCCGGGCCACAGCGAGATGAAGACCAGGAAGAGGATGATCAGCACCGAGATGATGAAGATCGGGTTGCGCCGCAGGTCGCGCCAGGCGTCCGACCACAGGCTGCGCGGCTTGCCGCCCGGTCCGCCCGGTTCCTGGCCCTCGCCGGGGGCGCGCTCCAGCGTCTCGGCGTCGGAGGCCGCCAGGTCCATGCCGCCGCCGTAGCCGCCGCCGGGGGCGATGGGGCCTTGCTCGGGGTCGATCGGATTGCTGTCAGGCATAACGGATCCTCGGGTCCAGGACCGCGTAGAGCAGGTCGACCAGCAGGTTCGCGAGCAGGAAGACCAGCACCAGGATGGTGACGAAGCCGACCACCGTCGGCGCGTTGTTGCGCAGGATGCCCTGGTAGAGCTGGTAGCCCACACCGTGGATGTTGAAGATGCGCTCGGTGACGATGGCGCCGCCCATGAGGAAGCCGACGTCGGTGCCGATGAAGGTGACCACCGGGATGAGCGAGTTGCGCAGCAGGTGCCGGACGATGATGCGGTGCCGCGGCAGGCCCTTGGCGACCGCGGTGCGCAGGTAGTCCGCGCGGGTGTTCTCGG
Source organism: Streptomyces sp. NPDC021020 (assembly GCF_044333285.1). Lineage (NCBI taxonomy): Bacteria > Bacillati > Actinomycetota > Actinomycetes > Kitasatosporales > Streptomycetaceae > Streptomyces > Streptomyces sp. NPDC021020. Next base: position 58,542 of record NZ_JBIRQQ010000016.1, read on the forward strand.
CGATCGAGGTGCGGGTGAGCCGGGTGACGTACGCCAGCGACACCAGCGCGAGCACCAGCCCGGGCAGGATCAGCTCGTTGAAGGGGGCCGACGGCGACACCGACGGGCTGGTCCAGCCCAGCTGCACGCCGAAGACGTACTGGAGCACGTAGCCGGTGACGAAGGTCGGCACCGAGATGACGATCAGGGTGAGCAGCAGCACCCCGGTGTCGACGGGCTTGCCGCGCCGCATGCCGGTGATCACGCCGAGCGCGATGCCGATGATGATCTCGAAGAGGATCGCGACGATCGTCAGCCGGATCGTGACCGGGAAGGCGCTGCCCATCAGGCTCGTGACGGACTCGCCGTTGAAGGCGGTGCCGAAGTTACCGGAGAAGATGTTCTTCATGTAGAGCAGGTACTGCTTCCACAACGGGTCGTTGAGGTGCAGCGAGTTGCGGATCTGCGCGGCGGTGGCCGGGTCGGGCGCGCGGTCGCCGAAGAGCGCGGCGACGGGGTCGCCGAGCGCGTAGACCATGAAGAAGATCAGGAACGTGCTGCCGATGAAGACCGGGATCATCTGGAGCAGCCGCCGGATCACATAGCGTCCCATACGGAGCCTTCCGGGGGTTTCCGCCGAGCGACCCGGCCGGGGTGCCGGCCGGGGTGGGGGCCGGGGGCCGCCGCTGCCGTGGTGCCCGGCGCGGCGGCTCCCGGCCGCGGGGTCACTTGACCTTGATCTCGTTGTAGACGGGGACGCTGAACGGGTTCAGCGCGACGTTCGAGAGGTTGGCGGAGTAGCCCGCGCTGCCGTTCTGGTACCACAGCGGGATCGCCGGCATGTCCTTGACCAGCTCCTTCTCGGCGTCCTGGAACTTGGACACCGACTCGGAGGTGGAGGAGGCCGCGTTCGCCTCGTTGACCAGCTTGTCGAACGCCGGGCTGGAGTAGTGCGAGTCGTTCGAGGAGGCGCCGGTGTAGTACTGCGGCTGCAGGAAGTCCTGGATCAGCGGGTAGTCCATCTGCCAGCCGGCCCGGAAGGGGTTGTTCATCTGCTTGTTGGTGATCCGGCTGCGGAAGTCGGCGAAGGTGCCGACCGGGGCGCCGACGCACGCCTTGTTGTTGCCCAGGGCGTTGTTGATGCTGTTGCAGATCGCGTCCACCCACTCCTTGTGGGAGCCGGTGTCGGCGTTGTACGAGATGGTGATGCCGCCGCCGGGCAGGCCGCCGCCCTCCTGGATCAGCTGCTTGGCCTTGGCGGCGTTGTACGTGCACTCGTCACCGCACAGGCCCTCCTTGAAGCCGCCCGCCGAGCCCAGCACCGGCGAGGTCCAGTCGGAGGCCGGGGTGCGGGTGTCCTGGAAGATCGTCTTGGTGATCTGCGGCCGGTTGATCGCCATCGACAGGCCCTGCCGGACCTTGGCCGAGTTCGGCGACGACCAGCGCGGGTTGTACAGCGGGAAGGAGATGGTCTGGATGATGCCGGCCGGCTGGTTGATGTAGCGGTCGCCGAGGTCGGACTTGACGTTGCGCAGCTGGGAGACCGGGACGTCGTCGACGAGGTCGAGGTTGCCGGCCTGCAGGTCGGTGTAGGCGGTGTTGTTGTCGGTGTAGACCCGCAGCTCCACGCCGCCGTTCTGCGCCGGGTCGGGGCCCTTGTAGCCGTCCCACTTCTTGAGCTCCATCTTGGAGCCCTTGGTGTAGGACGAGATCGCGTACGGGCCGTTGCCGATCGGCTTGGCCAGCCAGGACTGCCGGTTGTCGAAGAAGGCCTTCGGCAGCGGGTAGAAGGCGGCGTAGCCCAGGGTGTCGGGGAAGAGCGCGAACTTCTGGTTGAGCTTGACCTTGAACTCGGTGTCGGACACCTTCGTCAGACCGGACAGCGTGGTCGCGGTGGCCTTGGCGCCGGGGCTGTCCGGGTGGACCTTGTCGTAGCCGTCGATGTAGCTGAAGAAGCTCGCGTTGAGCTGGGCGTTCTTCAGCTGCGTGTCGTAGTTCCAGGCGTTGATGAAGGAGTCGGCGTTGACCGGCTCGCCGTTGCTGAAGGTCCAGCCGGACTTGAGCTTGATGTCGAAGTTCTGCGCGTCCGAACTCGTGATCGAGTCCGCGATCATGTTCTCGGCCTTGGCGGTCTTGGGGTTGTAGATCTTCAGGCCGCGGAAGATCATGTCCAGCACCTTGCCGCCCTGCACCTCGTTGGTGTCGGCCGGCTCCAGCGGGTTCTGCGGGTCGCCCCAGGAGGCCCGTACGATGCCGCCGCCGTTGCCCCCGGACGAGCTGCTGCCACCACTGTCACTGCTGCTGCCGCAGGCAGCGGCGGTCAGGGCTACGACCGTCACGCCGACGGCCCACCTCACGCGCGTGGCTCCGCGCATCGTGCGCCTCCTCATGGGTCACAAATGACACTTCGTTACCCATGACACAGCAATCGGGGCAAACCCGCACTTCTGGGATTGCGTGTCGCGCCCCCAATGCGGCGCAATATCCCCCGGATGCGTTGGCCACACCATGACGGAACGCCAACAGGGGCGCCCCCGGTGGGGACGCCCCTGCTGGCTTCGCTACGGGTCGGGACTCGGCTCAGGCCGCGCCGACCACGTCCTTCTCCTCGGCGAAGTGGCACGCGGACTCGTGCGCCGCCGGGGTGTCGGAGTCGGCGAACCGGGTCGGGATCGCGAGCACCGGCTCCTCCTCGGCGCACCGCTGCTCGGCCTTCCAGCAACGGGTGCGGAAACGGCACCCGGACGGCGGGTTGGCCGGCGAGGGCACGTCGCCCGACAGGATGATGCGCTCGCGCCGCTCGCGCGCCTCCGGGTCCGGCACCGGCACCGCCGACAGCAGCGCCTGGGTGTACGGGTGGGTCGGGTGCTCGTAGATCGCCGCGTCGCTGCCGATCTCGGCGATCTTGCCGAGGTACATCACGCCGACCCGGTCCGAGATGTGCCGGACGATCGACAGGTCGTGCGCGATGAAGATGTAGGACAGGTTGAACTCGTCCTGCAGCTTCTCCATCAGGTTGATGACCTGCGCCTGCACCGACACGTCGAGCGCGGACACCGGCTCGTCGCAGATGATGATCTCCGGGTTGAGCGCGAGGCCGCGGGCGATGCCGATGCGCTGGCGCTGGCCGCCGGAGAACTGGTGCGGGTAGCGGTTGATGTACTCCGGGTTCAGACCGACGACGTCCAGCAGGTCCTGCACCCGCCGGCGGCGGTCGCCGCGCGGCGCCGCCTCCGGGTGGATCTCGAACGGCTCACCGATGATGTCGCCGACCGTCATCCGCGGGTTCAGCGACGTGTACGGGTCCTGGAAGACCATCTGGATGTTGCGCCGGACGGCCTTGAGTGCCTTGCCGGACAGCTTGGTGATGTCCTGGCCCTTGTAGAAGACCTCGCCGGCCGTCACCTGCTCCAGGTTCATGAGCAGCTTGGCGACCGTGGACTTGCCGCAGCCGGACTCGCCCACGATGCCGAGCGTCTCGCCCGCGTACAGGTCGAAGGACACACCGTCGACGGCCTTGACCGCGCCGACCTGCGTCTTGAACAGGATGCCCTGGGTCAGCGGGAAGTGCTTGACCAGGTTGCGCACCGACAGGATCGGCTCGCGCTCGGCGAGCTTCGCGGCCGCGGCCTCGGCGGCGGCCTCGACCGGAGCGGCCGGGGCGTCCTGGGCGGCGGGCTTCTCGGGAGTGGGCTCAGTCACCGAGGGTCTCCTTCCAGAAGTGGCACGCGCTGCCGCGCGCCGTGCCGACCGGGTGCAGCGGCGGCACGTCGGTACGGCAGATGTCCTGCGCCATCGGGCAGCGCGGGTTGAACGCGCAGCCGGACGGGATACGCGTCAGGTTGGGCGGCAGGCCCTTGATCGCGTACAGCTCCTGGCCCTTCTGGTCCAGCCGCGGGATCGACTGGAGCAGGCCCTTGGTGTACGGGTGGGCCGGCTTGGCGTAGATGTCGTGGACGGGGGCGTCCTCGACGATCCGGCCGGCGTACATCACCGCGATCTTGTCGGCGACGTCGGCGACGACGCCCAGGTCGTGGGTGATGAGGATCAGGCCCATGTTGAACTCGCGCTGCAGCTCCGCGAGCAGATCCATGACCTGCGCCTGGACGGTCACGTCGAGCGCGGTGGTGGGCTCGTCCGCGATGATCAGCTCGGGCTCCAGGGCGAGCGCCATGGCGATCATGATGCGCTGCCGCATACCGCCGGAGAACTGGTGCGGGTAGTCGCCCACCCGCTCCCGGGCGGCCGGGATGCGCACCTTGTCCATCAGCTCGATGGCCCTGGCCTTGGCCTCCTTGCGGGAGGCGCCCTGGTGCACCCGGAACATCTCGCCGAGCTGGTAGCCGACGCTCAGGACCGGGTTGAGGGACGACAGCGCGTCCTGGAAGATCATCGCGATCTTCCGGCCGCGGATCTTCCGCCGCTCCTCGCCGGACATCTTGAGCATGTCGCGGCCCTGGAAGAAGATCTCGCCCTTCGGGATCCGGGCCGGCGGCATGTCGAGGATGCCCATGACCGCCTGCGCGGACACCGACTTGCCGGAGCCCGACTCACCGAGCACCGCCAGCGTCTCCCCGGCGCTCACCGAGTAGTTGACGCCGTTCACGGCCTTGGCGACACCGTCACGGGTGTGGAACTCCACGTGCAGGTCGCGTACTTCCAGCAGCGGCGCCGTAGTGGCGTCCGGTGCCGGGACGTTCGAAACATCGTCGATGACAGTCAACGTACGCCCTCCTAGCGCAGCTTCGGGTCGAGAGCGTCGCGGACCGCGTCGCCGAGCAGGATGAAGGCCAGCACCGTGATGCTGAGCGCACCGGCCGGGAACAGCAGCATGTGCGGCGCGTTGCGGATCTGCTCGGAGGCCGAGGAGATGTCGATGCCCCACGAGACGGCCGGCGGCTTCAGACCGACGCCGAGGAACGACAGCGTGGCCTCCAGAGAAATGAAGGTGCCGAGCGCGATCGTGGACCATACGATGATCGGCGCGAGGGCGTTCGGGGTGATGTGGCGCAGCAGCAGCCGGCTGTTGCTCGCGCCGAGTGCCTTGGCAGCCAGCACGTAGTCCTGCCCCTTCGCCGTGATGACGGCGCCGCGGGCGATACGGGCCAGCTGCGGCCAGCCCAGCACGATGATGAAGCCCGACACGGTCCACACCGAGCCGCCCTTGACCACGGACAGGAAGACCACACCGCCGAGCAGGATCGGGATGCCGAAGAAGATGTCGCTGATCCGGGAGAGGAGAGCGTCGAGCCAGCCGCCGAAGAAACCGGCGAGGCCGCCGAGGACCGAGCCGAGCAGCGCCACGCCGACCGTGGACAGCAGGCCGACCTCGATGGAGTTGCGCGCACCGTGCACGGTGCGGCTGTAGACGTCGCAGCCCTGCTGGTCGTAACCGAACCAGTGGCCGCCGCTGGGCCCGTTCTGCGAGTTGATCAGGTCGCACTGCAGCGGATCGGCGTGCGCGATGGCGCCCGGCCAGATCGAGATGAAGATCAGGAACAGGATGACCAGCGAGGATATGTAGAAGACCGGCTTGCGACGCAGGTCGTACCAGGCGTCGTTCCACAGGCTGCGCGCCTTGTCCTGCGCCTCGACCGCCGGAAGGGCGGTGCCGTCCTGGGTGGTGGGAACGCCGTCGAGGATCGCGGCGTCGGTGTTCTCAGGCATACCGGATCCTCGGGTCCAGGACCGCGTAGAGCAGGTCGACGAGCAGGTTGGCAAGCAGGAAGATGATCACCAGGACGGTCACGAAGCCGACCACGGTCGTGGGGCTGACGTGCACGATGCCCTGGTAGATCTGGTAGCCCACACCCTGGATGTTGAAGATGCGCTCGGTCACGAGGGCGCCGGCCATCAGGTTGCCGATGTCCGTACCGAGGAAGGTCACCACGGGTATGAGCGAGTTGCGCAGCATGTGGTTGACGATGACCCGGCGCCGCGGCAGGCCCTTGGCGACCGCGGTGCGCAGGTAGTCCGCCCGGGAGTTCTCCGCGACCGTCGTTCTGGTGAGCCGGGCGACGTAGGCGAGGGAGACGCCGGCCAGGACCAGGCCCGGCATGAGCAGATCCTTGAACGGGGCGCCGTCCTGGACCGCCGGGTGGAATATGCCCCACTTGACGCCCACGTAGTACTGGAGGACGTAACCGGTGACGAAGGTCGGGATGGACACCACGAGCAGCGTGATGGCCAGCACGCCGGTGTCGAACGCCCGGCCGCGCCGCAGGCCTGCGACCAGGCCGAGCGCCACGCCGATGACCGTCTCCATGACGAAGGCGACGACGGTCAGTCGCAGCGTGAGCGGGAATGCCGACTTGAGCATGTCCGTGACCGGCTGGGAGTTGTAGGCCTCACCGAAGTCGCCAGTGAAGACGCCCTTCATGTAGAGCCAGTACTGCTGGATCAACGGATCGTTGAGGTGCAGTTGCTCTCTCAGCGCATTGGCAGTCGCCGGATCGGGAGTACGGTCTCCGAACTTGGCGGCCACGGGATCGCCGAGACCCCAAACCATGACGAAGATCAACAGTGTGGTTCCGATGAAGACCGGAATCATCTGGAGCAGTCGCCTGATGACGTAGCGCCCCATTAGCCCTCCAGGGATCGGGGCAGACGTCGGCCGGGGCTTGTGGCCCCGGCCGACATCCACACCGCGAGCGGTTGTTTGTCAGTTCCCCCGCAAGCGCGCCCGGACGTCTCCCCTGTCGGACCCGCTCACTGCGAGTGTGATGCGGTTGTCAGGTCAGTTGACCGTGATCTCGGTGAAGACGGGGTAGCTGAAGGCGTTCTCCGTCACGTTCGAGACCTTGCTGGACCAGCCGCACTGACCGTTCTGGTACCACAGCGGGACGATCGGCATGTCCTTGAGGATCTGCGTCTCGGCCTGCTGGTACAGCTGCGTGGACTTGGTGGTGTCAGCCTCGGCGTTCGCCTGGTTGATTAGGTTGTCCACGGTCTTGTTGCTGTACTTCGAGTCGTTCGAGCTGCCACCGGTCGCGTAGAGCGGGGTGATGAAGTCGTCGATCAGCGGGTAGTCCATCTGCCAGCCGGAACGGAACGGCTGCTTCATCTGGCCCTTGGTGATCTGGTCACGGAAGGCGGCGAAGGTACCCGTCGGGGCGCCGACGCAGGCCTTGTTGTCGCCCAGCACGTTGTTGATGCTGTTGCAGACCGCGTCGACCCATTCCTTGTGCGAGCCGGAGTCGGCGTTGTAGCCGAGGGTCATGTGACCGCCGGGCAGACCGCCGCCCTCCTGGATCAGCTGCTTGGCCTTGACCGGGTCGTACTTGACCGAGTCGCCGGCCAGCGTGTCGCTGTAGCCGCCGGCCGCGCCCAGCACCGGGGAGGTGAGGTCCTGCGCCGGGGTGCGGGTGCCCTGGAAGATCTTGTCGGTGATCGTCTTGCGGTCGATCGCCATGGAGATGCCCAGACGCACCTTCTCCATGCCCGGCTTGCTCCACTCCTTCTCGTACATCGGGAACGAGAAGGTCTGGATGATGCCGGCCGGCTGGTTCAGGTAGCGGCCGCCCAGGTCGTCCTTGACGTGCGAGAGGTCCGCGGCCGGGATGTCGTCGAGGACGTCCAGGTTGCCGGACTGCAGGTCCGCGTAGGCGGTGTCGCTGCTGGTGTAGACCTTGAGCAGGACGCCCTTGTTCTTGGGCTTGCTCGGGCCGGTGTAGTTCGGGTTCGGCACCAGCTTCATGCTCGTACCCTTTTTGTAAGAGTCGATCATGTAGGGGCCGTCGCCGATCGGCTTGGCGAGGTAGGCCGCGTGGTCCGAGAAGAACTCGGTGGGCAGCGGCGCGAAGGCCTTGTAGCCCAGGCGGTCCGGCCACGTCGAGAACTTCTGCTTCAGCGCGACGGTGAAGGTGTGGTCGTCCACGACCTTCAGACCGGACATGGTCTGCGCGGTCGGCTTCGCCGTCGCGTCGTCGGACGGGTGCACCGCGTCGTAGCCCTGGATGTCCGCGAAGAAGTACGCGTTGAGCTGCTTGTTGGTGACCAGCGCGCCGTAGTTCCAGGCGTCCACGAAGGACTTGGAGGTCACCGGGGTGCCGTCCGAGAACTTCAGGTCCGGCTTGATCTTGATGGTGAAGTTCTGCTGGTCCGTGCTCGTGATCGAGTCGGCGGCCTCCAGCATCGCCTTACCGGTCTTCGGGTCGTACTCCTTGAGGTTCATGAAGATCATGTCAAGGACCTTGCCGCCCTGCACCTCATTGGTGTTGGCGGGCTCGAGCGGGTTCTGGGGGTCGCCCCACCACGCCCGGACGACACCGTCGGACGAGCTGCTCGCCTTGGTGCTGCCACCCTTCTTGTCGCCCGAGTCATCACTCGAACTGCAGGCGGTCGCTGCGAGGGCGATCACGGCCGCTCCTACGACCCACTTGGCGCTCTTGGCACCGCGCATGGGTTTGCCTCCTCAGGAGTCACTGTCGATACGTGAAAGGAAGGCCGGACGCTCACTGACACCCCTGACAGCGACTACGGCCTTCCTGTGCTCGTGAGTCGGCGCTCCCCATCAGCGCGTGACCCATTGACCCGAGCTCAACTTCGTCCCACTATCGGGCACGTTTGAAGTCGGATCGACACAGGGTTGGTCTCGCTTTGGTCACATCACCAGCGATCTTGTTCCAGAATCCGGACATTATGGAACGTAGACAGACACCGGCGAATTGGGCGATGTGACATATCTAACGGTGATTGGCGTCCGGAAAGCGGACGCGTCCGGGTCGTGAAAGAGGGGTCCAGGAAGCCCTGGACCCCTCACCGTTCAGTTGGCGGTCAGCAGTCGTCAGCGCTTGGCGCGGGACGCGGCGCGGCCCCGCTCCTTCTGGTCGAGAACCACCTTACGGATCCGGACCGTCGCCGGGGTGACTTCGATGCATTCGTCGTCCCGGCAGAACTCCAGGGACTGCTCCAGCGACAGCATCCGCGGCGGCACCAGGGACTCGGTCACGTCCGCGGTCGAGGACCGCATGTTCGTGAGCTTCTTCTCCTTGGTGATGTTCACGTCCATGTCGTCCGACCGGGAGTTCTCGCCGACGATCATGCCCTCGTAGACCTCCGTGGTCGGCGACACGAACAGCACGCCGCGCTCCTGGAGGTTGGTCATCGCGAAGGCCGTGACGACGCCCGCCCGGTCCGCGACCAGCGAGCCGTTGTTACGGGTGCGCAGCTCGCCGAACCACGGCTCGTGGCCCTCGAAGATGGAGTGCGCGATGCCGGTGCCGCGGGTCTGGGTCAGGAACTCCGTCCGGAAACCGATCAGGCCGCGGGACGGCACGATCCACTCCATCCGGATCCAGCCGGACCCGTGGTTGGTCATCGTCTCCATCCGGCCCTTGCGGGACGCCATGAGCTGGGTGATCGCGCCCAGGTGCTCCTCGGGCGAGTCGATGGTCATCCGCTCGATCGGCTCGTGCACCTTGCCGTCGACGTCCTTGGTGACCACCTCGGGCTTGCCGACGGTCAGCTCGAAGCCCTCCCGGCGCATCGTCTCCACCAGGATGGCCAGCGCCAGCTCACCGCGGCCCTGCACCTCCCAGGCGTCCGGGCGCTCGGTCGGCAGCACCCGCAGCGACACGTTGCCGACGAGCTCGCGCTCCAGCCGGTCCTTGACCAGCCGGGCGGTCACCTTGTGGCCCTTGCCGCCCTTGCCGACCAGCGGCGAGGTGTTCGTGCCGATCGTCATCGAGATCGCCGGCTCGTCGACCGTGATGAGCGGCAGCGCGACCGGGTTGTCCGGGTCGGCGAGGGTCTCGCCGATCATGATGTCCGGGATGCCCGCGACCGCGCAGATGTCACCGGGGCCCGCGCTCTCGGCGGGGCCGCGGGTCAGCGCCTCGGTCATCAGCAGCTCGGTGATCCGGACGTTGGAGATGCTGCCGTCCCGCTTGATCCACGCGACGGTCTGCCCCTTCTTCAGGTGGCCCTGCTCGACGCGCAGCAGCGCGATACGGCCGAGGAAGTTGTCGGCGTCCAGGTTGGTGACGTGCGCCTGGAGCGGGGCCTCCTCGTCGTACACCGGGGCCGGGACGTGCTCCAGCAGGGTGGAGAAGAACGGCTCCAGGTTGGTGCTGTCCGTCGGGACCGTGCCGTCGGCCGGCTTGGTCAGCGAGGCGACACCGTCGCGGGCGCACGCGTAGACGATCGGGAACTCGATCTGGTCCTCGTCGGCGTCCAGGTCGAGGAAGAGGTCGTAGGTCTCGTTGACGACCTCGTCGATACGGGCGTCCGGCCGGTCCGTCTTGTTGATGCACAGGATCACCGGGAGCCGGGCGGACAGCGCCTTGCGCAGCACGAACCGGGTCTGCGGCAGCGGGCCCTCGGAGGCGTCCACCAGCAGCACGACCGCGTCCACCATGGACAGGCCGCGCTCGACCTCGCCGCCGAAGTCGGCGTGGCCGGGAGTGTCGATGATGTTGATCGTGACCGGGTCCGAGCCGTCCTTCGGGTGGTACTTCACCGCGGTGTTCTTCGCGAGAATGGTGATGCCCTTCTCGCGCTCCAGGTCGTTGGAGTCCATCATCCGGTCGTCCAGGTGCTGGTGCGCCGAGAAGGCGCCCGCCTGCTTGAGCATGGCGTCGACGAGGGTCGTCTTGCCGTGGTCGACGTGGGCGACGATGGCGACGTTACGGATATCGTGGCGCGTGGACATGCTGGGGGGCTTCTCCCGGATCGTGGATGACGTCGCGTTCCGGTATGACGCGCTCGCCTCGCCGGGCAGAACTCACGCCACGGCCACCTCCCATGGTACGTGCCCCGCCTGCCGCCGCCCGCCGGGAGCGCGTTACCGCTGCGCGGGGCCCCGGCGCGAGGGCTCCGCACGCTTACGCCGGGGGCGGTGGGCGGGCGCGTACGGGGGGTGCCATGATCCGGGGCGTGTACACGCCACCCGCGCCGCCGCACGACCCCACCGTGCCGCCGCCACCGCCCGACCTGTCCGGTCCGCCGGGCGCGAGCCGGAACCGGACGGTCACCTTTGTCATCGCCGCCGCCGTGGGCGGCACCGTCGGCGTCGCGGGCAGCTCCCACGGGCTGCCCTTCCCCGAGCACTACTTCCTGCTCTTCTTCGCCGGGATGCTGCTCGCCGTCTCGCTGCACAACGTGCTCAGCCGGCTGCTGGGCCCCTTCACCGGGCTCGCGGCCGTCTACTCCTCGATCGGCGCCGGTCCCTGGCTCTGGGCCACCACCGTCGGCGGGCGGCAGCTCGTGCTCCGGCCGCTGCCGCTCATCCTCTACAGCCCCTGCATGGTCGTGACCGACCGGCCCGGTCTGCGGCGCCGGATGTGGTGGGGGGAACTCGTCCAGCTGCTCGTGCAGGCCGCGGTGGCCGCGGCGCTCGTCGCCGCGGGCGGCGCGGCCGCGGCGGTCGGCTGGGGCATCGCCTTCCTCACCCTCCTGACCCACGTCCTCGCCCCTGGCCGGGTCACCAGTCCCGCGTGGCGGCTGCTGCGGCTGCCCTTCGGGACGGAGGAGGGCAGGCTCGGCGAATGGCAGGCCGACGACGCCACGATCGCCGCCACGCGGGCGGCGGGCGCCGGGCGGATCGACCTCATGCGGGCCGCGCTCGCCGCCGCGCCGCCGTCCGGCTCACCGCGGCGGCTCGCCCTCAGCGCGATGCTGGCCCTCGCCGAGGGGCGCTCCGTCGAGGCGGCGCACACGGCGGTGGAGCTGTACGCGCGGTCCGCGGCGCCCTCCCTGCGGGCCGGGGCGCTCTACCTCTACGCCGCCGCGGTCAGCGACGGGGTCCGCGCCGGGCAGATCCCGGCGGAGCAGGGGCTGCCGTACTTCGCCGCGGCGATGACCGGGCTGCGGGCGCAGGGGCCCGCCCTCGCCCGGCGCACCGACCTCGCGGCCCGCGAGGCGTATTTCCAGGGGCGGCTCCCGCAAGCGGCCAAGCTCGCGGCGCGGGCCGCGGCGAACGCCCCGGAGGCGCTCTCCCGGGCCGGCGCCCTCGACACGCTGGCCGCCGTCCATGCCGCCGCGGGCCGCCCCGTGGACGCCGCCCGCGCGCACGCCCGCGCGGCGGCCCTGCTCCGTCGCTGAGCCCTGCCGGGGGCTGCCCGGTACGTGACCGGGCCGCCCCCGGCGGTGGGGCTGCCCGCCGGTCGGGCTACTTGCGGAAGCCCATGTCCTCGTACCGCGGGGTCTGGAAGCCGAAGGCGCCCGCGTTGGCGACCGTCGTGCGGAGGGCGACCACCGCGGGGCGCTGGTAGAGGGGGATCGAGCCGGCGGCGGCCCAGATGCGGGAGTCGGCCTGGGCCGTCAGGGAGCGGGCGGTGCCGGCGTCGAGTTCGGAGCCGGCGCGGTCCAGGAGCTGGTCGATCTGGTCGGTGCCGACCCGGGTGTAGTTCTGGGCGACGCTCAGCGAGCCGTCGGGCGCGGGCACGGGCTTGGCGTAGATGGGCGTGTCGTCGGTGGCGGGGTAGGCCGTGCCCGGCCAGGAGTAGAGGGCCAGGTCGAAGTCGCCGGCCGCGATGTGGTCCTGGAAGTAGCTCGCCCCGTCGACCTTGGTGATCTCCGTGCGGATGCCGATCGCGGAGAGCATACGGGCGATCCGCGAGCCGACGTCGTCGAGCGTCGGCGAGTCCGCGGGCAGCACGAACCGCAGGCTGAGCTGCTTGCCGCTCTTGGTGACCGCGCGGGCGGGCTCGACGACGGTGAGCGCGCCGGACGCGCTGTCGTGGCCGTCGGCGGGCGCCGCCGCCTGGTCGCCGCCCTTGACGGCGGACCGCTTCCAGCCCGCGTCCGTGAGCAGCGCCTGCGCCTGCTGGACGTCCGCCTTGCCGAGGGCGGAGCTGTGGTCGGCGTAGCCGTCCTGGGAGGGCAGGACGAGGTGGTTGCCGAGCGGCTGGGCGGGGAGCCCGAGCGGCTTGAGGACGGCGGTCGCGATGGCCTTGCGGTCGACCGCGCGGGCCACCGCGTGCCGGACGCGCTCGTCGGCGAGCGGCCCCGCGCTGCCGTTGAGGGCGAGCTGTGCGTACGCCGCGTCGGGCGCCTTGCGTACGGCCAGGCCCTTCGTCCCCTTGACGGCGCCGAGCGCGCCCGGCTCGATGTCGGCGAGGTCGAGCTTGCCCGCGGCCAGCGCCGCGGCCCGCTTGCCCTGCGGCACCGCGGTGAGCACGATCCGGTCGAGCTTGGCGCGCTGCCCCCACCAGGAGGCGTTGCGCTCCAGTGTGACCGTGCCGGCCTTGGTGTCGACGTCCTTGACGGCGAAGGGCCCGGCCGCGGCGGGCAGCGCGGTGCGGGCCTTGTCGTTGAAGGCGTCGGGGTCGCCCGTGACGGACTTGGGGTAGAGCGGGCTGAAGAGCGAGCGCCAGTCGGCGTACGGCGTGCTGAAGGTGACCTCGACGCTCTGCGCGTCCTCGCCCTGCTTCACGGACGCGATCCGGTCGTACCCGGCGTTGCGCGAGGTCCAGAACGCGGAGTTCGAGCCGTTGAGGGCCTTCCACTGGGCGGTGAAGTCGGCGGCGGACACGGCCCGCCCGTCGCTCCACTTCGCCTTGGGGTTCAGCCGGTAGGTGACGACCTGCCGTGGCGCGGTCTTCGTGACGTCGGCCTTGGTGACGAAGTCCGGGTCGGCGTGCGGCCGGCCGTGCGCGTCGAGGCGGAACATCGTGGGCAGGGTGGCGCCCGCGACGGTCGCGGTGTCGGCGTCCGCGTCGGCCTGGAAGGCGTTGAGGGTGCGCGGCACGCTCGCGGTGGCCCAGCGCAGCGTCCCGCCGTCGCGTACGCCCGAGCGCGCGACGCTCGCGATGTCGGTGCCCGCGGTGCCGGCCGCGTGGTTGCCGCCGCCCGAGGAGCAGGCCGCGCTGAGGGAGAGGGTGGCGCCGGCGGTGAGGGCCACGGCGATGCGCACCGCACGCGCCCGCGGCGCCGGGGGGATGGCGGTCGGGGCCGCACGGTTCATGAGGTCGCTCCTCCGCGACCCTGGCGGCCGGCCGGAGACGGTCGGGTTCCGCCGGGGACTTTTTCCGATGATCGAATGGGCCGCTTTACCGGTGGTCCGGTTATTCGCACCCCCCACTCCAGTCGACGCCACGGGCGCCGCGCCCCCGACCCGCCGACCGCACCGGCGCACTCCACCCGTCCGGCCCACCCCGCCGCGCGCTGATCGAATCCGTGCACGCGTCTTCACAAAGCGTGGTGTGACGCGCGACACTCGCTGGCGCAGCACCGCGATGCCAATGGCGGCAGATGGTGAAGGACGGTGAGGGCACGGCATGTCCCTGCACGACGACCTGACGTCGGTCCAGCGACGGCTCGACGACCTGATGCGCTGCGTCGCCCGCCTCGACGAGCCGTGCGGCGACACCCTCGACCTGCGCAGGGTCCGCTCCGCCGCCGATCACCTGCGGGAGAGCCTCACGCTGCTGCGCGAGGCCGCGCCCGGCGCCGCGAGCAGCCGGCCGGTGGACATGATCACCGTGCCGGACGCGCCGTACGACCGCGGGCTGTGGGCGGACGCCGAGGACGAGGGGCTCGGCTCGCCGCACCGGCACGCGCCGTGACACCGGCGGGCCCCGTCCCGCCCCGCGCCTCGCCTGTGCGTGCCGCCCCCGTCGCGCGCCCCCGGCCCCCTCCCGTACGGAGTCCCCCTTTGGCCACCGGAACCACTCCCGTCACTCCACCCCCGCGCGGCGTCTTCACGCCCGGCCGCGCCGCCATCCCCGCCCGCCACCTGCGGACCGACAAGTGGTGGCTGTCACCGCTGGTCACCGCGACGGTGCTGGGCCTGTTCGTGGTCTACGCGACCTGGCGGGCCTTCGCCAACGGCGACTACTACACCGCGCCCTACGTCTCGCCCTTCTACTCGCCGTGCCTCGCCTCGAACTGCACGGACATGGACGGCGGCGCCGACTGGCACCTGTTCGGCAGCTGGTGGGGCCTGTCCCCCGCGCTGCTGGTGCTGATCTTCCCGCTGGGCTTCCGGCTGACCTGCTACTACTACCGCAAGGCCTACTACCGCGGCTTCTGGATGTCGCCGCCGGCCTGCGCGGTCGCCGAGCCGCACGAGAAGTACAGCGGCGAGACCCGCTTCCCGCTGATCCTGCAGAACATCCACCGCTACTTCTTCTACCTGGCCCTCCCGGTGGCCGGGATCCTCACCTACGACGTGGTGCTCGCCTTCCGCGGGACGGACGGGAGCTGGGGCCACGCCGGGCTCGGCACCCTGGTCTTCGTCGTCAACATCGCGCTCATCTGGGCGTACACCCTGTCCTGCCACTCCTGCCGGCACATCATCGGCGGCAAGCTGCGGCACTTCTCCGCCCACCCGGTGCGCTACCGGCTGTGGGGCTGGGTGGGGGCGCTGAACGGCCGCCACATGCTGCTGGCGTGGTCCTCGCTGATCAGCGTCGCCGTCGCCGACTTCTACGTGTACCTGGTGGCCAGCGGCGTATTCGACGATCCGAGGTTCTTCTGAGATGACACAAGTCGAACGGCACGCGTACGACGTGGTCGTGGTCGGCGCGGGCGGCGCCGGGCTGCGGGCCGCCATCGAGGCCCGCGAGCAGGGCCTGCGCACCGCCGTGATCTGCAAGTCGCTCTTCGGCAAGGCCCACACCGTGATGGCCGAGGGCGGCATCGCGGCCAGCATGGGCAATGTCAACGCGCACGACAACTGGCAGGTGCACTTCCGCGACACCATGCGCGGCGGGAAGTTCCTCAACCAGTGGCGGATGGCCGAGCTGCACGCCAAGGAGGCCCCCGACCGGGTGTGGGAGCTGGAGACGTGGGGCGCGCTCTTCGACCGCACCGCGGACGGCCGGATCTCGCAGCGCAACTTCGGCGGCCACGAATACCCGCGCCTCGCGCACGTCGGCGACCGCACCGGCCTGGAGCTGATCCGCACCCTCCAGCAGAAGATCGTCTCCCTCCAGCAGGAGGACTTCGCCGAGACCGGCGACTACGAGGCGCGGCTGAAGGTCTTCCAGGAGTGCACGGTCACCCGCGTCCTCAAGCAGGACGACAGTGTGGCGGGAGTCTTCGGCTACGTCCGCGAGTCCGGGCGGCTGTTCGTGATCGACGCGCCCGCGGTCGTGCTCGCCACCGGCGGCGTCGGCAAGTCCTTCAAGGTGACGTCCAACTCCTGGGAGTACACCGGGGACGGGCACGCGCTCGCGCTGCTGGCCGGGGCGCCGCTGATCAACATGGAATTCATCCAGTTCCACCCGACCGGCATGGTCTGGCCGCCGTCCGTCAAGGGCATTCTCGTCACCGAGTCGGTGCGCGGCGACGGCGGGGTGCTGCGCAACAGCGAGGGCGAGCGGTTCATGTTCCGCTACGTCCCCGACGTCTTCAAGGAGAAGTACGCGCAGAGCGAGGAGGAGGCCGACGGCTGGTACTCCGACCCCGACACCCACCGCAGGCCCCCCGAGCTGCTGCCCCGCGACGAGGTGGCCCGCGCGATCAACTCCGAGGTCAAGGCCGGCCGCGGCACCCCGCACGGCGGGGTCTACCTGGACGTCTCGACGCGACTGCCCGCCGAGGAGATCCGCCGCCGGCTGCCGTCGATGCACCACCAGTTCAAGGAGCTGGCCGACGTCGACATCACCGCCGAGGCGATGGAGGTCGGCCCGACCTGCCACTACATGATGGGCGGCGTCGACGTCGACCCCGACACGGCCGCGGCCACCGGGGTGACCGGCCTCTACGCGGCCGGCGAGGTCGCCGGCGGCATGCACGGCTCCAACCGGCTCGGCGGCAACTCGCTGTCCGACCTGCTGGTCTTCGGCCGCCGCGCGGGCCTGCACGCCGCGGAGTACGCCGCGGGGCTGGGCGACGCGCGTCCCGCGGCGGACCAGGCGCAGATCGACGCCGCCGCGGCGGAGGTGCTGCGGCCCTTCGGGGCGGAGTCCTTGGCGGACGGCTCCTCGGCGGACGGCGCGGGCTCCGCGCCGGAGAACCCGTACACCGTGCACCAGGAGCTGCAGCAGGTCATGAACGACCTGGTCGGCATCATCCGGCGCGGCCCCGAGATGGAGCAGGCCCTCGAACGGCTCGCCGCCCTCCGCGACCGCGCCGGGCGGGTCGGCGTCGAGGGCCACCGGCAGTTCAACCCCGGCTGGCACCTCGCGATCGACCTGCGCAACATGCTGCTGGTCAGCGAGTGCGTGGCCCGCGCCGCGCTGGAGCGCACCGAGAGCCGCGGCGGCCACACCCGCGACGACCACCCCGGCATGGACCCCGCCTGGCGCAAGGTCAACCTCGTGTGCGAGCTGGCGGCGCCCACGGGCGCCGCCGAACCGGCCGGTGTGACGCTCCGGCAGCGCGCCATGCCGCCCGTCCGGGCCGACCTGCTCGCCCTCTTCGAACGCGAGGAGCTGGGCAAATACCTGACCGACGAGGAGCTTGACGCGTGACCCACACAGCGCACTTCAAGGTCTGGCGGGGCGACGCGGAAGGCGGCGGCCTCCAGGACTACGAGGTCGAGGTGAACGACGGCGAGGTCGTCCTCGACATCATCCACCGCCTCCAGGCCACCCAGGCCGCGGACCTCGCCGTCCGCTGGAACTGCAAGGCCGGCAAATGCGGGTCGTGCAGCGCGGAGGTCAACGGCCGGCCCCGGCTCATGTGCATGACCCGGATGTCCGTCTTCACCCCCGAGGAGACGGTCACCGTCACCCCGCTGCGGACCTTCCCGGTGATCCGGGACCTCGTCACGGACGTCTCCTTCAACTACCAGAAGGCCCGCGAGATCCCCGCCTTCGTCCCGCCCAAGGGCGTCGCACCCGGCGAATACCGCATGCAGCAGGTCGACGTCGAGCGCTCGCAGGAGTTCCGCAAGTGCATCGAGTGCTTCCTGTGCCAGGACACCTGCCACGTCATCCGCGACCACGAGGAGAACAAGCCGGCCTTCGCCGGGCCGCGCTTCCTCATGCGCGTCGCCGAGCTCGACATGCATCCGCTGGACGCGGCGGGCGAGGACGGCGGCGCCTCGCGGGCCGCGGCGGCGCAGGACGGGCACGGGCTCGGGTACTGCAACATCACGAAGTGCTGCACGGAGGTGTGTCCGGAGCACATCAAAATCACGGACAATGCGTTGATTCCGCTCAAGGAGCGGGCCGTGGATCGTAAGTACGATCCACTGGTGTGGCTGGGCTCGGTGATCCGGCGGCGCCGGTAGCGCTCCGGGGTGCCTCTTGCGGTGGTCCGCGCGACCTTCCCTTGGCGGGGGCTGGTCGCGCAGTTCCTCGCGCCCCCGGTGTACCCGGCGGGGCATCGCGCTGTGCGCGGGGGGTGGGGTCGGGGGCCGGCACGGGGCACCTCCTCGGAATGCGCGTCTGGCCTCATGGAGGTAGGTGGCGGGTCTTGCGTGCGCATTCCTGCGGGGGCACCCCGCACCGTCCCCCTCCCGGCGTCTCGTGGGCGGCTGCCTGCCGGTGGGGGTGGATGTGTGAGGGACTGCGGTTAGCCCCCGACGGCGGTGCACCCCCACAGGGAGGCGTGCACACGCCCACTATCTGCACGGGTGGCTGGGGGTGGGAAACACCCCGCGCCGCCAGGCGCGGGCACCCCCCGCGGCGGGGAGCCGCGGAGCCACCGCCCGGGTTGGGGTCGCGAGGGGGCGCGGAGGCGCATAGCCTCCCAGGACAGCCACCCGCGGTGGTGTGGCGCGGCGAAAGGCGCGATGCGCATGAGGCGGCGAGGACACCGGCCGGGCGCGGCCACCGCGCTGCTCGTCGTCGGCGCCCTGGCCGCGGTGGCGGCCTCACCCGGCGCGGAGAACGGGGCCGGGGATCTGTGGATCCCGGTGGTCGCGGTCGCCGCGGTGGCGCTGGTGACGCTCGTCGCGGTACGCCGCCGGGGGGCGTCCGCGGCGGCCCGCGGCGCCGCGCAGGGCAGGGAGGCGGGCCCCGGTGTCCGGGGCCGTCCCCGGCGCTACGGGCCGCGGCCGACGCCGCTGCCGGAACTCGACGCGCAAGCGTCACAGCAGCTCGTGGCGACCGACGACGCCGTCCGTACCAGCCACGAGGACGTCGGTTTCGCGGCGGCGCAGGCCGGTGCCCCGGCGGTGAAGCCGTTCGCGGAGGCCGTGGACTACGCCCGGGAGGAGCTGGCCGTCGCCTTCCGGCTGCGCGCGCGGCTCGACGACGGCACGCCCGACGAGGCGACCCGGCGGCAGATGCTGGACGAGATCCTCTCCCACTGCACGCAGGCCAACCGCCGCCTCGACGCGGAGGCGGGGGCCTTCGACCGGCTGCGCGGGCTGGAGGCGGACGTCCCCGAGCTGCTGGAGCAGGCCGAGGCCAGGGCCACGGCGCTGCCCGGCAGGATCGCGGCAGCCGAGCACGAGCTGGCGCCGCTCGCCGCGGCGTACGGCGCCGAGCCGCTCGCCCCGGTCGCCGGGCACCCCGCGCAGGCCCGCGCGCTGCTGGACTTCGCCCGGGAGCGGCTGGACCTCGCGCGCGCGGCGGTCGGTACGGACCACGGCCGGGCCGCGCTGTTCGTCCGCCTGGCCGAGGGCGCGCTCGGCCAGGCCGCCACCCTCGCCGAGGCCACCGCGCGCCGCGCCGCGGACCTGCGGGAGGCGGACGCCCTGCTCGGTTCCGACCGCCCCCCGGGCCCGTACGACCCGCTCGCGGCCCTACGGCAGGACGGGCCCTACGCCGACTTCGCCGCCCGCAGCGAGGTCGCGGCGGCGCGCGACCTCATCTCCACGCACCGCGGCGCGATCGGCTGCGCCGCCCGTACGAACCTGGCCGGCGCCGAGCGCTCCGGCGTCCCCCCGGCCGAATCCGACCACCTCGCCCGCGCGGCCCAACGCCTCGCCCTCAACGACCTCACCGCCCGCACCCCCCTCTCCCCCGCCGCCCTCGGCGGCCTCCTCCTCCCCCCACACGGCGCCTTCGGCGCCACCAGCGGCCCCACCGGCGAGGAAATGGCTCCCGCCACCTTCGGGGGTCCCCGCGCCTAGCGGCGCGGGGTGTTTCCCACCCCCACCACCCGTGCGAGTCAGATGTCGTCTGACGGTCCCCCTGTGGGGGTGCACCGCCGTCGGGGGCGAACCGCAGTGCCTCACACATCCACCCCCACCGGCAGGCAGCCGCCAACGCTCCTGGGAGGGGGACGGTGCGGGGTGCCCCCGCAGGAATGCGCACGCAGGACCCGCCACCTACGGCATGAGGCCAGACGCGCATTCCGAGGAGGTGCCCCGTGCCGGCACCCGACCCCACCCACCGCACGCAGCGCGCAATGCCCCGCCGGGTACACCGGGGGCGCGAGGAACTGCGCGAGCAACCACCCACCGGCAGAGGGTCGCGGGCACCACCGCAAGAGGCACCCCGGAGCGCCCCCTCAGAACATGCTGAGCAACTCATCCACCGTCGGCGTCGCCACATGCGACCCCCGCCCGGGAAGGGCCAGCTCGAACCACACCGTCTTGCCCCGGTGCGTCCGGCGCGAGCCCCAGCTCTCGCTGAGCATCGTCACGAGCTGGAGGCCGCGGCCTCCTTCGTCCGTGTCGCGGGCCCGGCGCCGCCGGGGCTGGACGAGCGCGCTGTCCCACACCTCGCACACCAGCGTCCGGTCGAGCAGCAGCCGCAGGCGAATGTCACCGTAGCCGTGCCGGAGCGCGTTGGTGACGAGTTCGCTCACGAGGAGTTCGGTCGTGTCGACGAGGTCGCCGAGGTCCCAGGCGAGGAGCTGGTCGCGGGCGAGTTCGCGGGCGCGGGCCACCGATGTGGGCTGGGGTTTGAGGGACCAGTCGCCGACCTGCTCGGCGGGCAGGCCGCGGATGCGGGCCATGAGGAGGGCGATGTCGTCCTCGCCGTGGGCGGTGTCGAGCGTGGCGAGGACGTGGTCGCAGATGTCCTCCAGCGGGCGTTCGGGCCCGTCGAGGGAGCTGCGGAAGGCGTCGAGGCCCTCGTCCAGCGGGAGGTTGCGGGATTCGACGAGGCCGTCGGTGTAGAGGGCGAGCAGCGTGCCCTCGGCGAGTTCGACCTCGCTCTCCTCGAAGGGCTCGCCGCCGACGCCGAGCGGGACGCCGCGGGGCAGTTCGAGGAGCATGGGCTGCTCGCCGGGTTCGACGACGGCGGGCGGGAGGTGGCCGGCGTTGGCGATGGTGCAGCGCCGGGTGACCGCGTCGTAGACGACGTAGACGACGGTGGCGAGGTAGACCTCGGCGAGGTCGGAGTCGCCGCGCTCCTTGGCGGCGGCCCGCCGGGTACGGCCGGGGGTGGGCGCGCCGAGGCCGCGGACGACCTCGTCGAGCGCGCTGAGCACCTCGCCGGGCTCCAGGTCGAGCATGGCCAGCGTCCGCAGCGCGGTGCGCAGTTCGCCCATCGCGACGGCGGCGCGCAGGCCGCGGCCCATGACGTCGCCGACGACGAGGGCGGTGCGGTGGCCGGGCAGCTCGATGACGTCGAACCAGTCGCCGCCGACCTCGGTCTCCATGCTGCCGGGCAGGTAGCGGCAGGCGATGTCGAGGCCCGCGGCCTCGGGGTCGTCGGGCGGCAGCAGGCTGCGCTGGAGGATCAGCGCGCGCTCGTGCTCGCGCCGGTAGAGGCGGGCGTTGTCGATGAAGATGGCGGCGCGCGCGGCCAGTTCCTCGGCAAGCATCCGGTCGCGCTCGGCGAAGGGCTCGCTGCCCTTGGCGCGGGAGAACTGCACGAGGCCGAGGACGGTGTCGCGGGCGACCATCGGGACGACGAGGGTGGACTGGACGAGGGCGCCGCCCAGGTCCTGCCCGCCGTCGCCGTCGAGGACCTGCGGCTGGGCGGTGCGCAGCGCGCGGGCGCTCGCGGAGCTGAAGCGGTAGCGGTGGACGGCGCCGACGGAGACGGGCCCCTCCTCGGCGGAGGTGTCGTCGTCCCCGGCCATGGCGACGGGCGCGTCGGACACGGAGCTGGCGAACGCGACCCGGCGCAGCTCGCCGCTGCCGTCGGTGGTGCCGCCCATGTCCTCCGCGCCGACCAGCAGCGCCTGGTAGAGGTCGACGGAGGCGAGGTCGCAGAAGTGCGGCACCGCCACGTCGAGCAGTTCGCGGGCGGTGGTCTCCAGGTCGAGGGAGGTGCCGATACGGGAGCCGGCCTCGTTGAGCAGCGCGAGGTTGCGCCGCGCGTGGGCCGCTTCGCGTTCGGCCCGCTGGCGCCCGGTGACATCCATGGCGAGGCCCGCGACGCCGATCGCGCGGCCGCTGGCGCTGTGCAGCCGGTAGAGCGACATGGACCAGCGGCGGCGGCCCGGGTCGCCGGGCACGGTGCCGACGAGCGGCATGTCGAGGACGGGCTCGCCGGTCTCCAGTACCTGGCGCAGCGCGGCGGTGAGCCGGTCGGCCTCGACGCGGGAGAGGAAGTCGTGCGGGCCGCGGCCGCGGTGCTCCTCGGCGGGGCGGCCGAAGACGGTCGCGAAGCGGTCGTTGACGCGGATCAGCCGCAGCCGGCTGTCGAAGAGCACGAAGCCCATCGGGGACTGCCCGAAGACGGCCTGCGAGGCGGCGAGGTCGGTCTCGATCTGCCGCAGCGTCGCGACGTCCACCGCGATGCACAGGGCGCCGCGGTCGGCGGGCATGACGTAGACCTCGGCGAGGCCCTCGCCGCCGGAGCCGTCGGTGAAGGGCACCAGGCCCGTCCACTCGCGGCCGTCGAGGATCTCGCCGAGCCGCTCGTGCCCGGCCTGCTGGACGTGCGGCGGGGCGAAGGCGGCGACGGGGTCGCGGCCGACCGCGTCGTCCGCGGACACCCCGAAGAACTCGGCGGCGCGGTCGCTCCACTGGTCGATCCGGCCGTCCGGCCCGAGCGAGAACGACGCGACGCGTATGTAGTCGTAGAGGGAACCGGGCGGACTCGACTGCCAGACCGCGGTCGTCGCCGCGTCCGCGTCGTCCGCCCGGGGCGGAACCGCCCCTGCTGGCATGTCGCTCACTCGCCCGACCCCTCCAGCTCAGCACACATGGACCGGTTGGAGCTGAGTATTCAGCATGCGGACCGTCCAGCACACGGTCTTGTCGATCACAGCATCATCTCGGCTCCCGGGGTACGGGGGCCCTCCCCTGACCACCGCGGCCTCGCCTTTCGCTCTCGTCTCTTCGGAATACCCGGCACGCGCCGGGCGAACCCTTTCGGTGATCGCGGACGGGTGGGCGCCCGGCGCACGCTGGGAGCGTTCCCACGCCCCCCGTACGCCCATGACCTGCGGCGGCCGCGGGCACGGCCGCCACCACTCGTCCCACCCGTCACGGTAGTGCAAGTTCGAACCATACGGTCTTGCCCAGCGGCCCGTGCCGGGTCCCCCAGCGGCGCGACGCCCCGGCCACCAGCTGCAGGCCGCGCCCGCCCTCGTCCTCCGCGGTGGCCACCCGCTCCCGCGGCGGGTCGGGGAGCGGGTCGGACACCTCGACCAGCAGCGAGCCGCCACGCACCATCCGCACCCCGATCGGCCCGTGCGCGTACCGCAGCGAGTTGGTGACCAGCTCGCTGACCAGCAGCACGGTCACATCGACGAGTTCGGGCAGATCCCACTCGGCGAGCGTGTCGCGCACCCGGCGGCGGGCCAGGCGCACCGCGCTGGCCTCGGCGGGGAAGGACCAGGCGGCGGTGGAGCCGCTCGGGAGGGTGCCGAGCCGGGCCATCAGCAGCGCCACGTCGTCCGGCTCGCGGCCGGGCTCCATGGTGGCCAGCAGGCCGTCGCAGGCGTCCTCCAGCGAGTCCAGCGGGCGGCTCAGGGTGGCGCGCAGCCGCTCCAGACCGGTGCCGATGTCGTGCCGGCGCGACTCGATGAGGCCGTCGGTGTAGAGCACCAGCACGGTGCCGTCCGGGATGTCCAGCTCGGTGGTCTCGAAGCCGCCGCCGCCGACGCCGAGCGGCAGTCCGGGCGGCAGGTCCAGCAGCCGCGCCGCGTGCTCCCCGCCCTCGCCCCCGGGCTCGACGACGACGGGCGGCGGGTGGCCGGCCTGGGCGATGGCGCAGCGCCGGGTGGAGGGGTCGTAGACGGCGTAGACGGCGGTGGCCATCCAGCCCTCGGTGGGGCTCTGCGCCAGGTCCTCGCCCAGCTCGCCGACCCGGCGCAGCAGCTCGTCGGGCTTCATGTCGAGCGCGGCCAGGGTGCGCACCGCGGTCCGCAGCCGGCCCATGGTGGCGGCGGCGCCCAGGCCGTGGCCCATGACGTCGCCGACGACGAAGGCGACCCGGCCGCCGGCCAGCGGCAGCACGTCGAACCAGTCGCCGCCGACCTCGGCGACGCTGCTGCCGGGAACGTAGCGGTAGGCGACGTCCACACCGGGCGCGGCGGGTGTGGAGCGCGGCAGCAGCGAGCGCTGGAGCATCAGCGCGCCCTCGCGCTCGCGCACGTACAGCCGGGCGTTGTCCAGCGCCGCGCCGGCCCGGTCGGCGAGTTCCATGCCGAGGGCGATGTCCTCCTGGTCGAAGGGCTCGCGGCCCTCCGCGCGGCTGACGATCAGCAGCCCCAGCACGACGCCGTGCGCGCGCAGCGGCAGCACCAGCAGCGAGCGGATGCCGACGGCGAAGGTCGCGCGCACCTTCGGGTCGTCGGGGAAGGTCATGTTGGCCAGCTCGTCGCTGGACGACAGCAGTTTGGGCCTGCCGGTCGCGAGCACCTGCCCGAAGGGCGACTTGCGGTCGAAGGACATCGCCTGGCCGGGCCGGATCATCCGCACCACGTCCGAATTCCAGTTGACCGCGCCGACGCCGGTCTGCCGCATCGGGGTGTTGTCGGTGTACGTCGCCGAGGGCAGCTCGCCGCCGTCCGCGAGCTGGGAGTGCAGGACGACGCCGGAGTAGTCGCAGAAGTCCGGTACGAGCGCGGAGGCCAGCTCCTCGGCGTTGCGCCGTACGTCCAGCTGCCCGGCGATGCGCGAGCCGACGTCGTTGAGCAGCGTGAGCCGCCGCCGGGCGCGCTCGGCCCTGGCGGCGGCCTCGACGCGCTCGGTGACGTCGATGACGGTCGCGCTGATGCCGAGCACCCGGCCGGCCCGGTCCACCAGCCGGTGGTAGGACACCGAGCGGTGGCCGGTGCCCACCGGCGCGGGCGACACCAGGTCGATCACCGGGCGGCCGGTGAGCAGCACGTCGCGCTGCAGCGCGGTGAGCGACTCGGCCGTCCGCGTGTCCGGCATCACCTCGGCGACCGTACGGCCGATGTGGGCGGCGGCCGGCACGCCGTTCATCCCGGCCAGCGCGTCGTTGACGCGGACGTAGCGCAGCTCCTTGTCGAAGATCGCCACGCCCAGCGGCGAGGAGTCGAAGAGCGAGTCCAGCGCCGCGAGGTCGTGCTCCAGGGTGCGCAGCCGGCTGGTCTCCACGATCGAGGCCAGCACGAACGGCCGCCCGTCCCCGTCCACCAGCAGCGAGGCGCGCGCCTCGACCTGCACGGTGTGCCCGTCGCGGTGCCGCAGCGCGAGGATGCCCTCCCAGCGCCCCTCCCGCAGCAGCTCCCCGAGCAGCCGCTCGGCCTCCTGCGCGGTCTGCACGGGCGGGGTGACCGGCTCGCCCTCCGGGGTGTGGCCGCCAGGCCCGAACAGGCCGCCGACCCGCCGCCCCACGATGTGCTCGCCCGCCCACCCCAGCACCTCCTCGGCCAGCGGGCTCCACAGCAGCACCCGGCCGGTGGTGTCGAGCATGACGACCGCGACCCGCAGGGTGTCCAGCAGCGTCCCCGTCGCGGGCATGCCGCGGGCGCTGCTCGCACCGGGCGGCGGCGCGTGCGCGCGGTCCGGCGGCGGGGGGTCCTGGGCAGGGGTGCCGTCGCCGCTGGTGCCCATGGCTCACACCCCCGACCGGGTCAGGCCGGACCCGCCGGCCGCGCAGAGGGATTCATCCCCTTCTCCCCGTCATTCCCCCACACACCCGCGCGTCGCGCTTCCTGGCGGGGGCCTTACGGGCGCGGTGCGGCCAGCTGCTTCTCGAACCAGTGGTGCGCGTACGGCTCGTCGTTGAACGCCGGGACCTCGCGGAAACCGCTCGCGTGGTAAAGGCCGATCGCAGCGTCCAGCGCCTTGTTGGTGTCCAGCCGCAGCGTGTCGTGCCCGGCGCGTACGGCCCGCGCCTCCAGCTCCGCGAGGAAGCGCCGCCCCAGCCCCAGCCGCCGGGCCTGCGGCGCGACCCACATCCGCTTGACCTCCGCGGGCGCCCCCGCCGGGAGCTTCAGCCCGGCGCAGCCGACCGCCTCCCCGTGCAGCCGCGCGACCAGGAAGACCCCCGCGGGCGGCCGCAGGCCGCCGATGTCGGGCAGCAGGCTCATGGCGGGGTCGAACCCGGTGTCGAAGCGGCTCCCCAGCTCCTCGAAGTAGGCGAGCAGGCACGCGCGGGCGTCCGGGTGCTCCGGATCGGCTTCGTCCAGCGTCACAAGACCCGCCGTCAGCAGCCGCTCCACCTCGTCCATCGCCGCCACCAGCCGGGCGCGCTGGCCCTCGTTGAGCGGCGCCAGCAGACTTTCGGCGAGCGCGTCGCTGCGCTCCTCCAGCGCCGCGCGCTCCGCCCCGCCCGCCTCGGTCAGCCGCACCGTCCGCACCCGCCGGTCGCCCGGCAGGGGCTCCACGACCACCAGGCCGGCCGCGCTCAGGCTGCGCAGCAGCCGGCTCATGTACCCCGAATCCAGCCCGAGCCGCTCGCGCAGCCCCCGTACGTCCCGGCCCTCCGGGCCGATCTCCCACAGCACCCGGGATTCCCCGTACGGCCGCTTCCGCCCCAGGTAATGCTCGTTCAGCACCCCCACCCGGGTGGTGACCGTGCGGTTGAAACGCCGTACCTGCCCTGTCTGCTCGCTCTCCATCCTCTGACCTTAGTCAGACATCCGGCGCGGTGTCATCGGCCTTCCCCGCCCCGGGCGGGTGCGCGGCCGCGCCGCCGCGTCAGACCTGCACCACCCGCGCGGCGATGCGCTCGACCACGTAGCGCCGCCGCCGGTCACCGGCGCCGTGGTCGCGGCCGCAGCCGTCCAGGAGGTCGCCGATGCGCTCCGCCTCGGCACGGGTGGCGTAACGGCCCACCCGGTAGCGGTTCGTCCCGTCGTCCTGGCGTATGAGCGCCCATACGAGATCGGACGTCATGTCCCTCAAGCCCCTTCGTCTTCGTTCGTCGACTCGATCGCACCGAGGTGCGCGATGTTCGCCCGGTCCGCGTCGTCCCGCTCGGCCCCGGCGCCCGCCGCGTCCGCGGCGAACCACGCGTCGAGGATCTCCACGAGCAGCCCCCCGGACAGCGTGCGCAGGCCCAGCGCCAGCGCGTTCGCGTCGCTCCAGACCCGCGCGCCGTGCGCGGCGTACGCGTCGGCGCACAGGGCGGCGCGGACGCCGGGGATCTTGTTCGCGGCGATGGACGCGCCCGCGCCCGTCCAGCAGCAGACGACCGCCTGGTCCGCGGCGCCGCGCGCGACGGCGCGCGCCGCCGCCTCGGCGCTCCAGGCCCAGTCGGCGCGGTCGCCGTCGCGCAGCGCGCCGTGGACCTCGACGTCGTGCCCGCGGCGGCGCAGCTCGTCGACGAGCAGCCGGGCGGGCGGCTCGTCCATGTCCGAGGAAACGGCGATGCGCATATGCCCGACCCTACGCCCGAGGTTCACAGCGCGGGTACGGAATGACACGAAGAGGTACTGATCCGGCCAGCAGTTCGACGGGGATCCGACGGCCGCGGCACCGGGCGCGCGGCGACCGGCCGCAGGTCGCGGCCGGTGCCGGGGGCGGGCGCGGGGCCCGGGTCAGCGCACGGGCAGGTGGTAGACCGCCCGGTATTTGTCGGCCGGGATGACGACGTCGGCGGTCTCCACGGGCCGCCCGGACGCGAAGTACGTCCGGCGGATCTCGATCACGACATGGCCCGGCACCCCGCCGAGCGCGGCCGTCTCGGCGGCGAGGCCGGGCCGCGCGCCGACTTCCTCGGCCATGTGGTCGACGACGAGGTCGATCGCCGCCATCCGGGCCACGACGCCCTGCCCGCCGAGCGGACCCTCCTCGGGGAGGAGCACCGGCGTGCGCCCGGTGAGGGCGAGCGGCTCCCAGGAGGTGGACAGCAGGGTCGGCTCGCCCTCGGTACGGAAGACGTAGTGCGTGCGCATGACGCGCTCACCGGGCTCGATGCGCAGCCGCTCGGCGACGTCCAGGCTCGCGCCCTCCTGCACGCTGCGTGACTCCCAGCTGCCCTTGCAGCCCTCGTCCGCCTGCTCCTGCCGGTAGGGCGTGGACGGCCCGGCCGGCCGGTAGCCGCTGCGGACGATGCGCCGCGGCCGGGGCCGCTCGCGGACGTACGTGCCCGAGCCGGAGCGGCCCTCGACGAAGCCCTCGGCCATCAGCACCTTGCGCGCTTCGAGCGCGACCGTGTCGGAGACCCCGTACTCGGTGCGGATTCTGGCCTGCGAGGGGAGCCGGGCGTGCGGCGGAAGCGTGCCGTCGAGGATCTTGCGGCGCAGGTCGTCGGCGACGCGCAGGTATGCGGGCTGCTCACCGAATGCCACGGCTGCCCCTCCCAAGGGGTTGACTGTCCGCGACAGCTTGGCAACCCTCGGTGCCCGTCCGCAACCTCTCCCCTGAGCTTTACTCTCCGCGCGCCGACTACACACCGCGAACGAGCCGGGCGCGCGCCCCCGCGCACACCCGGCTCGTTCCGCGGACGAAGGGCCGGCCGGATCAGACGCCCACGCCGCTCCTGTCGTCGCCGTTCTCCTGGTCGTCGTCGCCCGACCCGCCGGCGCCGGAGCGTTCCTTCACCGTGCCGGTCCCCTTGCCGTCCAGGAAGTAGAAGAAGCAGATCACCTGGCGCTGGTTGTCCGCCCACAGCTTGGCCGGCGGGTAGTAGTAGCTGAGGTCGAGCCCGGAGGCGAGCGACCTTCCGTCCAGGTAGGTGCCGGCGTACTTCAGGCAGGTGCGCTGCGCGTTCTCGTTGATGCTGTCGACGCCCGGGTAGGGAGCGTCGTCGGCGGCCTGGATCTGGTAGATGTTGAACGCCTCGGCGGCGTGCTCCTTCGCACAGTCGACGACGTCGATCCTGGCGGTGCCCTTGTCGTCGTCCGAGTCCTTGCCGATGCCCAGGTCCCCGTCGACGCCGTTGAAGCACTGCCCGGCCTTGAGGTCCGCGATGTCGGTGTTGCCGTCGTCGAGCTTGCCCATCGCGCCCAGCGTGATGAGCACCGCGAACAGCGCCGTCCACAGGCCGCCGATGACGACGCCCGAGATCGCCATGCCCCGGCCGCGCTCGGCGCGCTGCTTGACCTGCTTCATCCCGACCAGGCCGAAGATGATGCCGAGGAAGAACGTGCAGGGGAGGATGCCGGTCACCAGGGCGGCGATGGATATCCCGTTGGTGCGCCGCTCCTGCCCGTACCAGCCGGGCTGGCCGGGGTAGGGCGGCGGCATCGCGGGCCCGGGGTAGCCGTAGCCGGGCTGCGGCTGGCCGCCGGGGTAGCCGTACGCCGACTGGCCGACGGAGGTGCCGTACGGGTTGCCGGCCGGGGCTCCCTGGGCGGCGTACGGATCGGCGGGCTGCGCGTACGGGTTGTCGGCCGGAACCGCGTACGGGTTGTCGGCGGGGGCCGCGTACGGGTTCTGCGGCGGCTGGCCGGAAACAGGCGGTTGCGGGAACTGCTGCCCCGGCATCGCGGCCTGCGTGGGCTCCTGGGCCTGTGCGGCGTACGGGTTCTGCGGCGGCTGCTGGCCTGAGGCACCCGGGTACGGCGGCGTGCCGGACGGCTGCGCGTCGTCGGGCGACGGCGGGGGCGGAGGCGGCGGGGGTATGTCCACGCGGGGAGTTTACGGGCCGCGCCCACCGCAGGTGCGGGTACCACCGAGAGGCATCCGTTCCGCCCCGGGAGGGGTCCCGCGCGCCGGACGTCCGGCGGCGAAGGGCGCCCTGCCCTCTTGACGCTAATGGTCCAGACCAATAACTTCGCGCCATGCGTCGACGAACTCTCGGCCGGATGGCCGCCACGGCCGCCACCCTCTCGCTGGTCGCCGTCCTGCCCGCCGTCACCGGTGGCAGCACCGCACAGGCCCACAGCGGCCACTCCTCCCACAACTCCGCCTACAAAAGCGTCGGTTACTTCACCCAGTGGGGCATCTACGGACGCAACTACCAGGTGAAGAACGTCCAGACGTCCGGCGCCGCCGCCCAACTCACGCACCTCAACTACGCCTTCGCCAACATCGGGGCCGACGGCAAGTGCTTCGAGGCCAACATCGCGGGCGAGGGCGACGCCTGGGCCGACTACCAGCACCCCGTGGACGCCGCGACCTCCGTCGACGGCACCGCCGACACCGCCGACCAGCCACTGGCCGGCAACTTCAACCAGCTGCGCGAACTCAAGGCCAAGAACCCCAAGTTGAAGGTGCTGATCTCGATCGGCGGCTGGGGCTGGTCGACGCACTTCTCCGACGCGGCCCGTACCGCCGCCTCCCGCAAGGCACTTGTCGCCTCGTGCCTGGACATCTTCGTCAAGGGCAACCTGCCGCTGCTGGACGGCAAGGGCGGTCCGGGCTCGGCGGCCGGCCTCTTCGACGGCGTCGACATCGACTGGGAGTGGCCCGGCTCCTCCGGTGACACCGACACCGTCTACCGGCCCGAGGACAAGAAGAACTTCACCGCGCTGGCCGCCGAGTTCCGCAAGCAGCTCGACGCGTACGGCCGCACGACGCACAAGCACTACGACCTGAGCGCCTTCCTGCCGGCCGCGCCCGCGAAGATCGACGCCGGGTTCGAGGCGAAGAAGATCTTCAAGTACCTCGACTTCGGCACCGTCCAGGGCTACGACTTCCACGGCCCCTACGAGGCCACCACCAACCAGCAGTCGGCGCTGCGCGCGCCGCGCACCTCGCCCGTACCGCACGACTTCAGCGACACCCAGGCGGTCGGCGACTGGCTGCGGCGCGGCGCCCCGGCCCGGCAGCTCGTGCTCGGTGTGCCCTTCTACGGCCAGGGCTGGACCGGCGTCCCCGACGGCGGCACCGCTGGTCTCTTCCAGCCCTCCACGGGCCCGGCGCCCGCCACCTGGCAGGCCGGCAACGAGGACTACCACGCCCTCAAGGTCCTTGCGCAGTCCGGGACTTACACCGTCCACCGGGACACCCGCAACGGATTCGCCTGGCTCTACGACGGCACCAACTTCTGGACGTACGACGACCCGCAGGTGATCGCCGCCAAGACCGCGTACATCCGCGGCGCGCACCTGGGCGGCGCCATGATGTGGTCGCTCGACGGCGACACGTCGAACGGTGAGCTGGTCTCCGCGGTCCACCACGGGCTCACCCGCCGCTGAGCCCTGCCTGTCCCGTACCGGCCGGGGCCCTGCCTCCACGGGGGGAGGCAGGGCCCTGTGCCGTACCCGCGTGCACCGGGCGCTCAGGCGTCGAAGGCGGTCGCGCGGGTCTGCTTCTCCCAGGCCTCGATGTCGCCGCGGACCTGGCCGAGGTGGCCGAGGACCGCGTCCACGCCGTCCTCGCCGAGCGGCAGCCGCAGCGGGGTGACGTCGGCGTCGAGCGCGGCCAGGATGAGCGCGGCCGCCTTCGCCGGGTCGCCGGGCTGGACGCCGTCGCTGGCCGCGCTGCCCGAGCGGGTCGCGCCCACCGTGGGCTCGTAGTCGGCGATCGCCGGGCTGGCGGTGAGGTTGGCCATGAGCGAGGTGCGGAAGGCGCCGGGCTCGACGATCAGGGTCCTGATGTCCAGCGGGTTCACCTCGTCCGCGAGCGCCTCGGTCATGCCCTCCAGGGCGAACTTCGTGCCGCTGTAGGCGGAGAAGCCCGCGAAGGACATCTGCCCGCCCATGCTGCTCATCTGCACGATCGCCCCCGAGCGGCGCGCGCGCATCGACGGCAGCACCGCCCGCACCAGCGCGGCCGGCCCGAAGACGTGCACCTCGAACAGCTCGCGCAGCTCCGCGTCGCCGGTCTCCTCGAAGGCGCCGACGTGCCCGCGGCCCGCGTTGTTGACCAGGACGTCGATCCTGCCGTGCCGGGCGAGGACGTCCGCGACCGCCGCGTCGATCGCGGCGAGGTCGGTGACGTCCAGCGCGAGCGGCTCCACCTGGTCGGGGTGCGCCGCGAC
Source organism: Streptomyces sp. NPDC021020 (assembly GCF_044333285.1). Classification (NCBI taxonomy): domain Bacteria; kingdom Bacillati; phylum Actinomycetota; class Actinomycetes; order Kitasatosporales; family Streptomycetaceae; genus Streptomyces; species Streptomyces sp. NPDC021020. The sequence goes on from NZ_JBIRQQ010000016.1 coordinate 90,500, forward strand.
CAGGTCCTCCAGTGTGCCGACCCGCCGCGCCGCCGCCACCACGACGTCCCCCGCCGCCACCGCGGCCTCGGTGATCGCCCGGCCGAAGCCGCTGTTCGCACCCGTGACCAGCCAGACCTTGTTCATCGCCGACTCCCTGCCGTCTCCTGCGCGGTGGTGTTGTCCGCCGCTGGGAACAACACTGCGGGCAGGGGCACTTGCCCGTCCAAGACCCCTCGTGATAGCCGATGGTTATGGACGTTCACGGGCGCGACCTGCGGTATTTCGCCGCGGTCGCCGACGAGTTGCACTTCACGCGGGCCGCGGAGCGGCTGTTCGTCTCGCAGCCCGCGCTGAGCAAGCAGATACGGGCGCTGGAGCGGCAGTTGGGGGCGCCGCTCTTCGCCCGCGACCGGCAGGGCGTCGCCCTCACCCCGGTCGGCGCGGCCCTGCTGCCGCACGCGCGGCGGGTGCTGGCGGAGTGGGACACCGCGCGGGCGGCGGTGGACGCGGCCAAGGCCGCGCAGCGCGCGACGCTCGTGGTCGGCATGAGCACCAGCCCCGGCCGCGGCGGGCTGCTGCCCGCCGTCCGCTCGCGCTTCACCGCCGCCCACCCCGAGGCCGAGCTGCGGCTGCGCCAGGTCGGCTGGCAGGACCCGACCGCCGGGCTCGCGGACGGCGGCAGCGATGTGGCGTACGTCTGGCTGCCGCTGCCCGACCAGCACCGCTACGACGTCCTCGTGGTGGCCGAGGAACCGCGTCTGGTGGCCTTCCCCGAGGATCACCGGCTCGCCGCGGACCCCGGCCCCGTCGACTTCGCGGATCTGCTGGACGAGCCCTTCCTCGCCATCCCGGAGGCCGCGGGCCCGCTGCGCGACTACTGGCTCGCCACCGACGAGCGCGGCGGCCGCCCGGTGCGGGTCGGCGCGGAGGTCGCCAGCACCGAGGAGACGTACGAGGCGCTGGTCGCGGGCCTCGGCGTGGTGCTGGTCGCGGCGGGCAACGCCCCGCTGATCAGCCTCGGCGGCGTGGCCACCCGCCCGGTCCGCGGCCTGACCCCCAGCCGCTTCGCCCTGGCCTGGCCCCGCGCCTCCGCGGCCCCCCTGACCCTGGCCTACGCGGCGGCCTGCCGGGCGGCGCGCGGGGAGTAGCGCGCGCCGCCCTCGCCCGCGTCCCCCGGGCACGGTGGGTGCGCGGCGCGGGCGGGGCGGCGGGGCCCCGGTCAGGGGCGGGCGGTGGCTGCGGAGAGGGTGACGACGCGGTCGAAGCGGGTGTCGAGGTCGTCGTCGCCGTGGTGGACGACGAGCAGGCCGCGGCCGCGGGTGCGGGCCTCGATCGCGGCGAGGACGAGGTCGCGGCCGTCGCGGTCGAGGTTGGCGAAGGGCTCGTCGACGAGGTAGACGTCGGCGTCCTCGCCGAGCAGCGCGGCGACCCCGGTCCGCTGCCGCTGGCCGGACGACAGGTCGGTGGGGAGCTGGTCGGCGAGCGCCGTCAGCTCCAGGGCGGCGCGCAGCTCCGGGTCGGGGACCAGGTCGCGGACCGGCAGCGGCGGGAGGTTGACGGGGGCGGTCAGGCTCGCGACGCGCGGGGGCAGGGTGACCACGCCGGAGTCGGGGGCGAGGGTGCCGGAGACGATGTGCAGCAAGGTGGTCTTGCCGCAGCCGTTGGGGCCGCGCAGCAGCACGTGCTCGCCGGGCCGCAGTTCGAAGTCCTCGATCGCCACCGTCGTGCCCGCGCCCTCGCCCTGCGCCTCCTCGCCCTCGCCGGGCCCGTAGCGGACGCGGGCGCCGTGCACGAGGACCATGGGGCCCTCGTCGTGGTAGGGCGCGGGGGTGGACGAGCGCAGCGCGTCGATGCGCTTGAGGACGGCGGTGTTGCGCCGCACCTGCGGGATCATGTTGATGAGGTCGAAGATGCCGGTGACCGCGCGCCACAGGGAGTTGACGAAGGCCAGGAAGCTGCCGAAGGTCATCCGCCCGGCGAAGACGAAGTACGCGCCGACGACCATGGAGGCGGTGTCGGACAGGTTCATCACCAGGTCGCTGAGCGTGTTCTGCTTCTGCGTGAGGCGGTAGTTGACGAAGGTGATGTCCAGGTAGCCGTCCAGCGCGCGGCGGTTGGCGGTGCGGGTGCCGGGGCGCAGCGCGCGCATGCCGCGCAGCGCGTGGAAGGCCTCCAGGGTGCGGGTGAGGGTGTTGATGTAGCGGGCCTCGCCCTCCCGCTCCGGGTCGGTGTTGTCCTCGATGCGCTTGGCGATGCGGTTGCTGACCAGCACCAGCGGCGGCACGATCACCAGCAGGATGAGGCTGGCCTGCCACGACAGGTAGAGCAGCACCCCGATGAACACCAGGGAGGCGAGGGCCTGTTTGGCGATCCGCACGCACACGTCGATCGCGGGCAGCACGCCGTCCTTGACGTCGCTGTGCACCCGGCTGACGTACGAGGCGTTGCCGGCCTCCGACAGCCGCCGCCCGTCCTGGTCGAGGGTGCGGTCCAGCAGCTCCATCTCCAGCTGGAGCACGAAGGTGTTCTCGCACCGCTTGCGCCAGCGGGAGATCCAGTAGCCGCCGATGTTCAGCGTCAGGCCCAGCAGCAGGTAGAACAGGCCGAGCGTGATGAACTTCGCGAAGTGCCCGGCGAGGATGGCCTGGTCGAAGAGCGCCTTGAGCAGCAGCGGGTGCACGAGCGCCTCGACCCCGCTGACCAGGGCCTCCAGGCCCAGGATCGTGGCGAACCGGGCACGGTGGCCGATCAGGGTGCGCCACAGCTCGGTCACGGTGCCACCTCGCCCGCCGCGTCCTGCCCCGGCTCCAGCTCGTCGAGCAGGAAGTCGACGGTGCCGCCGTGGGTGAAGCGGTGCAGGACGCGCAGCACACCGGCCGCGCCCGTGAGGTAGTCGCACGAGCAGCGCAGCAGCCCCTCGCCCGCCACGGCGAGCAGTGTCTCGCCCTCCCGGCGGGGCAGCCCGAATTTCTCCGCGGGCTCGAAGACGAAGATCTGCCGGACGAAGTCGATCTGCCGCAGGGCGAGTTGGCGGTACGCCGGGTCGCCGGTGCGCTCGGCGGCGTCCAGCATCGCGTCGGCGACGCCGGTCAGGCCGAACGCGTAGCCGGGCAGCACGGACTGGCAGCCGTCGATGGCGCGGGCGATCTCGCGGGCGTCGTCGGTCCAGCCGTAGCGCAGCAGCACCTGGAGCACGCCCGCGGAGCCGACCTCGACGTAGGGCTCCATCGTGCCCTCGTGGCGGAACATCACGAGCCCGTCCTCCAGCGGCTCGGTGTGCGCCATCTCCCAGGCCAGCGCGCGCCGTCCGAGGTCGGCGTACTGCGGGTCCCCGGTGGCCTGGGTCATGCGGAGCAGGAAGAGCGCGACGCCCGCCTGCCCGAAGCCGAGGCCGGTCAGCGGGCCCTTGGCGGAGAAGTCGTTGAGCCAGTAGGCGTGTTCGCCCTCGTGGTGGGCCAGCTCGGTGAGCCGCCGGGCGCAGGCCAGGGCGGCGTCGAGGTCGCGGTCGCTGTTGCCGCTGCCGTCGCGGTCGTCGCGGTGTGCGAGGTGGAAGCGCAGGTTGGTCATGCCGAGACCGGCGAGGCCGTAGTAGAAGGTGTGGTCGTCGACCGCCAGGCCGCGCTCGTTGGCGGTCGCGAGCAGCCGCCGGGCGTGGCTGTGCAGGCCCAGCTCGTCGGCGGCCCAGGCGATGCCGGCCAGGCCGTTCATGAGGCCGTCGGCGTATTCGACGGTGTCGATCGCGGCGAGCTGCCGGTCCAGCCAGTCCGTCCACTCCGGACGGACGGCGACACCCGAGGACTTCAGCGCCCGCAGCACGCCGCTCGCGCCCATGCCGAGGCCGAGCGGGTTGGTGATGTGGGCGAAGGGGTCGACGGGGAAGAGCGTGTCGCGCTCCTGGTCGGCGACGGCGGTGACGAAGGCCGCGACGCCCGCCTCGGTCGCCGCGAGACCGAGCGTCGGCTCGTCGAGCACCGGCGGCGGGGCGTCGGCCACCGCGGCGGTCAGCTCCTCCTCGCGGTCCAGGAACCGCAGCACCTCGTCGAGGGTGGCCCGGCCCTCGGCGATGTCGAGCAGCAGCTCGTGGATGCTCGCGGGCCAGCCCAGCCGCTCGGTGAAGACCCGGTAGAGGCCGAGCACGTCCTCGCGCAGGTAGGACATCGCGGCGATCGGGAAGATGAAGTAGGCCATGGTCGTCGCCAGGCCGTAGAGGTCGTCCGCGTACTGCGAGGCGTTGAAGCGGCGCCGGGAGTGGCTGAAGCCGGGGGTGAACAGCTCGACGGGCGTGGCGAGATGGGCCTCCTCCTGGTCGGCCTCGGCCAGCCGGCAGGACTCCATGTCGATCACGGTGACGGTGAACGTGTCGGTGTCGACCAGCAGGTTCGCGGCGCTGAGGTCGCCCAGGATCACCTGCCGGCTGTGCGCGTCGCGCACCGCCCGGGTCAGGCCGCGGAAGACCGAGAGGTAGATCTTCAGGAACTCCCGCGAGCGCTCGGTCGAACGGCCGGGCCGGGCCAGCGGGTTGCGCTCCAGCAGCACCGAGCGGATGTCCTTGCCGTCGATGAACTCCTCGGCGATGAAGTGGTGTTCCCAGTGCCGGAAGGTGGTGATCGGGGTCGGGAAGGAGTCCAGGTCGCCGAGCCGGGTCAGGAAGGTCCACTCGCGGGCGCTGATGTCGAGGGCGTCGTGCTCCAGGCGCGGGTTGATGTTGGTGTGCGGCCGGGCCTCCTTGACGACCACGACCTTGTTGTCGCGCGCGGTGTCCTCGGCCTTGTAGACCCCGCCGGTGTTGGAGAACTGGATGGCCTCGGTGACCCGGAAGCGCCCGCCGAGCAGCCCGTCGCCCTCCTCGTCGGCGCCGAAGTCACCCGGCTTCCAGTCGGTGAACGGCCAGGGCTGCCAGGGTGGTTGGGCGTAGCCGATCTGCCGCTCGTCGGGCACGGGCCCGTCCGGGCCGACGATGTGCGGGATGGGCCGCCCCATCACGTCGACGGTGTGCGTGGACAGGAACTGGCCGTAGCGGAAGTAGAGCGCCTTGCTGTCCTTGTAGCGCATGTCGGACAGGATGTACGCACCCTCGACGCCCTCCAGCAGCGCCGCGAGTTCGGCCAGGCACGAGCGGAAGACGTCCTCGTCGGCCGGGTAGACCGTGATGAGCTTGCCCGCGCTGCCGCGCGACATGGCCTTGGAGTTGAGCATCTCGAAGATGTTCATGTCCAGGGCGACCTTGAAGTCGACGCCCCGCGCGGTGAGATGGCCGATCACGTCCGTCGCCACCCGGCGCACCGTCCGCAGGCTCGCCGACACGTGGATCTTCCAGCCCTGCGCCGGCAGCTGCTCGTCCTGCCGGTACATCCACCAGATGCCGCTGCGCCGGAACCCGGCGCGCACCTCGGGGTCGACCGACGCGATGAAGTTGTCCTCGCGCGGCACGTAGTAGACGTCGAGCGGGTCGAAGAACAGCGTGTCGTTCCAGGCGAAGAGGAAGCGGTTGACCCATCGTTCGTCGCGCATGTCTGCCTCTTGGTGTGGTCGTCCGGCCGCCGCGGCGGGGCGGTGTCCGGTGCGGGCGCGGGTCGGGTGCGGCGGGCACGTGCGTCGGCGCGTACGGCCGCGGGCGCGCGGATGCCGTGCGGGGGCGGGTGCGCCCCCGCACGGCGCGACCGTCAGGCGGTCGGCGGCTTCTGCTGCTTCTTGCAGCAGTCGCTGCTGGAGCTGGTCGAGCTGATGATCGCCACCGCGCTCTCCACGGCCACGGGCGTCATCGTCTGCAGCTTGAGGATGCTCATCGCGTCATCTCCTCTTCTCGGCGGGCCGGACGCGTCAGGCGCCCGGCCGGGGCGGCGTGCGAGCGGTCAGCTGACGACCGGCTTGGTGGTCTTGCAGCAGTCGCTGCTGGAGCTGGTCGTGCTGAGGATCGCGACCGCGCTCTCGGTGGCGATGGGCGCCATCGTCTGGAGCTTGAGGATGCTCATGGGTTCCGTCCTTTCCGTGGGTGGGCCGGCGGGCGGGCCGGGCAGGTGGGGTCACCCGCCCGGCCGTGGTGCGTGCCGTACGTACGACCTGGCTCAGTCGTCGTCGTCCGGCGGGTCCTCGCAGCAGTGCACCCAGCTGCTGGTGTGGCTGACGACCGGCAGCAGGGACTCCCGCGCCACCGGCCGCAGCTCCTGGAGCTTGAGGATGCTCATGGCCTCGCCTTCCGGTGCCGGGACCGGAAAGCCGTCAGAGCGACGGCTTCTTGGGGGAGGTGGTGCAGCAGCTGCTGCCGGAGCTGGTGGTGCTGAGGATCGCGACCGCGCTCTCGACGGCGACGGGCTCCATCTTCTGCAGGTTGAGGATGCTCATGGCGTTGTCTCCTTTGGTTTCCCGTGATTCCCGGTGTCTCCCGAGCGGCCCTTCGCCGCGGGCCGCGCCGCGGCCGGTCGGGAGCGCGCGGGCGCGCTCGGGATGGTGGGACGCGCATGTGCCGAACGGCGGATCCAGCCAACCGCGCGGCCGAACACCCGCACATCCGTAGCCGGCACCCATAATTCGCCTGCGCAAACCCCCAGTTGGGGGGTCGGGTACGGCGGCCGAAAGGGCGCGTGGAGCACCCGGCGTGGTTGACGCCCCCCGTGCGATGCGTCATGGTGGTGCGCGAGCTGAGGCGGATGATGTCCCCCGCATCATTCACCTCAGCTCATAAGCCTCGCGGGCCCGCAGCCGCCGTCCCGTACGCTCCCGCCGCGCGCGGACCGCCGCCCGCACCACCGCTCCCCGGGCGGCGCGCACCGCCCGGCACCGCGGGGGCCGTACCAGCTCCGCCCGTACCGCCTGTCCTGCCAGCCTGCCGGCCGCGCAGTCCTGCCCGCCGCGCGAGCGCACCGCCCGCCGCCCGGACGCACTGCCCGCCGTGCCAGTCGCGTCCCGGGAGAGCCGATGAGCAAGCCGTACGCCAGCAGCCGCCGCGCGTTGGGCCGCCGGTGAGGCCGTTACCGCCGCAGACAGCGGCGCTGCGGTCCGCCGAACTCGTCGGCCGACAGGCTGAGATGGACCGCGTCGCCGCTGTCCTCGCGGCCGCGCGGGCCGGGCGGGGCGGCGCCCTTGTCGTGACCGGCGAACCGGGCGCCGGGAAGACCCGGCTCGCCGCCGAGGCCCTCGCCGCCGCCACCGCCGCGGGCCTGGCCACCGCCCGCGGCGGCATCAGCGCGGTCTCCCCGCCGGTCCCCTACCGCCCGCTGATCGAGGCCCTCCTCTCGCTGACCCGCACCGCCCCGCTCCCCTCCCCCGCCGCCCTGGGCCCGTACGCCAGGGTGCTGGCCGCCCTGCTGCCCTCCCTGGACCTGCGGCAGGAGCCCGCCCCGCCCCGGGAGGGCCCGGCCGCGGAGTGGGACACGCTCCCGGGCGCGGGACCGCGCGGGGTGCCGGGAGCGGTGCCGGAGGCGGTACGGAGGGTGCGGCCGGACGGGGGGCGCGGCGCCGGGGCGGACGCGCCGCGCGAAGAGGCGGCCGAACTCGGTGGGCTCGACGGCCCGTTGCTGGTCGGCGAGGCGGTGCTGCGGGTGCTCGCGGAGGCCGGGCGGCGCCGGCGCGGGTGCCTGGTCGTACTGGACGACCTGCACGACGCCGACCTGCGCACCCTCGCCGTCGTCGAGTACCTGCTCGACAACCTCGCGGACCAGCCCGTCGCCGTGCTCCTCACGACCGGGCTGCTCGCCGGGCCCGCCGCCGACCTGTCCGCGCGCGCCTGCCAGCGCGGCACCGCCGCGGGCGTCGACCTCGCGCCGCTGCGCACCCCGGACGTACGGCGGCTGGTCGCCGCGGAGTCGGGCGTCGCGCCCACCGAGGTGGAGGCCGCGCTGCTCGACCGCGTCCTGGCCACCGGCTCCGGAAACCCCTTCCTGATCCGGGAGTTGACCCGCGAGGCCGTCTCCCCCGCGGCCCGCGGGCGATGTACGGGCGCGGTGCCGCCCGCCGTGGCCAGCAGCGTGGCCCGCCGGGTCGACCGGCTGCCCGCCGGCGGCCGCGAAGTGCTGGGCCTGGCCGCGCTGTTCGGCTGCCGCTTCCCGCTGCCCGTGCTGCGCCGCACCGCTGGCCGCGGCGGGCACGACGTCGCCGCGGTGCTACGCGCGGCGACCTCCTCCTACCTGCTGGAACCCGATCCGGAGCAGCCCGACTGGTACGCCTTCCGGCACCCGCTCGCCGCCCGCGCCGTACGCGACGCGCTCGCTCCCGCCGAACGCACCGGCCGCGCACGGCAGGCCGCCGCCGTCCTCGCCGAGCTGCACCCGGGCCTGCCCGGCGAATGGTGCGCCCGCGCCGCCGAGTTGTGCGCCCACGCCGGGGACACCACCGAGGCCGCGCGGCTGTCCTGCGAGGCCGGGCGGCGTGCCCTCGCCGAGGGCACGGTGGAGCGGGCCGTCGCCCTGCTCTCCGCCGCGCACCGGCCGGCGGGCGCCGGGACGCCGACCGCGCTGCGGGCGACGGTCCTCGAACTGCTCCTCTACGCCGCCGGATGCGCGGCCCGCTTCGATCTGCTGCCCGAACTCACCGACGGAGTCGCCGCGTTGGACGGCCAGGGGCTGCCGCCCGGGCGGCGGGCAGCGCTGTGGGCCGCCCTCGCCGAACTGACCGCCCTCGCCGGGCGCCCCGCCGAGGCCCTGCACCAACTCGACGTCGCCCGGCGCCTGCTGGGCGAGTCCCCGGCGGCCGGCGACGCCGCCGCCGTGGAGGCCGCCGCCGCCCGCGTGGAGCCGCACCGGCTCGCCCCGGACCGGCTGCGCACCGCGGAACACGCCGCCCGCCGGGCCCTGGTGGCCGCCCGCAGCGCGGGCGCGCCGCAGACCGAGTGCCGCGCGCTGGTCCAGCTCGGCCGGCTCACCGCCCACGCCGGTGACCCGGCCGCCGCCGGGCACCTGCTCACCGCGTGCGCGCTGGCCCGCGAGCACCGGCTGCCCGCCGAGCGCGTCACCGCCGAGCTGGCCCTCGCCCTCGACACCGCCCGGCACGACGGCGACTGGGCCGCGGTGGAGGCGGCCCGCCGCGAGGCCCTGCACATCGGCGTGCTGCCGCCCGCGTACGAAGCCGGGTTCGCCCTCGCCCTCGAAGAGATCCGGCGCGGCGACTTCAGCGCCGCGGGCGACCGCATCGCCGCCGCCTCCCGCGACCGCCTCGGCCGCGCCCTGCCGCTGCTGCACCTCGCCGACGCCGTCCGGCACGCCCACCTGGGGCGGCGCGCCGCCCTGACCGAGGCCCTCGACCGCCTCGCACCGCTCATGGCCGAGACCCCTGGCGTACGCGCCATGGCGTACGGGCTCGCCCGCGCGCACTGCTCCCTGCTCGAAGAGGAACGCGCCACCGCCGAGCAGGAGTTGGCGCAGGCCGTCGCGTACGACATGGAGAACCCGGCCGCCGTCGACATCGGGCGGCACGGCCTCGTCCTGCTGCTCGGCGCCCTCGCCGGACGCGTCGGCCCGCAGCACTGCGCGCGGCCCGCGGACACCGGCGACCGCTGGCACCGACCCTTCGCCGACCTCGCCCACGCCGTCCTCCTCGGCCGCGAGGGCCGCACCGCCGAGGCCTCCGCCGCCGCCCGCGCCGCCCTCACCGCCGCCGCTCCCTACCCGCCCGCCCGCCACCTCGCCCTCCGCCTCGTGGCCCCCGCCGCCTACGACGACGGCTGGGGCGACCCCGTCACCTGGCTCCGCGAGGCCGAGGAGCACTTCCACGCCGCGGGAATCCCCGCGGTCGCCGCCGCCTGCCGCGGGCTGCTGCGCGGCATGGGGGCGCAGGTGCGGCAGCGGCGCACCGGCATCGAGGGCGTCCCCGCGGCCCTGCGCCGCCACGGGGTGACCGTCCGCGAGTTCGAGGTCGCCCGCCTTCTCGCTGCGCGGATCGGCAACAAGGACATCGCGGGGCGGCTGCACATCTCCCCTCGCACCGTCGAGAAACACGTCGCGAGCCTCCTCCGCAAAACCGGCCACCCCGACCGCGCCGCCTTCGCCTCGGCGGCGGACTTCCCCCGTTAGGGGGGCCGTACGTTGGCGGCCTTCCCGCCGCGGGGGCTTCCCGCGCCTGGCGGCGCGGGGGGTTTCCCACCCGCACCACCCGTGCAGGTAAGACGTCGTCTGACGGCCCTCCAGTGGGGCGAAACCACCGTCGGCGGCGAGCCCGCCGTACAACCCGGAGGGGGACGGTGCGGGGTGCCCCCGCAGGAATGCGCTTCCCCGTACCTCACCAACTCCGAAAGAGGGCAAACGCGCATTCCGAGGAGGTGCCCCGTGCCGGCACCCGACCCCACCGCCGGGCCGCCGCGCAGGGGCGCGGGGAACGGCGCGAGCAACCACCCACCGGCGGAGGATCGCGCAACGAACCGCAACCCACCGCCCCGGAGCGTCACACCCCCGGCGGAGCCACAAACGCATAGGTAACCTCCAGCAACCACGCCGTCTCCGCGTCCAGCGTCCCCGCCACCGGCCAGGTGGGCAGCGCGCCCTCCGCGGCCGGGCGGCGGCCCGCACGGCGGTTCGCCAGCGCCGCGGCGATCGCCGCCGCCTCCCGCGCGGCGGCCCGCGCGGGCCCCTCACCCTCCCCCGGCGGAACCGGCACCGCGTCCTCGAAGTACGGCCGCAGCGCCAGGTGCCCGTCACGGATCTCGATCACCCGGCGGTAGAGCGCGAAGGTCGCCCGCCGCACGGGCGGACGCCGCCCCCGCCGCCGCGCAGGGCCCGCGCCGCCGCCCGCGAGCGCGATCTCCGGAAGCTCCGCGCACAGCGCCGCCCAGAGCGGCTCCAGTGCCCGGTAGGAGCGCTGCGCCCGCCACCACCGCAGCGGCCCTCCGAGCAGCACCGGCCAGCGCGTGGCGGAGGCGCCGCCCGCCGCGAGGACGGCGACGGCCACCGACAGCAAGGTGGAGGGCAGGTCCTCCCCGACCCCCTGGTGCCCGTACCTGAGCACCTGCGTGATGTCGTGGGCGGACCAGCCCGTCCAGACGATGCCCATCCCCGCGGAGAGGGCCATGAGGAGCAGCCCGGTGCGCAGCACCCCGTTCGCCTCGCGCCGGATGTGCCCGGCGAGCGCGCCGACGAGCATGGCCAGGCAGCCGATGCCGTACACCGCGAACAGCATTTCGTACCCGGCGAAGAGCAGCCGGCGGCCGTCCCCGACGGTCACCGCGTCCGGGCCGACGGTCACGGACGACGCGGCGAACATCCCGGCGGACAGGGCCTGTACGGCCACGCCGGCGACGATGTGCCGGCGGACGGGCCCGCGGTCGTCCGTGGAGTTGCGCAGCGTGAGCGCGATGAGCGCGATGCAGGTGAACGCGCCCATCTTGAGCCCGTGCACGACCTCGACGACGGGCGCCCGTGCCGCGATCAGCCGTCCCAACGCCTCCATGCTGCTGGGGGCGTTGAGGACGAGGGCGCTGCCGACGCACAGCGAGAAGGCGTAGATGTAGCGCTGGGTCGAGTCCCCGCCGGCCGCGGAGAAGCGGTAGGCGGCGAAGACGATGAAGACGGCGGCCGCGGCGTACGCGGTGATGTCCGTGACGGCGGTCATCCGCCGCCGCCCGCGGCCCCGTTGCCACCGGGCCCGGGCGGGCTCCCGGCCGGACTCCCGGGCGGCTCACGGCGGTCGAAGAGCGCCTCCAGGCTGCGCGCCCGCGCGGCGAAGGGCGGCGGCGACCAGTGCGAGACCCGGGAGAGGATGAGCGAGGCGACGATCTCGGCCTCGCGCTCCTGCGGTTCGGTGTAGATCGTACGACCCAGGACCCGTTCGACGAGCGCGGGCGACAGGCCCGGCATGAGGGTGCGGGCGGCCGCGTCCAGCGTGGCGCCCGCGCTGTCGTCCTGGTGGCCGCACAGCAGGTGCGCGGCCTCGTGCAGCAGGATGTGCTGCTGGTGCAGCGGCGAGGTGTCGGCCGCGTAGAGGATGTAGTCGGCGTCCGCGGTGGTGAGCAGCAGCCCGCAGGGGAGGTTGGGGCGCCCGGTGACGGGAACCAGCTCGATGGGCCGGCCGCGGCACTCGGCCAGGGTGTCGACGAAGTCCGCGATGTCGAACGGATCGGGCAGGCTCAGGGCCGCCACGAGGCGCCGGCACCGTTGCCATAAGCTCCGTCGGCTCCGGTCACGCGCCAATTGGAGGCACCCCACTTCCCGAATCTCCCCGCTGTCCCCGAGCCGTCCCGGGCGGGTCAGCCCGGAGTGCTCGGCGGATCGCTCCCCTGCTCCCGACGGGCGAGTACGTCGATAATGTCACTGATCGTACCGACCGCCTCGGGTGAGAGGTTGACGGCCCGCAGCGCGATGTTCCGCACACCGGCGTCCCGCAGGGCGGTCAGCAGCTCCAGCTCCTTGGTGATGGCGGCGCCTTGGGCGTCGTCGAAAAAATAGGCAACCGGAACCTGGAAGAACTGCGCCAGGACCTCCAGATGACGCTTGGTCGGGTTGTCCCGGCGCCCGGTGCGCAACTGCCACAGGTAGGTCGCGGAGAAGCTCTCGCCGGTCGCCTCGCGGCAGGCCTTGGCGACCTCCTCGTGGCTGTACTGCTCGCGGTTGGGGCGGCGGACGGCGCGGAAGAGGGCGTCGATCTTCGCCGCAAGCGTCTGCGGGTGCGCCTGCGGCTGTGTCTGCGACTGCGGCTCGGGGGCCGCCGGCTGCGATTCGGCCATGTCGCACCTTTCGTCGACACCAGGTTGCGCCTTGCGCCCCGCGACAGCCAGATGTGCGCACGCCACATGTGCCCCGCCCCGCGGCGCGGTCATACTAGCCGCCGCCGCCCGTCCGTCCCGGTGGCGGAATGGTGAAGACGCCCGCGCCGGGTGCCCCCGGCAGAGCCCCGCGGACCGCCGCGGGCGTCAGGCCCAGACCCCGGCGCGGGCGGCGGTCGCGGCGGCGCGGGCCGCGTGCTCGGCGTCGCTGTCCGTGGGCGCGCGACCGGAGTTGAGCAGGGCGTAGTAGAGCGGCGCGGACACGGCCGCGACGACGGCGTACGGGTCCGTGCCCGCCGGCACCTCGCCGCGCGCGGCGGCGTCGCGCACACAGCCCGCCCACTCCTCGATGCGCACGGCGTAGAAGCGGTGCAGCGCGTCCGCGGCCTGCTCGTTGCAGAGCGAAGCGGCGATGAGGGCGCGGAAGAGGGGGCCCTGGCGCGGGTCGGCGAGCGTCCTGACGACGAGCAGGGCGTTGGCGAGCAGGTCCGCCTCCAGCGCGCCGGTGTCGCTGCGCGGCGACGACTGCTCGGCCATGTCGCCGAGCAGGTCGGCGGCGAGGGCGCCGGGGGTGCCCCAGCGCCGGTAGACGGTCGTCTTGCCGACCTCGGCACGGCGGGCGACCTCGCCGAGGTCGAGCGCTTCGAAGCCGTCGGCGGCGAGGACGTCGCCCGCGGCGCGCAGCACGGCGTTGCGGACCCGGGCGGTACGGCCGCCGGGCCGCAGCGTGCCGGGCGCGGCGGGGTCCGGGGCCGGGCCCGGTGCGGGACCGGGGGCCGGGCCCGGAGCGGGGGTGCCGGACATGGGGGCCTCCTTCGTACGCCGTACGTCCGCCCATGTGCGGGTCGGGCGGCTGACCCCCAGCGTATCGGAACTGGAGTTCCTTTACGGCCCGCCCGGTGCTACCGTCATCGACGTAACGGAACGACAGACCCGTTAAGCATCTGTCGGGGGTCCACCGGCGTACCCCCGCACGCCCCGCACGCCCCCGCGAAGGGACCCCCGCCATGTCCTCCTCCACCCACTCCACCCGCTCCCGCGGCCGCACCGCCCCGCAGGCCCCTGCCCCCGCACCGGATCCCGCGCCCGCGGTTCCGCCGCCCGACCACCTCACCCGGCGCCTCAAGCTCGTCCTCGCGGTGCTGCTGACCGCGCAGTTCACGCTGGCCGTGGACTTCTCGATCCTCAACGTCGCGCTGCCCGACATCGGCGAGGGCCTCGGCTTCGCCCTGCCGGACCTCCAGTGGATCGCGACCGCGTTCGCGCTCGCCGCCGCCGGTTTCACCCTCTTCTTCGGCCGGATCGGCGACCTCCTGGGCCGCAAGCGCGTCTTCGTCGGCAGCGTCGCGCTGCTGGGCCTCGCCTCGCTCGCGGGCGGACTGGCGACGTCGCCCGCGGTGCTGCTGGCCGCGCGCGTCGCGCAGGGCCTGGCGACGGCCGCCGCGACCCCGGCGGGCCTGGCGCTGCTGACCACGTCCTTCCCCGAGGGCCCGCTGCGGCGCAAGGCGCTGGGCGTCAACGGGGCGCTGATGTCCGCCGGTTTCACCGCCGGCGCGATCCTCGGCGGGGTCCTGACCGACCTGCTCTCGTGGCGGTGGGCCTTCTTCGTCAACGTGCCCGTCGCCCTCGCGGTCGTCGCGATCGCCCCGGCCGTGATCAGCGAGTCCCGCCCCGCCGTACGCCCCCGGCTCGACCTCCCCGGCGCGCTGACGGTCACCGGCGCGCTGCTCTCCCTCGTGTACGCCCTGACCTACGCCGGCGCGCACGGCTGGACGGCGGCCCCCGCCCTGGCCGGATTCGCCGCCGGGGCGGTGCTGCTGGCGGCGTTCTGGCAGGTCGAACGGCGGGTCGCGGAACCGCTGGTGCCGCTCGGGGTCCTGCGGCTGCGCTCGGTGGCGTGGGGCAACGTGATCGGCCTGCTGGCCTTCGTCACCGAGACCTCACTGGTCTACCTGCTGACCCTCTACCTGCAGCGGACCCTCGGCTTCTCCCCGCTCGCCGCGGGCGCGTCCTTCGGTGTGCTGGGCCTCGGCACGGTCGCCGGCGGCCTGCTCGCCCCGCGGGTGATCGCGGCGACCTCGACGGTGACCGCCCTGACCGCGGGCGCCCTCGTCCAGGCCGTCTTCACCGCGTCCCTGCTCCTGCTCGGCAGCACCACGGGCCCGGCGCTCGCGCTGCTCCTCCCGGCGACGTTCTTCGGCGGCGTCGGCAACATGCTCGTCATCGTCGCCTTCATGCTCACCGCCACCTCCGGCCTCCCCGACTCCGCCCAGGGCCTGGCGACCGGCCTGGCCTCCATGAGCCAGCAGGTCGGCATCACCCTCGGCACCCCCCTGATGTCCACCGTCGTCACGGCGACCACCCCCGCCCTGGCCACCCCCGCCGCCCTCCACCACGGCGTCACGGTCGCTATCGGCGCCAACACCGCCCTCGTCGTCCTGACCGCGGCGATCCCCGCCCTCTTCCTCCGCTCCCGCCGCGGCGGAAAGCGCTGACCGCCCGGCACCCGGTGCGGGCCCGCCCCCGACGGCGGGCCCGCACCGGCATGTCAGGTCGCGGCCAGGAGGTCGCCCGCCGCGGCCCGCACCGCGGAGTACGCCTGCGCCAGCACGTCGGGGGAGGTCGTCACCCGCGGGACGTCGTCGGGGGTGTGGAACTGCCGGAAGTTGCCCGCCACGGACAGCAGCGGCACGGCCGGACCCAGGGCCGCGTTCCACACCGCGCCCTCGCCCGGGAATTTGGCCGCCTGGTTGAAGCGGGCGGTGGCGAGGTCGGCGGCGAGGCCCGGCACCTCGTCGAAGGCCGGGTTGCTCGCGGCGCCGCGGGGCGCCAGTGCGAAGCGCCCGTCCGGGCCCTTGGCCGCCGCCGCGAGGGCCGAGCCCAGGTGGAAGACGGCGCGCGGCGCGAGGTCGAACTCCTGGGCCAGATAGGCGCGGGCGCCGTAGTTGTTCAGCTCGTGGCCGGTGTTGCCGAGGAAGAACACCGGGTGCTCGCGGGCGAGTTCGACGGCCAGGGCCAGCGCGAGCGCGACACCGGTCCCGCGCTCGGCGGCGCAGGTGAACCAGCCGGTCAGCGGGGTGGTCACGACGATCGGGTCCTTGACCGGGCGGCGGGTGCCGAACCAGCCGGTCAGGCAGTACGTCCGGGCGCGTACCGTCCGCGCCGAGAAGTCGACGTCGGCGCCGTACCGCGCGATCCGGTCGGCGGCGCTGCCGGGGACGAGCAGCGTGGGGATGCCGGTCTTCGGCGCGTCGGGGTCGCTGTTGTAGCCCACCAGCCCGTCGTAGGGCGCGTACGTGGCGGTCGTGCTGGTGGTCGGCAGCACCGCGACCGAGGCCCCGCCCCGCGCGGCCTCGGCGAGCGCCGCGAGCACCGCCGGGTCGCTGCCGTCCTTGGTGGTCGTCACCGGCCGTACGAAGTCGGCCCGGCCCTTCACCCGGCCGGTGCCCTCGTAGTACAGCGGCAGCGCCGGCAGCCGCTCCCGCCCGACCCGGACCTCGGCCTTCCACGCGTAGTGCGGGTAGTCGTAGGCCCACCGCCCGGTCGCCGCCCCGAGCGCCCGCAACTGCCGCTCCAGCCACACCAGCGCGGCCGACTGGTCCGGTGTCCCGGTGCGGTGGACCCAACGGCTGTACCCCTCGACCACCGAGTACAGCGACCTCCCGGTCGGTCCCGCCGCCCCGCCGCCCTGCGCACGGGCCGGGCCGATCCCGAGCGCCGTCGCCCCGGCGACCGCGGCCCCGCCGACGAGCACCGCCCTTCGCGTCGTACGCCCGCCGTGCTGCGCCTTCTCCGAGGTCATGTCCACCGCTCCATGAGGGGTCGTCAGTACGCCCCGTCCCGTCGGCGGCCCACCGAAGGACGCCGGAACACGCAGGTCAGAGCCCTGTGATCGTCCCTCGCACCATCGGCGCGGACAACGTTGCGGCGGCAGATTTCACGGACTGGCAACACTCGCGGGACGGACCGGTTCGCGGGGCCCGGAACGGGTGACAGGTGTGGCCGACCCGGCGGCCAGGTGGAGCAGTCGCCGGGACACCGGGCGCCCGGCCGGGGAGGCTCGGCAGGAGGTGAGCCCCCTGCCCCGCCCGTGAGGAAGCCCATGCGCGCCATCACCGTCCGCGACCGGGAGTCCGGTGTCCGCGGGATGACCCTGACCGAGCTGCCGGAGCCGCACGCCGCCGAGAACGACGTGGTCGTGCGCGTCCACGCGGCCGGGTTCACCCCGGGAGAGCTGTCGTGGCCGGGGACCTGGACGGACCGGGCCGGCCGCGACCGTACGCCCAGCGTCCCCGGCCACGAGCTGTCCGGCGTCGTGACCGCGCTCGGCTACGGCACCACCGGGCTGAGCGTCGGCCAGCGCGTCTTCGGCCTCGCCGACTGGACGCGGGACGGCGCGCTCGCCGACTACGTGGCGGTGGAGGCCCGCAACCTCGCCCCGCTGCCCGCCGACATCGACCACGTCACCGCGGCCGCGCTGCCCGTCTCCGGCCTCACCGCATGGCAGGGCCTGTTCGACCACGGCCGGCTGGCCGCCGGCCGGACGGTGCTGATCCACGGCGCCGCCGGCGGCGTCGGCTCGCTCGCCGTCCAGCTGGCCCGCGAGGCGGGGGCCCGGGTGATCGGCACCGGCCGCGCGGCCGACCGCCGCACCGCCCTCGACCTGGGCGCGCACGCCTTCGTCGACCTCCAGGCCGACCGGCTGGAGGACGCCGGGCCCGTCGACGTCGTCCTCGACGTCATCGGCGGCGACATCCTCGACCGCTCCGCCGCCCTGGTCCGTCCCGGCGGCGCCCTCGTCACCATCTCCCGCCCCGTCACCGTCCCCCCGGTCGACGCCCGCGCGGTCTTCTTCGTCGTCGAGCCCGACCGCGCCCGGCTCACCGCCCTCGCCGCCCGCGTCCGCACCGCCCGCCTCACCCCGCTCGTCGGCTCCGTCCACCCCCTCCCCGAGACCGCCGCCGCCTTCGCCCCCGGCACGCGCGCCCCGGGCAAGAAGGTCATCCGCGTGGCGGAGGAGGAGGGGTAGCCCGGCGCGCCGGGTCGTCGGCCCGCGACCGGGAAGGCTGCCCGGCCGGTGCCGCCCGCGTGCAGCACGTCGCCGGCCAGGCGCTGCGGGCGAACTGCGGTGTCGCCGGGTCGGCCAGGTGCGCGCGGATGGAGGCGGGGGTGGTCTCCCCGTCGGTCCGGTCGACGCCGAGTCGGTCGAGGATCTCCAGGGCGCGCTGCCAGTGCGTACGGGCCTGGTCGTCCTGGTGCAGGGCCTCGTGGGCGTGGGCGAGACCGTCGTGGGCGCGGGCCCGGTCCTCCGGGTGGTCCAGTTCGGTGGCGAGTGCGAGAGCCCGCTCGTGGTGGGTGAGGGCGACGTCCGGGTGGCCGGTGGCGTGCTGCAGCCGGCCCTGGCCCTGCCACGCTTCGAACTGCCAGTTGAGGGCGCCGCTTTCGTGGGCGATCTCGTGCAGCCTCTGGTACATGTCGGCGGCCCGGTCGTACCGGCCCTGGGCGAGATGGACGTGGCCCAGGCCGACCAGCGCGTTCGACTCGCCGGTGACGTGCCCGGTGGCGTAGGCGAGTGGCAGGGCCTGCTCGTAGCAGTCGGTGGCCCGGTCGTACCGGCCCAGCGCGAGATGGACGTGGCCCAGGCCGACCAGCGCGTTCGACTCGCCGGTGACGTGCCCGGTGGCGCGGGCGAGCGGCAGGGCCTCCTCGTAGCAGTCGGTGGCCCGGTCGTACCGGCCCAGCATCCGGTGGATGTGACCGAGCCCTGCCAGGGCGTCCAGTTCGGCTGTGCGGTTGCCGGTGGCGCGGGCGAGTTGCAGGGCCTGCTGGTAGTGGTCCGTGGCCCGGTCGAACCGGCCCTGCGCGAGGTGGAGGAGGCCGAGGCCGACCAGCGCGTTCGACTCGCTGATCCGGTTGCCGGTGGCGCGGGCCAGCCGCAGCACCTGCTGGTGGCAGTCGGTGGCCCGGTCGTACCGGCCCAGGACCCAGTAGACCTGGCCGAGACCCGCCAGGGCCCCCAGTTCGGCCGCGCGATGGCCGGTGGCGCGGGCGGTGGCCAACGCCCGCTCGTGGAGCGTCTCGACGTCGTGGAACCGGCCGCGGGTGAACAGGTGCTGGGACACGGTGGTGGCCAGGTGCAGCAGGTATTCCGGCCTGTCGTGTTGGGCGGCGTACCTCGCGGCGGCCAGGAGGATGTGCAGTTCGTCGTCCAGCCAGCGCAGTGCCGCCGCCGGGTCGGGCAGGTGCGGGCAGGGGGTGCGGGCGGCGGGGACCTGCGGACGCTGTCCACGTTCGTGCGGGTGAGCGGCTTCCATGGCCACCGACGCGGTGTGCCGGTAGTAGTCGAGCAGCCTGTCCGTCGCCGCGCGCGCGTCGGCCCCGGTCTCGTTCTCGGTCGCGGTGCGGACCGCGTGCGCACGGGTCAGGTCGTGGAAGCGGTAGCGGCCCGGGACGGGCTCCTGCAGCAGGTGCGCCTCCAGCAGCTGTTCCAGCATCCGGCCCGTCTCCTGCTCGCCGGCGTCCAGCAGCGCGGCCGCCGCGTACCGGTCGAAGTCCGCGCCGAGGTGCAGGCCCAGCCGGCGGTAGGTGCGCCGCAGGCCGGTACCGAGGTCCTGGTAGGACAGGTCGAGGGTGGCGGTGACGCTCCGTTGCCCGGCCGTCAGCTCGACGAGCCGGTGCTGCCGGTCGCGGAGCCGCGCCACCAGGTGCTCCAGCTCCCAGGTGGGATGTGACCGCAGCCGGGCGGCCGCGATCCAGATCGCCAGCGGCAGGCGGCCGCACAGCTCGGCCAGTTCGTCGACCAGGCCCGGTCGCTGGCCGGTCAGCCGGTGCTCACCGGCGGCCTGGCGCAGCAGCGCGACGGCGTCGGAGGGCGGCAGGACGTCCAGCGACAGGGTCTGGGCGTGGTCGAGACCGGACAGCCGGCGCCGGCTGGTGATCAGTACCAGGCAGCCGGACGCGCCGGGCAGCAGCGGCGTCACCTGGGCCTCGGTGGCGGCGTTGTCCAGCACGATCAGTACGTTCTGGTCGGCCAGCAGGCTGCGGTACAGCCCGGCGCGCTGATCGACGTCGGCCGGGATCCGTTCGCCCGGGACCCCGAGCGAACGGAGCACCCAGCCCAGCGCCTCACCCGGCTCGACCGGCGCCACCCCGTCGGTGTACCCGTGCAGGTCGATGAACAGCTGCCCGTCCGGATACCGGTGGGCCATCCGGTGCGCCGCCTGCACGGCCAGCGCGGTCTTGCCCACGCCTGCCATGCCGTCGATCGCGGTGATGACCACCGCGGACGCGTCGTGCAGGCTGCCCAGGTCGGCCAGCTCCGCCATCCGGCCGGTCAGCAGCCTCGGCGGCGCCGGCAGTTGCCTCGGCGCGGGGTACGACGGGCCGGGCGGTTCCGGCGCTGCCCGGCCGCGGGCGGGGCGGGCGCCGGCAGCGGCGGTGATCTCCTGCCGCAGCACCCTCCCGTGAGCCGCGGCCAGTTCGGCGCCGGGGTCGATGCCCAGGTCGTCGGCCAGCCGCCGCCGGATGCTGTCGTACGCCGCCAGGGAGTCGGCCTGCAGGCCCGCGCCGGCCAGCGCCAGGATCAGCCGGGCGTGCAGCGGTTCGTGCAGCGGGTGGGCGGCGGCCAGCGCCCGCAGCCGGGGCAGCGCCCGCCCGTACGCGCCCGCCGGCGCGGCGAGGTCGGCGTACCGCAGCGCGGCCTCCACCTGCTCGTCCGCCAGCGCGGTCACCAGCGGGTGCGCGCTCATCTCGGGCACGTCGGCCAGCGGCGCGCCCCGCCACAGCCCCAACGCGCTCTCCAGCAGCGCCAGGGCGTCCGGGACGTCGGCCCGGCGTGCCGCACGGACCAGCCCGCGGAATTCGGTCACGTCCAGCTGCTGCTCGGACAGCACCAACCGGTAGCCGCCCGTGCCCAGGGTCAGCACACTGCCGGCCGGGCGCCCCGGCCCGGCCGGATCGAGGGACGGGCGCAGCCGCGACACGTAGGTCTGGAGGAGCTGGTGGGTGTCGGCGGGCTGCGGATGGCCGCCCCACAACAGGTCGACGAGTTCGTGCACCGGCACGGTGGCGTTGGCGCTCAACGCCAGCCGGGCCAGGACCAGGCGGCGCCCGCCGCGTCCGAGCGCGACCTCGGCCGATCCGCGCCGCAGCGTCAGCGGCCCGAGCAGGCCGACCCGTACCGCTCCCTGCTGCTCGGCGGCCGCCGCGTGCTCCGGTGCCGGCTCCTCGACGACGGCGGCGTGACGCAGTTCGGCCGCCTCGTGCCCGTCGAGCCCGAGCGCCGTGGCCAGCGCCCGCACCGAGGGCAGCTGGGGCTGCCGGGTGCGGCCCTGCTCCAGATCCCGCACCGTGGTCACGCCGAGTCCGGCCCGCTCGGCCAGCTCCCGCTGGCTGAGCCCGACGCGCCGCCGGTACCCGCGCAACCGCGTGCCGAACGACATCAGCCGCTCGTCCGCCACCGCCCCTCCCCCCTCGCCCTCGCCCTCGCCTTGTCGTCGTCGGAAGGGCGACAGGTCAGGGTACCGGCCCGCTACCGGCAGCGCCCCGTCAGCCGAAGGACAGCACCTCACCCCAGACTTGCCATGATCGCCGCAAGCGCCATCCCCCACCGGACCGGACACCAGCCAGTCCTCAAGGACGAAGGGCCATCCGCATGTCCGCGTACGGAGCGCACGCCCCCTGGGGTCTGTCGTGTGGATCTCCGCGGCGTCGCGTGCCCCGGCACGCACACCTGCCGCGTTGTCGTCGGTCCACAACGCTCCGCGTTGCCTCCCTCCTCCGCCTTGCATCTGCACGCACCGGACCCCGCTCCTTCCTCCACGGAGACCCAAACGACAGACCCTAGCCCCGGCTGCCACCCACGGCCCCGCTCCGCCGGCGGCCGACGTGAGCCAGCCGTCCCAGACGCGCTGGAAGGCGAGGAGGGGGCGCCTTCCAGCGCGTCGCCCTGCCCGGCGCGAGGCCCCGCGCCTCGCCGGCGCCTCCGACATCGTCGACGCCACCGTCGTGACCATGGCAGCCATGCCTCGGCGCCATCATCTGGACCTCGAACCCGCACGACATCCGCACCCTGGCCGACGCCCAGGACACCAAGCCCAGCCCCGTCATCCGCACTGTCTGACCGTCGCCCCATCGACCCGTCGACCTCGGTCGTGTCACAGCGGCCAGGCAGTCAGCAGATCGCCGGGGCTGTAGGCGGCGTCAAGCCCCGGGCAGTCGACTCCGCTGCGCGAGACCGCCACGACCGGGACGGGTTCGTCGGTGAGTGCGGCTCGGTGTCGGTGGAGGGCTGCCAGGTCGTGCCGGTCGAAGGGCGACTGCTCCAGCCACTTGACGGAGCCCACGAAGAGCAATTCCTTCGCGACGGGGGCGCGGTCCGCCCCGACGATGTCGATCTCGACGTCATTCGTGCGGGTCCAGTAGCCGCCCACCGCGGGAGCCGCGGGCAGGCGGTCGTCGGGCAGGATACGGGCGAGCGCCTCGCGGATGAGCGGCTCGACGGCCCGGCCGCGCCAGCTCGTCCAGCTCTCCCGGATCCGCGCCAGCGTCAGATCGCCCCGCCCGCGCTCGATCTCCCCCATGGAGGGGCCGAGCAGGTGCAGCCAGAAGCGCAGGTAGGGATCGGCCACCCGGTAGCGGCGGTCCTTCGACGGCCGCAGCGAGACGGGCAGCTCCGCGGCGACGATCCGCTTGTCCGTGAGCAGCCTCAGTGCCCGCTGCAGCGGCGCGGCTCCGATTCCGCCGGCCGCGCGGGCGATGTTCGTGAAGGTCCGCTCGCCACTGCCGATCGCCGCCAGCACCGCACGGGCCTGAGCCTGCGGGGGGAATTCCGCGGCGAGTGAGCGCTCGGCCGACACCAGCAGCGCGGAGACCGGATCGTCCAGCTCCTCGGCGAGGAAATCCCACAGCCCGGCGCCGTGCGGCCATTCCGCGCAGATCAGCGGCAGCCCACCCGTGACGAGCACCGCGTCGAAGGCCTGCGCCGGATCCAGCCCCAGCATCCGCCCCACGTCGGCGGGGTTCAGCGGCCCGAGCACCATCTCGCGGCCGCGCTGGTGGAAGGGCCGTCCGTAGCTGTTCAGCGCCTCCATCATCGACAGATCCGAGCCGATGAGGACCAGCAGCACCGGCTTTGCCTCCAGGGCCCTGTCCCAGGCGCGCTGCAGCATCCCTTCGAAGGCGCCGTCGTCATCCATCAGGTAGGGCACCTCGTCGATGACCAGCACGCTTGCCCGGTCGGCGGGCAGCGCCGCGGCCAGCACATCGAACGCCGCGTCCCAGCTCTCGGGCCGCGCGGCGGCGACCAGGTGCGCCAGGGGCAGCGTCGACGCCTGGGCGTCCCGGGCCAGCCGTGCCACATCGTCCGCAGGAGACGAACCGGTAGCCGCGTAGAACAGGAACGGCGCTCCGGATCGCTCCACAAACCGCTCGACCAGCCGTGACTTCCCCACCCGCCGCCGCCCGCGCAACATCACGCACCGCCCCGGCCGCTCGCCCCCGACCCCCGCGGCGACCTTCTGCAGCTCGCGCGCCAGCGTGGCCAGCTCATGCCCGCGACCGACGAAATCCACCATGGACAGACCTCCACACTGGAGCACGTTACTAACACACATGTTAGCAACATTCATGTGAGCAACGGCTCACCTTACGGTCGCGGTCCCATTCCGGCGAAGAGGGCGTCGAGAATTCGGTCGACGTACGCGTGGGTGAGCGGTTCCTGGGTGATCAGGAGGCGGAAGTACAGGGGGCCGGAGAGGATCGCCATCGCGAGGTCCAGGTCGAAGTCGGGGGACAGCTGGCCCTGGGCTCGTGCGGCTTCGAGGCGGGCGGCGGTCTTGTCCGACTGGGGGGTGATGAAGCGTTCGTTGAGCGCGGCCGCGAGATCGTGATCGTGCTGGGCCTCGCCGACCAGGGTCCGGAAGAGGGGGCTGAGGGGCTCCGCGGCCAGGAGGTCGACCGCGTCGTAGATCTGTTTCCGCAGGTCGGCGACGACATCGCCCGTATCGGGGTAGTCGAGGGCCGACTCGCCGAGTGACAGCAGCGAGTCGAGGAGCAGGGCGCCCTTGGAGGGCCAGCGGCGGTAGATGGTGTGTTTGCCGACGCCTGCCCGGGCGGCGATCGCTTCGATGCTGAGTTTGGCGTAGCCGACTTCCTGGCCCAGTTCCAGCGCGGTGCGCTTGATGGTTTCGGTCAGGTCGGCGCCGCCGCGACGGCGGACGGTTGTCATCCTTCGAGGATAGCGGCACGGCACGTGCCGTGCTTGACAGCGTCACACACGCCCGGGCACGCTGGCGAACGGCACGGCACGTGCCGTTCCAGGAGTGGCCCCCGCACCCAACCGCCCGCACACGACGAGGACGCCCGCCGTGCACGTACCCGCCGACCCGACCGTCCTGCACCCGATGCCCGACCAGCCGCGGGTCGTCCTGCTCAAGCCGCTGGTCACGTCGCCGCTGATCGACGTCGGGGAATACTCCTACTACGACGACCCCGACGACCCGACCGCGTTCGAGACCCGCAACGTGCTGTACCACTACGGGCCGGAGCGGCTGGTCATCGGCAGGTTCTGCGCGCTGGGCACGGGGGTGCGGTTCCTCATGAACGGCGCCAACCACCGCATGGACGGCCCCTCGACCTTCCCCTTCCCCACCATGGGCGGCTCCTGGGCCGACCACTTCGACCTGCTCACCGGCCTGCCCAACCGCGGGGACACCGTCGTCGGCAACGACGTCTGGTTCGGCCACGGCGCCACCGTCATGCCCGGTGTACGCATCGGGCACGGCGCGATCGTCGCCAGCGGCTCGGTGGTCACCAAGGACGTACCCGACTACGGCATCGCCGGCGGCAACCCGGCCCGCCTCGTCCGCACCCGCTACAGCGACGAGGACATCGCCCGGCTGCTCGCGCTGGCCTGGTGGGACTGGCCCGCGGAACACATCACCCGGCACGTACGGACGCTCATGTCCGGCAGCGTCGACGAGCTGTGCGACGCGGCGCCCCGCGCCGCAGCGCCGTGATCACAGCAGCCGGTCGACCAGGTCGTCGACGTACTGCGGGGTGAGCGGGCCCATGCCGAACAGGACGCGGATGTACATCGGGGCCAGGACGTGGTCGAGGACGGTGAGTGCGTCGGGGGCGGGCTCGCCGCGGTCGCGGGAGCGGTCGAGCATGGACTGCAGCTGGCGGGTGCGTTCGTCGCGGAGGTCGTCGCGGGCCCGCAGGCCCTGTTCGCCGTTGGTCGACAGGGCGACGGCCAGGCGTACCAGCACCAGACCGTCGGGGCCGGTGATCTCGCGGGCCACCTGGGCCGCGTACGTGCGCAGGTCGCCGGCCAGGCTGCCGGTGTCGGGCATCGGCGACTGCGCGTTGAGGCGGCTGAGCGCCACATCGGTGAGCAGCGTCTCCAGGCCGCCCCACCGGCGGTAGATGCTGCTGTCGGCCACGCCCGCGCGGGCCGCGACCTCGCCGACGGTGAAGCTGCCGTAACCGCGCTCGCTGATCAGCTCGGTGACGGCCCGGTGCACCTCCGCCGCGACCCGCGCGCTGCGCCCGCCGGGCCGCCGGGCCCGCTGCTGCTCGTTCATCCCCTCACCCTAACGCAGGTGGGACTTGCGTTTGTGACGCGAGCCTCCCTATAGTCCTCTAACGCAGTCGGCGACTGCGTTAGAGAGCCGGGCCCGATCACCGAGCGAGGGGAATCCCCATGACCGCACCGCGAACGACCCCGGAACGACGGCCGAACCGGGCCACGCTGCTCACCGTGACCTGCCTGGGCCAGTTCATGGTCCTGCTCGACAACACGATCGTCGGAGCGGCGCTGCCCGACATGCAGCACCGGCTCCACACCCAGCTGACCGGCCTGCAGTGGATCGTCGACGGCTACGTGCTGCTGGTCGCCATGCTGCTGCTGCCCGCCGGTGTCTTCGCCGACCGGTTCGGCCGCAAGCGCCTGTACCTGACCGGCGTGGCGGTGTTCACCGCCGCGTCGGGGCTGTGCAGCCTCGCGCCCACGGTCGGCTGGCTGATCGCCGGCCGGGCGCTGCAGGGCATCGGGGCCGCCGCGCTGAGCCCTGCCTCGCTGGCCCTGCTCGCCGCCGCCCACCCCGTACCGCAGGAGCGCATCAAGGCGATCGGCCTGTGGGCCGGGCTCAGCGGGATCGGCCTGGCCGCGGGTCCGGTGGCCGGCGGCATACTCACCGACGCCTTCGGCTGGCCCGCCATCTTACTGGTCAACCTGCCGATCGGCGTGTTCCTGCTGCTGGTCGGCCTGCGCCGGCTGGAGGAGTCCCGCAACCCGAACGCCCCCGCGACCGACGTCCCGGGCACGGCGCTGTCCGTCCTGGGGGTGGGGGCGATGACCTACGGGCTGATCGAGGGCGGCGCCCGCGGCTGGACCTCACCGCTCATCCTGGGCAGCTTCGCCGCCGCGGCGGCCCTGCTCGCCGCCTTCGCCGCCGTCGAAGCCCGCCGCACCGCGCCGATGCTGCCCCTGCGACTCTTCCGGCAGCGGCAGTTCACCGTGTCCAACACCGCCATGACCGTGGTGGGGTTCGCGCTGATGGGCGCGTCGTTCTTCTTCTCCCAGTTCTTCGTGTACGTCCAGGGCAGCTCGATCCTGCGCGCCGGCCTCCAGACCCTGCCCGCCAGCCTCGCCATGGTGGTCGTCAGCCCCTACGCGGGCCGGCTGGCCGCCCGCTACGGCGTCCGCACCGTGGCCACCACCGGCCTGGCCCTGGCCGGCCTCGGGCTCCTGTCGCTCGGCACGGTGCACGCCGGCACCGGCTACCCGAACGTGTGGTGGCGGCTGGCCGTCACCGGCGTCGGCTTCGCCCTGGCCCTGTCCCCGCTGACCGGCGCCGCCATCCAGGCGGTCAGCCCCCAGGAGGGCGGCCTCGCCTCCGGCATCAGCAGCACCACCCGGCAGATCGGCGCGGTGCTGGGCGTGGCCGCCCTCGGAGCCGTCGTGCGCACCCGCCAGTCCGGCGGCGCCTCCCTCGAATCCGGCATCACCAGCGCCTTCGTCGTAGCCGGCGCCGTCACCCTGGCCACCGCCGCCTTCACCGGCCTGTGGCTGTCGAAATCCGCCCCCGCGCAGGTCACCGCGGCGCCGCAGCCCTCCCCCGGCCCCGGCGCGACCAGCGTCCCGGACGCGGCAGCCGCGAAGAGCCGTTGACCACCGTGCGGCCGGCCAGGCCGACCACGCCCTCGCCGCCGTCCTCAGCCGGCTCCCGGCCGCACGGGGCCGTCGCCCGAGCCGACCGCGTAGATCCGCTCGCGGAGCTGCTCCTCCGCCGAGTCCAGGTCGGTCCACAGGTCCAGCCAGAACCGGCCCTTGCTCTCCCCGGGCCGGTCCAGCCGCACCACGACCCAGGAGAAGGCCCCGGTCAGGACCTCCCGCTTCCGGCCACCGACCACCGACAGCGCGAAGGACACGGCCAGTCCGGCCCGGGTGACGACGATGCTCTCCTCGTCGTCGGGACGACGTCGGCCGCCGGTGAGGAACCGGGGCTTGTCGAGGATCTTGACCCACTCCAGGACCGCGGTCGGCACCTGCGGCAGCAGGCAGTCGAGGATCGCCCCGCGGACCGCCCCGGCAGGGTCGTCGCCGAGCCAGCCGAGCCAGTGACCCGTGTCGGTGAGCTTGGCGAAGTCGTCCTTGGGCGGCCCGTATTCCGGGTTCTCCCTGAACTCCCCCGTCAGCTTCCCGTCCTCCCCGACGAGCCAGTAGCCGTGAACCGCCTCGCCGGGGACAAAACCGTCGAGGCTCTGCGTATCGGCAACGATCCCACACGTCGCCACGAGCCGCCCGGGCTCAGAAGCCCTGGACCCGCAGCGCGGTGCGCTCCGCGGGGACGAAGCCCCCGTCCTGCGGGGTCGGTTCGGCGGCGGTCGGGGTGGGGGGCTGCTCGGCGTTCAGTACCGCGTAGATGTCGGTGAGCATCCCGGCCAGGTCCTCCATCAGGCCCAACTGCAGTCGGCCCCAGCCTGCTTCGTCGTCGTCGGGCAGGTGGTAGCGGCCGGTGTGGGCGAGGAAGACCTCACCCACCATGCGCTGGTGCTGCTCCGCCTCCTTCTTGTTGTTCCGGCCCACGGTGTCGTGCGCCGTCTCCAGCCGCATGGTGTGGATGCGGAAGAGGCGGCCGTCCCAGATGATGTCGGCGACCCCCGGGATGGGGTAGGAGTCCTTGTCCCGGGGGGAGTTGAGGGCGCTCTCCTGCTGCTCGTAGAAGACCTTGTGCACGTCGAGCACCCAGGCCGCGAAGTTCGAGCGATCGCGGACCGGTTGGCCGATGTGGTGCAGGGCCCGGGTGTCGTTGGTCTGCCGGTAGAGCGGCCGGCCGATACGCCGGCGGGACGCGTCGACGCACGACGAATACAACAGGCTGATGGACTCCGCCAGTTCACCTCGCCGGGCATCGGTCGCGGTGGCGGCGCTCCGGCTGAGGGCGAGCGCGATCTCGGGCTGCGGTCCGGGCAGCCGCCCGGTCCGCGGGTGGCCCACCGTCTGGGTGACCCCGGCGCCCAACTCCCCGAAATACTCCATCAGTACGTCGGTACCGCCGATACGGGTGGGGTCGCCGCCGCCCACCTCCACCAGGTGGCGCAGCAGCGCGTGGTTGGGGACGATGCTCACATGCGGCTCACCGGTGCTGCGCCGGTGGTGGCTCTCCCACCACGGCCAGAAGGTGGCCTCGGCGCTGACCCCCACCGCGTGCAGGCGGATGCCGAGCGAGCGGTTCAACTCCTCCATCAGCGACACCGGGTCCGCGGTCGCCGCCAGCATCTCGCCGGTGGCGTCCACCCCCTTCTCCGCCCAGTCGGCGCCGTCGCTGACGAGCACCACCAGGCGCTCGTTGTGCGGATTGCCGTACCGGTGCAGCAGCTCCGACGCGTGGTGCAGTGCCTGGCCGATGTCGGTGCCCGCGTCTTCCGGCTGGAGCAGGCCGACCGCGGCGCGGAATTCCCCGATGGTGGACTCGTCGCCGACGTCGGCCATCCCGCCGGCGCGCGGGAACACCGGGACCGAGGCCTTCGTGAAGCGGACCAGCGCCAGCCGGGTGGGCCGGCCGCCCGCGGACAGCCGGACGTCGGCCATCTCGTGCAGTGCGCGTTTGAGCGCGTGCATCCGGGTCACGTACCGCTGCGTCCGACGGCCGAGGCGGCCGACGTCGCTGTCGTCCAGCACGTCGTCCCAGGACATCGAGCCGCTGCAGTCGGCGAGGATCACCACGTCCACACCGGTCCTGTTGCCCGGCAGGAACAGGTGCACGGTGGTGCCGGCGCCGATCCGCAGGAGTCCGGTCAGCGGGTCGCCCGACCCGTCGGCGACGCTGCGCACCCGGTAGGGCACGCCGTCCACGTACAGCCACGCGGCCTCGCCCGCCTCGGGCTCGTACCGGAAGACCTGGCCGTCCAGCGCGGAGGAGCCGCGCAACTGCTTCACCGAGGCCTCCGGGAGGGCGTCGGCCGCGGACTCCAGCACGACGGACGCCGCGACGGCGGCCGGCTGTTCGAGCAGCTGCCAGTCCTCACCGGCGGCACCGGACAGGCCGGCGGCGCGGGCCAGGTCCTCGTGCACGGCCACCACGCCCGCGGGCAGGCCGGGCGTCGGGAGCATCCGCACGGCCGGGCCGCGCCGCTCGTCGCCCGCCGCGGAGGGCGCTCCCGCCGCGGACAGTGCTCCCGCCGCGGACAGCAGTACGCCCGTGAGCTCGGCGGACACGTCGGACGCCGGGATGCCGACCCGGTTGTCGGCGACCAGCCCGTCGCCGCCGACGATCACCAGCCGCGTGCCATGGGCGCGGCCCAGAGGGACCCTCATCGCTTCTCCACCTTCAACGTGACACCCAGCCGGGCGCCGAGGTCGCGGATACCCGACCCACCGCGCCCGATGAACAGCCCGGCCACATCCGGCGGAACCCTGACGTAGAGGGCGTTCGCCTTGGGCCGGAAGTCCGAGAAGGAGAGCCGTTCGGCGAGCTGCCCCCTGCCCGCGGCGACCAGCATGCGCAGCAGGGCCTCGTAGTGCCGGCGTCCCAGCTCCTGGTCGCCCCGGAAGGCGTTCAGATCCTGCTCGCGGACCCGGGCGTGGGCGTCGAGCAGGGTGGCCATCTCCGCGCCTGCCCCGGTGCTGCCGGCGGTGGCCCGCAGCCGGGTGAACAGCGCGTCGACGACGCCCATGTCGAGCGCCTCGTTCCGCACGTGGATCAGGATGTGCCGGACGACGGACAGCCGCGGGAGCAGGGCCGGGCCGTCCGCGCGCGACCGGCGGCGCAGGGCGGTGGCGGCGACGATCTGGAAGACCACGTCCTCCCGCGACATGCCGCGCAGCCCGGAGAGGTGGGTGGGGCACAGGGCGAGGCCGCGCCGGTGGGGGCCGTAGATCTGCCAGCGCCCGGCGTGCGCGGCGCAGACCCGGTGCGGGCACGTCCCGCCGCCCCCGGAGCGCACGTGCTCGCACCGCAGGTAGCCGGTCTGCCCGCACCGCGGCGCCACGCAGGTCGGGAAGCGGTCGTCGAAGCAGCCCCGGCAGTACGAGGTACGGGCGTCGCCCGGGTGCGGGACGCGGTGGGCGGCGCACCATGCCTTGCGGTTCTTGCAGCCGGACCCGTCGCACCAGAAGACGCCGGGCCGGCCGCAGGCGGGGCAGGCGGGGGTGTGGTCGGGGCACACCGTGCGGAAAGCGCCCTCCAGGATGACCACATGCCGGTCGCAGAGCCGGGTGCCGCCGTCCTTGCCCTTCTCCTCGTTGCAGACGTGGCATTGGAACGGCCCGTACGTGCGACTGCCCGCGGTGGCGCAGGGCCCGCAGGCGTAACGGACCCGCGCGGTCTCCAGGATGCCGCGGACGGCGAACTGCGTGCCGGGGCCGAAGGCGTCGGGGTTGCCGGCCGGGTCGAGCAGTTGGAGCGTCAGGGCGCCGCGGTCGCCCAGGTCCAGCCGCAGGCTCCGGCCTTCGCGCGGGTCGACGCGCAGCAGGTGCGGTTCGATCTGCTGCCAGAGCGCCAGGTAGGCGTCGGCGTCCGGCAGCGGCTCGCGGTATTCGCGCACGTCGAGACTGACGGGGACGGGCGCTGGTGGGGTGGTCATCGGGCGGCCTCCTCGCCCACGGGCAGGTCGTGGTTGTCTCGTTCCCGATCGTCCGAGGGGGGCCGGCGGCGCGCAGGCGACTTATCGTCAGCCGGTCGCCCCTCGCCCCCCGCCGGGGATTCCGCCGCGGCGGAATCCCCGGCGAGGTCGACCAGCAGCAGTTCGGACTTGGCCCGCTGGCCCTGCTCCGAGCGGTAGACCGTGGACGCCAGGGTCAGCACCGCCAGCCCTTCCGGGCGGCGCTGGACGCAGCGCCGCACCGACGCGTTCAGGTCGAGCTTGTCGGCCACCGGGACGTCGCAGGCCAGCAGCGCGGCGCCGTGCCGGCGGGCCAGGGCGACGGCCTGTGCCGCCGCCTCGCTGTCCCAGGTGAAGTGGGCCTCCCCGGCGGTGACGGTCTGGCCTCGCGGCGGGCGCAGCGAGCGGCGGATCTCGCGGGCCTGCGCGTGGTTGCGCAGCTCCCGGTCGAGGTTGCCGCCGCCCCCGCCGGCCAGGTGCTCCCGTACCAGCGCGAGCGACGCGGCACCGGAGGGGTTGCCCGCCCGTTCCAGTGCGGTGAGGAGCGCGGCGGCGGTCCTGGGGGGTTGCGAAGGCTGTCCCGGGTGCTGCTTGGCCGGGTGGCCGCCGGGGGCGTGCGTAGGGGGCCGGTCCTTTTTGGCGGGCCGCGCGGGGGTGTTCCAGGCCAGCGGCTGCTCCCAGGCCAGCGCGAGCAGCGAGACCGAGCCCGGGGCGAGGCCGCGGACCTGCGCCGTCACATGGTCGGTGAGCAGCCAGTCGGCGTCGGCGAGCCGGCCGGCGACGTGCCGGCCGTCCAGATCGGCCGGCGCGGTGCGGCGCCAGGACGCCACCAGGTCGTTCTCGTTGCGGGCGGCCAGCGGATGCGTGTCCTGGAGAGCCAGGCCGGCCAGCATCGGGGCGATCTCCGCGAAGCCGACGTCCATGGCCTGGAATTCCGGCGTGAGGTCCTTCAGCAGCTCCAGGCAGACGCGGTGCGCCTTGCGCACCCGGGCCTGCGGCCTGGCCTTCGGCTGGTCGGCGGTGGTGCGGGGCCCGCCGCCCCTTCCCGGCCCGGCACCGCCCCGCCCCTGCCGCCCCTGCCCGCCGGACTCGACGTCGAAGGAGGCGGCCAGGCCGTGGGCGACGGCCCGGGAGCGGTTGCGGTCGACGATCTGCTGCAGCAGGGCGGGGACGCGCCGCCCCTCCCGCTCGAACCGCCGGGCCCGGATGGCCAGGGCCTGCACGAGCAGGGCGTGCGCCATCGTGTCGGTCACGAGGATCTGGGCGTCGATCATCCGCAGCGTCACTGCGGGGAAGGCGCCGTCCGCCCCGCCGAGCGGGTCGACGTCCATCAGGCCCAGCCGGGTCACCCCCTCGTCACGGCTCAAGGAGGCCGTGACCCGCTCCAGATGGGCGGGCGAGGCGGAGTGCAGGTAGCGCGTGGTGAGCTGGTCCGTGGTCTCGGCCAGTCGGCGCGACCCCTGGCCGCCCGCGGTGTGCGGGCCGTACGCGCTGCGTCCGGTCAGGGCGACGAGCGCCGCCGAATGCAGTCGGAAGAGGTTGGTGCACAGCTCGCGCTGGACGTCGCTGTGCACCTCGACGTCGTGCTCGTCGCCGGTCAGCCAGGCGGACGTGGGCGGCCCGCCCGGCGCGTATCCCGAGGGCAGCAGCACCCCGCCGCGGCGCCGTACCGCGACGGCCAGGGCCGCGGTGGCGTCGGCGAGCGAGCGGGCGATACGGGCCCTGGCCGCGGGGGTGCTCAGCGAGACGGGCCCCGAGTCGAGCCACACCCGCCCGGCCTCGGCGGGCTGCGCCTCACCGCGGACCACGGGCGCCTGCCGCTCCGGCGTCAACGCCCGTCCGAGCAGCGGCCGTAAGACCTCCGCGGGGTCGTCACCGGCGATCACGTAGCCCTTGCGGATGCGCTGGCGTAAGGCGCCATCACGGTACAGACCCACCAGCACGGGCGGCTTCCTCTCTCACGTACGGCGCCCGAATCTCGCGGCGCCCGAATCTCGGCTACGGCGGCCGGATCCCACGGCCTCCGATCTCACGTACGGCCCCGGGCCCCGGAGGCCCCGCGGTCGGTCCGTCACGGGGACCCGGTGCGGGGGCTGCCGCGGAGGGCCCGGAGCATGCCGCGCAGCGGAGGGAGCAGCGCGAGGGCGACCCCGGCCAGCAGCACCGAGATCCCGGTGGCCCACAGGAACGCGCCCGCGCTGCTGCCGGTCGCCACCGCGGCGCCGCCGTAGACCAGGGAGAACGGGACGCCCAGGACCGTGACGATGCCGAGCGCCGCGTTCACGGCGCGGGCGGTCGACGCCTCCACGAAGCGGGTGCAGACGGCCAGGTCGTCCACCACGCGGGCGCGCAACTCCGGCAGCCGGTGCTGCTCGCGATAGGCGGCCAGCAGCTCGTTGCCCTTCCCCCGCACGGTGACGTGGTCCGTACCCAGCACACCGCGGAGGTCGATCAGCCGGCGCTCCAGGGCCGCGATCGCGGCGGGATCCAGCCGGTGGGCCCGGATCGCCGCCACCGACTCGGTCAGGTCGCCCAGCGCCTTCGCCTGGAGCCTGCCGAGCAGGAAGGCGTCCAGGTAGATGCTGTGCACATGGGTGCGGGCCAGGTGGTGGAAGGATGCGCGGTCCCCCGGGTCGGCCGTCGTCCCGAGGAAGGCCGCGCCGTCCCGCAGCACCAGCGCCTGCCAGTCGGCGGAGAACCGGACCCGGCCGCGGAAGGACTCGGCGTGGCCCTCGGGATCCGGCGGGAAGCGGGCCACCGGCGTTGCCGAGGCGAGCATCCACAGCCACTGGTCCCGGGCGCCCCAGGCGCCGTAGGCGGCCGGCATGACCTCGGGCCAGGGCCCTTCGGAGCGGGTCAGGTGGACCAGCGTCCAGCAGCGCCGCAGCGCCCGCGCGACGCGCGTACCCGCCGGCAGCAGGGCCTCGATCGCCGCGCGGTGGGCTGTCCCGGTGCCGGAGGCCGACAGGTCGGTCAGCCCGGCGACTTCGGCGAGCGGATCGGCGCCGAAGCGTACGTGCAGCACCGCGAGCCCGTCGCCGTCGCCGAACTCCGCGGGCACGCGCAGCACTTCGACCGCGAAGACCTGCGTCCCGCCGATGCGGCCGGAGACCTGCCGGGACCAGCGCACCGGGCGGTCCGGCGCCCCGTACAGCGCCTCCGCCACGCGGTGCTCGAAATACCCGAGCCTGACCTCCCGGCCGGCGGGGACCGCCTCGGCCCGGTCCGCCGGGCCGACACCCGTGGCCACCGGTAACGGACCCGCGTCCCAGCCCGCTTCCCCGCCGGCCGCCACCCCGGTGACATCGACGACCAGGCATCCGGTGCCCGTGAACGAAGCCATGACGCAACCTCCCCCAGCCCGCCGTGATTACTCCGCATTGTCCCCTAATTCCCCCCACCCGCGCGTCTCTTTCCACAAGCCGATCCGCCGCCTCCCCCACTTCGCCGGCAGCGGGCGGCAAGGGCGGCCGGGCCGGGGCGGGGGCGGTCCTGGCGGTGATTGGACGCCGTTGTCACTGGGGGCGCCTAGAGTCTGTGCCACTCGTCACGGTGCGTTGCCGCAGGCGGGTTTCATCAGCGTGCCGCCGTGTTCGGCGGCCGTCCGGGGACAACGGGAGAGCAGCGCATGGGGTGGGTTCCGGCGGGCGACTACGAAGTCGCTCTGGAGGCGGGCAAGGTGGTCTGCCGCAACGGGAAGGGCCGACGGCTGAAGTCCGTTCCGGCCAGCTTGAAGGACGACCCGGCGGTCGTCGGGCTCCGGCAGTTGACCGAGTGGCTGGAGCGGCACGAACGCCGCTGCCTGACCGACGTCGAGCAGTGGATGGTGCGTTCGCTGCCCGTCCCCACGGCGGTGCTCGCCCAGGTCTGGCCCGACCCCGCGTGGCAGGCGGCGCTGCGCGACGTGGTCGTCACCGGCGCGGACGGCGGGGTCGCCGGGTTCCTGCGCGATGTCGACCCCGACCGCGGTCTCGGCCTCGTCGACCTGGACGGGGACACGGTCCGCATCACCCCGGACGTCGTCAGCGTGCCCCATCCCGCCCTCCTCGAAGACCTGGACGAGCTGCGGGAGTTCGCCGTCGAGCTGGGGGTGCGGCAGAACGTGGAGCAGCTGTTCCGCGAGGTGTGGCACCGCCCGCCGGGCCTCGCCCCGGACACCACCTCCGTGACCGACTACGCCGGCGGTGCCTTCAAGGAACTGCGCTTCCTGCACGGCCGTGTCACCCAGCTCGGCTACCGGTCGCGCGGCGGATACGCGGTCTGCCCGGTCGTCGAGGACGGCGCCACCACCGAGGCGCGCATCTGGATCGGCGAGCACGACGGATACGACGCGTACGGCACCGAGACCGGCCCCCTGGGCTGGACCGACCCCGCGGGGCGCGCGCTGACGGCCGCCGAGGTCGGCCCGGTCGCGTGGTCCGAGGGCATGCGCATGGCGGCGGCGCTCTACGCCGGCCGCGACGTCGAGGACGAGGAGCGGGCGGCATGAGCACCACGACGGCGACCACCACCGCGACGGCACCGCGCACGCCGCTCCTCCCCGACCCGGCCCGTGGCAAGAACGCCGCGGCCCTGCTGGACGCGGGCTCGATCCTGCCGGTCGGCACCACCGACCGGGAGGACGCCGACGCGCTGACCGCCCGCACGTACGCGCACCCCGCCCTCGGCGACCGCCCCGTGGTCCGGCTCGTGCCCGGCACCCTCGGCGAAGCCGAGGACCTGGCCCTGGAGTTCCTCGGGCTGGCCCGGACCGCCGAGGCCCCCGTCGTCGGCCAGGTGCGCCGCGAGACGCTGGGCTTCCCGGCCTGGGCGCTGGTCAACGACCCGGCCAACGGGCACCACGCCCTGGCCCTGGTCAAGGACATCGAGCGGCTGGGCCGGCAGGCCAGGACCCGCGCCGGAGCGGCCAAGGACGGCTTCGACGCACTCGGCACCCGCCTCGGCCGGGCCGTGCCCCACTTCCTCCCCACCTACTACGAGCAGGTGGCACGCCTCTTCCTCCAGGCCGAGAACACCGCCTACGCCGCCTCCTTCTTCGGCAAGGCCCGCGAGGCCGAGCGGGTGCACGGGCTGGTCGTGGACGAGGACCGGCAGCGGGCCGTCTTCCTGGAGTTCGCCTTCGCCGGTGCGCTGACCGTCAAGGCCCTGCGGCAGTACGTGCGGGACCTGGTGGCCCGGCTCGCGCCGGCGGACGCCTGGGCGCAGTTCCGCCGTCTGCTGGTCGAGCGCTGCGCGGCCGGCATGCCGCCGTACGCGGCGCTGCCGCAGGACGTGCGCGCGCTGGTCAAGGCCGCCGGGCTGGACCGCGAGGCCGCCGAACGCGAGCTGGTGGCCGATCTGATCGGCTCCCCGGGAGTCGTCCGCGCCCCCGCCTCGTTCTGGGCGGCCTACCGCGGCGCGCTCGTCACCCTGGCCCGGCAGGACGCGGCCGTACGGGCCCGGCTCCTCGGCTTCTTCCCGGAGACCTTCAGCGAGGGCGGCAAGGACAAGGACGGCGAATGCGACTGGCTCGCGTTCCTGGCCGTGTCCGGCGCCGAGGACCTGCTGACCGCCCTCCCGGCCACCTCCGACGACTCCCCCGCCGCCGCGTCCGTCTCCCCGGCGGACTGGACCGCCCGCTGGGAGGCGCACCGCCGGCGCCACCGGGCCACCGCGGGCCGCAGCCCGCAGACCCTCGACCTGGTCGCCCGGATGGCGGACCGGCTGCGCGCCGACGGGCGCCCCGTCGAGCTGTTCCAGGGCCGCTGGCAGCGCAACGCCGACCTGGACCTCCTCGACCTCTGCCTGGCCCGCGGCATCCCCGTCGCCGAGCCGGACGACGAGGACGTGGCGCGAACCTGGGCCCCCGCTCTCCCGGTCGGCCCGTGGCTCACCGACACCGCGCCGGGCGCACGGGACCTCACCGCCGTCGCCGAACAGCCCCTCTTCCGCGCCCTTCTGACGCGCAGCGTCGGCAGCCTCGGCGACCACCACCAGCGGCTGGACGACACCGTCACGGCGAGGCTGGCGGCGCACCCGGTGCTCTCCGGCATCCTGCGCGAGTGGCTGACCGCCCGCGCCGAGGAGTACGCGGCCGCGCGCGGGCTCCCCGGGCTGCGCACCGCTCTCGACCGGCTCTCGCCGTTCCGGACCGTCGCCGCGGACGTCGCCCCGGAGGCCGTACGGCTCGTCGAGGGCCGCGATGTCGTGCCGCTGCTCGCGTCCACCCTGCGTACCGGGGTCTTCGACGAACTGGGCTGGCCCGCGCTCGACGAGACGTACGCCGAACTGCTCGCCGAGGCCGCGGCCGCGCGCCGGCAGCACCACAGCTCGGAGAGCGTCGGTGTCAACGGGGCCTGGCCCGCCCTGATCCTGAACACCCTCGAACGGGCCGTCGTCGTCGGCCCGGAAGGCGTTCTGCTGCGGCACACCCTGCGGCTGCCCGCCGCCGTCAACCGCTGGCGGCCCCTCGCCTTCCGCTACGTCGACGGCGAGTTGCTGGTCGTCTGGTGGGAGGAGGGCAAGCAGCACGGCTACTGGTCGCACCGCCCCGCCGAGGTGTTCACCGTCGGCGGCGAGCAGATCTCGCGCTGGGGCGGCTCCGACCCCTCGGACGAGGTCTGCCTGCCGCTGCCCACCGGCGGCCGCGCCACCGGCGGCAAGGCCCTGCACGCGGGCGACACCTCCCTCCCGCCGCAGCGCGCCGTGATCTCCGACGGCACCGGCCACTGGCGGGAAGGCCACCAGGGCACGGAGCAGGTGTGGCTGGAGTACGACCCGGCCAGCGGCACGCACGGCCGCGCGTCCCTCCCCGCCTTCCTCCGCTCCGGGATCCAGGAGGGCACCCGGCTGCTCACCGAGCACTGCCAGGTACTGCCCCTCCAGCCCGGTCTGGAGGCCACCCCGTTCGGCACGGACGGCACGGTCCTCGGCCGCTGGGTCCGCCGCACGGTCGCCGAGCCCGGCACGGCCGACCCCGCCCACGGGCACCGATTCGTCGCCGGCACCCCCGACGGCCGCACGGTCGCCCTGCCGCTCCTGCCCGACGGCAGCTCCCCGGTGCCGCTCGGCGCCCTCGCCCTGCCCGGCGGATCACGGCCGGTCGCCGCCCGGCGCCACGGCCACGTCGAAGCGCACCCGGCGGACACGGACGGCACCGGTGGCTTCCTGTGGTCCGTCTCCCCGGGCCCCTCCGGTACGAACGACGCGACGGGCACGCCCTACGTGCCTCCCGTCGCCTACTGGCACGCCCTGCGCCCGCGGGACGAGCGGGGCTCCGCCGCCCTGCGGGAGCTGACGGACTCACGGGCGCGGGAGCTGTTCGAGGTGGTCGCCGCCGCGGTCGACCGGCACGCGGCGGCCTTCCGGGCCGTCGAGGAGTACACCGGGCCCTCGTCGCGGGAGATGAGCCTGGAGGCCGTCGCCCGGGTGCTGCCCGAGGTGTCCGACGCGCGGCTGCTCGCGGGCGTCACCGCGTTCGTCCGGAACGCGGTGGACCGGGCCGCCGCGGCCGCGCGGTATCTGGAACGGCCCGAGCCCGCGCGGCCGGCCACCCCCCGGGACACCGCGCGCACCCGGGGCATGTTCTTCGACCACGAGCCCGAGCACGGCGACGACACGACGCTGCGGGACGCCTCCGCCTGGGGCTCCGCGCGCATGCAGGGCAGCTGGTGGGGAGGCGGGAGCCGCTGGACGGTGATCCAGCAGATCCTCGCCGTCAACCATGTCCTCGGCGGTGAGCCGGCCTTCGGTCCGCCCACGCCGTCCAAGGTCCGGTTCACCCCCGTGGACGGCTGGGAGCGGGAGGAGAACACCGTGCCCGGCGGCACGCTGACGTGGACCTCCCTCCTGGACAAGCTGCCCGAACTGGCCTACCGGGCCGCCTCGGCGACCACCTCCCCCGAGCACCGCGCCGCGCTCCTGGTGCTGCTGGAAGCCCTGGCCGCGGGCCCGCTGGCCGACCCCGCGGGCACCGTCCGGCAGGTGGAGCTCGTCGAGTCGTTCGGCAGCGGGACACCCGCGCGGGGACACCAGGACGCCGTGCACCGCCTCGGGCAGGTGCTGCGCAGGGGCAGCCGCACCGTCGTCGTCCTCGCTGACCACGGCCGGAACTTCTGGGACAACACCGCCCGTTGGCTTGCCCTGGACCACGACCCGACCGGCGCCTTCGGCCCCGTTCCCGGCTTCACCCTGGAGAACGAGCGCGTCCACCGGCAGGGCATCGACCGCGACCGGCTCACCCGTCTCACCGCCCTGCTGCGCGAGCAGGGCCCGGCGCCCTGGCGTCCGGAGGCCGCCGAGGCCTTCCACACGGCCACCGGAATCGGCCCCCTCCAGTCCGCCGCCCTGCTGTCGGCGGCCGTCGAGGAGCCCGGCGCCGAAGCACTCGCGCTGCTCGGCATGAAGACCCGTGTCTTCGCCACGGCCCGGGCCCGGCTGGACGCCCTGCCCCGCGACGACCGGCACGCCCTGCTCCGCGCGCTGCTGCCCGCGGACCCGGCCGAGCTGTGGTCCACCGGTCCCGACGTCCGGGCCGCCGCCGAGGTCTGGCGCGAGCGCCTGGCCTCCCTCGTCCGCGTCCCCGAGGAGCTGGACCTCGACCTGTCCGGCTCCGGCCCGGGCGCCGTCGAACTGGTCCTCAACGCGGGCTCCCGGACCTGGCTCGACCACGGCACGGGCGTCTACGACGGCGCCGGGCGCCCGGGCCCGCGCCTGGTCAGCGCACACGGCGCGGTTTCCGCGGCCCTGACCGCCCTGCGCACCCTCGCCTACACGCTGCCGTACGGGCACCCCCTGCGGGCGCACCTGCCCGTGGGGCTCGCGGCCCTGCGCGACCGCCTCGCCGACCCCGGCCTGGTGCTGGACCTCGGTCTGGAGTGGACGGAGTCGGGGGGCTCGGTCGGCCCCGCCGTGCGCGCCGCCCACGGGCTCCCCGAGTCCGGCGGCGCGGGCGGCGACGGACTGGTCCGGGCCGGCGAGGCGCTGCTCCTCGCCCCCGGCCACGGCAACAACGAGAAGCTGCTGATACGCCCGGCCGGCCTGACCGGCCCCGACGACCCGGCGTTCGGCCTTGTCGAGGGCACCGTCGGCCCCCACCACACCGGCGACCTGCTCGCCCTGCGCGCGCTGCTGGGCGAGCAGATCGACGCGCTGGTCTCGGCCGGCGCCCCGGACGGCTCCCCGCACCACCCGGCGCAGGACCCGGCCCGTACGGTGCCGGAGCTGCTGGCCGAGGCCGCCGAGACCCTCGGCCTGGGCGCGGACGCCGCGGCCCTCTACCTGATGCTGCTCGCCCTGCCCGACCCCACGGACCGCAACTACGCCCGCTGGACGGGGTGGACACCGGCCCGGGTCAAGAAGGCCCGGACGGAACTCGCCGCCACCGACCTCGTCGTGGAGGCGAAGCGCTCCCGCGCCGGCCGCAGCCTGTTCCTCCCCTGCGGCTGGCTCGAACGCGGCGCCCCCGGGCTGCCGTTGGAGACCTGGAAGGAAGGCCTCTACCCCGTGGCCGGGTCCGCCCGGACCCTGCCCCACCTCCCCGTGCCCGCGCTGTTCGCAGCCGCCTGGGCACGCGTCCGCGGCGGCGACGCCCCCGCCTTCGAAGAACTGGACACCCGCGCATCCCGGAAGGGCCGCCGCCGATGACGACCGACACCACGACCACCACGGACAGCCCCGTCCCGGACCGGGCGGCGGCGTCCGGCACGGAGCACCGCCAGGTCACGCCGCCCGAGGACCGGTACGCCGCCGAGCTGGCCTTCCTCGCCGCCCACGACGCCGGGCCCCGCCCGCCCGGCTGGCTGCTCACCCCGCGCGCCGTCGTCACCTTCGTGATGGGCAGCACGGGCGAGGCGCTGAGCCTGCCGAAGGGCGCCGTGGCCGGAGCCGGGGTGCCGCGCCGCCTGGTGATCGACGAGAAGTTCGTCGGCGAACGCGCCCTGGTCGAACGGTGCGTGGTCACCCTCGCCGGGGAGCGCGGGCTCCTCCTCGTGGGCGAGCCCGGCACCGCCAAGTCCATGCTCTCCGAGCTGCTGGCGGCGGCCGTCTGCGGGACCAGCGCGCTCACCGTGCAGGGCACCGCGGGCACCACCGAGGACCAGCTCAAGTACGGCTGGAACTACGCGCTGCTGCTCGCCCAGGGCCCCACCGAGCAGGCGTTGGTGCCCTCCCCCGTCCTCGCCGCCATGACCCGGGGGGCCGTCGCCCGCGTCGAGGAGGTCACCCGCTGCCTGCCGGAGGTACAGGACGCCCTGGTGTCCCTGCTCTCCGAGCGGCGCGTCGCGGTCCCCGAACTCGCGGGCGGCGAGGGCGCCCAGGTGCACGCGGCCCCCGGGTTCGCCCTCATCGCCACCGCCAACCTGCGGGACAAGGGCGTCTCGGAGATGTCCGCCGCGCTCAAGCGCCGCTTCAACTTCGAGACGGTGGGCCCCATCGGCGACGTGGACGCCGAGACCGCGCTCGTCCGGCGCCAGTCGCGCGCCGCCGTCGAACGTGCGGGCGCGGCCTACCAGGTCGACGACGCGGTCCTCGAAGCCCTCGTCACCGCCTTCCGTGACCTGCGCGAGGGCCGCTCCGCGGAGGGCTGGGAGGTCGAACGCTCCTCGACGGTGATGAGCACGGCGGAGGCCGTCTCCGTCGCGGGCTCCCTGGCCCTGGCCGCCGCCTACTTCCCCGGCGACCGGGACATCCTCTCCCTCCTCCCCGGCCACCTCCTCGGCGTCGTCCGCAAGGACGACCCCGCGGACGCGGCCCGCCTGCTGGGTTACTGGGACGGCCCGGTCCGCAGACGCGCGGAACAGGGCTCGGCGACCTGGCGCGCCCTGTGGGACCTGCGCGCGGTGCTGGAGAGCTGAGCGGATGAGCGAGTCGACTGCTGCTGAGGCCCAGCACGCCGCGGCACCGCCGACCGCCGGCGGGGGGCTGGCCGCCGGCGGGGGGCTGGCCTCGGGCGGGGCGCCGTCTGCTGGCGAGGGCCCGTACGCCGCTGGGGGGCCATCTGCCGACGGGGTGCCGTCCACGGCCGGGGGGCCGGTCTCTGGCGAGGCGCCGTCTGCTGGCGGGGTGCCGTACGCCGCCGGGGGACCATCTGCCGACGGGGTGCCGTCCACGGCCGGGGGGCCGGTCTCTGGCGAGGCGCCGTCTGCTGGCGGGGTGCCGTACGCCGTGGGGGCGCCGTCTGCCGCCGAGCTGGGGGCCTCCGCCGAGGGGCCGTCCGCGGGCAGGGTGCCGTACGCCAGTGGGGTGCGGTCAGCCGCCGAGGGGCCTTACGCCGCCAAGCCGCGGTCCACTGCCGGGGTGCCAGCCGACGCCGGGGTGCCGTCTGCCGACGGAGAGCCGTACGCCGCTGAGTTGCGGTCCGCGGCCGAGGGGCCGTCCACCTCCGAGGGGCCAGCCGACGCCGGGGCGCCGTACGCCGCCGGTGCACCGGCTCTCTCTACGGCGCAGGGCCCGGCGGCGGGGCCCGCCGGGCCGGAGGCCGCGGTGGCGGTCCTCGCGGCGAGCGGGCCCGGGCTGCCGTTCCTGATCGGGGTACGCCACCACGCGCCCTCGCT
Source organism: Streptomyces sp. NPDC021020 (assembly GCF_044333285.1). Lineage (NCBI taxonomy): Bacteria > Bacillati > Actinomycetota > Actinomycetes > Kitasatosporales > Streptomycetaceae > Streptomyces > Streptomyces sp. NPDC021020. The sequence continues at coordinate 132,806 of NZ_JBIRQQ010000016.1, forward strand.
GGCGGCCGCCCTCCCGGCGCTGCTGGACGCGGCGGCTCCCGACGTCCTCCTCGTCGAGCTGCCCGCCGAATTCCAGCCCTGGCTGGGCTGGCTCGCCCACGAGGAGACGGAGGCCCCGGTGGCGCTGGCCGCCGTACCCGCCTACGGGGCCGGGCCCGGGCCCGGCCCGGCAGGCGAACAGGGGCCGGCCTTCTACCCCTTCGCGGACTTCTCGCCCGAACTGGTCGCCCTGCGCTGGGCGGCAAGGAACGGGGTTCCGGCGGTGGCCTGCGATCTGCCGCTGGCCGACCGGGCGTGGGCGGGGGGAGGTCCGGACGCTCCCCCTGCTCCCGACTCCGCACCCGGGCCGGGGCAGGGGCAGGGGCTGTCCGCCGCGCTGCGGTCCCGGCTCACCGGCCGGGACGGCGAGGACCTGTGGGACCGGCTGGTGGAGGCCCGCGCACCCGGTTCGACACCCGAGGCGCTCCGCCGTGCCGCCCTCCTCACCGGCTGGGCCCTGCGCCGCGAGGCCGAGGCAGGGGGCGGTGTGGACGGCACGGACCTGGTGCGCGAGACCTGTATGCGTGGACACCTCGCCGAGGCCCTGGCGAACGGGCGGCGGCCCGCCGTGGTGGTGGGAGCCTTCCACGCCCCGGCGCTGCTGCTGTCCGCCACGGGGAGCGGCGAGGTATCCGGCCCGGACGCACCGGGCGTGCCGGGCGCTTCGGACGCGTCCGGGCCGGGGACGCCCGAGCGGGCGTCTGAGCCGGGGCCGCCCGAGTCAGGGGCGGACGGGCTAGAGGCGTCCGCGCCACGGTCATCCGCGCCGCACGCGCCCGAACCACGGTCGTCCCAGCCGGACGCGTCCGGACCAGGGCCGTCCCAGCCGGACGCACCCGAGCCAGGGGCGTCCGAGCCGAGGCCGCCCGTACCAGGACCGTCCGAGCCGGGGGCCGACGGGCTAAGGGCGACCGCGCCGGACGCGCCCGTACCAGGGCCGTCCGCGTCGCACGCGTCCGGGCCCGGAACGGGCAGCCACGTGAACGGCGCCGCCGAGGCACCGGCCTGCACCGTCTCGCTCGTCCCGTACACGTACCCGTTGCTCGACTCGCGGTCCGGCTATCCGGCCGGGATCCGGGATCCGGAGTGGCAGCACACCGTCCTGGAGGCCGCCGGGGACCCGGCCGCGCTGCACGAGGCGCTGGTCCGCACCGCGGTCCGCGTCTGCGCCGCGCTGCGCGAGCAGGGGCACCCCTACGGGCCGGCGGACGGCCGGGAGGTCGTGCGGGTGGCGGGGGATCTGGCCCGCCTGCGCGACCTGCCCGCCGCGGGGCGCGGTGAATTCCTGGAGGCCGTGCAGACGGTGCTGGGGCGCGGCGAGACGTACGGCACGGGCCGCGCGGTCGCCCGCGCCCTCGATCACGTGCTCGTCGGAGCCCGCACCGGGCGGCCCACGCGCGCCGCCCCGCGCAGCGGGCTGGGCCCCGCCGTCGAGGCCGAGGCCGCGGCGCTCTCCCTCCCGGGCCCGGGGGACGCGCACGAGCGGACACCGCGCGACCTCCGGCTCGACCCGGCGCGCTCCGCCCTGGACCGGCGCCGCGAACTGCTGCTGCGCAGGCTGACGGTGTGCGGCATCGCCTACGCGCAGGAGCAGGAGGTGACCGGCGCGGCGGGCACGGAGGGGCTCACCACGCGCTGGCAGGTGCGGTGGACCCCGGCGACAGCCGCGACGCTCACCGCGGCCGGGGCCCGCGGCGTCACCGCGGCGCAGGCGGCCGAGGGCGTACTGCGGCAGCGGCACACGGCCGAGCGCGCGGAGGGCGGCCCGACGGCCGCCCAGGTCATCCGCGGTCTCACGGAGGCCGCCGGATGCGGGCTCCCCGCCTTGACGGACGAGCGGCTGACGGAAGTGGCCGCCGTACTTCCCGCGAGCGGCACGCTTCCCGAACTCCTCGCCGGACTCGACCTGCTGGACCGCCTCGACGCCGGCCACCTGCCGGGCCTCGCCGTGCCCGACGACCCCTCGGCCCCCGACACTGCTGCCGCCGCCCGTGCCGCCCGCACCGCGCGCGCGGTCGAACTCCTGACCTCGGCCGCGGTCCGCCAGGTCGACGGCCTGACCGGCTCCGAGAAGCCCGAGGACGCCCGCGCGCTGCTCGAACTGTCCCAGCGGGCCGACCGGGTGGGCGGTATCCGGCTCACCGACGCCCTCGCCCGGCTGGCCGCGGACGGCACCCCGCTGATCGCCGCGGCCGCCGGGGCGGTCAGGGTGCTCACGGGCCACGAAGAAGCCGGCGTCTTCGGGGCGCGCGTCGCCTCCTGGGTGGACGGGGCCGTGCACAGCGACTCCCGGGCCGCGCTCGCCGCCCGCCTCACCGGCGTCCTGACGGTGGCGGGCCCGCTGCTGACCGTCGGCATCGGCGCGCTCGACCCGTTGCTGCACCGGGTCGTCGAGCTGGACGACGCCGCGTTCCTGACCCGGCTGCCGGCGCTGCGCGGTGGCTTCGACACCCTGAGCCCGGCCGCCCGGGAACGGCTGCTGGACACCGTCGAGGAGCGGCTGGGCGAACGGGTGGACACCCTCGGCGCGGACGATCCGGCGGAGCTGGCCCGCCGGACGGCCGCCGACCTCGCGGCCCGCGAGCTGCTGGCCGCACTCGGCCTGCCCGTCCCGCCCCCCGCGCACGACGGCCCGTTCACCCCGCCGTCCGACCACCCCGCCACCGCCACCGCCACGGGGACCGTCCCCACCACCGCCACCGTCCCCTCTACCGAGATCGCCCCCGCCACCACACCCGCCACCGCAAGCGGAAACGCACCCGCACCCGCCGGCACTCCCGCCACCGGGACCGCCGACGCCACCGCCACCGCCAGCGCCAGCGGAAACGCCCCCGCCCCCGCTCGGACCCTCGCGCCCGCCGACCGGTGGCGGCTCGTGCTCGGCCGGCGTCCCGAACAGCTGCCGCCCGCCGCCACCCGGCTGGCGACCGCCCTGGACGAGCTGTACGGCGCGGGACACGGCGAGGGATCCCGCAGCGGCCTGCCCGGCGACGGCCACGGTGGCGGCTCCGGACCGCGCGGCGGCCGGGAGCCGTCGTACCCCGGGGTCCGCGAGTGGTCCGAGGAGCTGGCCGCGCTGTTCGGCCCCGGCATCCGCGAGGAGGTCCTCGCCGCCGCGGCCGCGGCAGGCCGGCAGGACGTCCTCGCCGCACTCGACCCGGCGGCCGCCACCCCCTCCGTCGAACTGCTCCGGACGATCCTGCGGTACGCCGGCGGCCTTCCCGAAGCCCGCATCGCGGCGCTCCGGCCCCTGGTCCGCCGCCTGGTCGACGAGCTGACCCGGCAGCTGGCCACCCGGCTGCGCCCCGCCCTCACCGGCACGATGTCGCCCCGGCCCACCCGCCGCCCCGGCGGCCGGCTGGACCTGCCGCGTACGCTGCGCGCCAACCTGGCCACCGCCCGCCGCACGGCCGACGGAACGGTCCGGGTGATCCCGGAGAAGCCGGTTTTCCGCGGTCGCGTCCGCCGGTCGGCCGACTGGCGCCTGATCCTGGTCACCGACGTCTCCGGATCCATGGAGGCGTCCACGATCTGGTCCGCGCTGACCGCCTCCGTACTCGCCGGTGTCCCGGCCCTGAGCACGCACTTCCTGGCCTTCTCCACGGAGGTCGTCGACCTCACCGGCCATGTGCACGATCCGCTCTCCCTCCTGCTGGAGGTGAGCGTGGGCGGGGGCACGCACATCGCCGCCGGGCTGCGGCACGCCCGCAGCCTGGTCGCGGTGCCCGCCCGCACCCTCGTCGTCGTCATCAGCGACTTCGAGGAGGGAGCGCCGCTCGGCGGGCTGCTGGCCGAGGTGCGGGCCCTGGTGAACACCGGCTGCCACGTCCTCGGGTGCGCGAGCCTCGACGACGCCGGCCGGCCCCGCTACTCGACGGGCGTGGCCGGGCAGCTCGTGGCCGCCGGCATGCCCGTGGCAGCGCTCAGCCCACTCGAACTGGCCCGCTGGATAGGGGAGAAGACCGCGTGACCGCCGCCCAGTTGCCACCCGTCGCGCCGGAGGTCACGGCCACACTGGTGGAGGACCTCTCGCCCCGGCTGCGCAAGCGGCTGGACGCGATGGTCGCCAAGCTCGGCGCCCGCCCGACGCAGCGCGCCGGGGACACGGTGACGGTCGCGCTCGACGACGACACCGAGCTGCGCCTGCACGCCCCGGGCGGCGTGGTGGCGACGGCGGACGCCATCACCTGCGGCTGCCTCCTCGCCCCGGCGTGCGTGCACCGCGCGGCCGCCGCCTGCGCCGCTCCCACGGCGGAGCCGGCGGACCCGGCGCCGGAGCCCGCCGGCCTGCCCGCGCAGGCGGCCCCCGAACCCGCCCCGGACACCGCTTCCCCGCCCGAAGAGGCCGATCCGGCCCAACGCGCCGCCGCCGACGCCCTGTGGGCGGCGGGCGCCGCCGTGCTGGAGGCCGGTGTCGACGGGGCCGGCGCCGTCACCCAGTCGGCCCTGCTCCGGGCCGCGCACACCGCCCGGCTCCGGCACCTGCCGCGCGCCGCGGGCGCCGCGCTGTCCGTCGTCACGCTGCTGCGCGCGGCCCGCGCCGGGAGCCCGTCCTACCGGACCGCCGACCTGGTCACGGCCCTGACCGAACTCCTGGGCACCGCACGCCGGGTGGGGACGGCCTCCGGGGCGGAGCTGGCCGCCGTCAGGGGCCGTGCGCGCCGCCCGTACAGCCCGGACGGCTCGCTGCGCCTGTACGGCCTGTTCACCGAACCCGTCGTCACCGACTCGGGGCACGGCGGCGTCCGCACCTGGGTCGCCGGAGCCGACGGCCGCCTCTGCACGGTCGGCGACGTGGCGCCCGGCGGCGTCGGGCGCGCCCTGGGCGTGGCCGACCGGGCCGTACGCCTGGGGGACAGCGCGCTCACGCACCGGGAGCTGGGCCGGGCCGGGTTGGCGGTCTCGGGGGCGACGATCTCCCCGGACGGCAGGCTGGGCGCGGGCAAGGGCGTCAAGGCCGTCACCGCCCGGGGCGCGGCCTGGACGGAGCCGCCGCTCGCCGCCCTGTGGGAGAGCCCGCCGTCCGAACAGGCCGCCCGCGCCCTGCGGTTCACCTCCCGCTACGCGGACCCGGACGCCGGCGGCAGCGACCTGCTCTTCCTGGACGTCGAACTCCTCGGCGCCGTAAGGGAGTCGGGCGGTACGTGCCTGCTCGCACGGGACGCGGGAGGCCTACTCGTCCGCCTCGCCGCCGCCGGCGACGACCCGGCGCTGGCCCACCGCGACAACCTGACGCTGCTGGCCGCGGCGCCGGGCACGCAGCTGAGGATCATCGGCCGCCTGCTGCCCGCCCCCCACCCCCGGCTCACCCTCCTCGCCTGCTCGCACCCCACCGGCGAGGGCACGGTCGACCTCGGCCTCGACCGCCTGCGCCGCGCCGACCTCCCGACCCCGTCCGCCCCCGCACACCCCGCCCCGCCGCAGCACGGCGAGCCCGGCGCGCACTCCCCCCTGTACCTCCTGGAGCGCCGCGTCGAGCAGGCGGTCCTGGCGGGCCGCGCCCCCCTCGGCATGCTCGGCGACGTCACCCCCGAATCCGTCCGCCTCCGCCGCGCGGGCCTCCCCACGGCAGCCGGACTCCTCACCACCCTGTCCACCTCGGCGTCCCACCGCACCCGCGACCACTTCGGCCGCCTCCTCCCCACCGACACCGACGCCTTCACCACCTCCTGGCTGACCGCCGCCCGCTACACGGCCGCCGTGACCGAATCCCTGTGCGCGTCAGCCTGGCACCCGTAGCCCCGCCGCGCCCCGGCCCTCGGACGACGGGTCACGGCGAGGGCCTCTCGTCCGTCATACCCAGCCGTGCCTGTTCCTCCTCGACGATGCGACGTGCCAACTCGGTGTCCGACACGTCGACCGCGTCCGGGGTGGCTTCGGCCACGGCGCTGCGGCGGGCATAGGCGTCGAACAGGCGCGTCTTGGTCTCCAGCATCTTCACCATGCGTTCGTCCACGCCCCCGGTGGCGAGGATGCGGTGCACGCGGACCGGCCTGACCTGGCCCATACGGTGGGCCCGGGCCACCGCCTGGTGTTCGACGGTCGGCTTGATCTGGGGTTCGCAGATGACGACGACGGAGGCGGCCTGCATGTTGAGGCCGACGCCCGCTGCCTGGATCTGCCCCAGGAGCACGGCAGGGCCCCGGACACCGGCGAAGTCGTCGACGATCTCCTGGCGGCGCCGGGCCGGGACGCCGCCGGTCAGCGGACCGAACACCGGAGCGTCCGTGGCGGTCCCGGCCGCGAGGGCCTCCTTCACCACGCCCAGTACGTCCTTGAAGTTGGAGAAGACCACTGTCTTCTGCCCGTTCTCGCCGGCCTCCTGGACTATCTCCAGGAGCCGGTCCAGCTTGGCCGACTTCTCTGGGCGCATGTACGCGGCCCTGCGCATGGCCATGAAGTTGCCCGCGCGCACGGCCTCGCGGTAGGCCTCCTCGTCCGAAGCGCTCAACTCCTCCCACTCGTCGGTCTGTTGGAGACTGGGGAGTTCCGTCAGCACGTCCTCCTGGTTGCGCCGCAGGTAGACCGGGGCCACGGCCTTGCGGAAGGCGACCGATCCGGCCAACGCGTCCCGTTCGCCGAGGGAGTCCGCGACGTCGCCGTCGAGCATCCGGACCAGGTTGCGGAATTCCGCCACCCGGTTCTCCATCGGGGTCCCGGTCATGAAGAGGGTGCGCTCGCAACGCTCCGTCCACAGGGCGACCGACCGGGACCGCTTGGTCTCCGGGTTCTTCACGGAGTGCGCTTCGTCGACGACCAGGAGTCCGACCTCCCCGCCGCCCGGCGCCGGAAACCCGCGCAGTGCGTCGAACGTCGTCACCCCCACCCCGCCCCGCCCCTTCCAGTCGGCGAACGCGTCGTGCCGGTCGGGGCCGTGGAGCACCATGACGCGCAGGGCGCTGCGGTCCTCGATCTCCCGAGTCCAGTTCACCAGGACGCTCGCCGGGCAGACGACCATGAAGTGGCTCTGCCCCTCGGCGGCCAGGTGGGCGAGGACGGCGATCGCCTGGATGGTCTTCCCGAGGCCCATCTCGTCGCCGAGTATCACCCTGCGCTGCGCGAGCGCGAACCGTGCGCCGAACGCCTGGTAGCCGCGCAGGGAGACCCGCCGGTGGGTGTCGTCGAGGTGCTGGGTCCGTACCCGCTCCGCGATCTCGTCCGGCAGGAAGCCCTCCGCGGCAGCCGCGTCCGGCAGCCGCCCGGAGATCTCGGCGAGGAGGCTGTAGTACTCCGCGGAGCGGAGTTCGAAGTCCACCCAGGCCTCGACGTCGGACGGGAGCCCCCGGAGCAGGTCCACCGACGCCTAGGCGAGCAGCTCGGGCAGGCCGGCCCGCTCCGCCTCGTCCACCAGCGACCGGATCCCGGCGACCGCCGCCCACGCGCGGGCCTTCTTCTCCCGGCCGGCCAGCAGCATCCTGACCCTCCCGGCGGCGGGCCTCGCGTCGGCCAGCAACGGACCGAGCTGTTCCGCCAGGGCGGTGGCCTTGTCGACCGCACGCCGGGCGTCCGGGCCGGCCTGCACCAGGACGTGCAGGGCCATGACAAGCGCGGTGGTGCGCGGCTCCGGCCTGTCCACGTCGATGTGGACGGCCACGGTCTCGTGCACGGCCTCGGAGAGTCGGCGGGCGGCGGCGAGCATCTGGTCGACGGTGCGCTGCCCGACACCGGGAATCTGCCGCAACCGGTAGGGACCCGCTTCGAGGACACTGCCCAGGGTGCGCAGCCCGCTCTTCTCGACGCTCCCCAGCCGCAGCCGCCCTTCGGTGACGTCCTGCAACCGGGCGACGGGAATGGTGTCGAGCTCCCGCTTCACCGCCGCATCGTGCAGCGGCTTCAGCGCCGCCCGCACCGCCTCCACCGCCCGCCCGTGGTCACCGACCACTGCCTGAGCCGCCTCGTGCAGTCGCGCTCCCCCCGCGACCGTGTCCCGCTCCCCACGCCCCACGCTCCCCGCCCCTCTCCGACCCTCCTCGCATCCTCCCACCGCCCCGACCGGGCCTCGACAGACGTTCGCGCACCCCCGCCGGACCGGCGCGGGTGCTTTGCACCGGTTCACGTCGTCGGGGTTCGCCTCTTGCCACCACCCCGGATTCGACGTCAGCATGAACGCGTCACGATTCTGTTACGTGCCGTGGTGAAAGCGGAACATCGTGGGAAAGGGGCGCCACCGCCCGAGGCCGCGCCTGCGCATGCCTCGGCGTGCCGGGGTCCGACCCTCCGGGGGACCGGTCGGCGTCCGGGAACTGCCCGTCCGCGAACGTACTTTGAGCTGGCTCCGTACATGACATGCCGACATACGAACTGGAGGCAACCATGGACTTCGATCCCCTCGCGTCCCTGCGGCAGGCCGGCAACCCGGTCGATCTGCTGAGTGACGCACAGCGCGATGTGCTGGCGCAGCTCACGGAGGACGAGGTCGCCGTCCTCAACTCCGTGAAAACGAGGCTGGACGCGGTCGCGGACGCCGAGGTCGAGGGTCACTCCACCGCCATCAAGCTGGCGTGACGATGGGCGTGAGCTTCGGGATCCTCGGCCCGTTACAGGTGCTCCGGGACGGCTTCCCGGTGGACCCCGGGTCGAGGAAGCAGCAGACTCTGCTCGCCACCCTGCTGGCCCACGCCAACGCGCGGGTCTCGTCGGATGTGCTGGTCGAGGCGCTGTGGGCGGACGATCCACCGCGGACGGCCCGCAAGAACATCCAGGTGTACGTGTCCGCGCTGCGGAGACTGCTGGACGGGGGGTCGGATTCGAGGATCGTCCATCAGCGCGGTGGCTACCTGCTCCAGGCAACCGCCGACGAACTGGACGCGCTCGCCTTCCTGCAGCGGGCCCGGGTCGGCTCGCTGACCGAGGCGCTGGACCTGTGGCGCGGGCCGGCGCTGGACGGGTTCCGCGGCGTGCCGCTGATCGGGGATGCCGCGCGGCGGCTGGAGCGGCGGTTCCTGGAGGTCTCGGAGGACTGGGCGGAGGCGGAGATCGCGGCGGGCGGCGGGGCCGCGGCCATCGAGCGGCTCACCGAGATCGCGCAGCTCCATCCGCTGCGGGAGCGCCTGCGGATGGCGCAGATGACGGCGCTGTGCCGGGCAGGACGGCGCTCCGAGGCGCTGGCGGTGTACGACGACCTGCGCCAGGCCCTCGCCCGTGAGCTGGGGCTGCCGCCGAGCCCGGCGCTGGGGCGGTTCTACCAGTCGCTGCTGCGCGAGCAGGAGGACGCCGACTCCCGGTCCCCGGCGCCGCACCGGGGGCGGGCGCACGCGCCGAACCTGCTGCCGTGGGATCTGCCGAACCTCACGGGGCGGGAGTCGGAGGCCGACGAGGTGGCGGACGTGCTGGTCCGGGGGCGCAGCGGGCCGGTGGTGGTGAGCGGCCCGCTCGGCGCCGGGAAGACGGCGCTCGCGATACGGGTGGCGCACCGGCTCGGCGACCACTTCTCGGACGGCCGCTTCTTCGTCCGGCTGCGCGGCGAGGACGGCAGGTTGCGGCCGTTGGAGGACGCGGTGTCCCAGCTGCCGTTCGCCAGGGCGAGGACGCCCGGGCGGGCAGACCCGCTGCGGGAGTGGCGGACGTGGCTCTCCCAGCGCCGGGCGCTGGTCGTCCTCGACGACGCCCGGCGGGAGTCCGAGGTCCGTCCGCTGCTGCCGGAGACCGGGGAGAGCGCGGTCATCGTCACGGCCCGGTCGGCGCTGACCGGTCTGGAGGGCGCGTACCGGATCCGGCTCTCCACCTTCACCCCGGCCGAGGCGCTGCAGTTCCTCGGGCGGGTGATCGGTACGGAGCGGGTCACCGCGGACCGGGAGTCCGCCGAACGTGTGGTCGCGGCGTGCGGGCTGTCGCCGCTCGGGGTGCGGCTGGCGGCGGAACGGATGGCGTTCCTGCGCCATGTGCCGCTGCGCGAGTACGCGGCCCGGATCGCGGATCCCGGCGGTCTGGTCGACGAGCTGTGCGGGAGCGATCCGGCGGTCCGCTCCCGGCTGACCGAGGCCATCGGGGATCTGCCGGGACCCGCGCACCGGGCGGTGTTCCGGCTGGGCACCCTGACGGAGCCCGTGTTCACGCTCCGGCAGGCGGCCGCGGTCCTGGAGGCCGAGACCGGTACGGCGATACGGCTGCTGGAGACGCTGCTGGAGGCCGGGATCCTCACCGTCGTCGGCGGGGAGGGGGCCGCGGACACCGTCCGGTACGAAATGCCGCGGCTGCCCTTCGCCGTGTTCGTGAGCGGGCGTCATACCGTTTTCGAACCGGTGGAAAGTCGTTTGTATACCGAGGCCTCCTAGCTTCTTCCTGGGGCGGTGTCGCGGATGCCGCCGAAGCGAAGGAGGACAGCATGCCCGAGGAAGTGAACCCCGAGTCTGCCGAGACCGAGGCCACCGAGACCGAGGAGGTCGAGGTCGTCGCCCACGAGATGGGTGAGGACGGGCTTGTCGAGCCCGACTGGTGCGTCACGAACAACAGCTCCGAGCTCTGACCGACTGGTGACCCGGCTTCCGGCGGCGACCGCCGCCGGCCGGGTGGCCCCTGGGGTGCGTTCCGCACGTTCCGAGCGCACCCCAACCGCGGCGGCCGGGAGGGCCCATGAACATCCTGCTGTGCCCGCACAGCAGCGGCGGCTATCTGTACCCGGCGCTCGCGGCCGGGCGCCGGCTGCAGCAGCGGGGCCATCGGGTGAGCGTGCTCGGACGCGCGGCGGCCGGTCCCGTCGCCGCCGAGGCCGGGCTGCCGTTCGCGGCGGCGGAGGACTTCGGCGCAGGGCGGGCCTTCTCGCCCACCTGGTGGGGGACCACCGGCCTTGAGCAGTACCGGGCGGTCACCCGCGCCGCCCGGCAGTCGGGGGCCGACCTGCTGGTCACCTCGGTTCTCTGCAACGGGCCGCTGGCGGCGGCCGAGGTACTGGACATCCCCGTGGTGGTGATCGGGTTCTCGGTCCATCTGTGGGACTACCGGTCCGGCGGCGCCGGCGAGCCGCAGTGGGGACGGCCCCGGGACAACCGGACCGCCGAGATGCTGCGGTGGTACGCCGACACCCGCGAGCAGGCGGGCCTGGCCGCGCGCCCCTCCCGGTGGGCGGACAGCCCGCTGCCGGGCGACGCGCTCCTGCTGCGCGGCGACCCGCTGCTGGAGCACCCCGGCGCGGTGCTGCCCGCGCGAGTGCACCAGGTCGGGCCGCTGGCCTGGGAGCCCGCCGCCGCCCCGGCCGAAGTCGAAGCCGTACGGGCGCATCTGGCGCGCACCGGCAAGCCCGTCGTCTACGTGCACCTGGGCCGCTTCTTCGGGGGCAAGAACCCATGGCCGCGCCTCAACGCCCTCTTCACCGGCGGCCGGTTCCAGGCCGTGGTCGAGCAGGGCCGTTCGACGGACCCGCGGCCTGCTCCCGGGGCGGACATCCTGCCGGTGCGCAAGCCGTGGATGGGACCGCTGATCGACTCGGCCGGACTGGTGCTGACCAGCGGCACCAGCGCTCCCGTCCTGGCCGCGCTGCTGCGCCGGCGCCCGCTGGCCGTCTCGCCCAACGGCTCCGAGCAGCCACTGCTGTCCGGGGCCTGCCTGCGCGCGGGCGTGGCCGCGTACCTGCCGAACCGTGATCTGCCGGACAGGGCCGACCCCGCCGACGTGCTCGCCGCGGCCTGGGAGGACGAGGGCCTGCGGGAACGGGCACGCGCTCTCGGCAGCAGGCTGGCCGCGGGAGACAGCGCGGGACGTGCGGCCGACGTCATCGAGCAGGTGGCTCGTCAGTCCCCGACCACGAGGGAGACCATGGGCACGCGGAGAACCGATCAGGCCCCGGTCGGGCAGCTGGCCCGGGGCACCCTGGAGTGGATACGTGTCCACGCCGGCTACCTCGACTCACCCGCCGGCCGCGCGGAACTGCCGGTCACCCCGCGGGTCAAGGCGCTGCTGCAGCTCGCTCTGCTCTGCCGCTACTGGGCGAAGGCCGCACCGGCGGACCCGGGGCTGCACGAGGTGCGGGCGACCGTGGAATCCGCCTGGCGCTCACCCGCGTACGCGGGTCTGCTCACCGCTGACCCGGACTACGCGCGGCCGATCCAGCTGACGTACGCGGCGCTCGCTCCCACGGACGGGAGCCTGCGGCGCGCGGTACTGGAGCGGATCGCCGCCGAGGGGTATCTGACACCGCGCAGGAAGACGCCGTACCACCAGCTGTCCACCCGCTTCTTCGCCGATCTCGCGGGCGCCGCCCACGAGCTGGATTCGTACCAGGCGCTGTACCGGGCCAGTCAGCTCGCCCGGTATCTGTCCGGGCAGCGGGCGGACGATCCGGATCCGTGCGTCGCCGCGCACACCGCGTTCTACCTCACCGACTTCGGCTTCCGGGAATCCCTCCTGGGGGAGGACGCCCGCGAGCACGCCCGGCGGGTGCTGCACCGGTTCGTCGAGCAGTCCGTGCTGCGGGGGGAGTGGGACCTGGCCGGGAAGCTCGTGCTCGCCCAGCACTGCCTCGGTGGCGACCCGGTGCGCAACGAGGCGGCCGCGCTGCGGATGCTCGCCGGTGCGCAGACGGCCGACGGGGCGATTCCGGGACGGACCGCCGCGGGGCGGGCGACGGCGGGAGGCACCGCGTTCTTCCGGGCGGCCTATCAGACGACCCTGGTGACAGCGATGACCGCACTGATCATCTCCCACCGCCGAGCGGACGACACCGGTCCGGCCGGGCGGACCCCGGAACCGTGGGGGGCCGCGCGGTGACCGCCGTACGGACCGTCCCCGTGCAGACCGGCGGCGCCCGCATTCTCCGCGGCAGCCGCAACTGGTGGTTTCTCGCCCCGAACGGCGCCGTCGCCCGGCTCCGCGACGGGCATCTGACGGCCGGCGGCACGCTGCGGCCGGACACCGAGCGGCAGTTGCGCGAGCGCGGGCTTCTCGGCGGCGCCCCGCTGCCGCGCACCTACTCCCTCACCGTGCTGACCAGCACCCAGTGCAATCTCGGCTGCGGATACTGCTTCCAGAACACCGGCCAGGACGCGGACCCCGACCGCGGCAGCCGCCCACCGCGGATCGCCCGGGCGCGGCTGACCGCACCGACCATCACGTCGATCCTCGGCTTCGCCGAGCGGCAGATGGCCGCGGCCGGGCTGGAGAAGCTCCGGATCATGCTCTTCGGCGGCGAACCGCTGCTCAACCCGCGCGGCTGCCTGGAACTGCTGCGCCGGGCCGCCGACACCGTCGGCCCCACCTCCGCCTGGATGATCTCCAACGCGACGCTGCTCACCCCGCGGCTGGCAGGCGAGCTGGCGGAACTGGGGCTCGACCACGTCCAGGTCACCTTCGACGGTGACCGCCCCGACCACGACCGGATCCGCATCCGGCGGGCGGAGGGCGGGGGTACGTTCGACACCATCGTCCGCAACATCGCGGGGGCCTGCGCGGACACCACGATCAGCTGGACCCTGCGGGTGAACGTCTCCCAGGAGACGCTCGGCGGCGTCGACACGCTGGTCGACCGGCTCGCCGCGAAGCTCGACGCCTCCCGCTGCACGCTGTACTTCGCCCCGGTCGGTGACGTCGGCGTCGGCTTCACCAACGAGCTGCTCTACACCGGCGAGCTGTCGGCACGCTTCGGCCGCTGGCAGCGCAGAGCGCTCGAACTCGGCTTCCGGGTGGCCCGGCCGCAGGCCCGCCGGCCGTGCGCCACGTGCGGTTACCGCGACGGGCGGTACGGCGCGGTGGTCAGCGCCGACGGCACGCTGGCGAGCTGCTGGGAGACGGCGGGACGGCCCGACTGGGAGGTCGGCACCGTGACCGGGGGCTATCTGCCGGACACCGTGACCCGGGAGCGCTGGGTCGGCTGCCAGGACCTCTACCGGCAGAACGAGAACGAGCGGACCCGTGCGGCGTTCCGTGACGCCGTGGACGCGGCGCTGCTCGACCACCTGGACGAGACGGGGCGCCTGTGAGCGTAGCGGCGGATCTTGAACAGCTGTCCGCGGGCACCCTGGGGTGGGTGGTCGAGAACCTGGACTACTTCGACCCGTTCGGGGCGGACGCCCGCACCCCGGGCCTCGGCCGGGCGAAGGCCGCGCTGGAGCTGGCGCTGCTGTGCCACTGCTGGTCCCGGCAAGACGGTCACGACGCCCGGCTGGACAAGGCGAACGCCCTGCTCCGCACGGTATGGCGGCATCCCGGCTTCCCGGGCCTCCTCACCGCCGAGCCCGAGGCCGCCGCCGTCTACCGGCTGGTGGCCGCCGCGCTGGCGCCGCACGGGGTGGACCCCTGGACCGGCGGTGCGCCGCCGACGCCCGAGGACCTGACACCGGAGGGGCTGCTGCCGTACCGGCGGCTGGAGCTGCGCTTCTACGCGGACAAGGCGGGGGTTCACCACACGATCGAGCCGTACGAGGACCTGGTCGGGAAGAACGTACTCGTCACGCTGCCGGCCGCCCCCGCGGGCCGGCCGCCCGAGCCCCCGGTCACGATCCCCCGCGCGTACGCGCTGACCCACTCCGCGTCGTACCTCAGCGACTTCGGCCGCACCGCCCCGGGGCTCACCCCTGACGCCCTGACCGCCGCTGCCGACCTGCTGGACCGGCAGTTGGAGCACTGCGTCCGGCACAGCTGGTGGGATCTGGCCGCGGAACTGGTCACCGCCCGGCACTGCCTGGGCGGCAGGCCGCTCGACACCGCCGTGGGCGCGGCAGCGGTGCGCTGTCTGGCCGACGCCCAACTGCCCGGCGGGGCACTTCCCGGACGGACGGCTGCCGACCGGGACGACGTGTCCGGCCCCCTCCTCTTCGCGAAGGCCTACCACACGACCTTGGTGACGGCGCTGATGACCGTACTGGTGGGTGTCCGATGAGGGCGCGGCTGGTACTGATCAGTCCCAGCTACACCCGGCTGTGGCTCGGGCAGGCCGTGTCGACCGTCGGCGACGCCGTGTTCAGCACGACTCTGGTGCTGTGGGTGGCCACGGTGCTGGCCAAGGGCGAACCGTGGGCGCCGCAGGCGGTCAGCGGGGTGCTGCTGGCCGGCGGTGTCGCCGTGATGTTCGTCGGGCCCCTCGCGGGTGTCTTCGTGGACCGCTGGAACAAGCGCGCCACCATGCTCGGCACCGAGGTGCTCCGCGGGACGATCGTGGCGATGCTGACCGCGGTGTCGCTGCTGCCGGTCCACGCGATGCCGGTCGCCGTGTGGCTGACGCTGATCTACGTGTCGGTGCTGGTGCTCAACTCGACGGGGCAGTTCTTCACTCCGGCGCGTTTCGCGGTCATCGCGGACATGGTGTCGGGGGAGGCCGATCGGGCCCGTGCGGCGGGCATCGCGCAGGCGACGGCCCAGACCGCGTGGATCATCGGGCCGCCACTGGCCGCGCCGCTGCTCTTCACCGTGGGGCTGGAGTGGGCGCTGCTGCTCAACGCGGTGTCGTACCTCGTGTCGTACCTCGCGATCCGGTCGGTGGACATCCCGGAACCGGCCGCCGCGTCCGCACCGGAGAGGGAGCCGCGGGCCGCCGACGCCCCGGAGGCCGCCGCTGCCCCCGAAGCCGGGAAGAGCAGGAAACGTACCGGCCTGCTGACCGAGTTCCGGGCCGGGCTGAGCTTCTTCGCCCGCAGCAGGTTCCTGGTCGCGCTGCTGGCGCTGGCCGTCATCGGGCAGCTCGGGATGGGCGCCCTCAGCACGCTGAACGTCTTCTTCGTCACCGGGAATCTGCACGGCTCCGCGGAGCAGTTCGGCTACTTCGGCATGGCCATGGGCTTCGGCGGCATCGCCGGCGCGCTGTGCGCGGGCCGGGCGGTGAAGCTGATCGGCGCCCGCCGGACCACCTGGATCGGCCTGCTGGTCACCGGCACGCTGCTGTTCGTCTACTCGCGGCAGGACAACGTCGTCGCCGGCCTCCTCCTGATGCTGACGTTCGCGATCCCGCTCACCGCGCTGAACACCGCGATGTCCCCGCTGCTCCTCGCGGCGACCACCCGGGAGTTCCGCGGCCGGGTCGTCGCCGTGTTCTACCCGATGACCCGGCTGTCCTCGCTGCTGGCCGCGGCCCTGTCGGGCTGGCTGGCCGGCGGCGGACTCCCGCACTTCGGCCGCACGGTCGCGGGCATGCACTTCACACCCGTCGACACCATCATCGCGGGGGCCGGTGTGCTCGTCGTGGCCGCCGGTGTCTACGCCCGGATCGCCCTTCCCGACACCGAAGCCGCACCGGCCCCGGCGCCCGAACCGGTGCCGGCCGGGCAGGCCGGCCCGTGAACTGCGCCGCCTGCGGGCGCACCCCTGCCGACTCCGACCGCTTCTGCGCCGGCTGCGGGGCGGCGCTGGCCGTCGACGCGCCGCGGCGGGAGACCCGTAAGCGGGTGTCCATGCTCTTCATGGACCTCGTCGGCTCGACGGCTCTCGCGGAGCGGCTGGACCCCGAGCCGCTGCGGCAGGTCATGGACCGGTACTTCGCCAGCTGCGGGGCGTGCATCGCCGAACACGGCGGGGCGGTCGAGAAGTTCATCGGCGACGCGATCCTCGCGGCCTTCGGCGCCACCGTGGCGCACGAGGACGACACGCTGCGCGCGGCGCGGGCGGCCACCGAAGCACTCGCGGCGCTCGAAGGGCTCAGCGCGGAACTCAGCGCCGACTACGGGGTGCGGCTCCAGGCGCGCGCCGGGATCTGCACGGGTGACGTCGTGGTGGTCTCGACCGTCGGTGACGACTTCCGGGTGATCGGGGATTCGGTCAACACCGCCAGCAGGCTGCAGACGGCTGCCCGGCCGGGCGAGGTGCTGCTCTGCGCCGACACCGCGGCGGTGGTACGGGGACGCATCGGCGTCGAACCGGTCGCGCCGCTGCGGCTGAAGGGGAAAGCCCACATGGTGCCGGCCTGGCGGATCACCGACCGGTCGCCCGTCGAGGACGACCCCCTGCCGGCGGCCCCGTTCATCGGCCGGGACGAGGAGCGGGAGGAGCTGGAGCACCGGTTCCGGCGGGCCCGGCAGCACAGGCACGTGTGCCTCGCGACGGTCGTCGGCGAACCCGGGATCGGCAAATCGCGGCTCGTACGGCAGTTCCTCGCCGAACTGCCGGAAGGAGCCGCGACCGTACTCACCGGGCACTGCTCGCCGTACGGCAGGGGTATCACGTACCAGCCGCTGGCCGAGATGCTCGGGTCCTTCCCCGGGGGATGGCCGGAGCTGGTCCGGCGGGTGGAGGCCGATACCGGTGGGGGACGCGGGACGGCGCGGGGCCTGGCGGTGCGCGCCCTCGGGGCGGTCCTCGCCCGGGAGGGCGGGGACGGGGACAGCACCGGCCGGGACGGCCGGCCCGGCCACGTCGGCGTCGAGGACATCGCCTGCGCGGTCCGGCACCTCCTGGAGGTGCTCGGCCGCGAGCAGCCCGTGATCATGGTCTGGGAGGACCTCCACTGGGCCGAGCCCACCCTCCTCGACCTCATCGACGACATCGCGACCTGGCTGCAGGACGTCCCGGTCCTGCTGCTCTGCGTGGCCCGCCACGAGCTGCTCGACCTGCGCGGTTCCTGGGGCGGCAGGAACCCGCGGGCCGCGACGCTGGAACTCGGGCCGCTGACGGACGAGGAGACGGCGGAGCTGGTCGGCCGGCTGGCGCCGCGCAACGATCCGCACCCCCGTGACCGACCGGACCTCCTGCGCCGGGTCGCCGCCCTCTGCGACGGCAACCCGCTCTTCGCCGAGCAGCTCCTGGACCTCTTCGCCGAGACCAGCCCCGGCACCCACATCCCGCCCACCACCCAGGCGATGCTGGGAGCACGGCTGGACCAGCTGCCCGGCACCGAGCGCACCCTGCTGGAGATGGCCGGCGTGATCGGCCACGAGTTCACCCCGGAACTGCTCCGGGCGATGGCCGGCACGGACGGGATCGGCGACACCGCGACCGACGGCTACGTGGCGCGGCTCACCCAGCGGCGGATCTTCGAACGCGGGTCCGCCGGAACCTTCCGGTTCACCCAGACCCTGCTCCGCGACACGGCGTACGAGTTCATTCCCAAGAGCCGCCGCGAGCAGTGGCACGGCTTTCTGGCCGACCTGCTCGCCGACGAGCGGCCGCCCGACGCCATGGCGGTGGCGGTCCACGTCGAAGCCGGCAGCCAGCTGCGCCGGCAGCTGCGGCCCGGCGACCGGCGCCTGCCGCGCCTGGCCGGGGTCGCCGCGGACACGCTGATCCGGGAGGGGATGAGCGCGCTCGCCCGCAAGGACCTCCCCGCGGCGGTCCAACTGCTGGAACGCGGCCGGGATCTGCTGGCACCCGGTGACCGCCGGCACACCCCCCTGGCCCTGAACATCTGCGACGCCGGCATCTGGCTCCAGGACGAGCAGCGCTGCCACAGCGCGCTGGCCGCCGCGGAGGCCGCCCAGCCGGACGACCCCGCCGCCGCGGCCACCCGCGCGATCCAGCGCGGCATCGTCGCGCTCCGGCTCGGCCTCACCCCGCCCGCGGTGGTGGCGGAGCAGACGGCGGAGATCGCCGCGGAACTCGACCCCGGGGACGACCTCAGCTGGTGCCGGCTGCACCAGCTCCAGGCCTACGTCGAACTCACCGCGGAGCGCGCGGCCTCGGCGGAGAAGCTGATCGGCCGCGGGCTGGACCGGGCGCGGGCGCTGAACGACGGCTACCAGCAGGACCTGCTGCTGTGCGCCCGCTGCGAGCTGGCGCAGTGGTCGCCGACACCTGTCGCCACGGGCCTCGACCTGTGCACCCTGCTCTCCGAACGGTTCGCGGCCGCACGGGTGCTGCTGATGCCCGTACTGGTGACGCGGGCGCGGCTGCAGGCACTCGGCGGGGACATCACCGGGGCCAGGCGCACGCTGGCCGAGGCGCTCGCGTATGCCAGGGACGTCCATCTCGACCTGGCCGACGCGGTGGTGCTGGACGCCTCCGGCTACGTGGAGTCCCTCGCCGGCGAGCACGGGGTGGCGGAGGCCCGCTACCGGCAGAGCCTGGGCGTGCTCCGCTCGGCGGAGAAGGCCCCCGACACCCGGGGCACGGAGATCGCGATAGCCAGGGAGCTCTTCGCCCAGGGCAGGCTCGCCGCCGCGGCGAGCGCCCTCGACCGGACGGGCACCGCGGGCACGGAGGGGACGGGCGCCACGGACCGGACCGGCACCGCGGGCGCGGAGGGGACGGGCGCCACGGACCGGACCGGCACCGCGGGCACCGCGGGCACCGCGGGCACGGAGGGCGCGGAGGGCGTGGGCAGCGGCGACGTGGCCCCGGGCCCCCGTACGCGGATCGCCTCCGCCGCGCTGCGTGCCCGGATCGCCTCGGCCCGGGGCGCCCACGACGACGCCCTCGCCGAGGCCACCGCCGCCTGCGCGCTCGCCGCCCGCTCGGACGACCTCGCCCTGGCCGGTGAGACGTTCTTCGACCTGGCGATCGTTCTCCGGGCCGCCGGCGCGACCGGCCGGGCAACCGAGGAAGCCGCCACCGCCCTCGGGAAGTTCGAGGCGAAGGGCGCCGCGCTACCGGCGGCCCGGGTGCGGGACTGGCTCACCGCCAGGAAGGAAGGAGGGACCGTTGACTGACACCGGCACACCGTGGCGCAGGCCGCCGCGCGATCACTTCCCGGGCGTCCCGGCATGGAGCATGCCCGTCTCCGCGATGCCGGAGGAGCGGTTCGACGTCAGCTCCCTCGGGACGGTCACCCCCGAGTGGGCCTGGGGCGGAGCGGACGGCTCCGGGATCCGGGTGTGCCTGCTCGACAGCGGCGTCGAGGCCGACCATCCCCTGGTCGGCGGCCTGGACGGCGCCGTGGACGTGATCGCCGACGAGGACGGCGGCCTCAAGGTCGTACCGACGGAGCCGGTGGACAACGCGGGGCACGGCACAGCCTGCGCGAGCGTGATCCGTTCGGTGGCCCCCGCCGCCCTGCTCACCTCCGTACGCGTGCTGTCCAGCGGCAAGACCGGCAGCGGCGCCGCCCTGCTGACGGGGTTGGGCTGGGCCGTCGAGCAGGGCTTCGACGTCATCAACATGAGCCTGTCGACCACGCGTACCGACTTCCGCGCCGCCCTGCGCGACCTCGCGGACTCCGCCTACTTCCGGCGCTGTGTGATCGTCGCGTCCGCCCACAACATGCCCGTGCACAGCTACCCGTGGCGCTTCCCCTCGGTCATCTCCGTCGCCAGCCACGACAACCCCGACCCGATGACCTACTACTACAACCCCGCGCCACCGGTCGAGTTCTACGCCCGCGGTGTCCGCGTACCGGTCGCCGGACTCGGCGGCCGGCGGATCCTCACCACCGGGAACAGCTTCGCGACCCCGCACATCGCGGGCATCTGCGCGCTGATCCTCAGCAAGCACCGCTGGCTCACCCCGTTCCAGCTGAAGTCCGTCCTCTACCTGGCCGCCGAGAACGTAGCCGTACCCGATGGAGATGGAGGCGCGCGTGTCGACTGATGTACGGGAAAGCGCGGGTATCCCGCAGCGCAGACTGCTGCAGTCCATCGTGGAAGTCGCCCGCAGCGTCTTCGGCGCGGCGGCCACCTCCGTGATGCTGGTGGACCCGAGCAACGGGGACCTGGTCTTCGAGGCGGTGGCGGGCGAGGGCGAGCGCCACCTGCTGGGCTCGCGTTTCCCCGGCGGCACGGGGATCGCCGGGTGGGCGATGGTGTCCGGGCAACCGCTGGTGGTGGACGACGTCACGGACAACCCCCAGTTCGCCCGCGACGCGGCGGAATCCACGGGCTACGTGCCGCGCAGCATCATGGCCGCGCCGCTGATCTGCGACGGCGACTGCATCGGTGTGCTGGAGGTACTGGACCGGGACAGCCGCCCGCGCTCCGACCTCGGGGACATGGCCTCCCTCGGCCTGCTCGCGATCGAGATGGCCACCGTCCTGGACCTGATCGTCCAGCTCCGCAGGAGCGAGGCGGAGCAAGCCGCCGCGCCGAACGCCGGGCCCGACCTGTCGCCCCTGCTGCAACGGGTGGCGGAACGGCTGCCGCGGGCCGACGAGAAGGTGAGCGCGACGGTCACCCGGCTGCTGATGATGGCCGACGACCTGCTCGCCGACGCGCTCGCCGACGGCGATGGCTGACGGCCCCCAGGACTTCCTCTCCCAGCTGACATCCCCCGACCGCACCCTCGACGTACGGCCGCGGACCGAGCCGGCCGTCGTCCTGCTCAGCCGGGCCTGCGACGCGGATCTCGACGCGGTCCAGGGCCTGCTCGTCGGCGCGGGGATCCGGACGGCGCGGCTGAACGCCGACGAAGTCGCGGACACCGGCCTCACGGTGGATCCGCAGCGGCGCGCGGCCCGTCTGCACGGGCGCTGGCTGACGCCGACCGTGACATGGATCAGGCACTTCTCCCCCACCGCGATCGAGGGCACGGGGGATCCCGCGCGGACCGCGTTCCTGCGGGAGTCCTGGCAGGCGGCAGCGGTCTCGCTGGCCGGTGTCTCCGGGACGAGCCTGCTCGCGTCCGCGCCGGCGCCACTGGCCCAGCTGGACTTCGCCCGGCGGCACGGGGTGGCGGTGCCGCGCACCCTGGTGACCACCGAACCGCACCGCGCCTTCACGGAATTCGGCTGCCCGCGGCTGGTGGTCAAGGCCGCACACCGGCACTTCGTCGAACCGGAACCCGGCCGGCTGCGCGGCATATTCCCCGTCGTCGTCGAACAGCACACGCCGTCCACCGGCCTGGGCCCACCGGTCATCGTGCAGGAGTACGTGGAGCACGAGGCGGAGCTGAGGGTCTACTACGTCGCCGGTCAGCTCTACGCGTTCCGGATCGACAAGGGCTCGGCCGCCGCACTCTGGCTGGCACCCGACACCGTGGGCGTCAGCCCCGTGCCCCCACCTCCGTCCGTGGCCGAGGCCACCACCCGCCTCGCCACCGCGATGTCCCTCCACTACGGCGCCTTCGACTTCCTCCTCCGCGCGGGAACCCCGGTCTTCCTCGAGGTCAACCCGGACGGCGACTGGCGCTGGGCAGAACGCAAGTCCCACACCACCCCGGTGACCGCGGCGGTCTCCGCCATGCTCGCAACCCTCCACCGCACCGCGCCGGATCGTCAGGCCCCTCCACCACCACCCGGCACACCGACGGCGAATACCCACGAGACGCCCCCCGCCGGAACGACACCCAGCCCCGGCGCCACCAAGGCGAACCCCGCGGCAGGACCCTAGCCACGACCGTTCCCCTCCACCCCGAACCCAGCCCCCGGCACACCAACGGAACCGCCCCCCACCCAGGCCGACCCCACCTGACCTGCACGTTTGCATACGGCGCTGCCCACGCCACGGGCAGCCGCTACGCGTTGAAGCGGAACATCGAGCGCAGGACTGCCACCTGCGCAAACGCCCTACAACAGGTCCGCATCCAGCACGAACCCAGCAAGCGTCGATCACCACCACACCCAGGCCATACCTTGGTATGGTGGTTATATGGCAACCAAGAAGGTAACCATCACGCTCGACGAATCCCTCGTTGAGGCCCTGGCCGACGCCGCCGCAGAGGAAGGCATCCCGGTCTCCCGGCTCGTCGCGAGCGCGGCCGAGCGAGAGTTGCGACTGCGAGCCGGCCGGGCCGTGGTCCAGGAATGGCAGACCGAACACGGGAGCTTCACCCCCGAGGAAGTGGCCTCCGCCCGGGCCGAAATGGCCGCCGCCGACGCCGAAGCCCTTGGCGGTCCGGAGGCTTCGGCCGCGTGAACATCCCCTATCTGTACGACGCGGGGGCGCTCATCGCCATCGACAACAACGACCGCCGAATGTGGGCCCGCCACCACCTCGCCCTCGAAGACGGCCGCGACATCCACATCCCCGCCGTCGTCGTCAGCCAGGCCTGGCGCGACTCCCGCCGCCAGGTCCGGCTCGGCAAGTTCCTCACCGGCTGCCGCATCGAGCCCGTGCGCCTCGAAACGGCCGAAGCAGCCGGCATCCTCTGCGGCAAAGCCCGCACCTCGGACGTCGTCGACGCCACCGTCGCCGTCATGGCCGCCGGCCTCGGCGCCATCATCTGGACCTCCGACCCCGACGACATCCACGCCCTGATCGACGCCCAGGACACCAAACCCGCCCCCGTCATTCGCACCGTCTGAACCCAGCAACAGAACGGCAGCGATCTTCCGGCTCAGAGCCCCTGAGCGATTCCGTCGGGGATCTTGATCGGGCTACGTGCCCTGCTGCCACCAGCATTCCCACGGAAGTCCCTGGGAGTCGAGGTGCTGCTGGAAGGCGGTGAGCCTTCGGGGGCTCGGGTTGCGTGAGTACGTAGCGAGTCGTTGACGGGTTGATGGCGATGGCGACGGCGGTGAGGACGTGCTGAACGTGGGTCTTCGCATGTCCGTGGTAGCGGCCGCCGGGCCCGGTGGGTGTTGGCGAGTTCGTGGACGGTGCCCTCGACGCCGGAACGCATGCCGTAGCGGCGCCTCCAGCCACTGTCCTGCTGGTCAGCGCGGTTGCGTTGCTGTTGCTCGTGGAGGTGTTGCGGCAGGAAGTTGACGGTGCGTCCGGAGACTCCGCGCGTACAGCGGGGCTTCTGGCTGCACGGGTTGCACTGTTCGGGTCGGAAACGGGCGACGGCGTAAGGGGCCACAGCGGGTGCGGAGACCCAGGTGCGGGTGGCCTGTCCGGCGGGGCAGGTCACGGTGCGGGCGTCGAAGTCGATCGTGAAGTCGTCGCGGGCGAATCCGGTAGGAGCCTTCTTCTGCCAGGCACCACTTGCCTTGACCGGTCCGACGAGTCGACACCGAAGACGCCGTGCGAGTGGTGGAGTTGTTCGACGGACAGGTAGCCGCCGCCGACCAGGTGCTCGGCCGGCAGGAGACTGCGGCGATCGAGCCGGTCGTGGATGCCGGGGCAGGGCCTGGGGGTCGCGAACCGGTCCGGTGGTGGCGATGTCCGTGATCAGGTTGGCCGGCCCGTCGTCCTGGGTCTCGGTCACGTGCACGAGGTAGCCGGCCCAGCGGTGCTGCCCCTGATGACCCGGCGGGCTTCGGTGTCGTAGGGCGAGGCCAGGCGCCGGGCTCCTTTCGGCACCTGTCTGCCGGGCGCCGGGGCCGCATCCGGCCGGCAGGGTCGATAAGGAAGTTCTGCATGAGCATGCGGCGCGGGACGTCCGCGCGGGCCCGGAGGGGGCCAGCCGCGGTGAGGCGTTCTAGGAGGAGGCGGGGCATCCTGGCCGGCTTCGCCCAGCTTGCCCACGGGTCGGCTGGGCTGGGCCGGAAGCTTGACCGGACGACCGTAGCGGGCTGCCCATCCTGGTCGACCAGACCGTCCAGGACCTCCGGAGCGTGCACAGCAGTCTCCTCCAGGGCTGCCCGTACCGCTTCCAGCACCATCTCCAGCCGGGTCAGGTCACAGGCCGCGGACCAGATGTGGGTGGAGTCGGTCCGCTGCCTGCCCCGCTCGACCAGCAACCCGGCCGACCGCAAACGGTCCAGCGCCAACGGCAGGAGGGCGTCGGCACGATCGGTCCGTGCAGAGCCGGTCACGGAAATCCGACAGAATGCTGTGATGGAATCCGGGATCTTCCAACTCCATGGCCAAGGCGTACTTGAAGTCGATCCTGCACCGCACCGCTTCAGCGACCTGACGGTCCGACAGGTTCAACAGGAACTGCAGCACCAACACCGTCGCCAACCGTGCCGGCGAGAACCCCGGACGACCATTCTTCGGATGTCAGGCGGCGAAGTCCTCGTCTCGCCACAGACCGTCGAGGCAGTCCCGCACCCACATCGCCGTCGCACCCGCCGGATTGCTCGCCCTCGCCACCCGAGCCGTCAACTCAGGCACCACCACAGCCACACGAGGACGAACCGACATGCCACCACCCGGGGAACGAGACGCTCGACTCACCTCATCGCAGTCATTCCGTTAGGACTATCGTGCGGGAACTTCTCCGCCGGGGTGACACAGAATCAACTTTCCATCGATGGTCCCAGACGCGACGGTCAACAGACCGTCCACGTCATCTACCGCGGTGACTGAGTACCCGGGTGTGCTGGCGTCGAGTAGTCGACCGGACATTGCCTCCCATCGTCTCATGCAGTTGTCACTTCCAGCCGAGAGGATCTGACAAATGCCGTCGACGTACACCGTGGAAATCTGAGCGATGCCGGCTCCCACGCGGTGCGTGTCACCGATTTTTTCGCCAGTTAGAGCGTCCCATCGACTGATCTCACCTTCGGAGCCCGTGGTAATGAGCATCGTTCCTGAACTCGCGATGTTCACCGAGGCTATCTGCCGGACAGGGCCGTCAAAGGATTGGATGGGATCGCCGATGGGTTCACCAGACACAGCGTCCCAACGACGAATCACGCCCGCATCGTCCCCCGATACAATCATCGTTCCCTGGGCAGAAATGGGAGCCAGAGCAACGGATTTCACGCTGATTGCGTGACCCTCCAGGGGACTACCCACCGACTCGGCGGTCGCCGGATCCCAACGATGTACCGACCCATCGTATCCAGCAGCCACGACAATCTCCTGGCCGCTGGAGAGGATTCCCGAGTCCACACCCCACACCGCCGTTTCCCGAAGAGGGAAACTCGACAGTTGCTCCCCGGTCCTGGCGTCGAACCGCTCAGCCCCGTCCTCATGCCCAACGATCAAAATGGATCGACCGCCCCGTGAACTGATCACAGATGTGGCGTAGCAAAAATATTCTCCGCCATCATAGCTCCAGCCCCTCTGACCGGTTCTCACATCCCAGGCCGCGATCTCGTCGCCACCACCGAACGAAGAGATCACAACAGTCCGATTCCGTTCATCCCTGAAGGCAACGAGCGGCCACACCGCGTAGTCGTCTTCAACGACAGTGATAATTCTGAATGGGTCCCACTCGCCCTCAGACAACAGACTCTCCGATCATCACACCTTGATGTGCCCCAATTCGAAACCACCTCACGGCACACTGTCGCTTTTATATTCTATACCACAGAAGCAACGGCCACCACCGGGCACTGAGGGCCGAATTTCTACTCCACTTCCTCTTCTCCTGTAATTATCTCACTCCCCATTTGTATACCCGTGAGTTCTCCATTTTGCAGAAGGTTGTACACCACCTTGGAGGGGGTCAGCTTCGTCCCCTGCGCAGTCCGGGCCTCCTTTGTAGAAGGACATGACAGCGGACGTTCTACCGCGGCACGGCAGATCGGGCGGACTAGGAGATTGGCCAACACCTCGCCTGAAGCTGTCACCGACATGTTCTTCACGTGGGGCTCAGGCGACTGCCAGCGCGTCGCCAGCGCCGGCCTCACGAAGTACTTTGGGAGACGGAGCCGTCCGGTCCCTCTTCTTCGGTGATCGTGAGGCCGTCACGCCACCTGGTCGGTGTGGATGTTGCCTACGTAGCGCCGCAAGGCGTCCATGCTGTGGAAGACGCGGTAGTCGCTCGCCTCCAAGGCGGCCTGCTCGTCCGGGGTGGTCTCCAGGACCAGGACGACGGGGTCGCCCACCTCCTCCTGGAGGCTCTGGGGCCAGAAGGCTGTGGCCACGAGTACGGGGCTCCCGGGTACGAGGTTGGTCACCTCGCTGTCCAGTTCCGGTTCGGCGAAGCCCTGCTGATGCAGGTCCTCCAGGAGTTGAGCCAGGCCCGGCATGTCCTCGTCGGTGGCAGTGGCCGGGTCAGGAGCGGCGGCCGGCCTGAGGATCGACGCGTCGGCGGGCGCGGCCAGGCCGACGGGCGACGGCCCTTCGAGCAGTGTACTGAGGAAGCTGTTCGCGGCCTCGGCGAGGAGTTCGCGCCGGGCGGCGAGGAACGCGGAGTAGGCGTCGATGTGCCACAGCTCCGGATCGGTGGGTACCCACTGCGATTCGAGGGCGCCCGGAATCTTCTGGGCGACCTCCGGGAGGTAGTCCTCGGGCCGCTTGGCGCTGATCTGCAGGTTCGTGTCCTGGGTGATGAAGCAGAAATTGGCGACGGCGTTGACCTCGGCCCTGCTGTAACCGTGCTTGTAGAGAAGGGCCTTGGGGAAGACGTGATGCACTTGGAGGGAGCTGAGCTTTCCGAGCATGCCGGCCTTGAGGGGGACGCCGCTGTCCAGGTCCTGTGCACCGTGGACGCGGGACAGCATGTAGAGCAGCGGGTAGAAGCGGGATCCCATGCTGGATGCCTGGAAGTCGTCGGGGCGGACCTCCAGTCGGCCGCCGCGTGCTTGCCTCAGCGTCTCGATGAGCCGGTCGACGCCTCCGGCGTCGACTGCCTCGAGGTCTTGGTTGAGGGCGGTCTCTGTGGCGCCGGTGTGCCGACCCCAGAGGAAGCTGTGAATGAACCAGTAGAAGAGCCGGTCGCGGGTCATGGCGTCGGGGAACTTGCCGGAGTGGTGGTGCAGCAGACGGCTCATGACGGGGAAGGCGGCCCTGCCGTTCAGCACCCGTCCGTGGTCGAGACCGAGGCGGCCGCCGAGGGCGTTGAGCATGTAACTGACGGACTCGATGGTCTGTTTCAGGCCCGTCTGGAATTCTGCGACCTCGATGTCGCCCAGTTTCGAGAACTGGGCCTCTCCGGTCAGGACGGCGTTGACGTTGCGCAGTACTGAACTTGAATGCGTGATGTCGGTCAGCCGTCCATGATCAGGCCGGTGCCGGCGAGGCAGCTGTTGACCAGGTCGGGGTGGTGCTGGATCTG
>NZ_JBIRQQ010000017.1:0-143636 GCF_044333285.1 Streptomyces sp. NPDC021020
CGGGGCGCGGGTCGTCACCGACCCAAAGGGTCTCTTCGGTCCGATCCGGACCACCGGCCGGTGGTGGGTTGCTCGCGCAGTTCCCCGCGCCCCTGATGGTTGCCCGGCGCCGCAGGCGCAAGCCCCGCGCGGCAGCGCAGAACGCTTGCCGCGCGGGGCGAAGGGGTCAGAGGGGGCTGGGGCCCGTTTCGACGGGGAGGCCGGACGCAGTCCATTCGCTCCAGGAGCCGGGGTAGAGCGCCGCGGTGATGCCCGCCTCGGCGAGAGCGAGAACCTCCTGCGCGGCGGAGACGCCCGAGCCGCAGTAGACGCCGACCTCCGTGCCGGGCGCAGCCCCCAGCGCGGTGAAGCGGGCGGCGAGCGCCTGGGCCGGCAGGAAGGTGCCCTCGGCGGTCACGTTCCCGGTCGTGGGCGCGTTGACCGCGCCCGGGATGTGCCCGGCGACCGCGTCGATCGGCTCGACCTCTCCCCGGTAGCGCTCCCCGGCGCGGGCGTCGAGCAGCAGGCCGCTGCGGGCGAGCGCGGCGGCCCCCGCGGCGTCGAGCACCGGCATGCCGCCCGGCTTCGGCGTGAAGTCGCCCTCCCCCGGCGGGGGTTCCTCCGTGGAGAGCGGGAGTCCGGCGGCCCGCCAGGCGGCGAGCCCGCCGTCCAGCACCTTCACCCGGTGGTGGCCCGCCCAGCGCAGCAGCCACCAGGCGCGGGCGGGGCCCCAGCCGTTCCAGTCGTCGTAGACGACGACGTCGGAATCGGCGCTCACGCCCGCCCTGCGCATGGCGGCGCCGAACTCCTCGGCGTCCGGCAGCGGGTGGCGGCCGGCGGCGCCGGGCGGCGAGGCGAGTTCGGCGTCCAGGTCGACGTAACGGGCCCCGGGGATGTGCCCCTTGGCGTATTCACCGGCTCCGGGCGGTCCGCCCATCTTGTAGCGCACGTCGAGCAGGACCGGCGGCACGGGCGCGGCGGCGAGGTCGCCGGCCGAGATCAGGAAATCCATACGCCTATTGTGGAGGCCCGGCACCGCGTTGCGGCGCGGCCCGACGGCGTACCGCCACCCCTGGTGCGACGATCGCTGTGCCGGCTCCCGCGGAAAGCCGGGCAGGCAGCGGGCTGCCCACGAGGAGAGCGTTCGCATGACCACCGAGGTACCGGACCGGCGGGCGCCGGGCAGTCCTTGCTGGGCCAGTCTCATGGCCCACCGGGCGGACCGGACACGGGAGTTCTACGCGGCCCTGTTCGGCTGGGAGTTCGCGCCGGGGCCGCCGCAGCTCGGCTCGTACACGCTGGCGGCGAAGGACGGGCTGCGGGTCGCGGGGATCGGCGAGGGGTCGTCGGAGCCGCACCGCCCGGTGTCCTGGACGACGATGCTGGCGGCGGACGACGTGGACACCGCGGCGGAGCGGGTGCGCGAGTGCGGCGGCACGGTGGGCATCGGGCCGCTGAACGCGGGCGAGGACGGCCGGCTCGCCATCGCGGTGGACCCCTCGGGCGCGGTCTTCGGCATCTGGCAGGGCGGCCTGTTCAGCGGCGCGGACGTCATGGGGGTGCCGGGCAGTGTCGGCTGGAGCGAGCTGCTGACCCGTGAGGCGTCGATGGTCGGGAAGTTCTACGAGGTGGTCTTCGGCCTCACCGTGGAGCGGGTCGGGGAGCAGGACGAGGACCGCGCGGTGCTCGTGACCGGCGGCAACGCGGTCGCCGGGATCCGCGGGCTGGGCCGCGCGCTGCCGCGCGACCGCGGGGCGCACTGGATGACGAGCTTCGCCGTCGCGGACGTGGACGCCGCGGCCCATCTGGCCGTGCGGCTGGGCGGCCGGATCCTGACCGCCCCGCACGCGGGCCCGCACGGGCCCACGGCGGCGCTGTCCGACCCGGAGGGCTCCCCCTTCTCACTCGTGGGCCTGCCGTAGCGGCAGGCTCACGCCAGCAGTTGCGGGGCGGCCGTCAGCACCAGGCCCGCCGCGCCGCGGACCTCGGCGCCGGCGCCGAGGCCGCCGGTGACGATCTCGATGCCGCGGGCGGCGGAGGGCAGGGTGTGCCGCTCGATGCCCGCCCGGAGCGGTTCGAGCAGGTCCTCACCGGCCGCGGCGAGGTCGCCGCCGACCACGACGAGCCGCGGGTTGAGCAGCGTGACCAGGGTGGCCAGGGCGCGGCCCACCGCGTCACCGGCGTCCCGGACGGCCCGCAGCGCGCCGGTGTTGCGCTGCTTGATGAGCGCGAGCAGGTCGCGCGCGGCGATCGGTCGGCCCCAGCTCTGGCTGAGCAGCCGGGCGATGGCGACGGGGCTGGCGACGGTCTCCAGGCAGCCGCGGTTGCCGCAGCGGCAGATGAGCCCGTCGGTGATGAGCGGCAGGTGGCCGATCTCGCCCGCGAGGCCGCGGGCGCCGAGCAGCAGCCGCCCGTTGCTGACGATCCCCGCGCCGATGCCGGCGGACAGCCGGATGTAGACCATGTCGTCGACCTGCCGTCCGGCGCCGTACATCAGCTCGGCGAGGGCTCCGGCGTTGGCGTCGTTGGTGACGCGGACCGGCAGCCCGGTGCGGCCGCGCAGTTCGTCGGTGAGGTGCAGGCCGACCCAGCCGGGCATGATGCCCTCGGCGCCGAGTTCGCCGCTGCCCTTCTCGACGGGCGAGGCGATGCCCGCGCCGATGCCGAGCACCCGCGCGCGGTCGACGCCGGTCTCCTGGAGGGCGCGGCCGACGAGGACCGCGACGAGGTCGAGGGTCTCGCCGGGGGCGCGGTCGACGTCCTTGGCGACCCAGTGCTCCCACAGCACCGTGCCGAACAGGTCGCTGAGGATGACCCGGACGTGCTGGTGGCCGATGTCCGCGCCGATCGCGTACCCGGCGCTGGGCACCAGGGACAGCGTCTGGGCGGGGCGGCCGGTGCGCCGCGGCTCCGGCTCGTCGGCCCCTTCCCGGTGCGCCTCCTCGGTGACGAGGCCGACCGTGATGAGGTCGGCGACGAGTGAGGAGACGGTGGCCCGGGACAGCCCGGTGACCCGTACCAGTTCGGGGCGGCTGATGCGCGGCGCCGCGTGCAGCGCCTCCAGCACCCGGAGCCGTCCGACCTCGCGCAGGTTGACTGGTGTGTCGATCGTGACTCCCGTGGTGTGCCGGCGCGGCGCTGCGGGTAATCGGTTCGCAACACGGCGCCCTCTTGCGTCAGGCCCGGTCAAGAGCCTTGACTTATGACGAACTTCAGGCAGAAACTCGCGAACTGTTCTACCCAACTCGCTGACTTTCAGTCGATCCCGGATGAATAACGATTCACGGCCGCGCGCCGCCCGAGGAGGACACACGTGACGACGACAGACCCGCAGCCCCTGCGGATCGGCATGGTGGGCCATGCGTTCATGGGGGCGGCGCACTCGCACGCGTGGCGCACCGCGGGCCGCTTCTTCGACCTGCCGCGGCCGGTGGAGATGACCGCGGTGTGCGGGCGCTCGGCCGACCGCGTCCAGCAGGCCGCCGAGCGCTACGGCTGGCAGTCGTACGAGACGGACTGGCGCGTGCTGGTCGCCCGGCCGGACATCGATGTGGTGGACATCTGCACTCCCGGCGACAGCCACGCGGAGATCGCGCTCGCGGCGCTGGCCGCGGGCAAGCACGTGCTGTGCGAGAAGCCGCTGGCCAACTCGGTGCGGGAGGCCGAGGAGATGACCGTGGCGGCGGCCAAGGCGGCGGCCGAGGGCGTGCGTTCGATGGTCGCCTTCAACTACCGCCGGGTGCCGGCGCTGGCGCTCGCCCGGCAGCTGGTCGAGGAGGGCCGGCTGGGCCGGATCCACCAGGTGCGGGCGCAGTACCTGCAGGACTGGCTGGTCGACCCGGAATTCCCGCTGGCCTGGCGGCTGCGCAAGGACCGCGCGGGCTCCGGGGCGCTGGGGGATCTGGGCGCGCACAGCATCGACGTCGCCCAGTACCTGACCGGCCAGCGGATCTCGTCGGTGGGCGCGGTGCTGGAGACGTTCGTCACCGAGCGCCCGCTGCCGGCCACTTCCAGCGGCCTGTCCGGCACCGCGAGCAGCGAGCGCGGCCAGGTGACGGTGGACGACGCGGCGCTGTTCACCGCGCGCTTCGACGGCGGCGCGATCGGCGTGTTCGAGGCGACGCGCTTCGCCACCGGGCACAAGAACGCGATGCGGATCGAGATCAGCGGCTCGGCGGGCAGCCTGTCCTTCGACGCGGAGTCGATGAACGAGCTGTCCTTCCACGACCGCGGCGAGGACCCGTCGACCGCGGGCTTCCGCCGCATCCTGGTGACCGAGGACACCCACCCCTACCTGCACGCCTGGTGGCCGCCCGGCCACCTGATCGGCTACGAGCACACCTTCACCCACCAGGTGTCGGACTTCGTTTCGGCGATCGCCGAGGGCCGCGACCCGAAGCCGTCCTTCGCGGACGGCCTCCAGGTGCAGAAGGTGCTGTCCGCCGTAGAGTCCAGCGCGGCCGCGCTGGGCGTGCACATCCCCGTCCAGGGCGCTCCCGCGGCGTCCTGACGCCGGCGCCGCCCCTTCCCCGCCACCGGTCACCGTCCCCGCCCTCGCCCGTACTCCCGCCCACCTGTCCCAGGAGGACGCATCATGGCACGACCCGTCACGCTCTTCACCGGCCAGTTC
This sequence comes from Streptomyces sp. NPDC021020, assembly GCF_044333285.1. Classification (NCBI taxonomy): domain Bacteria; kingdom Bacillati; phylum Actinomycetota; class Actinomycetes; order Kitasatosporales; family Streptomycetaceae; genus Streptomyces; species Streptomyces sp. NPDC021020. The sequence goes on from NZ_JBIRQQ010000017.1 coordinate 4,610, forward strand.
GCCGATCTGCCCTTCACCGAGGTGTGCCGGCTGGCCTCGCAGTGGGGCTACGACGGCCTGGAGATCGCCTGCTGGGGCGACCACTTCGACGTCGAGGCGGCGCTCGCCGACGACGGCTACCTGCCGCGGCTGCGCGACACCCTGGACAAGCACGGGCTCAAGTGCTGGACGATCTCCTGCCACTTGACCGGGCAGGCGGTGTGCGACCACCCGATCGACGAGCGGCACCAGGGCATCCTGCCGGCCCGCATCTGGGGCGACGGGGAGCCCGAGGGGGTACGGCAGCGGGCGGCGGAGGAGATCAAGAACACCGCGCGCGCCGCGGCCGCCTTCGGGGTGGACACGGTGGTGGGCTTCACCGGCTCGTCGATCTGGCACACCGTGGCGATGTTCCCGCCGGTGCCGCCGTCGATGATCGAGCGCGGCTACCAGGACTTCGCCGACCGCTGGAACCCGATCCTGGACGTCTTCGACGAGGTCGGTGTGCGCTTCGCGCACGAGGTGCACCCCAGCGAGATCGCGTACGACTACCACACCACCGTGCGGACGCTGGAGGCGATCGGCCACCGCCCGGCCTTCGGGCTGAACTTCGACCCGAGCCACTTCGTGTGGCAGGACCTCGACCCGGTCGGCTTCCTGTGGGACTTCAAGGACCGGATCTACCACGTCGACTGCAAGGAGTCCGTCAAGCAGCTGAACGGGCGAAACGGCCGGCTCGGCTCGCACCTGCCGTGGGGCGACCCGCGGCGCGGCTGGGACTTCGTGTCCACCGGGCACGGCGACGTGCCGTGGGAGCCGGTCTTCCGGATGCTCAACAGCATCGGCTACGCGGGCCCGATCTCGGTCGAGTGGGAGGACGCCGGCATGGACCGCCTCCTGGGCGCCCCGCAGGCCCTCGCCCATGTGCGGGCGCTGGCCGCGATCGAGCCGCCGGCCGCCTCCTTCGACTCGGCGTTCAGCTCCTCCTCCTGACACCGCACGCGGTAAGGCAGCGGCCGCCCCGCCCGGAGAACCCGGGCGGGGCGGCCGCTGCCGTGTGCGGCGCCGGCGGCTCAGCCGCCGATCGCGACGGAGAACAGGTGCATGCCGACCTGGTGGTCGATCTGCCCCTTGCTGACGTTCGGCAGGGTGATCGCCTGCACGGTCTTGCCCGGCAGCAGGTCCACGGTGGCCGCGGAGATGTGCACGGTCTGCGTCTGCTGCCCGCCGCCGTTGTTCAGGTAGGGCAGGCTGGCGGCGAAGTCGCTGCCCTGCGAGGGTGCTCCGGCCCACCAGTCCGACAGCGCCAGCGCGTACGTCTGCGTGGTGCCGTCGGTGTAGAGGATCACGCCGGTGCCGGACGTGGAGCCGAAGGTGCTGGTGCCGACGAAGCCGAGCTTGCTGCCCGTCCCGGTGATCTGGACGGCCTGGCCGCCTGCGACGACGTTGTCGGGCTGCCCGGTGCCCGCGGTGGCGGGCCAGGGGAAGGACACCCCGTCGTGGTCGGTGCTCTTCCCGGCCGTCCAGCCCTGCGCGGCGAGCGCCTGGAGGGAGAGGCTGGCGCCCTCGGCGTCGATGCTGCCGGTCGTGGTGTGCGCGTCGTCGCTGATGCCCGAGTTGTCGAAGGCCGCGGCGAACGAGGCGTACGGGACGGTGACCGGGGCCTGCGCGCCGTAGTCGCCGCCCGGGGTGCTGACGGTCGCGCCGAGGGTGAGGGCGTCGGGCTTCGCCCCGTCCGGGACGGTCACGTTCCACCGGGTGGTGACCGACTGCCCGGGGCCGACCTCGCCGAAGACGTCCGGTGTGGCGGCGGTCGCCTGCCAGCCGTCCGGGACGGTGAGCCCCACCGCGACGTTCTGCACGGCCTGCGGGCTGCCGTTGGTAAAGGTCGTCGTGGCGGTCAGGGTGCTGCCCGCCGCGGCGATCGGCGGGGCGGTGAGGGTCAGCGTGTTGCGGACGACGATCGGCGCGGAGCCGGTGACGCCGCCCACGGTGGCCGACAGGGTCGCGACGCCGTCGGCGACCGCGTGCACGGTGCCGTCCGCGTCGACCGAGGCGACCGCCGGGTTGCTGCTGGCGTAGCGGACCTTGGTCTTGGACAGGTCCACGAAGGACTGGTCGTTGTTGACCGCCTCGACGACGCCGTCCGCGGTGATCGAGGTGTCGCGCTGCTCGCGCGTGTGGTCGGTGTCGTCCGCGATCCACCGGTTCCTGCCGGCGAGCGAGAAGGTGGCGCCCGCGTCCAGCACGACGTTCTCCGGCTGGACGGTGACGGTCTGCACCTTCGGGGTGAGGCTGCCGGTGATCTTGACCTTGGTGCTGCCCGCGGGGTGCGCGGAGTCCGGGCCGACCGAGAAGCGGTAGCCGCCGGCCGGCACGGTCTGCCGCGAGGCGGCGGCGTCCCACACCGCGAGGTCGGCGGCCTTGACGGTGAAGCTGAGGTGCTGGGACTTGCCGGGCTTCAGCACCTTGGTCTTGCCGAAGCCCGCGAGCCGCTGCTGCGGCAGGGTGAGGCCGGGGACGGCGAAGGGGGTGGCCGCGTAGAGCTGGGCGACGGCGGCGCCGGCGGCCTTGCCGGTGTTGGTGACGTCGACGCCGATCTTGACGGTGCCGTCCGCGGTGATCTGCGACTTGTTGGCGCTGATGTTCGTGAAGGAGAAGCTGGTGTAGCTCAGGCCGTAGCCGAAGGGGTAGGTCGGCTCGCCGGTGAAGTACTGGTAGGTGCGGCCGAGTCCGCCGGTCTCGGCCGGGGTGAGGCCGTAGTTCTGCTTGTCGGGGAGCTGCGAGTCGTCCTTGTACCAGGTGAAGTTCAGGTGCGCGGAGGGATTCTGCTTGCCGAAGAGTACGTCGGCGAGCGCGGTGCCCTGGTCCTGGCCGTTGTAGCCGCTGAAGAGGACCGAGGAGACCTTGTCCTGCACGTCGTCGACCTTGACCGGGCCGTCGGACTGGATGACCAGGGCCGTCCTGTCGTTGCCGAGGGCGGCGGTCTGGTCGATGAGCGAGTGGTAGTTGCCGGGCATGGCGAGGTTGTCGCGGTCGTTGCCCTCGTCGCCGTTGGCCTGGGTGGTGCCGACGAAGACCACGACGAGGTCCGCGGCCTTGATCGCGTCCTTGGTCGCGTCGCTGAGCACCGCCGGGGTGGTGGCGGTGGAGGAGGTGCCTGCCGCGTCGTAGACGACCGAGGCGTACGGGTCGACCGAGTGGACGGCGTTGAGCACGCCGCGCAGCGGGGTCGTGGTGTGGCTGGGCTTGCCGGAGTAGAGGCCGAGGGTGGTGGCGTCGGCGAGGTCGCCGAGGACCACGACCTTCTTCGCCTTGGCGACGTCCACCGGCAGCAGGGGCGCCTTGGCGGCGGCCGGCTTCGCGTTCTTGAGCAGCACCAGCGAGTTGTCGGCGACCTCGGTGGCCAGCGCCTGGTGCGCGGGGCTCTCCACCTGGTCCTTGGTGATCTTCGTGTACGGCACCGAGGCCGCCGGGTCGAACTCGCCGGTGGCCATCCGCACCGCGAAGACCTGCACCAGCGCGGTGTCCACGACGCCCTCGCTGAGCGCGCCGGAGGCGATGGCCTCCTGGATGTTCGCGGTGGTGGCCTCGTCACCGGTGCAGTTCAGGTCGGTGCCGGCGCGCAGCGCATAGGCCTGGCTGCCGGCCTGGCCGGAGAGCTTCCTGCCGGTCGCGGTCTCGGTCCAGGTGGGGTTGTCCGCGTCGTGGTCGGTGGTCCACCCGGGCGGCGCCCAGTCGTGGCCGCCGGGGAACTGCCGCCAGCCGGTGCCGACGGCGCCGCAGTCGGAGGTGATGTAGCCGTCGAAGCCGTAGGTGCGCTGCGCGAGTTCGTCGGTGGTGTACGTGTCGGCGACCGAGGGGGTGCCGTTGATCGCGTTGTACGACGTCATGAGGCCGGCCACGTGCGCCTGCTCGATGAGGTCGCGGAACTGCGCGGTGTAGTAGTCGCGCAGCTCGGTGTCGCTCACGTCGGAGCTGATGCCGGTGCGGTTGTCCTCGACGTTGTTGAGGGCGTAGTGCTTGGCGGTCGCGGCGACCTTGAGGTAGCCGGTCGGGGAGCTTCCGTCGGGGTTGTTGCCCTGGTAGCCGTCGATGAACTGCCCGGCCATCTGCCCGACGAAGTACGGGTCCTCGCCGAACGCCTCGTCGGTACGGCCCCAGCGCGGGTCGCGGTCCAGGTTGACGGTGGGCGCCCAGAAGGTGAGCGAGCCGTAGTCGTCGGCCGAGGGCCCGAGGTTGTTCTGCCCCTTGCCGAACAGCGACTTGTCCAGGAAGCCGCGGATCTCGTCGGAGATCGCCGTGGTCTCCCGGTACATCAGGTCCTTGTCCCAGGACATCGACGAGGCGAAGTTGACCGGGAAGCTGGTCGCCGCCGGGTCGAGCTCGCCCTGCCCGCCCGCCGCGGTGTCGGCGCCGAGCCGGTTGACGCCGTGCTGGCCCTCGCTCCAGTAGGTGTACTGCTGGACGCCGAGCCGCGGAATGGCGGGGGCGTTGTTCGTGCTGAGCTGGTGCACCTTCTCCTCCAGCGTCATCCGGGACACCAGGTCCGCGGCGCGCTCCTCGAAGGAGTAGTGGGTGTCCAGGTAGATCGGGGTGGCCGCGGCCGTCGCGCGGGGGGTGCCGGCCGCGGCCGCGGCGCCGCTCCCCGCGGTCAACGCCGCCGCGCACGCCATGGCGCACGCGACGGCGACTCCCGCGCGCCGGCGCTTTCGCTGGTCCATCCTGCCTCCGTAACTCATCGAGCAGGGACCCGGGCCGCTCCGCGACTTTCGTCCAAGTCCGGAGAAAGGTCCGGGCAGTGCGGTAACAACTGGGCAGTGTGTGGCCAGATCTGATGCAAGGTCAAGACGTTTGCACGAAATTATCCGATGAATAATGCTGGAAAATGACACACTGGATCACGCAAATTGCGCAAGTTCCTTGCAGTGGCGAGGTCGCGGCAGGCCCTGGGCCGACCGCGCCGCTCAGGAGCGGTCCCGGCCGCGCAGCCGCGGGGTGAAGGTGGCGTGGAAGATCGTCGATGCCGCGCCGACCGCCGCGGCCTCCGCGCTGAGCACCGACGGCTCCACCTCGACCTGGCGCAGCCGGCGCGCCTGCGGGAAGTCGTTGACCACCCGGCGGATCTCGTCCAGGTAGTAGGAGGCCGTGTCGTCGGTGAAGAAGGGGCCGCCCAGCACGATCAGGTCGATGTCCAGCAGGTCGACCAGCCCCAGCGCGCCGCGCCCGACCGCTCCCGCGACCTCCCGCAGCGCCGCGGCCGCCGCGGGGTCGCCGCCCGCCGCTGCCCGCCCCACCGCGTGGTAGGCCGCCGACGAGCCGCCGGGCCCGCCCGGCGCGGACGGGTCGGCGCGGCCCGCCGCCCGCAGGCCCAGCCGCGCCGCCGCCTCGGGCACGGACACCGGCGGGTTGCACTCCGGCAGCAGCTCGGGCCTGCCGTCCGGGCCGACCCGGCCGAGCGCGACCGCGCACAGCTGGCCGAACTCCCCGGCGTTGGCGCTCACCCCGCGGTAGATGTCGCCGTTGAGGTAGAGGCCGGAGCCCACGCCCGTACCGAGGTAGAGGTACGCGAAGTCGCGTGCCCGGCGGTCGCGGCCGATCCACCGCTCCCCCGCGGCCGCGGCCAGCGAGTCCTTCTCGATGATCACCGGGCAGGGGAAGTGGTCCTGGAGCAGGTAGAGCAGCGGCAGGTCGTTCCACGCCGACATCAGCGGCGGGTCCAGCACGGTGCCCGACGCGATGTCGACCGGGCCCGGCACGGCGACACCGATACCGAGGAAGCCGTCCGCGCGCAGCGCGCCGCGCGCCTTCTCCAGCGCCTCCCGGCCCAGCGCGACGACCTGTGCGACGAATTCACCCGGGTCGATGTCGGCGCTGACCGGCCGGGTGCAGGTGCACACGATCGCGCCGTCCAGGTCGATGACGACCGCGGTGATCACCTCGGGGTCGATGTGCAGGCCCAGCGCGTGCGCCGCGGTGCCGCACAGCCGCACCGGTGTGCGCGGCTTGCCCGAGGTCGCCCGCCGCTGCGCGTCCTCGACGAGGATGCCGCGGTCCAGCAGCGACCGGGCGATCCGGGAGACGGACTGCTGGGTGAGGCCGGTGCGGTGCGCGATCTCGCCGCGGGTGATGGTGCCGGCCAGCCGTACGGCCTCGATCACCACGCACTCGTTGAACGAGCCCAGGTCGATCTGGTTGACGCCGCTGGAGGACACCTGGCGTGGGACCGCTCCCAGGGCGGCGGCGTCCGGGGCCGCGGCCCTGGGGTCGCGCAGATGCCCGGCGACGCTCTCCCGCAGCCAGCCCACCGGGCCCTCGGCCTGCTGGAGCGCGGCGATCAGGTCGAGGTAGACGCGGCGCGACGACTCCGGGTGGCTGGTGCTGTCCAGCGCGACCATCGCGCGCAGGAAGCCGCGCCAGGACGACCGGGCCGGCAGCAGGTGCCGGCTGGGGCCGCCCCGCGGCGCGGCGGGCAGCACGTCCGGCGCGGCCCCGTCGTCCCACAGCGTGACGGCGTGCAGCGCGATGTCCGGGTGGTGACCGGCGGCGGCGGCGAGGAAGGCGGCGAGCCCGTCCGCGCCGGGCGGCCGGGGCGCGGCGGCCCGGCCCGCGGGGCGGCGCTCCTCCAGCGCCCGGCCGAGCCCGTCCAGCACGTCCTCGCCGATCACGGTCGCCGCCGGGCCCGGCGCCGCTGCCCGGCGGCTGCGGGTCCCGGCCAGCAGCACCGCGCGGCGCGCGTCGGCGTAGAGGCCGAGCACCCATACGTCGGGGCCGGGCAGCGGCGGGACGGTCGGCACCTCGGGGCCCGGGGCACCGGCTTCCGGGGTGAGGCGCCAGCGGCGCCGGATGGCGGCCACCGTGGCGTGCGACAGGCCCAGTTCGCGGGCGATGGCCCGGCCCGCGCCGCTGCCGCCGGGGGCGAGCAGGGCGCGGGTGACGACCTCGGCCTCGTCGACGGTGGCGGGCCGTCCGGTGCGCGGGCGCTGCTCCAGGCCGCGCAGGCCCGCGCTCTGCCAGCGGTGCCGCCAGGTGCCGACGGTCTGCCGGGAGATGCCGAGCCGGCGGGCGATCTCGGCGTCCCGCACGCCCTCCTCGGCGAGCAGCACCACCCGGGCGCGTACCGCGAGCGGCCCGCCCTCGGCGGCCCAGCCGCGCAGCACCTCGCGGCTGCCGGGCTGCTCCTCCCCCGTGGCCACGGTGACGGTCCCGGCCTCAGCCACGGCGGGGGCCTGTGGTGGAAGCGGCGTCGTCCACGCCAGGCGCTTCCCCGGGTGGCGCCCCGGGGCGCGAGGGAGCGGGCAGCAGGTCGCTGCCGCCGAGGGCAGCGGGAGAGCCGTGCCGACGGCCGGCGGCGCCTCCTGCCGAAGGCGCGGGCAGGGCGGGCGTGCCGGGCTCCTGCGCGCGGGCGGGACTTTCGCCGCGGGGTCCCGCCCCGCGTGCTGTGGCCGGGGTCAGCCGCAGCGTGAGGATCTGGAACGGGCGCAGGGTGAGCGGTACGCCGTCGGCGGCGTGCGGGCGGGGGCTCAGCGGGGACTCCAGCAGGTCGGTTTCGTGGACGGCGGCGACGGGGAAGCCGGCCGCGAGCGTGGCGGTCGCGCGGCCGCCCCGCGACTCGTACAGTCTGACAACGATGTCTCCGCTGCGGTCGTCGGCCAGCTTGACCGTTTCCACCAGCACGTCCGGGTGGTCGACGGCGACCAGCGGCTCCTGCGGGCGGTCGGGGCCGGGGCGCAGCGGCAGGGCGAGCGCGTAGCCCTCGGCGACCGCGTCGCCGATCCCGGCGCCCGGGCGCAGGGTGTGCCGGAAGTGCTGGACGCCGCGGTCGGCGTGCGGGTCGGGGCTGTGCGGGGCGCGCAGCAAGGTGCTGCGGACGACCGTGGTGGTGCCGCCGTCGGCGCGGGTGTGCCGGGTGACGTCGTAGCCGTAGCCCGCGTCGCCGGCCAGGGCGACGCCGAAACCGTGCTCGCCGACGTGGATCCAGCGCTGGGCGGCGGCCTCCTGGTGGGCGGCGTCCTGCGCGGTGTTCTCGTGCGTGGGGCGGGTGACGTGCCCGAACTGCACTTCGGCGCGGGTGTTCTCGGCGTGCACGTCCAGCGGCCAGGCGGCCTTGAGCACGGTGTCCTGCTCGCGCCAGTCGACCTCGGTGTCCACCGCGAGCACCCGGCTGCCCGCGCCGAGCGCGAGGTCCTGGACAACGGTGGAGCGGCCGGTGCCGCGGGTCACCCGCACCACGGCGAGCAGCGGTCCGGCCGCCCGTACCTCGACCCGTTCGGCGGTGTCGAGGTCGCGGCGGGTCGCGCGGTAGCCGGGGTCGAGCTGCTGGGCGCTCCAGCCGGCCGGCTCGTCGCGGTGCAGTTGGAGCAGGTTGCCCGCCTCGCCGGGGGCAATGGCGTCCCGCCCGGCGGCCAGGTCGACCGCGGAGCGCACCAGGCCGGCGGCGTCGACGCGGACCCGGAGCAGGCCGTTGTCCAGGACGTGCCCGCCGTCGTCGGTCGCGGTGACGGTGACCGGGGCGGTGCCGTCGAGCGGCAGTCCCGCGGGGCCGGCGCCGAGGGCGGGCGCCTGCGCCAGGACGGCCACCTTGCCGTCGGGCAGCGGCTGGGCGACGGGGTAGCAGGCACCGGCGCCGGCCTCGGGCGCGGGCAGCACGGCGACCTCGCGGCGGGCGTGCGGCGCGGAGTTGAGCACGTGCGCGCCCTCGGGGTCGCCGGTCGCACGCCGCACCAGCCGGTCGAGGCGGCGGTGGACGTCGCGGTGGGCCTGCTCGGCCTCCTCGTGCACCCAGGCGATCGAGGTGCCGGGCAGGATGTCGTGGCACTGCTGGAGCAGCACCTTCTTCCACAGCCGTTCCAGCTCCTGGTAGGGGTAGGCGGCGCCGAGCCGCACCGCGGCGGTGGCCGACCACAGCTCGGCCTCGTGCAGCAGCGCCTCGCTGCGCCGGTTGCCGCGCTTGGTGCGGGCCTGGCTCGTGTACGAACCGGTGTGCGGGGTCAGGTCGATCTCGCCGCGCCAGACCGGGGCGGCGGCGCGGCCGTCCCCTCCGGCGGGCCCGCCCGGTCCGCCCGCGGGCGCGGCGTACTCGGCGGCGGCGTCGCGGAAGAAGTGGTCGGGCCGGCGCAGCGTCACACGCGGGGCGCCGTCGAGGTCGGCGAGGCGGCGGGCGCGCTCCAGCATCTCGCGGTCGGGCCCGCCGTCGCTGCGGCCGAAGGGCAGCAGCGAGCGGGTGGCGAGCCCCTTCTCGGCGAAGCCCGCGACGGCGTCGGCGGTGTCCCCCGCGGTCAGCTCGCTGCCCTCGGGCCCGCCGGGCGCGAGGTGGGTGAACAGCCGGGTGCCGTCGAGGCCCTCCCACCAGAAGGTGTGGTGCGCGGGGCCGCAGCCCGGGTCGGGGCGGCGGCTGAGGAACCAGGTGGCGCCGGACAGCGCCGCGATCTGCGGGAAGGCGGCGGAGGCGCCGGACGCGTCGGGCAGCCAGACCCCGTCGCTCTCGACACCGAGCTCGTCGCGGAAGAAGCGCCGCCCGTAGACGAACTGCCGCACCAGCGCCTCGCCGCCGGGCAGTTCCGCGTCGGCCTCGACCCACATGCCGCCGACCGGCGCCCAGGTGCCGTGCGCGACGGCCTTGCGTATCCGCTCGAAGACGTGCGGGTGGTGCTCCTTGGTCCAGGCGTAGTGCTGGGCGGCGGACGCGGCGACGATCAGCTCGGGGTATTCCTCGGTGAGCGCGGCCATGGTGCTGAAGGTGCGGGCGCACTTGCGCACGGTCTCGCGCACCGGCCACAGCCAGGCGGAGTCGATGTGCGCGTGGCCGACGGCGTCCAGGCGGTGGGCGGAGTCGTGGGCCGGGCGGGCGAGCAGCGGGGCGAGGACGGCGCGGGCGCGGGCCGCGGTGCGGCCGACCGCGCGCGGGTCGACGGCGGCGATCGCGCGCTCCAGGCCGACGGCGATCTCGTACCGCCGCGGGGTGCCGTCGGGCAGCGCGCGCATCAGGCCGAGCAGCGTCTCGACGTCGTGGACGAGCTGCCACACGTCCTCGTCGCGGATGGCGAGGTCGGCGCGGCGCAGCCGGAAGAGCGGGGTGTCGCCGGCGGTCGCGGGGTCGCCGTAGCGGGTGCCCGCGCCGCTGCCGCCCTCGATGCGGGGGTTGGCCGCGGCCTCGACGAGCAGCCGGACGCTCTCGCCGCCGGACGCCGAGCGGTGCAGCAGCACCGCGCCGAGCCCGGGGTGCAGGCCCTGCAGCGGGATGCCGTGCGCGTCGTGGACGAGGGCCTCGGCGCGGCCGCCGCGGTCACCCGCGCCCTCCTCGGCGCCGAGGTCGACGAGCGCCTCGACGCGGCGGCCCGCCCACCGCTCGGGCACGGTCGCGCGGACGTCGAACCAGCTGGTCGCCCAGGGACGGCCCCAGGAGTCGCCCACGGTGAAGGGGGTGAAGTCGGCACGCAGGGCCACCTCGGCGGGCACCGGTTCACCGGCGATGTGCCAGGCGCCGACGTCCATGGGCAGCCGCTGCGGATAGAGCGCGGGGCGCAGCCTGTCGGCGAGGAAGGCGGCCGTGCGCTCTTCCCCGGAAGTGGTCCGGTCATGCATGGGCAGCCCTTCCTGTCCAGCCAGTAACCGCTATGTAAAACCATGTGTGTTATCAAGTCAACGCTTACGACACTTTCGGCTTTCTTGCAGGTCGTGACCTGCGAAGACGTAATTGTCAGGCGAATTAACCGCCGCTGCGCGCATTCTTCGGACGATAATTGACATGACATCGGGGAGACGAAAAGACGGCGGAGGGACCGGCCCCCATGACCGGTACCTCCGCCGCCCTTCCGTGCCCGCGCCGCCGCTGGTGGCGGGCTTATGTGAGCGGCACCGCCGCGGGGCGCTCGCACGCAGTGGCGACGGCCAGCGCGCGGCCGTCGTGCGCCGCATCCAGCAGGGTGAGCATCACGTCGAGGACGTGCTCGGCCAGTTCGCCCGACGCCAGGTGCGGGCGGCCCGCCGCCACGGCCCCGGCGAGGTCCGCGAGCCCGGTGCCGCGCCCGGCGCCGCGGTGGCCCGCGGAGACCGGGAGCTGCTGCCAGGCACCGCCGGTGAAGAACTCCACGGGGCCGTCGAAGCCGTTCGGGTCCGGGACCCCGAGCGAGCCCCGCGTCCCATGCACCTCGATCCGCGGCAGGTGGGCGGCGTGGATGTCGAAGCTCATCACCAGCGTGGACAGCGCGCCCCCGGCGTGCTCCAGCACGCCCGTGACGTGCGTGTCGACCTCGACCGGGAAGCGCTGCCCGGCCCGCGGCCCGCTGCCGATCTCCCGCTCGGCGCGCGGGGTGCTCGCCGCGCCGGTCACCTTGACGACCGGCCCGAGCAGGTGCACCAGCGCCGAGAGGTAGTACGGGCCCATGTCCAGCAGCGGCCCGCCGCCCGGCCGGTAGTAGAACTCCGGGTCGGGGTGCCAGGCCTCGTGGCCCGCGGTGGTCATGAAGGCCGTCGCGGCGACCGGCCGGCCGATCAGCCCGTCGTCGACCGCCTTGCGCGCGGTCTGGGTGCCGGTGCCGAGCACGGTGTCCGGCGCGCTGCCGACCCGGACGCCCGCGGTGCGCGCGGCGGCCAGGACGGCGGTGGCCTCCGCGCGGGTCGCGGCGAGCGGCTTCTCGCCGTAGACGTGCTTGCCCGCCGCGATCGCGGCGAGCGCGACCTCGGCGTGCACCGCGGGGATCGTCAGGTTGAGCACCGCGTCCACGTCGTCGCGCGCGACCAGCTCGGCGACATCGCTCGCGACCTCGGCGCCGGCCGCCGCGGCGGCCTCCTTGGCGCGTGCCGGGTCCAGGTCCGTCACGGCGGTCAGCCGCAGGGTGTCCAGCCGGGCGATGGTGTCGAGGTACTGGCCGCTGATCTTGCCGGCCCCGACCATGCCTATCCTCAGCGGCTCGCCCACAGCAGTCCCCTCTCGGTGATCGCCCGCACCTCGGGCACGTCGAAGTCGTCGGCCTTGTGGCCGATGGCGGAGACGAAGACCCGTCCCGCGCCGTGCGTCCTGGTCCACACCTGCGGCATGACCACGTCCTGCGGGCGGTCGCCGGCGGCCGGGAAGACCGAGGTGGCCAGCACCTGGCTCGCCGGGTCGGTGGACATGAAGTAGTGCTCGGTGTGCACCGCGAAGTCCTTCAGGCCCGCGGTGATCGCGTGGCCGTCGCCGGTCAGTTCGACGGTGTAGTCGACGAAGCCGGGCGGGTGCATGAGGAACTGGCCGCCGGTCAACTGGGCGTAGTCCAGGTCGCCGCGGAAGGAGTCCAGGACCCCGCCGTGCCAGCCGGCGAACCCGGTGCCCGCGCGCACCGCGGCGGACAGGCCCCGGCTCTGCTCGGGCGTGATCGCGCCCATCGTCCAGCACTGGACGACCAGGTCGGTGCCGGCCAGCAGCGCGTCGTCGGTGTAGACGTCGAGCGAGTCGGAGATCTCGACGGCGAAGCCCTGGTCCTGGAGGAAGGGCAGGAAGAGGCCGGTGATCTCCACCGGGCTGTGCCCTTCCCAGCCGCCCCGGACGACCAGGGCCTTCCGTACGGATTCGGTCACGGGCGTTGCACGCTCCCATCGGTGTTGCGCAGCAGGGCCCACCGGTCGTGGGCCAGCGGTTCGGGTACCGGGTACCGGCGTGCGGCGGCCTCGTCGAAGTCGACCCCGTGGCCGGGCGCCTCGTTGGGGCGCAGGCCCCCGCCCTCCGCCACGACCGTACCCGGGTAGACCTCGTGCACCGGCGGCTTGAAGACGGCCGCCTCCTGCACCCCGAAGGCGTGGCTGGAGATGTCCATGGCCAGGGTCGCGGCCTGCGCGACCGGGCTGACGTCGGCCGGGCCGTGCGGCGCGAGGCGCACCCCGCGCAGCTCGCACATGGCCGCGACCTTGCGCGCCGGGGTCAGTCCGCCGAGCGTGGGGACCCTGATCCGGGCGAAGTCGATGTCCGGCCCGGCGAGCAGCGCGGTGAACTGCGCCGGGTCGTGGAAGAGCTCGCCGACCGCGAGCGGTACGGGCGAGGCGTCGTGCAGCCGCTTGAAGTGGCCGGCGTCCTCGGGGGCGAGCAGGTCCTCGACGAAGTACATCCGGGCGTCCTCGACGCGGCGCAGGAACTCCCTGGCCTGCCGCGGGTCGAGGCGCTCGTGCACGTCGTGCAGCAGCTCGACGTCGTCGCCGACCAGCTCGCGGACCCGGGTGAGGACCGGCGGGACGTGCCGCAGGTAGCCGGCGCTGTCCCACGGCACCCGCCGCTCGTGCACCGCCCGCGGGTCGGCCGCGCCGCCGCCCGCGGTGCCGTACGTGTCGGCGCCGGGCACCGCGGCCTGGATCCGCACGTGCCGGTAGCCGCGCTCGCGGGCGGCCAGCACCTTGTCGGCGATCTCGGCGGCGTCCTGGCCGTCGACGTGCGTGTAGGCCTCGGCGAAGGCCCGGACCCGGCCGCCGAACAGCGAGTGCAGCGGGACCCCGAGGCGCTTGGCCTTCAGATCCCACAGCGCGACGTCGACCCCGCCGAGAGCGTTTCCGGTGACGGAGCCGCCGCGCCAGTAGCCGCTGTTGAGCAGCAGCCGGTGGATGTCCTCGATGTCGTCGGGGTCGCGGCCGACCAGCAGCGGTGCGACGTAAGTGTCGAGGACCGAGCGGACGGCCAGCGTACGCTGGGGGTCGCTCGCACAGCCGAGGCCGTAGAGTCCCGGGTCGTCGGTCTCGACCCGGACGACGAGGTGGGGACAGCCGTGCGGGGCTGTCAGGAACGTGCGGACGGCCGTGATGCGTACGGCGGCACCGCGCTCCTCGACCCACGGTGCGGGGGCGAGGACCACGGGTCCGTCGGGGGCGGTGCCGGTATGGCTGTCGGTGCCGGCATCAGGCAATGCCATGTGGGCTCCCACGTACAGATAGCAGAATGTCGTACTGCCATCCGAACGTATGGAGGGCGGTCGACACTTGTCAATGCCTGTCGGCGGCCGTCGACCGGCCGTCCGTCAACACCCGTGCATTCAACGGGAGTTGGCCTGCCGGAGGCGGCAGGGCATGCCGCAGCACGCACCGGCGGCGCGGAGGGGCGCCGGGCGTGCCGGGGGCGGTCGGTCAGTGCTGGCCGAGGCGTTTGAGCAGGGTGCTGAGGCTGTGCGCGGCCTCGGTGACGGCCTGCGCGACCTCCTCCAGCCGGGCGTCGTCCATCCGGCTCTTGGGAGCGGAGCAGCTGATGGCGTCCATGCCCTGGCCGCTGCCGAGCGGGACCGCGACGCAGCGGATGTCGACGGAGTTCTCGCCGTCGTCGGTCGCCCAGCCGCGCAGCCGGGTCTCGGCGAGCTGGGCCAGGAAGGCCTCGGGGTCGGTCACCGTGCTGGGGGTCAGCCGCTCCAGCGGCCAGTCCAGCCGGCGCTGCACCTCGGCCGGATCCAGCTGCGAGAGCACCGCCTTGCCCAGTCCTGTGGCGTGCGCCGGCAGTCGCCGGCCGACCGCCGAATACATCCGAAGCGCGTGTCTGGACTCGCGTTTTGCCAGGTAGACGACGTGCGTGCCGTCGAGCCTGCCCAGGTGGACCGCCTCGCCCGTCTCCTCGGCGAGCGCGTCGAGCACCGGCCCGGCCAGGCTCGTGACGTCGTCGCCCTCCAGATAGGCCGTGCCCGTCAGCAGCGCCTTCAGACCGATGCCGTACCGCGTGCCCGAGGCGTCCAGGTCGACCCATCTGCGGGCCTCCATGGTCCGCAGGATCGCATGCAGGCTGCTCTTCGGCACGGACATGGCCGCGGCCATCTCGGCCAGTGAGAGCCGGGCCCCCTGCACCCCGAGCAGCTCCAGCACTTCCAGCACGCGCGCCGCGGACTTGACCTCTTCCGGCTTCCGTCCGCGCGCCGCTTCTGCCACCGATTCCACTGATCCTCCGCTCCCCGCGCCGACGCCTCTCGGCCGCGCTGTGCCCATCTCACCTCAGCGCGCGTCTTGACGCTATACCAAACACGACCCTAAGTTCAGGGACTCCAACGTCATTCGGTCTTCTGAACGGCCGAAGCCTAGGTAGGGGCCCATGCGCACACCATTCGCACGTTTTACCCCGAAAACAAGACTTGCCGCAGGAGCGGTGGCGGCCGTGTTGTCGATGAGCCCGCTCGCCGCGTGCGGCGGCGGCTCCTCCGGCGGCGGTGGCGGGGACGCCAAGTCGCTGACCATGTGGACCTTCAAGCAGTCCCACGTGGCGGCGCTGAAGAACGCGGCGGCGGAGTTCAAGAAGCAGACCGGCATCACGGTGGACATCCAGGCGTACGGCCCGGACGACGCCTACACCACCAAGGTGCAGGCCGCCGCCAAGACGCACGACCTGCCCGACGTCCTGGAGGTGCACTCCGACGGTGAGGACTTCGCGCTCGGTGCCACCGGCATCACCAAGGACATCGCCAAGGACGTCGGCAGCGACTGGAGCGGCCTGTACCAGAAGGGCGTCCAGACCTCCGGCACGGTGACCCCCGCGCACTACAAGGAGTCGGTCCCCACCGACTCCAAGTCGCACGGCGTCAAGGAGGGCCAGCGCTTCAGCGTGCCGCTGACCTCGGGCACCTTCGGCATCGTCATGGGCAACAAGAAGATGCTGGCCGCGGCGGGCGTCACCAAGCCCCCGGCCACCTACGAGGAGTGGCTCGCCGACCTCAAGGCGACGACCGACAAGGACCCGAAGAACGGCGGCGTCTCCCTCGGCCTGAAGGTCAAGGCCACCGGCCTGACCTGGGCGCTCCAGCCGCTGGCCTTCGGCGAGCTGGGCAAGGACAAGTACCAGGCGCTGTGGGGCCAGGACTCCGCCGCCGACTTCTCCTCGCCCGACGGCCAGAAGGTGCTCGCCGACTACGCGAAGATGCAGCCGTACTGGATGCCCGGCACCCAGAGCCTGGACATCGACGCGGCCGACCAGGCGTTCGCCCAGGGCAAGTCGGCCTGGGACATCGGCGGCACCTTCACGCTGGCCTTCCTCCAGCAGAACGGCATGAACCCCGACGACGTCATGGCCTTCGGCTTCCCCGGCCCGCAGTCCGGCGCGGTGCCGAAGCCGGCGCTCGCCCCCCTGGCCCTCACCGGTCTGGCCGTCACCTCCACCAGCGCGCACCCTGACAACGCGCTCAAGTGGATGAAGTTCCTGGGCCAGCCCGACATCGCCTCGAAGTTCGCCAAGGACGCCACCGAGGTGCCCTCCACCGAACTCGGCGCGGACGCCGCCTCGGTGATGGGCGCGACCCTCGCCGACATGACCAAGGCCTTCGAGGGGACCCCGGAGAACACCTACGACCCGAACGTCGCCGACTTCCGGCCGCCGGGCTACGACCAGGACTCGATGGCGGAGATCCTCGCCGACCTCACCCCGCTCAAGCAGAAGGGCGTGGACGCCACCGGCAAGGCCCTGGCCAAGCTGAACAACAACTTCTGGGCGACGGCGAACAAGTGAGCACCGCATCCCGTCCCGCACTGACGGAGACGGCCGCCGCCGGCCGGGGCACCCCCCGGCCGGCGGACGCGGCCGGCCCCGGGAACGGCCGCCGCATGCGGCGCCGCACCTACGAGGCCCTCTCCGGATACCTGTTCGTCGCCCCGGCCGTGATCCTCTTCGCGGTCATGGGCCTGTACACCGTGGGCTACGGCTTCATGCTGAGCTTCGCCCGGTGGAACGGCTTCGCGCCGCACTGGGACTGGGTGGGCCTGCAGAACTACAAGGACCTGCTCTGGCAGAACCCCGCCTACGCCCCCCGGCTGCACCACGCGGCGAAGCACACGCTCTACGTGATGATCTTCGTCCCGCTGCTGACCGTGCTGGTGTCCTTCCCGCTCGCGGTGCTGCTCAACTCCGCCAAGCGGATGCAGGGCCTGCTGCGC
Organism: Streptomyces sp. NPDC021020; assembly: GCF_044333285.1. Lineage (NCBI taxonomy): Bacteria > Bacillati > Actinomycetota > Actinomycetes > Kitasatosporales > Streptomycetaceae > Streptomyces > Streptomyces sp. NPDC021020. The sequence goes on from NZ_JBIRQQ010000017.1 coordinate 21,446, forward strand.
TCGGTCTACTTCGTGCCGTACGTGACCAGCGGTGTCGCGGTGTTCTTCGCCTGGCAGTACATCCTCCAGCCGGACGGCGCGATCAACACCGTGCTGAGCAGCCTTGGTATGGGCTCGCTCAGCGAGCCGCAGGGCTGGCTCGGCAACCCGGACACCGCACTGCCCACGATGATCGTGGTCACGGTATGGGGCGCGGTGCCCGTCGCGATGCTGCTCTACCTGACGGGCCTGCAGGGCATCGACCGCAGCGTGCTGGAGGCCGCGCAGCTCGACGGCGCCGGATGGTGGCGCACCAATGTCTCGGTGGTGTGGCCGCTGGTGCGGCCGATCACCTCGATCGTGGTGCTGCTCAACCTGCGCGACTCGCTGCAGGGCTTCCAGACCTTCCTGGTGATGACCAACGGCGGTCCCGGCGACCACACCAACGTGCTGGGCCTGGAGGCCTACCGGCTGGCCTTCCTCAAGGACCTCGCGCCGACCCTGGGCCTGGCGAGCGCGCTGGGCTGGCTGCTGTTCGCCGCCGCGCTGGTCATCGCGCTGATCAACCTGCGAGTCATGCGGAGCAAAACATGACAACGATTTCCCTCGGCTCGGGACGCGGCCGCACGGACGGCAAGGACGGCGCGGCAGCCGCCCGCGCCCGCAGGATCAGCGCCCGCGTGCTGGTCGCGGTGCTCCTCACGCTCTACGGCGTGATCAGCCTCTACCCCTTCCTGTGGATGGTGTCGGCGGCCTTCAAGGACCAGATCGAGGTGGTCCGCGGCGGCCACCTGATCCCGCACCACCCGACGCTGGACACCCTCACCAGCACGTGGAACCAGCTGCACTTCTTCCGCTACTTCATGAACAGCCTGGAAGTCACCCTGCTGACCGTGGTGCTGACGCTGGTGGTCTACGCGGCCGCCGGGTACGCCTTCGCGGTGCTGGACTTCCCCGGCCGCGGGGCGCTGCAGAAGCTCTTCGTCGCGCTGCTGTTCGTGCCCGGCGTGACGGTGATGCTGCCGATCGTGCTGCTGGAGAACAAGATGGGCATCCTCGGCACCCACATGGGGCTGGTGCTGCCCTTCGTCAACGGCGGCGCGCCGCTGTCGGTGCTGCTGATGACCGGTGCCTTCGCGACGGTGCCGAAGGAGCTGCGCGAGTCGGCGCGGGTGGACGGGGCCAACGAGTTCCACATCTTCACCCGCATCTACCTGCCGCTCACCCGCCCGGCGCTCATCACGGTGGCGCTGATCACCGCGATCCCCACCTGGAACGAGTACCTGCTGACCCGGGTGTCGCTCAACGACCCGAACACGTACACGCTGCCGCTGGGCCTGCAGACCCTCGCCTCGGAGAACGTGCCGCACTACAACAACCTGATGGCCGGCGCGCTCATCGTCGTGGTGCCGGTGATCCTGCTCTTCCTGGCCCTCCAGCGCTACTTCGTCAACGGCCTGGTCGGGGCGGTGAAGGGCTGATGCGGATCCTGGTGACCGGGGCCGCGGGCCACATCGGCGGCCATGTCACCGACGAGCTGCTCGCGGCCGGCCACGAGCTGGTGCTGACCGACCTGCTGCCGGTCGACGAACCGCGCGCGCTCCGGGTGCACACCGGCGACCTGCAGGACGCCGACCTGGTGTGCAAGGCCATGGAGGGCGCGGACGCGGTGGTCCACCTGGGGGCGGTCCCGCACCCCAACGTGCCCGACCGCAGCGCGATGTTCGCCGCCAACTGCCTGTCCGCGCACCGGGTGTTCGACGAGGCCGGCCGCTCCGGGGTCCGCCGCGTGGTGGCCGCCTCCAGCATGGCGGCGGCCGGCCTCGCGTGGTCCCCGGTGCCGGTGTCGCCCTCGTACGTCCCGTTGGACGAGAGGCACCCGAGCCTGGTGCGCGACCCGTACGGGCTGTCCAAGGTGGTGCTGGAGGAGATCGCCGGGACCGCGCACCGGCGGTGGGGGCTGGACGCGGTGTGCATGCGCTTCCCCTTCACGGGCACCGGCGACCGGCTCGCCGACTTCCTGGCCACCTGCGCCGCCGACCCCGCGGCGCAGCGGCACGACCTGTGGGGCTGGCTGCACACCGGCGACGCGGCGCGGGCGATCCGGCTCGCCGTCGAGGGCGACGTGACCGGCTGCCACGTCGTCAACGTCACCGCCGCCGACACCACGTCCGCGGTGCCCTCGGCGGAGCTGATGGCCGCGCACCACCCCGGCGTACCCGTACCGCCCTCGGTCACCGGCCACGCGAGCCTGTTCGACACGAGCGCGTGCACCGATCTGCTGGGGTTCACCCCCCGGCTCACCTGGCGTACCACCGAAGGAGAGAGCTGATGTCGCACGCATCCCCCTCCCGCCGCTGACCGCACCCTCCCCCGGCCCTCGGCAAACCCCCAGCAGAAAGAGCACACGAGTGCATGACGACCGGCATATCGTCGAAGAGCGGATCACCAAATTCCTCGCGCAGGTGGTCAGGCCCGCCCTCTACCGCGACCCGGTGGACCTGGAGCTGACCGTCTGGCACGTCCCGGGCGAACCCGTCCCGGTGGCGGACGCCCTGGCCGCCGCGTACGAGCCGACGGCGATCGGCGAGACCTGGGGCGGGCCCTGGTCGACCAGCTGGCTCAAGGCCGTCGGCCGCGTCCCGCAGGAGTGGGCGGGGCAGCGTGTCGAGGCCGTCTTCGACCTGGGCTTCGATCCCACCAAGGGCCCGGGCGGGCAGGCGGAGGGCTTCGCCCACGACGCCACCGGGTCGCCCCTGCAGGGACTGCACCCGCACCACCGCAGCGTGCTGCTCGCCGAGTCCGCCGCGGGCGGCGAGCCGGTGGAGCTGCTGGTGGAGCTGGCCGCGAACCCGATGATCGAGGGCGCGAAGTCGGTCGGCACATGGTTCGGCTCCAAGGAGACCGCGGGCACCGAGCACCTCTACCAGCTGCGCGAGGCGCACATCGCGGTACGCGAGAACGCGGTCTGGCACCTGCTGCACGACATGGAGGTGCTCGACGAGCTGATGCGCGAGCTGCCCGAGGGCGGCTCACGGCGGCACGAGATCCTGCGCGCGCTGGCGCACGCGATCGACGCCGTCGACGTCAAGGACGTCGCCGGCACCGCGCAGGACGCCCGCGACCGGCTCGCCGACGTGCTGTCCCGCCCGGCGTACGCGTCCGCGCACACCGTCGCCGCGGTCGGCCACGCGCACATCGACTCGGCGTGGCTGTGGCCGATCCGGGAGACGGTGCGCAAGTGCGCCCGCACCTTCACCAACATGACCACGCTCGCCGAGGAATACCCGGAGCTGGTCTTCGCGTGCTCGTCCGCGCAGCAGTACGCATGGATCAAGGAGCGTCGCCCGGAGATCTTCGAGCGCATCAAGAAGGCCGTCACCGACGGCAACTGGGCGCCCGTCGGCGGCATGTGGGTGGAGGCCGACGGCAACCTGCCCGGCGGCGAGGCGCTGGCCCGGCAGCTGATCTTCGGCCGCCGCTTCTTCGCCGAGGAGTTCGGCCTCGCGCAGGAGGGCGTGTGGCTGCCGGACTCCTTCGGCTACACCGCCGCCTACCCGCAGCTGGCCACCCTCGCCGGGGCCACGTGGTTCCTCACGCAGAAGCTGTCGTGGAACGAGACCAACCGGCTGCCGCACCACACCTTCGCATGGGAGGGCATCGACGGCACCCGCATCTTCACCCACTTCCCGCCCGTCGACACCTACAACGCGAGCCTGACCGGCGCCGAACTGGCCCACGCCGAGAACAACTTCGCCGACAAGGGCGCCGCGACCCGCTCGCTGGCCCCCTTCGGCTTCGGCGACGGCGGCGGCGGCCCCACCCGGGAGATGCTGGAGAAGGCCCGCCGGCTGCGCGACCTGGAGGGTTCCACCAAGGTCGAGGTCGGCCACCCGGAGGACTTCTTCGCCGCGGCCCGCGCGGAGTACGCGAAGCTGCCGGTCTGGCGCGGCGAGCTCTACCTGGAGAACCACCGCGGCACGTACACCAGCCAGGCCCGTACCAAGCAGGGCAACCGGCGCGCCGAGGCGCTGCTGCGCGAGGCCGAGCTGTGGTCGGTGGCGGCCGCGGTGCGGGGCGGGGCGCCCTACCCGTACGAGAAGCTGGAGTCGATCTGGCAGCGGGTGCTGCTGCACCAGTTCCACGACATCCTGCCCGGCTCGTCGATCGCCTGGGTGCACCAGGAGGCCGAGCGGGTGCACGGCGAGCTGCAGGCGGAGCTGGCCGAGGTGATCGGCACCGCGCTGGACGGCGGCGAGGGCGTGGCGTTCTTCAACGCCGGTCCCTACGCGCGCCGCGAGGTCGCGGTGCTCCCCGAGGGCATGCGGACGGAGGGCGGGCAGCAGCTCGCCGACGGGCGGCAGGCCGTGCTGGTCGAGGCACCCGCGCTGGGCAGCGGGCAGGCCGTCGACCCGGCAGGGACGCCGCCGGTCACCGCGGTCGCCGAGGACGGCACGATCACCCTGGACAACGGGGTGCTGCGGGTCGGCATCGACGCCCAGGGCCTGGTGCGCTCGGTGTACGACCTTCGGGCGCGCCGTGAGGCCATCGCGCCGGGAGCCGCGGGCAACCTGCTCCAGCTGCACCCGGACGACCCGAACCTGTGGAGCGCCTGGAACATCGACGGCTACTACCGCGACACCGTCCGCGACCTCACCGACGCGGTGTCCGTCGAGATCGCCGAGTCCGGTCCGCTGCTGGCGTCGGTACGGGTGGAGCGCGCGTTCGGCGACTCGCGCCTGGTGCAGCACCTGGAGCTGACCGCGGGCAGCAACCGGCTGGCCGTCAGGACCGACATCGACTGGCAGGAGCGCGACACCCTGCTCAAGGCCGCCTGGCCGGTCGCCGTGCACGCCGAGACCGAGAGCGCGGAGATCCAGTTCGGCCACGTCCGCCGCCCCACCCACGAGAACACCAGCTGGGACGCGGCCCGCTTCGAGCTGTGGGCGCACCGCTGGGTGCACATCGGCGAGCACAACTGGGGCGCCGCGGTGGTCAACGACTCCACCTACGGCCACGACGTGTCCCGCACCACCCGCGAGGACGGCGGCACCACGACCACGCTGCGGCTGTCGCTGCTGCGCTCCCCGCACAGCCCCGACCCGCAGGCCGACCGCGGCCGGCACAGCTTCGGCTACGCGTTCGTCGCCGGCGCCGGTGTCGAGGACGCCATCGCCGCGGGCTACGCCTTCAACCTGCCGCTGCGCCCGGCCGGCGCGGCACCGGCCGGCGGGCCCGCGCTCGTCGCCGTCGACAACCCGGACATCGTCGTGGAGACGGTCAAGCTCGCCGACGACCGCAGCGGCGACGTCGTGGTGCGGCTGTACGAGTCGCGCGGCGGCGCCGCCCGCGGTGTGCTGCACGCCGGCTTCGCCCTGGCCGGGGCCGAGGTCACCGACCTGCTGGAGAACCCGGTGGAGCCGGCCGGCTCCACCGCGGACGGCGGGCTGCCGCTGGAGCTGCGGCCCTTCCAGATCCTGACGCTGCGGCTGCGCCGGGCCTGACCCGCACCACCCCGAACCGCCGCGCCGCCCCTGCCGACGGGGGCGGCGCGGTCCGGGCCCGCCCCGGGCCGGTCCGCCGGTCCGGCGGTTCCGGCTGCCCCGGAGCCGGGCCCGTGACGCACCACCAGCACCACCTGGAGTACATGCACCATCAGCACCACTGTCACCACCAGCACTGCCCGCACCGCACGTACACGCACCATCCGCACGACCCCTGACCGTACGTCCTGTCGTGATCCTCCGGAGGTTGTCCCCGTGCCACCCAGACGTTCCCCGCTCCGGGCGCTGCTGCGCGCCCCCGCGCTGCTGCTGCTCACCGTGGCCGCGCTGCTGCTGCCGGCCTCGCTGCCGGCGTGGGCCGCCGCGCCCACCCTCTATCCGCTGGGGGTCGGCGCCGACCTCGGCCCCGAGCCCTTCACCCTGGGCCTGACCGCGACCGCCGGTGACGACGCCGATGCCCTCAAGACCGGTACGCAGGACGGCACGCCGTACTGGCGCACCGATGTTGCGGACGGCGCCGGATACCTGGCGTTCGACCTCGACCAGGACTACACCGACACCGTGACGGCCGGTCAGCTCACCGTCGCCGTCACCTACCAGGACACCGGCAGCGGCACGCTGCGGCTGACCCGGGGCGACGGCTCCGGGGACGCGCTGGGCAGCGTCGCGCTGGCCGGTTCCGGTGACTTCACCACCGCGGCCTTCACCGTGCCCGCCGACTTCTCCGCCGGCCGCGAGCTGCGGATCTCCGGCACCGACGGCGGCGCCCCGGCCGACATCACGGTGTCCCGGGTGCGGATCGCCGCCGGCCTGTCGGTCGACCTCGGCCCCACGGTCGAGACGCACGGCGTCGACCCGCGCGCGGGTGACAACGACTCCCACCTGGTCACCGGCAGCGTCGACGGCCGCAACTACTGGCAGACCGACCAGAGCCACCCGGGCGCCGAGACCGGCTTCTTCTACATGAACGCCGACGACACCGCGGTGTACGACACCACCGACCCGGTCGCCGTCAGCATCGACTACTACGACCAGGGCAGCGGCGCGATCCAGCTGCAGTACGACTCCCCGGGCGACACCATCCCGCAGATGTTCAAGCCGTCGCCGCTGTTCACCTACGGCGACACGGGGACGTGGAAGACCCACACCTTCGTGCTGGACGACGCGATCCTCACCAACCGCTCCAACGGCTCCGACTTCCGCATCACCACCGGCGGCAGCGCGGCCGAACTCAAGGTCGCGCGGGTCACCGTGACGGCGCTGCCGAAGACGCTCGACCCGACGACGGGGCTGAAGCAGCTCGTCGCCCAGGCCGATCTGGCCTACCTCGCCGCCCGTGAGGGCACCCGCGACGGGCAGTACCCGGCGGGCGCCAAGGAGGCCCTGAAGCAGGCCGCCGACCAGGCCCGTACGGTCGCGGCCGGCACCGGCGTGACGGACGAGCAGGCGCGTACCGCCTTCCACACCCTGCAGGCGGCGCTCGACGCCTTCCACGCGCTGGCCGTGAACACCGACCTGGCGCACCTGGGCACCGCCACCGCGTCCAGCTCGGCGGCCGGCTCCTCCCCCGCCGCGGCCATCGACGGCGACGGCGGCACCGCCTGGACCAGCGGCGACGCCGGCAAGGGCGAGACGTTCACGGTGGACCTGGGCAGGCCGCAGCGCTTCGACCAGGTCCTGGCCACCTGGCAGGGGGCCTTCGGCTGGGATTACACCGTGCAGGTCGGCACCGACGGCAGGCACTTCACCACCGTCGGCCGCAGCGGCGCCACCGGCGCGGGCTCCGCCACCAGCACCGCCTTCCCGCTCACCACCGCCCGCTACGTCCGGCTCGCGGTGACCGGCTACGCGCCCGGCACGAGCAAGGTCGCGCTGGCCGACCTCGAAGTGCACCGGCGCACCGCGGCCACCCCGCACCCGGTGCTCGTCCACACCCGCTACCCCACCGCCGACCCGGTGGTCGCCGACTTCGACGTCCGCGCCTACGGCGCCGACGCGACCGGCCGCAAGGACGCCACCGCCGCCGTGCAGCAGGCGCTGTACGCCTGCCAGGACGCGGGCGGCGGCACGGTCTGGATGGGCGCGGGCACCTACCGGATCACCACCACCGTGGAGATCCCGGCCTTCTGCTCGCTGCGCGGCGACCGGCGCGACCCGGACACCGGCTCGGGCCCGTACGGCACCGTGATCAGCGCCGACCTGCCGTCCGGCGCGGACGGCCCGGTGCTCTTCCGGATCGGCGGCAGCGCCTCCGTGCAGGGCCTGACCACGTACTACCCGCACCAGAGCGCCACCCACCCGGTCCCGTACGGCAACACGTTCGAGATCCCGGGCTCGGCCTGGCAGAGCGACGCCAACTTCATGATGGGCACCGTCGCGCACGTCACGATGCTCAACTCCTACCAGGGCATCGGCATCTCCACGAAGGCCGACGACCGCGGGCGCCCCGCGGTGCAGGGCCAGGTGCACGAGTCGGCGACCGTCGACGACGTCAAGGGCACCGTGCTGTCGGCCGGCGCGACCGCGTACAACGGCTCGGACGTCGGCACCTGGAGCGACGTCACCTTCTCGAACTCCTACTGGGCGAAGGCCCCGGCGGCCTACCAGCCGCCGAAGCGGGCCGACCTGGACCGCTGGACCCGGGCCAACGCGACCGGGCTGGTGCTCGGCGACCTCGAATGGGACCAGTTCTCCGGCATCTCGCTGTCCGATCTCCACATCGGCATCCGGACGGTCAAGGGCCAGCGCGCCACCTTCACCGGCGCGTTCCTCGACACCTCGGTGGTCCGCACGGACGTCGCCCTCCAGGTGGACGACCTCGACAGCCGCTGGGGCATGTCCTTCGCCGGCGGCACCCTCCAGGGCAGCACGGCCTCGGTGCGCAACACCACCGGCGGTTACGTGAAGCTCACCGGCACCACCCTGGACGGCCCCGCCACCGGCACCGTCGTCCAGCTGCCCGGAGGCGTCCCGGCCGCCCCGGCCGCGACCGCCGACCCGGCGCCGAAGCGGCAGGCGCTGTACGTCGCGAGCGGCGTGCCGCACGGCGTGGGCTACCTGCCCGCGGCCGACGCGACCGGCCCGCTGCAGAAGCTGCTGGACAAGGCGGGCAGGCAGGGCGGCGGCACCGTCTACCTGCCGGCCGGCTGGTACCGCGTCAACAGTCACGTGAAGGTCCCGGCCGGCGTCGAGCTGCGCGGCGCGGCGGCCTCACCGAACCGCGACGAGGACGGCGACAGCGGCGGCACCGTGCTCTTCGCCTACGAGGGCCGGAACACCTCGGCCCCCGCCACCGCCACCGCCCTGGTCACGCTGGCCGGCGACGGCGCCGGGGTCCGCGGCCTGCGGGTCTTCCACCCGGAGAACAACCCGGGCACCGGCTACGTCCCCTACCCGTACGCCATCCGCGGGGCGGGGCGCGGCACCTACGTCGTCGACGTCACGATGACCAACACCTGGAACGGCATCGACCTCACCTCGCCGCGCAACGACGGCTTCACGGTGCACAAGGTCGGCGGCGTCTTCCTCAACCGGGGCATCACCGTGGGCGCCAACGACCACGGCACGGTCGACGGTGTCCTCAGCAACGGCAACGCCGTCAACCGGACCGGCTTCTACGAGCCGAACTGGGGCCTCGGGAGCAACCTCTTCCCGCAGACCATCGACGGCGTGACCCGCAAGAACACCGACCTGGTGCACGTCGCGGGCGCCCGTGGCCTGACGGTCCTGGACGTCTTCGGCTACGGCATGCACGACGGCCTGGCCGTCGAGTCGGGCCGGGTCAGCGCCTTCAACCTGGGCACGGACAACCTCGGCGACGGCGGCTACACCGTCAAGGCCGGGCCGTCCGCGGACGTCGAGGCGGTCAACGTCATGCGCTACAACGGCACGACGTACACCGGTCCGGCGAAGCTGTTCAACATCATGGCGATCAACATCGTGCAGCAGTCGGTGACGGCGACCGCCGCCCCGGCGGCCGGCGGCAAGGTCGCGGTGACCGGCAACGCCACCGAGCCCGGCCGCTACGAGAAGGGCGACACGGTGACGGTCACCGCCGTCCCGGCCGCCGGATACCGGCTGCTCGGCTGGACGCTGGACGGGGCCGACGTGCCCGCCGACGGCAACTCGCTGAGCGTCCCGGTCACGGCCGACCGCACGGTGCAGGCGCGGTTCGGCCCGCTCGCGGGCTGACCGCGGCCGTTGGAACGCGCGGGCCCGGGGCCATCCCCCGGGCCCGCGCCCGTCCGTCCGGCGCCCGGCCCTCAGCCGCCCGGCACCGGCAGCACGTCGGGCGACAGGGCCGCGGCGCCCGCCGAGGCGCTCGTCATCCGGCGCCGGTGGTGGCGGCGGCACAGCACCTCGTAGCCGGTCTCGTCCTGCGCGGAGACGTCCCCGACCACCACCTGGGCGCCCTCCACGACCATCTGCCCGCCGACCGTGCGGGCGTTGTGCGTGGCCCGCGCCCCGCACCAGCACAGCGCCTCGACCTGCAACGCCTCGATACGGTCGGCGAGTTCGATGAGCCGCTGGGAGCCGGGGAAGAGCCGGGTGCGGAAGTCGGTGGCGATGCCGAAGGCGTAGACGTCCACGTCCAGCTCGTCGACCGCGCGGGCGAGCTGGTCGATCTGCTCCGGCGCCAGGAACTGCGCCTCGTCGACGACCACGAAGTCCGCGCGGCCGCCGCGGCTTATCAGGGCGACCAGGTGCGCGTAGAGGTCCATGCCGTCCAGCGCCTCGACCGCGTCGGTGACCAGTCCGAGCCGCGACGACAGCTTGCCCTCGCCCGCCCGGTCGTCCTTGGTGAAGATCACCGCCTGAAGGCCGCGCGAGGCGCGGTTGTGGACGATCTGCAGGGCGAGGGTGCTCTTGCCGCAGTCCATCGTTCCGGAGAAGAAGACCAGCTCGGACATGGCGGGACAGCGGCCTTTCGGTGAGGGGGCAGGGCGGGGCGCGAGGTCGGGCGGATCGCTCAGGTGCGGACTTCGAGGAGCGGCACGAGCTGTTCGGCGGGGACCATCGAGCCGTGCAGGCCGGTCATCTTCGACTCCCCCGGCTCGCTGCGGGTCGCGACGATCGCGATGTCGTCGCGCGCGACCGCGACCACGTCGCCGATCCTGGGCAGCACCCGCGGCTCGACGTGCGGCCCGAACCAGCCCGCCGCCACCGCCTCGGCGCGCCCCGCGACCCACATCCGGTCGCCCAGCACCTCGCGCCACACCGCGAGCACGTCGGCCGCGGCGCCCGGCACCGCGTAGACGTGCCGCGCGCGCCCCTCGCCGCCCAGCAGCCCCACCCCGGCGCGCAGCTCCCAGTCCTCGTCGACGTCGATGCGCGACTCCTCGTCGAAGGGGATGTCGGTCATGCCGTGGTCGGCGGTGACGTACAGCACCGAGCGGGGCGGCAGCTGCTCGGCGAGCCGCTGCACCAGCCGGTCGACCGTCATCAGCTGCCCGCGCCAGGCGTCGGAGTCCACGCCGTGCCGGTGGCCCATGCCGTCCAGCTCGCTGTAGTACGTGTAGACCAGGGTGCGGCCGGCGGCGGCGAGCCGGTCGGCGGCCAGGTCCATCCGCTCCTCGCCGGTCAGCCGGCCGTGGAAGGTGCCGCCGGACAGCGCGACCTGGGTGAGCGGGGTCCGCGCGAAGTCCGGCGAGGACACCTGGCAGGTGGCGATGCCGGCGGCGTCGGCGAGCCGGAAGACGGAAGGGTGCGGCTGCCAGACCTCCGGCGGGGTCCAGGGCTGCCAGCGCAGCTGGTTCATCAGCTCGCCGGTCGCCGGGTTGAGCGTCATGTAGCTCGCCAGGCCGTGCCGCCCGGGCGGCAGCCCGGTGCCCACGGAGGCCAGCGAGGTCGCGGTGGTGGCCGGGAAGCCCGCGGTCAGCGGGCGGCCGGTGCCGCCCAGCGAGGACGGCAGCAGCGCGTTCAGGTACGGCGCCTCGTCCGGATGCCGGGCGATCAGCTCCCAGCCGAGCCCGTCGACGAGGAAGACGCACACCCGGTCGGCGGAGGTGAGCTCCAGCCCGGTGCGCGGCACGCCGTCGATGCCGAATCCCGCGACCGCGGCCGGCAGGACGTCGCACAGCGCGGCGCTGCCGTAGGCGGGTACGGGGGCGGTGCGGGGGTCGAGCAGCCCGTCGTCGTGCAGGGGCTGGACCATCAGGCGGCAGCCGCCGTCGCCTCGGACAGCGCCTGCGCGAAGGCGAGCGCCTGCTTCACGGTGTCGGGCCCGTCGCCCGCCTCGCTGACCCGCAGGGACAGGTCGTCGGCGGTGGAGGAGCCGGTGTAGCCGTGGTCCGCCTCGCAGTTGGGATCCCCGCAGGCGGCCGGCTCCAGGTCGATCCGGGAGACGGCGCCCCAGCCGATCGTCAGCACCACCTCGCGCGGCAGCGTGCCCGGCGTGTACGCCTCCGGGTTGGCCACCACGCGGCTGACCACGACGGAGGAGATCCGGCCGATCTTGACCGACTCCGTCGACGTGGTGGCGTAGGGCGTCGGCGAGGAGTCGTCGGCGGCCTGCTCGTCGGTATGGCTGACGATGAAGCGGCTCGCGGTGAGTACCAGCACGGTCACGTGCCGACGCACCTCGTTCGCGTCGAACGTGGTCTCCTGGTGCACCAGATACGACGTGACGGGCTCCTGCCCCACCGCGGCCTCCACGGCCTCCGACACGAGCCCCGGGTAGTACCCGCTGCGCTCGATCGCCGTCCGCAGTCCCTGCGTCGTGATCCCCGACTTCGCCATACGCCCATCCTAGGGGTGTTGCGCAGGTCCCGGCGGCGCCGCGTCTGCGGCGCGCGCATCTTCGCGCCGCCCCGCGGCGGGAGGTCAGAAGAGCGACAGGGCCCGCGGACCGAGGTCGGTGCGCGCGGGCGGCGGCGCCAGCCGTACGGTCGCGGCCAGCACGGTCAGCCCGCGCGGGGCGACGACCACCGGGTCCAGCCGCACCGCGACGACCTCCGGCAGGTCGTCGGCCAGCAGCGACACCCGCAGCAGCAGCTCCTCCAGCGCGCCGGTGTCGACCGGCTCCGCGCCGCGCCAGCCGAAGAGCAGCGGCGCGGCCTTGATGGAGCGGACCAGATCGGCGGCGTCCCGGTCGGTCGCGGGGACGAGCCGGTGCGCGAGGTCGCCGAGCAGCTCGGAGGGCGGGCCGGCCAGCCCGAAGGAGAGCACCGCCCCGGCGGCCGGGTCCACCCCGGCGCGGATCACCGTGTCCACCCCGCGCGGCGCCATGGCCTGGACGACCGGCAGCAGTTCCGCGGGTCCGCCGAGCCGCGCGGTCAGCTCCTCGTACGCCCGCCGCAGGCCGCCCTCGTCGGCCAGGTCCAGGCGCACCCCGCCGAGGTCCGGGCGGTGCCGCAGGTGCGGGGCGGTGGCCTTGAGGGCGACGGGGTAGCCGATCGACTCGGCGGCGGCGACGGCCGCGTCCGGCCCGGGGGCGGGCAGCGCGCGGCGCACGGTCACGCCGTAGCGGGCGAGCAGGGCCGCCGCGTCGGCGTCGGCGAGGGTGACGCCCTGCGGCGGGGACCCGGGCGGCAGCAGCCGGCGGACGTCCTCGGCGGCCGCGGCCTCCTGGATGTCGTCGAAGGCCGGGACGCGGCCCGGTTCGGCGGCGCCCGCGCGCCACGCGGCGTACCGGGCGGCCTCGGCGAGCGAGCCGACGGCCCGGTCGGGCGCCCGGTAGGCGGGCAGCCGGGCGCCCTCGCCGTCGGGCGCGCAGAGCCGTTCGGCGAAGGTCTCCAGGGCCAGGTGCACCACGACGACCGGTTTGTCCCCGGTGGCGGCGCGGCGCAGCGCGTCGGCGAGCGCCGGGTCGTCGCCCTCGTCCGGCACCCCGTCCAGGGCCTCCACGGCGGGCGGGGCGGCGTCCGCGGTGACCCGCGGGATGGCGGTGACCACGACGGCGTCCGTCGCCGGGTCGGCGAGCGCGCGCTGCAGGGCGGCGGTGAAGTCGGCGGGGGCGGCGGAGGTGGTGAGGTCCAGCGGGGCGGTGGGGCGCAGGCCCGCGGTGCGGGCGGCGTCGTAGGTGAGCAGGCCGAGGGATTCGGAATTGCCCAGGATCGCCAGCCGGTCGCCCGCGGGGAGCGGCTGGAGGGCGAGGAGGAGCCCGGCGTCGAGGAGTTCGGTGACGGTGTCGACGCGGATCACGCCGGCCTGCCGGAAGAGCGCGCTGACGGTGCTGTCCGGGATGCGGGTGACGGGCACGGCGTGCCCGGCGGGCACCGAGCCGGTGTGCAGGGCGCCCTTGACGACCACGACGGGCTTGGCGGCGGCCGTCCGGCGGGCGAGCCGGCTGAACTTGCGCGGGTTGCCGAAGGACTCCAGGTACATCAGCACCGCGTCGGTGTCCGGGTCGTCCTGCCAGAACTGGAGCAGGTCGTTGCCGGAGACGTCCGCGCGGTTGCCGGCCGAGACGAAGGTGGAGAGGCCCGCGCCGCGCCGGTGCAGCCCGGACAGCAGCGCGATGCCGATGGAACCGGACTGCGTGAAGAGCCCCAGCCGCCCCTGGTGCGGCATCCCCGGCGAGAGCGAGGCGTTGAGCCGGACCGACGGCGCGGTGTTGAGCACCCCGAAGGCGTTCGGCCCGATGAGCCGCATGCCGTGGCCGCGGGCCAGCCGCACCAGCTCGCGCTGCCGCTCGCGGCCCTCGGGCCCGGTCTCGGAGTAGCCGGCCGCGACCACGACCAGGCCGCGTACGCCCGCCTCGCCGCAGTCGGCGACGGCCTGCGGCACCTGCCCGGCGGGCACGGCGACCACCGCGAGGTCGACGCTCTCGCCGCGCGCGGCGATCTCCCGCACCGACCGGAAGCCGGGCACCCCGTCGAGGTCGGCGTCCGGCGCGAAGGAGTGGTTGACGGCGTAGAGGCGGCCGGTGAAGCCGCCGGCGGCGATGTTGCGCAGCAGTGTGCGCCCCACGCCGCCGGGCCGCCGCCCGGCGCCGATCACCGCGACCGACTCCGGGCGCAGCAGCCGCTGCATCGAGCGGGCCTCGGCGCGGTGCTCGCGCGAGCGCATGACCTGCACGGACTCGGCGGTGGGCTCCAGGTCCAGGTCGAGGTGGACGACGCCGTCGGCGAAGCTGCGCCGCTGGGTGTAGCCGGCGTCGGTGAAGACCTTGACCATCTTGCTGTTGGCGGGCAGGACGTCGGCGGTGAAGTGCAGGATGCCGCGCTCACGGGCGACCGCGGCGATGTGTTCGAGCAGCGCGGAGGCGACCCCGCGGCCCTGGTGGGCGTCCTGGACCAGGAAGGCGACCTCGGCGCTGGTGCCGGCGGATCCGGACGCGGCCCTGCCGTGCTCGTCGGTGCGGTCGTAGCGGACGGTGGCGATGAACTCGCCGCCGACGGTGGCGGCCAGGCCCACGCGGTCGTCGTAGTCGTGGTGCGTGAAGCGGTGCACGTCGCGGTCGGACAGCCGGGGGTAGGGCGCGAAGAAGCGGTAGTACTTGGACTCGTCGGAGACGAGTCCGTAGAAGTCCACGAGCCGGCCCGCGTCGTCCGGGCCGATCGGCCGGATGTGGGCGATACCGCCGTCCCGCAGCACCACGTCGGCCTCCCAGTGGACGGGGTAGGGCCGGGGGGCGGCTCCCTGCGGATCTCGCGGGCCTTGCGCGCCGTGCGGGGCTTGCGGGCCTTGCGGATCTCGCGGGCCTTGCGGGTCGGTCATGGCCTCCAGCGTAGGCGGCGTGGCCATCTGGCGGGCGGCAGGCGCACGCGGGACCCTGGGCTCACCGGCCGGGTGCCCGGGCTGCACCCGCGTCGTGCAAAAATGGTCTAGACAACTTGCACGACCTGACACACACACCGAAGGGCAACACCATGGTTGAGCGCCGCGTCAACGTCGGCTGGGCGGAGGGCCTGCACGCCCGCCCGGCGTCCATCTTCGTCCGCGCGGCGACCGCCGCCGGGGTGCCGGTCACCATCGCCAGGGAGGGCGGCAGCCCGGTCAACGCCGCCTCGATGCTCGCGGTGCTGAGCCTGGGCGCGAAGGGCGGCGAGGAGGTCGTGCTGGCGTGCGACGCCGAGGGCGCCGAGGCCGCGCTGGACCGGCTGGCGAAGCTGGTCGCCGAGGGACTGGAAGAGCTTCCCGAGACCGTCTGACGCCCGGGCCCCGGTGCGGCGTACGCGTACGCGCGGGGTGCCCTTCCGCGGCTCCCACGGCTGTCCGCCGGGCGCCGGGAATTGCGCGCAGGCCGGAACGAGCGGGTCCCGCAATCCTCCAGGATTGCCGGGGCCCGCTTTTTCACGCCCTCTTCACGCCTTTTCCCCGGCCCCCCGCGACGATAGGCGGCCGATAATCACGCACTCTTGTATACGGTGCGATTGTTAATTGCGGCGGCGCCCCGCGTTTACACGGTGTTTCAGGGTTCTCACCGCCGCGGCGTGCTCCACATGGACGGCGGCCAGCCGGCGGGCCCGCTCGGCGTCACCGCGCGCGACCGCGTCCACGATCGCCGCGTGCTCCTCCCACGCCTCGGCGGCGCGCCCCGACCCGTCGTCGGCGTAGACCCAGGAGATCTTGTGCCGCAGCTGGATCAGCAGCGCGGCCAGCGTCGGGCTGCCGGAGGCCTGCGCGAGCGTCTCGTGGAACCACCCGCTCAGCGACGGCAGATCGGACAGCTGCCCCTGCACCGCCCGCTCCTGGCCCAGCCGCACCAGCCCGCGCAGCACCTTCAGATGCGCGTCGGTGCGCCGCTGCGCCGCCCGCGCGGTGCCCAGCGGCTCCAGCAGCCGGCGGATCTCCAGCAGGTCGGCGGCCTCCTGCTCGGTGGGCTCGGCGACCGACGCGCCGGCGTGCTTGCGGGTCCGGACGAAGCCCTCGGACTCCAGGGTGCGCAGCGCCTCGCGCACCGGCACCCGCGAGACCCCGTAGCGCTGCGCGAGCAGCTCCTCGGTCAGCCGGCTCCCCGGCGGGAAGTAGCCCGCGACGATGTCGTCGCGTATCGCCGTACACACCACCTCGGCCGAGATTCGCCGCGCGGTGCCTTCCGACCCGCTCACGTCCGATTCCGCATCGCCCGACCACGCCCTTTCCCCGAATTGTGCAGTGACTCTATTCCAGCACACCGGGAAAGGGGAATGCGGCCCGGGAATTACGGTGGTATGCGCATATGCGCGGACCCCGGCACGCGCGGGCGTGCCGGGGTCCTGGTGTCCTTCTCGAGGGGGCCCTGGGCCCCTGCGGGGCTCAGCTGGTGACGCGCACCGGCCCGATGCCCAGCTCGCGGACCGGCTCGGCGATCGCGGAGGCGTCGCCGACCAGGATCACCACCATGCGGTCCAGCGGGAAGGCGCTGACCACGGCGGCGGTGGCCTCGACCGTGCCGGTGGCGGCCAGCCGCTCGTACAGATGCGCCTGGAAGTCGTCCGGCAGCTGCTGCTCGACCTGGTCGGTGAGCGTGCCGGCCACGGCCGCGGCCGTCTCGTACCGCAGCGGGGCCACGCCGACCAGGTTCTGCACCGCGACGTCCCGCTCCTCGTCGGTCAGGCCGCCCTCGGCGAGGGTGCGGATCACCTGCCAGGCGTCGGCCAGCGCGGGCCCGGTGACCTCGGTGGCCACCGAGCCGTTGATCGCCAGCAGCGCCGCGCCCGTACCGTCCGCGGAGGCGAGCAGCACCTGCGCGAAGGCCCGCACGCCGTAGGTGTAGCCCTTCTCCTCGCGCAGCACCCGGTCCAGCCGCGAGGTGAGGGTGCCGCCCAGGCAGTACGTGCCGATGACCTGGGCCGGCCACACCAGGGCGTGCCGGTCGGGGCCGGTGCGGCCGATGAGGATCTGGGTCTGCACCGCGCCGGGCCGGTCCACGATGACCACGCGGGCGGCGTCGTTCGCGGTGATCACCGGGCGCGGGCGCGGCTGCGCGGCCGCGCCGGTCCAGCGGCCGAGGGTGTCGTCGAGCAGCGCGGGCAGGTCGATGCCGGTCAGGTCGCCGACGACCACCGCGGTGGCCGTCGCGGGCCGGACGTGCGCGGTGTAGAAGGCCCGCACCGCCGCCGCGTCGATCCGCCGGACGGTCTCCTCGGTGCCCAGCCGCGGGCGGGAGCAGCGCAGCTCCGCCGGGAAGAGCTCCTTGGACAGCTCCATGGCGGCCCGGCGCGCCGGGTTGGCCAGCTCGTGCTCGATCTCGTCGAGCCGGTTGGCGACCAGCCGCTCGACCTCATCGTCCGCGAAGGCCGGCGAGCGCAGCGCCTGGGCCAGCAGCGCCAGCGCCCGGTCCAGCCGGGAGGCGGGCACCTCCAGCGACACCCGCACCCCGGGGTGGTCGGCATGCGCGTCCAGGGTGGCGCCGCAGCGCTCCAGCTCGGCCGCGAACTCCTCGGCGGTGTGCTCGTCGGTGCCCTCCGACAGCGCCCTGGCCATGATGGTCGCGACGCCGTCCAGGCCCTCGGGCTCGGCGTCCAGCGGCGCCGCGAGCAGCACCTCGACCGCGACGACCTGCTGGCCGGGGCGGTGGCTGGTGAGCAGCGTCAGCCCGTTGCCGAGCGCACCCCGCTCGGGGGCCGGGAAGGCCCACGGCTTGGGCGCGCCGGCCTGCGGCTGCGGGTGGAACGTCATGACGGCGGTGGTGTCGCTCACAGCTCGCCCTCCTCCTGGTCCGCGGCGGCCTCGGCACCCGCGTCGTCGGCGTCCCCGTCGGCTTCCGCGGCCTCCTGCGCCGCCTTGCCCGTGGGCTCGTACAGCAGCACCGCCCGGTTGTCGGGGCGCAGCCGCGCCGCGGCCACCGCCCGGACCTCCTCCGGGGTGACTTCCAGCACACGCTGCACCGCGGTCAGCGCCTTCTGCGGGTCGCCGAACAGCACCGCGAAGCGGCACAGTTCGTCCGCCCGGCCGCCGACGGTGGCCAGCCGGTCCAGCCACTCGCGCTCCAGCTGCGCCTGCGCCCGTTCCATCTCCTCGGGCGTGGGGCCCTCGGCGGCGAAGCGGGCCAGCTCCTCGTCGACCGCGGCCTCGATCGCGGCCAGCTCGGCGCCGCCGGACGACTTGACGTCCAGCCAGCCCAGCGACGGCGCTCCGGCCAGCCGCAGCAGCCCGAATCCGGCGGTCACGGCGGTGCGGTCGCGGCGCACCAGCCGGTTGTGCAGCCGGGAGGACTCGCCGCCGCCCAGCACCGTCAGCGCCAGATCGGCCGCGTCACCCGCACGGGTGCCGTCCTCGGGCAGCCGGTAGGCGGCCATCAGGGCGCGCGAGGGCACGTCCTCCTCGACGACCTCACGCAACTGGCCGCCCATCACGTCGGGCAGCGAGCCGTCGCGCGGCTCGGGCTTGCCGTCATGGGCGGGGATGGTGCCGAAGTACTTCTCCACCCAGGCGAGCGTCTGCTCCGGGTCGATGTCGCCGACGACCGCGAGCACCGCGTTGCCGGGCGCGTAATACGTGCGGAAGAACGCCTGGGCGTCCTCCAGCGAGGCCGCGTCCAGGTCGGCCATCGAGCCGATCGGAGTGTGGTGGTACGGGTGGCCGTCGGGGTAGGCGAGCGCGGTGAGGCGCTCGAAGGCGGTGCCGTAGGGCACGTTGTCGTACCGCTGGCGGCGCTCGTTCTTGACCACGTCCCGCTGGTTGTCCAGGCTCTCCTGGTCCAGCGCGGTCAGCAGGCTGCCCATCCGGTCGGCCTCCAGCCACAGGGCCAGTTCCAGCTGGTGGGCGGGCATGGTCTCGAAGTAGTTGGTGCGCTCGAAGCTGGTGGTGCCGTTGAGCGAGCCGCCCGCGCCCTGGACCAGTTCGAAGTGGCCGTTGCCCGTGACGCTCGCCGAGCCCTGGAACATCAGGTGCTCGAAGAGGTGGGCAAGGCCGGTGCGCCCCTTGACCTCGTGGCGCGAACCGACGTCGTACCAGAGGCAGACGGCCGCGACCGGGGTGAGGTGGTCCACTGAGAGCACCACCCGCAACCCGTTCGCCAGGCGGTGCTCGGTGGCTGTCAGGCCGCTGGAGTGTGCCTCCGGCGAGGCCGTGTGACCCATGGGCAAGCTGTCCTTCCGGTCGCGTGCGTCAGTCCGCTGACTGCGTAGAGTGCTGCCACTCTAGGCAAGCGAGTGCGCGGGCGGTGAAGTTCCCGGTCGCGGACGCGCTCGTGCCGGGCCGTGGTCGGCGTTGTCGGCGGCGCGGTCCACAATGGTCCGCGTCAGTTCACCCGGTCCAGCCGAACAGATGTCCGGTGCAGCAGAACCACCGGTGCAGCAGGAACCAGACGAAGGAGCGCCGCCGAGATGGCCCGCCGCACGACGAAGACCCCGCCGCCGGACGACGGTTTCGAGGAGCGGATCCTCGACATCGACGTCGTGGACGAGATGCAGGCGTCGTATCTCGAATACGCCTACTCGGTCATCTACGCGCGCGCCCTGCCCGACGCCCGGGACGGCATGAAGCCGGTGCACCGCCGCATCGTCTACCAGATGAACGAGATGGGCCTGCGCCCCGACCGCGGCTTCGTCAAGTGCGCGCGCGTCGTCGGCGAGGTGATGGGCAAGCTGCACCCGCACGGCGACGCGTCCATCTACGACGCGATGGTGCGGATGGCGCAGCCCTTCTCGCAGCGCCTCCCGCTGGTCGACGGGCACGGCAACTTCGGCTCGCTGGACGACATGCCGGCCGCCATGCGCTACACCGAGGCCCGCATGTCCGGCCCGGCGCAGCTGATGGTCGAGTCGATCGACGAGGACACCGTCGACTTCTCGCCGAACTACGACGGCCAGGAGCAGGAGCCCGCGGTCCTGCCGTCCGCGTATCCCAACCTGCTGGTGAACGGCTCGTCGGGCATCGCGGTGGGCATGGCCACCAACATGCCGCCGCACAACCTCGGCGAGGTCGTCGCGGCCGCCCGGCACCTGATCCGCTACCCCAATGCCGACCTGGACGCGCTGATGCGCCATGTCCCGGGCCCCGACCTGCCGACCGGCGGCCGGATCATCGGCCTGGACGGGATCCGCGACGCGTACGAGACCGGCCGCGGCACCTTCCGCATCCGCGCCACGGTGACCGTCGAGGACGTCACCCCGCGCCGCAAGGGCCTGGTCGTCACCGAACTGCCCTTCACCGTCGGGCCCGAGAAGGTCATCGCCAAGATCAAGGACATGGTCGGCGCGAAGAAGCTCCAGGGCATCGCCGACGTCAAGGACCTCACCGACCGCGAGCACGGCCTGCGGCTGGTCATCGAGATCAAGAACGGCTTCAACCCCGAGGCCGTGCTCGAACAGCTCTACAAGCTCACGCCGATGGAGGACTCCTTCGGCATCAACAACGTGGCGCTCGTCGACGGCCAGCCGCTCACCCTGGGCCTGCGCGAGCTGCTCCAGGTCTACGTCGACCACCGCTTCGAGGTGGTGCGCAGACGCAGCGAGTTCCGCCGCACCAAGCGCCGCGACCGGCTGCACCTGGTCGACGGACTGCTGGTCGCGCTCGTCGACATCGACGAGGTCATCGCGATCATCCGGGCCAGCGAGAACGCGGCGCAGGCCAAGGAGCGCCTGATGGAGCGCTTCGGCCTGTCGGAGATCCAGACGCAGTACATCCTGGACACCCCGCTGCGCCGGCTGACCCGCTTCGACCGGATCGAGCTGGAGGCCGAACGCGACCGGCTGAACGCGGAGATCGCCGAGCTGACGCGGATCCTGGACTCCGACGCGGAGCTGCGCAAGCTGGTGTCCGCGGAGCTGGCGGCGGTGGCCAAGCAGTACGGCACCGAGCGCCGCACGCTGCTGCTGGAGTCCGGCGGCGCGCCGGTCGCCGCGGTGCCGCTGGAGGTCGCCGACGACCCGTGCCGGGTGCTGCTGTCCTCCACCGGGCTGCTGGCCCGCACCACGACCGGCGCCACCGGGGACGGGGGCGGCGGCAAGCGCGCCAAGCACGACGTGATCGTCTCGGCGGTGCCCACCACCGCCCGCGCCGACATCGGGGCGGTGACCACGCACGGCCGGCTGCTGCGGCTGACGGTCATCGACCTGCCGGTGCTGCCGGAGTCCGCCGGGCCGCTGACGCTCGCCGGGGGCGCGCCGCTCGCCGAGTTCGTCTCGCTGGAGGACGACGAGCGGGTGCTGTGCCTGACCACGCTGGACGAGTCCTCGCCGGGCCTCGCGCTCGGCACGGAGCAGGGCGTGGTCAAGCGCGTCGTGCCGGACTACCCGGCCAACAAGGACGACCTGGAGGTCATCGGCCTCAGGGACGGCGACACGGTGGTGGGCGCGGTCGAGCTGCGGACGGGCGAGGAGGACCTGGTCTTCATCACCGACGACGCCCAGCTGCTGCGCTACCCCGCGGGCCAGGTGCGCCCGCAGGGCCGGCCGGCCGGCGGCATGGCGGGCATCAAGCTCGCGGAGGGCGCCAAGGTGATCTCCTTCACCGCGGTGGACCCGGCGGTGGACGCGGTGGTCCTCACCGTGGCCCGGTCCGAGGGCACACTGGACGGCGCGGGCGAGGGCACCGCGAAGCTGACACCGTTCGAGCAGTTCCCGCGCAAGGGCCGGGCGACGGGCGGGGTGCGCTGCCAGCGCTTCCTGCGGGGCGAGGACGGGCTGATCCTGGCCTGGGCGGGCGCCACGCCGGCCCGCGCCGCCACGGCGACCGGCGCCGCGGCCGAGCTGCCGCCGAAGGACCCGCGCCGCGACGGCTCGGGGGTGCCGCTGGCGAAGCCGGTGACGGTGGTGGCCGGGCCGGTGTGAGGCCGCGGGGCCCGGCGCCGCAGCGGTGGCCGGGCCCCTGCGCGGGAAGCGCGCGACGGGGCTGCCGGGGGCCGTACCGGATGTGGCGGAGCTGCGGGTTAGGCTCGCCCGGTGAGAGGTACGTGTACGTCCGCGTCGGCGGAGCTGGGCGAATCCGTGGCGGCGACCGCGGCCGTCGCGCGCACCTGGCTGCTGGTCGAGCAGCCCGGGCCGTGGGGCCCCAAGGCGCTGACATCGAGCCGGCTCGACCCCGCGGTGGGCCGGGAGCTGGAGCGGCTCGCCGACGGCACGGGGGTGCGGGTCGCGCTGATCCGGCGGCCCGGGCGGCACGCCGACCGGCACGTCCCCGCCGCGCACCGGGTCTTCCTGGCGCACACCGCGCCGGGCGCCTCCTGGGTGCGCGCCGGGTCCGTCGCGGATCCGGCGGAGCTGGCGGCGCTGGACTTCACGGCGCTGGGCACCGGCTCGCACGGCGGCTTCGGGGACGGCTACGCGGGCCCGCCGCTCGCGCTGGTGTGCACCAACGGGCGGCGCGACCGCTGCTGCGCGGTGCAGGGCCGTCCGCTCGCCGCCGCGCTGGCCGCCGCCGAGGGCGCCGGCGTCTGGGAGGCCACCCATCTGGGCGGCCACCGCTTCTCCCCGACCATGCTGGTGCTGCCCTTCGGCTACGCGTACGGGCGGGTCGACGGCCCGCTCGCCAAGGAGGTGCTGGCGGCGGCGCACGCCGGGCGGGTCGTCCTGGACGGCTGCCGCGGCCGCTCCTTCTGGGACCGCCCCGAGCAGGCCGCAGACCTCGCCGTACGCGCGCTGACCGGCGAGGAGCGGGAGGGCGCGCTGGAGGTCTCGGGCACCACCGCGGACGGGCCCGACCACTGGACGGTCCGGGTGCGGCACGCCGACGGCCGGGCCTGGGACGTCTCCGTCGCCCGGACGGCCGCGCAGCCGCCGCGCCCGGAGAGCTGCGGCGGCGCGCTGGGCACCCCCGCCGCCCTCGCGGCGGAGCGGGTGTCGGCCGTCGGCTTCCGTTCCTGAAGAACCCGTACGGCGACACCCGCGCGGCCCGGGCACCGCAGTGCCCGGGCCGCGGCGAGCCGCCTGGCCGGGCGGGCTACACCGCTCCGGCCCCGGTGAGCGACCTGACCTCGGTCTCGGCGAAGCGCTTCGGGTCGGCGGGCTCCGGCGACAGCACCGTGCCGAGCCATCCGGCGAGGAAGCCGAGCGGGATCGAGATCAGCCCGGGGTTCTCCAGCGGGAAGATGTGGAAGTCGACCCCGGGGAAGAGCGCGTCCGGCCGCCCCGACACGACCGGCGACAGCGCCACCAGCAGCAGCGCGGGCACCAGACCGCCGTAGATCGCCCACACCGAACCGCGGGTGGTGAAGCGGGACCAGAACAGCGAGTAGAGCAGCGCCGGCAGGTTCGCCGACGCGGCCACCGCGAAGGCCAGACCCACCAGGAAGGCGATGTTCTGGTCCTGGGCGAGCAGGCTCAGCGCGATCGCCACCGCACCGATGCCGACGGCGGCGAAACGCGCGACCCGCACCTCGTCCTCCTCCATGGCCTCGCTGGGGTCGCGCCGCCCGTGCCGGGCCGCGGGGCGGCGCAGCGCGGTGTAGAGGTCGTGCGCGACCGACGCCGAGGAGGCCAGGGTGATACCGGCGACCACGGCCAGGATGGTCGCGAAGGCCACGGCGCCGACGATGGCGAACAGCACCGTCCCGCCGGTCGTCCCCGCCCCGCCGCCGAGCGCCTCGGCGAGCAGCGGCACGGCGGTGTTGCCCGCCGCGTTGGACGAGCGCACGGTGTCCGACCCGACGACGGCCGCGGCGCCGAAGCCCAGCACGATCGTCATCAGGTAGAACGCCCCGATGAGTCCGATCGCCCACACCACCGACTGCCGCGCCGAGCGGGCCGTCGGCACCGTGTAGAAGCGCGACAGGATGTGCGGCAGCCCCGCGGTGCCCAGCACCAGGGCGAGGCCGAGGCTCACGAAGTCCAGCCGCGAGGTCCAGCTCCCGCCGTACTTGAGCCCGGGCGCCAGGAAGGCGTGCCCCTGCCCGCTGCCGCCGACCGCCGACCGCAGGAGGTCGTCGACGTTGCCGTGGAAGCGCCACAGCACCATCACGGTGAGCAGCACCGTGCCGCTCATCAGCAGCACCGTCTTGACGATCTGGATCCACGTGGTGGCCCGCATCCCGCCGAAGGTCACGTAGAAGACCATCAGCGCCCCGCAGCCGATCACCGCCCAGGTGCGCGCCGCGGTGCTCTCCCCGCCGAGCAGCAGCCCGACCAGGCTGCTGGCCCCCACCATCTGCGCCACCAGGTAGAGCACGGACACCACGACCGACGAGGTGCCCGCCGCGATCCGCACCGGGCGCTGCTTCATCCTGGCCGACAGCACGTCCGCCAGCGTGTAGCGCCCGCAGTTGCGCACCAGCTCCGCGACCAGCATGAGCACCACGAGCCAGGCGACCAGGAAGCCCACCGAGTACAGCAGCCCGTCGTAGCCGTACAGCGCGATCAGCCCCGAGATGCCGAGGAAGGACGCCGCCGACATGTAGTCGCCGGAGATCGCGAATCCGTTCTCCATGGGGCTGAACATCCGGCCGCCGGCGAAGAACTCCACCGACGAGCTGCGCTGCCGCCCCGCCCACGCGGTGATCGCCAGTGTCACCGAGACGAACACCGTGAACAGCACCACGGCCAGCCCCTGGTGCTCGCCGGCCGAATCCGCCAGATACGCCGCCGCTGTCATCCGTTGGTCCTTCACCGCACGCGCTCCTGCCCGGTCCTGGTCGCCAGCGTCCAGCGCAGGTCGAGTGCCGCCCGGTCCCTGCGCAGCCGCGCGTGCCGGGTGTACGCCCAGGTCAGCAGGAACGTCGTGGCGAACTGCGCCAGCCCCGCGACCATCGCCACGTTGAGCTGCCCGGCGACGCGGCGGCCCATCAGCCCCGGCGCCGTGGTGGCCATCACGACGTAGAGCAGATACCAGGCCACGAACGCGGCCGCCGCCGGGAAGGCGAATCCTCGGTACCGCTGCCGCACTTCCCGGAACGCGGCACTCAACTGCACCTCCTCGTAGACCGCCCCCCGGTCCCCCGTCACCGCCGCGGCAGCCGGAGCTCTCTCCTCGGGCGGCGCGGGAGGCTCGGCCTGACCGGGCAGCCAGAGTTCTTCCTCTCCGGTGTCCCGCCATGGGTCGTCCACCCGCAGCGCCAAAGGGTCGCCGCCGTCGTGCTTGTTCACCGAACTCTCCTCGTTCCACGGCCAGATGAGCCGTGTGCCCCATTTTGGACAGAGCAGGAAGATCCCGGCGGACAATCACGAATCGCTCACCCCATCAGGTGATGCCCTTCCGGTAGGCGTATCCCACGGCCTGAGCGCGGTCCCGCACCCCCGTCTTCGCGAACAGGTTGTTGATGTGCGTCTTCACCGTGGCCATGCTGACCTGCAGCCTCGCGGTGATCTCGGCGTTCGACAGCCCCTCCGCCACCAGCGCCAGCACCTCCGCCTCCCGGACCGTCAACCCGTCCGGCAATTCCCTCCTCTCGGCGCGTCGCGTCGTACCCCCGACATCACCTCGCCCCGCCAGCACCTCCAGCACCCGGCCCTGGAGCGCCGGCGACAACCCTGCCCCGCCCGCGGAGACATCCGCGATCACCCGGGCGATCTCCTCCCCGCCGGCGTCCTTCGTCAGATACCCGCGCGCCCCTGCCCGCAGCGCCGGGAAGAGCGAGTCGTCGTCGGCATAGGTGGTGAGCACCACCACCTGCGTCGCCGGACACCCGGCCCGGATCCTCCGGGTCGCCTCCACCCCGTCGCACCGCGGCATCCGCAGATCCATCAGCACGACGTCCGGCTTCATCTCCGCCGCCAGCCGGACGGCCTCCTCGCCGTCCGCCGCCGCTCCCACCACCTCGATCCCGGGCAGCAGCCCCAACAACGTCACGATTCCCTCGCGCACGACCGTCTGGTCGTCCGCGACCACCACCCGCGTCATGCGGGCACCCGCAACCGCACCACGAAACCCTCCTCCACCGGTCCCGCGTCCAGCGCGCCGCCCAGCAGCTCGGCGCGCTCCCGCATCCCCACAAGACCGTAGCCGGATCCGGAGGCCCCCAGAGAGTTGTCCACAGGCCCTGGAGCACCGAAGTCCCTGAACTCCAGCTGCACCTCCGCCGGGCGGTACTCCAGCCGCAGTTCGACCCGCGCCCCCGGCGCGTGCTTGCGGACGTTCGTCATGGCCTCCTGCGCCACGCGCCGCACCGCCAGACCCGCCTCCGCCGGGATCCCCCGCGACTCCCCCGTCACCTCCAACCGCGCGCCCTCCGACGACACCAGCTCCCGCAGGAAGTCCTCCACCGGCGACATGTCCCCCCGCAGCGCCGACAGCGCCTGCCGCGTCTCGGCCAGGCCCTCCCGCGCCATCCGGCGTGCCGCCACGACCCGCTCCAGCACCACCTCGCGGTCCGCGCCCCGCTCGATGAGCAGCCGGGTCGCCTCCAGGTGGACCGTCTGGGCCGACAGGCTGTGCGCCAGCACGTCGTGGATCTCCCGCGCGATCCGCGCCCGCTCGGCCAGCGCCGCCGTCTCGGCCTCCGCCTTGCGCGCGGCCCGCTCCTGCGCGAGCAGCCGCTGCGTGTTGCCCCGCGCCTCGGCGTCCAGCCGGGCTGTGTAGCCCAGCAGGCACAACCCCAGCACCGTGAGCAGCGCCGCCGGCCTGCCGTCGGAACCGCCGACCAGGACGAAGTCGGCCAGCGCCACCCCGGCGATCGGCACCGCCGCCGCGAGCGGCAGCCGCTGCAGGGAGACCATCGCCACCCCGCAGAGCAGCACGCTCGCCGCGACGGGCGCGTCCAGCGCCTGGCAGGCGCTCGCGGCACCGATCAGCAGCACCATGAGCGCCACCGCGGGCCACAGCAACCGCCGCAGGGTGACCGTGAAGAAGAGCCACAGCACCGCGCTCGCGGCGGCGATACCGGCCAGGGCCAGCGCGATCTGCCAGGCGGGCAGATGCGTCCTGGTGACCGTCGCCCACACCGCGACCGCCAGCAGTACCACCCTGACCCCGCGTCCGAGCCCGCGGCGGCCAGCCGACCTGCCCGAGCGGTCCAGGGCCTCCTTCGACGGCCAGGACGTCCCCATGCTCATGCGACCGTACGGTACGACGGCTCCACGCCCCGGGCCCGCCGTACGAGCAGCGCGGCACGTATCAGCAGCGTGAGGGCCACCGCGAGCAGGACCGACCCCGTCTCCTCGCGCACCCCGGCGGCGGTCCCCGCGGCGTAGAGCGCGACGCGCACGGCTATGCCGACCACCCACACCGTGATGCTCGCCCTCGTCCCCTGCGTCCAGACCGAGCCGTCCTTCTCCGTCCACACCCGGGTCGTCCGTGCCCACGCGAGGCCTATGCCGGCGCCCACCAGCAACTCGGCGCACAGCAGCAGGACCGAGAGATCGCGGTGCGCCGGATCGACCAGCCCGCCGTCCCGTATCGCCAGCACCAGCAAGATCCCGGGGATCAGCCACCACCGCCCGCCCGCCGAGACCCGGCGCGGACGGAGCTGGCGGGCGATCACCAGGCCGAGGACCGCGACGACCACGAGAGCGTTGAGCCAGCCGGACATGACGGGCACCTCCACAGGATGATGCGGGGATCACCGGCGGTCTGCCGGTGTCTTCGAATCTACGCAAACCCGCTGTTCAGCGGATCAAGCCCCAGGTGGAAATCCCGCGTCCACCCCCAGGTGGAGAGGCCCCGTACCGGGGCCGGGCCCTCCACCCGGCCGCCCTCCCGCGCAGCCCGGCAGCCCCACGGCCCCCGCTCGCGCCGTCCCAAGGTCCGCGCCGCCTCGCCGCCCAGCCGCCCCGCCGCGTTGCTAGGTTGCGGTCATGGACCTCTTCACGCAGTCGTGGACCGCCCTGCGCGCGGCCGTCGCCGGGCTCGCCGAGGAGGACTTCGGCAAGCCCTCGGGATGTGCCGGCTGGCTGGTCCGCGACCTGGTGTGCCACCTGGTCATCGACGCGCAGGACGTGCTGATCACGCTGGCGACCCCCGAAAGCGGCGAGCCGACCCGCGACGCCGTCACGTACTGGGAGGTCTCCTCCACCGCCCCGACGGGCGAGGACCCGCTCGACGCGCTGACGGTCCGGCTCGCCGCGGCCTACCAGGACCCGGCGCTCCTCGCCTTCCACCTCGACGACGTCGGCTCCGCCGCCGGACGCGCCGCGCAACTCGCCGACCCCACTGCCCGGGTCGGCACCCGCGGGCAGATCCTGACCGCCCGCGACTACCTGGGCGCGTACGTCCTGGAGTGGACGCTGCACCACCTCGACCTGACCGCCCACCTCCCCGCGGTCCCCGGCCCGCCGCCCGAGTCCCTGGCCAGGGCCCGCGCCTTGCTGGAACAGCTCGCGGCCGCCCCCTTCCCCGCGGCCTGGCCCGACGCCGAAGCGCTCCTGGTCGGCACCGGCCGCCGCGCCCCGACCGCGGCGCGGCGCGCCGAACTGGGCGCCCTGGCCTCGCGCCTGCCGCTCGTCGTGGGCTGAGCCACCGGACCGCCCGGATCCGGCCGGTCCGCCGTCCTCCGAAGACGTCCCGCTGGTCAGCGGGCCTCATCCGGCGACGGCTGGGCAGACGGGGAATGGGTGCCGTCGGCCGGAGACGGCCGACGGACGCCGTTCCACGGGAGGTTGAGATGACGGTTGTGGATTTCCGCGCCCAGCACGACAGCGGGGCCCCGCGCGACAACGGGCACGCCGAGCCACCGGCCCCCGACCGGCTCGCCCGGGCCCAGCGGCTGCGCAGGCGGCTGGAACGCCTCATCGGCATCGCCGCCACCGAGGGCAACGCGCTGCGCCCGCTGCGCAACGGCGACGAGATCTTCCCCGCCCTCCTCTCCGCGGTGCGAGGCGCCCGGCACACCGTCGACATGATGACCTTCGTGTACTGGCGCGGCCAGATCGCCCGCGACTTCGCGCACGCCCTCGCCGAACGAGCCGCCGCCGGCGTGCGCGTACGGCTGCTGCTCGACGGTTTCGGCGCCCAGCAGATCGAGCCGGCCCTCCTGGAGACGATGGAGGCGGCCGGCGTGCATGTGGCGTGGTTCCGCAAGCCCCTGTGGCTCTCGCCGTTCAAGCAGAACCACCGCTGCCACCGCAAGGCGCTGATCGTCGACGAGGACCGCGCGTTCACCGGTGGCGTGGGCATCGCGCAGGAGTGGTGCGGGGACGCCCGCAACCCCGACGAGTGGCGCGACACCCATGTCGAGGTCCGGGGCCCGGCGGTCGACGGGATCAGCGCCGCCTTCGCGCAGAACTGGGCGGAATGCCACACCGAGCTGTTCGACGACCACGACCGCTTCGTCCCGCACGAGCAGCCGGGGAAGGCGGTGGTGCAGGTGGTCCGCGGGTCCGCGAGCGTCGGGTGGCAGGACCTGCAGACGCTGCTGCGCGTGGTCATCGCCTCGGCCGAGGAGCGCTTCCGGCTCTCCACCGCCTACTTCGCCCCCGACCGCTACTTCGCGGACCTGCTGCGCGCGACCGCCCGGCGCGGCGTCCAGGTGCAGATCATGCTGCCCGGCCCGCACACCGACCAGCGCGCCTGCCGGCTCGCCGGGCAGTATCTGTACGCGTCGCTGCTCGACGCGGGCGTGGAGATCATGGAGTACCAGCCGACGATGCTCCACACGAAGATCGCCACCGTGGACGGGGTGGGCGCGCTGATCGGCTCGTCGAACTTCAACCGCCGGTCGATGGACCACGACGAGGAAGTCATGCTGGCCGTGCTGGACGAGGACTTCACGGCCTCGCTGGACGCCGACTTCGAGCGCGACATGCTGCGTGCCGAGGCGATCGAGCCCTCCCGGTGGCGCCGCCGCGCACCGCTCCAGCGCGCCCGCGAGGCGGCCGTGCTGCCCATCCGCCGCTTCCTCTGAACCACCGCCTCCGCGGATACAGCGTGGCGCCGCCAAGCCCGCGGCCGGAGCCCGTCCGCCCGGCGGCGCAACCGCACACGCACCCGCCCGTCCTCCGCAGCCCACCCGCCGAACAGGGGGTCCCATGCCCACCGTGCTCCCGGACCGTAGCGTTCCCGGCCCCCGCCGCGGCACGAGCCGCCGGTCCGCCGTCCCGTCCCGTGCCGGTGGTCCGCCCCTGCTGACCACCGGAACCGCCGCCACCGCCGCGCGCATCACCGCGCTGACGGCGTGCCAGGCGGCGCTGCTGATCGGGCTGGGCCTGCTGATCACCGGCCCGGCGCGCCATCTGTGGCCGATCACCGCCGAGGACCGCGTCAACGAGGGCTTCGAGCACGTGCGGACGAGCACCTTCGACACGCTGACGTCTCTCGGATCCGAGGCGGGCAACACCCTGACGATCATCGCGATCACGCTGGTCGCCTGCGGCGTCCTGGTCCTCGCGCCGGTCCTGCCGCGGTGGCGCGAGGCCGTCTTCCTCGCGGTGAGCGTGTCGCTCCAGGCGCTCGTGTTCCTCGCCATCACCTCCGCCGTGGATCGCAACCGGCCCGAGGTGCACCGGCTCGACAACTCGCCCCCGACGTCGAGTTACACCTCGGGACACACCGGCGCCGCCACCGCCCTGTACGGCGGGCTCGCCGTTCTCGTGCTCATCCGCGCCCGCAGGCTGAGCCGCCCCTGGCGGATCGCGGTGGCCGTCCTGCTGACGCTGCTACCGCTGATGGTGGGTACCTGCCGCCTGTACCGCGGGATGCACCATCCGACGGACGTCGCGGGCGGGATGCTCAACGGGGCGCTCTCGCTGCTGATCGTGGGCCGAACGGTGCTGACCGGCGACGCCCTCCCCGCCCCGCTCCCGGAGAACGCCGTGGACGCCTCCGTGGCCGAGGCGCGGAAGGACGTCGAGCCGGCTCCCGGTACGACGGTCGTGATCGTCAACCCCGTCTCCGTCACCGCCTCCGACCGCGACCGCCTCCGGCTGGTGCTGGAACGCCACGGCCGGAGGTCACCGCGCTTCGCCGAGACCACCGTCGACGACCCGGGAGGCGGCCAGGCCGCGCGGGCCGTGGCCGACGGAGCGGAAACGGTCGTCGTCTGCGGTGGCGACGGCACCGTCCGGTCGGTCGCCGACGCCCTGGCCGGTACGGGCGTGCCGCTGGCGATCGCCCCGCACGGCACCGGAAATCTGCTCGCCCGCAACCTCGGCCTGCCCCTCGACCCCGCCCGGGCCCTCGACACGGCACTCGGCGGCTCCCCGCGTCCCGTGGACCTCGGCCTCGTCGAGGGCGACGGGCTGCCCGCGACCCACTTCTGCGTCATGGCGGGCGCGGGACTGGACGCCGCGCTGATGGAGGCGACGCCGGACCGCGCCAAGTCCGCGCTGGGCTGGCCCGCCTACGCCCTGGCCTCGGTGCGCGCCCTGCGCACCGCCCGCACACGCCTCTCGCTGTGCCTGGACGGCGGTGAGCCCGTGCACCGCACCGTGCGCATGGCCGTGATCGCCAACGTGGGCCGCCTCCAGGGCGGCGCCTCGCTCGCCCCCGCCGCCCGCCCGGACGACGGCCTCCTGCACGTCGTGCTGCTCGACCCGCACGGCCTGCGCGGCTGGATCTCCGCTACGGCGCAGATCCTCCGGGGGCCCTCCCGGCACCCCCGGCCCGGCGGACCGGAGATCTTCGCCTGCCGTGACGCCGAGCTGATCCTGCACGCCCCCTGCCCGCGCGAGATCGACGGCGACCCGGTGTCCGCCGGGCGGCGCATCTCGGCGCGCGTCGTACGCGGAGGGATACGCGTCTTCCGTCCCGAGCCGGGTACGGAGGTCTGAATGGGCACCGCGACACGGGTCCCGCAGACCCATGACATGCCCGAGGACGAGCTGTCGGCCGACGAGGCGATGGCCGCGCTGCTCCGCTACGGCCGGTGGCCGCTGCTGCGCGACTCCTTCGTCCGCTTCCGCTACGCCGACGGTTTCAGCCATGCGCGGGCCCTGGCCCTGCAGATCGTGCTGGCGGTGATCCCGCTGGCCATTGCCTTCGTGGGCCTGTCCACCGCGCTGCACGGCGAGAGCCTGGGGCGGATCGCCGAGCTGACGATCCGCCGGCTGGCGTCCGGCCCGAGCGAGCAGGTCGTCGAGGACGCGCTCGCCCGCAGCCGCCGGCACGCCGGGGAGGGCGCCCGGTTCGCCCTGTGGTTCGGCCTGATCTTCTCCTGGGTGAATCTCACGACGGCCATGTGCCAGATCGAGCGCGGGGCGAACCGGATCTACGGCGTCGAGCGGGACCGGCCCTTCCGCCAGAAGTACGCCCGGGGCCTGGTGATGTCGGTGACGGCCGGCGCGCCGCTGGGCCTGGCGACCGTCGCGATGGTGGCCGGGGACGAACTCGGGGCCTCGGTGGTGGAGGTCTGGCACGCGGGGGGCGGCACCGCCCTGAGCGTGTGGAACGCCCTACGCTGGCCCGCCGGGGTACTCCTCGCCCTGGCGTCGGCGAGTGTGATCTTCCGCGGGTCGCCGCGACGGCGTCAGCCGGGCTACACATGGCTGGCGTTCGGGGCCGCCGTCTCCATCGTCCTGTGGGCCGGACTCACCACGCTGCTGGCCCTGTACCTGCGCTACAGCGGTTCGTTCGACACCGTCTACGGCCCGCTGAGCGCGTTCATGGCCCTTCTCCTGTGGTCCTACCTGACATCGCTCGCCCTCTTCCTCGGACTGTCCTTCGCGGCCCAGTTGGAGGCGGCGCGGGCGTTGCGGCCGGGCCCCGCCCAAGCCGATCCCGGAGCATGACATGCCCTCGCACCCCGCCCCCACGAGGCTCACCGGCCCCCCGTCCGCCCGCGACCGCATCCGCCGGGCCGACCGCAAGTACGGCGCCCACCTGCTCGGTTCGGCTGCCGGCGCGGCGGTCGCGGCGGCGCTGTTCGGGCTCGTGCTCGTCCTGGTGGAGGCGCACTGGGGACCGCTCCGGCGCGTGGACAGCGGAGCAGCCGACACCCTGCACCGCCGAGCGCTCCACCACCAGGGGTGGACGGACGGGCTGGCCTTCGTGTCGAACCACATCCTCAGCCCCGGCACCCTGCGCACCGCGGTGGCGCTGCTCACCCTCTGGCTGCTGCACCGCAGGGCCTGGCGGCTGGCCGCGTGGTCGGCGGTGACCGCGCTCGCGAGCGCGCTCACCGGCACGCTCGTGAAGGCGGTCGTCGAACGGGCCCGCCCCGCCCTGCCGGATCCGGTGGCGCACGCGCCGGGATACTCCTTCCCCTCCGGACACGCGATGACGGCCACCACGTCCTTCGCGATCTTCCTGCTGGTCCTGCTGCCGCTGGTGCCGCGCGCCGCGCACCGGCTGTGCTGGCTGACCTCCGCGGTGGCCGTGGTGGGCGTGGGCTTCACGCGCGTGGCGCTCGGCGTCCACTGGTGCAGCGACGTGATCGGCGGCTGGCTGCTCGGCCTCACGGTGGTGGCGGCGACGGCCTGGGCCTTCGAAGCCTGGCGCTCCGACGCCCACCGGCCCGCCGCCGCCGTGACCGAGGGCCTGGAACCCGAG
Source organism: Streptomyces sp. NPDC021020 (assembly GCF_044333285.1). Classification (NCBI taxonomy): domain Bacteria; kingdom Bacillati; phylum Actinomycetota; class Actinomycetes; order Kitasatosporales; family Streptomycetaceae; genus Streptomyces; species Streptomyces sp. NPDC021020. The sequence goes on from NZ_JBIRQQ010000017.1 coordinate 55,090, forward strand.
ATCGACGCCCCCCACCCGGAACCGGCCCATTCCCCCGACGCCTGACCCGGCTCTCCGGCCCCTCCGCGGCCCGGCCTCCTACAGGGCGAGGAGGTCGAACTGCTCCCACGTCCCGACCGTCGCGGCGCTCGCGACGAGCGCCGAGGCACCGGCGTTCCCCGCGGTGACGTACTTGCCGTTGGCCTGCGCCCGCAGGCTCACCGAGCCGTTGGCGTTGGCGACGACCTGGAAGGTCTCCCAGGCCTGCGCCGCCGCGCGGTTGGCGATGAGCGGCGAGGCACCCGCGTCGTCCGCACTGACGTACTTGCCGTTGGCCTGCGCCCGCAGCGTCACGTCGCCGCCGGAGCCGGCCGTCAGGGTGAAGGTCTCCCGCCCCTGCACGCTGGTGCGGTTGGCGATCAGCGGCGAAGCGCCGCCGTCCTCGGCGGTGACGTAGCGGCTGTTGATCCGGGCGCGCAGCGCGTACGTGCCCGAGGCCGGACCGCCGCCGCCGGTTCCGGGCGAGGCGAGCGCGGCCACCTCCGTGCCGCCCAGCAGGAAGCCGCCGACGCCGAAGTCGGCGCTGCTGTCGTAGGTGACGGGCTGGCTGGAGTCGGGGCGGTCGCCGACCTTCTGGACGTAGCCGAGCACTCCGTCCGGGTGGACGGCGGTGGCGACCAGGCCGTTCCAGGCGCGGGCCGCGACCGGCAGATAAGTGCTGGGGTCCACCAGGCCGGAGGCGACGGCGTAGGCGGTGCCGTAGAGGAAGAAGGCGGTGCCGCTGGTCTCGGGCCCGGGGAAGTGGGCGGGGTCGGCGAGGTTGACGTTCCAGAAGCCGTCGCTGCGCTGGACGGGAGCGACCGCGGTGATCAGCCGGGTGAGGGTGGCGCGGTATTCGGGGACGTCTGCCTGGCCGGCGGGCAGGGCCTTGAGGACCTTGGTGTGCGCCCCTGCGACCCAGCCGTTGCCGCGCGACCACACCACCGGCTTGCCGGACGGCGAGACGATGCCGCCGGGCAGGAAGTTCTTGTCGCGGTACCACAGCCCGGTCGCCGCGTCGTAGAGCCCGGGGCCGCCTTCGGCGCTCTTGGTGTGGGTGTAGAGCCGGTGCAGCTTGTCGAAGTAGCCGCTGTCGCCGCGTAGCACACCGAGCCGGGCGAACTGCGGCATGGCCATGTGGAGGGCGTCGTCCCACCACCAGTCGTCGTTCTTGTTGACCTGGTTGACGTACGTCATGGTGTGCAGGCAGGACTCGATCGCCGCGATCTTGCTGTCGGCGGGCGCGAGGTCGTACAGGTCGAGGTACGCCTGCCCCGCGCACTGGTTGTCGGCGTCACGGGTGCCGGTGCCGCCGTTGAGCCCCCAGCTGTGCGCCTGGGCCCAGTTCGTCACGTAGTTCAGGTATGTGGCGTCGGAGGTGAGCCGGTAGAGCGCCATGAGGCCGCTCATCAGGGTGGCGTTGGCCCACTGGTTGTCCCCGCCCCGGGGATGCGCGCCGATCCACTGGTCGGCCACCCGACGCAGCACCAGGACGATGTCGGGCCGCGCCGGCAAGGTGGACGCCGGCGCCGCGGCACTCACGGCGCGTGCGGCGGGCGCGGCCAGCGTGGGTAAACCGGCCGCGGTGAGCGCGAGCGTGCCGGTCAGAAAACTGCGTCGTTCCATGGCGATGCCTCTCACGAACGGTTGGTGGGGGACGAGCCTTCGTGATCGCTCACGCGCGCCACGCCCGCACTCCCCCGGTCGCGTTCACACTCGCGAACAAGGAACACCAACGTGACTCACCGCGCATCGCGACCATAGGACTGGACCAATCACGCGGTCAATCCCCCACCCTGCCGGACGCCGGCAGGCACCTGCCCGACACGGTCGTACGAGCTTCGGCCCGCGTCCCTGAACGACGGGGCCGTCCCGAGCTGGAGCGGCTGTCCGTTCGTGCCCGGCGTCGGCACCACCCGCGAGACAGGCACCACCACACGCTCGCGCGGGCCGCGCGCGAAAGCTCAGGCGACGGATCGCCTCTTCGGATCGGTGGGAACGATCGCGTGCTCGTCGAAGCGCTGCTCAAGAGCCTCGTGGCCGTGCTCACGGCGGTATGCCATCTCCGCCGCGGTGACCGGCAGAACCCAGAGAATGCGGGCGTGGCCGTCCGGCAGCGGGCAGTGTTCGAGGTCGGGACCGTGGAGGTAGGGAAGGCTGATCAGCAGGTGGTCGCACGCGGACCCGGGCAGCCACGGTTCCCCGATGGGCAGGCTGTGCCCGAGATCCAGGTGGTGAACGGCGTGGTAATAGGCGGTCATGGCGAGAAGCGCGGCGAACCGCTCGTCGCGAACAGGCGCCGCAAGGACGAACTCCAGGCCGTGGCCGTCTTTCCCCACCACGGACCAGCAGCCCGCGGTGACGTACGCCCAACTGTCAGCGCGCGGCCCCGGGCTCACGGTGAGAATCCGCAGGTTAGGAACCTTCTCCCTACGCCCAGCCCCGAGGTCGTAGTCCTCCGCGGTGACCGAGTGCCCCTGGAAGAAGCCCCGCACGTGGCTCTCCACGCCTCCCACCGCCCGCTGCCCACCCTGGTTCCCGACCATGGCCGACAGGATCCCACGCACATCGTGAAGGGCCACTGCAGCCCGGTCGGCGACCGTTCGGTCCAGGTTCCCGTGGACGTGCCGACCGGGTGGCTGGAAGAGAACCGGCCACGGCTTGAGCACGTACGCAGGGCGATCGCGTAGAGACGAACTGCCGGCCCGCGCAAGGAATCGTTGGACCTCCGCCCGCCGCCCGATTCGAGAAGCTGCGCGGACGTTACGCGCCTCTAGCCTTCATCGCTGAGAACGTCAGCGAAGTGTTCCAGCCCCACCGAGCGACTGGCCTTGATCAGGACGACGTCGCGCGGCGCGAGAAGCGGGGTCAGGTCTGCGAGGAGGGACTCGGCGTCAGGCGTGCCGGCCGCCGTGAGCGTGGACTCGGTCGCAACGGCGGCCTTGGCCAATGCCGTCATCTCCGGGGTTGTGCCGACAGTGACGAGCACGTCGACGGGGAGGGTTCCGACGAGGCGGCCGATTGCCTCGTGAGCGGCGATCGATGTGGGGCCGAGTTCTTTCATCTCGCCGAGGACGGCGATGGTGCGGCGGCCTTGGGCGAGGGAGACGAGGGTTTCCAGGGCGGCGCGGGTGGATTCGGGGTTGGCGTTGAAGGCGTCGTTGATGATCGTGACGCCGTCGGGGCGCTCCAGGATCTGCAGGCGGGCGGCCGAGACAGGTGCCGCCGAGGTCAGGGCCTCGGCGATGGCGGGGGTCGGCATGCCCAGGGCGTGGGCGGTGGCGGCAACCGCGAGGGCGTTGTGGACCTGGTGGGCACCGAGGAGCTGGAGGGTGACGGGGGCGTTGCCGTCGGGGGTGTGGAGGTGGAAGGCGGCGCGGCCGGCGGTCAATTCGATGCCGGTCGCGCGGACGGTCGCCCGCTCGCTGGTGCCGTAGTACGTGACCGCGGCCTTGGTGCGGTCGGCCATCGCGGCGACCAGGTCGTCGTCGGCGTTGAGGATCGCCACTCCGCCCTCGAAGGCGGGCGGGAGGGCCTGGACGAGTTCGCTCTTGGCCTCGGCAATGGCCTCGCGGCTGCCGAACTCACCGACGTGAGCGGAGCCGACGTTCAGCACGATCCCGAGCGTCGGCGGGGTCAGGGTCGCGAGGTAGGCGATGTCGCCGACATGCCGGGCGCCCATCTCCAGCACCAGGAAGCGAGTGTCCTCGTCAGCCGACAGCACGGTCAGGGGCAGACCGATCTCGGTGTTGAAACTGCCCGGCGTCGCAACCGTCCGGCCGTGACGGGACAGCACCTGCGCGAGCAGGTCCTTCGTCGTGGTCTTGCCCGCCGAACCGGTCAGCGCGACGACCTGCGCCCCCGTACGCGTCAGGGCGTACTGCGCAAGCCGCCCGAGCGCGGCCGTCACCTCGGGCACGACGACCGCGGGCACACCCACCGGTCGGGACGCCAGGACGCAGACGGCACCGCCGGCCACGGCCTGCTCGACGAAGTCGTGGCCGTCCACCCGCGCCCCCGTCACCGCGACGAACATCCCGCCCGGCCCGACCTGCCGCGAGTCGCTGCCGCTCCGGCCCGTGACGCGCACCCGCTCCGGATCGGGCGCGTCGTGAACGGTTCCCCCGGTGGCTTCGGCGATCTCGGCGAGCGTCAGTGTGATCACGGGCAGGGCCTTTCTCAGTGCAGGGACGGGAGGGTGATCGCGCGGCCGGAGTACGAGGCCGGGTCGCGGATGAAGACCGCGGGGTCGGGGGCGTCCTCGTAGCCGCGTATGGCGATCAGGTGACCCATGGGCACGTCGTGAAGGTGGGGCACAGCGGCGGGCTCCCCGAGGGCGCGTCAGACGGCGGTCTCCCCCACCTCCGTCACGGCGCCGAGCACGGGAGCGGGCAGGGGCACATCGTACGGTCGCCGCGTCAACGCCTCGTGGAGAATCGCCCGGACGACGTCGGCGTGGCGCGGCGAGTCCGTGAAGTCCGCTTCCGAGCGCAGACACCCCACACCCACCTGCGGCCCGACTCCGCAGGACGGACCGGGCCGCCGTCGCAAGAAAACTGACTTCACGCCAGTTCCCTTGCGGACTGCGTGCGGACCGCAGGGCGCCCTCAAATCCACTGCGGCCGCAAAGCCGCAGCTCAGACGTCGATCTTCGAGCGGTCGAGCGTCGTGGCCGAGTTGGTGATGAACTCCTTGCGGGGGGCCACCTCGTTGCCCATCAGGAGGTCGAAGGCGCGTTCGGCGGCTTCGATGTCGCTGATGTTGATGCGGCGCAGGGTGCGGTGGCGGGGGTCCATCGTGGTTTCGGCCAGTTGGTTGGCGTCCATCTCGCCGAGGCCCTTGTAGCGCTGGATGCTGTCCTTGTAGCGGACGTTGCGGCGCTGGAGGTCGAGGAGGGTCTGGCGGAGTTCGTTGTCGGAGTAGGTGTACAGGTACTTGTCCTGGCCCTTCTTGGGCTGGACGAGTTCGATGCGGTGCAGCGGCGGGACCGCCGAGAAGACGCGGCCCTCCTCGACCATGGGGCGCATGTAGCGCTGGAAGAGGGTCAGCAGCAGGCAGCGGATGTGGGCGCCGTCGACATCGGCGTCGGCGAGGAAGATCACCTTGCCGTAGCGCGCCTGGTCGATGTCGAAGGTGCGGCCGGAGCCGGCTCCTATGACCTGGATGATCGCGCCACACTCGGCGTTCTTGAGCATGTCGGAGACCGACGACTTCTGGGTGTTGAGGATCTTGCCGCGGATAGGCAGCAGCGCCTGGAATTCCGAGTTGCGGGCGAGCTTGGCGGTGCCGAGCGCCGAGTCGCCCTCCACGATGAACAGTTCGCTGCGGTCGACGTCGTCGCTGCGGCAGTCCGCGAGCTTCGCCGGCAGGGAGGACGACTCCAGCGCCGTCTTCCTGCGCTGCGCCTCCTTGTGCTGGCGGGCCGCGATACGCGTCCGGGCGGCCGCGACGGCCTTCTCCAGGACGGCGCGCGACTGGGCCTTGGCGTCCCGCTTGGTGGAGGTCAGGAACTCCTTCAGCTCCTTGGCCACCACGTTCGCCACGATCCGGTTCGCGGCGGAGGTGCCGAGCACCTCCTTGGTCTGGCCCTCGAACTGCGGCTCTGCGAGCCGGACGGTGACGACGGCCGTGAGGCCCTCCATGGCGTCGTCCTTGACGATGTCGTCCTCGGCGACGCGGAGCAGCTTGGCAGCGCGGAGCACTTCGTTCACCGTCTTGGCCACCGAGCGCTCGAAGCCGGTGACATGGGTGCCGCCCTTGGGCGTGGCGATGATGTTGACGAAGGAGCGGACCGTGGTGTCGTAACCGGTGCCCCAGCGCAGCGCGATGTCGACGCCCAGTTCCCGGGTGACCTCGGTGGGCGTCATGTGGCCGCGGTCGTCCAGGACCGGGACGGTCTCCTTGAACGTGCCGCTGCCGGTGAGCCGCAGGACGTCGCAGATGGGCTTGTCGGGGGCCAGGAAGTCGCAGAACTCGCTGATGCCGCCGTCGAAGCGGAAGATGTCCTCGACCGGCTTCTCGGACTCGATACCGCGTTCGTCGCGGACCACGATCGTCAGGCCCGGCACCAGGAAGGCCGTCTGCCGGGCGCGCTGGTGCAGGGTCTCCAGCGACAGCTTGGCGTCCTTGAGGAAGATCTGCCGGTCCGGCCAGTAGCGGACCCTGGTGCCGGTGCGCGCACGCGGGATCTTCTTGGTCTTGGTCAGGCCGCTCGCGGGCTCGAACTTCGCGTCCGGCCCGGCGCCGGCGAAGGCGCCGGGCACGCCGCGGCGGAAGCTGATGGCGTGGGTGCTGCCGCCGCGGTCGACCTCGACGTCGAGGCGGGCCGAGAGGGCGTTGACCACCGAGGCGCCGACGCCGTGCAGACCGCCGGAGGCCGCGTACGAGCCGCCACCGAACTTGCCGCCGGCGTGCAGCTTGGTCATGACGACCTCGACGCCCGACAGGCCCGTCTTGGGCTCCACGTCGACGGGGATGCCGCGGCCGTTGTCGCGGACCTCGATGGAGCCGTCGGCCGCGAGGATCACCTCGATGCTGTCGCAGTGGCCGCCCAGCGCCTCGTCGACGGAGTTGTCGATGATCTCCCAGACGCAGTGCATCAGACCGCGGCTGTCGGTGGACCCGATGTACATGCCGGGACGCTTGCGAACCGCTTCGAGGCCTTCGAGAACGAGCAGGTGCCGCGCTGTGTAGTTGGAGCCGTCGCGATCTGCGCCCGTCAGCAGCGCGGTGGACGGCACGGATGTTTCGGCGGTCACGCGGGCAACTCCTCGATCTGGTGTGGCCTGAAGCTCTTCAGCCGTATCGGTGAGAGGGTACCGAGGTCGGGGAGGGCAGCTACGCCGCGACCCGGTATCCGAGCCTTCATCGTAGCCCTGCTCGCTCACGCGTTCGATAACCCGCACGAGTGATACACATGTCACGTTCCCAAAGAGGCATGAACCATTTAGGCTCCGGGCACGTCCTCACCAACACCCCGGCAAGCCGGCCGGGGCAAGCGTGGACCAGTACGACAAAAGCCCCACACGCGACATCCGACGTAACTGACTCCTATTCGCCGCCAATCGGTAACACCCAGTCACTCCGAGGCCCGTTTTCGAGGAAAAGCCGTCAGCGGGAACGTTTTCGGCCTGGTTGGATGTTGACCCTGGTACGACAGCTCGTCGAGCTAGAGAAGAGGCGACGTGACTACTGTTCTGACCCCCGCGAGTCCGCTGACTGCGGCAGACCGCTGCGACCGTTGCGGCGCTCAGGCCTACCTGCGTGTCGTTCTCACCAGCGGCGGAGAGCTGCTCTTCTGCGCACACCACGGACGCAAGTTCGAGCCGGAACTCAAGAAGATCGCTGCAGAAATACAGGACGAGACGGGGCGGCTCACCGACACCCCGGCCCCGGCGGGAGAAGACGAGCGCTGACACATCGCACCACGCGACGAGCTCGGCCCCGCGGGCGGACGGACCCCTTCAGGGGGTGTCCGCCCGCGGGCTTTCCGTCACCGGTGCGGTGCGCTCACATGTGCTGGGCCACCAGCGCGGACACCGCCGACACACGGGTGTAGACACCCGGGTAGTCGGCTTCGGCGCAGCCCGTTCCCCAGGACACGAGCCCGATCAGCCGCCCCGCCGCGACCAGCGGTCCGCCGCTGTCGCCCTGGCAGGCGTCCTTGCCCCCACCGGCCACCCCCGCGCACACCATGGAATCGCGCAGATACGTACCGTCGGCGTCGCCGGGGTAGGCCTTCTCGCACACCGAGTCGGCCAGCACGTCCACCGTGGCCGTCCGCAGCGCCTGCGGATATGTGCTCTGCCCCGTGGTGTCACCCCAGCCGTAGACCTGCGCCTGGGTGCCCGGCGCGTACGGCGCCGTGTCGGACGGTTGGGCCATCGGGATCACCGCGCCGCCCGGCAGCGCCTGGGAAAGCGTGATCACCGCGACGTCCCCGGCATTGGTGGAGGCGTCGAAATCGGGGTTGACCCATACGTCGGCAAGCGACAGCTCCTGCCCGTCGGAGCCGCTCAGATCCGTCCGTCCGGCAATGACCCGCAGGTCCGGCAGCTTGTGCCAGTCCGTGACGCCGAGCGCCTCCTGCCCGAAGCAGTGCGCCGCGGTGACGACCGTACGCGGCCCCACCGCCACACCGCCGCAGAACTGACCGGATCTGGCGGAACCGAAACGCTCCCGGCTGGCCAGCGCCACCACCCATGGCTCGTCGTCGGTCGACGTCGGCACACCGCCGACCACTACGCCGTTGGCGGCGGCCGGAGCCGCCGGCGCGACCAGGGGAAGGGCGAACGCCGGAAGCATGGCCGCCGCGGCTATGGCCGTACGGCGGCGGCCACGGCGGTCGCGGCGACGCAGGCAGGTGGGAACGGGGAGATGCATACGGCCTCCTGACCCTATGAACCACTCTGAGCACCCAGAGTCATCGATAGGGCCGGAGGCCGCATCCGCAGACCGGTGGCGCGCGCAGTACCGCACGCCCCGGACCGGCCGTCCGGGAGGACGGCCGGGGGAAGGTCAGTCGAGGTAGTCGCGCAGCACCTGGGAGCGCGACGGGTGGCGCAGCTTGGACATCGTCTTCGACTCGATCTGCCGGATCCGCTCGCGCGTGACACCGTAGACCTTGCCGATCTCGTCCAGCGTCTTCGGCTGCCCGTCGGTCAGGCCGAAGCGCATCGAGACGACGCCCGCCTCGCGCTCGGACAGCGTGTCCAGGACCGAGTGCAGCTGCTCCTGCAGAAGCGTGAAGCTGACCGCGTCGGCGGGCACGACCGCCTCGGAGTCCTCGATGAGGTCACCGAACTCGCTGTCGCCGTCCTCGCCGAGCGGGGTGTGCAGCGAGATCGGTTCGCGGCCGTACTTCTGGACCTCGATGACCTTCTCCGGGGTCATGTCGAGTTCCTTGGCCAGCTCCTCCGGGGTGGGCTCGCGGCCCAGGTCCTGGAGCATCTGCCGCTGCACCCTGGCGAGCTTGTTGATGACCTCGACCATGTGCACCGGGATACGGATGGTGCGGGCCTGGTCGGCCATCGCGCGGGTGATCGCCTGCCGGATCCACCAGGTGGCGTACGTGGAGAACTTGAAGCCCTTGGTGTAGTCGAACTTCTCGACCGCGCGGATCAGGCCCAGGTTGCCCTCCTGGATCAGGTCCAGGAAGAGCATGCCGCGGCCGGTGTAGCGCTTGGCCAGCGAGACGACGAGCCGGAGGTTGGCCTCCAGCAGGTGGTTCTTGGCCCAGCGCCCGTCCTCGGCGATGATCTCCAGCTCGCGCTTGAGCTTGGGAGCGAGCTTGTCGGCCGCCGCCAGCTTGTCCTCGGCGAAGAGGCCCGCCTCGATGCGCTTGGCCAGCTCCACCTCCTGCTCGGCGTTGAGCAGCGGGACCTTGCCGATCTGCTTGAGGTAGTCCTTGACCGGGTCGGCGGTGGCACCGGCCACGGCCACCTGCTGCGCGGGCGCGTCGTCCTCGTCGTCGTCGGAGAGCACGAAGCTCTCGGACTCCGTCTTCTCCGCCTCCTCGTCGCCCTTGCCGGGTGCGACGTCCTCCAGCGACTCCTCCACCTCGACGGCGTCGTCCTCGCCCGGAGCGGCGGCGCTCTTCTTGGTGGCCGCCGTCTTCTTCGCGGGCGCCTTCTTGGCAGCCGTCTTCTTGACGGCGGCCTTCTTCGCCGGCGCCTTCCTGGCTGCTGAGTTCTCCGCCTCCACCGATGGCTCCACCGTGGTCTCGGCCTCGGCCACCGGCTCGGGAGCCGGGGCCTTGGGCGCTACGGTCTTCTTGGCAGGGGCCGCCTTGGCGGCGACCGTCTTGGTGGCAGTACGTTTCGCCGGGCTCTTGGCTGCGACGCTCTTGCGGGTGCGCTTGGGCGCCTCGGCGGCACTCACCATCAGCGTCACACCCTCCTCGTCGAGGACCTGGTTGAGGCTGCGCAGAACGTTCTTCCACTGGGTTGCCGGAATCTGGTCCGCTTCGAACGCCCGACGCACGTCGTCGCCTGCGATCTGCCCCTGGGCCTTACCCTGCTCGATGAGCGCCATCAGAGACTCGGACTCGGCGATCTCGGACGGGAGCGTACGGGATGTGCTGGCCGACACGAACAACCTCTCGGAACGATGGGAACGACTCGGTGGAACCGTACGGCGACTCAGCGTCGGAATCGACGCCGAATATTCCTCGTACGGCCGCCACCTCTTAAGTCATCGCACTGCCTCGCCTGGCGTTACGCCCAGCTTACGTGGCCCGAGTCACACCCCAAATTGTGCAGATCAGCGGCAAAGTCGGACATGTGACGCGCACGAACCGCCGCCGGCCCCGGTGACACGGGGCCCGCGGCGGCCGGCAGGGCGGTCAGTGCTCTCGGGGGGCCGGTACGACATGGTCGGCGGCGGCCGAGGACTGCTCCGTGGACCCCGCGAGCAGCTGGCGCATCGCCGCCTCGGCGGTGCCGCCGTCGCCCTCGGCGAGCGCCTCGACGATCCGGTGGTGCAGCCCTACCGAGGTGTCGCCCGGACGCTCACAGCCGGTGACCGTACCGCCGGAGACCTGGAGGGCCGCCAGGACGATCCCGGACAGGTGCTCCAGCATGCGGTTGCCGGCGACGGTGAGCAGCAGCCCGTGGAATTCCACGTCGGCGCGCGTGAAGGTGAGCGCGTCACCCTGGGCTGCCGCGTGGGCCATGATCTCGGCCATGTCGGCGAGCCGCTGCTGGACGTCCTCGCGCCCGTGGCCGGCGGCGAGCCGGGCAGCGAGCGGTTCGATCGTCGAGCGCAGGTCGAGCAGCTCGCGGCGCTGCTCCTCGCGGTGCGGGCCGAAGGCGCGCCATTCGATGATGTCGGGGTCCAGCAGATTCCAGTCGCTGACGGGGCGGACCCGGGTGCCGACGTTCGGCCGGGCACTGACCAGGCCCTTGGCCTCCAGCACCCGCAGCGATTCGCGGACCACGGTGCGGGAGACCTCGAAGCGCTGGCCGATCTCCTCCGGGACCAGCGGGCGGTCGGCACCGAGGTCGCCGGACACGATCATCTGGCCGAGCTGCTGGACGAGTTGGCCGTGCAGTCCGCGGCCCCGGCTGCCGCCGGTCCGACGGCCCACCCGGCCCACGTCGGGATCCATCCCCTCCCAGGACGTGATCCCGCCTCCTGGGCGGTCGCCGGCGGGGCCATCGGCATACGAGTAGCGGTCCAGCTCGCCCGGGCCGGCGATGCCGGAGTCAGCGGAGCGAGCCGCGGTCATCATGGTGTGCGCAAGGGTACTCACGCATCCTTTGTCGGCGATGCCGGAGCAGGCCTTGAGGGCTTTGCTGAAAAGCACACGAAAGGGTGAGCGCTCATCACCTGATAATTGACGCTTTATCGGGACGAATCACGCCTCTTCGCGGTCGACTCGCACAGCTCCGGTGGAGCGCACCGGAGTTGACCCGCGTCCGCGCCTGCGCTCCCGCAACGCGCTTGCCAGATAGGCGATGACCAGGCACGACAGCGACAACACCAGGGCGACGACGAGCGGTTGGGCCGCAGAGCGCAGCGCGGCGAGGGCTGCGCGGTCGTCCGTACGCGGCGCTCCCGTGACCACGGACCACAGCGCCCCGGCCGCGTCGCGGAACTGCGCTCCCGTCCGCCCGCCGAGCAGGAACCGCAAGCCCGGCGCCACCAGCAGCGGTACAGAGAGCACCGCGGCGAGCCCGAGCGCCGTGGTGCGGAACGCGCACGCGGCCAGCGCCCCGGTCCACGCACAGGCCGCGCACAGCGCGGCCCAGGCGGCGGTGGTGGCCGACAGCGCCAGCGGGTCGGGGACCCCGGCGGGGCCGAGGGCCAGTCGCAGCGCCGCGGTGTCCGCGAGGGCCGCGAACAGGGCGAGAAGCAGCGCGAGGGCGCCGCTGACCGCGAGCTTGGCGCCGAGCAGCCGGGGCGCACGGGGCTCGGGGCCGAAGCCGGGGGTCAGCGCCGGGAAGGCGAACTCCTGCCCGTACGACAGCGCGCCCAGCACTGCCGCGCCCAGCGCCGCGGCGGGCAGCGGCAGGCCGGCGGGCCACCCCGCCAGCAGCCGCAGCGCCGGGGTGTGCGCCGCTCCCCCGCGGGCGACGACCAGCGCGCCGAGTACGGATCCGGCGACCGCGGCCGCCGCCACCGGCCAGGAGGTGCGCAGCCCGAAGCAGCGGCGCAGCTCGTAGCGCAGCGGCTGCAGCGGGCCGTGCGGGACGCGCAGCGGTGCGGGCCGGGACCGGGGAACGGGCCTGCGGCGCACGGGGCGTTCACCGGCCTCCCGGTCGGGGCCCGACTCCCGGGCTGCGGCCGCGGACCCGGCCGGACGGTCCGCGAGCTGGTGCAGCAGGATGCCGTGCCGGTGGGCGGCCTCGCCGACGGCGGCGGACGTGGCGCCGTAGACCGCGATACGGCTGCCGCCGGCGGCGACCACCTCCGCGCCGTCCTGCGTGAGCAGGCGGGCCAGCTGCTGGGCGTAGGGCGAGCGCACCGCGACGTGCGCGCGCAGCCGGGTGCCGGCGAAGACGGCCGCCGGCTCGTCGGCGATGATCCTGCCGCCGTCCAGCACGACGACCCGGTCCGCCGTCCTGGCGAGGGCACCGGGGTCGCGGCCGGTGAGCAGCACGGCGCCGCCGGCGGCGGCGTGGCGGCGCACCAGCGCGTGCACCCAGGCGGCCTCGCGCGGTGGCAGGTCCCGCGCCGGGTCGTCGAGGACGAGGGCGTGCGGGTCGGGCAGCAGCGCCACGGCGAAGGCGAGGCGCCGGTCCATGCCGAGCGAGTACGTGCCGAGCCGCCGGTCGGCCGTCGCGCCGAGTCCGACGGTTTCCAGCAGGTCGTCGGCCCGGGAGGTGGGAAGCCCGTGAGCGGCGCAGAGCATCCGCAGGTGCCCGCGGGCGGTGCGGCGGGGGTGTCCGGGGACGTCTCCGAGGACGGCGCCGACGGCGCGCTCGGGACGGGCCAGGTCGCGCAGCGGGCGGCCGTCGACGAGCGTGGCGCCCTTGCCGGACTGCACGCCGAGCAGCAGGCGCACGGCGGTGGTCTTCCCGGAGCGGGCAGGGCCGAGCAGGCCGGTGACCTCGCCCGGACGGATGTCGAAGGTGAGGTCGGCGACGAAGGGCGGGGCGTTGCGCCGGGGCGGGCTGGTCAGTCCGATGGCCTGGATCACCCCAGCACCATAACGCCGCAATTAGTGCGGAATGCCCGATATTCGACAGGCGTCAGCCGGGAACCTACACCTCGGGCCGGAGCATCGGCGGGTTGAGCAGGGTGGCCCCGCCCGCCCGGAACAGCTGCGCGGGACGGCCGCCCTGACGCGTCGTCGTCCCGCCGGTGGGGACCAGGAAGCCCACCGTCCCGGTGACCTTGCGGTGGAAGTTGCGCGGGTCCAGCGCCACCCCCCACACCGCTTCGTACACCCTGCGCAGCTCACCGACCGTGAACTCGGACGGGCAGAAAGCCGTGGCCAGCGACGAGTACTCGATCTTCGACCTGGCCCGCTCCACCCCGTCGGCCAGGATCTGCGCATGGTCGAAGGCCAGCGGCGGGGCGTCGGCGGTGTGCTCCTGGCCGTCCTCGCCCAGCAGGGTGCCGACGGGCGCCCAGCGGGCACTGTGCGCGTCACCGCCCGCACGCGGCGCGGGCAGGTCCGGTGCGAGCACCAGATGAGCGACGCTGACCACCCGCATCCGCGGGTCACGCTGGGGATCGCCGTAGGTGGCGAGCTGTTCCAGGTGGGCGCCGCTCTGCGCCCGCAGGCCCGTCTCCTCGGCCAGTTCCCGGGCCGCGGCCTGGGACAGGTCCTCGTCCTGCCGGACGAATCCGCCGGGCAGCGCCCACCTGCCCTGGAAAGGAGGCTCACCACGGCGCACCGACAGCGCGCACAGGGCATGATGCCGCACCGTGAGCACGACCAGGTCGACGGTCACGGCGAAGGGCGGGAAGGCCGACGGGTCGTAGGGCGACATGGTGGTGATCTTAGTCGTCTGCCTGACGATAATCAGCCGGATCGGCACCTTCCACGATCACGTCACGAGCCGTGTCGGCCCGGTCATGCGCCCAGCCGCAACCCCGGCGCCGCCTCCTCGACGATCGCCGTCCCCATCCTGCCGATCCGCACCGCGAACGGTGCGCCGGCGACCTGCATCCCGCTCACCCTGACCGCTCCCGCGGGCGTGCCGGCCAGCGGCCGCAGTGCGACGGAGCCTCCCGGCACGTCGGGCCGCACCCCCGCCAGCGCGGCCAGCAGGTGCACCGCCCCTCCGGCCGCGAGCGCCGCGGGCCGGCACGCCATGGGGTGCGGGCACGGCGCGCGGCCGGGCGCGCGCTGCTCCCCCGCGTATATCTCCGGCACCCTCATCCCGAAGGCGGCCGCCGCGTCGAGTGCCCCCGTCAGCAGGGCGGCCGCCGCGTCCTCGTACCCGGCGGACGCCAGCCCGGCCACCGCGACCGCCGTCTCATGCACACGCACGGCGCCGCTGCGATGCCCGAACGGGCTGAACCCCGGCGCCCCGGCGGCCATCGTGCGCAGCCCCCAGCCGCTGTCCAGACCCGGCGCCGCCAGCAGGCGCGCGAGCCGTGCCGTCCGCTCCGCGTCCAGCAGCCCGGGCGCCGCCGAGCCTCCGGCGCCCAGTCCCGTGTCCAGCAGATGCGCCAGCGCCGACGTCGGCACGTCCAGCACACCGCCCTGCGCTGTCCAGGCCACCGCGGGACGGCCTCCTCCAGGCTCCTCCGTCCAGAACCGCCGCCGGAATCCCGTCCGCAGCTCCGCCGCCCGCTGCCGCCACTTCTCCGCGTCGGGCCTGCCGAAGCACTCCAGCAGATCCGCGCCGTGCAGTGCTGCCCGATGCGCGTACGCCTGCACCTCGGCCCGCAGCGGCCCCCCGGGCACGGGATCGGCGACCAGCCCCTCGGTCCCCGGTATCGCCATGGCCCGGTCCAGCCAGGCCAGGCAGCGCTCCGCCGCCGGCAGCAGCGCCTCGACCTCCCGAGCCGGCAGCCCCCACCGCCAGGCCTCCGCCAGCACGGACACGAACAGCGGCACCGCCTCCGTCGCACAGGACAGCGGCGGCAGGTGCGGCCCGGCGTCGCGTGCCGGCCCGGCGATGCCTCCGCTCCGCGGATCCTGGGCCCGCGCGAGCGTGCGCAGCGTGCCCGCCGCGAGCCTGGTGCCGAACGGGAGCAGCATCCTCGCCGCCCACAGCGCGTCGGTCGGCGCCCCCGCGAGCCGCCACGGGGCCCCGGCCGCAAGGTGCAGGTCCGCCGGGTGGCCAGGGGCCCGCAGCAGCAGGCTCTGCAGATCGTCGAGCGACGTGCGGAGCAGAGCTCCCGCCCTCGGGTCGTCCGCCTCCACTTCCGCGGCGGACCAGAGCGCGGGCGGTGGCGCCGGTGGCGGCGCCGTGCGGGCCACCGCGCCCGTCACCGGGACGGGCCCGGTCCGCAGCTCGATCGTCCGCGCTCCTCCGGCCGGCAGTTCGAGCCGCCACACCAGCGCGCCCGTCGCCGCGAACACCTCGTCCGGGACGGGGCGTGCCGTCGTCAGCACCGCGCGCTCTCCGTCCGTCCAGCGCAGCCCCGCCCCGCTGACGGTGCACGACACCACGCTCCCCACGGCTCCGGCCGCCACCGCGGCGAGCGGCGCGAGGTCGGTGCCGAGGGCGATCCCGATCGGCAGCCGCACGGGCCCGGAGCCGGCGTTCGTGACGGTGATCCGCTCGACTCCCCCGGCGGTCCGCAACCGCTCGACCGTGAGGGCAGGATCGGGCCCGCGGCCCGTTGGGCTTCCCGCGACCGCCATGAAGCGGGCCCTGTCGGCGCACGTCATCACCGCCTGCACGGCGACCGGTTCCGCGCCGGCCACTGTCAGCAGGCACCGGGCGAGCAGCCGCCGTCCGTCGCGGTAGAGGCCGGCGACTCCTTGGCCCCGCAGCTGACCGTCCCGCTCCGACACGGCCAGCGCCGGAGCCGCCACGCAGACCAGCATGTCGTGGACGGCCGCCGTCCGCCGCGCGGCCCGCACCGGTGACGGGGGCAGCGGTGGCGTCACCGATTCCCACCGGCCCGCGCGAGGCACCGCCGCACGGCGGATGTCCCGGCCGCTCCCGGAAGCTGCTTCGGCTGCTGCGGTGAGTGCTGCACGACTGATGAACGGTGCGCCGACCGGCCAGGTCACGGGCCGTCTACCGTTCCTGGACGAAAGGTGCCGCGGACGCTGCGGCGCGCCGGCCCCCGACCGCAGAAGCGAGGCAGCATGCCCGTCCACCGCCAGCCCGGCATCGTCGTCACCGACCATGTCCTCCCCGTGCCGCTCGACCACGCCGCGCCGGACGGCGAGCAGATCGACGTCTTCGCCCGGGAAGTGGTGGCGGCGGGCAAGGACCCGGAGCGGCTGCCCTGGCTGGTTTTCCTGCAGGGCGGGCCGGGCAACCGCAGTCCGCGTCCGCTGGGCCGGGACGGCTGGCTCTCCCGGGCCCTCGACGACTACCGGGTGCTGCTGCTCGACCAGCGCGGCACCGGCCGCTCGACGCCCGCGAACCGCCAGACCCTGCCGTTGCGCGGCGACGCTGCGGCCCAGGCGGACTACCTGGCCCACTTCCGGGCCGACTCCATCGTGCGGGACTGCGAACTCCTGCGGCGCCATCTGCTCGGTGACGGCGGCAGGTGGAGTGTGCTCGGCCAGAGCTTCGGCGGCTTCTGCGCCGTCACCTACCTCTCCTTCGCGCCCGAGGCGCTGCGCGAGGTGCTGATCACCGGCGGGCTGCCCGGACTGCGGGTGACGCCCGAGGACGTCTACCGTGCCGCCTATCCCCGCATCCTGCGCAAGAACGCCGCCCACTACGCGCGTTACCCCGAGGACGTCGCCAGGGTCCGGGACATCGTCCGCCACCTGCGGGAGCACTCCGTGCTGCTCCCGGGCGGCGGGCCGCTCACCCCGCACGCCTTCCAGGCACTCGGCCTGATGCTCGGCTCCGGAAGCGGCTCGCACACCCTGCACTACCTCGTCGAGGACGCCTTCGTCACCGGGCCCGCCGGTCCCGTCCTCTCCGACTCCTTCCTGGCCCAGGCCCAGGGCCATCTCTCCTTCGCGGGAGCCCCCCTCTACGCGCTCCTCCACGAGCCGATCTACGGCCAGCAGTCCGTCTCCCGGGAGGGGACCCGGTGGGCGGCCGAGCGTGTCAGGTCCGAATTCCCGGACTTCGACGCCGACGCCGCGCTGGACGACGACGCGCCGGTGTTCTTCTCCGGCGAGACCGTCCACCCCTGGATGTTCGAGACCGACCCGGCGCTTGCGCCACTGCGCGAGACGGCGGAGCTTCTGGCGCAGCGCGGGCAGTGGCCCGACCTGTACGACCCGGCGCGGCTCGCGCACAACGACGTTCCGGTCGTCGCGGCCGTCTACCACGACGACATGTACGTCGATACCGCGCACTCGCTCGCGACCGCGCAGTCGATCCGGGGCCTTCGTACCTGGATCACCGACGAATACGAGCACGACGGCCTCCGAGTGAGCGACGGCCGGGTCCTCGACCGGCTGGTCCGGATGGTCCGCGGCGAGCTGTAGCCGCCTCCATGACCCTGCGGCGCCTCGTGCCGCGCAGTGCCCGGCGCACCACCTCCGGGTCGAGCCCCTGGCTGACGGCGTGCTGGAGCAGGAGGGCGAAGGAGCAGTGCGGCTCCAGCTCCAGTGCCGTCCACAGGGCGACCCGCGCCTCCGCCTCGTCCCCTGAGCACCACGCGACCCAGCCGGTCAGGGCGAGCAGGACTGCGGCGTGTTCCGCGTACGGCCCGGGGCAGCGGCGGGCCAGCGCGCGCCAGAGCCGGACGGCCGCGCCGGCCTGCTGCGGGTCGGCCCATTCCACGACGCGGTCGCGTGCCTCCCGGTCCTGGAGTCCGAGGATCATCTCCGCGGCCTCGCCGTCGGCGAGCAGGGTGTCGTCCCGCCGGTCGGCCAGCGCGGTGTCACCGATCGGCGGAGCCGCCGCGAAGGCGTCGAGGGCGGCCCGGGCCAGCTCGACCGTGCGGTCGGCGACGGACGGACCCGCGGCCCTGTCGAGCATGCGCGGCACGAGTGCGGCGCAGGCCAGGTCGAGTGCGGCCTCGTGCGCGGCGGCCCGCGGCTCGCTCGGCCTGAGCCGGGCCTCCAGGTCCCGCAGCGAGGCCGGCATCGGGATACCGGCGTAGGCGGCCGCCGCGGCGATGGCGGACGTGCCCGGCAGGGCGAGCGGCGCTCCCTCGTCCTCGGTGCCCGAGTCCTGGTCCTGCTCGGGCCGGCAGTAGGACCACCAGCGACCGCCGGACAGGCACAGCGCCTCGACCACCGGCACGTCCAGTGCCCCGCAGGCGACACGCAGTTGCTGGGCCACCGGCCGCAGCCGCTCCTTCACCTCCGGCGGGCGCTCGCCCTCGCGCGGGTCCTGGCAGAGGAAGGCGACGATCGCGGCCGGCCGGCCGCCGCGCCGGAGGCTGCCGTCCACCAGGCAGTCGGCCAGGTGCCTGGCGACGTCGGGCCACTCCTCGACATCCTGCGGTGTGCGGGGCAGGGCGATTCTCACCCGGCCGCCGAAGCGTCCCTCTTCCCCGTGCAGGGCCAGCAGGACGATGGAGTCCGTCGGGTGGTAGCCCATGAGGAAGGGCAGTGCGTCGGCAAGCTCGCCGGGCCCGCTCAGGACGACCTTGAGGCCGTCGATCGATGACTCTCCGTGTTGCATCTCGTTGCTTTGTGTCATGGTTCGAGCTTGCCGCACCGCGTGCGTCCCGCACCAGATCCCCCGAACGGCTGTGGACAACGCACGACCGGAGTTGTCCACAGGCTGCCCGGCGGAGTTGGCGCTCTGTCGGTGGCGTCCTGTTGCATGGAGCCATGACGGAAACCACCAGCGGGCTGCGTGCCGCCGCCGACATCGTCCTGAGCCGCCTCGTCGGGGCGGAGCCGGGTGCCGCCCGGCTCCGCGAAGACCAGTGGCGCGCGGTCGAGGCCCTCGTCGCGCACGCGCGCAGAACGCTGGTGGTCCAGCGCACGGGCTGGGGCAAGTCGGCGGTGTACTTCGTGGCCACCGCGCTGCTGCGCGAGCGGGGCGCGGGGCCGACGGTGATCGTCTCCCCGCTGCTCGCACTCATGCGCAACCAGGTGGAGGCCGCCGCCCGCGCCGGGATCACTGCCCGCACCATCAACTCCTCCAACGCGGAGGAGTGGAGCGGTATCGAGGCCGAGGTGGCGTCCGGAGAGGTGGACGTGCTGCTGGTGAGCCCCGAGCGGCTGAACAACCCGGATTTCCGGGACCAGGTACTGCCCCGTCTCTCGGCCACCACCGGGCTCCTCGTGGTGGACGAGGCACACTGCATCTCCGACTGGGGCCACGACTTCCGCCCCGACTACCGGCGGCTGCGCACGATGCTGGCCGAGCTCAAGCCGGGAGTCCCGGTGCTGGCGACGACCGCGACGGCGAACGCGCGGGTCACCGCCGACGTGGCCGAGCAGCTCGGCACGGGCACGACACCCGAGGACGACGCCGAGGGCACGCTCGTCCTGCGCGGTCCGCTGGACCGGGAGAGCCTGTCGCTGGGCGTGCTCGCCCTTCCGGACGCCGCCCACCGGCTGGCCTGGCTCGCCGACCACCTCGGCACGCTCCCCGGCTCGGGGATCATCTACACGCTCACCGTGGCGGCGGCCGAGGAGATCACCGCCTTCCTGCGACAGCGCGGATTCGCCGTGGCCTCCTACTCGGGCCGCACCGAGAACGCCGAGCGGCAGGAGGCGGAGGCGGATCTGCTCGCCAACCGCGTCAAGGCGCTGGTGGCCACATCGGCGCTCGGTATGGGCTTCGACAAGCCGGACCTCGGCTTCGTGGTGCACGTCGGCTCCCCGTCCTCACCGATCGCCTACTACCAGCAGGTCGGCCGCGCGGGCCGCGGCGTGGACCACGCCGAGGTCCTGCTCCTTCCCGGCCGCGAGGACGAGTCGATCTGGCGCTACTTCGCCTCCCTGGCCTTCCCGCCCGAGGAGCAGGTCCGCCGCACGCTGGCGGAGCTCGCGGCCGCGGACCGCCCCCTGTCGCTGCCCGCCCTGGAGAGCCGGGTCGACCTGCGGCGCTCCCGGCTGGAGATCATGCTCAAGGTGCTGGACGTCGACGGCGCGGTCCGCCGCGTGCGGGGCGGCTGGACGGCGACGGGCGAGCCCTGGGCATACGACACGGAGCGGTATGCCTGGGTCGCACGCCAGCGCGCCGCCGAGCAGCAGGCGATGCGGGAGTACGCGGGCACGACGGGATGCCGGATGGAGTTCCTGCGCCGCCAGTTGGACGACGACGAGGCCGCTCCGTGCGGACGCTGCGACAACTGCGCCGGGGCGCGCTTCCCCGTCGAGGTCTCCGAGCAGTCGCTCGCCCTGGCGCGCCAGGCCCTGGGCCGGCCGGGAGCGGAGCTGGAGCCGCGCAAGATGTGGCCCACCGGACTCGAAGCCGTCGGTGTCCCCTTCAAAGGACGCATCCCGGCGGGCGAGCAGGCGGCCACGGGCCGGGCGCTGGGAAGGCTGTCGGACATCGGCTGGGGCAACCGGCTGCGGCCGCTGTTCACGGAGGGTGCCCCCGACCGTCCCGTCCCCGCCGACGCCGTGGACGCGGTGGTGCAGGTCCTGTCGGACTGGGCGCGCGGCCCCGGCGGCTGGGCGAGTGGTGAAACCGGCGCTCCCGCGCGCCCGGCAGGCGTCGTCACCGTCGCCTCGCGGCGCCACGGCACCCTGGTGGACACGCTCGGCGCCGCTATTGCCGAGGTCGGACGGATGCCGCTGCTCGGCAGGGTCGAGTACGCCCCCGACGCCGACCCCGGATCCGTGCACCGCAGCAACAGCGCCCAGCGCGTACGGGCACTGCACGCGGCGTTCGTCCTGCCGCCGGAATTGCTTGAAGCCGTGAAGGCGGCGGGTGGCCCCGTCCTGCTCGTCGACGACATGGCGGACACCGGCTGGACACTCGCCGTGACCGCCCGGCTGCTCCGCCGGGCGGGCGCGACCGCGGTGTTTCCGCTGGTCCTGGCGGTCCAGGGCTGACGGACCGCACCAGCTGTACAGGCCACGGGATCTATCCGACGGACGGGCTCATTCCGGTCCGCGATGGCAATTGCCCGTTGCCGCACGGCAGTACGCGGGGAAGAATTGGACGCGGATCCCCGAACGGCTCTCCGAGCCCCCTGACCGGCGCACGCCCGCGGCCGGTCCACGGGTGTATCCGCGAAGGGAGGACCGTGACCATCGGGTTCGTTCCGGAGACGTCCTCCGCCGCCGCGTCCTCCGTGGCCCGCACGCTGGAGCCCGCCGAGTGGGCCGACATGGACGTGCCGCTGCTGGCCAGCCCCCGCGAGGTCGTCAAGGACCTGTACGCGCGGCATCTGCCGGCCCCGCCCACCGCGGTGGTCGCGGCCTACGACCCGGACGGGCGGATCCGCGCCAGCGCCTCCTTCGGCTACCGCACCGGCGTCGTCGACGGCTGGGAGCGCCGCAACGCCCTGCTGTCCCATCTCCGCCGGGTGATCCCGCACGACCTGCGCCTGCGCAATCCGGTGCGCACGGCGGTCCTGATGGTCAGCCGGGACGGGATACCCGGCTGGACCTCCGAGGACGGCGCGTGGATGTGGGGACTGCGGGACGCCTGCACCCTGCACGGGCTGCGCTGCGGCTCGTACGTGACGCTCACCTGCGACGGCTGGAACGTCATCGGGGAGAACCGCGCCGGGCGCACTCCCAACGCCGCCTCCTGGTCGCACACCCGCCCCGAGCCGCACCGGACGGACCCGGCGACCTCCATGACCAACGCCCTGCGCCAGGCGTCGGTGCGCTGAGCGCCCGGGGGCGGCGGACCGCCGGCCCGGACGCTCAGGCGCTGGCGCCCAGAAGGCTGTTGATGCGCGTCGGGTCCCCGCACACGATCAGCAGCACTCCGGCCCGGGACAGCGCACCGGCCAGGGCCTTCGGCAGCGTCTCGTCGCTGCCGCCGTTGAGCGCCACGATGACGACGGGCCGGCCGGCGGCGCGCGAGGCCGAGATGTCGGCGTAGAACACGTCGTCGGCGGCGTCGTGCTGGGCCCAGTACGACGCCTCGCCGAAGCTCAGCTCGTGGGACGCCCACGGGTGCTGCTCCCCGGTGGTGAGCACCAGGATCTCGCCGGGCGCGCGCCCGGTGTCGAGCAGCAGGTCGACGGTCTCGTCGGCCGCGTCGAGCGCTCCTTGCGCCGGGGCGGGGATGAGCTGGATCTGTGCGGCGCCGGAGGCGGAGTCGCGCTGGTCGGAGACGGCGGCGGGGGCGGCAGCCGCAGCGGGCTGGTTCGCAGCCGCGGGGGCGGTGGTGCCGACAGGGCCGCGCGGGGCGGCGCCGGAGGCGGCACCGACGGCGGCGACTGCCCTCGGCGGCCCGGGCCGCGGCGCGGCAGGCCGGGGCGGGTGAGGGACAGGACGGGGGGTCGACGCACTCCGGCCGCTGGTCGGAGCAGTGCGGGGACCCGGGACGCTCTCGTGAATCTGAGGCTCCTCGGGGGTGAGAGGCATGAGTTGATGTCTATCAAATGCGCACCGGATGCGCAGCGGGGGGTGGGTGCCGGATCAGAAATCGAAACCGAGTTGTTCCCCTGCGTCTTCCGTGGTGCGGACCTTCTTCAGGTGCTGCCAGCGCGGCAGCGTGTCCAGGTAGGACCATGTGAGCCGGTGCAGCGGTGTCGGCCCCCACTCCGCGAGTGCCGAGCGGTGGACGGGCGACGGATAACCGGCGTTGTCCGCGAAGGCGAACGGGGAGTATTCCGTGCCCAGTTCGGCCATCTGCCGGTCGCGGTGGACCTTGGCGATCACGGACGCGGCGGCGACCGCGACGCAGGACTGGTCGCCCTTGATCACCGTACGGACCCGCCACGGGCCGCCGCTGCCGAGGTAGTTGTGCTTGCCGTCGAGGATGACAGCCTCAGGGGGCTCGGGAAGTCCGTCGAGGGCGCGCAGCGCGGCCAGCCGCAGGGCGGCCGTCATACCCAGCTCGTCGATCTCCTCGGAGGAGGCCTGCCCGAGCGCGTAGGACGTCACCCAGCCGGTGAGCACGGCGGCCAGCCGGGTGCGGCGGTTGGGGGTGATGAGCTTGGAGTCGGTGAGCCCCTCGGGCGGGCGGCGCAGCCCGGTGACGGCCGCGCAGACGGTGACCGGCCCCGCCCACGCTCCACGGCCCACCTCGTCGATGCCTGCGACGGTCCTCACGCCGAGCGTGGCGCGCATCGAGCGTTCGACGGTGTGGGTGGGTGGTGGCTGGACCATGGCGGGAACCAGCCTACTCGCCGTCCGCGCGGCGCCTCCACCAGGGTTTCAGGACGCCGTGGCCCAGTCGGGCAGCGCTTCGGTCCGCTCGGTCCACAGGGCCGGCGGCTCGCCGCCGGGGCTCGCGGCGACGATGCCGCCGACGATGGCGCATGTGGTGTCCACGTCGCCGCCTGCCTTCGCGGTGGTCCAGAACGCCTGCCGGTAGTCGCCGAGATGGCGTGCGGCGGCCCACAGGGCGAAGGGCACGGTGTCGTGGGCGCTCGTGCGCCGCCCGCAGCCCAGCACGGCCGCGACGGTGCCGACGTCCGCGTAGTCCAGCATGTCGCCGGCCCGCCGGATGCCCGCCTGGACGGCGCTGCGCGGCACCAGGTCGACGACGGTGGCGAGCAGGTCGGCAGGGTCTTGCGGGCCCGCCGGATCCGCGGCGAGGGCGGCGGCCGCGGCGACGGCCATCGCGCCGGCCACCGCCTCGCGGTGCTGGTGGGTGGTGTAGGCGGAGATCTCGGCCTGGTGGGTGGCCTGGACGGGGTCGCCCGCGTACCAGGCGCCGAGCGGCGGAATCCGCATGGCGGCGCCGTTCCCCCACGATCCCTGGCCGTTGAAGAGCGCGGCGGCCAGCTCGCGCCAGTCGGCGCCTTCCTGGCGGATCAGCCGCAGCATGCGGCCCACGGCGGGGCCGTAGCCGCGGTCGAAGTCGTGGTGCTCGGCGAAGGACGCCGCGAGGGCGTCCTGGTCGATCCGCCCGTGGGCGCCGAGGACGGCGACGACCGAGCAGGCCATCTCGGTGTCGTCGGTCCACTGCCACGTGCCGGGCGGCAGCTCGCCGTTCTGGAGTGCGGAGTAGTGGGCGGGGACGAAGAACTGCGAGCCGAGGGCATCGCCCACGGCCAGGCCGCGGAGGCTGCCGAGCGCGCGGGCGGCCCGCGCGGAAGGGGAGGTGTGAGCCGTCATGACGTCGGAAACTCTGACATCGCGCCTCTTCCGGGTCAATCTCCTTGTGCCGAAACTCACCCGCCTCACAGATTTCTCCGGCCCCGCATCGCTTCGGCAACCCGGGAAATCCCCGGCCCTGCGCTCAGATGTCACCGCCGCCCGGCAGGCCGGGAGTGCACCAGCGCTCGAACGGCCGGTCCAGGCTGTAGCTGCCCGACGCCCCGAGGACCAGGACCCGCGTCTCGGCGTTGTCCGGGTTGGACAGGGCTTCGAACTCCTGGACCGTCCAGTGGAACCAGCGCATGCAGAAGAGCCGCATGGTCAGCCCGTGGGTGACGAGCAGGACGTTCGGCGGGAAGTCGTCCTTGTCGAAGGCGCGGTAGAGCGTTTCGAGGAAGGACCCGACCCGGTCGTGGACGTCCGCGCCGCTCTCCCCCATCGCAAAGCGGTAGAAGAAGTGCCCGTAGGCGTCGCGCGCCTTGCGCTGCCGGTGGATGTCCTCGATGTCCTGCCAGTTGCCCCAGTCCTGCTCGCGCAGCCGCGGCTCCTCCCTTGCCTGGGTGAGCCGTGGGTCCAGCCCCAGCGCGCGGAAGGTGTGCCACGTACGGCGGTACGGGGACACGAACGCCTGGACGCGCTCGTCGCCGAACAGCTCCCGCAGCCGCATCCCGGCTTCGGTGGCCTGGCGCAGGCCCTTCTCTGTCAGCTCCAGGGCGTGGTCCGGCACCCGCTCGTAGATGGTGTCGTCGGAGTTGCCCTGGGACTCACCATGCCGGATGAGCACGATACGGCGAGGACGTCCCATGTGGATCACCCTATGGTGCGATCCGGCCGTTGGCTTGCCAGGGCCCCGGAAAGCGGCCGCCCGCGGCGCCGCGGGCCGGGGCTCAGACGGTCCACTCCGGCACCACGTCCACGAGGTCCCCCGCCACGGACAGCACGTCGGCGTCCAGGTCGGCCCGCTGCGACAGCCGCGCCACCGAGCCCTCGCGGTATTTGCCGTGCTCGGTCGCGGAGTCCCACGCCGAGAGCACCAGGAAGTCGCCGTCGGCCCCCTCGGCGAAGACACCGCGCAGCATCCCGGGCGAGCCCGCCATGGCCGGATTCCAGACCCGCTCCTGCATCTGGACGAAGTGGTCGACGCGGTCCGGACGCACCTTACACAGCGCCACCCGCAGCAGGTCGGCGTCGGAGAAGCGCGGCTCGAACCCGACCTTGACGTCCAGCCGGTGGGCGAAGGTCCGCGCGGCGAGCATCTCGTACGTGCCCGCCTGCGCCGACGCCATCTCCTCGTAAGGACCGGCCATGAACGCGTCGTAGGACCGCTGCCCGTCCCAGAAGGCGAAGAGGTGCGCGACCCCTGGCTGGGAACGGCTCCAGCCACCGCCCTGCCCGTGGAATCCCGGGCGGTTCCTGAGCGGCGCCCACCCGCGTTGACCCCGGTCGAAGCCGTCCTGGTCGAGGACTCCGCAGCGTATCCACTTCACCAACACCGCGCCATCGTAGTGGCGCGCGGCCCGCCGTTCGTCCCCCTCCGCCGCACCCGTCCGGACGCGGACAGGGGTGGGGACACGGCCAGACCGTTTCCCCACCCCTGTCACACGCGAAACCGGCCGGTCAGCGGATCAGCCGAACGTGCGATCCGCCGGATCAGCTGCAGCCGCTCGTCGAACCGCAGCCCTCGCACAGGTAGCAACTGCCCGCGCGGCGCATCTTCGTACCGCAGGAGAAGCACAGCGGGGCGTCGGCGTTGAGGCCGAGCTGGATCTCCAGCAGTTCGGTGGAGTTGTGCGCCTCCTTGGGCGCCGGTGCGGCCGCGGCCGGCTTGGCCACGGTCAGCGGCGCACGGGGCTCGACCTGCCGCGGCGCGGACTGCGCCAGGCCCTCGACGTCGACGTCGTCCTCGGCCGCCTCGTACGAGCCGGTGTCGAGGTGGCGCTGCCTCTCGGAGGCGGAGTGGATGCCGAGCGCGGAGCGGGTCTCGAAGGGCAGGAAGTCCAGCGCCAGGCGGCGGAAGATGTAGTCGACGATCGACTGCGCCATCCGCACGTCCGGGTCGTCCGTGAGTCCGGCCGGCTCGAAGCGCATGTTGGTGAACTTCGAGACGTACGTCTCCAGCGGCACGCCGTACTGCATGCCCACGGACACCGCGATGGAGAAGGCGTCCATCATGCCCGCCAGGGTCGAGCCCTGCTTGGACATCTTCAGGAAGACCTCGCCGAGGCCGTCGTCCGGGTACGAGTTCGCCGTCATGTAGCCCTCGGCGCCGCCCACGGTGAAGGACGTCGTGATGCCCGGACGGCCCTTGGGCAGGCGCTTGCGCACCGGGCGGTACTCCACGACCTTCTCGGCCGCCACGGGCGCGGCAGCGGTCTTCTCGTCCTTCGCCTCGTCCTTCTTCTTCGCCGACAGCGGCTGGCCGACCTTGCAGTTGTCGCGGTAGATGGCCAGCGCCTTCAGGCCGAGCTTCCAGCCCTCGTAGTAGACCTCCTCGACCTCCTCGACGGTCGCCGACTCCGGCAGGTTCACCGTCTTGGAGATCGCGCCGGACAGGAAGGGCTGCGCGGCGGCCATCATCCGCACGTGGCCCATGGCCGAGATGGCCCGCTCGCCCATGGCGCAGTCGAAGACCTCGTAGTGCTCCTGCTTGAGGCCGGGGGCGTCGACGACGTTGCCGTGCTCGGAGATGTGGGCGACGATCGCCTCGATCTGCTCGGGCTGGTAGCCGAGCCTGCGCAGCGCGGTCGGGACCGTGTTGTTCACGATCTGCATCGAGCCGCCGCCGACCAGCTTCTTGAACTTCACCAGGGCCAGGTCCGGTTCGACACCCGTGGTGTCGCAGTCCATCATCAGGCCGATGGTGCCGGTCGGCGCGAGCACCGACGCCTGGGCGTTGCGGAATCCGTTCTTCTCGCCGAGGCGCACCACGTCCTGCCAGGCCTCGGTCGCCGCGGCCCACACCGGGGTGTCCAGGTCGTCCATCCGCAGGGCGGCGCCGTTGGCGTCGGCGTGCTGCTTCATGACGCGCCGGTGGGCGTCCGCGTTGCGGGCGTAGCCGTCGTAGGGGCCGACGACCGCGGCGAGCTCCGCGGACCGCTTGTAGGACGTACCGGTCATCAGCGAGGTGATGGCGCCGGCCAGCGCGCGGCCGCCGTCGGAGTCGTACGCGTGGCCGGTGGCCATCAGCAGGGCGCCGAGGTTGGCGTAGCCGATGCCCAGCTGACGGAAGGCGCGGGTGGTCTCGCCGATCTTCTCGGTCGGGAAGTCGGCGAAGCAGATGGAGATGTCCATCGCCGTGATGACCAGCTCGACGACCTTGGCGAACCGCTCGACGTCGAAGGACTGGCTGCCCTTGCCGTCGTCGCGCAGGAACTTGAGCAGGTTCAGCGAGGCCAGGTTGCAGCTGGAGTTGTCCAGGTGCATGTACTCGCTGCACGGGTTGGACGCGGTGATGCGCCCGGTCTCCGGCGAGGTGTGCCAGTGGTTGATCGTGTCGTCGTACTGGATGCCCGGGTCGGCACACGCCCAGGCGGCCTCCGCGAGCTTGCGGAAGAGCGACCGGGCGTCGATCTGCTCGATGACCTCACCGGTCATCCGCGCGCGCAGGCCGAAGGCCGACCCCGACTCGTACGCCTTCATGAACTCGTCGTTCACACGGACCGAGTTGTTGGCGTTCTGGTACTGGACGGACGTGATGTCGTCGCCGCCCAGGTCCATGTCGAAGCCCGCGTCCCGCAGGGCGCGGATCTTCTCCTCCTCCTTGACCTTCGTCTCGATGAAGGCCTCGACGTCCGGGTGGTCGACGTCCAGCACGACCATCTTGGCGGCGCGGCGGGTGGCACCGCCCGACTTGATGGTGCCGGCCGACGCGTCGGCGCCGCGCATGAAGGAGACCGGGCCCGAGGCGTTTCCGCCGGAGGACAGCAGTTCCTTGGAGGAGCGGATACGGGACAGGTTCAGGCCCGCGCCCGAGCCGCCCTTGAAGATCATGCCCTCTTCCTTGTACCAGTCGAGGATCGACTCCATGGAGTCGTCGACGGACAGGATGAAGCAGGCGGAGACCTGCTGGGGCTGGGCGGTGCCCACGTTGAACCAGACCGGCGAGTTGAAGCTGAAGACCTGGTGCAGGAGCGCGTAGGTCAGCTCGTGCTCGAAGACCTCGGCGTCCTCGGGGGAGGCGAAGTAGCCGTGCTGCTCACCGGCCTTGCGGTAGGTGAGCACGACCCGGTCGATCAGCTGGCGCAGGCTCTTCTCGCGCTGCGGGCTGCCCACAGCGCCGCGGAAGTACTTGCTGGTGACGATGTTGACCGCGTTCACCGACCAGAAGCCGGGGAACTCGACACCACGCTGCTCGAAGTTGATCGAGCCGTCGCGCCAGTTGGTCATGACGACATCACGGTGCTGCCACTCCACCTCGTCGTACGGATGCACGCCGGGAGTGGTGTGGATGCGCTCCATGCGCAGCCCCTTGCCTGCTTTGGACCCCTTGGTGCGGGAACCGCGCGCCGGGCCGCTCGTCGTCTCTGTCATGCCGCCTCCCTATACGGGCAAAAACGCCCTGATGTGCCCGGATCTTCCCCGCGGCACGGTGATGTTCATGGCCTCGGCGCGTGGCGGCGCTCCGGCAGCTGTGTGGTTCTCCCGCGCGCCGCTCAGTCGGCGGCGGATGCGGGCGCGGGGACACCGAGGTCCTCGTCGAGTCCGCCAGGAGTGGTGGGTGGCAGCTGCTCGCGCAGCTCCGTGATGGCCCTCTCGAAGTCCTCGAGCGAATCGAACGCGCGGTAGACCGAGGCGAACCGCAGATACGCGACGAGGTCGAGGTCCTGGAGCGGGCCCAGTATGGCCAGCCCCACGTCGTGGGTCGACAGCTCGGCGCTGCCGGTGGCCCTGACCGCCTCCTCGACGCGCTGCCCGAGCTGGGCCAGGGCGTCCTCGGTGACGGGACGGCCCTGACACGCCTTGCGCACGCCGGCGATGACCTTGCTGCGGCTGAAGGGCTCGGTGACGCCGCTGCGCTTGATCACCATCAGTGACGCCGTCTCCACGGTGGTGAAGCGGCGGCCGCAGTCCGGACACTGGCGGCGACGGCGGATCGAGGTGCCGTCGTCCGTGGTGCGGCTGTCGACGACGCGGCTGTCGGAGTGCCGGCAGAAGGGGCAGTGCATCGTTCCTACTCCCTCCCTCGCTCCATGGTGAGCGCGCACGACGACGAGGCTTCCGCAGCGTCGTACGACCCCGCGGAGCAGCCCCAAGCATAGGTGATTCCCCGGGCGTTGGCCCCGCGGGGCCGCCGTCCGGACCACAACCGGTGGTGGTGGAACCCTATCCAACCACTAGATGTTGCTCCGGCGCATCCGGCCCCGTCGTTAGCGCGTGTCGCGGGCCGCCGGACGGAGAGGGCGGCGGGGGCGCATACCGGGGCAGCCCGGGGAAGGTGATGACACACTGGAAAGCGGCGCCACCCGAGCGTCACGGCGCTCCCGGAGCGGAACGCGGACCGCGGCGTCCGGGGCGCGGCGAGCGGGTCGGGACGGCTCGCCGGACGACTCGCACACCCTCTCGGAATCGAACTTCCCTTCGATCAATACACCCGGTACCTTGATCACGTCAGCGGATTTATGCAAATTCACTCGAACGTGTGTTTGGCGCAACCTTTCGAAACCCACTACCGTTGTACTAACTGCCCGCGGCTGGGAAGCGGGCCTCCCGCACTTCACGCGGTGGGAGAACATCTCGAAAGGGGCCGCCGTGACCACCGCCGCAGAGAGCGCCACAGCGACATTGACCGCCCATGACCGCTCCCCCGATCGAATCGGCCCGTTGGACGTGATGAACGAAGAGAACAGCCCGAAGCCCGCGCGCTCCCTGCCCGGACGGCCCCCGGGTATTCGCGCCGACAGCTCCGGTCTCACCGAACGCCAGCGCAGGGTCATCGACGTCATCAGGGATTCGGTCCAGCGCCGCGGATACCCGCCGTCCATGCGGGAAATCGGCCAGGCCGTGGGTCTGTCGAGCACCTCGTCGGTCGCCCATCAGCTGATGGCGCTCGAACGCAAGGGTTTTCTGCGGCGCGACCCGCACCGGCCCAGGGCGTACGAGGTCCGCGCCTCCGAGGCCGGGCACCCGCAGCCCACCGACACCTCGGGCAAGCCGTCGGCGTCCTACGTCCCGCTCGTCGGCCGGATCGCGGCAGGCGGCCCCATCCTCGCCGAGGAGTCGGTGGAGGACGTCTTCCCGCTGCCCCGCCAGCTCGTGGGCGACGGTGAGCTGTTCGTGCTCAAGGTGGTCGGCGACTCCATGATCGAGGCCGCGATCTGCGACGGCGACTGGGTCACCGTCCGCCGCCAGCCCGTCGCCGAGAACGGCGACATCGTGGCGGCCATGCTCGACGGCGAGGCCACGGTCAAGCGCTTCAAGCGGGACAACGGCCATGTCTGGCTGCTGCCGCACAACGCCGCCTACCAGCCCATTCCCGGTGACGAGGCCACCATCCTGGGCAAGGTCGTGGCGGTGCTCCGCCGGGTCTGACGCCACCGGGTCCTCCGCGTGCCCCGGAAACCGTACGACGGTTCCGGGGCCGGGCCCGTTTCCCCCCGGCCCCGAGCGCTCAGGCCTTGGCCGCCGCGTCGATGGCGGCGAGCGAGCGGCGTACCTGGTTGCGGTCCGTCGTGTACCAGAGGTCCGGCATGGACGCCCGCAGAAAGCCGCCGTACCGGGCGTTGGCGAGCCGCGGGTCCAGCACGGCGACGACACCGCGGTCGCCGGAGGCCCTGATCAACCGGCCGGCGCCCTGCGCCATCAGCAGCGCCGCGTGCGTGGCGGCCACCGCCATGAAGCCGTTGCCGCCGTGCTCCTCCACCGACTTCTGCCGCGCGCTCATCAGCGGGTCGTCGGGGCGCGGGAACGGGATCCGGTCCATCACCACCAGCTGGCAGTTGACCCCCGGCACATCCACTCCCTGCCACAGCGACAGCGTGCCGAACAGGCACGTCTCGGCGTCCTCGGAGAAGGTCCTGATCAGCTCACCCAGCGTCTCCTCGCCCTGCAGCAGCACAGGATTCTTCAGCCGCTCCCGCATCGCCTCCGCGGCGGCCTGGGCGCCGCGCATGGACGAGAACAGCCCGAGCGTGCGGCCGCCGGCGGCCTCGATGAGCTCGGCCAGCTCGTCCAGCATGTCCTCCCGGCCGGCGTCCCGGCCGGGAGGGGACAGATGCCTGGCCACGTAGAGGATGCCCTGTTTGCGGTAGTCGAAGGGCGATCCGACGTCGATGCCCTTCCAGGGCGCCTGCTCTTCACCCGCCGTCCCCGCCGCCGCCAGGCCGAGGGACGCCGCGACACCGTTGAAGTCGCCGCCGAGCTTCAGCGTGGCCGAGGTGAGGACGACCGAGCGCTCCGTGAACAGCTTCTCCCGCAGCAGACCGGACACGTTGAGCGGGGCGACGCGCAGCGAGGCGCCGTAGCGGTCGTGCCGCTCGCACCAGACCACGTCGTACTCGGAGGCGGAGACGAGCCGCTCGCTCACCTCGTGCACGTTCTCGACGGCGGCCAGGGCCTGCTTGCGCACCGCGTCCTCGTCCTGGACGGACTTGTCGCGGGTGTCGCCCAGCGAGGTGATCACCAGACGGCAGGCGTCGCGCAGCGCCGCCAGGACGTACAGCAGATCCTCCGGGACGGGCTCCAGGCGGCCCGGCAGGGCCAGTTCCATGATCCGCTCGAAACCCTCGGAGGCGCTCATCAGCGCGTCCGCCGCCTTCTCGTTGACCAGCCGGGCGGCGCGCTTCACCGCGCGGTTCACGCTGCCGGGGGTGAGCTCGCCGGTGGCGACGCCGGTGACGCGGGAGACCAGTTCGTGCGCCTCGTCGATGATCAGCACCTCGTGGCCCGGCAGCACCGGTGTGCCCTCGATGGCGTCGATCGCCAGCAGCGCGTGGTTGGTGACGACCACGTCCGCCAGCTTGGCCCGCTCGCGGGCGGCCTCGGCGAAGCACTCCGCGCCGTACGCGCACTTGGTGGCACCCAGGCATTCACGCGAGCTGACCGACACCTGGCCCCACGCCCGGTCCGAGACGCCGGGGGTGAGGCCGTCGCGGTCGCCGGTCTCCGTCTCGTCCGCCCAGTCGCGCATACGGAGCAGGTCCTGGCCGAGCTTGCTGGTCGGCGCGGCTGCCTCGAAGGGGTCGAAAAGGCCCTCTTCGTCGTCCTGCGGCACTCCTTCGTGCAGGCGGTGCAGGCACAGGTAGTTCGACCGGCCCTTGAGCATCGCGAACTGCGGCTCACGGCGGAGCAGCGGCCGCAGGGCGGTGACCGTCCGCGGCAGGTCGCGCTCGACGAGCTGGCGCTGGAGCGCGAGGGTGGCGGTCGCCACGACCACCCGTTCGCCGTGGGCGAGAGCGGGCACCAGATACCCGAGGGACTTGCCGGTCCCGGTACCGGCCTGGACGAGCAGATGCGACTTGTCGTCCACGGCAGCGGCGACGGCCTCGGCCATGGTGACCTGGCCGGCCCGCTCCACCCCGCCGACGGCGGTGACGGCGGCGTGCAGCAGGTCGGTGAGCGCGGATGGTGGCGTGTCAGTCATAGGAGGGCAAGCCTACGGGCAGCCACCGACAACGCCGTCCGCGAGCGCTCGCCCGGCCTTCCGCCGGACCGGTCCCGTCCCGCGGTGCTAATTTCTGGTCACATGCCGTTCGAGCGCCGCCTGACTCTGGACACCTCAGCCGCGGAGTACGTGATCGACGTCGCCAACGTGGTGCGCGAGCCGGCCCTCGGCGGGGAGCGCGCCGCGGATCTGGGCAGGCTCGCGGGTGTCCTCGACGCCCTGGCCGGCTTCGCCCGCGACCCGGCCGTCCAGGTCTATGCCATCACCGACCGGTCACTGCTCACCGACGGCCGCCTCACCCCCGCAGAGCGGCAGGATCTGAACCGCTGGTACGCCGACGGCATGCTGGAGGTGCTGCCCCGCGCGGACGACCGCATCCTGGAACTGGCCGACGCGCTCGGCCTGCGCGTGGTCAGCGCCGACAACTTCCTCGACTTCCACCGCGCCTACCCCTGGATACCCGGCGACCGGGACCGCTTCCTGCGCCCGGTGCTCCTCCCCGACGGGCGGATCGGGGTGCGCCCGCGGATCATGCCGGTGCCCGAGGAATGGCAGGTCTCGCGCAAGGAGGAGGAAGGGCTGCTGCTCCAGGCCGGGGTGGTCCGCCGCTGGGAGCACTCGGCCGCGCACCGCGCGGTGCTCGGCCGCGAGTGGCGGTGCCCGGAGCGGGGCTGCCCGCTGTTCGGCTCCGCCGACCGGCCCGGCACCGCGCTGCCGCGCCGCCGCAAGGACCGGGTGCTGTGCCCGACGCACGGTGTGCCGCTCGCCGACGCCGGTCCGCGCCGCCCCCGCACCCAGGTCAAGGTGGTGATGGACGGGACCGTACGCGGCCGCTTCATGGTGACCGAGGGCGAACCGGTGGCGGTGGGCCGGGCACCGGCGGGCGGCGGGGTGGCGCTGGGCGCGTGGATCGACGACACCGCGGTCGACTCGGTGAGCCGCAGCCATGTCGTACTCGCCTACGACGGCAGGACGCTGAGCGTGCTGGACGAGCGCAGCGCCAACGGGACGCGGGTGCGGCGCCGGCTGCCCGGCAACGACACGGTGGAGGCGCTGCCGCACGGTGTCGTCCGCGCCTTGCGCAGAGGCGAGTCGGTGGTGCTCCACGAGCGCCTGGAGCTGCTGCCGAGCGGGCGCCAGTTCGTCTTCGAGGAGGACCCGACGGACGGTACGGTCGGACCGCAGGACGGCGGCGCGCTCGCGGAACCCACCATGATGCGCCTGCCGTTGCACGACATCGACGGAACGGGGTGCGCGTGACGGGCGAGGTGGCTGTCGGCACGGTCCTCAACGGCCGCTACCGGCTGGAGGAGTTCCTGGGCGGCGGCGGGTTCGGGCAGGTCTTCGCGGCCGTCGACCAGAGCCTGGGGCGCCGGGTCGCGGTGAAGGTGCTCATGCTGCGCGCCGAGTGGGCGGAGATCGAGCGCAGCGAACGGCAGGGGCGCTTCCGCCGGGAGGCCGTCGCAGCGGCGGCGCTGAGCCATCCCAACGTGGCGACGATCCACGACGCGGGCGAGCACCAGGGACGGCCCTTCCTCGTCATGGAGTTGCTGCCCGGCACCGATTTCCGGCGGGTATTGCTGGACCGCGGCGGGCTGCCCGTACCGGATGTCATCGCCTACGGCGCGCAGATCTGCGCGGGGCTCCAGCACGCGCACGAACGCGGCCTGGTGCACCGCGACATCAAGCCCGAGAATCTGATGCTGCTGCCGGACGGGGTCGTCAAAATCTGCGACTTCGGTCTGGTCACCCACCGGGACTCCGACGCGACGCGATATACCGAGCCGCAGGCGCTGCTGGGATCGCCGCCGTATTTCGCCCCCGAGCAGGCGCAGGGCGGGGAGGTCACCGCACGGTCCGACCTGTATTCGCTCGGCTGCGTGCTCTACGCCATGCTCGCGGAGGGCCCGCCCTTTACCGCGGGGAATTACATCGGCTACGCATATCTCCACGTGCACGAGGAACCCGAGCCGATCGTCCACCGCAGACCCGAGGTTCCCGCGGAACTGGCGCGTCTGGTGCACCAGTTGCTGGCCAAGAAACCTGCCGACCGGCCGTCCGGCGCCGGGGAGGTGGCCGAGCGGCTGCGCGCCATGATGCGGCCCGCCGCGCTGCGGCGGACACCCACCGCCCTCGACCGCGGGGCTCGCCACCTGGTCTGGACGCTGATCGAGGAGGGCGAGGCGCTGCTGTCCGCGGGACGCTTCCACGAGGCCGACGAGCGGTACTGGCAGGCCCGCCAGCAGGTCGTGCGCCAGGGTGCGGACAACGAACCGGCATCTTTTGCCGCGCTTTTCGGCCGTGCCCGCGCCCTGGAGGGCCTGAACGGGGTGCACGCCGCGCGCCGGCAGTTCGAGGAGCTGGCGGAGAGCGCCGCGGCGGCCCTGGGGGCGGACCATCCGCTGGCCCGCTGCACCGCCGCCTACGCGTCGGTCAGGGCCGCACGCTGACCGGTCAGGACAGCACGTTGACGTGCACGTCCGCGGCGAGCCGGAAGGTGTCGCCCGGCCGGAGCGGCGTGGGCTCGTTGGGCGTGAGGCGGTAGCCGCGGACGAAGGTGCCGTTGGTGGAGTCCTCGTCGGTGATCCAGGCCGAACCGTTCGTCTCGACGCCGACCTTCGCGTGGATGCGGGACAGGTTGTCGCGCCGGGCGAGGAAGGTGACGGCCGGGCACAACTGCGGGTCGCGGCCGAGCCGTATCGAATAGCCGGCCGTCACCTCCACGATCTCCCCGTCGGGGAAATGCAGGCGCAGGACGTGCAGGGGGACGTCTCGGCGGGTGCCGGCCGGCCGGGGCGGGGTCCCCGGGAGGACGCTGATGACCCGGGTGTGCTCGGTGTCCTCGACGTCCACGTCGGCGGCGCCGCGCCCCGGCGCCGCGTCCTGCGGCTCGGCGGGACCGTGCGGCGCGGGACGCGGCAGCCGCTCGGTGATCGCGGTCGGGGAGGCGGACGGCACAGCCGCGGCGTGCACGGACGCCATCAGCGCGAAGGGTACGAAGCAGCCTTGGCAGACCAGTTGCCCGGCGAACGAACCAGGCGTGCCGCATTCGGGGCAGGACCCGACGCCTGTTTCCTCGCGCATCCGCCCCTCATCCCTCCGCGGTACGACCGTGCGGCGATCGTATCTTCCGCGCGCGGGGTGCCGCCGCCCGTCGTCAGAGCGCGTACAGGGGATTGGGCACCGAGCCGTGGACCGCGGCGTGCGGGCGCTGGGCGCGGTCGCGGTAGCCGTCGAGGTGCAGGCGGTTGCGGTTGAGGCACAGCCGGTCGATGCGGGGGGTGAGGAGGTCGAAGGCGGCGAAGCGCTCCTTGAGTTCGGGGAAGCGGTCGTGGTGGCGGACGATCTCGTCGCGCACCAGCTGCCAGAAGGCGGCCTCGGGCACCCCGAGCTGCTCCTCGCACAGCGGCGCCAGGTAGCGCAGCACACCCACGAAGAGTCCGGAGTGGATGAACTGCGTCAGGAAGGCGGGCTTCTCCGTCAGCAGCACCGACCTGACCTCACCGGGCATGGCGGCGTGCTCGGGGAGCGTCTCCGCACTGACGTTGACGTCGTCGACGAAGTCCTTGACCGCGAGCCGCACCGGGATGTCGTGCTCGTCGAAGACCACGATGGCGTTCTCCCCGTGCGGGGAGAAGACGGTGCCGTAGCGGTAGAGGAAGTGCAGCAGCGGCGGCAGCAGGGCGCCGAAGAGGTGCTGCAGCCAGACGGAGGGGGCCAGCCCGGAGCGCTCGACCAGCTCCGCGGTGAACGAGCGGCCGTCCGGGTCGGTGTGCAGCAGTGCGGCCAGCGTACGGGCGCGTTCGCCGGCCTCCAGATGCGCGGCCAGCGGCTCGCGCCAGATACAGCCCAGCAGCTCGCGGTACTGGTACGGCACTGTGGGCAGCCGGTCGAACTGCGGGTGCGCCACCGACACCGAGGCCACCTCGCCGAGCAGGATGACCCGTGTCTCGTCCCGCAGAAACGAATCGCCCGCCCGCAGCCCGTGCACCCATGAGGTGACGGCGGGGGCGGCGAGCGTCCGCTCGGTGGGCAGCCCGCGCCACACCAGGGTGTTCAGCACCGACAGCGGCAGCTTGACCGTACGGCGCTGCGGACGGCTGGCGTTGAGGAAGGTCCGTACGGACTGCTGGGGCACCCGGAGGTCGTTGTCGGTGCCCAGGTGCATGATGGATCCGTCGGCGATCGCGGGCGCGAAGAGCGGCAGGACGACGTTCTCCCACTGCCAGGGGTGCACGGGCAGCAGGAGGTGGTCCGCGGGGTTGCGGTTGCGGTCGGCGATGGCGTGGTGGAAGGCGTCGAGGGTGGGCGGCGGCAGCTCGTCGGCGTAGAGCAGATCGGGGGTGGCCAGGGTGTCGACACCGCGGTACCGGGCGAGGCTGTGGTGGACGGCGATCCACGGCAGCCGGTGCTGTCTGCGGCTCTCGGGGGCCCAGCGGGCGGCGTCGGCGTCCGAGAATCCGATACGCCCCTTGTTGGCGACGAGCCAGGGGTGCCCGGTCTGGTGCCCTTCCAGTTCGGCGTAGTCGAGGTCGGCGAGTTCTGCCGCGCAGAGCGCATCGGCGTCGAGCCGCAGGTCGGCGCGCAGGGTCGTGAGGATCTCGCGCATCAAGTGCCCTGTGGTGTCCCCGCTGAGCCCGAGCACGCTTTCGTGGGCGTGGCTGAGGAAGTGCAGCGGGTCACCGCTCGGGCCGATGCTTCCCGGGTCCACCTGCCAGCTGCCGTAGGCGCCCCGGCGGGCGTGGAAGCGGTAGGTCAGCGTGTCGCTGAGCGCGAGCCGGTAGGCGGCCGGTCCGGCGGCGGGATCGGGCTCCGGTGCGATCACCTCCTCGTAGGCGAATTCGGCGAGCATCTTCGCCAGCAGTCGCCGGGCCGCTCGCTGCCAGGCGGCCGCGTCGGAGGGCGGGGAGGTGGTGATCACGGTGACTCCTGCGGGGCCGGGGTGCCGACGGGACGAGACGGGACGGAAGGGAAGGGGGCGGGTGGATGGTCAGAGCACGCGCCGCAGCGCACGGTCGCGGACCATGAGGGCAGCCCGCTTGCCGGGCAGGGGGAATTCCGCCGACAGCCGGAAGCCGGCGCCGAGGAAGGCGGCGACGGACGCGGTGTTGCGGATGTCGGGCTCCGCGACGACGCGGGTGCAGGCGGGCCGGTGCTGGAGGATCAGGTCGGCGACCGCCCTGATCAGGGTGCCGCCGAGGCCGCGGCCGCGATCGGTCCCACCGCCGATGAGCAGGTGGATGCCGATGTCCTGCGGCCGGGCCGGGTAGTGCCGTGCCAGCGGGTCCAGATCGGCGCGGTAGATCTCCCAGTAGCTCATCGCCCGGCCGTCGAGCAGGCCGAGACAGGGGACGCTGCGCCCGTCGCCGAAGGTCTGCGCCGCGATGTGGCGCCGGGTCAGCGACGGCTCTCCCGCCAGCTCCCAGAACGCCGCGACCGCAGGGTCGTTCATCCAGTGGCTGACAAGAGCCAGGTCGCGGTCGGCGTGGGCGGGCACGAGACGGAAGGCACCCGCGCAGGTGCCGGCGGCGGCCCAGTCCGCGATGCGGCCGACCAGGGCGGTGCTGTGCGCCGCGGGCGGCCCGGCGACGGGGCCGGGCGCCCGCGACTCGCTCTCCCCGGGGATGCCGAGCAGGGCGAGGAAGTCCGGCGGCAGCCTCAGATCCAGAGTGTCCTCGGTATCGGAGTCCGCTGGTGGCACGGTGGCTCCTCCTCTCCTCGGCAGGTCCGGCCGCCGCGCGCTCAGGCGGCCAGCGGGTTGGGCACGGTGACGTACACCGACTGTGTGTCGACCGGCCCGACGAGTTCGTCCATGCCGTGCAGCCGGGTCAGCAGGTTGGCCTTGCAGCGCAGCTCCCGGCTGCTCAGCAGCCGCTCGGGAAGGCCGCTCCGGCCGGCGGGGCCGGGCTCCGCGGCAACCGCTGCGAGGAAGCGGCGGAAGGCGGCGAGGAGCACGCGCTCGTCGGCGAGCCGCTGTGATCCGAGAGCGCCGACCAGGCCGAAGACGTTGTTGATGCCGACGTAGTAGGCCAGGCGCTCGTCGGCGACCTCGTCGGCCACGAAGGTGTCGCTACCGGCCCCGATACCGGGCAGCCGGCCTTCCAGGTCCGCCCGGTGCGAGAGGCGGAAGTAGTAGCCCTGGTTGTCCCGGTAGCGCCCTCCGCAGGGCCATCCGTCGGCGTCCAGCAGGACGAGGGTGTTCTGCTGGTGGGCTTCCAGGGCGATGCCCGCCTCCCCGTCCAGCCACAGCAGCGGGCGGACCACCGCGTCGAGGTAGCGCAGGAACCACTCGGTGGCGACCGCGGGCACGGACCGCCCGGTCCGCGCGGCCAGGCGGTCGATGGTGCGGGCCAGCCGGGATCGCAGCGTGAGGGCGGAGCCGTCAGCGGGCCAGGGGCGCGGCGAGGTCAGCCCCGCGAGGCAGTGGGCCCGGTCACCAGGACCGAACGGGTTGTGCCGCAGGACGACGTCGAGCCCCGGCACGGGTACGCCGTCCGGGGTGTCGACGGCGAGCCACGCGGGGTCGCGCACGATGTCGAAGCCGGGGTGGGCGGCGTGCCACCGGGCGGCGAGTCCGCTGCGCAGCAGCCGGTGCACCTCGGTGCCCCGCAGGAGCTCCTTGCGCAGGTTCTCCCGCCGGGAGTTGGTGATCCGCACGCCGAGCGACAGCTTGAGCATCGCGGGCGCGTCGGGGCGGTAGACGGTGCGGACCGAGGAGGTGGGGTGCCACGGGTCGCCGTGCGGGCCGAGGTCGCGCAGCAGCCCGGCGTCGAAGAGCGCCTGCACGCCCGGCCGGTGGCGGATGTCCCGGGCCTGCCACGGATGCAGTGGCAGCAGCGCGGCGGCGCCGGGGCAGGACTGCTGCGGTCCGCCGAGGGAGCCGATCAGGTCGACCGCCCCGATCGGCCGTCCGCCCTCGGTCCAGGCGGAGTCGGTGGCGAGCACGGAGGCGTCGACGGCGAGCCAGTGCAGCCGGAAGGAGCTGCGTGTCTCCGGGGAGTAGGCGGCGCATTCGGCGTCGCCGAGTCCTTCGCGGCTCTTCGGCGCCGGGTGCATGGAATGGCCGAAGACGAGGGCCTGCTCGGAGTCGAGGAAGGGCAGCTCGGGGTCGTCGCAGGCCGTGGAACGGCCCAGCGCGCGCCGCTCGGTGACGAAGCCGGCCGTGCGGCGGACGGAGTCGGCCACCCGGGCCACCATGTCGGCGGCTTCCGCGGGCACACCGCCGCCTTCGCGGGCGAGCAGCGCGGACAGGCCGACGGCGCTCAGCTCGGGGCCCTCGGCGGTCAGCCGCACGGGGCCGAAGCGGTGGTGGCCGGTCGGCGACCAGTAGCGGACCGCCGCGCGGGCCTCGGTGCCGCTGGCCGGCAGCGGGATCCGCAGCTCGGCGTCGGTGGGGGCGGGCAGACTCCGCTCGCGTACCCAGCAGCGCAGCAGGTTGTCGGTGCCCGCCGCGTCGGCGACGGCGTAGGCGTCCGGGTGGTGCAGCGGGTCGGGTCCCGTCTCCGCCGGGGGTACGGCGTCGTCCGGCAGCGGCGGGCGCGGGAAGGGCACGGTGGTCGGTTCGGCCGCCGGGGCCGTGCCGGATTGTGCGGGGGCGGTCATACGGGGGCTCCACTGGTGACGGCCGCGGGGCTGCGGAGGGTGCGGGGGACCTGCGTCATGCGGCCGCGCCCGGTGCGGCGGCCTGGGCGGCTTCGATGGCTCCGGCGAGGCGTTCGAGTACGGCCTCGGCCTGCTCGTCGGTAATGGTCAGCGGCGGCAGCAGCCGGATGACGCTGCCGTGCCTGCCGCCCAGTTCGACGATCAGGCCGCGCCGCAGGGCCTCCCGCTGGACGGCGGCCGCCAGGTGGGGCGCGGCGGGCAGGGCTCCGTGGTCGTCGGTCTCCCCGCGGGTGTCGACGATCTCCACGCCGATCATCAGGCCGCGGCCGCGTACGTCGCCGATGCAGGGGTGCTGCGCGGCCAGCCCGCGCAGCGAGCGGAGCATCCGGGCGCCGAGGGATTCGGCGCGCGCGTGCAGGGCGTTCCGCCGCACGAAGCGCAGCGTCGCGGTGCCCGCGGCCATGGCCAGCTGGTTGCCGCGGAACGTCCCGGCGTGGGCGCCGGGCAGCCAGCCGTCCATCTCCTCGCGGTAGACGATGACGGCGAGCGGCAGACTGCCGCCGATGGCCTTGGACATCACCATGACGTCCGGCACGATGCCGCTGCGTTCCACCGCCCAGAAGGTGCCGGTCCGGCCGACGCCGGTCTGCACCTCGTCCACGATCAGCGGGATGCCGCGCTCCGCGGTGATCTGCCGCATCCGCCGCAGCCAGCCGTCCGGAGCGGGCACGACACCGCCCTCGCCCTGCACCGCTTCCAGCAGCATCGCGGCAGGTGCCTGGACACCGCCCTTGGGATCGTCCAGCAGGTGCGCCGTCCAGCGCGCGGCGAGTGCGGCTCCCCGGTCACCGCCGACGCCGAACGGGCAACGGTAGTCGTACGGGTACGGCAGCCGGGTGACCTGCGTGTCCGGGCCGCGTACCGCCGCCCGGACCGCGGTGTCGCCGGTCGCGGCGAGGGCCGCCGACGTCATGCCGTGGTAGGCGCCGGAGAAGGCCAGCAGCCCGTCGCGCCCGGTGGCGATCCGGGCCAGTTTGATGGCCGCCTCGACCGCGTCCGTCCCGGCCGGGCCGCAGAACTGGATGCGCCCGTGCTCTGCGAGCTCCCGTGGCAGGGTCTCGAACAGGGCGGTGGTGAAGTCGTCCTTCACCGGGGTCGCGAGGTCGAGGACGTGCAGCGGGGCGCCGGAGTCGAGGACGCTCCTGATCGCTTCGAGCACCACGGGGTGGTTGTGGCCGAGCGCGAGCGTGCCCGCCCCCGACAGGCAGTCCAGATAGCGCCGGCCGTCCGCGCCCTCGACCGTCATACCGCGGGCGCGGACCGGGACGACGGGCAGCGCGCGCGCATATGTACGGGCCGCCGACTCGCGCTGCGCCTGTCTGCGCAGGATCCCCTCGGCGGCCGTGAAGTCGTCGGCCGGCGCCGTGAGCTGTCCCGGCACGCTGGAAATGGCCGCCACGCGCTGTCTCCTCCGAGTCGCCTGCTGTTCGGTCGTCCCCCTTCCGTACTAACGACGCGGTGACGGACCGATCACGGCCCGCACCCAGATCTTTCCGGGCGGGAACCGTCCGGCGCCGGGTGACCGTCCCTCAATCCGGTGACGTGCCCGAGGCGTCACCCGTGCCGGACGTGCGAGGGCCCTTCGGCACGCCGACTCCGCAGGGGGCTCACGTTCATGTCATCGATAGGCCGGCCGTTCCTGGCAGTCGCAGCCGCCGTGGTGCTCGTCGCCACGGCAGCCGCGTGCGATTCGTCGGACGACGGGGGCGACGGCAAGCCCACACCCACCCGGACGGTGACGGCCAAGCAGAAATTCGACCTCTCCCTCCCGACCGCGCTGCCCACCAGCGTCTCCGACCTGAAGAAGTGGGAGGACGCGTACAAGCGCGGCGCGTGGAAGAACTGGGACAAGGACCAATGGCTGCGCAAGGCGGCCGACTTCGTCAACCCGGTGATCGCCGGTCTGTGGAACGACGACCGGATGAAGGGCGCCGACCCCGGTGACAAGAACGTCCCGGCCGATGTCCCCGCCGACCAGGGCCAGACGGACCGGACGCCCACTCCGGTGGCCGCCAAGTCCGTGGCCACGCCTTACCACAAGAGCGCGCCCGACGTCGGGAAGCTGTTCTTCGACAGCCCCAAGGGGTCGATGGTGTGCTCGGCGACGGTGATCCAGGACCCGGCGCACCCGGGCAAGTCCAACCTGGTGTGGACGGCGGGTCACTGCGTGCACGCGGGGGCGGATGGCGGCTGGTACCGCAACATCGCCTTCGTGCCCGCCTACAACGACCAGGGCCGGAACGCGGCGGCACTCAAGGGGGCCAAGCGGGACGCGCTCGCGCCGTACGGGGTGTTCTGGGCCGACGGTGCCGCGACGTCGCAGCAGTGGATCGACACCGGCGCGGAGGAGGGCGGCAGCGGATCGCCGTACGACTTCGCGGTGCTGCACGTGACTCCGGAGAAGGGCGGCAAGTCCCTTGAGGAGACGGTCGGCTCGGCCATGCCGGTGTGGTTCGACGCCCCGGCGACCGCCGAGGTCGGCACGCTGGACGCGTGGGGGTATCCCGCGGCCCCGCCGTTCGACGGCCAGCGGATGTACAACTGCGCGGACAAGCCGGGGCGGCTGTCGCTGGACTCCGCACAGCCGACGGAATACCGCATCGGCTGCACCATGACGGCGGGTTCGTCGGGCGGCGGCTGGTTCGCCACGAAGCCGGACGGGACGACGGCGCTGGTCAGCAACACCTCGATCGGCCCGGTCACGGCGACCTGGCTGGCGGGCCCCCGGCTGGGGGCGGAGGCCAAGAAGGTCTACGACTCGGTGGTCGCCAAGTTCAGCTGAGGCAGCGAATGTGTAAGGGGCGCGTCACCATGGTGACGCGCCCCTTACCTGTTGCCTGTGCGCAGGCGCCCTGCCGAAGGGCGGGGCGCCTGCGGATCAGTGCTGGACGGCGAGGGCGAACGGGGCCAGCTCGGCCGCCAGTTCCTCGTGCACCCGCACCTTGATCAGTGTTCCGTCACCGGTGTGCTCCTCGGAGAGGACCTCGCCACCGGCGTGGACACGGGAGACCAGCCCGCCGTGGGTGTACGGCACCAGGGCCTCCACCTCGACGTCCGGGCGCGGCAGCTCGTCGTCGATCATCTGCAGCAACTCGGCGATGCCCCGGCCCGTGCGGGCCGAGACCACGATGGCGTGCTTCTCGTTGCGCAGCAGGCGCTGGAGCACCAGCGGGTCGGCCGCGTCCGCCTTGTTGACGACGATGATCTCCGGCACGTCGAGCGCGCCCACGTCGCGGAACACCTCGCGGACCGCGGCCAGCTGCTCCTCGGGCGCGGGGTGCGAGCCGTCGACCACATGCAGGATCAGGTCGGCGTCGGCGACCTCCTCCATCGTGGAGCGGAACGCCTCCACCAGGTGGTGCGGCAGGTGCCGGACGAATCCGACGGTGTCGGCGAGGGTGTAGAGCCGCCCGCCGGGCGTCTCCGCACGGCGTACGGTCGGGTCGAGGGTGGCGAACAGCGCGTTCTCCACCAGGACGCCCGCGCCAGTGAGCCGGTTGAGCAGCGACGACTTGCCGGCGTTGGTGTATCCGGCGATCGCCACCGACGGCACCTTGTGACGCCGGCGCTCCTGGCGCTTGAGGTCGCGGCTGGTCTTCATCTCCGCGATCTCCCGGCGCATCTTGGCCATCTTCTCGCGAATGCGCCGCCGGTCGG
The DNA here is from genome assembly GCF_044333285.1 of Streptomyces sp. NPDC021020. NCBI lineage: Bacteria > Bacillati > Actinomycetota > Actinomycetes > Kitasatosporales > Streptomycetaceae > Streptomyces > Streptomyces sp. NPDC021020. Next base: position 99,216 of record NZ_JBIRQQ010000017.1, read on the forward strand.
TCTCGATCTTGGTCTCACCGGGACCACGGGTGGCCATACCGCCGCCGGACGAGCCGGAGCCGCCACCACCCATCTGCCGCGACAGCGACTGGCCCCAGCCGCGCAGCCTCGGCAGCATGTACTGCATCTGCGCGAGCGCGACCTGCGCCTTGCCCTCACGGGACTTCGCGTGCTGGGCGAAGATGTCCAGGATCAGCGCCGTCCGGTCGACGACCTTGACCTTGACCACGTCTTCGAGGTGGATGAGCTGGCCGGGGCTCAGCTCACCGTCGCACACGACGGTGTCCGCACCCGTTTCCAGCACGATGTCCCGCAGCTCGTGGGCCTTGCCCGAGCCGATGTAGGTGGCCGGGTCGGGCTTGTCACGGCGCTGGACGACACCGTCCAGGACGAGGGCGCCCGCAGTCTCGGCGAGCGCCGCGAGTTCCGCGAGGGAATTCTCGGCGTCGTGCACCGTTCCGGAGGTCCACACCCCGACGAGCACCACGCGCTCCAGGCGGAGCTGCCGGTACTCGACCTCGGTGACGTCCTCCAGTTCGGTGGAGAGCCCCACGACCCGGCGCAGAGAGGCGCGATCGTCGCGGTCGAGCTGATCGCCGTCCCGGTCTCCGTCGATCCGCGCGCTCCAGGCGACGTCCTCCTCCATCAGGGCGTCGGCCCGAAGGCTCTCGGCGAGGCGCTGGCGATCGTGCGTGGAGGAAGAAAAAGAGGAGGTCATCTGATCCTTTGGTAGCGCGGTTGTGGGTCGGGCACGCCTACGTGCCGTCATTACGATGGTCGCACGCCGGGCCGCCGCGGTCACGCGGGTTTCCCGGCGCAGGCACCGCAGGACGATCACCCGGACGAGTGACGCGTATCGGGGATTAGGACCCCGGCGAGTCCGGGCATTCACTCAGAGTAGTCAAAATGGGCCGCCGGGCGACCGGCGGTGGCTCCGAGTGAAGAGGTGGACGCGGTGAGCGACACGGTGGGCGCACACGGGTACGGCGGGGCGACCGGCATCGGGGCCGGGACCGGGGGCGGGTCCCGGTCAGCCGCGCCGGGTGGTGACGGCAGGGCGCGACCGGTAGACGTCGTAGACGCCCGGCACCGCCCGCATGGCGCGCATCAGTCCGGCCAGAGCCCGGGGATCGGGCAGTTCCACAGTGTAGGTGTGCCGCACCCTGAGCTCCTGCGGAGGCTCCACAGCGGCGGAGACGATGCCGACGCCCTCGGCGGCGATGGCCTCGGTCAGGTCCGCCAGCAGCCGGGGCCGGCTCAGCGCCTCCGCCAGCACGGTCGCCCGGTAGCCGCCGGCCGGCGTGCCGTCGCGCCATCCCACCGGTACGGGCCGGCGGCCGGCCGCGGCCATCCGCGCGGTGGAGGGGCATTCGGCCCGGTGGACGGTCACGGTCCCGCCGCGGATGACGAAGCCCGTCACCGCGTCGGGCGGGACGGGCGTGCAGCAGCGGGCCAGCCGGACCGTGGCGCCCGGCAGGTCGGTGACGGCGACGGGCAGCTCGGGGCGGGGGCCGGAGGCCTCCTTGGCCGGGCGCAGGGCCGGGAGCGCCGCGGGCTGCTCGTCGTCGGCGGGGGCCGGATGCAGGGTCAGCCAGCGGCTGATCGCGATACGGGCCGCGGGCGTGGCGGCGTGGTCGAGCCAGTCGGCGCCAGGACGCGACGTCGCCGCGTCGTCCAGCAGCAGTTGCAGGCTGTCCCCGTCCTGCAGCCGCGTGCTCAGCGGCGCCAGCCGGCCGTTGACCCGTACACCGATACATCGGTGCCCGTCCTCGCCGTGGACGGCGTAGGCGGCGTCGACACAGCTGGCGCCGGCGGGCAGCCGGACCGTGCCCGAGGCATCGGCTCCGTCCGCGGTGAAGACCGTGATCTCGCGATCCTGGGCCAGGTCGTCCCGCAGCGCCGTCCAGAAGATGTCCGGGTCCGGCGCGTCGCGCTGCCACTCCAGCAGCCGGGCGAGCCACCCCGGTCGCGACAGGTCCACCTTTCCCCACGCCTCGGCGGCGGAGGTCTGCACATCGCCGGAGTGCGCCGCGGTGGCACCCGCCGTACGGGCTTCCGCGCCGCCGGACGGGCGCAGGTGCTCCGCGGCGGCGTGCGGGTGGCCGAGCGCGATCACACCGGTCTCCGCGACCCTGTGCATCTGCCGGGTACGGACCAGGACCTCGGCGATCCGCCCCTGGGCGTCGGCGACCGCGGTGTGCAGGGACTGGTAGAGGTTGAACTTGGGAGCGGCGATGAAGTCCTTGAATTCGGCGATGACCGGGGTGAAGCAGGTGTGCAGCTCGCCGAGCACCGCGTAGCAGTCGGCGGCCTCCCCCACCAGCACGAGCAGCCGTCCGAAGTCGCCGCTCTCCAGCTCCGCCCCGCCGCGTTTGAGCAGCAGCCGGTGCACGGAGACGGCGTGCCGCGGCCTGATGGCCACCTCCGCGGTGATGTCCGCTTCGCGCAGCACCTTGCGCAGGTCCTCGGCGATCGCGGCCAGCAGGTCCGGCCGCTCGGCGTTGGCGGCCATCATGGCCCGGGTGCGGGCGTATTCGCCGGGGTGGAGGATCGCGAAGACCCGGTCCTCCAGCTCCGTCTTCAGCGCCTGGACGCCCAGCCGCTCGGCGAGCGGGATGAGGACGTCCCGGGTGACGCGGGCGATCCTGGCCTGCTTGTCGGGGCGCATCACCCCGAGGGTGCGGACGTTGTGCAGCCGGTCGGCGAGCTTGATGGCCATCACCCGGACGTCGCTGCCGGTCGCGACGAGCATCTTGCGGAAGGTCTCGGGCTCGGCCGCGGCGCCGTAGTCGACCTTCTCCAGCTTGGTGACGCCGTCGACGAGATGCGTGACCTCGGCTCCGAATTCGGCGTGCACCTGATCCAGCGTCACCTCGGTGTCCTCGACGGTGTCGTGCAGCAGGGACGCCGTCAGGGTGGTGGTCTCCGCGCCGAGTTCGGCCAGGATGAGGGTGACGGCCAGCGGATGGGTGATGTAAGGCTCGCCGCTCTTGCGCATCTGCCCGCGGTGCGAGGATTCGGCGAGGACATAGGCCCGGCGCAGCGTCTCGATCGCCTCGGAGCCGGCGTGCGGGTGCCGGGCGCGGTGGACCTTGATGAGGTGCTCGATCGCACCGGGGAGCCGGTCCCGGGTGCCAGGACCGAGCAGGGCGGCCCGCCCGAGCCTGCGCAGATCGATGCGCCGCAGGCCGCGTCGCGGGATCTCGGCGGCCTGTCCGGCATCCACCGCGTTGTCTGCGCTCATCGACACCTCCGGCAGCATGGACCGGCTGCGGAAGCCTCGCACGACCCGCGGGGCCGCGCCGGTGATTGATGCTACCGAGCCCACCACGTGCGGCTGCCACGCTCTCGCCGAGAGTGATCCCCGTCACCCGTTCGAGGGATGGTGTACGGGGATTCCCGGCGGAATGTGCCCCACGGTGCAAGCGGGTGGAGAGGTCAGGAAGAGAGAGTTCCGGCCAGCAGGGCGGCTTCGGCGACGCCCTCGGCGACGACGACCGCGGGACCGGTCATCTCGATCCGCCCGTCGGTGTTCTCGGTGATCACCAGCCGCCCGCCGGGGACGTCGACGGTGTACGTGACCGGGCTGCCCGTCTCCGCGGGGTCGAGACCGTCGCGGCGGGCCGCGGCGACCATGACGGCGCAGGCGCCCGTACCGCAGGAGCGGGTCTCGCCCGAACCGCGCTCGTGGACACGCATGGCCACGTGGCGAGGGCCGCGGTCGACGACGAACTCGACGTTGGTGCCGGTGGGATAGGCCTCGGCCGGTGCGACCCCGGGGACCTGGTAGAGGTCGCCCGCATCGGTGAGTTCGGAGACGAAAACGACCGCGTGCGGGTTGCCCATGTTGACGTTGAGCGCCGGCCACGTGCGGTTGCCGACCGTGACCGTGACGTTCCCGCCGGGGAAGGCGGCGCGGCCCATGCCCACGGTGACGTCGCCCGGGGCTCCGTCACCGCTGTCCTTGGCGATGTGGATCTGCCGCAGCCCGGCCCGGGTCGCGACGGCCAGGTCACCGGCCTCGGCGAGACCCGCACGCTGCAGATACCGGGCGAAGACCCGCACGCCGTTGCCGCACATCTCGGCGATGCTGCCGTCGCTGTTGCGGTAGTCCATGAACCACTCGGCGCGGTCGGCGAGGTCCACTGCCTCGGGGTGGGCGGCCGAGCGCACCACCCGGAGCAGGCCGTCGCCGCCGATCCCGGCACGCCGGTCACACAGCCGGGCCACCTGGGCGGCGGACAGGTCGAGCAGACCGTCCGGGTCGGGGACGATCACGAAGTCGTTCTCGGTCCCGTGTCCCTTGAGGAAGGTCAGCGGGGCGGTGCCGTGGCGCGCGTCTGTCACATGTCGATCGTACGCGGCCGGACCCGGAAGAGCGGCGGCGCAGGGTCGGGGCGGGGTCAGCGCAGCCGGGCGACGCGCCAGACCGCGAGTACGGCCAGCAGGACGATCAGCACGGTGTAACCGGCTACGTACCGCCAGTCCACCCGGGCGCCCGAGCCGCGCACCGGCAGTCCGGGCCAGGTGTAGCCGACCCGGCGGGCGGCCATCAGGCCCCATCCGGCCGAGCAGCCGCACAGCAGCAGGCCGAGCATGGCGACGACGGGCCCGGCGTCGCCGGACTCGAAGGCGAGGGGGAAGGCGAACATCAGCGAACCGGCTACGGCCAGGGCGACGATCGGGGCGAGCTGCCAGACACGCAACCGCAACTGCGGGCGCAGCTCGCGGAAGGACTGGCCGCCGTCGAGCGGCAGGGCCGGATCGATCGCCGCCATCGGGTCGAGCAGATCCATGGGATCGCCCAGCGGTTCCAACGGCGGAGGCTCGTCGAGCCGTTCGACCCGCTCGGCCCCGTCCGACGGGGCGGAATTGGCGCCCTGTGCCGCATGTGACTCGTAGGAATCTGCCGTCGAGTCGCGTCCCTGGGGGGTTTCGCGTGGGCCGAGTGCCATCGCCACGCGCCCTCCCGAGTCTCCGACACCGTAGCTGTTCGCTTGATGATGGCACGCTCGGAGGGCTCGTCCCGGACGCCGGAGCGTCCCGATGCCATCACGTGATCAGGCTGTGACCGCTTGCTCGACCAACGTCAGCGCCCGGTCGGACAGTTCCGCACCCTGGGCCGTGAGCCAGTGCACACGGTGGTCCCGGCGGAACCACGAATCCTGCCGCCGCGCGAAGCGTTTCGTGGCCCGGGCGGTCTCGGCGCGCGCCTCGTCCTCGGTACACTCCCCCGCGAACGCGGCCAGCACCTGCTGGTAGCCGAGCGCACGGGAGGCGGTGCGGCCCTCGCGCAGACCGGCGGCCTCCAGAGCACGGACCTCGGCCACCAGACCCGCCTCCCACATCCGGTCGACCCGCCGGAGGATGCGTTCGTCGAGCACGGGGCGGGGGACGTCCACGCCGATCTGCACGGTGTCGTAGACCGGTTCCTGCGACTCGGGGCCGGGAAGGCTCGCGGTGAACGGGCGGCCGGTGATCTCGACCACTTCCAGGGCGCGGACGATCCGGCGACCGTTGCTGGGCAGGATGAGCCGGGCGGCCTCCGGGTCGACGGCGGCGAGGCGGGCGTGCAGCGGGCCGGGCCCGTCCTCCGCCAGCTCTCCCTCCAGCCTGGCCCGTACCACCGCGTCGGTGCCGGGGAATTCCAGCGGGTCGATCGCGGCGCGCACGTACAGGCCCGAGCCGCCCACCAGCACCGGAACCAGGCCTGCCGCATGCAGGCGGTCGATCTCGGCGCGGGCCATCCGCTGGTAGTCCGCCACATTGGCGGCCTGCGTCACGTCCCAGACGTCCAGCAGGTGGTGCGGTACGCCCTGCCGTTCGGCGGTGGTGAGCTTGGCCGTCCCGATGTCCATGCCCCGGTAGAGCTGCATGGAGTCGGCGTTGATCACCTCGCCGCCCAGTTCCCCGGCGAGCGCGACGCCGAGGTCGGACTTTCCGGCCGCGGTGGGACCGACAACGGTGATCACACGGTTCTTCACCCGGCGATTCTCCCAAACAACCGGCATGCCCGGCCGCGGTACGGATCGGCGCCCGGCGGCGCACAGCCCGGGGCGCGGGTATGGTCGAAGGAACGGGGGCGTATTGCGCTACTCGGCCCGCTTTGTGCCATTGGTGTCGCAAAGCGGCGGAGCCGCCGCCCTCATCGCCTCAGCGTCCAGGGAAGGTACGCCAGATGAGCTTCATGGACACGTTGAAGGACAAGCTCGGCATGACCAAGGACAAGGCCGGGGATCTCGCGCGGCAGCACGGCGACAAGGTGGAGTCGGGGATCGACAAGGCCGCGCAGGTCGCCGACTCGAAGACCGGCGGGAAGTACTCGGACAAGATCAACTCCGGGGCCGACAAGGCCAAGAACGCCGCCCAGAACCTCGGTGGCAAGGGCGGCAGCGGCGGCCAGTCCGGCCAGTCCTGACCTGCCTCACCGCCCAGGCCTGCGGCCCCGGGCGGTGCGCCTGACCGGACAGCCGCGGAATTCCACCTTCCGCGGCTCGTCCATAGGCCCGGTGCCGACGAACCCGCGCGGGCTATGTCCAGCAGGCCACGAAATACCCGACGCCGTAGGGCGCGGTCTCGTGGAGCAGCTGGCCGCCGAGGTTCGTGTCCGCCGCCGCCCCGGCCAGCACCTGGAAGGGCGCGCGCCCCGCAGCCCGCAGCTCTGCCGCGAGCGCCGCGTCGAGGCCCGCCAGGGCGTCGCTGTCCGCGGCAGCCAGCGCGGCAGCCACCGCGGCGTCGAAGGCCTCGGCCCGCTCGTCCAGATAACCCGGCGCCTTGACCGTCCTGCACGCGCTTCCGTCGCCCATGACCAGCAGCGCGACCCGCTCGGCGGATGCGGCCGCAGCCCGGCCCTCGGCCGCGCAGCGTGCGGGGTCCAGCGCCTCCCCGACGGCCAGTCCGGTCGTCTCCCCCGCCTCCCAGCCATGCAGCAGCCAGGCGGCCACCGCCAGCGACGGCGGCAGGGGCGCGTCGCCGACCGGCTCGTCCCCGGGGCCCGGCGCCCGTCCCAGCCGTACGTCGAGCGCGACGCCGAAGGACCGGAAGCCGCCGCGCGCACCCGCGGGGAAGGCCTGGCTCCCCGCCCCGTCCGCGGGCCCGACGACCACCAGCCGGTCGGGCCGGGAGGCGGCCAGCAGCCCGACGGCGTCCGCGCAGGCGTCCCGCAGCGCGTCCAGCTCGGGCGCGGCACCGGCCGCCACCTCGGGGACCAGCAGCGGCGGGCAGGGGCAGACGGCGGCGGCGACCAGCATGATCGACACCTTACCGCCGGGCACCGACAGCGGGCCCGGGCCGCCTTCAGCAGACGGAGCAGCCGTCCGCGGCAGCGGCCGGGACAGCCGCCGGAGCACCGATCGCCGGCATGCCGAGCATGACGCCGGCGGGGGCCTGCTCGGCAGCCGCCGTGCGCCGCTCCCACGCGTCACCGGCGCGCGTGCGGCGCACAGCCTGCGCGGGGCGCTCGGCGAGCAGGTGGTGCGGGGCGGCGTAGGTGATCTCGACGGTGACCATGTCGCCGGGCCTGACCGGCCGGCCCTCGGGGCGCTCGAAGTGCACGAGGCGGTTGTCGGGCGCGCGCCCGGACAGCCGCCGCGTCGCCTCGTCCTTGCGGCCCTCGCCCTCCGCGACGAGCACCTCGACGGTGCGGCCGACCTGCTTCCTGTTCTCCTCCCAGGAGATCTCCTCCTGCAGCGCCACCAGGCGCTCGTACCGCTCCTGGACGACGGACTTGGGAATCTGCCCGTCCATCTCGGCCGCGGGAGTGCCGGGCCGCTTGCTGTACTGGAAGGTGAAGGCCTGGGCGAAGCGCGCCTCGCGCACGACGTGGAGCGTCTGCTCGAAGTCCTCCTCGGTCTCGCCGGGGAAGCCCACGATGATGTCGGTGGTGATGGCGGCGTCCGGCATGGCGGCGCGCACCTTCTTGATGATGCCCAGGTACCGGTCCTGCCGGTAGGAGCGGCGCATCTCCCGCAGCACCCGGTCGGAGCCGGACTGGAGCGGCATGTGCAGCTGGTGCATCACGTTCGGCGTCTCGGCCATGGCCGCGATGACGTCGTCGGTGAAATCCCGCGGGTGCGGCGAGGTGAAGCGGATCCGCTCCAGGCCCTCGACCCCGCCGGTGGCCCGGAGCAGCTTGCCGAAGGCCTCGCGGTCGCCCATGTCGGAGCCGTACGCGTTGACGTTCTGACCGAGCAGCGTGACTTCGATCACGCCCTCGGCGACCAGCGCCTCGACCTCGGCGAGGACGTCGCCGGGCCGGCGGTCCTTCTCCTTGCCGCGCAGCGCGGGCACGATGCAGAAGGTGCAGGTGTTGTTGCAGCCCACGGAGATCGCGACCCACGCGGCATAGGCCGACTCGCGGCGCGAAGGCAGCGTCGAGGGGAAGGTCTCCAGCGACTCGGCGATCTCCACCTGCGCCTCGTCCGCGATCCTGGCCCGCTCCAGCAGCACCGGCAGCTGTCCGATGTTGTGGGTGCCGAAGACGACGTCGACCCAGGGCGCGCGCTTCACGATCGTGTCGCGGTCCTTCTGCGCGAGGCAGCCGCCGACGGCGATCTGCATGCCCGGCCGGGCGGCCTTCTTCGGCACGAGCTGACCGAGGTTGCCGTACAGCCGGTTGTCGGCGTTCTCCCGCACCGCGCAGGTGTTGAAGACGACGACGTCCGCGCCGTCCGCGCCCTCGGACGCCCGGACATAGCCGGCGTCCTCCAGGAGACCGGACAGCCGCTCGGAGTCGTGGACGTTCATCTGGCACCCGTAGGTGCGGACCTCGTAAGTACGCGCGCTCATAACAATGAACCAGAGTACGTGCTCCCACGGCTGCGCCGCCTCCGGCTTGTGGACAACTCCCGGCGGCCGGACGGCGGCCCTTCCCCCGCACCGCCGTCGCCTGGCAGGATCGCGGGCCATGGACCGTCGCGTACTTCGCCTGCTCCGGCCGCGGGGCCGCCGGGCCAGGCTGCGGCGCGGCGTGCAGGGCTCGCTGGGCGCGGCCCTGGCGCTGGCCCTGCTGGTCTGGTGGCTGGTGCCGTCGGACGGCCCTTCGTACCCGCACCGGCCGGTGTCCTTCGCGACCGGTGTCGCCAACGGCGTCTACGAGAAGTACGGGATGCTGCTGCAGGGCGACCTGCGGACGGCGCTGCCCGGGGTGCGGGTCACCCTGGAGCACACCGAGGGCTCGGTCGACAACATCAAGCGGGTCGCCTCCGGCCGTTCGGACTTCACGATCGCCGCCGCCGACGCGGTGGCCAGCTACGACGGGCCGGGCAAGTCGCGGCTGCGCGCCGTCGCCCGGCTCTACGACGACTACATGCAGCTGATCGTGCCGCGCGACTCCCCGGTCCGGTCGATCCGGGACCTGCGCGGCATGACCGTCGGAGTCGGCCAGGCCGACTCCGGGGTCAGCCTCATCACCCACCGGCTCTTCCAGGCCGCGGGCATGGACATAGCCAAGGACGTCACCGCGGTACCGGTCGGCATCGACGAGGCGCCGGCCATGCTGCTGGGCGGCAGGCTCGACGCGTTCTTCTGGTCCGGCGGACTGCCGACGGCCGCCGTCACGGCCATGGCCACGCCGGTGGCGCGGATCAGGCTGGTCCAGCTCGGCGATCTGGTGGCGCCGCTGCACGCGATGGGCTCGGAGATGGCGTACTACCGCCAGGCCGCCATGCCGGCCGACGCGTATCCCTCGGCGCAGGACGGCAAGGCAGTCCCCACCGTCGCGGTGCCCAACCTGCTGATCACCACCGATCGCGCGGACGCCGGGCTGGTCGAACGGCTGACCCGGGCGGTGATCGACAGCAGGGACGCGATCGGCACCGTGGTGCATGCGGCCCAGCTGGTGGATCTGCGCACCGCCGTCTTCACCGACCCGCTGCCGCTGCACCAGGGTGCGGTGCGCTACTACCGCTCCGTGAAGCCCTGACGCGCCGCGTCAGGGCGCGGGGGGCCGTCCGAGGCAGCGGGGCGCCGCGTCAGGGCGCGGGAGCCGTCCGAGGCACCGTGAGGGTCACCCGGAGCCCGGTGGGCTCGTGGTGCCCGTACGCGATCGCGCCGCCGCCCTGACGCAGCAGGGACCGCGCGATCGACAGGCCGAGCCCGGAGCCCTGCACGTTCTGATGGCGCGGGCTGCGCCAGAACCGGTCGCCGATCCGTGCCAGTTCCTCGTCGGCCAGGCCCGGTCCGCCGTCGGCGACCACCACGGCGGCGGCGTCCTCGCCGGCCTCCACCACGACGCTGACCCCGGCTCCGGCCGGGGTGAACTTGATCGCGTTGTCCAGCACGGCGTCCAGCGCGCTGGACAGGGCCACGGCGTCCGCCCACCCGGTCACCCCTTGGCCGTCCGGCGGCGGCCCGGCGAAGTCCAGCTCGACGCACGCCCGGTCGGCCACCGGGCGCCACGCAGCTGTACGCGTACGGACCAGGGCCCCGACGTCGATGACCTCCGGACGGCCTCCCGAGTTCTCGGCCACGGCAAGGCCCAGCAGGTCGTCGAGCACCTGGGCCAGCCGCAGGCCCTCCTCCTTGACCGCCTCGGCCTCGGTGTGGCCCTCGGGCAATTCCAGGCCCAGCAGCTCGATTCGCAGCAGCAGCGCGGACAGCGGGTTGCGCAGCTGGTGCGAGGCGTCGGCGACGAAGGCGCGCTGCTGGTCGAGCACGGCCTCGACGTTGTCGGCCATCTCGTTGAAGGAGCGGACCAGCCGGCGCAGCTCGGGCGGCCCGCCGGTCGCCCGGACCCGGGATTTCATCCGGCCGGTGGCGATGTCGTGGGTGACCCCGTCCAGTTTCGCGACCGGCAGCAGCACCCAGGCGGTCAGCCGCACCGCGCACAGCACGGCGATGACCATGGCGGCGAGTTCACCGGCCGCGAGCAGCATCCATCCGTGCAGGATGCGCGAGCGCAGGGCCCCGGTGGGGGAATCGGTCACGACCACCGCCACGACGTCGCCGTCCCGCACGATCGGCGACGCGATGGCCAGCCTGCGGTGCTGCCACGGCCAGACCTGCGCCGGGTCGTGGGCGCGGCGGCCCAGCAGCGCCGACTCGTAGGCGTCGTAGAGCTCGCCCTCCGCGGGCAGCCGCCACTTCGCGGGCGCCTCTGCCATGGCGGTGCTGTTGCGGTAGAAGACACCGGCGCTGATGCCGTACAGCTGCTGGTAGCGCGCGAGTTCCGTGCGCAATGTGTGCAGCCTCTCGCCGTCCACGCTGTCGACCATCGACTGCTCCTCGTTCCGCGCCGTGACGAACTGGGCCAGGGCGGCGAAACGCGTGGTGTCGTCGATCCGGTCGACGACGACGCGCTGCTGCTGGGCGGCTGCCTGGCTGACGGCGAGCGGGATGCCGAGGGCCAGCAGGACGCCTGCCATCAGCACGATGAGCAGCGGGAGCAGTCGGGAACGCACAGCCGGGGCCGGGGCGCGGGGCGGGTCAGCCGGCGGGCGGGGCGACGAGCCGGTAGCCCACGCCGCGCACCGTCTCGATCATGGCCGGGACACGGAGTTTGGACCGCAGGGACGCCACATGGACCTCCAGGGTGCGGCCCGTACCCTCCCACGCGGTGCGCCACACCTCGCTGATGATCTGCTCGCGGCGGAAGACCACCCCGGGGCGCCCGGCGAGCAGCGCCAGCAGGTCGAACTCCTTCCGCGTCAGCACCACCACCTCACCCTCGACGGTGACCCTGCGGGTGGCCGGTTCGATGGCCATCGATCCGAGCTGCAGCCGGGTGCGGGGCGTGGGGGGCGCGGTGGTCTGCGCCGCGCCCCCCGGCGCACCCGCGCCCGGAGCAGGGACGCCGACGCCCTCCGGGCGCAGCGGCGGGCGACGGCTGACGGCATGGATGCGGGCGAGCAGTTCGCCGGTGTCGTACGGCTTGACGACATAGTCGTCGGCACCCAGGTTGAGGCCGTGGATGCGGGAGCGGACGTCCGCGCGGGCGGTGACCATGATCACCGGGGTGGCGGTCCTGCGCCGGATCCGGCTGCACACCTCGAAGCCGTCCTGGTCCGGCAGTCCGAGGTCGAGCAGGACGCAGTCGAACGCGGGCCCGCCGTCCGGCAGCAGGGCCTGGATCGCCTCCTCGCCGCTGCGCGCGTGCCTGACGTCGAATCCGTGCTTGCCGAGGAGCGCCGAGACGGCCGCGGCAACCCGGTCGTCGTCCTCCACCAGCAGCAGCCGCATCTGTGCCACTCCTCCTTCTGATCCTTCTGTCGCCCACGGGTCCGGCGGGAGCGCCCGGCGTACGGTACGCCCTGGTCCCCCTTCGCTTCTCGTGACGGCATCCACCCCGATCCGGCAGGGGTGCGTCAAGGGGGTACCGGCTCGTGGTGCGGACCGTTACCGACCCGGTACGCGTCCCGAGCGCCGTCCGGTGTGCGCCGGTGCGCCCGCCTGTGCCGCACTCGCACCGCGCCGACGTGCGGCTGTCGCTTGACGTGGGCAGGCGCAGTGAGTTGCATACGCTTTGTGACCGCACTCCTTCCGGGGGCCGCTGAGTGGATCCGGTGATCGTCGCGGGGGCAGGCCCGGTCGGCCTGGCCCTCGCCCTCGCGCTGGCTCGCCGCGACGTCCCCGTCATCCTGCTGGACGAGGCGGAGGTGATCGCCGACGCCGAAGGGCTGCGGCGGTCGCGCACCGCCGTGCTCGGCCCGGCCTCGGCCGCGCTGGTCGAGCGGCTCGGATACCCGGGCGTCCGCAACGAGGGTGCGGCCTGGAAGGGCTGGCGTACGGTCCGCAGACGCGCGGAGGTGGCGCGGCTCGACTTCGCGGCGGACGACGCACCCGTGCACATCGCGCAGCACCGGCTGGAGGACGGACTGCGGCAGGCCCTGCTGGGCTGCGGCTCGGTCCGGATCGTGGCCGGCTGCCGGGTGGACGCGGTGGAGCAGGACGCGCGCGGCGTCACGGTGCACACCCGCGGCTCGCACGAGACCTGGTGGCGCGGGAGTTTCCTGGTGGGGTGCGACGGGCCGCGGTCGACGGTCCGCAAGCTGCTCGGCGTGCGCTTCCCCGGCCGGACGGCGGTGGACCGTCATGCCGTGGCGGTCGTACGGGCCGAGCTGCCCGAGCCCGGTGTCGCCCTGCTGCACCGCGACCCGCCGGGCGCGCCGGCCGGGCAGGAGGTGACGGCGCGGCCGTTGCCCGGGGGGCTGTGGCGGCTGGACTGGCTGCTGCCGGTGCAGGCCCGCCCGCTGACTCCGGACGCGCTGGTGGAGCGGCTGCGCGGCACCCTCGCGGGGTGGTGCGGGAGCGTGGTGCCCTACGAGGTCGTGGGCTCGGCGGACTACACCGTGCATCAGCGGCTGGCCCGGCGGTGGCGGGTCCGCCGGGTGTTCCTGGCAGGCGACGCCGCGCACGTCATGGGGGCGCTGGGGGCGCAGAGCGTCGAGGAGGGGCTGCGCGACGCGGAGAATCTGTCCTGGAAGCTGGCCCTGGCGTGGCACGACGGCGCGTCGAAGGTGCTGCTGGACAGCTACGAGGCCGAGCGGCGCGGAGCGGTGGGGAGCAGGCTGCGGGCCACCGACCAGGCCCTTCCGCTGCTGCGGGCGAGCGGCGCGTGGCAGACGGTCCGGCAGTCGCTGCTGTCGGGGTCGGCGCGCGGCCATGCGGAGCTGCTGACCGACAGCCATCTGGGGCGGGGTGCGTCCGCCGCCTCGCGCGTCTACGGGCGCTCGCCGCTCGCGCTGCCCGCGGCGCGGTCCGGCAGCGGCAGGGCGGGCGCGTCGCCGCTGGTGGCCGGCTGCGACACGCCCCCGGGCGGGCGGGTCGACGACGTACCGGTGACGGCGCTCGACGGCACGGTCGGGCGCTTGCGGGACCGGCTGGGCAGGGGGCTCGTGGTCATGCTCGTCGCGCCCGGCACCGGGGTGTGGGAGAGCAGGCACTGGCTGACGGCGGGGCTGATGCCCCGGCTGGCCTCGGCGGTCGCGGCGCTGCCCACGGCAGCCGAGCTGCTGGTCACCGAGTCCTACCCGGGGGCGACCGCGCACAGCGTGCTGCTCATCCGGCCGGACGGGCATCTGGTCACGGCGATGGTCGGCTGCCGCCCGGCCGAGCTGTACTCGTACGCCGATCTGGCGCGCGGCGGCCCGCCGATGGCCGCGGGCGGCGAGAGCGACGAGGGCGTGGACGGCACGGACGCCGGTCGGCCCGGCACCACCGGCGAGATGCCGCGGGACGGCTCGGCGGGCGCCCGGGTCAGCGGGCGCACCCCGTAGAACGTCTCCGGCACTCCTAGCCCCACGGATCCGGACCCTCGGAGCCGGGCCAGGAGCCGGAGTCGTCGTCAGCGCTGTCGGCTTCCGCGGCGAGGGCGTCGCGCACCACCCTCAGTGCCAGGCCCTCGCCGTACCCCTTGCGTGCCAGCATGCCGGCCAGCCGCCGGATCCGGCGGTCGCGGTCCAGGCCGCGGGTGCCGGGAAGCCGACGCTGGACGAGGGCCCGGGCCGTCTCCTCCTCCTGCTCGGGATCGAGCAGGCCGACGGCCTCGGTGACCAGCTCGGCTTCCACTCCGCGGTGGCGCAGCTCCTGGGCGAGCGCCCGGCGGGCAAGGCCGCGCCCGCGGTGCCGGGATTCCACCCAGGCGTTGGCGAACGCCTGGTCGTCGATCAGCCCCACGTCCTGGAAGCGTTCCAGGACGTTCTCGGCCACTTCCTCGGGAATCTCCCGCTTGCGCATGGCGTCGGCAAGCTGCCTGCGCGTACGGGGACCCCCGGTGAGCAGACGCAGGCACAGCGCCCGCGCCTGCTCCTCGGGACTGAGCGGCGGCTCTTGCGAGGCCCTCGACTCGGAAGAGCCGCCGCGCTTCTGGGACCTTCCCGCCACGGCGTCAGGCCTTGGCTGCGGTGGCCTTGGTCGCCTTCTTCGGTGCCGGCACCTCGGCCTTGGCCGCCGCCTCGGCACCGGCCGGCTCCGCTCCCGGCTGGGCTTCCGGCGTTTCGGTCTTCCGCACGCCGACGCCCAGCTTCTCCTTGATCCGCTTCTCGATCTCGTCGGCCAGGTCCGGATTGTCCTTGAGGAAATTCCGGACGTTCTCCTTGCCCTGGCCGAGCTGGTCGCCCTCGTACGTGTACCAGGCGCCGGACTTGCGGACGAAGCCGTGCTCGACGCCCATGTCGATCAGACCGCCCTCGCGGCTGATGCCATGGCCGTAGAGGATGTCGAACTCGGCCTGCTTGAAGGGCGGCGCCACCTTGTTCTTGACGACCTTGCAGCGGGTGCGGTTGCCGACCGCGTCCGTGCCGTCCTTGAGCGTCTCGATCCGGCGGATGTCGATCCGGACGGAGGCGTAGAACTTCAGCGCGCGGCCACCGGTGGTGGTCTCCGGCGAGCCGAACATCACACCGATCTTCTCGCGGAGCTGGTTGATGAAGATGGCGGTGGTCTTGGACTGGTTGAGCGCACTGGTGATCTTGCGAAGCGCCTGGCTCATGAGCCGGGCCTGAAGACCCACGTGCGAGTCGCCCATCTCACCCTCGATCTCGGCCCGCGGCACGAGGGCTGCCACGGAGTCGATCACGATGAGGTCGATGGCGCCCGAGCGGACCAGCATGTCCACGATCTCCAGCGCCTGCTCACCGGTGTCCGGCTGGGACAGCAGCAGGTTGTCGGTGTCGACGCCGAGGGCCTTGGCGTACTCGGGGTCGAGGGCGTGCTCGGCGTCGACGAACGCCACCGTGCCGCCGGCCCGCTGGGCGTTGGCCACCGCGTGCAGCGTCAGTGTCGTCTTGCCGGAGGACTCGGGGCCGTAGATCTCCACGACCCGGCCGCGCGGCAGTCCGCCGACGCCGAGGGCCACGTCCAGGGCGGTCGACCCGGTGGAGATGACCTCGATGGGCTCATTCGGCCGGTCGCCCAGGCGCATGACCGCGCCCTTGCCGAACTGCCGTTCAATCTGTGCGAGCGCGGCGTCGAGCGCCTTGTCGCGGTCGTTTCCTGCCATGGGTTCCACCCGGGATGTCTGGTTCGATCGCTTCACGTCCACGACGCTAGCGCCTGCCACTGACAACGCGCCGGGAACGTCGCTCCGACCTGTGGATAACTTGCGGCTCCGGCCCGTCACCCGGCCGGAATCCGTGCCGCCGACGCGGAGAAATCGGTCCGCGCCAATCCATCAGAATGGATGTTCGATTTCTGTGTCAAGCGACCCGCCGGGGGTCCGGGCCGTCACAACCGCGGATCGGTCACCTCGTAGCGTCGCACATAGGCGGCGAAGAAGCCCTGCAGTGTGGCGGTCGCGGGGATGGCGATGAGCGCGCCCACCGCGCCGAGCAGGGCCGTTCCCGCGACGACGGAGCCGAAGGCGACCGCCGGGTGGATGTCCACGGTCCGCGCGGTGATGCGCGGCTGGAGCAGGTAGTTCTCGAACTGCTGGTAGACCACGACGAAGCAGAGCACCCACAGGGCGTCCCAGGGGTCCTCGGCAAAGGCGATCAGGACCGGCAGCGCGCCCGCGAGATAGGTGCCGACGGTCGGGATGAACTGCGAGACGAGGCCGACCCACACCCCGAGTGCGGGCGCGTAGGGCACGCCGAGGATCTGCAGCAGGACGTAGTGCGCGATCCCGGAGACCACGGCCATCAGCGCGCGGGAGTACAGGTAGCCGCCGGTCTTGGCGACGGCGATGTCCCACGCGCGCAGCACTTCGGACTGGCGGGCGGGCGGCAGCACGGAGCACAGCGCCCGCCGCAGCCGCGGGCCGTCGGCGGCGAAGTAGAAGGTGAACAGCAGCACCGTGAAGAGCTGGAACACCGTGCCGACGACGGTGGCCGACAGGCCCCACACGCTGCTCGCCCCGTTCGCGAGGTAGGTGCGCACCCAGTCGGAGTGCAGGAAGTTCTCCCGCAGCCTTCCGGTGTCGAGGTGGGAGTGGAAGGTCCGGTTGATCCAGGCCACGACGTCGTCCACGTACTGCGGCAGATTGCGGACGATGGTGCCGATCTGGTCGACCAGCAGCGACCCCAGGGCGATCAGGAAGCCCGCAGAGGCGGCCAGGACCACGAGCATGACCAGGCCGGTGGCCAGGCCGCGGCGCATCCCCCGGGTGGCCATCCAGTCCACCGCCGGCTCGATGGCCACCGCGCAGAAGAACGAGATCAGGACGTTGACCAGCAGCCCGACCAGCCGGCCGAAGACCCAGTGCGCGAACTGGTAGCAGGCGAGGAGGGCAAGGGCGAGCAGCAGCGCCCGGGGCAGCCAGCGGGGCATCCGGGCGCGGGGGCCGGGCCGGCCGTGGGAAGGAGGGCCGGGAGGGCCGCTCCCGCCGGCCGGCGGCGGGGCAGGAGGCGTGACCGGGTCGGAGGTCTCACCGGTTTCTGCCACGCGCCAAGTCTCGCCGCGCGCGCCACGAAAGTCCTGATATCGGGTCATTCGGTGCAGCAGCCGGAGAGCGGCGTGGCCGCCCCGGTCGGGCGGCCGCCACGGGCCTGCGGGCCCGCGGCGGCCCGCGGTCAGCGCCGGGCGGCGGGGACGTCCATCGCGGCGCACACCGCGCGCCACACGTCCTTGGCCTCCCAGCCGTCCTCCAGCGCCTGGACCACGGTCCGGCCGCCCAGCTCCGACATCACGTGGTCGCGTGCGAAGGAGTCGGCATAGGTCTCACCGAAGTGGGCGCGCATTCGTTCCCAGAAAATCGTCAGCCGCATGGCTGCAAGTATCGCGCGCGGCCGAGTGGATCACGCAGGCCGCCGTGGCCGCCCCCGCTCACAGCCTGCCGACCGCACGCAGGGCGGCGGTGACCGCCACGGCGACGCCGATCACCACGAGGAAGGGCGCTCTGAGCAGCAGGGCGACACAGGCCGCCGCAAGGCCCGCCGCCCGCGCGTCCACGGTCAGCCGCAACCGGTCGGTACCGAAGGTCTGCAGTGCGGTGAGCCCCGCCAGCAGGGCGATCGGCACCAGCGCCGCGAGCCGCTTGACCAGCGGGCGGTCCAGTATCCCGGCCGGTATCGACAGGCCCAGCAGTTTCACCGCGTAGCAGCCGGCCGCCGTGACGCCGATCGCCGCCCACACACCCGCGGCGCCGCCGGTCACCGCGCCTCCCCGGATACGGCCGGGCCGGATACCGCGTCCCGGTCTCGCCGGCCGGCCACCAGCACCAGCGGCGCCGCGAGTGCGGCGACCAGCACCGGCACCCCGGCCGGGAGCAGGGGCAGGCAGACCAGGACGAGCACCACCGCCAGGCCCGCCACCGCGCGCTCGGTGCGCCCCTTGAGCATGGGGGCCAGCAGCGCGAGGAAGACGGCCGGGCCGGCGGCGTCGAGCCCCCAGGTCGCGGGGTCGCCGAGCGCGGAGGCACCCAGCGCGCCGCCCAGGGTCGTCAGATTCCACAGGGCGTAGAGGCTCGCGCCGGTCACGGTGAAGCCGAGCCGGGCGCTCGCCCGGTCCGGCTGGGCCAGGGCGACAGCGGAGGTCTCGTCGATGATCCACTGCGCGGCGGCCGGGCGCACCGCTCTCGGCAGGCCCAGCAGCTGGGACAGGCGCAACCCGTAGAAGGCGTTGCGGGCGCCGAGGAAGAGCGCGCTCGCGGCCGCCGCGAAGGGGTTGCCACCCGCGCCGAGGGCGCCGACCAGGGCGAATTGCGAGGCGCCGGTGAAGACCAGCAGGGACAGGGCGCAGCTCTGCAGCAGGCTCAGTCCGGCCCCGGCCGAGGTCACGCCGAAGGCGAAGCCGGAAAGGCCCACGGCCACGCCGACGCCGAGGGCGTCGCGGACCACGCGCGTACGGGAGGGGAACAGCGGGCGTTCGGCCGCCTGGCCGGGTATCGGTGGTGCGATCACCCGTTCAGCCTAGGAAGTGCCCGCCGCCGGGTCTTGTACGTTCTTGCGCTCGCGCTGGTAGGAGCCCGGCGGGACGCCGACGATCCGGGTGAAGTGGCGGTTGAGGTGCGGCTGGTCGGTGAAGCCGACAGCGGCCGCGGCCGCGGCGGGCGCGACACCGGCGTCGAGCAGCCGGCGGGCGGTCCTGACCCGCTCCCCGGTCAGCCAGGCGTGCGGCGGGAGTCCGTAGGCGGATTTGAACGCCCGCAGCAGGGCGAAGGAGCTGGTGCCGCACTCGGCTGCGAGCGCGTCCAGGCTCGGCGGGTCCGGAAGCCGGCTGCTCAGCAGGTCGCGGGCGCGCGCGGCGACGGTCCGGCCTGCGTCCGCGCCGCCGCGTACGGCCCTGGGCGCCGAGCCGTGCCGGGAGAGGAGGCGGGCGAGCAGCAGGCGCAGGCAGGTGTCCGCCGCGAGCGCGTTGTCGCGCTCCGCGGCCGCGTGCACGTCGGCGATCATCCGGGCGGTGCCGGGGTCGTGCAGCACGGTCGCGGTGAAGGAGGGGGTGCCGAGGGGCAGCGACAGCTCCGCGGCGACCGCCGCGACGACCTGGGGCGCCGGGTAGAGGACGCGGTAGGCCCAGCCCTCCTCCGTGCCCGCGTAGGCGGAGTGCGGGGTCTCGGGATTGATGAGGACAACGCCTCCGGCCCCGGCACGCTCGGCTCCGCCGGGCAGGCCGATGCCCTCGACGCCGCTGGTGACCGCGGCGATCACGAAGCCGTCGTGCGCATGCCGGGGAAAGGTGTGCCGGATGTAGCGGGCGCGCAGCAGGTCCACGCCGGGCAGCGCGGGGTGCTCCCAGTGTCTGGCCTGCTCGCCTCGGGTCACGAGATCATTGTGACGTGCCCGCGCCATGGGTTATCCACAGGTCGTGCGTCGTACTCGGCGGGGTGTCGGTGCTGCGAGGCAGGATGGTGGCATGTCCGATCACCGCAGTCTCGACGCCTTCTCACCGGCCACCCGCGCGTGGTTCACCGGTGCGTTCAGCGAGCCCACCCCCGCGCAGGCCGGGGCGTGGACGGCTGTCGCCGGGGGCTCCGACGTGCTGGTGGTCGCGCCCACGGGCTCCGGCAAGACACTCGCCGCCTTCCTCGCCACGCTGGACCGGCTCGCCTCCACTCCCCCGCCGGCCGAGGCGCGCAAGCGCTGCCGGGTGCTCTACGTCTCACCGCTGAAGGCCCTCGCGGTGGACGTGGAACGCAACCTGCGCAGCCCGCTCGCAGGCCTGCGCCAGGAATCGGTGCGCCTCGGGCTGCCCGAGCCCGAGGTGCGGGTGGGGATCCGCTCCGGCGACACCCCGCCGGCGGAGCGGCGCGCGCTGGCCACCAGGCCGCCGGACATCCTCATCACGACGCCGGAGTCGCTGTTCCTGATGCTCACCTCCGCGGCGCGCGAGGCGCTGAGCGGGGTGGAGACGGTGATCCTGGACGAGGTGCACGCGGTCGCGGGTACGAAACGCGGCGCCCACCTGGCCTTGTCCCTGGAGCGTCTGGACCGGCTGCTGGACCGCCCCGCCCGGCGCATCGGCCTGTCGGCCACCGTCCGCCCGGTGGACGAGATCGCCCGCTACCTGTCACCGCAGCGCAGGGTGTCGATCGTCCAGCCGGCTTCCCGCAAGGAGTTCGCCCTCTCGGTGGTGGTGCCGGTGGAGGATCTGGCCGAGCTGGGCGGCTCGCCGGTCGCCGATGCGGCGGAGCACACCGGTCCGGCCGCGGGCCCTGCCGAGCGCCCGTCGATCTGGCCGCATGTGGAGGAGCGGATCGCCGATCTGGTGCAGGCCCACCGCTCGACGATCGTCTTCGCCAATTCGCGGCGGCTCGCGGAAAGGCTCTGCAACCGGCTCAACGAGATCGGCCACGAGCGCGCCGAGGGCGCCCCGCTCCCCGAGGCCCAGTCGCCTGCCCAGATCATGGCCCAGTCGGGTGCCGCCCGCGGCGCGGCGCCGGTGCTGGCCCGCGCCCACCACGGATCGGTGTCCAAGGAGCAGCGGGCGCTGGTCGAGGAGGATCTGAAGGCCGGCCGGCTGCCGGCGGTCGTCGCCACGTCGAGCCTGGAGCTCGGCATCGACATGGGCGCGGTCGATCTGGTCGTGCAGGTCGAGTCCCCGCCGTCGGTCGCCTCCGGACTCCAGAGGGTCGGCCGCGCCGGGCATCAGGTGGGCGCGGTCTCGAAGGGCGTGGTCTTCCCGAAGTACCGCGGCGACCTGGTGCAGTCCGCCGTGGTCACCGAGCGGATGCGGGAGGGGGCCATCGAGTCGCTGCGGGTCCCGTCCAACCCGCTGGACGTGCTGGCCCAGCAGATCGTCGCGATGACAGCGCTGGACACCTGGGACGTCGACGAGCTGCTGGCCGTGGTCCGGCGCGCGGCGCCCTTCGCCTCGCTGCCACACTCGGCATACGTGGCGGTCCTCGACATGCTCGCCGGCCGCTACCCCTCCGACGCCTTCGCGGAACTGCGCCCGCGGCTGGTGTGGGACCGGGTGGCGAACACGCTGACCGGCCGGCCGGGAGCGCAGCGGCTCGCCGTGACCTCCGGCGGCACGATCCCGGACCGCGGTCTGTTCGGGGTGTTCCTCGCGGGCTCCGACCCGAAGAAGGGCGGCGGGAGGGTCGGCGAGCTGGACGAGGAGATGGTCTACGAGTCCAGGGTCGGCGACGTCTTCACGCTGGGCACCACCTCCTGGCGGATCGAGGACATCACCCGGGACCGGGTCCTGGTGTCCCCGGCGCCGGGCGTGCCCGGCCGGCTGCCCTTCTGGAAGGGGGATCAGCTCGGCCGGCCGCTCGAACTGGGCCGGGCGCTGGGAGCGTGGCTGCGCGAGGTGGGCGCGCTGGCCGAGGGCCCGGCGCGTGAGCGGCTGACGGAGGCGGGCCTCGACACCTGGGCCGCGGACAATGTGCTGGCGTATCTCGCCGAGCAGCGGCAGGCCTGCGGTCACGTGCCGGACGACCGCACGATCGTGGTCGAGCGCTTCCGCGACGAGCTGGGCGACTGGCGGGTGATCGTCCACTCGCCCTTCGGAGCGCAGGTCCACGCGCCGTGGGCGCTGGCCCTCGGAGCACGGCTCCAGGAGAAGTACGGCCTGGACGCCCAGGCCATGCACGCCGACGACGGCATCGTGCTCCGGCTGCCGGACGCCGACCTGATGGGCCTGGATCTGCTGGACGTGGCGCCGGCGCACCCGGGCGCGGAGTTCGATCCGGAGCAGTCGCCCGTGGGCGCCGCCGACATCGTCTTCGACAAGGGCGAGGTCGAGCAGCTGGTCACGGACCAGGTCGGCGGTTCGGCGCTGTTCGCGTCCCGCTTCCGCGAGTGCGCCGCCCGCGCCCTGCTGCTTCCGCGCCGCAGCCCCGGCAAACGGACCCCGCTGTGGCAGCAGCGGCAGCGGGCATCGCAGCTGCTGGCGGTCGCCTCGGAGTTCGGGTCGTTCCCGATCGTGCTGGAGGCGGTGCGCGAGTGCCTGCAGGACGTCTTCGACGTTCCCGGGCTCGTGGAGCTGATGGGCGACATCGAGGCGCGCCGGGTCCGGTTGGTGGAGGTCACCACCGGCGAGCCCTCGCCCTTCGCCAGGTCGCTGCTGTTCGGCTATGTGGCGCAGTTCCTCTACGAGGGGGATTCGCCGCTGGCGGAACGGCGGGCGGCGGCGCTCTCGCTGGATTCCCGGCTGCTCGCCGAGCTGCTGGGCCAGGCCGAGCTGCGCGAGCTGCTCGACCCCGAGGTGATGGCCGAGCTGGACCGCGAACTGCAGTGGCTGACCGACGAACGCCGGATCAAGGACGCCGAGGGCGTGGCGGATCTGCTGCGGCTGCTCGGGCCGCTGACCTGGCCAGAGCTTGCCGCCAGGGGCGCCGAACCGGCGTGGGCGCACGACCTGGAATCGGCCAGGCGCGCGATCAGGGTGCGGATCGGCGGTTCCGAGCACTGGGCGGCGGTCGAGGACGCCGGACGGCTGCGGGACGCGCTCGGCACGGCCCTGCCGGTGGGCGTGCCCGTCGCCTTCACCGAGCCGGTCAAGGATCCGCTCGGCGATCTGACGGCCCGCTACGCGCGCACGCACGGGCCCTTCACCACGGCGGAGGCGGCGGCGCGGTTCGGGCTGGGGACGGCGGTCGTGGAGGGAGTCCTGCAACGACTGACCGCCGCGGGCCGGGTGGTGCAGGGCGAGTTCCGCCCCGGCGGCGCGGGCCAGGAGTGGTGCGACGCCACGGTGCTGCGCCGGCTGCGGCGCAGATCGCTCGCGGCGCTGCGCCAGGAGCTGGAGCCCGTACCGCCCGCGACGCTGGGTGTCTTCCTGCCGCAGTGGCAGCACGTCGGCACCCACAGTCTGCGGGGCATGGACGGTCTCGCCCGGGCGATCGAGCAGTTGCAGGGCGCGGCTGTGCCGGCCTCCGCCCTGGAGAAGCTGGTCCTGCCCTCACGTGTCACGGGCTACACCCCGGCGATGCTGGACGAGCTCACGGCCTCGGGGGAGATCCTCTGGGCGGGGGCCGGGGCGCTGCCCGGCAAGGACGGCTGGATCTCCCTCTATTCCGCCGACAACGCCCCGCTGCTGCTGCCCCCGCCGCAGCCACTGGAGCCGAGCCCCCTGCACCGCGCAGTGCTGGCGGCGCTGTCGGGCGGCTACGGACTGTTCTTCCGGCAGATCGCCGACCACGTGCGGGCCGCGGGTCTCGAAGTGACCGAACCGGAGCTGGCCGACGCGATCTGGGAGCTGGCCTGGTCGGGCCGGCTCACCAACGACACCCTCGCCCCGCTGCGGGCGCTCCTCGGCTCCGGGCGTACGGCGGGGGCGACCGCGCACCGCGCACCGCGGGCGGTGCCCCGCGGCAGGTACAGCTCGCTCGCCGGAAGGGCGGCGCCGCGCGCCACGGCGTCGCGCAACGGCCCGCCCACGACGGCGGGACGCTGGTCCCTCGTCCCCGCGCCCGAGCAGGATCCGACGCGGCGGGCGCACGCCCTGACGCACGCGCTGCTCGACCGGCACGGCGTCGTCACCAGGGGCGCGGTGGCAGCCGAAGGTGTGGAGGGCGGCTTCTCCGCCGCGTACCGGGTGCTGGCGGCGCTGGAGGAGACCGGGCACGCCCGGCGCGGCTACGTGGTGGAGGGGCTGGGGGCTGCGCAGTTCGCGATGGAGGGGGCGGTGGACCGGCTGCGGGCGATGAGCACCGCGCGTGAGCGCGCGGAGGAGGGTTCCGGCCACTCCAGGACGGTGGTGCTGGCGGCGGCGGATCCGGCGAATCCGTACGGAGCCGCGCTTCCCTGGCCCGAGCAGCCGCCGGGCGTCAGCCACCGGCCGGGTCGCAAAGCGGGCTCCCTGGTGGTGCTCACCGACGGAGAGCTCGCGCTCTACGTGGAGCGGGGCGGCAAGACGCTGCTGGCCTGGCCCGTGGAAGAGATACGGGTGCAGGCCGCGGCCGACGCCCTGGCTCTCGCGGTCCGGGAAGGGGCGCTGGGCAAGCTCACGGTGGAGCGCACCAACGGCGAGCCGGCCCTGACCTCACCGCTGGGCCGGGCCCTGGAGGCGGCCGGCTTCCACGCGACGCCCCGCGGGCTGCGCCTGCGGGACAGCTCCTGACGATCTTGGCGGCCCACCGGCGCCCGGACCGCGGGGCGAGGCGGACGGCGGTGGGCCGCTGCCGGTCCGGCGGGAGGAGCGGCACGGCATCATGGAGGGGTGCCTGAAGGAGACACGGTCTGGCTGACCGCCCACCGGTTGCATGCCGCGCTGGCGGGGCGCCCGCTGGTGCGCGCGGATCTGCGGGTGCCGCAGCTGGCCACCGTCGATCTGGCGGGGCGACGCGTCCTGGAGGTGGTGCCGCGCGGCAAGCACCTGCTGACCCGGCTCGACGGGGACGCGACGCTGCACTCACATCTGCGGATGGACGGCGCCTGGCATCTCTACGCGCCGGGCGAGCGATGGCGAGGCGGGCCCGAGCACCAGGTGCGGGCGGTGCTGGAGACGGCTGAGCGGACAGCGGTCGGCTACCGGCTGCCCGTGCTGGCGCTGCTGGCAACGGCGGACGAGTCGCAGGTCGTGGGCCATCTGGGGCCGGATCTGCTCGGTCCCGGATGGGATCCGGCGGAGGCGTTGCGGCGGCTGGCAGCAGAGCCGGGGCGACCGGTGGGGGAAGCGCTGCTGGACCAGCGCAATCTCGCCGGCATCGGGAACGTCTACGTCGCCGAGCTGTGCTTCCTGCGCGGGGTGACGCCGTGGACGCCGTTCGGGGAGGTGCCGGCGCCGGACAAGCTGGTGGTGCTGGCGAAGCGGCTGCTGGAGGCCAACAAGGCGCGTCCCGGCCATGTGACGACCGGGGACACCCGGCGGGGCCGCATGCACTGGGTCTACGACCGGGCGCACCGGCCGTGCCTGCGCTGCGGCACCACCGTGCGCGGCGGCGAGCACGGGCCCGCCGACCGGCAGCGGGTGGCGTACTGGTGCCCGCGGTGCCAGCGCGGCCCTGTGCCCGGCGACGCCCCCTGAGGCGTGTCCGCGCCCGCAGGCGCACGTACCCCCGCCTCCGCGCCGAGGGTCAGTCCTGCCCGCCGGCGCCTGAACGGGCTGCCCGGGAAGAGACGGCCCTCACTCGGCGGACGTGCGCGGGCACGGCGTGCAGCGGGATGAGGCCGAGACCCCAGCCCCCCGCGGCAACCGCGCTCGCCCAGGACAGCGCCGACCCCGGCCCCACGGCCAGCCCCAGCACCGCCCCCCACCACAGCACCCCGCCGATCACCCCGATCACACAACGCGCCCGCCGACCGCCCGGAAGCCCCCGCGCAGCGGGACCACCGGGCGGGGAGCCGGGAGCAGGGCCGACCGGGGCAGGAACCACGGCGGCAGGCAGCGGAGCAGGGAATTCCGGGAGTGCTCGAAGCGGTCGCATGGCCGCCTCCTTCCGACCCCGAGTAGGCGGGCCCCCGATTCCCCGAGCTGGCGATGCGCGGCAGCGCGGTCAGGCGCTGTTCTCGGCCTGGAACATCCAGTGGAATTTCTCCAGGTCGGCGGTGAGGCCGATGAGCAGGTCCTGGCTGACCGGGTCGGGATCGGCGGTCACCTCGATGCGCTCCCGCATCCGGGTGATCACGGCGTGCAGCCCGGCCACCATGATCTCGACGACCTCGGTGTCCTTGACCCACCCGTTGGTGACGGCGTCGATGCCGCTCGTCTTGGAGATCGTGCCGGCCCTGCCGTCCGCCGACACGCCGATCGCCGAGGCCCGTTCGGCCACGGTGTCGGAGTGGGTGCGCGCGCTGTCCACCACCTCGTCGAGCTGGAGGTGGATCGAACGGAAGCGCGGCCCCACCACGTTCCAGTGCACCTGCTTGGCCACCAGCGACAGGTCGAGAAGGTCGACCAGCGCGCCTTGGAGGGCCTCCCCCACGACCTTGCGGTCCTGCTCGGACAGCGGGCTCTTCACGACACTCATGCGGTTCTCCCAGCGGACGAACGCGAAACAGACGCCGCCGAATCCGGTTCCGACCGGATTCGACCGTCTTCTGGCTTTCTCCGCCTACCCTGCCCTGCCTTTTCGAACACGGCAAAGGCAGATCCGCCGCCGGGCGGCTGCCCGGCGGCGGATCGGGGTCGTGCACTTGCCGACGTGCACGTCGGCGTCAGGCCCGGTGGGTCGTGTGACCGTGGCGCACCGGTGGGACCGGCGGCAGCCGGGCCTCAGGCCGCGACCACGTCCACGGCCTCCGCGGACTTCTTCGGCGCCTTGATGGTGATCCGCTCGTCCGGCGTGGACGTGACGGAAGTGACCGACGTGACGGTGCCGAGCAGCGGCCGCATGGGAGCGGTGCCCGACTCGGACGCCGCGGACTGCGCCAGCTCGGCGAGCGACAGGTCGTCGCTGACCTCGCGCATCACTTCCGACATCGGGACGTCCAGAGCCTCGCAGATCGCTGAGAGCAGTTCGGAGGACGCCTCCTTCTGCCCCCGCTCGACCTCCGACAGATAGCCGAGCGAGACCCGGGCGGACGAGGAGACCTCACGCAGGGTGCGGCCCTGACGCTGGCGCTGCCGACGCAGCACGTCACCCAGCAGGCGACGGAGCAGAATCATCGGTGGCTCCCTCCTCGGATCGCGGTACCGCATCCTTCTCGCCCCACCGTACCGCCTCGGGCACTGGCCGTGCGGGGCGCGAAGACGTGTTCACTCAGGGCTGCAAACATCGCCCTTCCCGCTCTTCTTCCCTCCCTGCCGCCGCCGAACGCACACCGGGCCGGTTATTCCGAGGACTTCCGCAGTCGCTCGGCCAGCAGATCGAGTACGGCCGCGACCGATGCGCGGCGGATCTCGGCCCGGTCCCCGGTGAGCCGCAGCGGGGCGACCTCCCCGGCACCGTCCGGTCCCGCGACGGCCACGAACACGGTGCCCACCGGCTGCCCGTCCTGCGGTTCCGGCCCGGCGACCCCGGTGGTGGCCGCACCCCAGTCGGTGCCGAGCCGACGCCGTACCCCCTCGGCCATCTCCCGCGCGACCTGGGCGTCCACGGCGCCCCGCGCGGCCAGCAGCTTCCCGTCCACGCCGAGCAGCTGCTCCTTGAGCGGCGTCGCGTACGCCGTGACCGAGCCGCGAAAGCTCCGGGAGGCGCCCGCCACCCCGGTCAGCTCCGCGGCCAGCAGGCCCCCGGTCAGCGACTCCGCCACGGCGAGGGTCCCGCCCCGCTCCCCCAGCAGCCGCAGCACCTCCGCGGCCGTACCGGTCATCCGCCCTCCCCCGGCCGGTCCGCGCCCCCCGCGGAGCCCGTAGCGCCCGTTTCCGCCCCGCCGGCGTCCGCCGCACCGGGGTCCTGCGCCGCCCGTGCCGCCCGCTCCGCCGCGAGGCCCGCCCGGCGCAGCGAGACGGCCTGCCGGACGTAGTCCAGCCCCGTCACGACGGTGAGCACCACAGCGGCGCCCATCAGCCACGCCCGCAGGCTGGCCAGCGGCCCGGTGAGCACCAGGATGTACATCCCCACCGCGACGCCCTGCGTGAGCGTCTTGAGCTTGCCGCCCCGGCTCGCCGGGATCACCGCGTGCCGGATCACCCAGAAGCGCATCAGCGTGATGCCCAGCTCCCGGAAGAGGATCACCGCGGTCACCCACCAGGGCAGGTCGCCGAGCGCCGACAGCCCGACGAGCGCGGCGCCCATGATGGCCTTGTCCGCGATCGGGTCGGCGATCTTGCCGAAGTCGGTGACCAGGCCGTAGCGCCGCGCCAGCTCGCCGTCGAAGAGGTCGGTGATCATGGCGACGGCGAACGCCGCCCAGGCGAAGGAGCGCCACGCCGGGTCGTCCCCGCCGTCGTGCACGAGCAGCAGCACGAAGCCGGGCACCAGCACCAGTCGGGTCATCGTCAGCAGGTTGGCGATGTTCCACAGCCCCGCCTTGTCCGCCGGCGCACCGTCCGCGGCCGGCAGGACCAGTTCCTCGGGCGCCACCGTGGCCCCCGCCAGGCCCGCCCCGCCGGCTGCGGAGGACGAGGACGACGGGGGCGGAGAGGCCGCCGGCGCGGGCGCTCCGCTCATCTGCTCACCGCCGCGCCCAGCGGCTCGGCGACCAGGTCGACGCCCTGCGCCCCGGTCACCTTGGCCGTCACGAAATCCCCGGGCTCGGCCCGCACACCGTCGACGGGCACGAGCAGGACCTGCCCGTCCGTCTCCGGCGCCTGGTGGTCGGCCCGCCCGGTGATCTCGCCCGTCTCCTCGTCCACGGTCTCGACGAGCACCTGGACGGTGTCCCCGACGCGCTCCTCGGCGCGCTGCGCGGTCAGCTCCTCGGCGAGCCGGGAGACGCGGGCCAGCCTGCCTGCGACCACGTCCTCGTCGAGCTTCCCGTCGAAGCCGGCGGCCTCGGTGCCCTCCTCGTCGGAGTAGCCGAACACCCCGATCGCGTCCAGGCGCGCGGCGCTGAGGAAGCGCTCCAGCTCGGCGAGGTCGTCCTCGCTCTCACCGGGGAAGCCGACGATGAAGTTGGACCGCACGCCCGCCTGCGGCGCCTTGGCGCGGATGGCGGCGAGCAGGTCCAGGAAGCGCTCGGTGTCGCCGAAGCGCCGCATCGCGCGCAGCACACCGGGGGCGGAGTGCTGGAAGGACAGGTCGAAGTACGGCACCACGCCGGGCGTGGAGGTCAGCACGTCGATGAGGCCGGGGCGCAGCTCGGCGGGCTGGAGGTAGCTGACCCGGACGCGTTCGATGCCCTCGACCGCGGCAAGCTCCGGCAGCAGCGTCTCCAGCAGGCGGATGTCGCCGAGGTCCTTGCCGTAGGAGGTGTTGTTCTCGCTCACGAGCATCACCTCGCGGACGCCCTCCCCGGCGAGCCAGCGGGTCTCGCCGAGGACGTCGGAGGGGCGGCGGGAGATGAACGAGCCGCGGAAGGACGGGATGGCGCAGAAGGTGCAGCGGCGGTCGCAGCCGGAGGCGAGCTTCACCGAGGCGACAGGGCCCGAGTCGAGCCGGCGCCGCAGTGGCGGGCGCGGCCCCGAGGCGGGCGCGACTCCGGCCGGCAGGTCGGCGAGGTCCGCAGTGGGGCCGTCGGCAGCTTCCGGGATACCGCCGTTCGGGTGACCCTCTTGCGAGTGACCCGGCAGCGCCACGGTTGACGACTGGCGCTCGGCGGGGCTGATCGGCAGCAGCTTGCGCCGGTCCCGCGGGGTGTGCGGGGCGTGGACGCCGCCGCTCAGGATGGTGCGCAGCCGCTCGGAGATGTCGGTGTAGTCGTCGAAACCGAGGACTCCGTCGGCTTCGGGCAGCGCGTCGGCCAGCTCCTTGCCGTAGCGTTCCGCCATGCAGCCGACGGCGACGACGGCCTGGGTGCGGCCGTGCTCCTTGAGGTCGTTGGCTTCCAGCAGGGCGTCGACAGAGTCCTTCTTGGCCGCCTCGACGAAGCCGCAGGTGTTGACGACCGCCACGTCGGCGTCCGCGGCGTCCTCGACGAGCCGCCAGCCGTCCGCCGCCAGCCGTCCGGCGAGCTCTTCGGAGTCCACTTCGTTACGGGCGCATCCGAGCGTGACAAGGGCGACGGTACGGGGTTCGGGCATGCACTCAGACTACCCGGTGCCCTGTCGGACCCCTCCCGCCTCGTCGGTTACGGCCGGATCCCTTCCCCGGCGCCGGACGTGCACCGGGGAGGCGCCCGGACCTGCACCGGACCCGGGCCCGACGTGCACCGGCGCCGCGCCGGACACGCGACGGACCGGCGCCGTACGCGGCGGTCAGCCCTGCGTCGGGTCGCCGGGGGTGTAGGTGAGCCTGACCACCTGGCCGCTGGAGCCGGCCGGGCCGAGGTCCTTGCCGTTGACGAACAGCTGCACCGCTCCGGCGTTGCCGACGATCAGCTTGATCTTCTTGTCGTCGGTGAAGGTCTGCGAGTCGCCCTTGAGGAGCGAGCCCTGGTAGAGCCGCTTGCCGTTGTGGTCGGTGGCCTGCACCCAGCTGGTGCCGTCCTCCGCGGTGATCTTGACGGTGACCTTGCCGGGAGGCGCCGCGGCGATGGCGCTGCCGGTCGGGTCGGGCGACGGCGGCATGGTGCCCTGCGTCGTCTGCACGCCGGGGGTGGTGCTGGTGCTGCTCGGGGTCGGCGGCGCGGGGTCGGCCTTGGGGGTCTTGCCGTTGTCGCCGCCGGTGAAGGCGGTGTAGCCGACGAAGCCGATCACGGCGACGATCGCCGCGACCATGGCGGCGGTCCAGTTGGGCCGGCGCGGCTCGGACTTGATGCGCTCGTTCGAGTAGACCGGGGCGACGGGCGCGGGCACGGTCTCCGTGCCGTGCTCCGCCGCGTACTGCGCGATCAGCGGCTCGGGGTCGAGTCCCACGGCACGGGCCATCGTGCGGATGTGGCCGCGGGCGTAGACGTCGCCGCCGCAGCGCGAGAAGTCGTCCTGCTCGATCGACTGCACGATGGGAACGCGCACCCGGGTGACGGCGCTGACCTCGTCGACGGACAGTCCGGCGGCGGTACGGGCCTGGGCGAGGGCGTGGCCGACCGAAGGCCGGTCTTCGGTGGGCGTGTTGCCGAGGGACACGAGGGCGCCTTTCGAACGTGCAGCCGCTGGGGGATCAGTCTAAGAGGGTGCCGAAACCGGGAGGCAAGCGGGCGGCGGAAATGTGTACGCCATCAGGATGCCGCCTTCCCTGCCGAAGTTGACGTACGAACAGATCAAACGGTTGCCCGAAGAATCCGATCGGTTTTCGGCCGCCACCGCGTGTCGCGGCGGGCCGCCGGCCGCGGACCCGGGGTCCGCGGTGGCGCCTGCCCCGACCGTCCGGTCACGCCCCGCCGCGGATCTCGGCCAGGACCCCGTCCAGTTCGTCCGCCTTCACCATCACGTCGCGCGCCTTCGAGCCCTCGCTGGGGCCGACGATGCCGCGCGACTCCATCAGGTCCATGAGCCTGCCCGCCTTGGCGAAGCCCACACGCAGCTTGCGCTGCAACATCGACGTCGAGCCGAACTGCGTGGAGACCACCAGCTCCGCGGCCTGGCACAGCAGGTCCAGGTCGTCGCCGATCTCCTCGTCGATCTCCTTCTTCGGCCCGCTGCCGACCGTGACGTCCGAGCGGTACGTCGGTGTGAGCTGTGCCCTGCAGTGTTCGACGACCTTGGCGACCTCGTCCTCGGTGACGAAGGCGCCCTGCATCCGGATCGGCTTGTTCGCGCCCATCGGCAGGAACAGGCTGTCACCCTTTCCGATCAGCTTCTCGGCGCCGGGCTGGTCCAGGATGACCCGGCTGTCGGCGAGCGAGGACGTCGCGAAGGCCAGCCGGGAGGGCACGTTGGCCTTGATCAGCCCCGTGACGACGTCGACGCTGGGCCGCTGGGTGGCGAGCACCAGGTGGATACCGGCGGCCCGGGCGAGCTGGGTGATCCGGACGATGGAGTCCTCGACGTCGCGCGGCGCGACCATCATCAGGTCGGCCAGCTCGTCCACGATCACCAGCAGGTACGGGTACGGCGTCAGCTCGCGCTCGCTGCCCTCCGGGGTCCTGGCCCGGCCGGAGCGCACGGCGGCGTTGAAGTCGTCGATGTGCCGGAAGCCGTACGCGGCCAGGTCGTCGTAGCGCAGGTCCATCTCGCGCACCACCCACTGCAGCGCCTCGGCGGCCCGCTTGGGGTTGGTGATGATCGGCGTGATCAGGTGCGGGATGCCCTCGTACGCGGTCAGCTCGACGCGCTTGGGGTCGACCAGCACCATACGGACCTCGTCCGGGGTGGCGCGGGCCAGCACCGAGGTGATCAGGCAGTTGATGCAGGAGGACTTGCCGGAGCCGGTCGCGCCCGCGACGAGCACGTGCGGCATCTTCGCCAGGTTGGCCATCACGTAGCCGCCCTCGACGTCCTTGCCGAGCGCCACCGTCATCGGGTGGTCCTCGCCAGCGGCGTCGGCGGAGCGCAGTACGTCCCCGAGGTTGACCATCTCGCGGTCGCTGTTGGGGATCTCGATGCCGACCGCGGACTTGCCGGGGATCGGGCTGATGATCCGCACATCGGGGCTGGCGACGGAGTAGGCGATGTTCTTGGCGAGCGCGGTGATCCGCTCGACCTTGACCGCCGCGCCGAGCTCCACCTCGTAGCGGGTGACCGTCGGGCCGCGGGTGAAGCCGGTCACGACCGCGTCGACCTTGAATTCCTTGAAGACCTGGGTGAGCGCCGCCACCACCGCGTCGTTGGCGGCGCTGCGGGTACGGCCGGGGCCGCCGCGCTCCAGCAGGTCGAGCGAGGGGAGCGCGTAGGTGATGTCGCCGGAGAGCTGGAGCTGCTCGGCGCGCGGCGGCAGCGGCTCGCCCGACTCCGGGTTCGGTTTGGTCAGGTCCGGCACACCGTCCGGGCCGGTGTCCTCCTGCGCGCGGGCGGCGGGCACCGGCTTGCGCAGGTTGCTGGTCAGATCAGCGACCAGCGGCGACGGCTGCAGGCCGTGCAGCACCGCGCCGTCCAGCGCGGCGGCCGCGGCTGCGGCGACGTCGACCGCGTCGGGCGCGTCGCCCTGCGCGGCGGGCAGCGTCTCGGTACGGCGGCGCGGCCGGCGGCGCGGCTTCGGCTCGTCCCCGAGCGGCTCGGCGGGCAGCCCCGCGGCCGGGTCGGCGCCGTCGCTCTCCATGTCGTACGGCTCGTCCCGCTTGGCCGGCCGCCGGGGCAGTCGGCGCACCGGCGACTCGTCCGCGGCGCCGCCGCGGTCGGCTGCCCCCGCCTGCTCCTCCTCGTCGTCGAAGAACTCCTCCAGCGGCACGGCGTCGACGTCCGGCGGCGGGGCGTACAGGCCGATCCGGGCGCCGGCCGCCCGCAGCCGGTGCGGCACCGCGTGCACCGGGGTGGCGGTGACGACGAGCAGCCCGAACAGCGTCACCAGCAGCAGCAGCGGCGCGGCCAGGAAGCCGCCGACGGTGTAGACGAGCGGGGAGGCGGCGGCCCAGCCGATCAGGCCGCCGGCGTCGCGCAGCGCGGTGGCCCCGTCGCTGCGGGCGGGCGAGCCGCAGGCCACATGGATCAGCCCGAGGATGCCGATGGCGAGGGCGGACAGGCCGATCACGATCCGCCCGTTGGCCTCCGGCTGCTCCGGGTGCCGCATCAGGCGCACCGCGACCGCGCCCAGCATCAGCGGCACCAGCAGGTCCAGCCGCCCGAAGGCGCCGGTGACCAGCAGCTCGACCAGGTCGCCGACCGGGCCGCGCAGATTCGACCAGGTACCGGCGGCGACCACCAGCGTCAGACCGATCAGGAGCAGGCCCAGGCCGTCCTTGCGGTGCGCGGGGTCGAGTCCGCGGGCGCCGCGCCCTATGCCGCGGAAGACCGCGCCGACGGCGTGCGCGAGGCCCAGCCACAGGGCGCGGAACATCCGCAGGATGCCGCTGGTCGGTGACGGCGCCGGTTTCGGCGCGGGCTTGGGCGCCGCTGCCGCCTTCTTGGCGGGCGGTTTCGCGGCGGCGCTCTTGGCCGCCGTCTTCTTCGCGGCGGGCTTCTTGGCCGCAGGCTTCGCCGGAGCTTTCTTGGCGGTGCCGGACGTACGTGGGGCCATGGTGCCGAGGTTACCGCCCTTGTGATCGGTGAACACGTGCCCCTGTGGATACGCCCGTTCGTGTCGGGCGGTTCCCGCGGCCCCGTTGACCCGGCGTCAACCTCCGTTGCCGCCAGGCCCCGGCGGCGCTACTCGCCGCCGGCGGACTGCCGTACGATCCCGCCGCCGCTGCCCGGGTCGAGCGCGTCCAGCGCGCGTCGCAGACCGGTCAGCTTGCGCTCCAGGTGGGCCGCGGTGGCCACCGCGGCGGCGTCCGAGGACTCGCCCAGCTGCTTGCCCAGCGCCTCGGCCTGCTCCTCGACGGCGGCGAGCCGCGCCGACAGCTCGGCGAGCAGGCCCGCGGGCTCCTTCGAGCCGTCGGAGCCCGTGCCGGACGGCGCGCCGTGCTCCAGTTGCAGCCGCAGCAGCGCGGCCTGCTCGCGCAGCTGGCAGTTCTTCATGTACAGGTCGACGAAGACCGACACCTTGGCCCGCAGCACCCACGGGTCGAAGGGCTTCGAGATGTAGTCGACCGCGCCCGCCGCGTAGCCCCGGAAGGTGTGGTGCGGGCCGTGGTTGATCGCGGTCAGGAAGATGATCGGGATGTCCCGTGTCCGCTCCCGCCGCTTGATGTGCGCCGCCGTCTCGAAGCCGTCCATGCCCGGCATCTGCACATCGAGCAGGATCACCGCGAAATCGTCGGTGAGCAGCGCTTTGAGCGCTTCCTCCCCGGACGATGCCCGGACCAGAGTCTGATCGAGCGCGGAGAGAATCGCCTCCAGCGCCAGCAGATTCTCCGGCCGGTCATCGACCAGGAGGATCTTGGCCTTCTGCACCATGGCCCGCCCTCCTCGCCCCGGCATCACGCCGGTCGCCGCCCCCAGGGACGACTCCGTCGCGCCGCCCGTCCTTGTGCCGGTCATGGTAGCCGCACCCCGCCGTTCGCCACACCCTGTCACCGCCACGTCACTCACCACGCACCGAAAACGCTGGCGGAGACGAGAAGGTTCCCTCATCCTCGCGCCCTCACACGTGCGAGGGACCCTCCGGTCGGAAAAAATTCAACTTTCTTGCTCAACGCGAGTGCATCCACTGTTCCATGAGGCTCAGGAGGTGGTCGGTGTCCACCGGTTTGGCGACATAGTCCGACGCTCCCGACTCGATGCTCTTCTCCCGGTCGCCCTTCATCGCCTTTGCCGTCAGCGCGATGATGGGCAGCCCGGCGAACTGCGGCATCTTGCGGATCGCCGTGGTCGTGGCGTAACCGTCCATCTCCGGCATCATGATGTCCATCAGCACGATCGCGATGTCGTCGTGCTGCTCCAGCACCTCGATGCCCTCGCGCCCGTTCTCGGCGTAGAGCACCGTCAGCCCGTGCTGCTCCAGGACGCTGGTGAGCGCGAAGACGTTGCGGATGTCGTCGTCGACGATGAGCACCTTCTCGCCGTTGAAGCCGCCGGTGAAGCGCGACTCCGCGGGCTCGTCCTGCTCCACCCACCGCTCGGGCGCCGCCGCCTTCTCGCCGCTCTCCACCGCGGCCGCGGGCTGCGGGGCCTGCAGGGCCGAGCGGCGGCGCAGCCGGGCCAGGCTGCTGCCGGGGCTGCGGGTACGGCCGCCCGCGGCGCCGTCCTGCTCGCCGGCGCCGGCCGGCAACTGCGGCGTCGCCTGCGGGATGTCGGCGTCCCGGCCCAGGCTCAGCGGCAGGTACAGCGTGAAGGTCGAACCGCGGCCCGGCTGGCTGTCGGCGTGGATCTCGCCGCCCAGCAGCCGGGCGATCTCCCGGCTGATCGACAGCCCGAGGCCCGTGCCGCCGTACTTGCGGCTGGTCGTGCCGTCGGCCTGCTTGAACGCCTCGAAGATCACCCGCATCTTGCCCGCCGCGATGCCGATACCCGTATCGGTCACGGAGAAGGCGATGAGCGGCTGGTCGGGGCTGCGCAGTGTGCCCGCCTCCAGCAGCTGCTCGCGGATCGACTGCGGCACCTCGCTGCCGGCCGGCCTGATCACCAGCTCCACCGAGCCGCTGTCGGTGAACTTGACCGCGTTCGACAGCAGGTTGCGCAGCACCTGCAGCAGCCGCTGCTCGTCGGTGTGCAGCGTCACCGGCAGCTCCGGCGAGACCCGCACCGAGAAGTCCAGGCCCTTCTCCGCGGTCAGCGGCCGGAAGGTGGCCTCCACGTAGTCGACGAGCTGCACCAGTGCGATACGCGTCGGCGAGACGTCCATCTTTCCCGCCTCGACCTTCGACAGGTCCAGGATGTCGTTGATCAGCTGCAGCAGGTCGGAACCGGCGCTGTGGATCGTCTCGGCGAATTCGACCTGCTTGGGCGACAGATTGCCGTCACCGTTGTCCGCGAGCAGTTTCGCCAGGATGAGCAGCGAGTTCAGCGGCGTACGCAGCTCGTGCGACATGTTGGCGAGGAATTCGGACTTGTAGCGCATCGAGACGGCGAGTTGTTCCGCACGCTCTTCCAGGACCTGCCTGGCGTCCTCGATCTCGGTGTTCTTGACCTCGATGTCGCGGTTCTGCCGGGCCAGGAGTTCGGCCTTCTCCTCCAGTTCCGCGTTGGAGAGCTGCAGCGCACGCTGCCGGTTCTCCAGTTCGCCCGACCGCTCCTGCAACTGCTCGGTCAGTTCCTGCGACTGCTTGAGCAGATACTCCGTCTTGGTGTTGACGCTGATCGTGTTGACGCTGATGGCGATGATGTCGGTGATCTGGTTGAGGAAGTCCTTCTGGATCTCGGTGAGCGGCTGGAAAGCCGCCAGTTCGATGACGCCGAGCACCCGGCCCTCGAACAGCACCGGCAGCACGATCACATGGGCGGGCGGTGCTTCACCCAGCCCCGAGGTGATCTTCAGATAACCCGGCGGGACGTTCTCGATGAGAATGGGCCGCTTCTCCACCGCGGCCTGCCCGATGAGCCCCTCGCCGGGCAGGAAGACCGTCGACATGGCGCGGCGCGAGAAGCCGTAGCTGCCGCGCAGCCGCAGCTCGTACTCCTCGCCGACCTCCGTGGTGTCCTCGGCGAGGTAGAAGGCGCCGTGCTGCGCGGACACGACCGGCGTCAGCTCGCTCATGATCAGGGCGGCCACGTCGCCGAGATCCCGGCGGCCCTGCATGAGACCGGAGATACGGGCCAGGTTGCCCTTGAGCCAGTCCT
Source organism: Streptomyces sp. NPDC021020 (assembly GCF_044333285.1). NCBI lineage: Bacteria > Bacillati > Actinomycetota > Actinomycetes > Kitasatosporales > Streptomycetaceae > Streptomyces > Streptomyces sp. NPDC021020. Next base: position 136,152 of record NZ_JBIRQQ010000017.1, read on the forward strand.
GCTCCTTGTTGGCCAGCGTCGTCTCGCGCAGGCGCACGATCATGGTGTTGATGTAGTCCTGGAGTTCCAGGATCTCGCCGGCCGCGTCCACGTCGATGCGCAGGTTGAGGTCGCCGCGGGTCACCGCGGTGGCGACCTGGGCGATGTTGCGGACCTGGCTGGTCAGGTTGTTGGCCATCAGGTTCACCGACTCGGTGAGGTCCTTCCAGATGCCGGAGACTCCGGGCACCCGGGCCTGTCCGCCCAGCCGTCCTTCCGTACCCACCTCGCGCGCGACGCGCGTGACCTCGTCACCGAACGCGGAGAGCTGCCCGACCATCGTGTTGATGGTCGTCTTGAGTTCCAGGATCTCCCCGCGCGCGTCCACGTCGATCTTCTTGGACAGGTCGCCGCGCGCGACCGCCGTCGTCACCTGGGCGATCTGCCGCACCTGGCCCGTCAGGTTCGACGCCATGCCGTTGACGGACTCCGTGAGGTCCTTCCACGTCCCCGAGACGCCCGGCACCCGCGCCTGGCCGCCCAGGATGCCCTCGGTGCCCACCTCGCGGGCCACGCGGGTCACCTCGTCACCGAACGCCGACAGCGTGTCCACCATCGTGTTGATCGTCTCGGCGAGCTGCGCGACCTCGCCGCGCGCCTCGACGGTGATCTTCTTGGTCAGGTCGCCGTTGGCGACGGCGGTGGCCACCGAGGAGATCGACCGCACCTGGCCCGTCAGGTTGTTCGCCATCAGGTTGACGTTGTCGGTCAGGTCCTTCCAGATGCCCGACGCGTCCCGTACCCGGGCCTGGCCGCCGAGCTGGCCCTCGGTACCCACCTCACGGGCGACGCGGGTCACCTCGTCACCGAACGCCGACAGCGTGTCCACCATCGTGTTCACGGTCGTGACCAGCGCGAGGATCTCGCCCTTCGCATCGACGGTGATCTTCCGCGACAGGTCGCCCTGGGCGACCGCGTTGGTGACGTCGGCGATGTTGCGGACCTGGCTGGTGAGGTTGTTCGCCATGAAGTTGACGGACTGCGTGAGGTCCTTCCACGTGCCCGAGACGCCCTTGACCTCGGCCTGGCCGCCCAGGATGCCCTCGGTGCCGACCTCGCGCGCCACCCGCGTGACCTGCTCGGCGAAGGAGGAGAGCTGGTCGACCATCGTGTTGAGGGTGTTCTTCAGCTCCAGGATCTCGCCGCGCGCGTCCACGTCGATCTTCTGCGACAGGTCACCGCGCGCCACCGCGGTGGCGACCTGCGCGATGTTGCGGACCTGGGCCGTCAGGTTGCCGGCCATGAAGTTCACCGAGTCGGTCAGGTCGCGCCACACACCGGCGACCCCCGGCACCTGCGCCTGACCGCCGAGGCGCCCGTCGGTGCCGACCTCACGGGCGACCCGGGTCACCTGCTCGGCGAAGGAGGAGAGCTGGTCGACCATCGTGTTGATGGTGTTCTTCAGCTCCAAAATCTCGCCGCGCGCGTCCACGTCGATCTTCTGCGACAGGTCACCGCGCGCCACCGCCGTCGTGACCTGCGCGATCTGCCGCACCTGCGAGGTCAGGTTTCCCGCCATGAAGTTGACGGAGTCGGTCAGGTCCTTCCAGGTGCCGCTGACCCCGTCGACCCGGGCCTGGCCGCCGAGGCGCCCTTCCGTACCCACGTCGGTGGCCATCCGCGTCACCTGGGCGGCGAACGAGCCGAGCTGGTCCACCATGCGGTTCACGGTGTTCTTGAGCTCCAGCATCTCGCCGGAGACGTCCACCGTGACCTTCTGCGACAGATCGCCGTTGGCGACCGCCGTCGTGACCTGCGCGATGTTGCGGACCTGGCCGGTCAGGTTCCGGAAGGCGGTGTTGACCGAGTCCGTCAGGTCCTTCCACGTCCCCGCCGCGCCGGGCACCTGCGACTGCCCGCCGAGGATGCCCTCGACACCGACCTCGCGGGCCACCCGCGTCACCTCGGCGCCGAACGCCGACAGCTGGTCGACCATCGTGTTCACGGTGTTCTTCAGCTCCAGCATCTCGCCGGAGACGTCCACCGTGACCTTCTGCGACAGGTCGCCGCCCGCCACCGCGGTCGTGACCTGCGCGATGTCCCGCACCTGGGCCGTCAGGTTGCGGAAGGCGGTGTTGACGGAGTCCGTCAGGTCCTTCCACGTGCCCGCCGCACCCGGCACCTGCGCCTGACCGCCGAGCTGGCCCTCCGCGCCGATCTCCCCGGCGACGCGGGTGACCTCGTCGGCGAAGGTGCGCAGCGTCTCGGTCATCGCGTTGATCGTCTCGGCGAGCTGCGCGACCTCGCCGCGCGCGCCGATGGTGATCTTCTGCGTCAGGTCGCCGTTGGCGACCGCGGTCGTGACCTGCGCGATGTCCCGCACCTGGGCCGTCAGGTTGCCGGCCATCAGGTTCACCGAATCGGTGAGGTCCTTCCACACGCCGGCCACGCCCGGCACCTGGGCCTGGCCGCCCAGCTCGCCCTCGGTGCCCACCTCGCGCGCGACCCGGGTCACCTCGGAGGAGAAGGACGACAGCTGGTCCACCATCGTGTTGACGGTGTTCTTGAGCTCCAGCATCTCGCCGTCGACATGCACGGTCACCTTGCGCGACAGGTCGCCCTTGAACACCGCGTTCGTCACGGTGGCGATGTCGCGCAGCTGCGCCGTCAGGCGGTACGCCATGGTGTTGACGGAGTCCGTCAGGTCCTTCCAGGACCCGGCGACCCCGCGGACCTTCGCCTGCCCGCCGAGCTTGCCCTCGGTGCCGACCTCGCGTGCGACGCGCGTCACCTCGTCGGTGAACGCCGACAGCTGGTCCACCAGGCCGTTGACCGTACGGCCGACCTTCAGGAATTCGCCGCGCAGCGGGTGCCCGGTCCCGTCGGCGTTCTGGGCGCGCAGGTCCATGCGCTGCTCCAGGTCGCCCTCGGCCACCGCCGACAGCACACGGCCCACCTCGGACACGGGCCGCACCAGGTCGTCCACCAGCGCGTTCGACGCCTCGATCGCGGCCGCCCAGGCGCCCTCGCAGGCCCCCGTCTCCAGCCGCTCGGTGAGCTTGCCCTCCCGGCCGACCACCCGGCGGACCCGGGCCAGCTCCCCGGTGAGGTGCTGGTTGCGGTCGGCGACCTCGTTGAAGACGGCGGCCACCTCGGCCATCACCCCGTCGCCGGTCACCGTCAGCCTGCGGCGGAAATTGCCGTCCCGCATCGCCGACAGCGCGGAGAGCAGCTTGGTGAGCGCGGCCGCGTCGACCTCTACGGTCCCCCCGGCCCGGGAACGCCCGTTCTTCGTACGCGTGACCGCGCCCCGCGCCGATGCGCCAGACTCCACCGTGTCCCTCCTGGAGGGTCGATCGACCTGCATGTAACCGAGTTGAGCCCCTCCAGTCTTCCACTTTCGTCTGCCGGGCCCACAACATCCGGAGTAACCCGTGCGCAACAGAAGCGTTGACGCTAGGAACCGTCGCCCCCCGTGTGCACGGGCGCACGCCCCGCGTACGCCCCCCATCCGGCGCGGAACGTTCCGGTTTGACCACCCACGGGACGGCCGGTGTCCGACGCACTAGCCTTGCCTGATGGCAGGACGACGCGGTGTGCAGGGGCGGGCGACCGCACCCGGCATCCGCGCGCGGCGTCCGCGGGAGACCAGCGAATCCGTCATGAGGAGATCCGTGATCACGGCTCGGGCAACGGCCAGCTTCGAACCGGTCGGCAGGTCCGTCGCCGTGGCCAGGGCGTTCGTACGCGACACACTGCACGGCTGGGGCTTCGCCGACGTGGTGGACGACGCCGTCGTCCTGACCAGCGAACTGGTGACCAACGCCGTCGTCCACGCGGGAACCGCCGCCGACGTGCGCTGTCTGCGCTACGAGACAGCCGTACGCGTCGAGGTCGCCGACCACTACCCCGAGCGCGAGGTACCGCTCCAGGGCCGCGGCCGCCCGCACCGGGACCCCGACCACGAAGGCGGCCGCGGGCTGCTGCTGTGCGCCGCGCTCGCCAGCCGCTGGGGTGTGGAATACACCGCCGCGGGCAAGCACGTCTGGTTCCAGCTCGACCTGCCCGAGCGCCCCGCCGGTACGCGCTCGGCCGGCCCGCTGCTGGCCGCCGCCGACCTCCCCGAGGCCGACGAGCGGGTCCGGGTCGCCGTCGTCCAGGTCGACCGGCAGGGCACCGTCACACGCTGGAACGACGACGCGGCCGAACTCTTCGAACACCCCGCCGCCGACGTCGTCGGCAAGTCACTCGCCGACCTCACCGCCTGGCCGCAGACCCCCGGCACCGGCCTCGGCCTCGCCGAGGCCCTCCAGCTCTCCCGCTGGGAAGGCACCTACGGACTGCGCAACGGCGCGGGCCGGGTCCTGCCCGTCTACGGCTCCCACCTGCGCATCCGCGACAGCGCCGGCGAGCCCTCCACGGTGTGCCTGCTGGTACGCGCCGAGGAGCGCGCCATCCTGGAGAGCCCGTCGCGCGGCTCCGCGCCCTCCGAGCCGAACCTCGCGCAGCGCGGCAAGAGCAACGACGCCTTCGAGGTCTTCATCGGCTCCCCCGCCCCCGACGACCTCGACGGACTGCTGCAGCGCACCGTGGAGCGCGCCCGCGACATGCTCGACGGCGACGCCGCCTACCTGCTGCTCGCCACCGACGACGAGACCGAGCTGGAGGTCCGCGCCTCCACCGGTCTGCCCTCCGCCCGCCAGCGCTTCGCCCGCGTCCCCGTCGAGGCCGGCACCGGCCGCTACGGCAGCGCCCGGATGCCCGCCGTCCACGAGGACCTCACCGCCGTCCCCGGCGCCGTACCCCTGCTGTCCGGTACGGGCATGCGCTCCGTCGTCACCGTGCCGCTCAAGGTCGAGGGCCGGCTCACCGGTTCGCTCGGCGTGGCCGCGGAGGCCCCGGGCCGCTACTCCAACCAGGAGGCGCTGCGGCTCCAGTTCGCCGCCGACCGCATCGCGCTGGCCGTCGAGAGCGCCCGGCTGACCGAGCTGGAGCGGCTCCGCCGCGGCTCGCTGTCCTTCCTCGTCGAGGCCTCCGACCTGCTCGCCGGAACCCTGGAGCGCGACCAGACGCTCGCGCTCATGGCACAGATGACCGTGCCCACCCTCGCCAGCTGGTGCGCCGTCTACACCATCGCCGAGCAGTCCGAGCCGGAGCTGGCCTTCGTCCTGCACGAGGACGAGGACCGCATCGACGGCATCAAGGCCCTCCTCTCCCAGGTCCGCCCGCCGGAACCCGACCCCACCCCCGGCGCCCGCGCCTGGACCGCGCCCTCCGACGCCGCCCACTCCAGCGCCCTGCGCGCCTCGCTGCGCAGCCTCGGCGTGGGCCCCAGCGGCGCGGCCACCCTCCCCGGCCGCCCGGTCAGCGCGCCCGGTGTCGCCCTCGCGACCGCGGCCGCCGTCGGCGGCGAGACGGTCGTTCTGCCGCTCGTCGCGCGCAACCGCGTCATCGGCATGCTCACCCTCGGCAAGCCCACCGACGAGCGCTTCCGCCAGGAGATCCTGGAGCTGGCCGAGGACCTGTCCCGGCGGGCGGCCCTCGCCCTCGACAACGCCCGCCTCTACAGCGAGCGCACCGCCATCAGCCAGGCCCTCCAGCGCAGCCTCCTGCCGCCGGAGCTGCCGCACGTCCCCGGCGTCGAGGTCGAGGTCGTCTACCGCGCAGCCGGAGAGGGCAACGAGGTCGGCGGCGACTTCTACGACCTCTTCCCCATCCGCGACGGCTGCTGGGGCTTCGCCATCGGCGACGTCTGCGGCACCGGCCCCGAGGCCGCCGCCGTCACGGGCCTGGCCCGGCACGCCCTCCGCCTCCTCGCCCGCGAGGGCTTCGGCGGCCCCGCCGTCCTGGAACGCCTCAACGCCGCCATCCTCGACGAGGGCGCCCGCAGCCGCTTCCTGACCCTCCTCTACGGCGAGCTGTGGCCGCAGCACGACGGCAGCGCAGTACTGCGCATGGTCTGCGCGGGCCACCCACTGCCACTGCGGCTGCGCCCGGACGGCTCGGTGGAGCCCGCCGCCGAACCGCAGCCGCTGCTGGGCGTGATGGACGACCTGGAGCTCGTCGAGCAGTCCGTGACCCTCGACCCGGGCGACGTCCTGCTGTGCGTGACGGACGGGGTCACGGAACGCCGTGAGGGCACCCGGATGCTCGGCGACGACGGCCTCGCGGACGTCCTCGCCACGTGCACGGGCCTGACCGCGGGCGCCGTCGCCGCCCGCATCCAGCGCGCGGTCGAACGCTTCGCCGCCGACGCCCCGTCCGACGACATGGCCATCCTGGCGATGCGCGTCCCGACCCTCCCGCAGAGCTGACCGCCGGTCTCCCGGACAGCAGGCTCCCGAGCAGCAGAAAGGCCTCCCGCACTCGGCGGGAGGCCTTTCCTTGTCAGAGCCCCAATACGGAATCGAACCGTAGACCTTCTCCTTACCATGGAGACGCTCTACCGACTGAGCTATTGGGGCGCGTCGACGGGAAGATCGTAGCCCATGAACGGCTGTGCGGGAAACTCAGCAGCCGGTCCCGGCAGTGGGCATCTCCCGCCGACTCGCGGCCCCGTCACATGAGCCCGCCGAGCGCGTTGCAGGTGTCCGCGATGTGCGTCAACTCCCGCTGCGTGATGCCGGAATGCACCGGCAGCGACAGCGTGTCGGCCGCCACCCGCTCGGTCTCCGGCAGCATGTCCCCCGACCGGTGCGCCGGCATCCGGTGTACGGGCACGGGTACGCTCACGGTCGCCCGCACCCCGCGCGCCGCCAGGGCTGCGGCGAAGGCGTCCCGGTCGGGCCGCCCGTTACCCGGAACGCGCACGGTGTAGCGGTGGTAGAGGTGGTGCGCCCCCGGCGCCGTGTAGGGCACGACGACACCCCTCAACGCCGAGTCCAGAAACCGCGCGTGCGCCCGCCGCCGCGCCACCGCCCCCGCCTCGTCGGCGACTTCGCCTTCCTCCACGAGGGCCAGCGCACGCTGCTCCGCCAGTTCGGTGAGTTCCGCCATGGGCGCCGGGTGTCCGAAGACGTGCACAGGCACGATGGCGGCGGTCCGGGAGGTCACGCCGGCCGCGACCGCTTCCGGGTCGAGGCAGAAAGTCCGCGGGTCTATGTCGGCGAAGACCGGTACGGCGCCGGCCAGCCGTACGGCGTCGGCAGGCCCGCCCGGCCCGAAGGACGGCACGATGACCTCGTCGCCGCCACGTATCCCGAGCCCCACCAGCGCGTCGCGAAGAGCTGCGGCCGTCGTGTCCGAAGCGATCCTGTGCCGCGGTCCGGCAGTCGTCATCTGCTGCACGTCTCCACACCTCCGCCTGTTCGGGGCGTCCAGCGTCCCGGCGCGATATGAACGCCGGGTGACGGGCAGCAAAAAAGGCCCCGACCCACGAGACAAAGCTCGGGGCCGGGGCCTCCTTCAATATTTGTTCGGCGGTGTCCTACTCTCCCACAGGGTCCCCCCTGCAGTACCATCGGCGCTGAAAGGCTTAGCTTCCGGGTTCGGAATGTAACCGGGCGT
>NZ_JBIRQQ010000018.1:0-105066 GCF_044333285.1 Streptomyces sp. NPDC021020
CCGCCCTGCGCGTACCTCACGAACCCAGAGCTACCGGAGCCCACCCACCGCCGTCAGGCGAACGGCTCCGACATCACTCAATCAAGTTCAGTACTCGATCGACATGGACCTGCTGACCCGGGGCGCCGGATTCGGCTATCTCGGCTCCACGCTGACGTCGATCATCTATGCCAGCTTCACCTTCATCTTCTTCGCCCTCGAAGGCTCGATCATGGCCCAGGCGCTCGACCTGGGTCTGCACATCCCGCTGGCCGTCGGCTATCTGATCTGCGCGCTGATCATCCTGCCGCTGGTGTTCTACGGGATGACCGCGCTGTCGAAGATGCAGGTGTGGACGCAGCCGGTCTGGCTGGTGCTGATGGTGGCGCCCTTCGTGTCGATCGCGGTCCAGGACCCGCACGCCTTCTCGCGGTTCACCCACTTCGCCGGCAACTCGCCGACGGGTTCGTCGGTCAGCCTGCTGGGGGTGGGCGCGGGCGCCGGTGTGGCGCTGTCGCTCATCGCGCAGATCGGCGAGCAGGTCGACTACCTGCGCTTCATGCCCGACAAGACGGCCGCCAACTCCCGCCGCTGGTGGAGCGCGGTGCTGGCCGCGGGGCCGGGCTGGGTGGTGCTGGGCGCGGCCAAGCAGATCGGCGGCGCCTTCCTCGCCTTCTACATCGCCGGGCACGTCGGCCTGAGCACCGCGAACGAACCGATCCAGCAGTTCGTCTCGGGCATCCACACCTTCGCCGCGCCGGTCGCGCTGGGGCTGGCGACCTTCTTCGTGATCCTCTCCCAGATCAAGATCAACACGACCAACGCGTACTCCGGCTCGCTGTCCTGGTCCAACTTCTTCTCCCGGCTCACGCACCGCCACCCCGGCCGCGTCGTCTACATCTTCCTCAACGTCGGGATCGCGCTCGCCCTGATGGAGGGCGGCGTCTTCGGGTTCCTCAACACCGTGCTGGGCTTCTACTCCAACGTGGCCATCGCGTGGATCGGCGCGGTCGTCGCCGACCTGGTCATCAACAAGCCGCTCGGGTTCAGCCCGTCCTACGTCGAGTTCAAGCGCGCGCACCTGTACAACTTCAACCCGGTGGGCTTCGGTTCGATGCTGGTGGCCTCCGCCGTCTCCATCGCCGCCTACTTCCACGCCTTCGGCGAGTACGCCAAGGCCTTCTCGCCCTTCATCGCGCTGCTGGTCGCGATGGTGCTGTCGCCGCTGCTGGCGGTGGCCACCAAGGGCCGCTACTACATCGCGCGCGTCGACGACCAGCCCGAGCCGCTCTTCGCCGAGGACGGGCTGCTGTCGGCGGTGACGCTGACCTGCTCGGTGTGCGCGGAGGACTTCGAGCGCCCGGACGTCGCCGGCTGCCCCTTCCACGCCGGGGCGGTGTGCTCGCTGTGCTGCAGCCTGGAGAAGGACTGCCACGACATGTGCAAGTCCGCCGGGCGCGGCGGCGGCCCGGTCGACCTCGGGATGCCCGCACCCGCCGGCGGCTGACCGCCCCCGGCGAGACCGGCTCCCGGACGTCCGACGTGCCGGCCCGCGGCTGCTGCCGCGGGCCGGCACTTTGCTTGCGTCAGGGGTCTTTACGGCGTCCCCGTCGATGGTCTAGAACGACAGTCATCCGATGTTATGGCAGTCGCGTCGCCCGTTTGGGCACACGGCTGCCGTACCGCGCAGGGAACCAGTCAGGAAGCGGGCACATTCATCGGACAACTACGGCATCGCCGTAGACCGAGAGCCGTATCGACGCCCTGGAGGGCATCGTGCAGATATCACCCCGCCGCCCCCGGCGGGTTCCGTACAGACGGGCCGTCGCGCTCTGCACGGCCGCGCTCACCGTCCTCGCGGGCGCGGCCGTGCTGGACGCGGGCTCCGCCGCCGCGGCCACCGGGCCCACCACCGCGTGGCAGCACGGGCAGTTCGCCCTCGACCCGTCCGGCGTGGTCAGCCGCTCGAACCTCGTCCTCGGCGCGCCCAACCTGAACCCGACCGCGTCGGTGCCGCTGGGCAACGGCGCGCTGGGCGTGGCCGCGTGGGCGGAGAACGGCTTCACCGCCCAGCTCAACCGCTCCGACACCATGCCCGACCGCAAGTCGCCGGGCCGGCTCACCATCCCCGGCCTGTCGGTCATCTCGCACGCCGCCGACTTCCACGGCGAACTCGACCTCACCGACGGGGTGCTGCACGAGTCCGGTGGCGGCATGTCGCTCACCGCGTGGGTGTCCACGGACAAGGACGAGCTGGTCGTCGACGTCTCCGGCGCCGACCCGGCCGTCCCGCAGACCGCGAGCATCAGCCTGTGGTCGCCGCGCAAGCCCGCCGCCGCCGTGTCCGGCACCGTGGGCACCCTCGCCGAGACCTGGACGGACCAGGCCCCGCCGATCGGCACCGGCAAGACCTTCGGCTCCCTCGCCGCGATCACCGCCGGCGGCCGGCAGGTGAGCACCTCGGTCGCGAGCCCCACCGAGGTGAAGGTCGGCTTCACCCCGCACGCGGACGGCACCTTCCGGGTCGTCGTCGCCTCCCCCGGCTGGACCGGCGGCACCGCGAAGGACGCGGCGAAGACCGCGGCCAAGATCCTCGGCAAGGACGCCACCGCGTCCACCAAGAAGCTGCTGAAGAGCCAGGACCGCTGGTGGGGCGACTTCTGGTCGCACACCGGCCTGATCTCGATGACCTCGGCCGACGGCAGCGCCGACTACATCGAGAACCTCCGCACGCTCTACCTCTACGAGGAAGCTGCGTCGATGAAGGAGGGCATCCTGCCGGGCAGCCAGGCCGGCGAGGCCGACATGTTCGCCTGGAACAAGGACGGCCAGACCTGGACCCCGTCCGCGTACTGGCTGTGGAATCTGCGCACCCAGATCGCGTCCAACATGAGCAGCGGCAACTACCAGCTCAACACGCCGATCCTCGACATGTACGCCGCGGACCTGCCGGCCATCGAGGCGTGGACGAAGCAGCAGATGGGCGGCCGCCCCGGCGCCTGCGTGCCGGAGACGATGCGCTTCAACGGCAACGGCATCTCGCCCGGCCCCGGTGAGAACGGCTCGTGCAGCGAGCCCGGCAGCCCCAACTGGAACGCGCTGGACATCTCCTCCGGCCCGGAGATCGCCCTGTACATGTGGGAGCAGTACCAGGGCACCGGGGACAAGGCCCAGCTGAAGCGCTACTGGCCGTTCATCAAGTCCGTCACCGAATTCCAGCTCGCCTACCAGAAGCCGGGCGCCGACGGCCTGCTGCACGCCAACGCCAACGCGCACGAGACGCAGTGGGCGGTGCAGGACCCGACGACCGACATCGCCGTCGACCGCGCCGTCTTCCCGCTCGTCGGGCAGATCGCCGGCATCCTCGGCACCGCCAAGGGCGCCGACAAGGACCTGGTGTCCCGGGTCGGCACCGCCCTCACCCAGATCCCGCCCTACCCGCGCACCGACCAGGCCACCCGCAGCAAGCTGCTCAACCCCGGCTACACCGAGGCGGAGACGGCGGCGGCCGACGCGACCGGCACGGACATGATCGCGATCTCGTACGAGCCGGCCGCCGAGCGCCGCAACGGCGAGAACATCGAGCTGGAACCGCTGTGGCCGTGGAACACCGTCAGCGACCAGGACCCCAACCTCTTCGCGCTGGAGCAGCGCTCGTACGACCACCGGCCCAACAAGGGCGGCAACGACTGGTCGATGGACGCCATCGACGCGGCCCGGCTCCAGGACCCGGCCGAGGTGCGCGCCGCCCTGATCTCGATCACCGAGGGGCACCAGGTCTACCCCAACGGCTTCGCCGACCTGGGGAATTCGGTGGGCTTCCAGCCCTACATCGAGCAGGAGTCCGGCGCCGCGACCGCCGTCGCCGAGGCCCTGGCGCAGAGCTACGACGGCATCGTGCGCTTCGCGCCCGCCTGGCCCGCCGACTGGAACGGCGCGGGCAGCGTCTACCTCCAGGGCGGCGGCAAGGCGGACGTGCAGGTGCAGGGCGGGCAGCTGACGACCGCCGCGATCGAGGCCGCCGCCACCGGCAGCCTGACGGTCAAGAACCCGTGGCCGGGCAAGGCGACCGAGGTCGTGGACGGCAAGAAGGGCAGGACGGTCGTCAAGGCGAGCACCGCCGGCCTGCTGACCGTACCGGTCAAGAAGGGGAAGACCTACGTGGTGCAGCAGGCCGCCGCACCGACCGCCGGCCTGCCCTTCGCCCCCGTCACCGGCACCGCCCCCGCGGCGGCCAAGCACCTGGGCGGCGTGCAGCTCGGCCTGGACGCCGGTGTGACGTCCGGCAGCGCCACCGTCGGCACCGTGCTCGGCGGCACCGACCGGGAGTTCGGCCTCTCCCTGACCGGCGCCACCACGGCGGCCCCTGGCGACGTCGCCGGGCTCACCGCCCGCACCGCGGACACCGACATGGCGTTCGACGTCGGCGACGACGTGGCCGCCACCGGCTCCTACGGCGCGACGGTGAACGTCTCGTACTACGACGCGGGCAGCGGCTCGCTGTCGGTGCAGTACGACGCGGGCGCCGGGGACCGCTACCACGAGGCCGGCACCATCGCGCTGACCGGCAGCGACACCTGGAAGTCCGCGAAGGTCACGCTCGACGGGGCGTGGTTCGGCGGCCTCCAGGCGGGCGGCGGCGACCTGCGGCTGCACTCGTCGGCCGGGCCCTTCAGCGTGCACAGCGTGGGCCTGACCGTCACCGGCGCCTGGGTGCCCGACCGGCACGCCTTCCCGCCCGCCCCGGCCATCACGACCCCGCGCACCGGGGCCACCGTCAAGCTGGCCTCCGCGGTCTCGGGTACGGCGATCCCGAACGGCACCGTCACCGTGCAGGAGGCGTCCGGGCCGCTGTGCACCGCGACCGCGGACGACACCGGCGCCTGGAGCTGCGCCCCCGAGGGCGGCTTCACACCGGGGCGGCAGAGCGCCACGGCCACCGTCGCCGACCCGTCCGGCCTGACCGGCGACGCCTCGGCCGCGGTCGCCTTCGACGCCTCCGACCTGCCGCCGGGCACCGCAGTGGTCGGCGCGGTCGTCGGCGAGGACAACCACGCGTACGGCATGAGCCAGGACGAGCGGCCCTCGGGCGGCTTCGACGGCCCGACGACCGCCTCGGTGACCGGCGGACTGTCCGCGCGCACCAGCACCCAGGGCAACATCTACTTCGACATCGACGACTCGATCGCCCACGCCGGCTACTACTCGGCCGCCTTCACCGTCTCCTACTACGACCAGGGCACGGGGTCGTTCTCCGTGCAGTACGACAACGGCACCTCCGACCCGTACAAGTCGACCGCGGGTATCCAGCTGACCGGCAGCAACACCTGGAAGACCGCCACCGTGACCGCCGACGACGCCTACTTCGGCGGGCAGCAGCACTCCGCCGCCGACTTCCGGCTGCGCAACGGCGGCGGGCAGGTGACGGTGCACAGCGTCGCGGTGCGGATCAGCGGCGACGGGGTGCCCGACAGCACGCTGTTCGCCCCGCCGGTGACCGTCTCCTCCCCCGCGGCGGGCGCCACCGTCGGCGCCACCCCGGCCGTCGCCGGGACCGCCGAGCCGGGCTCGCAGGTCGCCGTGACGGCGGACGGGGCGGCGCTGTGCACCGCTGCCGCCGGCGCCGACGGCAGCTGGACGTGCACCGCGGGCGAGCCGCTCGCCGCCGGCCCGCACACCCTGAAGGCGACCGCCACCGACCCGACCGGCACCCCCGCCGCTCCGGCCACCGTGGCGGTCACGGTGACCTGACACACCGACAGCAGGGAAGTGCGTACCCGACGCGGGGGCGGTCCGGCCGGACCGCCCCCGCGTCACGCGTCCTACGCGTGGCCGGCGATGCCGCGCGGGCTGTAGTGCTCCTCCAGCCGGCGGCAGTCGTCGTCGCTCAGCTCCACCGCGACCGCGGCGACCGCGTCGGCGAGGTGCTGCTGCTTCGTCGCCCCGACGATCGGCGCGCTCACCCCGGGCTGCCGCAGCAGCCAGGCCAGCGCGATCTGCGCCGGGCTGACGCCGTGTTCGGCGGCGACGGCCGCGACCGCCGCGACGATGTGCCGGTCACCGTCCTGGTAGAGCGTCTTGCCGAACTCGTCGGTCTCGCTGCGGGCGCTGGTCGCGTCCCACGGCCGGGTCAGCCGGCCGCGCGCCAGCGGGCTCCACGGGATGACGCCGACGCCCTGGTCCGCGCACAGCGGCAGCATCTCCCGCTCCTCCTCGCGGTAGAGCAGGTTGTAGTGGTCCTGCATGCTGACGAAGCGCGTCCAGCCGTGCCGCTCGGCTGCGTACTGCATCTTGGAGAACTGCCAGGCGTACATCGAACTCGCCCCGATGTAGCGGGCCTTGCCGGCCTTCACCACGTCGTGCAGCGCCTCCATCGTCTCCTCGACGGGGGTGTGCGGGTCGAAGCGGTGGATCTGGTAGAGGTCGACGTAGTCGGTGCCGAGCCGGCGCAGGCTGTGGTCGATCTCGGTCAGGACCGCCTTGCGGGACAGGCCGCCGCCGTTGGGGCCGGGCCGCATCCGGCCGTGCACCTTGGTGGCGAGCACGATCTCGTCGCGGGAGGCGAAGTCGCGCAGCGCCCGGCCGACGATCTCCTCGCTGGTGCCGTCGGAGTAGACGTTCGCGGTGTCGAAGAAGTTGATCCCCGCCTCGACGGCCTGCCGGACGAACGGCCGGCTCGTCTCCTCGTCGAGGGTCCAGCTGTGGTTGCCGCGGTCCGCGACGCCGTAGCTCATGCAGCCGAGGCAGATACGGGAGACATCGAGTCCGGTGGTCCCGAGCTTCACATAGTCCATGGCCGGAAGCCTACGTTCCCGCCTCCCGGGTCAGGTGGCGAGTGCCGCGCGGGCCGCGGCGCCCGCCTGCCGGCCGTAGCCGGCGCCGAACAGGACGGTGTGGACGAGCAGCGGGAAGAGCTGGTGCAGCGGGATGCGGGACGCGTCGCCGAGGGCGAGCGGGGCCGCCTCGGCGTAGGCGGCGAGGACACGGTCCAGGTGCGGGCAGCCGAACAGCCGCAGCATCGCGAGGTCGGTCTCGCGGTGGCCGCCGTGCGCCGCCGGGTCGATCAGCCGCACCTCGCCGTCCGCGCCCCACAGCACGTTGCCGCTCCACAGGTCGCCGTGCAGCCGGGCGGGCGGCTCCGCGGGCCCCGCGACCTCCGGCAGCCGGGCGCACACCCGCTCCACCGCGACGGCGTCCGCGGCGCCGATCGCCCCGGCGTCGACGGCCGTGCGCAGATACGGCAGCACGCGGTGCTCGGCGTACCAGCGCGGCCAGTCGGCGCGCCCGGCGTGGGGCACGTTCCGCATCGGGGCGGCGCCGATGTACGCCTCGGCCGGCCCGCCCGGCGGCGCGGCGCCGAACGCGGGGGCGCCCGCCGCGTGCAGGGCCGCGAGCGCGCGGCCGAAACGCTCCGCCCCGGCGGGGGTCGCCGGGCCCTCCGCGACCCGGTCGGTCACCAGCCACTCCGCGTCGCGCCCGCGGACCGCGGGGATCCGCACCGCGCGGGCCGCCGCCAGCCACTCCAGGCCCGCGGCCTCGGCGGCGACCGCGCCGGGGGCGGTGGCGTGCTTGGCCATCACGACGCCGCCGCCGTCGAGTTCGACCTCGGTGAGGGCGCCGGACACCGGGCGCCCGGCGGTGACCCGCCGCCCGGTGAGCCGGGCGACGGCGGTGGCGGCCGGGCCGCCGCTCATCCGTCCAGGTGCTCGCGCACCCAGTCCAGCAGGCCGGGAGAGGCGTCCTCGATCATGGCCAGCACCGCGTCGAAGCCGGCCGGGCCGCCGTAGTACGGGTCCGGTACGTCGGTGCCGTCGGCGTCCGGGTCGAACGAACGCAGCAGCCGCACGCGTGACGGGTCGTCGACGAGCGCGCGCAGCGCCTTCTCGTGCCCGCGGTCCATCGCGACGAGCAGATCCGCGCGCAGGTGCCCGGTGCCGACCTGGGCGGCGACGTGCTCGGCGGGGTAACCGTGCCGGACGAGCGCCTCGCCGGCCCGCTCGTCGATGCCCTCGCCCTCGTGCCAGTCCCCGATCCCGGCGCTGCTGACCCGCACCCGGTCGTCGAGGCCCGCCTCGCGCAGCTTCTCCCGGAAGACCAGTTCGGCGGAGGGTGAGCGGCAGATGTTCCCCGTACAGACGAAGCAGATGTGCACGGGCCTCAGCCTACGACGGGCCGCCCGGTCTCAGCCCGGCGGGCGGTGGCCGATCGTCATGCCGGGGCGGCGGCGGTGGACGGTCAGATACGTCAGCCCCGCCCCGCCCGCGGTGAGGGAGCGGCGGGCGCCGTGCGGCAGCCAGGCGAGGGAGCCCTCGGCGAGCGGCTCGGGCGCGTCGCCGCCCGCGAGTTCACCGCTGCCGCCGAGGACCAGCACGAGCACGTCGAGGTCGGACTCGACGTGCGGGGCGACCCGCGCGCCGGGCGCGAGCCGTACGACGTTGGCGTCCAGCTGCCGCCCCGGCTCGCTGAGCTTCCACACCACCCCGCCGGACTCCCCCGCACCCCCGGCCGCCGCGCGGGCGTCACCGAGCACCCGGGCCCGCTCGGTTTCCGCTCCGGACGGTGGTTCGGACGGTGGCGCCATCTGTGCCTCCCTGAGCCCGTGGACAGTCGCCGAATTATTACATGTAGCATTCGTGAAAAACCTGGGCGGGTCCCGTGCGGGGTTCCGCGGAGCGGAAATGGGCCGGCGGGAGGCGCGGTCCGCCGCGCCGCCCCCGGGGCAGCGGGGGTTCACCGGCAGGCTCCCTACGGGCAAGCCGGTGAACGGGCGAGGCCCGTACGGAGCCGCCGGGCGCCCGGCGGAGGCGGCAGGCGTCCGCCCGGCACGACGGGCCCGGTGCGGGACTGCGCGGGAGCGGAGGCGGGCCGCCGGAGCGCCGAAGGGCGTACCCGGTGGCTCACCGGCAGGCTCCGTACGGAACCGCCCCGCCCGGCGGAAGCGCTCCCGGGCGCGCCCTGCGGGACCGGCGGGCGGCGCCGGGTACGGGCGGAGCCCGCGGGGCTCCGTGCGGCTACGCCGGGTCGGACGGTGGCAGCGGCAGGCGGCGCGCTGCGGACGGTCCCGTATGCGGCGCGCCGCTGAGGCAGCCGGGGGGAGCGACTCCCGGGGCAGGGAACGGAAGGAGGCCGGGGTGGTGGATGCGGCGGAGCCCGTACGGGGTGCGCGGCGGCGGGCCGTGCTGGACGCGGTGCGGGACGCGGCCGAACCGCGGGGAGTCGAGGAGCTGGCCGGCGCGCTCGGGGTGCACGCCAACACCGTCCGCTTCCACCTGGACGCCCTGGTCGCCGAAGGTGCCGTCAGCCGCCGTACGCAGGCCCCCGCGGGGCGCGGGCGGCCGCGCACCGTCTACACCGGCGCGCCCGGGATGGACCGGGGCGGCGCCCGCGGCTACCGGCTGCTCGCGCAGGTGCTGGTCGGCGGACTCGCCGCGAAGGACGCGCAGGGGCGCGGGGACGCGGAGGCGGCGGGACGCGCGTGGGGCGGCTTCCTGGTCGACGCGGCGCAGCCCCCCGCGACGACCGGCGCGACCGCCGTCGCCCGGCTCACCGCGCTGCTGGCCGACCTCGGGTTCGAGCCCGCCGCCGAGCGGGGCGCGATCCGGCTGCGGCACTGCCCCTTCCTCGAACTCGCCGAGGAGCACGGCCAGGTGGTCTGCTCGGTGCACCTCGGCCTGATGCGCGGGGCGCTCGCCGCGATGGACGCCCCGCTGACCGCCGATCGCCTCGAACCCTTCGCGGCGCCCGACTCCTGTCTCGCCCGTCTGGCCCCCGTGGGGCCCCGCCCGGAAGGAGCGCCCCGATGACCGCCGGTTCGGCCGCCACGGCAAGCGCGTTCGTCTTCGTCTGGCTCGGGATGGTGCTGGCCGTCTCGTTCCTGGAGGCCCCGCTGAAATTCCGCGCCCCGGGAGTGACGGTCCCGATCGGGCTGGGCATCGGCCGCCTCGTCTTCCGCGCGCTCAACGCCGTCGAGGCGGCTCTCGCGGTCGCGGTGCTCGCCACGCTGGCCTCCGGCGGCGCGCCCGCCGCCCCGACCGCCCTCGCGGCGGCGGTCGCCGCCCTGCTGGCCGTCCAGGTGGGCGTGGTGCGCCGCCGTCTCGCCCGCCGCTCCGACCGGGTACTGGCCGGCGAGGTGATCCCCCGCTCCCGCGGCCACCTCGCGTACGTGGCCTTCGAGGTGGTGAAGGTGGCCCTGCTGGTCGCGCTGGGCGTGGCGGCCGCCGCGGCCTGAGCGGCGGGGAAGGCATCGGGCCGCGAGCGGCGCCGGTCCGGACCGGGTGGTGAGGACCGGGGCGCCGGGCGTTCACGCGTCGCGGACGGGCAGGCCCGCTTCCCGCGCCGCCGTACGCAGGACGTCGCAGTGCCGCGTCCTGAGCGGCGGGGAAGGCGTCAGGCCGCGAGCGGCGCCGGTCCGGACCGGGTGGTGAGGACCGGGGCGCCGGGCGTTCACGCGTCGCGGACGGGCAGGCCCGCTTCCCGCGCCGCCGCACGCAGGACGTCGCGGATCATCGCCGGGGTCACCGTACGGGTGGAGATGTTCCGCCGGCTCGGGTGGTAGCACCCGAGCAGCACCAGCTCCCCGTCGCCGTCGGCCGCGCGCAGCCGCACCCGGGCGCCGTGGCCGAAGGCGGGGCGCGGGCGGGGCAGCGCCCAGCCCGCGGCGGCGAGCACGGGCAGCAGCGCCTGCCAGCCGAAGCCGCCGAGCACGACCGCGGCGCGCAGCGTCGGCCTCAGCAGTTCCATCTCGCGGGCCAGCCAGGGGCGGCAGGTGTCGCGCTCCGCGGTGGTGGGTTTGTTGTCGGGCGGCGCGCAGTGCACGGGTGCGGTGATCCGCACCCCGCGCAGGGTGAGCCCGTCGCCCGGCGCGACGGCGGTGGGCCGCGAGGCGAGGCCCTCGGCGTGCAGGGCCGCGTAGAGGACGTCACCGGACGGGTCGCCGGTGAACATCCGCCCGGTGCGGTTGCCGCCGTGCGCGGCGGGGGCGAGGCCGACGACGGCGAGCGCGGCGTCCGGCGGCCCGAAGCCGGGGACGGGCCTGGCCCAGTACGTCCAGTCGAGGTACGCGCGGCGCTTGACGCGTGCCACCTCCTCGCGCCACGCCACCAGCCGCGGACACGCCCGGCACCCGCTGACCCGCGTGTCCAGCGCGGCCACGTCCGCGGCGGAGGCGGCCGCCGCGGCGGGGAAGCCGGGGGCGTCCGGGGGCGGCGCGGCTTCGTCGTCCCGCCGTGCGCTCGGCTCCATGCCCTGGCCCGCCTCTCCGGTGCGATGTCCGCGCGGCCGCGCGCTCCGGGGCCGGTCCACCGCCCGCGCGCGCCGATGCCTCGCCGGTGCCCCGCCGGTAAAATGAACATGCCGCCCGACAGCGGCGCCCGTGCCCCGTGGGGGCTCCGCGCCTGCGAGAGGTGTCGCCCATGACCGAGCCGATCGGCTACCGCCGAGTCTACGAGGAGAACGCGCCCGGAGACGGCCACCGGGTGCTCGTCGACCGCGTCTGGCCACGCGGCATGCGCAAGGACGACGCGCGTTTCGACGAGTGGCTGCGGGATGCCGCGCCCTCGTCCGAGCTGCGCAAGTGGTACGGCCACGAGCCCGGGCGCTTCCCCGAGTTCCGCCGCCGCTACCGCGCGGAGCTGCGGGACCCGGGGCATCAGGAGGCGGTGTCCCATCTCCAGGACCTCGCGGGCCGGGAGCGGCTGACCCTCGTGACGGCCACGAAGGATCTGGCCCACAGTCAGGCCGCGGTCCTGGCGGAGTGGCTCGCCGGGTGAGCATCCCCGGGGGCACGGGAAGCCGCTCGCCCTGGCCCGCGCGCGGCGGGATGCGCTCGCCCCCCCCCGGGGCTACCACGCGTAGATGCGGGCCATGATGTCGTGGCGGGCGGCGCCCTGGGGGCCGGGGTGGGAGATGACCACGGGGAGGCCGTCCGGATCGCGGCCCTCGATCATCCGGACCCCGTCCTCGCTGTCGCGCGACGACACATGCGCGGCGCGCTGCTTGAGGACGCGCTCGCAGCGGTCCAGGTCCTGCGGCCCGTCCGCCGTCCAGATCACGTACTGGACGCCGATCGCCCCGAGCGGATGCTCGCCGCCCGAGCCCATGACGCGCAGGTAGAGCTGCGCGTCACCCGCTCCGACGAGCAGCGCCGCGGTCGCGGTGCGGACGGATTCGGTCATGAGGAGCAATTCCCGGTAGAAGTCCACCGACTGGTCGAGGTCGCGGACGAACACGACCACGGAGGCCAGCCGGGGGCCATGGTCGGCCGACGCATCCGATGCCATGCGGACCCCTTCGCGCGCGTTCGGGAATGCTCGTTTTCACGCTACAGGCGCCCCGTTCGGATCGCCCGGCATGTGCCGGGGTCCGGGACCGCGGCCGGGGCCCGAAACCGCCGGTCGCCCGTCGCGGCGCGCCGGAAGGTGTTTCGGACGGGCCGCCGCTGCCGCCCCCTGGCGTCCGGACGGCGGGTCCGGGGCGAGTGTCCTGGTGCCGGGCGGGGTGCCGGGGCGCTACCGTCGGGGGTGTAGCGGAAGCGCGGTCGCCGGACGCCGCCCGGGTGACGGGCGGGGACGGGGGCGGCGCCGTCGGCCGAGCCGGGAGTGCCCGCATGACCACACCGCAGGACGTGCTGATCACGAGCCTGGACGTGCCGTCCAGCCGCCCCGTGGAGTCCGGCGACCTCTCGCTCGTGCTGGCCGGGGCGGAGCTGATCGATCTGCTCGGCGACGGCTCCGTCACGCTGGACGGCGAGCTGATCGTGCCCGGCCTGGCCCGTACGCCCGCCGACCGGCTGCTGGTCGACGCGGCGAGCGCGCTGGTACGGCGGCCGCCGTACGAGTCGGCGCAGGACTGGCTGTGGCGCCGCGGCGAGGGCCTGGCGGCGGTCTACCTGGCCGTCATGGAGGAGGCCGGGCAGGTCGCCCGCAGGCACCGCCGGATACTGCCGGGCCGCCCCGGGCCCGCGACCGCCACCGACACCCCGGCCCGCCGCCGCGCGGCCGAGCGCTGGCGCTCCGGCGACCCGGTGCTGACGGTGCTCGCGGGCGCCCTGGGCATCCAGCCGGGACCCGCCGCCGCGCCGCCCGAGATCAGCGACGACTCGGTGGAGGCCGTTCTCGTGACGGTCGGCGACGCGGTCGTGGAGCTGGACGCCGTGCGCCAGCGGCGGAAGATCGAGCAGGCGGCTTTCGACAACATCTGGCGCGGCGGCTGACCGGCCCCGGGCGGGCGCTCCTAGCCCTCCCCCGCCGCGTCCTCCGCCAGCGCGGCGGCCAGCACCTTGCGGGCCGTGTTGTCGAAGGCCACCAGGAGGACGCGCTCCACGGCGGTGGGGCAGGACCGCAGCGTGGCCACGGCCACCCGGGCCGCCTCCTGCGGCGGGTAGCCGAAGATGCCGGTGGAGACGGCGGGGAAGGCGACCGTGCGCGCCCCCACGGCGTCGGCTTCGGCCAGGCTCGCGCGGTAGCAGGAGGCCAGTGTGGCGGCCTCGCCGCGGGTGCCGCCGTGCCAGACGGGTCCGACCGTGTGGATGACGTGCCGGACGCGCGGTTCGAGGTCGAAGGCGGGCGTCGTGCGTGCCTCGCCCCGCGGGCACGGCGCCAGGGCCCTGCCCGCGGCGGCGAGCCGGGGGCCCGCCGCGTGGTGGATCGCGCCGTCCACCCCGCCGCCGCCCCCGAGCGACTCGTTCGCCGCGTTGACGATGGCGTCCACCTGCAACTGCGTGATGTCGCCCTGCACCACTTCGATCTCGGTCATGCCCCGATCCTCGCACCTGCGCCGGGCCCCGGTCTTCTGACATTCGCCAGGGCGCCGGGGCCCGCGCCGCGGGCGACCGCGAGGCCGGCGAACAGGGCGGTCGGCGAGTCTGCGGCCGGGGACCGGGCGGACCGGGTGGTCAGGCCTCGGTGCGGACCAGCAGCACGGACACGGGCGCGGTCTTCGCCACGCCGCGGCTCACGCTGCTGTGCAGCAGCGCGGAGATGCCGCTGTAGTGGCCGGGGCCGACCGCGATGAGGTCGCTGCCGAGCGCGGCCGCGCGCTCGACCAGGATCGCCGCCAGGTCCTCGTTCAGGCCCTCGTCCACCTCGCCGTCCGCGGTGACGCCGTCCGCCCGCAGCCGGGCGAGCGCGTCCTCGACGACCTGGCGCCCCTCGGCGGGCTCCTCCGAGGTGTAGACGCCGCCGGATATCCCGTCGGTCACGACGTGGGAGGGCCGGACGTGGATGACGTGCACCGCGGCACCGGTGAGCTTGGCCAGGGACGCGGCGGTGTCCAGCACCCCGGTGCCGTGCGGGGTACCGTCGACGGCGGCGAGGATGTTCTTGTACATGAATCAACTTCCTTGTCCGAAAGGGCCCCAGGGGTTCGTGGCCCGCCCTCATGGGTCAGCTTCCGGACACGGGCGCGCATTCCCCCCGGCGACGTGACGACGGCCACGTCGCCGTCACCGCATCAGCTCGATCGCCATGCCCAGCACGCCCGCGGCGAAGACGGCGACGACGAGCAGGATCCAGACGAGCGGCCCCGTGGTCCACCCGCGGCTCAGCGCCACGCGCTCGGGCGCGTCGAGCGAGGAGACCCCGGACTCGGCGGGCGCGCTGTGCCCGGCGGCCTGCACGGAGTCCTCGGGGACGCTCAGGCCCTCGTCGGGCAGATGCGGGTTCACGGGCTGTGGTGCGTGGGTGACCGCCATGGTGGCCTCCGGTCGTTCCGGTTCCTGGGTCCGCACCTCGGCTACCCGCTGCCGCACGGGTGAACCGCGCCGGGCGCAAAGGGGATCTTCCGCGGCAAGCGCGGCCCGTTCCGCGGAAGTCCTGGCTGCGCGTCAGCTTGCTCAATATTCTCCGGAGGTCATCGGCAGCCGCGATCCGGCTGCCGCCCCTCTCCGTTGCGGAGTGTGCATGACCCGACACGAGCACGAGGTAGAACGCCGAACGCTGTTCAGAGTCGGCCTGGGCACCGCGGTCGCCGCGGTCGTCGGCACGGAACTCGCGCTCCCCGGCGCCGCGCAGGCGGCGCCGTCCGGCGAGTTCCCCTGGATCATCGACTGCGACAGCTGGGGCGCGCGGCCCCCGTCCAGCCCGATCCAGATCACCGGCAACACCACCAACAAGATCATCCTCCACCACATGGCGTTCCCCAACGTCACCGACTACTCGCGCGACCACGCGCTCCAGCTGGCCCGGGACTGCCAGGACCTGCACATGGACACCAACGGCTGGGCGGACACCGGCCAGCACTTCACGGTGAGCCGCGGCGGCTACGTCCTGGAGGGGCGGCACCGCAGCCTGGAGACCCTCGACGCGGGCGAGCACCAGGTCACCGCGGCGCACTGCCCCGGTGAGAACGGCAACGCGATCGGCATCGAGAACGAGGGCACGTACATCACCGAGACGCCGCCCAAGGCGCTGCTGGACTCGCTCGTCGAGCTGTGCACCGCGGTGTGCCGCCAGTTCCGGCTGAACGCGTGGGACATCTTCGGTCACTGGGACTTCCGGGAGACGGACTGCCCCGGCATCGCCTTCTACGCGCAGTTCCCGATGATCCGCACCCGGGTGTTGCACGCGCTGGGCGTCCCGGCGTCGGCGGCGCCGGCCCGGCGCTGGCCGGACATCTGGCGCTTCGTCGACAGCCCGGTCGTCCAGGTCGGCCAGTACCTGCTGGACGCGGCCGGCTACACGCTCACCGCCGACGGTGTCTTCGGCTACGACATGAACGACGCGCTCGCCGACTTCCAGACCACCCGCGGCATCCCGGTCACCCCGGACGCCACCTTCGACACCACCACGTGGGAGGCGCTGGCCCCGCCGCTCGACAAGCACGCGACGGGACTGCCCGTCACCGCCCTGCAGTTCATGCTCGCCCGCAAGGGCTACGCGGACGTGACCGCGAGCGGCGCGTACGACCACGCCACGATGAAGGCCGTCCAGTCGATGCAGCGCCTGCACGGGCTGCACCCGAACGGCAAGGTCGACCTGAGCACCTGGTGCGCGGTGGTCGGCGGCACGGTGCGCGAGTCGCTGTGCCGCTGAGCCGGTAGAAACCGGACCCGTGGGGCGCGGGCCG
Organism: Streptomyces sp. NPDC021020; assembly: GCF_044333285.1. Taxonomy (NCBI): domain Bacteria; kingdom Bacillati; phylum Actinomycetota; class Actinomycetes; order Kitasatosporales; family Streptomycetaceae; genus Streptomyces; species Streptomyces sp. NPDC021020. The sequence continues at coordinate 16,042 of NZ_JBIRQQ010000018.1, forward strand.
GCCGAGGGACACCTGTCCCTCGGCCGGCCCGCGCCACCGTACCGCCTGTGGCGGCTAGCCGCAGGTCAGTGTGGGCGCCCCCCAGTCGCCGTGGTCGTTGCCGTTGCCGTCGCCCGCGTCGCCGACCTTGAGGTCGAGGACCTGCGCGCCGGTGATGTCGACGTCGATCGGCAGGGCCGCCTCCTTGCCGCGGACCGTCCGGGTGGTCGTCAGCACCTTGCCGTCGGCGACCACCGAGAAGGTGACCGTGCCGCCGCCGCCCGTCTCGTCGTCGACGCCCACCTCGGCGGTCAGCCGGGTGCAGGTGCCGGCGAGGTAGAGCTGGACGTCGCTGACGGCGTTGGTGCCCAGGCCCTTGGCGTAGGACGTGCCGGCGATGCTGAGCGGCTTGCCGTCGCCCGCCGCCTGCTCGCCGACGCTGGTGTCCCGCTCGACGGGGCCCCAGCCGTTGCTCGACGCCAGGAAGGGCAGGTCGCTCACCGCGTTCTGCCCGGCGGGCGGCAGCGCCGGGATGGCCTTGACGATGCGCTCGTCACCGACGGTGGCCACCTTGCCGCGTTGCAGTCCGTACGTGGTCAGCTTGACCGCGGAGGCGTCCGGCAGCGTCCCGGCGGGCGGGGTGACCGTCCAGCGGATCGTGGCCGACCGCCCCGGCAGGACCAGGAGGACGGCCGCGGGCTGCGCGGCGCTCGCCTTCCAGCCGGCGGGCAGCGTGAGCTTGCCGGTCAGCGCGGCGACCGGCGGCTGGTTCGCCGGTACGGCCACGGTCGCGGTCGCGGTGAAGGCCTTGCCCGCCTGCACGGTGCCGGGCACGTCGAGGGAGACGTCGGTGCCCGGCGCGGCGGGCATCGCGTACACCGCGCGGTTGTAGCGCGGCGCGGCGTTCTGCGCGACCTTCAGCGGCGAGGTGTAGCTGCCGTAGTTCGTCAGCTCCACCGTGCCGAGGCCGCCGGTGCTGCCGTCCAGGTTCCACACGGCGATGGCCACGGTGTTGTGGCCGTTGGGGTCGAGGATGCCGTTGGGGATCGGGAAGGAGTGCTGCGGGCCCAGGTAGTTGACATAGTTGCCGACCTGCCAGCCGTTCACGAAGATCGTGGCGCGGTACTGCCGCTTCGGGTCGTCGGTGAAGGTCAGGCCGACCGAGGTGTCCTGGCCGCGCGGGAGGTCGAGGGCGACGTCGGTGCGGTACCAGGACACGCCGGCGCGGGTGTCGGTGGCGGGCAGCGAGACGTTGCTCCAGGACGTGTCCGGGTAGCCGGGCAGCGACCAGCCGGCCCGCTCGCCGTACAGGCCGCCGTTGTTGAGCGGGCCGCGGGCGGTGTCGAGCAGGTTCTCGCCGCCGCGGACGCCCTGGACGCGCCAGGTGACCGGGGTGAGCGGGGCGCCGGTCAGGGCGGCGCTGGTCAGACCGCGGGCGGTCTTGTTGCCGTTCGAGGAGTTGTAGTCCTCCTCGTGGCCCATGTTGACGGTCAGGACCGACAGGACGTTGTCGGCCTTGTCGCCGGTGGCCTTGAGCGCGCCCGCCGGGAAGGTGAAGTCCGCGCTGCCGGTGGTGGAGCTGCCGAGGAAGGTGCCGTTGAGCCAGGCGGAGAAGGCCTGGGCCTTGCCGCCGGAGTCGGACACCAGGTGGATGCCGGTCTCGGAGCCGGAGGTGCGGAAGCGGCCGCGGTACCACGTGTTGCCGGTGTGGAAGCCGTAGTCGTCGGCGTAGAGCACGGGCAGCGAGTTGACGCCGGAGGAGCTGTTGGTGGTCGTCCTGTCGGCCACCTGCCAGCCGGAGTCGTCGAAGCCGGGTGCGGTCTCGGGGGATTCCTCGGTGTGCTTCCAGTTCGTCAGCGCGGGCAGCTGCACCGCCTGGGCGGTGGGGATCTGCCCGGTGCGGCTGCCGGTCGCGGTGGAGCCGGTGTGCACCGCCTTGCCGTTCCAGGTGACCTGGCGGGCCGACGTGAAGACCTCGATGTCCTTGGCGTCGGCGTTGTCACCGGTGAGGGCGACGGTCGCGCCGCCGTCCCGGCTGGTCGCGGTGCGCAGCAGGTGGCTGCCGCGCACCAGCACCGGGCCGGCCGCGGTGTCCTGCCGCCAGAACGTCTCGGCGGTGGGCTTGTCGCCGACCAGCAGCAGCGCCGGGCGGGAGCCGCCGCCGCTGAGGGAGATGCGGATCAGGCCGTTGTGCGTGTAGTTGAGCCGCAGGTCGCCGGTGGCCGGGTCCCAGGTGGTCGTGACGTCGCCGCCGCTGCTGGTCACGGTGGGCTTCGAGGCGTAGCGCAGCACGGTCTCGCCGTCGCTGCCCTTGTCGCCGTAGAGCACCGAGACGTCCCGGTCGCCGATGGCGGCGGTGGTCATGATCTCGGAGGTGGAGTACTGCAGCTGGGTGCCGCCGAGCTTGTAGTTCGCGACGATGACGTGCGAGTCGCGTCCGTCGAGGGTGATCGCGGTGCCGGGCTGCTGCGGGACGACCGGGTAGGTCGCCTCGGTGGCGCCGCCCACGGGCACGTCGACGGCGTCGATCGAGACGAAGTTGTCGGTGGAGCCCGACGCGTGGCTGCCGGTGACGACGATCTTCAGGGTGTGCGGGCCGTCGGACAGGCCGCTCTTGGAGAAGACGACCGCCTGGTCCTCGCCGCCGGAGTCGTCGACGGTGGCTTCCTTGGTGCCGTCGATGTAGACGTCGGCGTAGCCGTGGTTGTTGGTCTTCGAGCCGATCCAGCGCACCGCGGTCCCGTCGAAGGGCACGGTGACGGAGTCGCCCGCGGTGTTGGAGAAGGACTCGGTCTTCTTGTAGTCGCCGCCGGTGTAGCTCTGGTCCGCGACGTGCGACCAGGCGCCGGTGTAGCTGAGCGCGGTGTCGGTGTCGTCGTGGGTGTAGGTGGTGTCGGCGGACGGCTGGGCGTTGAAGTCCAGCGCGATGTGGGTGGTGTCGGTCGTGGTCGCGGTGGAGTCGCCGTGCCGCAGGACGTGGAACTGCGTCTTCGTGTCCGGGTTCATCCGGGCGGTGTCGACGGCCTTGGTGTTGTCCGGCGGGGTGGACTTGATCTGGTCGGTCTTGGTGAGCGGGGCGACCGACTGGGTGAAGTAGCCGATCAGCTTGTCCTCGTCGAACTTCGGGTCGAGTTCGCGGGTCTCACGGATCGCGGCGCCGTAGTCGTAGGAGGTGTAGTTCTCCGGCATGCCCAGCCAGCCCCAGTTGGTGCCGCCGTAGGTCATGTAGAAGCTCTGGGCGGTCGCGCCGACCGCGATGTTCTGCTTGTAGAAGACGTTCGCGAACTGGTCGTCGATCAGCTCGGCGCACTTGTCGTAGCCCGGGCCGCCCCACGGGTCGAAGGCGCCGCCCTGGAACTCCGGGGTGTAGAGCGGCTTTCCGGCCGGGTGGTCGTAGCTGATGTTCGGGACGCCGTTCCACTGCGACGGGTTGGAGCAGTTGAAGCCCTGCGGGTAGGCGTCGGGGCCGTCGACGTCCAGGGCGCCGTCACCGGAGTTGAAGGTGCCGTTGTTGTTGCCGGTGAGGGGCACGGTGATGCCGTCGGCGCGGGCCTTGGCCTCCAGGTGCTGCATGTACGAGCGGGCGCTCGCCGAGCCGTTGTAGAACTCGTTCTCCACCTGGTAGGCGATGACCGTGCCGGTGCCGTTGGTGAGCTGGTGCCGGGCGATGATGCGGTCGATCTGGGTGAGCCACTCGTCGGAGTACTTCAGGAACTCCGGGTCGTCGGTGCGGTTCTGCTCCTTCTTGGTGGTGAGCCACCCGGGCAGCCCGCCGCTGTCGACCTCGGCGTTGATGTACGGGGCGGGGCGGGCGATGACGTACAGGCCGGCCTGCTGCGCCATGTCCAGCAGCTTGTCGACGTCGCGGACGCCGGTGAAGTCGTACACGCCGGGCGCGGGCGAGTGGTAGTCCCAGTCGAAGTAGAGGGACGTGGAGTTGAAGCCGGCCGCCTTCATCTTCTGGAAGATGTCGAGCCACAGGTCGGGGCTCGGCAGCCGGAAGTAGTGGAACTCACCGGACCACAGGTAGGTACGGTCGCCGTCGACCATGAACGAGTAGCCGTCGAAGGTCACCTTGTGCGCGGTGCCCGCGGGTTTCGCCTGCGCGGGGGCCGCCGGGGCCTGCGACGCGGCGACGGCGGGCACCGCGGGCACCGCCGTCAGGGCGAGCGCCGCGGCTGCCGCGACGCCCGCCCACCACCTTCTGTGCCGGCCGGCTCTGCCGACCGCCGAACCGTCGGGGTTACGTCGCACTGCGCCCTCCAGGCTTACCGAGGATGTCAATCCCAAACAGATTCAATCGAAGTCGCACAATAGGAGGGTGGGCCTGACGGCACAATAGGTCGGACGAAGGTCGTCCTCTTTCCGCAGTGGAAAGACACATACCTGCACATACACCTCGTCCCGCTGGGGCGATGAGCGCCGGATGGCAGGTACACGCACCGATGAGTTCACGTCAGATCCCTTGACAGGTCCCACACAGGAGGTCTGTCATGTCGCCAACTGTTGAGTTGCGTCGGATTCTGTGGCGACCGCGTCGGCTGCCGCACCGGTGCTCTCTCCGGAACCAACGATGGGACTCGTATGCCGATCACCCGCAGGATCCTGTCCTGCGTCACCGCAGGCGCGTTGTGGGCAGGCGGTCTGGGCGTGGCCGCGATCACCGCCGGGGTCGCCACGGCGCCGTCCGCGGCCGCCGTCGACAACGGCCTCGCCCTCACCCCGCCGATGGGCTTCAACGACTGGAACTCCTTCGGCTGCAACGTCAGCGAGCAGCTGATCAAGGACACCGCCGACTACTTCGTCAGCTCCGGTCTGAAGGACGCGGGCTACACCTACGTCAACATCGACGACTGCTGGATGACCCACACCCGCGACGCCGACGGGCGGCTGGTCCCCGACCCGGCCAAATTCCCCGACGGCATCAAGGGCACCGCCGACTACGTCCACAGCAAGGGCCTCAAGCTCGGCATCTACGAGGACGCGGGCACCGCGACCTGCGCGGGCTACCCCGGCAGCCTCGGCCACGAGGCCACCGACGCCCAGTCCTTCGCCGACTGGGACGTGGACTACCTCAAGTACGACAACTGCAACAACAAGAGCGACGGCACCATGGCGGACTTCCTGAGCCGCTACACCGCCATGGGTGACGCGCTCAAGGCGACCGGCCGGCCGATCGTCTACTCGATCTGCGAGTGGGGCCAGCTCCAGCCCTGGGAGTGGGCCGGCGACATCGGCAACCTGTGGCGCACCACCGGCGACATCAGCGACAACTGGGGCAGCCTGAAGTCCATCACGGACGCCAACCTGCCGCTGTCCTCCTACGCCCGGTCCGGCGCCTGGAACGACCCGGACATGCTGGAGGTCGGCAACGGTGGGATGACCGACACCGAGTACCGCACGCACTTCTCGCTGTGGGCGATGATGAACGCCCCGCTGCTCATCGGCACCGACCTGCGCAAGGCCACCCCGGCCACGATGGACATCCTGCTCAACAAGGAGGTCATCGCGCTCGACCAGGACTCGCTGGGCAAGCAGGCGAGCGTGCTCGCCTCGACGGACAGCGGCACCAAGGTCGTCGTCAAGCAGCTCGCGAACGGTGACCGCGCGGTCGCGCTGTACAACGAGTCCGACCAGCCGCAGCACATCTCCACCACCGCCAAGGCCGCCGGCCTGCCCGCCTCCGTCACCGGCTACAAGGTGCGCGACCTGTGGCAGCACCGCGACTACCAGTCGTCCGGCACCCTGGCCGCCACCGTCCCCGCGCACGGCACCGTGCTGCTGCGGGTCTCCCGGGACGTCCGCGCCCTGCTGGACCCGGCCCTGGTCGACGCCGGGGTCGGCGGGACGTCCGTGCACATCCAGCCCGGCAAGGGCGCGGACGTCACCGCCTACGCCACCGACCTCGGCACCCTGCCGTCGCTCCAGGTCTCGGTGAAGCTCGACGCCCCCGAGGGCTGGTCGATCCGTCCCAAGGGCCGCACCAGCACCCCGGCGCTCCCCGGCGGCCGCACTCTGAGCACGACGTGGCACATCGACGTCCCCGCGGGAACGGCCACCGGCACCTACGCCCTCACCGGGACCGCGACCTACCGCGGTGTCGGCAAGGACAGCGCCGTCAGCGTCCCGCTGAACGGCCAGGTCTCCGTCGCCGTCCCGCCGCCGGCCGGCACCTCCTACCTCAGCGACCTGTCGTGGGAGTCGGCGAGCAACGGCTGGGGCCCGGTCGAGCGCGACAGCAGCAACGGCGAGACGGGGTCCGGCGACGGCAACCCGATCACCCTCGGCGGCACCGTCTTCGCCAAGGGCCTGGGCGCCCACGCGCCCAGTGACGTCGCCTACTACACCGCCGGGAGCTGCACCTCGCTGACCGCCACCGTCGGTATCGACGACGAGAAGAAGAACAGCAAGGGCTCGGTGGAATTCCAGGTCCTCGCCGACGGCAAGCAGGTCGCCGACAGCGGCGTCGTCACCAGCACCACCGGCGGCCACCCGCTGACCGCCGACGTCACCGGCGCCCAGGAGGTCCACCTGGTCGTCACCGACGGCGGCGACGGCAACGACAGCGACCACGCCGACTGGGCGGACGCGAAGATCACCTGCTCCTGATCCCCGCTCCCCCGCTGCAGAACGGCCGGTGCCCCCGCGGAATTCGCGGGGGCACCGGCGTCAGCGGCCCGCCTCCCAGAGCGTCCGGAAGCGCTGCACCCGCTTGGCCACCCGGTCCGCCCGCAGGTCCATGAGCGTCTTGGTGTTGACGCCCCGCAGGTCGGAGCCGATCTCGTAGGACAGCGACTCGTCGAAGACGATGAAGTCGTTGGTCTCGTCCATGCGCGCGATCGGCGACAGGTCCGACAGCGCCAGCACCTTGACCTCGATGCCCAGGCTCTGCTGGTCGTCGCAGAGCTGGCCGAGGTCGATGGTGTTGTCCTCCGGCTTCTCGATGATGAACAGCCGCCGGATCCGCACCCCGTGCGCGTCGATCGCGTCGCGCTGCGCCCGCAGATAGCGCTGGCCCAGCTCGCTGGGCCAGAAGTCGCGGTCGACGGCGGTGCTGGTGGCGTCGATGGTGTCCACCGCGCAGCCCGTCAGGGTGACGATCCAGTCGTGGTCCTCGCCCTCGTAGTCGACGAGTTTGGCGTTGAGGTTCTCCATCAGGTTGGCGAGCTCGGCGACCTCGGCGCGTGCGAAGGCCTGCATGATGGCGGGCGACCCGGTGCCGACCTTGCTGGCGCCGCGGATCAGCCGGGAGACGCCTTCGGGCGGCAGCGCCGACCGGTCCACCAGGCCGAACAGCTCGGTGGCCTCGTTTATCCGGGCGAAGCCGTTGGCGACCAGCTCCTTCATCTCCGCGTTGTGCGCGGAGATGGTGTGCTCGACGGAGGTGAGCCGGCGTTCGAAGTCGGTCATGTACTGGATGATCAGGGCCGCCCCGCCGAGGAAGATGGAGGAGGTCAGCTTCCACACCTCGGGCTGGTTGGTGGCGTCCGTCAGCAGATAGGTGGCGCCGCCGACGAGTGCGGTCAGCAGTGTCTTGAACAGTACGGGCGGTACCATCCGGGACGGCGCGGTCTGCGCCCCCGACCCGGTCTCCAGCGATCCGGCCATGTCGTCATCTCCCCCTGGTGGGTTCGTGCGCTTACGAGCCCGCGGGCGGGCAGGTCATGGCTGCTGCACATGCGCGGAGACGGCCAGCAGCGCGAGCTGGTCCCTGATCCGCTGCACCAGGATCTGCCACTGCCGGCTGAATCCCGGTTCCCGCTCCAGCACCTCCCACAGCGGGTGCAGCAGGCGGTCCACCCGCGCGGCGGGCATCCACAGATGCAGCAGATGGTCGACGGCCGGGCGCAGCGCGGTCACCGCGACGCGCCCGTCGACCGAACCGAGCCGGCTGCGCTCGACCATCCGCACCAGTGTGGTCAGCAGCCAGTCGTGCAGGGCGAGGTCCTCGCAGAGCCTCGCCGCCGCGGCTGTTCCCGTGCTCCCCGCCAGCCGCAGCTCCACCGTGCGCAGACCGTCCTGCGCGAGGGTGAAGTTCTCGATGGACGGCTCCGCGCCGTCCGGGGCACGCAGCGCGACCCAGCGCAGCCGGGTCACCTGGGCCCGGAAGGGCGCCGCCTGGTCCAGTACGGGATTGCGCAGCACCGTGCGGAGCAGGTGCTCGGCTATGGCGCCCAGGTCCAGCTCGCCGGGCCGCGCCGGGCCGCCCAGGCAGCCCGCGGCGACATCCCGGTCGGGCAGCTTGCCGAACGGCTCGACGATGCCGGGCCGGGCCAGGTAGTGGCCCCAGGGGCGGCGCCGCTCGGGGCCGTCGGCCGTCGCGGTGCAGAAGGCGTCGGTCTGCAGCAGCCGGCCGCCGGTGAGGGCGGCCCGCGAGGTGACGGTGCCCACCGCGCGGACCCGGGCGCCGGAGGCGGTGGGCAGCCGGCAGTCGACGCCGGTCAGCACGTCGGGCGAGAGCGCGTACGCCCCCGGCCGCTCGGACTGCAGGACCCGGCGCCCGGCGCGCAGCCGCAGCAGGCCGGCCGCGGCCGGCGAGGGCAGCGCCTGCGCGTTCTGCAGCAGGCAGGTGCGCACCTCACCGCAGGCCAGCACCGGTGGAGCGAGCGCCGTCGTCCCGCCGCCCGGGATCACGTCACCCGCCCGCGTACATGACGTAGGAGATGCGGTCGGTGATCTCCTCCGGCACCGGCATGCCCTCGCTCAGCGAGCGCCGCGCGACCTGCGCGAGCGCCTCGGCGTCGATGTCGACCTGGTCCAGGATCACCCGTACCGCGTGCTCGACGGTCAGGAAGCGGGCCGGCAGCACGGAGCAGGTGCGGTACGCCGAGAACGGCGCCGCGGCGGGGTTGAGCCGGATCACCGGCGGCAGTTCGTCCCAGTCGCGCGGGAATTCGGCGGCGGTCCAGGGCACGGGCTGCAGCACCGCTTCCCCGGCGTGCCGCAGCAGGCCGAGCCGGGCGAGCTGCCAGACGGCGGCCAGGAAGGGGCAGGCCCACCAGCGGCGGCCGTCCACCTCGTCCCACAGCTCGACGTCGACGAAGACGGAGTGCCGGCGCGCGGCCGTCTCGGCGGGCGGGTGCCAGGGCTCGGCCCCGGCCATCGCCTCGGTGAGGCCGCCGACGGGGCTGCGCTGGCCGTTGGCGAGCCAGCCGGTCTGCACCGCGGGCGGGCGGCTGCCGTCGGTGCCGGGGGGCGGCGACTCGACGAGGCGGGCCTGCACCTCCTCGGCCACCGCCGTGCCGTCCGCGACGGCGCAGCCGGACTCGCGGGCCAGGTAGTCGATCGTCAGACCCGCGCGCCCGGCCTCGGCGATGACCATGGGGAGCAGTTCGGCGGGGGTGGAGAAGCGGGTGAAGTAGTCGTCCACCAGGAAGCAGGTGCTGACCCGGGCCCGCCGGCCCCCGGCGGCGGCGAGCACGCCTGCGGCGTCGGCCCACGGCTTGACCTGGGTGAAGTGGGTGCGCAGCCGTTCGGGACCGGCTTCGAAGTCCTCCATGTAGAGGTGGCCGAGCTCCAGCGACAGCTGGGCGAGCGGGACCGACTGCACCCGCGGCTCGGCCGTGGTCTCCCGGAAGACGGCACGGGGGCCCGCGCCGCTCCCGGTGTCCGTGACGGGCACGGTGGTGGCGGCCGTTCCGGTGTCCGTCATACCGGCCCCCACGCCTCGTCGTCAGTGAGCTTGTCGGCGAGGTCCTGGAGTGCCACCAGTGTCTCCAGGTTGGCGATCCGGCTGGAGAGCACGTCCTCGTCGGTGATCAGTTGCTCGCGCCACTGGAGGACGGGTTCCAGCGGTACCACGCCGATGGCGGCGCTGAAGCCGACCTCCCGGTCGGCGGCGAGCCGGTCGAGGTCCTGGTCGCACTTGCGCATCCACGAGGACTGCGCGGGCGGCACCAGCGACCACGGCGGCGCCTCCGGGTCGGGCACCGCGGCCCGGACGAACCGGATGGCCGAGCGCAGCTCCTCCTTGTCGTGGCCGCGGGCGACACCGCCGGCCAGGATGCCGCGCTGGCCGAAGACCAGCCCGGAGGCGGCGATCACATGCTGCCGCGTCCAGCGGTGGTAGACCAGCCAGCGGGCCCGCACCCCGCGCATCTCGGGCCGCGCGGTCACCTCGAGGGCCATGTCCATCGCGTAGCTCCGGCCGGCGCTGAGGTCGACGATCACGACCTCGAACTCGCTGTTGAGCCGCAGGAAGAGGTCGATGCAGCGGCTGACGGTGTCCTTGCCGACGGCGAACTCGCCGCCGCTGCGGTCGCCGGGGAGGAGCACCAGGTTGCCGGAGTTGGCCGGGCGGTCGCGCAGCAGCTGGTGCTCGGTCTCGGCCCAGACGTCCAGCCTGGAGGGCTCGGTCGCCTTGCCCTGGAGGTAGGAGTGCAGACCGCCCTGCTCGATCCCGCTCATCGCCTTGGGCACGTCGAAGACCGCGGCGGCGGTCGGCGAGCCGAAGTCGAAGTCCAGGTAGCACACGTCGTCCCCGCCGAGGGCGCGGCGGAAGGCGAGGTTGGCGCTGGTGACGGAGCGGCCCGTGCCGCCCTTGTCGGAGGCTGCGAAGACGAGCACCGGTCACACTCCCCGCGAAGCGGTCTGTCTGGCCAGGGCCAGCCCGTCGAGTTCGCCGAGGATCTCCATCGTGAGCGCCACCGCGGTGCCCGGCTGCCGGTCGACGAGGTCCCGGGCGCGGTTGAGTTTGACCTCGACGCCCTTGAGAGCGAGCCCGCGGGAGGCGTCGAGGGCCGAGGTGGGTTCGAGCTGTTCGTTGCCCAGCAGGTGGGTGGCCTCGCTGAGCAGCCAGGAGGCGTAGTTGATCAGGTCGGAACTGCGGATCGGGGACTGCACGTAGAGCTGCCGCCCGGCGACCATGCATTCGATGACGCGCTCGGTCACGCCCCAGGACAGCTCCATCGGGTCGACGTTCGCCTCGGGGAAGACGGAACCGACGTTGTCCCACAGCCCGGTGCCCACGCCGGCGTTGATGCGGCGCTTCCACATGTGGTCGAAGATCTTCTCGGCGAGCCGCAGCAGCCGGTCGTGCGAGGTGATGTTGCGGGACAGGGTGCACAGCTGGATGCTGCGCTTGAGGAGCATCGCGGAGAAGTCGCCCATGGTCCACTGCATGGGGTTGCCGGTCTCGCTGCTGCCCTGCAGCGGCAGCCGGATACCGGGGCTGTGCAGGTGGACGGCCTTGTCGCCGACCATCAGCCGGCTGCTGATCCGGCCGCGCTCGGCGAGGCGTTCCATGACGGCGACGGTACGGGTCAGGTCGTCGTCGGTGGCGCGGCGGCGTACCAGGTCGTGGACGAGGATGGAGGCCACGCAGAGCGAGAAGTACTCGGACTCCAGCCGCTGGCCGGTGGTCCGCCAGGGGATGTCCTCCAGCGGCCAGGTCGCCTCGTTGAAGCGGGCGATGCCGGACCAGTACTGCTGGGTGATCTCCCAGCGCAGTCGTAACGCCTCGGCCAGGCGCTGCTGTTCGGCGGTGAGCAGGCCCAGGGTGAGGGTGCGGTCGCTGAACAGGTCCTGGATGCCGTCGAGGGCGACGACGGTGAAGTACAGGTACGGGATCGGCCGGGCGGTGCCGATCGGCTGCGGGCCGATCGGCTCGGTGGTGTCGACCGGCGGGGCCTCCTTGACCAGGGTCCACGCCCAGCCGCACTCGAAGAGCTGGTTCTCGTCCTTGAGGCGGTCGGCGATGTCGACGCCGAGGGTCAGGCTCTCGCCGATGGTCGCGCGCAGTGCCTCGAAGCGGCGCTGGAAGCGCTCGACGACGACGCGTTCCGACATCCGGCCCTGCCCGAGCACCCCGCACAGCGTGCGGCCCTGCGGCTCGTCGGGGTCGAAGACGTTCACGGTGAAGGAGCGCAGCAGGCTCACCATGGCGGCGGTCAGCCGGGTCTCGGTGGCGGCGCGCAGCTCCTCGATCTGCGCGCGCACGTCGGTGCGGCGGGTCTTGCCCGAGTAGACCTTGAGGAAGCCGAGGGTGGCCAGGCACAGGGTGATCGACATCGAGAAGGAGTCGACCACGCCGATGCTGCGCTGCTCCTCGGTCAGCTCCAGGTCCGGGTCCGCGGAGACGAAGTAGTGGCCGCCGGCGAAGCTGGGGCGCTTGTCGTCGGTGGTGTGGTTGTGCATGAAGTCGCCGAGGATGCTGACGAGTTTCGCCGGGATCTCCACCCGCCCGCCGGCGTTCTTGAGCGCGGTCTGCACATCGCGCTCGGTGGTGTCCGGGTCGTCCAGCCGGAAAGCCGGGATTTCGGTGGCGGGATACATCAGGCAGAGCAGCCGCTCGGCGTCGGCGACACTGCTCCTGCTGTCCGGATCACCCCACTCCCAGCTGCCGGCGGCAAACGAATGGCGTGAAATGGCCTGCCAGATGTCCAGCAGGTGCTGCCGCGGCTTGATCTGCATTCCCCACCCCTCCACCAGGTGCACCCTTGCACTTCCCTGTGGTGCCCGGACACACCCCGGTCGGATTCCTCCGTACGTGTTATGCGGGCCCGCGCCGCCCGCAGGCCACGATCATTCCCTCGTATCCTTCGCGCAACGCACCGCCGGGCATTCCGACCGGAGTGATCGCGACGTCCTCGCCTTCCGCGAACGGGCTCAGGCTCCTGCGCACATCGGCCGTCGTCACACTGCACGCGGGGAAGAGGGTGTCACCGACCTGGTATCCCAGCGAGCCCTCCATGAAAGCCGCGGCGAACGGAGCGCCCGGTTCCAGGACCCGCATGAAGCGCTCGACGGCGAGCAGGAACTCGGCCTCCGACGTGGACAGCGACTCGGCGACGAAGAACATCGTGCCGATCTGCCAGCGCTCGCTGCGCTCCCCCAGATCGAACAGGTTTCCCTGCTCGATCCGCGCGGCGCGGGCGAACGCGGCCCGCGGGTCGGCCACCCGCCGGGCGTAGACCTCCTGCTCGCACAGGGCGTCCCAGAACTGGTCCCAGTGGGCGTCGTAGGACTCCCGCTGGCCGCGCAGATAGCCGACGTTGGCGGCGGAGTGCTCGTACAGCGTGATGGTCTCGCACCACGGGAGCATGGACATCGACGGGTACAGATTCGCCCCGGGGCCGACGTCGATTCCGCGCAGCCGGGCGCCGGTCGCGTCGAGGGTGTCCCGGAAGTGGTCGGCGAAATGCTTGCGCACGACTTCGAGGATCTTCGCATCATCGGAGCGCAGTCGACCGTAATTATGATCAACGTAGGCCTGAGGATCGAACGCGTCCCAGGGCGCGTCCGAATTCAGCCGTGGAGCAGGCGGGCGCGCAGCGTCATTCGCCGTTCGGGGCGTTCCGAGATCCATCTCTCCATAATAGCCGCGAACTTGGTGTCCGGAGTCCACCGTGCGAACGGCTGGAATGACGCAGGGCGCACGGAGGGCGCGTGGCAGCATACGCGCATTTCATCCGTATCCCACCTTGAACAGCGGGTAAACGCAGCTGATCCTGGTCAGATCCGGTGAACACGGCGCCGGCTCCACCTTACGCACGCGCGAGAGCCCATGTCAGCCGAACGGGCGAACGCGGCGTCGACCTCCGTACGTCCCCCGGACCGGGTCCCGGACCGGCCCGCCGTCCCCGTCCCCAGCTCCCGAGGAGTGGCATGACGATCCATCTGCCCGACGCCGGCAGCCCGCGTGTGACGCCGCTGCTGCCGGCCTGCGCGCCCGCGCTCGTCCCGGCCGACGGCGAACTGCCGCCGCGCGTGCGCGCGGTGACCGACGCCGACCTGCCCGAACTGCACCGCCTGGACCAGGAGGTCTTCCAGCAGCACGCCTACCCCTACTTCGTCCTGCGGCAGTTCTACGACCTCTACCGCGACGACCTCCTGGTGGTCGACGACGGCGGCACTCTGCGCGGCTACGTGCTGGCGGGCATCACGTCGGATCCGTCCCGCTGCTGGATACTCGGCCTGGCGATCGACCGGGAGTGCCGGCACCGCGGCCTCGGCCGGCTGCTGATGACCGAGTCGCTGCGCGGCCTGTGCCTGCGGGGGGTACGGGAGGTGTGGCTCACCGTCGAGCCGGCCAACGAGGCCGCCCTCGACCTGTACCTGTCGCTGGGCTTCTCCCGGGTCGACCGGCGCAGCGACTACTTCGGGGCGGGCTCGGACCGGGTTCTGATGGTCCTTCCGCTGGCGGGCGCGGTCGCGCTGCCGGCGGAGGCGTAGGCCGGGCGCGAGCGCGGGCGAGGGGGGCGGTTCAGCCGGTCAGCAGGCCGGCGATGCGGTCGCGCACGCCCTCCTTGCCCTCCAGCCGCTCGGGGACCAGCCGCTCCTGCCGCCCGGGGTCGCGGGCGAGCACGTGCAGCCGCCCGTCCCGCCGGGCCAGCACCAGGTCGGTGCTCTCGCCGGCGATCTCCGCCGAGCCCTCGGCGGTGTAGTGGGTGACGGTCACCAGCGCGGAGCGCTCGGCCGCGGCGAGCAGCGCGTCGGTGTCCGGCGTCCGGTCGCGGTCGGCGGCGCTGCCGCGCGGCAGCCACTCGGTGAGCATCCGCAGGGACTCGTCGAAGGTGTGCAGGCTGATCTGGTGGACGCCGAGCGCGTCGATGCGCACCATGAGGCAGATGTGCTCGGGCTGCGGGAGCAGCAGCACCCGCCAGGGCTCCCCCGGCTGCGAGCCGGTGATCCGGGCGTCCAGCACCATCCGGGCGCGCTGCTGGAAGGCCACCGCGATACCCAGGTCGCCGCGCACCTGCACCTGCTCCCCGCCGCTGCCGGCCAGCAGCAACTGCCGGGCGGCCAGCGAGCGTACGGCCTCGGTCAGCTCGTCCTCGGAGGGGCGGGCCTCCAGAAAGTCCACGATCGCGTCCACCGCCGTCAGTTCGGCGATGGTGTAGGCGCCGAGCAGCACCGGGCCGGTGTGCACCATGTTCACCACGGCGGTGACCAGCCCCTCGGGTACGGCCGCCGCACCCGGCTGGTCCGCGGCGCCGGCCGCCTGCGCGTTCACTGCGCCCCTCCGCCGGGACGGGCCGGATCCGGCCCGGAGGCCTCGTCGCGGCGCTCGCGCAGCACCCGGGCGGCGATCCGCGAGGGCGTCTGGGTGACCCAGACCTCGGAGCTGCCGAACAGCCCGCGCCCGCCGCGGCCCGTCAGGGCCTGCCCCAGCTCTGCGCCCGGGTCGGCCCGCTCGGGGGGCGGGAAGCGGCCGGCCAGCTCGCCGGAGACGGAGGTGGTGTCGTCCGACTGCTCGATCCGGCGCAGCGTCGTGGACAGGGCCCCGGCGACCGGCGCGGTCAGCGCGGTGGGCACGGCGACCAGCGGCGAGAGGTACATCGGGCGCCGCTCGGTCATCCGGGACAGGCCCCAGGGCCCGACGTTGCTGCCGGTGCAGCGGTAGACGACGTAGTCCATCAGGTGCCGCAGGTCGTCCAGGCTCGGCATCTTGCTGCCGCCGAAGGCCGCGGGCGTCTTCTCCAGCTGCACCCAGGTGCCGGTGGCGGTGCGGCCGTGCAGCTTCTCGCGCACCACGTGCCCGCGCATGCCGATGTCCGGGTAGCGCTTCTTGTCGATGTCGCGGTGGTGGCTGGAGATCCGCGGGTGGCTGCCCTTGCCGGCCCGCCAGCGGTCGTACAGCCCGGGGTCGTCGACCAGGACGTGGCCGCCGCACAGCACGTCGTGCATCTGCGGCACCTGGAGGCCGTGCTCCTCCAGGTCGGACAGGATCTGCGCCTCCTCGGGGCTGAGCCGGGAGACGGCGTGCAGCAGCCCTCGGCGGTACTCCCCGGCGCGGGCGGTGATCTGGATCATGAGCCGGACCCGCTCGCGCTGCCGGTCGGCCTGCCGGGCGGCGCGGCCCGCCGCGCCGGACCGGCCCGCGTGGCCGTGTCCGGGGCGCAGGGACGGCATCGCCGGATGCTTGCGCTCCATACCGGCCAGTACAGCACGGCGGGCGCCGCCCCGCAGTGCGGGGCGGCGCCCGCGCGTCCGGCCGCGGCGGTCAGCTCCCGCTGCGGGCGGGCAGCCGCCAGTTCGGCCGCGGGTAGTGGCAGGTGTAGCCGTCCGGGTAGCGCTCCAGGTAGTCCTGGTGCTCGGGCTCGGCCTCCCAGAAGGGGCCGACGGGCTCGACCTCGGTGACGACCTTGCCGGGCCACAGGCCGGAGGCCTCGACGTCGGCAATGGTGTCCTCGGCGACGCGCTTCTGCTCGTCGTCGGTGTAGTAGATCGCCGAGCGGTAGGCCAGGCCGATGTCGTTGCCCTGGCGGTTCTTCGTCGTCGGGTCGTGGATCTGGAAGAAGAACTCCAGGAGCGCGCGGTAGTCGGTCCGCTCCGGGTCGTAGAGGATCTCGATGCCCTCGGCGTGCGTGCCGTGGTCGCGGTACGTCGCGTTCGGGACGTCACCGCCGGTGTAGCCGACCCGGGTCGCGGTGACCCCGGGGAGCTTGCGGATCAGGTCCTGCATCCCCCAGAAGCATCCGCCCGCCAGAACCGCCCGCTGTGTCTGCGTGGCCATCTCCGTCCTCTCCTCGCGTCTGGTCCTGCGTCTTCCCGGTCCCCGCGTTTTCCGGGCACAGGTGTCAACGCACCGAGGGGCCGCAGGATTCCGCCGGGCCGGGGGCGACCAGCAGGCTCCACGGGCGGCGGCGCCCGCCGCTGACGGCGGCGACGCCCGCCTCGTCGTAACGCGCGGTGGCGAGCGACCACGTCAGGTTGCCGGCCATGAGGTGCCGCATGCCCTCCACGTAGTGGTCGACGTGCGCGCGGTCGGCGCCGTCCAGGCGCAGCCCGGACAGGGCGCGCGGCAGGTCCGCGGCGAGCCGGACGAAGCGGGCGGTGCGCGCGTTGGCGAGCCCCGCGATGTGCGCGACGGACTCCTCGACCGTGCAGCCGCGGTGCGCGCGGTGGACGACGACGCTGTTGTTGACGTCCCCCGCGGCCAGCTCCTTGACCAGCGACACGATGTCGTTGACGAAGATCACCACGTCGCAGGTGATCTCCCGCATCTCACTCAGCGCCGGGGCGCGGTGGACGTCGTCGGGCAGGCTGTAGCCGCCGCAGCGCTCGGTGAAGTCCAGGCACGGGCGCACGCCGATGGTCTCGCGCCGGACGGTGAGGAAGTCCGCCAGGTCCGGCAGCCGGTCGGCGTTGCGGTGGCGGGCCTCGCCCTCGTGCGCGCCGAGGTAGGCGCGCCAGTGGTCGCGGAAGCGGATCCGCCAGTGCCGCGGGGTGCCGTCGGTCGAGCGCCGCCAGATGTCGCGGAAGGAGCGGACCAGCGGGCCGTCGGGCTCCGGGCCGTCCGCCGGGGCGTGCGGCTCCAGCGCCATCGTGGCGGACAGGTCGGCGACGAGCCGGCGGATGCGCTCCGGCTGGGCGCCGAGCAGCCCGTCGAACTGGTCGTCGAAGATGAAGAACCAGGCGTTGAAGTCGGCCGACAGCTCCAGGTCGGCGGCCCCCGCGTCGGGGTAGAAGTACGCCATCAGCCGTTCCAGGCGCAGCGCGTCGTACTCGGCGGCCGAGGTGTCGCCGGTCAGCAGGCCCATGCCCTGCGCCCACTGGAGGGTGTGCTGCCTGGCCCGCTCCGCGTGCGGGTTCAGCCGGGCCGGGAAGGGGATGCGGACGGCGGCGGTGCGCCGGGTGGGGTCGGCCGGGTCCGGGAGGACGGGACCGGGGGGTGCGGCGACGGGCTCGGGTGACATAACGCCCTCCTGAGTGCCCGGCGCGCCCGGTGGCGCGGGCGGGCGCGGGTGCGATCTGACATACGGATCTGCGTACGGGTGGCGTGCGTGAGTTCGAGCGTAGGCGCAGCGGCCGCCGGCGGACCAGACCGCCTCCGGGCGGGCTTCGGCGCGCCCGGCGCACACGGCGGGTGGCACGCGCCCCGGGCGCTCCCCCCGAACGGGGGTGGGAGGGTACCGTTTCTTGCTCGGCCGCGCGGCAGATGACGCCGAGCCGGTGCAGAAACTCCCGAGGGGGACGTCGCCGCGTCGCCGGGTGCGTACGCTGAGCCTGCCGGGGACGCGCGACGGAGCCACCACACGTTCAGGGGAAACGACATGGCATTCCGAGGGGACCGGCCGGGACGGTCGCGGCGGCTGCTGCTCGAACGCGAGGCGGAGACCGCCGCGCTGGAGAGCCTGCTGTCCGATCTGACCGGCGCGGCGCAGGGCGCCGAAGCGGCCGGCACCGGAGGCTTACTGGCCTTCGCCGGGCCCGCCGGGCTGGGCAAGACGACGCTGCTCGCCGAGGTGCGCAGACGGGCCGCGGCACGCGGCTGCACGGTGCTGTCCGCGCGCGGCGGCGAGCACGAGCAGGGGGTGGCCTTCCAGGTCGTACGCCATCTGCTGCAGCCGCTGCTGGCGACCGCGACCGAGGCCGAGCACCGCGCGACGCTGGGGAGCTGGTACGACATCGTCGCCCCGGCCGTGGGCCTGGTCGCCGGGGCGGCCGACGCCGCGCCCGACCCGCAGGGCGTGCGCGACGGGCTCGACTGGATGGTCACCCGTTTCGCCGTGCAGCACGCCCCGTTGGTGGTGATGCTGGACGACGCGCACTGGGCCGACGCCGAGTCGCTGGCCTGGCTGACCGGGTTCGCGCCGCGCGTCACCGAGCTGCCGCTGCTCCTGGTGGTGGCCTACCGGCCCGACGAACTCCCGCACGACGCCGCCGCGTTCGGCCGGCTTGCGGAGCGGCACGGCTCGCGCGCCCTGGACCTGGCGCCGCTGACGCCGGGCGCCGTCGGACGTATCGTCAGGGAGACCCTGGGCGAGGACGCCGACGAGGCCTTCTGCCGGGAGACCTGGGCGGTCACCGGCGGCAACCCCTTCGAGGCGGTGGAGCTGGCCGCCCGGGTCGCCGACCGCGGGCTCAAGCCGCAGTCGGTGCACATGCCGGAGCTGCGCGAGATGGCGTCCGCGGTCAAGGGCGGCGGGCTCGTCGAGCGGCTGGAGAAGATGGGCACCTCGGTCGTCCGCTTCGCGTGGAGCGCGGCGGTGCTGGGCGCCGACGCGTCCCGCAGCCGTGCCGCGAGCGTCGGCGGCCTCGGCGAGGCGGAGTCCGAGGACGCGGTCGCGAAGCTGCGCGAGGCCCGTATCCTCGCCGATCCGGCCCGCGAGGGGCACGTCACGGACGACGGCCGGCTGGAGTTCTTCCACCCGCTGGTCGCGACCGCCGTCTACCGGGCGATCCCGGCGGCCTTCCGGGTCGCCATGCACGGCCAGGCCGCGGCGATCGTGTCGCAGGCGGGCCTCGGCGTCACCGCGACCGCCCGGCATCTGCTGGAGACCCATCCGGAGAGCGATCCCTGGGTGGTGCAGCAGCTGTCGGACGCGGCCCGCGAGTACCGCAGGGCCGGCGCCCCGGACGCGGCGCGGCGCTGCCTGGCGCGGGCGCTGCGCGAGCCGCCCGCCATGGAGGACCGCGCGCAGGTGCTGTACGACCTGGGCTGCTCGGCGCTGCTGACGGAGCCCGCGATCACCGTCAACCACCTGCGGGCCGCGCTCGACGAGCCGGTGCTGTCGCCCGGGCTGAAGGAGGCGATCGTCTACCGGCTGGCGCAGGCGCTCGGGCACTCCGACCGGATGGCGGAGGCGGCCGAGACGGTCGCGGAGGCCGCGCGCTGGGCCACCGACGCCAAGACCCGGCTGCACATGCAGGCCGAGCAGTTCATGTGGAACGCCTTCCGGGCCGACGAGCGGGATTCTGCCGCCCGCTCCCGCAAGCTCACCAAGCTCGCCGACCACCTCAGCGGCCGCGGCCTGGCCGAGCGCTACATCCTGGGCCTGCGCGCGTGGGACGCGATGGTGCGCGGCGAGCCCGCGCCGACCGCGCTGGACTGGGCGGAGCAGGCGCTCGGCGAGGGCCTGTCGTGGACGGACGAGCGCTGGGGCTTCGAGGTGCCGGTGCTGGTGGCCCTCACCTTCATGTACTGCGACCAGCCGGGGCGGGCCGAGGAGCTCTTCAGCCAGGGGATCGTGGAGTGCCAGGACCGCGGCTGGCGCGGCGCGCACCTGTCGTTCGGCTGCACGCTGCTCGGCTACATCCGCTACCGGCGCGGCCGGCTGAGCACCGCGGAGTCCATGGTCCGCGACGGGCTGCGGATCGCCGACCGGGTCGGCTACCAGGTGCCCGCGCAGTACTTCGCGGTCGGCATCCTCATCGAGATCCTGCTCGCCCGCGGCCGGACCGCCGAGGCGCAGGAGCTGGCCGCGTCGTACCGCTACGGCGAGATCACGCCGAGCGCGGTGGTCTATCCCGACTCACAGACCGTCTACGGCGAGCTGCTGCTCGCGCTGGGCCGCAACCGCGAGGCCGAGTGGCAGCTCACCCGGGCCGGGGAGCGGCTGGACGCGCGCGGGATGCGCAATCCGGCGTGGTGCCCGTGGCAGCTGGACCTGGCCCGGGCGACCGAGTCGTCCGACCCGGTGCGGGCGGCGGCCGTCGCCGAGGAGGCGCTGGCCAGGGCCCGCCGGTTCGGTACGCAGTCGGCGATCGGCCAGGCGCTGCACGCCCAGGCCGCGGTCACCGCGCCGCAGCGGCGCGCCGCGGTGCTGGCCGAGGCGGTCGCCCATCTGGAGCGTTCGCCGTCGGCCTACGACCTGGTGCGGGCGCTGTTCGACCACGGCGTCGCGCTGCGGCGTACCGGTCAGCCCCAGGAGGCGGCCGAGCAGCTGCACCGGGCCCTGGAGGGCGCGGTGCAGTGCGGGGCCGACGCGCTGGCCGGGCGGGCCCGCGAGGAGCTGGACGCGACGGGGCTGTGGCCGCTCCAGCCGCGCAGCACGGAGGCCGCGTCGCTGACCTTGCAGGAGCGCCGGGTCGCCGAATGGGCGTCCGCGGGCTGGACCAACACGCGGATCGCGGAGGCGCTGGACTCCACGGAGCCCGCGGTGACGCGGATGCTGTCGGAGATATACGTCAAGGCGGGCTGCGACCACACCGGTCTCGCGCGGCTGGTCGCGCGGACCGAGCGGTGGGAGCGCAGGTCCGGCGGCTGACGCCCGGTCACGTCCCGCTGCTGCCGCCGATCGGCGCCGGCAGCAGCGGGAGGTGGCAGGCGGCGGCGTGGCCGCCGGCCGCCGCCCCGCCGGACGTACGGCGAACGGCGGGTGCCAGGGCCCCCACGGTCCCGGCACCCGCCGTGCGTACGCGCCGCGCTCCGCCGGTCAGACGGTCGCGACGCCGTTCGAGTACCTCTTCATGTTGTAGACGGCGAAGCCGTTCTGCACCGGGTCGCCGGAGCCGTTGATGGCGTGCAGCATGCCGCCGCCGCCCGCGCCGTTGAGGCACACGGTCATCAGGTCGGTGAAGACGACACCGGGGGTGTCGGGCACCTCGTACGTCCGGTCGGTGTAGATGTCGGCTTCCAGGTTGAAGAAGCAGTAGCTGCCCAGGCCCCACGCCAGGTGGTCGCGGACGTCGTCGGCGACCTTGTAGGACGCGTAGCCCTTGGTGCCGCCGTGCACCCACGCCGTCTGCGTGGGGACGTCGTACGGGTTCTCGTTCTGGAAGAAGTACGTGCGGCCGCTCTCGCCGTTCCAGAGCACCTCGTACTTCTGGTAGTGCTCGACGAAGAGCCCGTAGGTGGTGACGTGGTCGCCGTTGACGAGGATGCCGGTGTCGGCCGGGTTCACCGACCAGCCCACCGTGCCGTCCAGACCGTGGTCGGCGCGCCACAGCCACAGGTGGTCGCAGATGACGTCGTTGCTGTCGATCTGCAGGCTGGTCCCCGCGCCGCCCGCGACGGCCCCGCCGATCCGGGCGAAGACGTCGAAGAGCACGGTCGGGTCGTTGCTGTGCCGGCGCCGGGAGCGGCCCTCGCCGACCCGGACGAGCACCGGGGTGTGCTTGGAGGCGGCCTCGACGAGCACGCCGGCGACCGTGACGCCGTCGACGTCGGCGACCTCGATGAGGGTGTTGCTGTGCGCCGAGCGCAGCGTCGTGTAGCCGAGGCCCAGCACGACCGTGCCGGGGCGGGTGACGCGGATCGGCGAGGTCAGGTTGTAGATGCCGGGCGTGAAGAGCAGGTGCCGGCCGCTGCCGAGGGCGCGGTTGATCTCGGCGGCGGAGTCGCCGGGCTTGGCCACGAAGAAGCGGTCCAGCGCGATGCTCGTGCCAGCGGCGCGGCCGCGGGCCCACGTGGTGCCGGTGCTGTTGCGGCGCAGCCCGGGTACGAAGACCTCGTAGTCGCCGTGCCGGTCCACGGTCAGGAAGGGCTTCTCCCGGACGACCGGGGTGCGGTCCACGGTCGTCATGGGGGGCGTCGGGAAGGACTGGGCGGGTGCGCCCTGCACACCGACGAAGACCATGTTCCAGTTGGATCCGACCCAGCTGCCGAGGGTGTCGTTGCGCGAGATCCACTGCTGCTGCGAGCCGGACTGCACCTCGCCGTCCACCACGCTGTCGGCCAGGTACCCGCCGCTGGACCACCCGTTTCCGGGCGGGCTCGGCATGAGGTTCATGTCGCCCTTGACGTGCACGCGGCGCATCGGCCCGGCCTGGGCGACGGCCCAGCGGTTGAGGCCGTCCGGCGGCACGATGGTCAGGTTCTCGGCGGCGCGCCAGAAGTTCTGCGTGCCGTTGCCGTCGAACCACTGGGCGTCGACCGTGACGTGGCCGTTGATCACGACGTCGGACGGGCTCGCGCCCAGGCCCAGGACGTGGGTGTAGAAGCCGACGTTGATGTCGACGGTGTACGTGCCCGGCATGAAGGCCAGCGCGTAGCGCTCGTCGCCGAACTGGTTGGACTCCTGGATCGCGAAGACGGCGTCGACCTGCGCCTGGATCGCCGCGTCGCCCATCGACGGGTCGAGGACGATGACGTTGTGCCCCAGGTCCGCGCCCTTGTGCCCCTGGTGCCCCTTGGGCGGGCAGGGGTGGTGGGCGGACGGCGCCGCGGCGTGGGCGGTACCGGTGGCGATGCCGCCGGCCAGCGGCACCGCGGCGGCGACGGCCGCCCCGCGGAGCACGGATCGGCGAGAGGGAATGACGGACACGGCTCTCCCTGTGGTGGTGGATCAGGAGGACTGCGCGGTGGGCCGGACCGCAAGAGAGCGCTCTCAGGGCGAGAGTGAATCATCGCGGGTGGGCAGCGTCAATAAGCGTGCGAGCTTCTCCGAAGGTCGCAGGACGGGACGGATCGCGCACCGCGCGGGGGGAGTTGGGCCGCCGCGGGCGGCCCCGGCGGCGCAGGGCGCGGCCTCGCGCAGGAGCGGGGCGCACCGGGCGCGGAGGAAAGGCCCGGAGAATCCGCGGAAATCACTCACTCGCGCCCCAAGAGCGGAAACAGGCAGTGAAATTGATCGACCGTCAATTGCGCGCGGACGCTCGCAGCGCCGTGACCTGCGGCCACGGGAGGGCGGGAAATACGGGTGGCGCGAACACGACAGCTTGTATTTGTGCAATGAATGCATTATCTTCCTGGCCATGTCCAGTGCCCACAGAGTCATCGCGATGCGCGCCGCGGGAGAACCCCCGCTGGTGTGGCGTCTGCATGTCGACCTGTGCCACTGCAACGGCGACCTGTGTATGCGCTGACGCGCGTCCGTCGCTGACGTCCCCGCCGCCGCCCGCGGTCGATCCCGGGTACGGCGGTCTCCGGTTGCCCGGGGTGACGTCGTGGCGTGCCGCACGCCGACGCCTCCACCCGTACCCCGGCCCGGTCGCCCGCTCCTGCTCCTGAGCTGCCGCTCAGTACCGCGTCCGCCCGCACCGCGCCGGCTTTCCGTCCCCCTCCCCGTCCCGCGGTGCCCGGCTGGGTCCGGCGCTGTCACAGGAGTCCCCCTTGCCTGCCTTCCTGAAGAGAATCCCGTTCTGGGCGCAGATCATCTCCGGTCTGGTCCTGGGCGTCGTGCTGGGCCTGATAGCCCGCGACGCCGACGTGCACTGGCTCACCGAGACGCTGACGCGTATCGGCGACATCTTCGTCCAGCTGCTGAAGCTGGCCGTCCCGCCGCTGGTCTTCACGGCCGTGCTGGTCAGCGTCACCAACCTGCGCAACGTCACCAACGCCGCCCGGCTCGCGGCGCGCACCCTGCTGTGGTTCTGCGTCACCGCGCTCATCGCGGTGACGATCGGCATCCTGCTGGGCCTGGCCACCAAGCCCGGTGACGGCGTCCACCTCAAGGCCGGCGCGGTGCCGGACGGGCTGCACAAGGGCAGCTGGATCGACTTCATCACCGGCATCGTCCCGACGAACATCGTGGACGCGTTCGGCCAGCCCAACGTGCTGCAGATCGTCTTCCTCGCGGTCGTGATCGGCGCCGCGTCGCTGTCGGTCGGCGAGAAGGCCGAGCCGCTGATCGACTTCGCGAAGGTCGTGCTGGAGGTCGTGCAGAAGGCGCTGTGGTGGGTCATCCGGCTCGCCCCGCTGGGTACCCTGGGCCTGATCGGCAAGTCGGTCGCCACCTACGGCTGGGATCTGCTCAAGCCGCTGGGCACCTTCACCGTCGACGTGTACGTCGGCTGCGCGCTGGTGATGTTCGTGGTCTACCCGCTGCTGCTGGCGCTGGTCGGCAAGGTCAACCCGGTCAACTTCTTCCGGGGCGCCTGGCCCGCGATCGAGCTGGCCTTCGTCTCCCGCTCCTCGGTCGGCACCATGCCGGTGACCCAGCGGGTGACCGAGCGCCTCGGCGTACCGCGCGACTACGCGTCCTTCGCGGTGCCCTTCGGCGCCACCACCAAGATGGACGGCTGCGCCGCGGTCTACCCGGCGCTCGCGGCGATCTTCGTCGCGGAGGTCTACCACGTCCACCTGGGCATCGGGGACTACCTGCTGATCGCGTTCGTCTCGGTGATCGGCTCGGCGGCGACGGCCGGTCTGACCGGTGCCATCGTGATGCTGACGCTGACCCTGAGCACGGTCGGCCTGCCGCTGGAGGGCGTCGGCCTGCTGCTGGCGATCGACCCGATCCTGGACATGATGCGGACCGCGACCAACGTCACGGGCCAGATCGTGACGCCGGTGCTGGTCGCGTCCCGGGAGAAGATCCTGGACCGCGCCGCCTTCGACGCGCCGCGCGGCATCGAGGACGACGAGCCGGCCGTGGAGTCCGAGACCCGCGAGCTGGTCGAGGTCTGACCCCGCTCCCCCGCCGTACGCCGCGGCCCCGGTCCCTCCCGCGCGGAGGGCCGGGGCCGCGGCCGTACGGTCACCGCCGCCAGGGCCCGCGCGCGGGCGGCGGGAGCTGGCCGCCGACCAGCGCGGCCAGGGCCAGCAGGAAGCCCGCGAGCTGCACGGGCCCGAGCGTCTGGCCGAGCACCGCGGCGCCCAGTACGGCGGCCACCAGCGGCGAGAGCAGCGCGAGCAGGGCCGCCGAGGTGACCTGCAGCGCGGCGATGCCGCGGAACCACAGGGTGTACGTGATGAGCCCGCCGACCAGCCCCAGCCACAGGTAGCCGAGCGCGGCCCGCCCGTCGACCGCGGGCGGCGCGCCCTCGGCGAGGAAGGTCACCGGCAGCAGGAGCAGTCCGCCCGCGGTGAGCTGCCAGCCGGCGAAGGCCGTGCCGCTCACGCCCGCCGGACGGCCCCAGCGCTTGGTGAGCGTCACGCCGAGCGCCATCACCACCGCGCCCGCCAGCCCCGCCGCCACACCGACGCCGTCGAGCGCGGCGTCCGGCCCGATCACCACCAGGCCGACCCCGGCGACGCCCGCCACGCCCCAGCCGATCCGCCACGCCGACAGCCGCTCGTGCAGCACCGGCGCCGCGAGCAGCGCGACGGCCAGCGGCTGGCCGGCCCCCAGCGTCGCGGCCACCCCGCCGGGCAGCCGCTCGGCCGCGGTGAAGAGCAGCGGCAGGAAGAGCCCGATGTTGAGCGCGCCCAGCACCGCGGCCTTCCCCCACCAGGCGCCGCGCGGCAGCGTGCGGGTGAGGGCGAGCGCGACGAGGCCGGCGGGCAGCGCCCGCAGCAGCCCGGCGAAGAGCGGGTGCCCGGCGGGCAGGAATTCGGTGGTGACGATGTAGGTGGTGCCCCAGACGGCGGGCGCGAGCGCGGTGAGCGCGGTACGCGACAGGCCCGGCCCCCGATCCCCGCGGACGGCGCCGCGGGTCCGTGCCATGGATTGCGTGGTCATGACGAAAGTCTCGGCCCGCGAGGATCGATGAGTCCAACACATGCTTGTCACTTCATCGATCGTGATCCACGATGGGTCGATGGAGCTCCAGCAGATGCGGTACGTGATCGCCGTCGCGGAAACCAGCAGCTTCACGCGCGCCGCCGAGCGCTGCCGGGTCGTGCAGTCCGCGCTGAGCCACCAGGTGGCCCGGCTGGAACACGAGCTGGGCGCCCGGCTGTTCGAGCGCACCAGCCGCCGGGTGCGGCTCACCCCGGCGGGCGAGGCCTTCCTGCCCGCCGCCCGGCAGTGCCTGGAGGCCGCGGGACGCGCGGCGGCGGAGGTCGCGGCCGCGGTCGGCGAGGTGCGGGGGCGGCTCGCGGTCGGGTCGATCCCGACCGTCACCGCCGCCGATGTGCCGGGCGCGCTGCGGGAGATCCACGAGCGGCATCCGCAGGTGCGCATCACCCTGCGGGTGGGCGCGAGCGACGAGCTGATCGACCAGGTCAGAACGGGCGGCCTCGACGTGGCCTTCCTGGGCCTGCCCACCACGGCGGTGCCGCGCGGGGTCGGCGTCCGGGAGCTGGCCCGCGGCGCCCTGGTCGCGGTGGTCGCGCCGGGCCACCCGCTCGCCGGGGAGCGCTCGGTGAGCCTGGCCCGGCTGGCGCGGGAGACCTTCGTGGAGCTGCCGGCCGGCACCGCGGGCCGCGCCCAGTCCGAGCAGGCCTTCGCCGCGGCGGGGCTGAGCCGCGACATCGCCTACGAGGTGAGCAGCGCGGAGTTCATCCCGCGGCTGGTCGCCCCGGGTCTGGGCGTCGCGATGCTCCCGGCGGCGTACGCGCCCGGCCTGACCGGCGTCGTCACGGTGGAGGTCACGGACGCCCCGGCGCGCGTGGAGTACGTCATCTGGTCCCGCTCCGGCCCGACCCCGGCGGCGGCGGCCTTCCTGGCGGCGCTGGGGGTCGACCCGGACGACGACCCGCAGGCGTAGGGACCCCGCGGGACGGGGCCGCGCGCCGTACAGAGCCGCCGGACGGGCCCGCAGGCGCAGGCACCCGCGGGGCAAGCCCCCGCACCGTACCGACTCGCCGGGCAAGCCCCGCACCGTACGGGCGCCCAGGCAGGCCCCCGCAGCGTACCGGCCGCCCCGCGGCGCCCCCGCCGTGCCGCTCAGCCGTCCGCGTCGTCGAAGGCCCGCAGCAGGCGTTCCGCGGCGTCCGCCGCCGTGAGGGTTCCGGCGCGCAGGGCCGACTCGACCTCGGGGGTCAGGGCGCGGACCGCGGGGTGGGCGCCGAGGCGGGCCAGCAGCGTGTCGTGGACCGTCGACCAGGCCCATGCGACCTGCTGGGCGCGGCGCTTGGCGACGAGGCCGCCGTCCGAGGTCAGCCGGGAGCGGTGCCCCTCCAGCCGCTCCCACACCGTGTCCAGGCCGGTGGACTCGCGGGCGCTGCACGTGAGCACCGGCGGTGTCCAGGAGGCGTCGGCGGGGTGCATCAGGCGCAGTGCGCCGGCGAGTTCGCGGGCGGCGGCGCGGGCGTCGCGCTCGTGCGGGCCGTCGGCCTTGTTGACCGCGACGACGTCGGCCAGCTCCAGGACGCCTTTCTTGATGCCCTGGAGCTGGTCGCCGGTGCGGGCGAGGGTGAGCAGCAGGAAGGTGTCGACCATGCCGGCCACGGCGGTCTCGGACTGGCCGACGCCGACGGTCTCGACGAGCACCACGTCGTATCCGGCGGCTTCCATGACGACCATGGACTCCCGGGTCGCGCGCGCCACCCCGCCGAGGGTGCCCGCGCTCGGCGAGGGGCGGACGAAGGCGGCGGGGTCGGTGGCGAGGCGTTCCATCCGGGTCTTGTCGCCGAGGACGGAGCCGCCGGTGCGGGTGGAGGACGGGTCGACGGCGAGCACCGCGACGCGGTGGCCGAGGCCGGTGAGCAGGGTGCCGAAGGCGTCGACGAAGGTCGACTTGCCCACCCCCGGCACCCCGCTGATCCCGATCCGCCGGGCGCCGCCGGTGTGCGGGAGCAGCAGGGTCAGCATCCGCTGCGCCAGGGCGCGGTGGTCGGGTCGGGTGGACTCCACGAGCGTGATCGCGCGCGCCACGAGCGCCCGGCGCCCTTCGAGCACGCCCTCGGCGTACGCGTCGGGATCGATGGCCGCGGGTCGGGGCGTGGGCATACCGCGGCTACAGCTCCCCGTGGCCGAGCGCCGCGGCGAGCCTGGTCAGCAGGTCGTGCGCGGCCTCGGGGATCACCGTGCCGGGTGGGAAGACCGCGGCGGCGCCCGCCGCGTGGAGCGCGGGGACGTCCTGCGGGGGGATGACGCCGCCGACGACGATCATGATGTCGTCGCGGCCCTCCGCGGCCAGTTCGGCGCGCAGCGCGGGCACCAGCGTGAGGTGGCCCGCGGCGAGCGAGGAGACGCCGACGATGTGCACGTCCGCCTCGACGGCCTGCCGGGCGACCTCGGCGGGGGTCTGGAAGAGCGGGCCGACGTCGACGTCGAAGCCCAGGTCGGCGAAGGCGGTGGCGATGACCTTCTGGCCGCGGTCGTGCCCGTCCTGCCCCATCTTGGCGACCAGGATGCGCGGGCGGCGCCCCTCGGCCTCGGCGAAGCGCTCGACGAGCGCGCGGGTGCTGTCGGCGGCGGGGGTGCGGCCCGCCTCGTCGCGGTACACGCCGGAGATCGTACGGATCTGGCCCGCGTGCCGCCCGAAGACCTGCTCCAGGGCGTCGGAGATCTCGCCGACGGTGGCCTTGGCGCGGGCCGCGTCCACGGACAGCTCCAGGAGATTCCCGGTGCCCTCGGCGGCGCGGGTCAGCGCGCGCAGCGCGTCCCGGCAGGCCTCCTCGTCGCGCTCGGCCCGCAGGCGTCGCAGTTTGGCGATCTGGCTGGCCCGGACCGCGGAGTTGTCGACGGAGCGGACGTCGACCGGCTCGTCGTCGTCCGCCTGGTATTTGTTGATGCCGATGAGCGGCTGGCGCCCGGAGTCGATACGGGCCTGGGTGCGGGCCGCGGCCTCCTCGACGCGGAGCTTGGGGATCCCCGCGTCGATCGCCCGGGCCATGCCGCCCGCCGCCTCGACCTCCTGGATGTGCTGCCAGGCGCGTGTCGCGAGGTCGTGGGTGAGCCGCTCGACGTAGGCGCTGCCGCCCCACGGGTCGACGACCCGGCAGGTGCCGGACTCCTGCTGGAGCAGCAGCTGGGTGTTGCGGGCGACGCGGGCGGAGAAGTCGGTGGGCAGGGCCAGCGCCTCGTCGAGCGCGTTGGTGTGCAGCGACTGGGTGTGGCCCTGGGTCGCGGCCATCGCCTCGACGCAGGTGCGGGTGACGTTGTTGTAGACGTCGCGGGCGGTCAGCGACCAGCCGGAGGTCTGCGCATGGGTGCGCAGGGACAGCGACTTGGGGTTCTCCGCGCCGAACTGCCGGACCAGCCGCGCCCACAGCAGCCGGGCCGCGCGCAGCTTGGCGACCTCCATGAAGAAGTTCATGCCGATGCCGAAGAAGAACGACAGCCGTGGTGCGAAGGCGTCCACGTCCAGGCCCGCGGCCTGCCCGGCGCGCAGGTACTCGACGCCGTCGGCGAGGGTGTAGGCGAGCTCCAGGTCGGCCGTCGCCCCGGCTTCCTGGATGTGGTAGCCGGAGATGGAGATCGAGTTGTAGCGCGGCATCTTCCCCGAGGTGTAGGCGAAGATGTCGGAGATGATCCGCATCGAGGACTTCGGCGGGTAGATGTAGGTGTTGCGGACCATGAACTCCTTGAGGATGTCGTTCTGGATGGTGCCGGCCAGCTTTTCCGGGGGCACCCCCTGCCCCTCGGCGGCCACGATGTAGAGCGCGAGCACCGGCAGCACCGCGCCGTTCATGGTCATCGACACGGTCATCCGGTCCAGCGGGATGCCGTCGAAGAGCTGCCGCATGTCGTAGATCGAGTCGATCGCGACCCCCGCCATGCCGACGTCACCGCTCACCCGCGGGTGGTCGCTGTCGTAGCCGCGGTGGGTGGGCAGGTCGAAGGCGACCGACAGGCCCTTCTGCCCGGCGGCGAGGTTGCGCCGGTAGAAGGCGTTGGATTCCTCGGCGGTGGAGAAGCCCGCGTACTGCCGCACCGTCCAGGGCTGGTTGACGTACATCGTCGGGTACGGGCCGCGCAGGAAGGGCGCGATGCCCGGGTAGGTGCCGAGGGTCTCCAGGCCCTCCAGGTCGCGCGCGGTGTAGAGGGGCTTGACCGCGATGCCCTCGGGCGTCTCCCAGGCGAGGTCCACGGCGCTGCTGCCGGTCGCCTCCTTGACCGCGGAGGCCCAGCGCTCCTCGGTCGCGCCGGGGGTGTCGCCGTCCTCGGTGAAGGGGATGCCGGTGAAGTCCGGGATGCCGCTCATGCCGCCACTCCCGCTCGGTCGAGTACGAGGGTCAGGGCGGCGACGGCGTCGCAGCCCGCGAACACGTAGCCGTCCAGGCCCGGCAGGGTGTCCGGGCGGCCTGCCAGGTAGATCCGGTGGGCGCCCGCCGCGCGCAGCGCCGCGACGACGGCGGGCCCCTGCTCGGCGTAGAGCGCGTCGGTCGAGCACAGGCAGGCGGCCTGCGCGCCGCTCGCGGCGAAGGCCGCGGCCGCCGTGCCCGCGTCCACGGACACCGGGTCGTGCACCGGCTCGACGCCGCCCGCCTGGAGGATGTTGGCCGCGAAGGACGCCCGCGCGGTGTGCGCGGCCGCCGGGCCGAGTGCGGCGAGGAAGACCTTCGGGCGCGCGCCGGTCGCCGCGAGGTGGGCGTCGGAGCGGGCGCGCAGCGCCTCGTACGCCTCGTCGCGGCGCACCCGGGGCAGACCGCCGGAGGGCGGTGCGGGCGCCGGTGCGCGCTCCACGGGGCGCTCGGCGAGGTCGGGGAATTCGCTGACGCCCGTGACGGGTTCGCGGCGGGTGGCGAGCCGGCGGCGGCGCGCCGCCCACGTCGCGGCGATCCGCTCGCCGAGCAGGCCGGAGGCGAGGGCCCGCTCCTGGCCGCCCGCGGCCTCCAGCTCCTGGAAGAACTCCCAGCCGGCGCGGGCCAGTTCGGCGGTGAGCGACTCGACGTACCAGGAGCCGCCCGCGGGGTCGGCGACCCGGCCGAGATGCGCCTCCTCCAGCAGGATCGCGGAGGTGTTGCGGGCGATGCGGCGGGCGAAGGCGTCCGGCGCGCCGATCGCGGTGTCGAAGGGCAGCACGGTGACGGCGTCCGCGCCGCCCGTCCCGGCGGCGAAGGCGGCGAGCGTGGTCCGCAGCAGGTTCACGTACGGATCCCGGCGGGTCGCCATCACCCTCGAGGTGACGGCGTGCTGGCGCTGGCCGGCCGCGGCCGGGGCGCCGCAGGCGCGGGCGACGCGGGCCCACAGCCGGCGGGCGGCGCGCAGCTTGGCGGTGGTCAGGAACTGGTCGGCGGTCGCGGCGAAGCGGAATTCGAGCTGGCCGAGGGCGGCTTCGACGTCCAGGCCCGCGCCGGTCAGCAACCGCAGGTAGGCCACGCCGGTGGCGAGCGCGGCGCCCAGCTCCTGCACCTCGGAGGCGCCTGCCTCGTGGTAGGGCAGGGCGTCCACGGCGAGCGCCCGCACCCCGGGGTAGCAGCGGTGGACGCGGGTCGCGAGCGCCACGGCGTCGTCGGGGGCGGCGGCCTCGCCGGTACGGGCCGCGTGCCCGAGCGGGTCGGCGCCGAGGCAGCCGCGGACGGCGGCCGGGTCGACGCCGCGGGCCTCGTACAGCCCGATCAGCTCGCGGGCGGCGGAGGCGGTGTCGGGGCCGGCGTCCAGGACCACGGGGGCGAGGTCGAGGAGGACGCCGTCCAGGGCGCGGGCGAGGCCGCCGGGCGGGAGGGCGGGGCCGCGGACGGCCAGCCACAGCGAGGTCGCGCCGTTCTCCAGGTCGTCGAGCACGGCGGCGTTGGCGGCCGCGGGGTCGGCGAAGTCCAGCCGCGCGCGCACGTCCCACCCGCCGAGCAGGGCGCTGCCGCGGACATAGGGCGGGAAGCCGGGCAGGCCCGGGTCGGGCGCGGTGTCCTGCGCGGTGTAGAGCGGCCGCACGGTCACCCCGCCGTCCAGCACGGTCGTGAGGGCCGCCTCGGCCTCCGCGTCCGGCAATTCCCGACCCGACTTGCGCAGCACTCCCGCGACCAGCTGCCGCCACTGCGCGCGGCCGGCCTCCGGGAACGGGGCGGCCGGTGAGATCCCCTCGTCAGGCAGAACCGTCATACAGCGCAGGGTAGGGACGGCGCCTAAAGCCCGTCTGCCCCTAAAACCCGGGACCCCACCCCTAAGGGGTGCCGGCCGCGCGCCGCCCGGACGGCTCAGGACTACCGCGGCGGCCGGTTGACGGGCAGCCGTGGATGCATGTGGACTGCGGGGTGTCAGGCGTTCCGCCATTTGAACGGAGGCGAATCCTCCGCATGTTACGGCCGCGCGTCAAACCCGAACATTCCGGCTACCGCACCGTCGACGGGAAGGTCCGGCTCGGCAGTGTGGTCTACGGGATCGGTGTGGAGATCGACGATCCGGACGGCTGGGTGTGGGCGCTGGTGGAGGCGCTGGACGGCAGCCGTACGGCCGGCGAGGCGGCCCGGCTGGTGGCCGCTGCGCATCCGGCGGTGACGGCGGCCGAGGCCGAGCAGGCGGTCGCCGAACTCGCCGAGGCCGGGCATCTGGAGGACCTCGCCGCGCCCGCCCCCGCGCTCTCCGCGCGCGAGCAGGAGCGCTACAGCCGGGGCGTGCCGCTGCTGCGCTGGCTGGACCGGGGGCCGCGGCGCAGCGCGTGGGAGATGCAGGAGCGGCTGTGCGCCTCCCGGGTGCTGCTCGTCGGCCTGGGCGGGACGGGCGGCTACGCCGCGCACGCACTGGTCGCCTCGGGGGTCGGGCACCTGCACTGCGTGGACCCCGACACCGTCGAGCTGTCCAACCTCAACCGGCAGCCGCTGTACCGGGAGAGCGACCTCGGGCGTCCCAAGGCGGAGGCGGCGCGCGAGGCCCTGCGGGCGGTCAACTCGCAGGTCGAGGTCAGCTGCGGGCGGACCCGCGTGACAGGGCCGCAGGACGTCACCGCGCTGCTCGGCGCGCCCGCGCTCCCGTACGACCTGCTGCTGCTGTGCGCCGACCGGCCGCCGGAGATCCGCCGCTGGGCGAACGCGGCCTGCCTGGCGTCGGGCACACCGTGGATCGACGGCGGCTACCGGGGCCCGCTGGCGTCGATGGGGGTGTACGTGCCGGGGTCGGGGCCGTGCTGGGTGTGCCTGCGGGCGGGCGAGGTGGAGCGGCGCGAACTGGCCCTGGCACCGGGCCAGGACGAGGAGGCCGCGTCGCCGCGGATGCCGTGGAATCCCGTCACGGCCGTGACCGCGGGTCTGTCCGGGCTGCTGATCGCGCACGCCGCGACGGCGCTGCTCACCGGCGCCCCGCCGATGGAGCCCGGCTTCCGCTACGGCATCAACCTCGCGGCGCTGGAGGAGCCCGACGTCGAGCGCCACCCGCGCCGCCCGGACTGCCCGGCGTGCGGCGCGGGCGCGTCCGGCTGACACGCGGACCCCGTCCGGGGACGGTCGCCGCTCCGAGGCCGTCCCGATTCCGCACACCCTTCGCACTGCGTCGATCTTCCAGCCGTTCGTGAAATTTTTTCTTTACTCGATCGCAACCTTGCGGCGATTCCTTCGTGCTCTGTACGGTCGGGGCGCCCTTTCCCCCCACCGTTTGTGAAGGAGCATCAGATGCGGGTGTTGACCATCCCCCCGCGCGGCGCGCGCAGCGCCGGGCGGAGACTTCCGGCGGCCCTCGTGGCCGCCATGACCGTGGTGGCCGGCGCCGCCGCCACCGGGCTGCTGACCGGCGCCGCCGCGAACGCCGCCGCCCGTACGCCGGCGGCGGCGACCGCGGCGCAGGCCGCGCCCGTACCCGGCAACGGGGTCGGCGCGACCGTGCCGTTCACCGAGTTCGAGGGCGAGGCGGGTGTGCTGGGCGGCGGCGCCGGGACCGTCGCGCTCACCGCGGCGCCCACGACGCAGTATTCGAGCGCCGCGCTGGAGGCGTCCGGGCACGCGTACGCCCACCTCGGCGGCACCGGGCAGTCGGTGCAGTGGACGAACACCACCGGCTCGCCCATCAGCTTCCTCAACGTCCGCGCCAGCGTGCCCGACTCGGCGTCCGGCGGCGGCACCGCGACGACCCTGGACCTGTACGTCAACGGCGCCTTCCGGCAGGCGCTCCCGCTCAACTCCAAGCAGAGCTGGGTCTACGAGGGCAACAACAACTACAACACCAGCGACAACCAGAACCCGGCGGACGGCAGCCCGCGGGTCTTCTGGGACGAGGCGCACGCCTTCGTCACCGGCGCTCCGATCCCGGCCGGCGCCACCTTCTCGCTGGTCAAGGACGCCGCCAACAGCGCGGCGTCCTACGACGTCGACGTCGTCGACGCGGAGAACCCGCCTGCGCCGCTGCCGCAGCCCGCGAACTCGATCTCCATCACCAGCTGCGGCGCGGTCCCCGACAACACCCCCACCAACGGCGCCGCCGACGGCGCGGCCACCGACTCCGGGCCCGCCATCCAGAACTGCATCAACCAGGCGCAGTCGCAGGGCAGGACGCTGTGGATCCCGCCGGGCACCTTCTACGTCAAGGGCACCACGGGCCTGCGCGCGCAGGGCATCACGATCGCGGGCGCCGGCATGTGGTACAGCACCGTCTACCGCGATGTGCCGGTCCCCAACAGCACCCCGCTGGCGGCGCTGTTCGAGGTGACGTCCTGCCATGTGCAGAACTTCCACATCGACGCCAACGCCGTCAGCCGCAGCACGATCGGCGGTGACGGCGGCGCCATGGACACCACCGGCACCAACTGGTCGGCGGACGGCATCTGGACGCAGCACACCATGTCGGGCTTCTGGGCCTCCGGCACCGGCGGCAGCGTCAAGAACAGCCGGCTGACCGCGATCTGGGCCGACGGCATCAACGTCAACAACGTGTCGTTGAACGGCGGCAAGGGCAGCGACCTCACCGTCAGCAACAACTTCGTGCGCGGCACCGGCGACGACGCCATCGCGATCAACTCGGTGGACTACAACACCAACGGCGACGGCTCGAAGACGTACTACACGCCGATGGCCAACGTCACGGTCAGCAACAACACCTCGGTCGCGCCCTGGGGCGGCAAGGGCGTCGCCGTCTACGGCGGCAGCGGGCACCACGTCACGAACAACTACGTGAGCGACACCGCGCGTTACATCGGCCTGGGCGCCGGGCGCTTCGGCGTCAACGGCAACGACCTGCTCTCCGCGACGATCACCGGCAACGTCGTCGTCCGCTCCGGCGGCAACGCCTACAGCCAGGGCCAGCCCGCGATGCACATCGGCAACGGCGGGGACGGCCAGAACACCGGCACGGTCGACAAGGTCACCGCGACCGGCAACACCGTCGTCGACTCGCTCTACGACGGCATCGGCTTCTCCACCTCGACCAACTCCCTGCTCCAGGACAACACCGTCACCGACCCCGGCCGCAACGGCGTGGTGGTCTCACCGCCCTTCTACCCCGCGCCGACCGGCTCCGCGACGCTCACCCGCACCACCGTGACCGGCGTCAAGCCCGGCAACGCCGCCTACCTGAACAACTCCGCTGCCTTCACTGCCACGCTCAGCGGCAACAGCTGGCAGGGCGGCACCACCCCGCCGCCGGTCGAGGGACCGTACGGCGGCACGCCCGCCGCGGTGCCCGGCACCGTGCAGGCGGAGAACTACGACACCGGCGGGCAGGGCACCGCCTACAACGTCGGCTCCGTCAACGGCAACGGCACCGCCTACCGCGCGGACGGCGTCGACCTGGAGTCCACCTCCGACACCGGCGGCGGCTACGACCTCGGCTGGAGCAGCGGCGGGCAGTGGTTCCGCTACACCGTGAACGCTGCCTCGGCAGGCACCTACACCGTGGCCTTCCGGGTGGCCGCGCCCGCCGCCGTCAGCGGCGCCCTGCACCTTGCCGACGCCTCGGGCGCCAACCTCACCGGCGCGGTCGCCATCCCCGCGACCGGTGACTGGCAGGCCTGGAGCACCGTCACCGCCACCGTCACGCTGCCCGCGGGCAAGCAGGTCCTCACCCTCGTCGAGGACAACGGCGGCTGGAACCTCAACAGCCTGGCCTTCACCGCCGCCGGCGGCCCCGGCACACCGTCGAACCTGGCGGCGGGCAAGGCCACCGGCGAGTCCAGCCACATCGACGTCTACGCGTCCTCGCGCGTCACCGACACCGACCGGAACAGCTACTGGGAGAGCGCCAACAACGCCTTCCCGCAGTGGGTCCAGGTCGACCTCGGCGCCGCGCGGAGCGCCTCCCGCGTCGTGCTCAAGCTCCCCTCGGGCTGGGGCGCCCGCACCCAGACGCTGGCCCTCCAGGGCAGCACCGACGGCTCGTCCTTCAGCACACTGAAGGCCTCGGCCGCCTACACCTTCGACCCGGCGAGCGACAACACCGTCACCCTCACTTTCCCCGCCACCGCCGAGCGGTACTTCCGCGTCACGGTCACGGCGAACACCGGGTGGCCGGCCGGCCAGCTCTCCGACTTCCAGGTCTGGTCCTCCTGACCTGCCCCCGCGGGCCCGCCGAGGTGCGGCGGGCCCGCGGGCCCGGGGCGTCCCCGGGGCGTCACAGCGGGTCGCCCGCCAGGCGCCCCGGCGGCAGCGTACGGCCGGTGAGCGCGAGGACCAGGTCCTCGGCGGTGCCGCTCAGCACGGGCCCCGAGCCGAACGACCAGTCCAGGTCCGTCGCTTGCAGGCCGCGGCCGTCCAGCCGCACCCCGAAGTTCGCGGCGACGCCGCCTCGGGTCAGGCCGTCCAGCACGGCCGTGACCGTGGCGGGCGGGACCCGGCCCGCGGCGCCGAGCGGCACGGCCATGTCGAGGCCGTGGATCACCGCGTGGCTGAGGGCGCCCTGCCAGCCGCCGTCGGGCGACGTGAAGTGGTGGAGGGTGCCGCTGCGCAGCCCCGCGAGCAGTTCGGCCGTGGGCAGTGCGGCGTCCCGCGCGGCGATCTTGTCCGAGAGCGCGCCGAAGTCGTAGGAGCACGCCCGCAGTTCGGCCGTGAAGCGCTCCTGGTCGTAACGCGCCGGCATGGTCACGTGCGCGGCGACCTCGCGGATCCGCCAGCCGGCGCAGAGCGAGGGGGTGTCCCACTCCTCCTCGGACAGCGGCTCCAGCAGCGCCGCGAGCGCCAGGTACTCCGCCTCGACCGCGGGCTGCAACTCCGCGCCGCTGCCTTCCCCGTGGCCGTTGTTCGTCGTCATCGTCGGGCTCCCTCGTCGTCGTGCGGTCGGCGGACGTGCGTCCACCGTGCAGGACCGGCCGGGCGGCCGGAACTCATCGGCCGCGAACGGGATTCGCGGCGCGGGGAGGAGTGAGGGGGCCGCGGCGGCCGGGCGGGGGTTCGCGCCTGCGGGCACGGTACGCGGCGGCGTCATCTGGCGGCGGTTCGCCGCCGGGGCCACCGGTTCGCGCGGAGGGACCACCGGCCCGATGGCGCGCTCCACGGGGCGGTCAGGTCGCGGCGGGGGGATCGCGCCGTGGTCGGCCTGCGCGGGAGCCAGGTCACGCGGCGGGTCGGGTCGCGCGGCGGTCAACTCCCGACCGGATCACCGCGGGGGCGGATCACGCCACGGTCGGCCGCAGCCGGGTCACGCGACGGTCAGCTCAGGGTCAGTTTGGGGGCGGATCACGCCATGACCGGCCCGCGCCGCAGCCGGGTCGCGCAGGCCAGATCGTCCCGCAGCCGGGACGCGGTCAGGTCGCGGACGGGTCCGTCTCGGCGTCCGGGTCCGTGTCCGGGGCCGACCGCGCCGCTTGCTCCTGCGCTTCGGCCAGCACCGCCGCGCGGCGGTTGACCACGACGGTGGCCGCGGCCGCGCTCAGGGCGAAGGCCAGCAGCACCGTGCCGGGGCGGTTCAGGCGGTCGCCGGTCAGCGCGTCGAGGGAGAGGCAGCCGGGCCCGGCCAGGCCGAGGCCGGCGGCCACGAAGCCGAGGAAGGCCGGGTATTCGAAGCCGCCCTGGTGCGCGAAGAAGCCCGCGGGGGCGTGCACGGACACCGCACCGGCCATCGCGCCCGCCGCTGCCGCGCCCGCGACCGGCGTGGCCAGGCCCAGCGCCAGCAGCGCGCCGCCGCCCGCCTCGCCGAGCCCCGCGGCCAGCGCGCTCTCCCGGCCCGGCCGGAAGCCCATCTTCTCCATCACGTCCGCGGTGGCGTCGAGGCCGGACCCGCCGAACCAGCCCAGCAGTTTCTGCGAGCCGTGGGCGAGCAGCGTCCCTCCTGCGCCGAGGCGCAGCGCGAGCAGGCCGATGTCCTTGCGACGGCTGAACGGCATGAGCGGCCCTTCCGCAGGCGGGGCAGTACGCGGTCCGCGGCCCATCCTGCCCCGGCCCCGGGGCTCCCGCACCCGCTCGCCGCCGTGCGGGTGGACCCGTGCGCGCCCGGCGCGGCAGGGGCGTGCGCCGGCGCCGTAGAGTGGGGGTGTGGTGGCCTATCCCGAGATACCCGGGCTCGGCGCGGTGCGGCGGCGCCTGGGCGCGGAGCTTTTCGCCAGGGTGGCCGGGCCGGAAGGGCCCGCCACCCGGGCGCGGATCCACGACACCCCGGGGCCGCGCTGGTTCGCGCCCGACCGCCCGATCCGTACCGTGCACGGCGACGCGTCGATGTTCACCGGCGGCCTGTCCGCGCTGCTGCTCCAGTCGCTGCACCCGCTCGCGATGGCGGCGGTCGCCGCGCACTCCGGCTACCGCGGCGATCCGTGGGGGCGGCTCCAGCGCACCAGCGGCTTCCTGGCCGTGACGACGTTCGGGACCGCCGCGGACGCCGAGCACGCGGTCGCCCAGGTGCGGCGCGTCCACACGCGGGTCAGCGGCACCACGGCGGACGGCGAGCCCTACCGCGCCTCCGACCCGCACCTGCTGGCGTGGGTGCACGCGGCCGAGGTCGACAGCTTCCTGCGCGCGCACCGCCGGTACGGTGCCCGCCCGCTGGACGGCGCGGGTTACGACGCGTATGTCGCGGACACCGCCCGGGTCGGCGCCGCGCTCGGCGTGGTGGACCCGCCGCGTGACCAGGCACAGCTCGCCGCCGTCCTCGACGCGTACCGCCCGGAGCTGCGCGCCACCCCGCAGGCCCGGGAGGCAGCGCGCTTCCTGCTGCTCACCCCGCCGGTGCCGTGGGCGGCCCGGCCGGGCTACGCGGTGCTCACCGCGAACGCGGTGGCGCTGCTCCCGTCGTGGGCCCGCGTGCCGCTGCGGCTGCCGTGCCTGCCCGTGACGGAGGCGACCGGTGTGCGCTGGGCGGGCCAGGGCCTGACGCGGGCGATCCGCTGGGCGATGACCCCGCCACCCACGGGCGGCGCCTGAGGCGGCTCGGACCGCGCGGACGAAGCGGCGCGCCGTACCAGGTCCCGGCGCAGCCCCAGCCGAGCAGGCCCAGCGGCGGCACGCGCGGTCGGCCAGGATCGGCCGCCTCATGCCCTCGGCGCCCCCTCCCAGGGCTCCGGTGACGGCGGCCGCCGGGCAGCGGCGGGCCTCGGTGTCCCGCGCCAGCGGCGCGTACGCGTACCGCCAGAAGTAACGGCCGGGTTCACGGGCGCGTACGCGCGGACGCGAGCCACCGCACCACCTGCCCGGCGTGCTCGCCGGGCGCGTCCACGGGGTGGAAGACGTGCTCGACCACGCCGTCCCTGACGATCAGCGTGAGCCGTACGTACAGGCGCTGCCCGCCCGCCTCGAACGTCGGCAGGCCGAGCGCGGAGG
Organism: Streptomyces sp. NPDC021020; assembly: GCF_044333285.1. Lineage (NCBI taxonomy): Bacteria > Bacillati > Actinomycetota > Actinomycetes > Kitasatosporales > Streptomycetaceae > Streptomyces > Streptomyces sp. NPDC021020. Next base: position 55,784 of record NZ_JBIRQQ010000018.1, read on the forward strand.
CGAGGCGCAGTCCGGGGTCGGACAGCATCGCGAACGGCAGCCGCAGCCGCTCGGTCACCTCGCGCTGGTAGCCGGTGTCCTGGCCGGACAGGCCGTACACGGCGGTCGCGCCCGCGGCGGTGAGGTCGTCGTGGTGGTCGCGGAAGCCGCAGGCCTCGGCGGTGCAGCCGCGGGCGCCGGGGATGGTGTCCCACCCCGCGGGCAGGTCGGCGTCGGGGCGGCCGGTCAGCGGGTAGAGGTAGAGGACGGTGCGTCCGGGGCCCAGGCCGCCGAGGGCGACCGTGCCGCCGTCCGTCGCGGGCAGCGCGAGCCGCGGCAGGCGGAGCCCCGGCAGCCGGCCGCCGAGATCACCGGGCGCGGGCGGGGGCGCGGCGACGGGCGCGCCAGGCACGGCGGACGCGCCCGGCACAGCAAGCACCGCAGGCACGGCAAGCGCCGCGGGCCCGGCAGGTACCGCCTCCCGCGGCGCGTCCGCGCGGGTGGTGCGGTACGCGGCCTCGGTGAGGCGGGCGGCGATCCGGTCCCGGCGGTCGGTCAGCTCCGTGATGCGGGCGCCCAGTTCGTCGATCGCGGCGCGGTATTCGGCCAGCGAGGACGGGCAGTCGTCGGCGTCCGGCGCCCCGGCGGCCAGGCACTCCAGGAAGGGGCGGGTCCGCTCGGCCGGTATTCCCAGCTCGCGCAGCGCCCGCAGCTCGCGCACCGCGCGCACGTCGTGCTCGCTGAAGGTGCGGTAGCCGTTGGGCAGCCGGCTCGGCGCGACCAGCCCCAGTTCCTCGTAGCGCCGGATGGCCTTCGCACTCACTCCCGCGCGCCGTGCCACCTCGCCGATTTTCATGTCCTCCACCTCCCGGGCGGCCCTCCACTGGCAGCCGCTGCGAGCGTAGACCTTGCCCCCGGGGGCAAGGTCAACCGCGCGCGCGGCCACTCCGCGCACCGCCCGGGTCACACCTTCGCCACAGCCCCCGGTCCGCGCCCTTCCGGCCGGGGCGGAACTGGAATGATGCGCCCCATGGCAACGAACGGGGGCACGGGCGCGGAGCCCGCGCGCGAGGGCACGCGTCCGACGACCAGCTACGAGCTGAAGCCGCCCGGGCCCGCCGCCGCCGACGTCCCCACCGCTCCTGCGCCCTCCGCGCCCGCCGGCCGTACGGACGCCGCCCGCGGGGGCGGGAGCGGCGCGGCGCGGCTGCTCGGCGGGCGCTACCGGCTGCTGGAGCGGCTGGGCTACGGCGGGATGGGCACGGTGTGGCGGGCGCACGACGAGGTCGTGGACCGCGACGTGGCGGTCAAGGAGCCGCGGGTGCCCGACCACATGACGGGCGCCCAGCGTGAGACGGCCCATCTGCGGATGCAGCGCGAGGCGCGCGCCGCCGCCCGTATCGACCACCCCTCGGTGGTGACCGTGCACGACGTGGTCGTGGAGGACGGCCGGCCGTGGATCGTCATGGAGCTGGTACGCGGCCGGTCGCTCGCCGAGGTGCTGGCCGAGGGCACGCTCCCGCCGCGCGAGGCGGCCCGGATCGGGCTCGCCGTGCTGGGCGCGCTGTCCGCCGCGCACGAGGCGGGGGTGCTGCACCGCGACGTGAAGCCGGCGAACATCCTGCTCGGGCGGCACGACAGGGTGGTGCTCACCGACTTCGGCATCGCACAGGTGGAGGGCGAGGAGCCGCTCACCGAGACCGGCGCCTTCATCGGCTCCCCCGAGTACATCTCCCCCGAGCGGGTGCTGGGGCACCGGCCGGGCCCCGAGTCGGACCTGTGGTCGCTCGGCGTCGTCCTCTACCAGGCCGTGGAGGGCGTGTCGCCCTTCCGCCGCCAGGCCACCCCGTCGACCTTCCAGGCGGTGCTGCTCGCCGACCTGCCCGCGCCGCGCCAGGCGGGCGCGCTCGCCGCGCCGGTGCTGGGGCTGCTGCGCAAGGAGCCGGCGGCGCGGACGACGGCGGCCCGCTTCGCCGACGAGCTGCGCGCCGTACTGGACCCGCCGCGCGTCCCCGCCCAGCCCGCGGCCCCGGCCGGCGCCGAGCCGGCGCCCGTCCCCCCGCCGGGCCGTGCGATACGGGTGCTGCCCCGCAGCCGCCGCGGCCGCGCGGTCACCGCGGGGGCGGCGGCCGTCGTGGTGGCGGCGGCCGTGGTCGTGGTGGTGTCGCCGTTCGGCGGCGGCGGGATCCCGAAGGGCTGGAAGTCGTACGACGAGAAGGGCGTCGGCGCCACCCTCGCGGTGCCCGGCGACTACGTACGGAGCATCGACGACAAGGCCGTCACGTACACCGACCCGCAGAAGGTCTTCCGGGTGACCCTCACCAGGGCCCAGGGCGAGAAGCGCAGCGCGGCGGCGGTCGCGAACGCCACCCTGGACTGGTACAAGAAGGGCGGCACGGTCAACTACACCAACACCGCGGACGAGGCCGACGGCACGGTCACCGAGGCCGAGCAGCAGGGCGAGCCGGCCGCCCTGCTCGACCTCCACTACACCGACCTCACCGACGACGACAAGCCGGCGCTGCGCGAACTCGAACTGGACGTGGTCAGCGGCACGGGCGACCTCTACACCCTCGACGTCGTGATGCCGGCCGCCACGGCCCAGTCGCAGGAGGGCGAGCAGATCTTCGACCGGGTCAAGGACCACCTGGAAGTCCACTCGCTCTGATCCGGGGCAGGCCCGCTGCCGACCGGGCGTCAGGACGGCGGGCCGCCGATGAGCAGCCGGTGGCCCTCGGGCAGCAGGCAGCACAGCTCGTGCGCGTCCCAGGGCATGCGCTGCACGGGTCCGTCGGTCCGCCCGCCCGCCGCGGTCCAGCGGTCCGCGAGACCGGCGAGCGGGACACCTGCGTCGAGGGCGACCGTCACCGGCGCGATCGGCTCGCCGCCGGGCGCAAGCGCGAGCCGCAGGCCGGGGCCGACCGACCACGGGCCGAGCCGCGCGGCGGCGTAGCGCGCGGGTTCGCCGACGCGGAAGCCCGGTTCGAGGCCGAGCCCGGCGTGGAGCAGGGCGAGGGTGGCCTCGACGTCCCGCACCGGCAGGACCGGGTGCGCGAGGTAAAAGCGCTGCGGGCCCGGCTCACGGACCCGGCCGAGCACGACCTTCTCCCGGGTGCCGCCGACGGGCGTGGACATCGTGAAGCGGCCCCGTTCGGTCATCCCGGCGCGCCGGGCGACGCCGATCGAGCCGGTGTTGGCGGCGTCGGCCCACGCCTCGACGCGCTCCGTGCCCTCGACCGCGAAGAGGTGGTCCACGAGCGCGGCGACCGCCTCGCCGGTGATGCCGCGCCGCCACTGCTCGCGCCGCAGCATCCACGAGAGCCAGGGCGTCGGGGTGACGTCGGCCAGTTCGACGAGCCCGAGCGCGTCCGGCTCGCCCGCGCGCCGGATCGTCCACAGCCGCCCGTCGGGCCGCTCGACCCGGGCGGCGAGCCGCTCGCGGGTCTCGGCCTCGTCCCGGGGGGCCTCCTCGTCCGCCCAGGGGCGCGAAACCCTCGGGTCGCCGTACGCGAGGTGCAGGCCGGGGGCGTCCGCGTCCAGGTCGAGCGGGGTCAGCACCAGCCGTGCGGAGCGCACTTCGCCGGGCAGCGGGCCCAGTGGCTCGCCGCTCACCCGGCGAGGGGCCCGGCGCCGGACCGGAGCCGTACGACCGCGGTGCCGCCGTCCAGATCCACGGTCGTACGGTGCGGCGGCGCGCCGTCGTCCTCCTCGTCGCGCAGCAGCAGCGCGGAGCGGCGCTCCTTCAGCTCGTTCTGCTTGCCCGGGGACAGACTCGCGTGCAGCAGCTCGAACCCGGTCGCCGCCACCTGCCCCTGCCGCCCGGCGCCGCGCCACGGCAGTATCCCGGCGCGGCCCGCGTGCAGCAGCGCCTGATCGACGAAGGCCAGCACCGTGAGCAGGATGACCAGTCCGGGCAGCGTCATGAACACCAGCAGTGCCATGGCCCCAGTATCGGCCCCCGCCGGCCCCATTCCCAGCCCGTCCGGAGTTTCGCCGCGCAGGGCCGCGGGCCCGCGGATCCGGCGTCCGCGTTCATCCGTTGTCACCCGTTCGGGGTAGTGACACTACGTAAGCAGAGAGTAACCTTGAGTGAGCAAGGGGAGATTCAGCGGTTCAGGGGCCAGGGGGCAGGACATGTCGACGCATCCGATCGAAGTGACACCGGGCGACGCGCGGTACGACGCGCTGCGCAGGGGGTTCAACCAGCGGTGGATCGCCACGCCGGATTCCGTCGTGCTGGCGTCGTCGGCCGACGACGTGGCCGCGGCGCTGCGCACGTATCTGGCCCGTCCGGCGGGGTCGCGGCGGCGGATCACGGTGCGCTCGGGCGGGCATTGCTACGAGAATTTCGTGTCGTCGCCCGACGTCGGGGTCATCGTGGACGTGAGCGGGATGAACCGCGTCCACTTCGACCCCGGGATGGACGCGTACTGCATCGAGGCCGGCGCGACCAACTGGGACAGCACGACGCAGCTCTACCGGACGACGGGACTCGCGCTGCCGGGCGGCTCCTGCTATTCCGTGGGGCTCGGCGGGCACGTGTCGGGGGGCGGGTACGGGCTGCTGTCCCGGCTGTTCGGGCTGACGGTGGATTACCTGTACGCGGTGGAGGTCGTGACGGCCGCGGACGGCAGGCACCCGGTGAGGACGGTGGCCCGCAAGGATGCGGAGGATCCCGCGCTGCGCGACCTGTGGTGGGCGCACACGGGCGGGGGCGGGGGCAACTTCGGGGTGATCACCCGCTACTGGTTCCGCGGGCTGCCCCAGCCGCCCGCCCAGGTGCTGCTGCGGGCCGTCGCGTGGGATTGGCAGGACTTCGTCGACCACCCGGAGCTCTTCCGCTCGCTGGTGCGCCGCTACGGGCAGTTCTTCGAGTACGAGGCCGCGGGCCGGCTCCCGGCGTCGCCGTTCAGGTCCTACGGCTACCGGGACATGTTCAGTCTGCTGAAGCTCACCCACATAAGCGCGGGCAAGGTCGGACTGACCGTGCAGCTGGACGGGACGAAGCCGGATTCCCCCGCACGGCTCGCCGCCTTCCTGGACTGGATCACCGCGGACTTCCGCTCGGGCAGCACCCAGCTCGTGCGCGAGCAGCCGCTGGACCAGGCGATCGGCGAGCACCCCGCGCAGGGCGGCCTGTTCATCCCCACCCTGCTGCCGTGGCTCACCGCGACCCAGAGCCTCAACGACTCGGGGCCCAACCGCTGCGGCAAGTACAAGTCGGCGTATCTGACGAGGGGCTTCACCGACCACCAGATCGAGGCGATCCAGCGCCATCTGACCGCCCCCGGGTACAGCAACCCCGACGCCCTCGTCCAGGTCGACTCCTACGGCGGCGCCGTCAACGACCGGGCCCCCGGCGCCACGGCGGTGCCGCAGCGCTCCTCGGTACTCAAGCTGCAATACCAGGTCTACTGGACCTGGGGCGTCGACGCCGACGAGAACGGCCTCTTCGACTACCGGGACGCCGAGCTCGACCCGGGGATCGCCGCCCCGCACCTGCGCTGGATCCGCGACCTCTACCGCGACGTCCACCGGCCGACCGGCGGCGTCCCGGTCATCGCCGATCCCGACGACCCGGCGACCCGGGACGCCAACACCGACGGCTGCTACATCAACTACCCCGACGTCGACCTGTCCGACCGACACCTCAACACCTCGGGCCAGCCCTGGCACCGGCTCTACTACAAGGCCGGCTACGAACGCCTCCAGCGGGTCAAGCAGACCTGGGACCCGCACGACATCTTCCACCACGAGCAGTCCGTCACCGTGCCGAGGTAGTCGGCGGGGGCCACTCCGCGGGGGCCGTCGCCGGGCCGCGGTGGCTGCGCGGGCCGGGCGGGTCCGCCGGGCCGGGTGCCGCGCGGGTCGTCGGTAGAGTCGGCGTGGCCGCCGGGGTGTCCGGGCGGCGACAGCGGAGAGCGGGGGCCGGTGGGCGTGGAGGACTTCGACGAGGCGGAGCGGCGGATCTGGGCGGGAAGGGCCGCGGCCTTCCGGGACAGCTTCGCCAAGCTGTGCGCGCACACCGCGCCGGCGCTGCTGGACGCGGCCGGGGCGGGCCCGGGGGTCCGGCTGCTCGATGTCGGCACAGGGGCCGGCACCGTCGCGGCCGCGGCGTGCGCGCGCGGCGCCCGGGTGACCGCCGTCGACGCCGAGCCGGGCATGATCGAGCTGGCCCGGCAGGCCGCGCCGGAAGCCGACTTCCGGCGCGCCGTGCTCCCTGACCTGCCGTTCGAGCCCGGCAGCTTCGACGCGGTGGTGGCCAACTTCGTGGTCAACCACGTCGGGCGGCCCGCGGCGGCCGTCGCGGCCATGCGGGCGGCGGCACGGCCCGGCGGCCGGGTCGCGGCGACGATCTGGTGCAGCCCGGCCGGCGCGGGGCACGAGCTGCTCCGCCGCGCCGTGGAGGCGGCCGGGGCGCAGCAGGCGGCCGAGGAGCCGCGGCTCGACCCGGCGGAGGAATTCCCCCGCACGCCGGAGGGCTTCGCGGAGCTGCTGGCCGCCGCAGGGCTCGCCGAGGTGACCTGCGCGCCGGTGACATGGGATCACCTCGCGGCCACGGAGGAGTGGTGGGGCGGCGCGGCGGCCGGGGTGGGGCTCATCGGCCAGACGGTCAGCCGGCAGAGCGCCGGCACGGTCGTACGGATCAAGGCGGCGTACGACGAGCTGGTCCCGGAGTACACGGGCCCGGACGGGCGCCTCGTACTGCGCTACCACGCCCTGCTGGCCCGCGGCCTCGCCTGAGGCGGCGGGGGCCCTTGATAGCGTCGGGCCGCGTGAACGACACCGTCTACACCGGCCACGCGGCCCGCGACGCGGCCCTCGACCGCGGCTGGCTCCTCGGTCACTTCAAGCCCGAGGGCGACCCGCGCCACAGCGACGACCTGGAGATCAAGTGGGGCGTCCACCCACCCGGCGACACCCGCGCGGCATGGGTCCGCAGCGAGCGGCGCACAGCCCTGCTGGTCCTGATCAGCGGCCGCTTCCGCCTCGACTTCCCGCACCGCAGCGTCGTCCTCGCCGAGCAGGGCGACTACGTCGTCTGGGGCCGCGACGTCGACCACTCCTGGGAGGCCGAGGAGGCCTCGGTCGTCCTGACGGTCCGCTGGCCCTCGATCCCGGGCTACGCGGTGCCCGCCGCCGACCGGGCCGGCTCCGGCTCGACCGCGGACACCGGGCCGCGCGACGCCCGGTAGCCGTCGCGGGCCTACGCACTCCCGGCGGCGGCGCCGACCTGCGCCCGCGTCCTGGACGTCCCGGTACGAACCGCTCTGGTACCTGCACTCCTGTGCGAGTACGCCGGATTCGGTCGCTTCGTCTAGCCGCGCCTACGCACGCTGCGTAGTCCGGGCGAAACGCACCACGGGCCGCGGCAGGCGGAGCCTACTGTTCCGGCCATGAAGATCAGTACGAAGATCACTCGCACGGTTGTCGCAGTCGTCGGCGGGTTCGCCGCTTTCACGCTCGCCGCGTGCGGGCCCACCGGGGGGCCGGACGCCGGTTCCGCGGCGACGGTCACGCCGACCGCGACGGCAAGCCCCAGCACCACCTCGGCCACCACGACGAGCCCGACGGCCGACGCCACGACGGAACCGGCGACCATATCCCCGTCGCCGACCACGCCACCGGCGACGACAACCGCTCCACCCACGACGCCGGCCCCGAAGAAGACGACCGCGAGACCCGCGGTCCGGCACACCACGGCACCGGCTGTGCACCGCACAACGGCCCCCGCGCCGAAGAAGACGACCGCGCCGGCCAAGAAGAAGACAGCGGTGTGCAGCATCCGCTCCAACGCGGGGAACTGCTACACGGCCGGCCAGATCTGTCGCAAGGCGGATCTCGGGGCGAGCACGACGGACGCGAACGGGCGGAAGATCACTTGCGGTATGTACGAGGGGTTGCGGCGCTGGCACTACTGACCGCGCTGGGGCGGGCACCGGTCGGTGCCCGCCCCAGCGGGTGTCAGGTCGTGGACGGCTCCTGCCGGAGCGCTACTTGAGGATCCTGATCGTCTTCGTCGTCGTGACCGACGCGAGGGATGCGGCGTCGGTGTAGGGGCGCATGGAGTCGTTCGTCACCGTGACGGTCACCGTGCCGGGGCGCAGGGCGGTGAGGGTGTGGGTGGCGGGGTCGAGGATGGCGGTCTTGCCGTGGTGGCGGGCGTCGTCCACGGCCTTCTTGCCGCTGCCGATCGCGAGGGAGGGGGAACCGCCCCAGTCGATGGTCATGGGGTAGGCGAGCGGGACGACGCGGGTGCCGGTGCCGACGCCTTCGGGCTGGACGATGCTGCCCGAGAGCTGGGCGGTGCCGCCGACACGGAGGGTGTCCGGGGTGTCGAGGGTGACGGACTGCGCGAAGGCGTGCACGTCCGTCTCCAGCCACTGCTGGCCGGCGTTCGCGTGCGCGTCCACCGACCAGTCGGCCCAGCCGGTGAAGCCGCCGCGGTCGGGGGTGCCGTACGGGTCCTTGCCGGAGGACGGCAGCACCACGTACGGGACGCCCTCGAGGCGGTGGACGTCGGCGATCTGGGCGTGCGAGCCGACCATGGCCGCGCCCTTGCCCGTGGTGTCGCGGAAGTGCGTGAGCATGCCCTCGACGAGCGCGACCTCGTCCCGGTCGCCGAGCTGGCTGGACTTCGTCTCGGCCGGGTCGTCCACCGGGTGGTGGGCGAAGACCATGACGTTGTGCACGGACGGGTCCTTCTCCGCGTCGGCGAGCGCCTTCTGCATCATCGGCAGCTGGTCGAAGTCGGTGCCGTGCAGCGTCCCCAGCGAGCTGGCGAGCAGGATGAAGCGCGTGCCCTTGTGGTCGAAGGTCCGGTAGGGCTGCCCGAATTCGGCGGTGAAGTTCGTCAGGTCGGACTGGACGTTGTTCAGACCGTACGACTCGTGGTTGCCCGGCACGTAGTAGCAGGGCACGGAGCCGGACCTCGGGTCCGGCGTGCTGTTCGCGGGCGGCTCCTGGCCGACCGGGATGAGGTCGCAGCCGGCGTCGGTGAGGACCTGGCGGGCGAGCGCGAGGTCCTGCGGCAGGCCGCGGTCGGTGATGTCGCCGTTGAGGACGATCAGATCCGGGTCGGTCGTGCGGATCCGCGCGATCGCCGCGGTCGCGACCTGCGAGAGCGCCGGGTTGTCCGCGGTGAACTGCACGTCGGAGAGCGTCGCGAAATTCCAGGTGCTCCTGCCCTGGAGCAGCGAGCCGTCGTCCGAGACGAGCGGGTCGGCGCGCAGCGGCGCCTGCGCGGGCAGGTCGACGGGGGTGGGGATGTCCGCCTCGATGCGGTCCAGGACGAACGTGCCCGCCTTCTGCTGCGCGACGTTGGTGTTGATGCCCTGGAAGCTGGACACGGAGATCGGGAAGACGGTGTTCGCGGGCAGCGTGAAGGTCGCGTACTGCCAGTCGGGACCGGCGGTCAGACCGGTGCCGTAGACGCCGTTGCCCGCGCCCTTGCCGTCGTAGTAGCCGAGGTAGGTCAGCCCGCTGGGCACGCTGATGCTCGACTTGATCCGCACCCGCAGCCGCAGCGGCTGGCCGGGGACGGCGACGCGCCGGTCGGACGAGGCGGCCGATATGCCGACGTTGCGCATGGCGGCGAAGTCGATGCGCAGGCCGTCGGGGTCGGCGGAGAAGGTGGTGGCCGCGGTGCTGTTGTTGTGCCAGCGGGCGAGCACGTTGTCGTCGAAGTCGTAGACGGTCTTCGTCTGGACGCCGATGGTGATCGGCAGCTGCACGGACCTGCCGCCTGCGGTGACGGTCAGCAGCGTGCCGGCGGCGGCGAGCGGGGTGATCCGCAGCTTGCCGTCCACGGGCGTGATGTCGACGACGGAGTGGTCGTAGTCGAGCCCGAGGTCGCGCGGGTCGATCGGGGCGGTGTAGCCCTGTGCGTCACGGCCGGTGACGGAGACGGTGACCGCGTCGGCGGGCGTGGCGTCGGCGATCGACAGCAGCTTGGAGGACAGCTCGACGGAGTCGACGGCGCCGAGCACCGTGACCTTCCGCTCCGCCTTCGCCCTGCCGTCGTGCGCCGTGACGGTGACGGTCCCGTACGCCCCCGGTCGCACCGTGAGCGTGCCGTCCTTCACGGACGCGCCGGGCGCGGACCAGTGCACGGACCCCGGCGCGACGGTGACGGGCGTGAGGTGGTCGTCGACGCCCTCCGCGACGAGCGCGCGGCGCATCCCGGGGAAGACCTTCACGCCGCCGTCGGCCGCGGCCGCGCCGGGTGCGGGCTTGACCAGGAGCTGGTGCAGCTTGCCGTCGCCGGGGGCGACGAAGACGCCCACGCCGTTGGGGTCGTTGCGCTCCTGGCCGTCGGAGGGCACGTTGCGGACGGTCGCGTCGTCCTCGCCGAGCGAGCGGGCGACTATCGTGGTGGAGCCGCCGCCGTCCAGGTTGACGGCGGTCTGCACGCCCAACGCGGCGAGGTCGCGCGCCTCCTCGTCGATGCCGACGCCGCCCTTGCCCGTACCGCCCGGGCCGTCCCAGGTGGCGAGGACCAGGGTGTGGCCGCCGTCCTTGAAGCCGAGGGCGGTGCGGGGGGCGATCGAGGTGTCGAGGCCGGGGACGGCCTGGCCGCCGGAGACGATGGTGCCGCCGTGGCCGAGCGCGAACTTCATGGTTCTGGCGGCCTGGTCGGCGAGCGCGTAGCTCAGCTTCGCGGGGTCGCCGGGCCGGAGAGTGCGCAGCGCGGCCGCCGCGGCGCCGCGGCCGACCAGCACGAAGCCGTCCGCCGGGACGGCGCCGGAGCCTGCCGGGCCGTTCGGTGTGACGGAGACGACCGCGCCCTTCTCGACCAGGACCTCGGCGATCTGGTCGTTCGCGACGCCGGTGAGGCCGGTGTTGCGGCTGTACGTGCCCCACGCGGAGGTGAAGGCGACGAGCCCGTCCGCCGGGACGCCGCCGCCGTTGGCCGCGTTGAGCGAGAGCACGGTGTGGTCCGTGCCGCCGAAGGCCGCGGTCGCGTCGACCGTGAGGTCCACGAGCTGGGCGATGCCGTCCTGGCTGACGCCCACGTGCTTGCGGTTGCCGGTGGCGTCGGCGGACTTGACGACCTTGCCGTCCTGGACGTCCCCGCCCAGGGCGGCGTTGGAGTTGCCGATGTCGAAGAAGTCGCCGTTGACGCCCGCGACGGCGCCCGCCTTGTTCGCGGCGGCGCTGAGCGGGCCGCCGGACGCGGCCGGACCCGACGTCAGCAGGTTGGTGCTGACGGCGTGGTCGGACAGGTCGACGGTCAGGAAGTGCGCGTCGTACCAGCCCTTGCGGTCGAGCGCCTTGACGTGCTGGAGGCTGATGCCCGGTCCGGTCTGCTCGACCGTGTTCGCGAGCGGGATCCCGCCGGTGGCGGGCGGGGCGGGTACGGCGGGGGCGCCGCCGTGGTTGCCGCCCTTGCCGTGTGTGCCGCCCGCGTCCGCGAAGGCCGCCGCGGGCGTGCCCGCCACGAGCGTCGCGGCGGCGACCACCACGAGCAGGGGTTTCGTACGCCGGTGTTTCAGGACGGTGAGTCTCATGTGCGTGCACCTCGGGCGTGACGTGAGCGGGAGAGGACCGCGCCCGGTGGCGGACGGACGCGCCTTGATCCAAAGGACGCCCCACGGAGGGCGCGTGACGCGCCGTCAAGCACACGGTGAACGCTGCCGTAACCCCGCGGGGTGCGCCATTTTGCGCTCCGGGCTGCCACGTGCGGTGGCCCGCGCGACCGTCTGCCCGTGAGTGGTTGCGCGCGCAGTTCCCCACGCCCCTCAAAACGCTCGCCCTCATCCGCAGGACCAGCTCCGCTGAGGGAAGCCCCGCCAGGGGCTCGCCCATGCCGCGCAGGGGACAAACCAGGGGCGCGGGGAGCTGGGCGCGCAACCACGCACCGGCGGGAGGTCGCGCGGGCCACCGCACGTGGCACCCCGGGGCGGCGGAATACCCGGAGGGCGTCGGGTCGTTGCGGGGGCATGACAGCGAGTGGTGGGCGCGGCACGCTCACGTGGGAACTGGTGGGCGTGCACAAGTACGCGCTCGGCGCCGGGGAGGCGCTGCGCGGGGTGGACGGCGCGGTCTGGGTGCTGGTGCTGGACGGTGACGTGCGGCTGGCGGCGGACGCGTCGGGGGCCGAGGCCCTGCACGCGGGGGACGCCTTCCATGTGGACGCCCGCACCGCCTACCGGCTCACCGCGCTGACCCGGGCCGAACTGGCGGTGGGGCGGCTGCTGGCGGTGCCGCCGCTGCCGAGCCCGCTGGTGGCGCGGGAATTCGCCGACCGCCACCGCGGCATCGCCGAGCTCGTCCGCATCTGCCCGCTCGACCCGGCGTGCGGGCAGTCGCTCTTCGCCGCGAGTTACGGCGGCCTCATCCAGGCCGCGATGCTGCAGTCCCTCGACGAGGACGAGCGCGACCGGCAGGGCCCGGACCCGCAGATCGTCGCGCTCATGTCCGTGCTCGACGCGCATCCCGGGCGGCCGTGGACGGTGGAGGGGATGGCGCGGGTCGCACACCTGTCGCGCTCGTCGCTCGGCGAGCGCTTCCGCCGGGCCCTCGGCCGTACTCCCGCGCAGGTGCTGCGGGAGGTGCGGATGCGGCACGCCCGCGCGCTGCTGGCCACGACCGACCGGCCGGTGGAGCAGGTCGCGTTCGCCGTGGGGTACGGCTCCGCGGCGGCGTTCAGCCGGGCGTTCTCCGCCTACCACGGGACGCCGCCGCAGGTGTGGCGCTCAGACGCCGGGGGTGCGCAGCGAGGCGAATCCGGCGCTGCCCGCCAGGGCCACGAGGGCGCCGAGCAGCATGGCCGCGCGGACACCGCTGTTGTCGACCACGGCGCCGCCGACGGCCGAGCCCGCGGTGATGGCCACCTGGAAGGCCGCCACCTGCAAGGACAGCGCTGACTCGACGCTGCGCGGCTCCGCGCGGGTGACCCACAGCTGGGTGGCGACGGGCACCATGTTGAAGCCGAAGCCCCAGAGGACGATGCCGGCCGTCGCGACCACCGGGTTCGTCGTCGCGACCAGCATCAGCAGGCTCGCGCCGAGCAGCGCGGGCCCGGCGACCACTGCGAGCCGCAGCCGGGCGGCGAGCAGGCCGGCCGCGAGGTTGCCGGCGAGCCCGCCCACACCCCAGCCGAGCAGCAGCCAGACCGTGCCGCCGTCGGTGACGCGCTCGATCGCGAGCCGGATGAAGGGGTAGGCGGCGAAGTTGCCGAAGGCCACCAGCGCGATGCAGCCGACCCCGGCCATCAGCCGGCGTCCGGCCACCACCCGGCGCAGCATGCCCAGCCCCGCGCCGGGCTGCGCGGGCACCGGCGGCAGTGTCGCCACGACCGCGACGAGCGCCAGCACGGTGAGGCCCGCGGCGGCCCAGAACACCGGCCGCCAGCCGACCGCGTCGCCCAGCACCGAGGAGAGCGGGACCCCGATGATGGTCGCCGCGCTCACCCCGAGCGCGAGGCTGGTGGACACCACGTGGTCGCGTCCGGGCATCGCCTTGATGCCCGCGCCGAGCGCGAAGGACCAGAAGCCGGCTATGGCCGCGCCCAGCACCAGCCGTCCCACCAGCAGCAGCGGGAAGTCGGGGGTCAGGGCCACGACCAGGTTGGAGACCACGGCCAGGGCGAGCAGCCAGACCAGCACCGTCCGGCGGTCGGTGCGCGGCAGCACCACGCCGATGGTCGGGGCCGTCAGGGCGCCCGCGACCGCCGTCGCGGCGACCGCCAGTCCGGCGGTGCCCTCGCTGACGCCGATGTCCGACGCCATGGCCGGCAGCACGCTCGCGGGCAGGAACTCGCTCCCGACGAGCGTCGCGATCCCCAGCGTGAGCGCCATCACCGGCGCCCACGAGCCCTCTTCCCCGGCAGCGCCGGACACCACCTTGCCGTCCGCCTCGACAGCGGCTTGCGAAACGGTCGTACGACCCTCAGACATCATGCGCCCAGTCTTCCGGCCCCGCCCGCCCCCGGCTTGACCGTTCTGCCGCTCCGCATGACGCGGACGCCGGACCTGCCCGCCGGGGCGGGCCGGCCGCGGCCCGCTACAGCACCGGGAGGTCGGTGCCGTGGTCCGCGGGCGGGCGGGGGCCGAAGATGCGGCGGTCGGCGGCGTCGATGGGGAGGTCGTTGATGCTGGCCTCGCGGCGGCGCATGAGGCCGTGCTCGTCGAATTCCCACAGCTCGTTGCCGTAGGAGCGCCACCAGCGGCCGCGGGCGTCGTGCCACTCGTACTGGAAGCGCACGGCCATCCGGTTCTCGCGGAAGCCCCACAGGCTCTTGCGCAGGGCGTAGTCCTGCTCGCGCTGCCACTTGGCGGTGAGGAAGGCGACGATCTCCTCGCGGCCGTGGACGAAGGTGTCGCGGTTGCGCCACACGGAGTCGGGTGTGTAGGCGAGGGCCACGTGCTGCGGGTCGCGGGTGTTCCAGGCGTCCTCGGCCGCCTGCACCTTCTGCCGGGCCGTCTCCGCCGTGAACGGAGGGTAGGGCGGACGGTCTTCCGGCACGGTGGCCCCCTTCATGGAGAACGCTCGTTCTCTACGTGGGCACTAAGGTAGAGAACGGCCGTTCCCGACGTCAAGGAGGCAAGGATGCCCGCCCCGATCACCGAGGAGCAGTCCCGCCTCGACCGCGAGGCGCTGCTCGACGCGGCCGAACGGCTCTTCTACGAGCGGGGTTTCCGGGCCGTCGGCATGGACCAGGTCCGCGCGGCCTGCGGGCTGCCGCTCAAACGGATCTACCGCTTCTTCCCCGCCAAGGAGGAGCTGGTGGTGGCGATGCTCAGGCGGCGCGACGCCCGCTGGCGCGGGAGCCTGGCCGCGTACGTCGAGCGCACCGCCGACCCGCGCGGGCGGGTCCTCGCGGTCTTCGACTGGCTCGCGCGGTGGTTCGCGGAGCCCGGCTTCCGCGGCTGCGCCTGGATCAACGCCTTCGGTGAGCTGGGGTCCTCCTCCGGGCCGGTGCTGGCCGAGGTCCGGGCGCACAAGCGGGCCTTCCACGAGCAGCTCACGGTCTGGACGGCCGCCGCGGGCATCGCGGCCGAGCCGGTGTGCCTGCTCGCGGAGGGCGCCATGGTCATGGCCGGCATCACAGGCGACCCCGCCCCGGCCCGGCAGGCCCGCGCGGCGGCCGAGGCACTGCTCGGCGCCGCCGCCACCCGCTGACGGGCAGGGCCCGCGGCACGGCCGCGAACGCGGCCCACTTCCTACGCGCCGGTTGAGCCCGGCGCCGCGCGGAGCGTCGTCGATCCGCCAACCCTGTGTAAAGCGTTGACAAAGCCACGCCGTCCTTGCAACCTGTGAGTCGCAAAAAATCGATGACAACAGCCTCAATTACTCGCTGACGCCCGCAACTTCGTGGCATGACCGCGTTCGGCAGGTCACGGAGCTGTGCAAGACGTCGCCGACGCGGCTCGCGTTCTCCCCCCACCCGCTCTCCCGTTCCCGGCAGAACAGAGGAGTCCATGAAACGCAAGCAGCTCAGACGCATGATCACCGGCGTGGTCACGGCCGGTCTGGTGGCCTTCGGCCTCACCCCGCTCGCCGCCACCGCGCACGCCGCGGACCCGGTCAACCTGGCCAAGGGCAGGGCCGCTTCGGCGACCGGCGCGATCGGCGGCTACCCCGCCGCCAACGTCACGGACGGGAACCAGGGCACGTACTGGGAAGGCCCCTCGAACGTCTTCCCGCAGTCCGTCCAGGTCGACCTCGGGCAGAGCGCGACGGTCGAGCAGGTGGTGCTGCGGCTGCCCGCCTCGTGGGAGGCCCGCTCCGAGACGCTCGGGGTCGAGGGCAGCGCCGACGGCACCACCTTCACCGCGCTGGCCGCCGCGCAGGCCCGGCAGTTCGCCCCCGGGTCCGCGAACACGGTGACCCTCGACGTCACCGACACGACCGCCCGCTACGTGCGCGTCACGGCCACCGCCAACACCGGCTGGCCCGCCGCCCAACTCTCCGAGCTGGAGGTGTACGGCACCACCGGCACCGACCCCGGCGGTCCGGGCGACCCGGGCGACCCGGGCGACGGCGGGGACGGCGACGGCACCGACCTGGCCCACGGCAAGCCCGCCGAGGCGTCCTCGGCGACGCAGAACTTCGTCGCCGCCAACGCCACCGACGGGCAGATCGGCACCTACTGGGAGTCGGCCGGCCTCCCCGCCACGCTGACCGCGAAGCTGGGCGCCGACGCGGACCTCACCTCGGTCGTGGTCAAGCTCAACCCGGACGGCGCCTGGGGCCCGCGCACCCAGAACATCCAGGTGCTCGGCCGCGGCCAGTCCGGCGGCGACTTCACCTCGCTGGCGGCCCCGGCCGCGTACAGCTTCAGCCCGTCCGGCAACCAGAACTCGGTGCGGATCCCCGTGCACGGCAAGGCCGCCGACGTGCAGCTGACCTTCGCGAGCAACTCCGGCGCGCCCGGCGGCCAGGTCGCCGAGCTCCAGGTCTTCGGCACCCCGGCGCCCAACCCCGACCTCACCGTCACCTCCGTGACGTGGACGCCGTCCGCCCCGGTGGAGACCGACAGCACCACGGTCACCGCGACCGTGCGCAACGCCGGCACCGCGGCCTCACCGGCCAGCACCGTCAACGTCAGCGTCGGCGGCGTGGTCGCCGGCACCGCCTCGGTCGGCGCGCTGGCCGCGGGCGCCTCGCAGACCGTCTCGGTCGGCATCGGCAAGCGGGCGACGGGCAGTTACACCGTCACCGCGGCCGTGGACCCGACCGACGCCGTCATCGAGCTGGACGACTCCAACAACAGCCTGACCGCGCCCGGCAAGCTGGTGGTCGCCCAGAGCCCCGGCCCCGACCTGCAGGTGCTCGGCATCACCGCCAACCCGGCGAACCCGTCGCCCGGCCAGGCCGTCTCCTTCACCGTCGCGGTGCACAACCGCGGCACCACCGCGTCCGGCGCGACCACCGTCACCCGGGTCACGGTGGGCAGCACGACGCTCGACACCAGCACCCCGTCGGTCGCGGCCGGCGCCACCGCGACCGTGAGCGTCTCCGGCACCTGGACGGCGACCAGCGGCGGCGCCAACATCACCGCCACGGCCGACGCGACGAACACCGTCGCCGAGACCAACGAGGGCAACAACGCCTTCTCGCAGGCGATCGTCGTCGGGCGCGGCGCCGCCGTCCCGTTCACCTCCTACGAGGCCGAGTCCGGCACGTACACCGGCACGCTGCTGACGGCCGACGCCACCCGCACCTTCGGCCACACCAACTTCGCCACCGAGTCCTCGGGCCGCAAGTCGGTGCGGCTGGACTCCGCGGGCCAGTACGTGCAGTTCACCTCGACCGTGCCCACCAACTCGATCGTGGTGCGCAACTCCATCCCGGACTCGCCCTCCGGCGGCGGCATCGAGGCCACGCTCAGCCTGTACGTCAACGGCTCCTACGTCCGCAAGCTCACCCTCTCCTCGGTGCACAGCTGGCTGTACGGCACCACCGACGACCCCGAGGGCCTGACCAACCGCCCCGGCGGCGACGCCCGGCGGCTGTTCGACGAGACCAGCGCGCTGCTCAACCAGAGCTACCCGGCCGGCACCACCTTCCGGCTGCAGCGCGACAGCGGCGACAACGCGTCCTTCTACATCATCGACTCGGTCGACCTGGAGCAGGTCGCGCCGCCGACCGCCAAGCCGGACAACTGCACCTCGATCACCGAGTACGGCGCGGTGCCCGACGACGGGCTCGACGACACCGCGGCGATCCAGAAGGCCGTGATGGACGACCAGAACGGCCTGATCAGCTGCGTCTGGATCCCGGCCGGCCAGTGGCGGCAGGAGCAGAAGATCCTCACCCCGGACCCGCTGCACCGCGGCCAGTACAACCAGGTCGGCATCAGCAACGTCACGATCCGCGGCGCGGGCATGTGGTACTCGCAGCTCTACACCCTCACCCAGCCGCAGGACGCGGGCGGCATCAACCACCCGCACGAGGGCAACTTCGGCTTCGACATCGACGGCAACACGCAGATCTCCGACATCGCCATCTTCGGCTCCGGCCGGATCCGCGGCGGTGACGGCAACGCCGAGGGCGGTGTCGGCCTCAACGGCCGCTTCGGCAAGAACACCAAGATCAGCAACGTGTGGATCGAGCACTCCAACGTCGGCGTGTGGGTCGGCCGCGACTACGACAACATCCCCGACCTGTGGGGCCCGGCCGACGGACTGCAGTTCAGCGGCATGCGCGTCCGCGACACCTACGCCGACGGCATCAACTTCACCAACGGCACCCGCAACTCGCAGGTGTTCAACTCCTCCTTCCGCACCACCGGCGACGACTCGCTCGCGGTGTGGGCCAGCAAGTACGTGAAGGACCAGTCGGTCGACATCGGGCACGACAACCACTTCACCAACAACACGATCCAGCTGCCGTGGCGCGCCAACGGCATCGCGATCTACGGCGGTTACGGCAACGCCGTGGAGAACAACCTCGTCTACGACACCATGAACTACCCGGGCATCATGCTGGCGACCGACCACGACCCGCTGCCCTTCTCCGGGCAGACGCTCGTCGCCAACAACGCCCTCTACCGCACGGGCGGCGCCTTCTGGGGCGAGCAGCAGAAGTTCGGCGCCATCACGCTCTTCCCGTCCAGCCGCGACATCACCGGGGTCACGATCCGGGACACCGAGATCCATGACTCGACCTACGACGGGATCCAGTTCAAGACCGGCGGCGGCAACATGCCGGGCGTCGTGATCAGCAACGTGACGATCGACAAGTCCAACAACGGCGCCGGCATCCGCGCCCAGGGCGGCGCCCGGGGCAGCGCGACGCTGACAAATGTGACGATCACGAACTCCGCGCAGGGCGACGTCCTGATCGAGCCCGGATCGGGATTCACCCTCACCGGCACACCCAACGGGTGAGCCGCGCCGCCGCCCGCTCCGGCGGGCGGCGAGCGGCCTCCGTGCGACGGGGCTCCGGGCTCAGGCCCGGGGCCCCGCCGTGTGCTCGGCGGGAGGCCGGGCGAACCACTCGACGGTCATGGCCAGGCCCTTGTCGACGTCCACCACCGGCTGCCAGCCGAGCGCCGCGCGGGCCAGCGCGATGTCGGGCCGGCGCAGCCCCGGGTCGTCCACCGGGCGCGGCACGAAGCCCACCGGCGAGTCCGAGCCGCACAGGTCGCGGATGCGGCGGGCCAGGTCGAGGATGCTCAGCTCCACCGGGTTGCCGAGGTTGACCGGCCCCGGATGGTCGGCCACCGCCGCGGCGAGCAGGCCCGCCACGGTGTCGTCGACGTAGCACAGCGAGCGGGTCTGCGAGCCGTCCCCGGCGACGGTGAGCGGCTCCCCCGCGAGCGCCTGCGTCACGAAGGCGGGCACCGCCCGGCCGTCGCCGCGCCGCATCCGCGGGCCGTAGGTGTTGAACAGCCGCACGATGACGGTGTCGACGCCGAGGGTGGTGCGGTACGCGGTGGTGAGCGCCTCGGCGTAGCGCTTGGCCTCGTCGTACTGGCTGCGCGGGCCGACCGGGTTGACGTTGCCCCAGTAGCTCTCCGGCTGCGGGTGGACGAGCGGGTCGCCGTAGACCTCCGAGGTGGAGGCGAGCAGGAAGCGGGCACCCTTGCGGTGGGCGAGGTCCAGGGCGTTGGCGGTGCCGTGGGAGCCGGCCCGCAGCGTCTCCAGCGGGTGCCGGGCGTAGTCCAGCGGGGAGGCCGGGGAGGCGAGGTGCGCCACCAGGTCGACCGGTCCTGCCACGTCGAAGGGCTCGCTGACGTCGCGGACCTCCAGGGTGAACCCCGGGTCGCCGGTGAGGCCGCGCAGGTTGTCGGTGCTGCCGGTGAGCAGGTTGTCGACGCACACGACCTCGGCGCCCTCGGCGCGCAGCCGGTCGCACAGGTGCGAGCCGACGAACCCGGCCCCGCCGGTGACCACCGCCCGCCGTACGGTACGGGGCCGGTCGGTGTCCGGCTGCTGCATCGGCTTCTCCCCCGTCGTCGCGGTGTGCTCCATGGGTCAGGACTCCCGCAGCGAGCGGCCGGTCTTGTTCAGGAACACGTCGTCGAGCGTGGGGCGGTGCAGCTCGATCGTGGCCAGGTCCACCCCGACGTCGGCGAGCGCGCGCATGATCCGCGGCATCGCCGTCTCGCCCGCGTCCACCGCCAGCCGCAGGTCGCCGGCGTCGCGCACCTCGGCGGAGCGCACGCACTCCAGAGCGGCCAGCACCTCGGCGGCCTTCGCCGGGTGGTCGGCGACCTCCAGGGTGACCACCTCGCCGGCGATCCCCCGCTTCAGCTCGGCCGGAGTGCCCTCGGCGACGGTCCGGCCGCCGTCGATGATGGCGATCCGGTCGCACAGCGCGTCGGCCTCGTCCAGGTAGTGCGTGGTGAGGAAGACCGTCATGCCGTCGGCGCGCAGCCGGCGGATCTCGTCCCACATGTGGGCGCGGCTCTGCGGGTCCAGGCCCGAGGTGGGCTCGTCCAGGAAGAGCACCGTGGGCCGGTGGACGACGCCGAGCGCGATGTCCACCCGCCGCCTCTGGCCGCCCGAGTAGGTGCGGCAGTGCCGGTCGCCGTAGCCGGCCAGGTCGAAGGCGTCCAGCGCCTCGGCGGCGCGCTCGTGCGCCTCGGCCCGGGAGGAGCCGAACATCCGTGCCTGGAGGACGAGTTCCTCGCGGGCGGTGACGTCGTCCCAGGTGCCGCCGCCCTGGGCGACGTAGCCGATGCTGCGCCGCACCTGGCCCGGCGCGGTGCGCAGGTCGGCGCCGGCGACGACGGCGTCGCCGCCGTCGGGGGGCAGCAGCGTGGCGAGCATCCGCAGGGTGGTGGTCTTGCCTGCGCCGTTCGGGCCGAGGAAGCCGAAGATCTCCCCCGCGGCCACGGTCAGGTCGAGCCCGGTGACCGCCTCCACGGTGGTGGACGAGCGGCGCCGCCCGGTGCGGAAGGATTTCCGCAGATCCCTGGTCTCAATCATCGAGGCGTCCTTGTCGTGCTCGGGGGTGTGTTCCGTGCGGGCGTACGGGAGGGGGCGGGCGGCCGCGGGTCAGCGGACGGAGCGGGCGAACAGCCGGGCCGACCACGCGAGGGCGACGAGCGCGACCGCGGCCAGCAGCGCGATGCTCTGCCAGACCGAGGAGTCGCCCGCGTGCCCGGCGAAGAGCGCGCGCATGCCGACGACCGCGCGGCTGAAGGGGTTCCAGTCCGAGATCCGGCGCAGCCACAGCGGTGCGAGCGCGAGCGGCAGCAGCGTGCCGGACAGCAGCATGAGCGGCTGCGCGATGTTGTTGACCACCTGGCCCAGCGCGTTCGGGTTGCTGACCTTGAGCGCGATGCCGTACGAGATCGCGGAGCTGGTCAGCGTGATGAGGGCGAGCAGCGCGTATGCCAGCAGCAGGTCGGGCACGTGCACGAACAGGCCCAGCGGCATCGCCAGCACGATGATGACGGCCGCCTGGACGACCAGCACCACGACGTCGCGCAGCGCCCGGCCGAGCAGCAGCGCCACCCGGCTCACCGGGGTCACCCGGGCGCGCTCCACGACGCCTGACGCCAGCTCCGCGAGCAGGCCGAAGCCGACGTACAGGCCGCCGCCGAGGGCGAGGGCGACGAGCATGCCGGGCACGTAGATGCGGTAGGCGTCGGTCATCGAGTCGGCGCCCATGGAGGCCAGCGCGGGTTTGAGCAGCGGTGCGAACAGCGCCATGTAGATGACCGGTTGGGCCACGCCCAGCAGGATGGACAGCGGCGACCGGGACAGCAGCAGCATGTGCCGCTGGAAGACCAGCCAGGTGTCGCGGAGCGTCTTCACGTCGTCGTCTTCTCCCTTGCGGCGGAGCGTGGTTCGGTGGGTGCGCCCAGAAGCCCTTCGAGGTGCCGGGCGGCGGCCGCGGCGCCGCCCGCAGCGGCGAAGGAGTCGCGGACGCGGCCGGCGGCGGCGCGGTAGGACGGGTCGTCGAGCACGGCGAGCAGCGCGCCGCGCAGTGCTTCCGGGCGGACGCTGGGGAATCTGACCCGGCGGCCCGCGCCGACCGCTTCGACCCGGGCGGCGTTGAGCGGCTGGTCGCCCTTGATGGGCGCCACGACCAGCGGCACCCCGTGCGCGAGCGCCTCGCACACGGTGTTCAGGCCGCCGTGGCTGACGACCGCGTCCAGCCGCGGCATCAGCTCCAGCACCGGGGCGCGCGGCCTGACCAGGACGTCGGCCTCCGGCGCGCCGGGCACCGTGCCGTCCGGGGCGATCACGACCGCCTGGACGCTCCCGGCGATCGGACGCAGTGCCTCGACGACCCGGGCGTGGAAGTCCTGGGCAAGGTCGAGCGCCAGGGTGCCCACGGTGACCAGCACATGACGGCGTGCCGGGTCCAGCCACTGCCACGGGAAGGAGGTGTCCGGGGGCCGGGCGGCGAGCGCGGGGCCGACCAGCCGGGCGCCCTCCGGCCACTCCAGTGGGCCGTTGAGGGCCTCGCCGGTGAAGGCGACCAGCAAGTGCGGGGAGAAGCGCAGGTCGTGCGGCGGCCGGCCGGGCATCCCGGCGGCCGCCCAGATCTCCGCCATCCGCGCGTGGATCCACGCCTCGACCGCCGGCAGCGCCCGGTAGGGCCGGGTCAGCTCCATGGTGGTCGGCGCGAGGCTCGCCCAGGGCAGCCCCGCGCGGTGCGCGGCCACGGCGCCGGCCACCGCGTGCTGGTCGACGGCGAGGACGTCGGGCCGGAAGGCGGCGACGGCCTTCTCGATGCCGGGCAGTGTCATCCGGGCGTGCGGGACGATGTAGCCCTCCCAGCGGGACTTCGCCGCGGCCATGCCCCGGTCGGCCTGCCCGCGGTGCGCCCGCAGCGGGATGGGCGCGATCGCGGCGTCCGGCCCGAGCACCGGCCGCAGGAAGGACTCGGAGCCGGCCCACAGCACCTCGTGGCCGCGCGCGACCAGCTCCTTGGAGACGGCGGCGAGCGGGTGCACATGCCCGGAGAGCGGGAGCGAGACGAAGAGGTAGCGGCCCATCAGCCGCTCTCCGCGGGTGCGGTGCCGCCGCCTCCGGGTCCGCCTCCGCCGGTACGGTCGCGGTGGGCGGCGACGTAGGCGGCCACGTCGCCGGCGGTCAGCGCGATGATCGCGTCGATGCCGAGCCGGGCGACATGGCCGGCGAGGTCGACGCGCTGGCCGTAGCGGGCCTGCAGCGCGGCGCTCCAGGCGGCGAGTTCCTGGCTCTCGACGAGCAGGTCGGCGTCCACCCGGCTGGCGGGCGTCACGGTGTCCAGCCACCCGGCGTCCTCGCCGGTGATCTGCCGCAGCAGCTCGGCGACCGGCCGTACGAGCGCGTCCGCGTCCTCGTCCGGCGCGGCGGGCCCCGGTTTGACGGCCCGCAGGGCGCCGTAGGTGATGACGCCGGTCTCGAAGCCCTTCGTCATGAGCGGGCCCGCGTGGAAGAAGCCGAGCACGTCCACGCCGCGCTCGCGGGCGAGCCGGCGCATCTCGGTGCGGCCCTTGTCGTAGCGGGCGATCTGCGCGAAGGACGGATCCCAGGAGTTGGCGACGGCCTTGCTCCAGTCCACACCGCTGACGTCCGCGAAGCCGGCCGCGCGGGCGAGCCGCTCGTGCTCCTCCAGCGACGAGAAGTGCGGCATGACCTGGTGCTGGAGGATCTGCCGTACGAGGTCGCGCTCGTCGTCGGCCAGCTCGCCGTCGCGCACCGCCCAGGTGGCCACGGCGAGGATGCCGCCGGGGCGCAGCAGGCGCAGCGCCTCGGCGAAGAAGGCCGGGCGGTCGGACAGGTGCATCAGGCTCTCCAGCGCCCAGACCACGTCGAAGGACGCGTCGGGGAAGCCGGTGGCGAGCGCGTCGAGCTGGTGGAAGCGGGCGTGCCCGGCGAGGCCCGCGGCCTGCGCCTTCTCGCCCGCCCTGGCCGCCTGCCGGGCGCTCAGCGTGACGCCCTCGACGGTGCAGCCCATCGCTCCCGCGAGGTGCAGCGCGGGGCCGCCGATGCCGCAGCCGACGTCCAGGACGGTGGAGCCGGGCGGGACGCCGGTGAATTCGACCAGTTCACGCACCAGCCGGTCGGTGGCGGCGTGCCGGTCGGCACCATTGACGCCGGGTATTTCGCCCGGATCCCAGAAACCGTGGTGGACGTGTTCTCCCCACAGATCCTCGTAGAGATCGAGCGTGATGTCGTAGTAGCGCTCCACGGCCGTGTTCAGGCCGGCGCCGGTCCCAGGTTCCAATGGCGGCCAATCCTCGGGAAAATGAGCATGCGGAATCGGGAATGCGGTAAACGGAATGACGTGGGCAAGCGTGCACCGGGCCGGCGGCGGCACCGCGGGGTGCGGCGGCCGGGGCGCGGACACGTAAATGAGGAATCGGGGCGCGGTGCAAATGTTGCCCCGGAAGTGCGGGCAGGAAGTGCGGGCGGCGCGGGGAAGCGGAGTTGGTGCAGCACAGGAGCAGGACGTGGGGGATCGTGCAGGACGGCGGTGCAGTGTGAGGCGCGCGGGAGGGCGCGAAGACGCAGGCCGGGAGGCGGCCGCGGAAAAGAGACCACCAAGCCGTGAGGGGCGGCTGGGGGATCACCTGCAAAGGGCGGTGCCGTTCTGAGCTGCCAACTTCCAGCCGGATCACGGCAGTTGGCCAATGAGCGGCCATGCTAGCGGCGGGCGTCGCGGATCGTCAATACGAGAAGATTTGTGTCGCGTGTGACGGATCGATACAGCAGAGATTGATGAGGAATGTGTCGCCGCTGAACGGAGCGGGGCTTGACAGCACGGAATTCTGAGTTGAAAGTTCGGCGTGGGAATTTCGGTCGCCCCGCTATTGATCCGGACCATTCCGATTGCCCCGGCACACTCGGGCCCGCACGGGCCGGATTCGGCCGGCGGCCCGGGAAACCGGGAGCGGCGGAGCGCCGGGAAACCACCAGACCGGGAATCACGAAAGGGGTCCGGGTTCTTCATGAAGGCTGCCTCGACGACATCCTGGGAAGGCCGTGAGGGCCGGGGGGCCGACGGCCCCGCCGGGGACGGCTCCTGGGACGGCTCCTGGGTGGACGACGTGCTGCTCGCCGGCCCCGGCGCCGACATCTGCCTGGTCTTCGACGCACCCGTCACCCGGGCCGACCTGCGCCGCCTGGTGCTGGAGCGGCAGGCCGGACTCGCCGCCGCCGGACTGCGCGCCGGCGGCACCGCCGCGCTGTGCCTGGCGCCCTCGCTCGCGCTCGTCACCGAGCTGCTCGCCGGCTGGCGCAGCGGGGCGCAGGTCGCGCTGCTCGACCACCGGCTCACGCCGTACGAGACCGGGCGCGCGCTGGAGCGGCTGGCCGCCCAGGTCGTGGTCACCGCCGAGCCCGTCGGACCGGGGCCCGCACGCGGCTACCACGACCAGCACCCGGTGGCCCGTCCGCGGCCCGGCGGCCTGCCGGCCCGCACCCCGCACGCGCTGGTGCAGCTCAGTTCGGGCTCCACCGGACCGGCGAAGATCATCGGCCGGACGGCCGCGGACCTCGTCGCCGAGATCGGCCGCTACGCGCGGATCGAGGGGGTGCCGCGGGCCGGCGAGCGCATCGTCTCGATGGCGTCCATGGTCCATGTCCTCGGTCTCGTCGGCGGTCTGCTGCACAGCCTGGCCGCCGGGGTGCGGCTCGCCTTCCCGGCGCGCGCGAGCGCCGAGGGCATCCTCGCCGCCGTCGCCGCCGGGCCCGAGCCGACCACCCTGCTCGGCGTGCCCTTCCACATCGAGCTGCTCAGCTGGGTCGCGCGGCCGCCGCGGCTGCCGCAGCTCACCGGGATGACGACCGGCGGCGAGCTGGTGCGGGCCCGCGTGCACGAGGCCTTCACCGACCGCTACGGCGTCCGGCTCGGCAGCATGTACGGGATGACCGAGGTCGGCGTCATCGCCACCGACCTGTTCGGCGAGCACCGCCCGGAGGTCACCCCCGCGCCCGGCATCGCCGTACGGGAGGTGGACGGCGAACTGCTGATCGCCACCGAGCGGTCGCCCTACATCGGCTTCGACGACCCCGCCCGCTGGTCGGACGGCTGGCTGCACACCCGCGACGGCGGCAGCGTCGACCCCGGCACCGGGCGGGTCCGGGTGCTCGGCCGGCTGGACTCGCAGGTGTCGGTCGGCGGCCTCAAGGTCGACCTCACCGAGGTCGAGCACACCCTGGCCGAGCTACCGGACGTCTCCGCCGCGGTCGTGGTGTTCGGCTCGTCGGTCGAGGCGTACGCGGTGCTGCGCGCGGACGGCTCGGCCGACGCGGCCGGCGCGCGCGGGCGTGTCGAGGCGGGGCTCGCCGAGCGGCTGGCGCCGTACAAGCGGCCGCGGCTGCTGCACGTCGTCGACGAGCTGCCGCGTACCGCCACCGGAAAGCTCGTGCGCGACCTCGCGGTGCTGCGCGCCACCGCCGCACCCGCCACCGCCGCACCGCCGCCGGACCGGCCGCCCGCCGGGTGACCGGCCGCCCCCGCGCCACCCCCCACACCACTGCCACTGCCGTACCGCAAGCCACCGGAGAGGGAGCCCCCGCGATGTCCACCGATGAGATCCGCGCGTTCGTGCTCGAAGCGCTGAGCGAGATGAACTACAGCGTCGACGACGTCGACGACGACACCCCGCTCGGCCCGGCCGGCGTCGACCTGGAGTCGCTCGCCCTGGCCGAACTCGGCATCCGTGCGGAGGAACGCTTCGGCGTCGTCTTCGAGGAGGACGAGGCCGAGCAGCTCGGCACGATGACGCTCGGCGAGTTCGGCGCGGCGCTGGCCGCCCGGATCGCGACCGCCCCCGCCGCCGGCCAGTGAGCGCGCCCGTGCCGCAGCCCTCGCCGTCGCAGGTCCCGCCGCCTCCCGACGCGCCCGGCCGCGCCGAGATCCTGGCGATCCTCGCGGCCTTCGGCGACCGCCCGCCCGAGGAGGTCCCGGAGAGCGTCGACTCGATGGAGCTGGCCTGGCTCGTCCACCAGCTCGAATCCCGTTACGGCGCGACGGTCCCGGACGCCTCCCTGGTCCGCATGACGACGGTCACGACGGTGCTGGACGAACTCGCCGCCCTGGCCGGCCTGTCCACCGGTACGGAGCCGGGCGGTCCCGCGGGCGATGCGTCCGGAAGCGGTTCCGGGCGGAGCGCCTCCGGCGCGGAGGGCTCCGTGGCGGGCGCCACCGGCACGGACAGCTCCGGCGCGGAGGAGGGCCCCCGTACGAGCGCCACCGGCACGGACGGCTCCGGAGGGAGCGCGGCGCGTATGGCGGGCGGCGCCGGAAGTGGGGACGCGGTGTCGGGGTCCCGGGTCGGCGGGGCGCGTGGCTGAGGGCGGGGAGGTGCGGCGCGGGCCCGGGGAGGTCGTCCTCACCGGGGCCGGGGTGTTCAGCGCGTTCGGCGCCGGGACGGAGCCGCTCATGGACGCCGTGCTCGCGGGGCGGCCGGGTTTCGCGCCCGTGGAGCGCTTCGGCGTCGGCGGGCGGCGGACCGGGCACGCCGCGGTGCACCCCGGATCGCCCGTGCTCGCCGACGAGTTGCCGCGGATGATCGGGCTCGCGTGCGAGCAGGCCGGGCTGCCGGCCGCGCTGCGCGCCCGCTGCCCGCTGCATCTGGCCGTGCACGGCGACCCGGCGCTGCCGCGGGTGCCCGCGGGCGAGCGGGCGGCGCACGGCGCGGGCCGCTTCGCCGAGGACGTCGCCCGGGCGGCCGGGCTGTCCGGCGTGGCACGCGCGTACACCTCCGCCTGCGTGGCGTCGAGCACCGCCGTCGCGGACGCCGCCGCGCTCGTGGCCCGCGGGCGCGCCGAGCGGATCGTGGTGGCGGCCGGATATCTGGTCGACGCCGACCAGTTCGCCGTCTTCGACGCGGGGCGGGCGCTCGCCCGCGACGGACAGGTGCGGCCCTTCAGCGCGGGACGCAGCGGGCTGCTGCTCGGCGACGCGGTGGCCGCGGTGGTGGTCGAGTCCGCCGCCGCGGCGCGCGACCGCGGGGCGCGGCCGCTGGCGCGGCTGGCGGGGTGGGGGCGCACGGGGGACGCCCACCACGTCGTCCGCCCCCGCCCGGACGGCGCCGGTCTGGCGCGCGCGATCAGCGCCGCGCTGCACCGGGCGGGTCTCGCGCCGGAGCGGATCGGCTACGTCAACGCGCACGGCTCCGGCTCGCCCGCGGGCGACTCGGCCGAAGCGGCGGCGCTGCACCGGGTGTTCGGTCCGGCGGCCGCGTCATTGCCGGTCAGCTCGACCAAATCCGTGCACGGCCAGGCGCTGGAGGCGGGCGCGCTGCTCGAACTGGTCGTCACCGTCTCGGCGTTGGCGGCGGGCCGGCTGCCGGTCAACGCGGGCTGGCTCGGCCCCGACCCGGACTGCCGCCTCGGCCTGGTCCTCGACGACCCGGCCCCGGCCAGGTCCCCGTACGCGCTGAGCCTGACGACAGCCTTCGGCGGCGCGAACACCGCGCTCCTGGTGGCCGCCGCATGACGTCCACCACGCGTGGAACGGCCCACGCGCCGCACTCCCCCGCCCCGGGCCCCACCCCGGCATCGGCGCACCCGCAGGCCGCCCCGACACCCCCTGCGGCCCCGCCCACCGGCCACGCACCACCCCTGTCCCCCTCCCCCGACGGCGGCCGCCGGACCCCGGCGGACCGGGTGGTGCCGGTCCCTCCGGCGCGGGAGCCGGGGCAGGGCCCCGGGCACCACGCCGAACCCGCCGTTCCCGCGCGGGAAGACGGGCCGCCCGGCGGTGGCGGGCTCGACGTGTCGCCCGCTCCGCCGGAAGGTTCCGGGCCCGACGCCGAAGTCGGCGCTCTCGCACGCGAGTTCGGGCTGCGCGTACTGGCCGCCGCGCAGTGGCCGGAGAGCGCGGAGGACCGGGAGGTCCCGCTGCTGCCCGGGTTCGTGGGGTCGTCGTTCAGCCCGCTCGCCGCGGAGAGCGCGCGGCGGTGCCTGGGACGGCGGGCGGGCGGGCCGGTGGCCTCCACCGGCGTGGTCGTCGTGAGCGCGCTGGGCGATCTGGAGGGGGCCGTACGCGTCGCGGAGGCGGTCGACGGCGGGGGCGCGGTGGGGCCGCTGGCGTTCTTCCAGGCCGTGCCGAACGCCGTGGCCGGCCATGTGGCCGCCCGCTGGGGGCTGTTCGGGCCCGTCGTGTGCGTCACCGGCGCCGCCGCGGGCGTGGAGGTGGCCGCGCTGCTCGTCGAGGACGGCGACGCGGACGAGGTGCTGCTGATCCGGGTGGAGCAGGCGGCGACCGCCGGGGCGCGGGACCGCGCCGCGGCCGTACTGCTGAGTGGAGGGGATACCCCGTGACAGGTGCGCGAGGCGTGGGCGGCGAGGTCGTCGTGACCGGGATGGGCATGGTCACCCCGGTGGGCACGACCGCCGCCGAGGTCACGGCGGCGATGTGCGAGGGGCGTTCGGGGCTGGTGCGGCCGCCCGCCGGGAGCCCGCTGGAGGGGAGCGTGGACGTCGCCGCGTTCGGCCCGCCGGTCGACCCGGCGTCCGTGCTGCCCGCGCCGGAGACCCGGGTGGTGGACCGCTACATCGTGATGGCGCTGCGGGCCGCGGCCGACGCGCTGGCGGACGCGGGTATCGAGGTGGGCCGGGACGTCGACCCGTACCGCATCGGGGTGATCCTGTCCGGCACCGGGGGCCTGGCCACCCTGGAGGCCCAGGTCGTGACGCGGACGCAGCGCGGCCGGCTGGGCGTCAGCCCGTATCTGCTGCCGGGGATGCTGCCGAACATGGGCGCCGCCCGGGTGGCGATCCGGCACGGCATCCGCGGCTACAGCTCGTCGATCGGGACGGCGTGCGCCGCGGGCGCGCAGTCCGTCGGCGAGGGGCTGCGGCTGCTGCGCGCGGGCGAGGCGGACGTCGTGGTGTGCGGGTGCAGCGAGGCCCCGCTCTTCCCGACGCTGGCCGACACGTTCTCCAACGCCCGTGCCCTGGCCCGCGGTTGGGCCGACGACCCGGCGGGGGCGAGCCGCCCCTTCGACCGCCGCCGCAACGGCCTGGTGCTCGGCGAGGGCGCCGGGGTGCTGGTCCTGGAGCGCGCGGCGCACGCCGACGCGCGCGGCGCGGCGGGCTACGCGGGCGTGGCGGGCTGGGGCGCCACCAACGACGCCCACCACCCGACCACCCCGCACCCGGAGGGCGAGGGCGCCGCGGCGTGCATGCGCCGGGCCCTCGCCGACGCGGGGCTCGAACCCGCCGACATCGGCTACGTGAACGCGCACGGCACCAGCACGAAGATCGGCGACCGCGCCGAAGCCCTCGCGATCCGCCGGGTGTTCGGCGACGCGGGCTGCCCGCCGGTCAGCGCCACCAAGGCGGTCACCGGGCACATGCTCGGCGCGTCGGGCGTGGTCGAGGCGGCGGTCTCGATGCTCGCGCTGCGCCGCGGCGTGCTGCCGCCGACGCACAACCTGGACGACCCGGACCCCGCGTGCGACCTCGACCACGTCCGCAAGGCCCCGCGCCCTGCCCCGGGGATCGGCCATGTGATGTCGAACTCCTTCGGGTTCGGCGGCCACAACATCAGCCTCGTGCTCGGCCCGCCGGGCACCCGGCTCGCCCGCACCGTCTGAACGGCGCCCGGCGCGGTTCCCTCGTGGCACCGCCCCGGCGCCCGCACCGCATGTCATCGACCTAGGAGCGGCAATGGACTACCTCGGCATCGACCATGTCGAGTTCTACGTGGGCGACGCGCGCCAGGCGGCGTTCGTCCTGTGCTCGGCCTTCGGCTTCCGGGTGCACGGGCAGGGCGGCCCCGAGACGGGCCTGCCGGACCAGCGCAGCCTGCTGCTCGGCCAGGGGGACTGCCGGGTGCTGCTCACCTCGGGCCTGCGCCCCGACCACCCGGCGGTCGACTACGTCGCGCGGCACGGCGACGGGGTGGCGGTGGTCGCCTTCGGCACCCCCGACGCGGGCGCGGCCTTCGCCGCGGCGGTGGCGGGCGGCGCGACCCCGGTCGAGCCCCCGCGCACGTTCGAGGGCCCGGACGCGTCGGTGCGTACCGCGACCGTCTCCGGCTTCGGCGACGTGGTGCACCGCCTGGTCGAACGGCACGGCGACGCGGGCGACTTCCTGCCCGGCGCGATCGTGGCCGTGGACGAGGAAGCCGCCGCGCCGGGCGGTCCCGAGCTGCTCCGTACGATCGACCACGCCGCGGTGTGCCTGGAGGCGGGCACGCTGGAGACCACCGTCGCCTTCTACCGGGCCGCCTTCGGCTTCGACCTGATCTTCGAGGAATACATCGAGGTCGGCGGCCAGGGCATGTTCTCGCAGGTGGTGCAGAGCCCCGGCAGCAACGCGACACTGACGCTCATCCAGCCGGACCTGAGCCGTACACCGGGCCAGATCGACGACTTCCTGGCCTGGCACGGCGGTCCGGGCGTGCAGCACCTGGCGCTGAGCACCGACGACATCGTGGAGGCGGTGGACGCGCTCGGCGGCCGGGGCGTCGGCTTCGCGCCGACCCCGGCCAGCTACTACAGCTCGCTCGGCGGCCGGCTGGGGGCCGTCGACCTGCCGGTGGACCGGCTGCGGCCGCGCGGCATCCTCGTCGACCGCGACCACTGGGGGCAGATGTACCAGATCTTCGCCCGGTCGATGCACGTGCGCCGCACGTACTTCTGGGAGCTGATCGAGCGGCACGGCGCCCGCACCTTCGGGACGAGCAACATCCCGGCCCTCTACGAGGCGAAGGAGCGCGAGCTCGCCGCCGTCCGCGCGACCACGAAGGCAGGCCTGTGATGACCGTCGACCAGGACCGTACGACCCCCCTTCCGACGGAGGGCTTCGTGCTCACCGAGGCGGAGGCCGCGCTGCTGCCGGACGACGAGGAGGTGGCCTTCTACGCCGAGCACGGCTGGTACCTGACGAAGAAGCTGCTCGACGACGCCGAGGTCGACGAGCTGGTGGCGGCGAGCGAGCGCTACTACGCGGGCGAGCGCAGCCGTACGCTGCCGGTCCGCCCGCCGCGGCTCGCCGCCTGGCAGCCGTCGGACGGGCCCGTGCAGCGGCACAACGACTACGTGCACGTCGAGAGCGACCCGATCGCCCGGATCCTGCGCAAGCCGCTGATCGGCGCGGTCGCCGCCCGGCTCGCGGGGGCGGACGAGATCCGGGTCTTCCAGTCCACGCTCATCCTCAAGCCGCCGGTCGCGGGCGAGCCCAGCAACATCGTGCCCTGGCACATGGACAAGCACTACTGGTCGACGTCCACCTCGGAGCGGATGCTCACCGCGTTCATCCCCCTGCACGACTGCGACGAGGAGATGGGCACCCTCACGGTCGTCGACGGCAGCCACCGGTGGCGGGAGACCGGCCGCGAGGACTCGATGACCCGGCACTTCGCGGACCGCGACCGCAGCCAGCTGGACGCGGTCCTCGCCGCGAACGCCGCCCACAACGGCGCGGAGATCCGCAAGGTGCCGCTGGTCATCCCCAAGGGCCACATGAGCTTCCACCACTGCATGACCTACCACGGCAGCGGCGCCAACCGCAGCGACCGGCCGCGCCGCGCGATCTCCTTCCACCTCCAGGACGGCGGGAACGAATACCGCCGCTTCCCGCTCGAAGGCGGCGGCGAGGCCTCCTACAACCACGACGTCCTGGTCCGGCGGCTGCCCGACGGCCGCCCCGACTACGCCGACCCCGCGTACTGCCCGGTGCTGTGGCGCGCGGAAGGGCCGGGGGCGCATGGCTGACGCGGACCGGGCGGCGGGTCTCTACCGGACGATGGCGCTGATCCGCGGCTTCGAGCAGCGGGCGGTGGAGCTGGTGCGCACCGGCGTCATCAGCGGCGGCATCCACCCCTGCACGGGGCAGGAGGCGGTCGCGGCCGGGACGTGCGCGGCGCTGCGGCCCGACGACCTGATCACCAGCACCCACCGCGGCCACGGCCACGTGCTGGCCAAGGGCGCCGACCCGGCGCGCACGATGGCCGAGCTCGCGGGCCGGACCACCGGGCTCAACCAGGGCCGGGGCGGCTCGATGCACGCCGCGGACTTCGCGGCGGGTGTGCTCGGCGCGAACGCGATCGTCGGCGCGGCGGTGCCGATCGCGGCGGGCGCGGCCTGGGCGCTGCGGCAGCGCGGCTCGGACCGGGTGGTGCTCACGTACTTCGGCGACGGGGCCGTCAGCCAGGGCGTGGTGCTGGAGGCGTGCAACCTGGCGGCGCTGTGGCGGGTGCCGCTCGTGCTGGTCTGCGAGAACAATGGCTGGGCCACCTCGATGCGCCCCGCCGACACCATGGCCGGCACCGTGACCGGCCGCGCGGCGGCCTTCGGCATCCCCGCGGCCACCGTGGACGGCATGGACGCCGAGGCCGTACGGGACGCCACCGCCGGCGCCGTGGCGCGGGCCCGCTCCGGCGCGGGTCCGACGCTGCTGGAGTGCGTCACCTACCGCTTCGACGCCCACCACACGTGGGAGCACACCGCCCGCCCCCGCTACCGCACCGAGGAGGAGGCCGCGGCGGGCCGGGCCCGCGACCCGCTGGAGATCCAGGGCGCGCGGCTGCCCGCGGCCGTACGCGCCGCGGCCGACGCCGAGACCGCGCAGGTGCTGGACGCCGCCGTACGGTACGCGCTCGCCGCCCCGCACCCCGACCCGGCGACCGCGCTGGAGCACCTGTACGCGACCGGGCTGCGGCCCAGGGCGGGGGCGCTGTGATGCCCAGGCTCTCCTACCTCAAGGCCCTCAACCGGGCGATC
Source organism: Streptomyces sp. NPDC021020 (assembly GCF_044333285.1). Taxonomy (NCBI): domain Bacteria; kingdom Bacillati; phylum Actinomycetota; class Actinomycetes; order Kitasatosporales; family Streptomycetaceae; genus Streptomyces; species Streptomyces sp. NPDC021020. The sequence goes on from NZ_JBIRQQ010000018.1 coordinate 89,346, forward strand.
GCCGACGAGATGGCGCGCGACCCGGACGTCGTCGTGCTCGGCGAGGACGTCGGGGTGGCCGTCAGCAACGTGACCGCGGGGCTGCTGCGGCGCTTCGGCCGCGACCGGGTGCTGGACACGCCCATCTCCGAGCAGGCCTTCACGGGCTTCGCGACGGGGGCGGCGATGGCCGGGATGCGGCCGGTCGTCGAGTTCCAGATCCCGGCGCTGCTCTTCCTCGCCTTCGAACAGATCGCCAACCAGGCGCACAAGTTCTCGCTCATGACGGGCGGCCAGACCCGGGTGCCGGTGACGTACCTGCTGCCCGGCTCCGGCTCCCGCGAGAGCTGGGCGGGCCAGCACTCCGACCACCCCTACAGCCTCTTCGCGCACGTCGGGGTGAAGACGGCGGTGCCGGCCACGCCCGCGGACGCGTACGGGCTGCTGGTCACGGCGATCCGGGACGACGACCCGGTCGTCGTCTTCGCGCCGTCCGCGGCGCTGGGGGTGCGCGAGGACGCCGACTTCGCGGCGCTCGCGCCCGTGCCGCTCGGCTCCGGGCGGGTGCACCGCGCGGGCACGGACGTCACCGTCGTGGCGGTGGGCCACCTGGTGCACGACGCGCTCGCGGTCGCGGAGGAGCTGGCCGGGACGGTGTCGGTGGAGGTCTTCGACCCGCGCTCGCTGTACCCCTTCGACTGGGCGGGCCTCGCGGCGTCGCTGGAGCGGACGGGGCGGCTGGTCGTCGTCGACGACTCCAACCGCTCGTGCGGCATCGGCGCGGAGATCGTCGCAACCGCCGCGGAGGAGATGCGCCTGACGGCGCCGCCGCGGCGGGTCACCCGCCCGGACGGCGCGGTGCTGCCCTTCGCCCGCGAGCTGGACCTGGCGTGCCAGCCGACCCGGGCGCAGGTGCGCACGGCGGTCGAGAAGGCGGTGCGCGGCGGATGAGAGCCACCGCGACGGGCCTGCCCGCAAAGCCATATGACGACATGACGACGAGGCGACACGCAGGAGGAATGCCGTGACCGGCAGCGACATCCGGGCCAGGCTCGCCGCCGACCCGGACCTGGGCGCGGGCAACGTCTTGCCCAAGCTCTTCGAGCACGGCGCCGACCCCGGGGGTCCGGGCGCCGCTTTCGACCAGCCCGTGGACGGGCACCCCGCAGGGAGCGAACTGACGCTCGGCGGGCTGCGGGAGCGGGTCGCCGCGCGGGCCGCGTGGTGGCACGAGCGGGGCATCGGCCCGCGCGACCCGGTCGCGGTGTACGTGTCCGGCTCGGCCGACACCCTGCTGACCTTCCTGGCCCTGACCTGGCTGGGCGCGATCCCCGCGCTGATGAACCAGTACCTGGCCGGCGACACCGCCGCCGCCTATCTGCGCAAGCTCCGCGGCACCGCCCTGGTGACCGACCCCGCGCACCGCGAACGGCTCGCCGGGCACGACCTGGGCGACCTGGCCCTGCACGCCGACGCGGCGGAGACGGGCACCGGCGACCCGGAGCGTGCGCCCGCGCCGTACCGGCACCACGCCGACGACCCGATCGCCGTCACGCACTCCTCCGGCACCACCCGTATGCCCGCCGCCGTGGTGCACTCGCACGCCAGCCTCTTCGCCGCGATGCGGCTCTTCCGGCTGACCGCGCCGCGCGCCCGCGGCGCCGCGCGGATGCTCAGCGCGCTCCCCGCCGCGCACGCCGCGGGCATCTCGGCGCTGAACATGGCGCTGTGCCTGCGCAGCGACCTGCTGTTCCTTTCCACGCAGAACGACGGGGCGGCGGTCGTCGACGCGATCGAGCGCTGGCGGCCCACGGGCGTCCTCGGCTTCGCCGCCACCTGGGCGCAGATGGCCCGGCAGGATCTCGCGGCGCGCGACCTGGAGTCGGTGTCGCTGTGGTTCAACACCGGGGACTGCGCGCACGAGCCGCACATCCGGCGGCTCGTCGCCGCCGGCTCCCGGGAGACGGCGACCCGCGACGGCGTCCGCCGGATGCCCGGTTCCAGCTTCGTCGACGGCCTCGGCTCGACCGAGATGGGCCACTCCGCCTTCCACATCACCCACACCCGCACGACCGAGCGCTACGGCCGCTGCGTCGGGGTGCCGCACGGCTTCGCCGAGGTCGCGCTGCTGGACACCGTGACCGGCCGCGAGGTCCCGCCCGGCGAGGTCGGCCAGCTCGGGCTCCGGGCGCCGACGCTGGCGCCGGGCTACTGGAACGACTCCGCGGCGACGTACCGCAACCGGCTGGGCGGCTACTACCTCACCGGCGACCTGATGTACCGGGACGAGGACGGCTACTACTTCCACGTCGACCGGGCGGTGGACGCGGTCGACCTCGGCGGCGGCGAACGCCTCTACACGGCCATGTCGGAGGAGCGGATCCTCGCGGCGTGCCCGGACGTGCACGACTGCACGGTGGTCTCCGACCGGGTCGGCGAGCAGGTCGTCACCGATGTGCTGCTGGCCCTCCACGAGGGCGCCGACCCGGACGCCGACCGCACCCCGGCCGTCCGCGGCGCCCTGACCGCGGCGGCCGCGGCGACGCTGCGCCGCGTCGTCGTCATCACCGACGCCGACCTGATCACGGGCCCGACGGGGAAGGTCCGCAAGTTCCTGATGCGCCAGCAGCACCGGGCCCGGACGGCGGAGGTGGCGGCGCGATGAGCGAGCGGGAAGGGACGCCGGTCGTCGCCGAGCGGATCGCGGTCGACTTCGCCGGGGAGGGCTCGGGCGAGGGCGAGATGTCCTGGGGCATGTGGGAGATCTGGCAGGCCATGGGACGGCAGCGCAACCCGCTGCCCATCGGCGGCCGCGCCCCGCTGGCGCCGGGCACGACGCTCGACGACCTGGCCGCCGAGCTGCGCTATCTGCTGGAGCGCTTCCCCTCGATGCGCACCCGGCTGCGCCTCGCCCCGGGCGGCCGGGTCCTGCAGCGGCTCTCCGCCACCGGGCGCATCACGCTGGAGGTGTACGACGCGGCTCCCGGCGAGGACGCCGACGAGGTCGCCGCGGCCGTCGAACAGGCCTACCGCGCCCGGGAGTTCGACTTCTGCGCGGAGTGGCCGGTGCGGATGGGGGCGGTACGGCAGGACGGCCGGCCCGTCCACCTGGTCACCGTCATGCACCATCTGGCGACGGACGCGCTGGGCGGCGCGATCATGCTGGGCCAGGTGGCGACCCGGGACACCGCGCCAGTCAGCGGGATGCAGCAGCTGGAGCAGGCGCGGTGGCAGCGCTCCCCCGCGGGGCAGCGGCAGAGCGCGCGGGCGATGCGGCACTTCGAGAGCGTCCTGCGGACCATGCCGGCGCGGCAGCTCCCCGGCCCCACCGATCCGCGCGAACCCCGGCACTGGGGCGCCGAATTCCACTCGCCGGCGCTCACGGCGACGCTGCCGCTGATCGCCGCGCGGACCGGCGCCGCGGTCCCCGGCATCCTGCTGGGCCTGTTCGCGACCGGGCTGTACCGGGCGACGGGGATCAGCCCGGTGGTCGTCCGCCCGGTGGTCGGCAACCGCTTCCGGTCGGCCCTGTCGGACGTGGTCTGCATGGTCGCGCAGGCGGGCGTGTGCGCGATCGACGCGGCGGACGCGAGCGCCGCGGACGTCGTGCGGCGTGCCGGTCAGGGCGCCCTGACCGCGTACAAGAACGCCTACTTCGACCCGGAGGCGCTGGACGAGCTGGTCGGGCGGATCTCCGTCGAGCGCGGCACGGACGCGAGCATCAGGACGTACCTCAACGACCGCAGCAGCTACACCCTGCCCGCCGAGGACACCGGTGCGGGCCCGCGGGAGCTGCGGGAAGCGCGGCGTGACACCGTCTTCCGCTGGTACGAGCAGCAGGAGGACCAGACGGAGCGGTTCTTCGTGCACGTCGACGACACCCCGGAGGGCGGGCTGCGCTTCGAGATCCACATCGACACGCACTACGTCTCGCCCGCCCAGGCCGAGGCCTTCGCGTACGCCATGGAGGCGGCCGCGATCGAGGCGGCGACCCCGGAATCCGGGGAGGGCGTGACGGCCGACGAGCCGGTCGGGGCCGGGGGGTCCGCGCGGTGACGGCTCTCACCGGGGTGGCCGCCTACGTACCGCCGGGCCGGCTCACCGTCGAGGAGGTCGCGGAGCCGCTCGGGCTGACCCGGATGCAGGTCAAGGTCTTCCGCCGCTACCACCGGCTCGGCGAGGTCGCCCGCGACCCGGGCGGCACGGTCGAGGACCTGCTGCGCGGCGCGCTCGCCCGGCTCCATGCCCTGCGCGGGCGCGAGCGGGACGTGCGGTACGTGCTGCACGCGCGGACCTTCCCGACCGTCGTGCCCTACCCGTACGACCCCGTGCGCGCGGTCTGCGAGGAGTTCGGCCTCGGCCACGCGGCCGTCTTCTCCGTCGGCCACCACGCGTGCGCGTCCGGGCTGCTGGCCGTGGACGCGGCGGGGCGGCTGCTCGCGGCGGACGGCGACCCGGACGGGCTCGCCCTCGTCCTCAGCGGTGAGAAGGCGTTCACCCCGGAGGCCCAACTCGTCCCCGCCACCTCCTTCTTCGGCGAGGGAGCCGCGGCCTGCCTGGTGGCCGCGTCCGGCGAGCGCGACCGGGTGCTCAGCTACGCGGTGGAGCAGCGCGGCGAGTTCGACGGCGAGGCCCCCGAACTCGCCCTGGAATTCCAGCGGGTGTACGCCGACGCGCTGGCCGCGGCGATCACCGCCGCGCTCACCGGGGCCGGGCTGACGGCCGGCGACCTCGCGCTGTTCCTGCCGCACAACGTCAACCGCGTGGCCTGGCACCAGGTGTGCCGCATCCTCGGTGTGCCGCGCGAGCGCGTCCTGCTCGACAACGTCGCCGACACCGGCCACGTCTTCTGCGCCGACGCCTTCGTCAACTACCGCACCGCGCTGGACCGCGGGCTGCTGCGGCCGGGCGAGCCGTACGTGATGGCGGCCGCGGGCGCCGGGCTCGGCGCCGCCTTCTCGGCGACCGTCCTCGTCCACTGAAGCCCCGCCCCCGCGAAAGACCCGAACTCCCCTGAGAGGCTTGACCGATGACGGAGCAGCACTCCGCCCCGACCGCGATCGACCCCGAGCTGCGCGAGCGGCTCGTCGACGGCATCCGCGACCTCCTCCCGCGCGTGCTCAAGCGCGAGGTCGACGCGGTCACCCCCGACACCGCGCTGCTGGACGCGCTCGGGCTGACCTCCACCACCGGCCTCGAACTCGTCCTGGAACTGGAGGAGCAGCTCGACCTGGAGATCAGCGTCGAGGAGCTGGGCCGCGAGGACTTCGGCACGGTCGGCTCGCTCGCCGACTACGTCGCGGGCAACCTGCTGACGGACGCGGACGCGTGAGCGTACGGACCCTCGTGCCGGGCGCCGCCGCGGCCGCCGCCCCCGCGGGCTGGGGCGTCCGCCGGGCGGTCCGCCTCGCCTTCCCGGACCCCGCGCCCCGCGCGCCCGATCCGGAGCGCGACGAACGGCTGCGCGTCTACCTCACCGACCTGCTGCACCCGTACGGGCTCGCCCTCGACGCGCAGGAGCCACCGGACCGCGGCGGCCACTCCTACGGCGACCTGGCCGCGGCGCTGATCCGGCAGGCGGTGCCCGCGGGCGAGCACGTCGACCTGCTCGTCCTCGCGTACGCCGTCCCGGACGTCACCCCGGGCCGCGCCACCGCGACCTGGCTGAGCCATGTGTGCCCCGGCAACCCGCTGGCCTTCGCCGTCGCCGACCAGGGCCCGGCCGCCGCCTTCACGGCCCTGCGGCTGGCCCACGCCTACGCCACGACCGCCGCGCTCCCCCGCGCCCTCGTCCTGATCGTCGAGCAACCGGCCCTGCCCTACGAGCCGTTGACGTCCCCTGGAGCGGACGGGCCACCCGCACCGGACGGCGCCGCGACGCCCACCGCCGCGCACGCGCCGTCCGGCACCGGCGCCGTACCGCGATCTCCCGCAGCATCCGCCCCGACCTCCCCCGCACAACCGGCCCCGGACACCGGTGCGTCCACCCCGGCCCTGCTGCCCGACGGGGCCTACGGGGTCGCCCTGCTCCTCGGGCCGCCCGCGCCCGGTGAGCGGGTCGCCGGGCTCGGCGCCCTGCGCGCGGGGGGCGCGACCGCCGCGGACGTGACGGACGCGCTCGGCGGCGGGGTCGCGGTGCTCGGGGCCGGGGTCGACGGCCGGGTCCTCGCGGCCGGGGCGCGGGTGCGGCAGGCCGCCGCCGGGCGGCCCGGCACAGGGGTGTGGTGGGAACTGGCCGGCGTGCTCGCGGAGCCGGCCGCCGAGCCCTGCCGGGTGGTGCTCGCGGACCGCGCGCCCGGGTCCGGCGGCCTCGCCCTGGCCGCCGTCGACGTCCCGGCCGTCGCCGCGCGGGAGACCGCCGCGGCGGGAGCGCGCCGATGACGGCCCCGGCGCCGACCCTCGCGGGCTACGAGCGGGCCGCCCGGCAGCAACTCGACGCACCCGTGTGGGACTTCATCGACGGCGGCGCCGAGCGCGAGCGCACCCTCGCCGCCAACCGCCGCGCGTTCGAGCGCGTTTCGCTGCGCCCGCGCGTCCTCGTCGACGTCTCGCGCTGCGACACCGGCGTCGAGCTGCTCGGCGCGCGGCTGCGCACCCCGATCGGCGTCGCACCCACCGCGTACCACCAACTCGCCCATCCGGACGGCGAGATCGCGACCGCGCGGGGCGCCGCGGCGGCCGGGGCGCTGTTCGTCGTGAGCATCTACGCGAGCCGCTCGCTGGAGGAGATCGCCGCCGCGGTGCCCGGCCCGCGGTGGATGCAGCTGTACTGGCTGCGCCGCCGCGAGGCCCTCGCCGACCTGGTCGACCGCGCGGCCGCCGCAGGCTGCGGCGCGATCGTGCTGACGGTCGACGCGCCGAGGCTGGGCCGCCGCCACCGCGACGCGCGCAACGGCTTCGCGCTCGGCCCCGGTATCCGCGCCGCCAACCTCGACGCGGCGCTGACCGCCACCGCCCATGTCGCCGCCGCCGGGCGCTCCGCGCTCGCCGTGCATGCCGCCGAGGCGGTCGACCCGGCGGTGACCTGGGCCGACCTCGGCTGGCTGCGCGAGCGCAGCGCCCTGCCGCTGGTTCTCAAGGGCATCCTGACGGCGGAGGACGCGCGGCTCGCCGTCCGGCACGGCGCCGACGCGGTCATCGTCTCCAACCACGGCGGCCGGCAGCTCGACGGCGCCCCCGCGAGCCTGGACGCGCTCGCGGAGGTGGTGGACGCTGTCGGCGGGGCCTGCCCCGTCCTGCTCGACGGCGGGGTGCGCGGCGGCACCGACGCCTTCGCCGCGCTCGCGCTCGGCGCCCGTGCCGTCCTGCTGGGCCGCCCGGTGCTGTGGGGACTCGCGGCGGACGGCGCTGCGGGCGTGTCGGGCGTGCTGGACCTGATGACCGAGGAACTGGCGCACACCATGGCCCTGGCGGGCCGCCCCGCCCTGGCGTCGCTGGACGCCTCGGCGGTGACGACCGGAGGAGGAGCCCGATGACGGTGGAGCTGTCGCGCGACGACCTGCACATCTCCGTGACCGACCCGGAGTCGGCGTCGATGAACTTCCTCAACGAGGTCGCCGCCCGCTTCCCCGACGCCGTCTCGCTCGCGGCGGGCCGCCCGTACGACGGATTCCACACCACCGACGACCTGCACCGCTACCTGCGCACCTACCTCGCCCACCTGGAGGCGCTGGGCCTGGACCGCGAGCAGCGCGAGCGGCAGCTGCTCCAGTACGGCAGGACCAACGGCATCCTCGGCGACCTGATCGCCCGGATGCTCGCGGTGGACGAGGGCGTCGAGGTGCCGGCCGAGGCCGTGATGGTCACCGCGGGGTGCCAGGAGGCCATGGTCGTCGCGCTGCGCGGGCTGTGCGCGCGGCCGGGTGACGTGGTGCTGGCCGTCGAGCCCTGCTACGTCGGCCTGACCGGAGCGGCCCGTGTGCTCGGCGTCGAGGTCGTCCCGGTGCCCGAGTCGGCGGACGGCCTGGACCCGGAGACGGTGCGCGAGGTCGCCGCGGCGGTACGGGCGTCGGGGCGGCGGCCGCGCGCCCTCTACGTGGTGCCGAGCTTCGCCAACCCCTCGGGCGCGTCCATGGCCGTCCCCGCGCGGCGGCGGCTGCTGGAGGTCGCGGAGGAGGCCGACCTGCTCGTCCTGGAGGACGACCCGTACGGCCTGTTCGGCCTGGACGACGAGCCGCGGCCCACCCTCAAGGCGCTCGACACCGGCGGCCGGGTGGTCTACCTCGGCTCGTTCGCGAAGTCGTGCTTCCCCGGTGTGCGGGTGGGCTTCCTGGTCGCCGACCAGCCGGTCGTCGGCGCGGACGGGCGGCGCACGCTGCTCGCCGAGGAGCTGTCGACCGTCAAGAGCCTGCTGACGGTGAACACCTCGCCGGTCGCGCAGGCCGTCGTGGGCGGCTACCTCGTGGAGTCCGGGTGCAGCGTGCGGGCGGCGGGCAAGGCGAAGACCGCCTTCTACCGCGCCAACCTGCGCACCCTGCTCGCCGCGCTGGAACGGGAGTTCGCGGACGAGCCGCGGGTGCGGTGGAACGCCCCGGCGGGCGGCTTCTTCGCCGTGGTGGACGTGCCCCTGACCGCGGACGAGGCGATGCTGGAGGTCTCGGCCCGCGAGCACGGGGTGCTCTGGACGCCCATGAGCTTCTTCTACGCCGCCGGGTCCGGCGGTGGCCGGCGCCGGATCCGCCTGTCGTGCAGTGCCCTGCCCCCCGATCGCGTCGAGGAGGGCGTCCGCCGCCTCGCCGCCCTGGTCCGCGCCCGCGCGGACGCCCCGGGGGCGGGCCGGTGACGCTCCCGCGGGCCCCGCGGCCCACCGGCGTACCGGTGCAGGCACAGGCACAGGCGCGGGTGGAGGTTCCGGTGCAGGTGTGGCTCGTGGCCGACCGGCGGTCGGATCCGCTCGTCGCCGAGCTGCTCGGCGTCCTCGACGACGAGGAGCGGCGCCGCGCCGACGCGTACCGCTCGGCCGACGACCGGCGGCGCTTCGTGCTCGCACACGGCGCGCTGCGGCACATCGTGGCCGGGGCGCTCGGCGCGCCGCCCGGCGGGATCCGCTGGGCGCGCGGCCCGCACGGCAAGCCCGAGCCCGCCGGGCGGTGGCGCGGCGTGCACGTCAACCTCTCGCACTCCGGCGAGGTCGCGATGGTCGCGCTGTGCCCGTCCCACCCGGTCGGCGTCGACGTCCAGCAGGTGCTGCCGCGGCTGGACGCGGTGGCGATGGCCCGCCGCTGGTTCCCCCCGCAGGAGGCGGCCGCGGTGCTCGCGGCCCCCGGCCCGGAGGCCCGCGCGAACCGCTTCGCGCGCCTGTGGGCCCGCAAGGAGGCGCTGACGAAGGCGCACGGGGGCCGCCTGGCCGAGGGCCTGCGCGTCGCGGTGCCGCCCGGCGGCCCGCCGCCGGACACCCCCGCGGCGGACGCCTGGGCGCACGGCTACCGCGTCCACGACATCCCGGCGCCCGCGGGCTACCGGGCGGCGGTGGCCCTGCCCGCCGGCGCGGACCCCGCGATCACCCACCACGACTGGTCCGGCCCGGCACCGCCCTGACGGCCCCCCTTCCCGCACACCCCGCCGCGCTCCACCGGCACCGCGGCGACGGCCGGCGCCCACCGCGCCGCCACCGGCCCGCGGGCGAAGGCCCCGCGTCCCGCCCCCTCTTCCCGGAGATACGCCATGCCGCTCGACCCGCAGCTCCAGGACCTGCGCGACCAGCGCGCCCGCAGCGGAGCGACACCGCTCTACGCGCTCTCGCTGGAGCAGGCCCGCGCCGCCGACCTGGCCGCGATCCGCGCGTCCGGGGGCAGCCCGCGCGAACTCCACGACGTCACCGACCGGACCGTGCCAGGGCCCGGCGGACCGCTGCCGATCCGGATCTACCGGCCCGCGCCGGGCGGTGGACTCCCCGCGCTGCTCTACTACTTCGGCGGCGGCTGGACGCTGGGCAGCCTCGACACCGCCGACCTGCTGTGCCGGACGCTCGCCGCGGAGGCCGGCTGCCTGGTCGTCGGCGTCGGCTACCGGCTCGCGCCCGAGCACCCCTTCCCCGCGGCGGTGCACGACTGCCACGCGGGCCTGCGCTGGGTCGCCGCGCACGCCGCCGAACTCGGCGCCGACCGGGCCAGGCTGGCGGTCGGCGGCGACAGCGCGGGCGGCAACCTGGCGGCCGCGGTGACGCTGCTCGCGCGGGCCGACGGGGATCTCCCGCTGGCCGCGCAGCTCCTGGTCTACCCCAACACCGACCAGCTCGCCGACGACCCCTCGATGCGCGACAACGCCGACCCGTACCTCTTCAACCACCACTCGGTGGCCTGGTACACCCGCCACTACCTGACCGGCGCGGCCGACGCCGCCGATCCGCTGGCCTCGCCGCTGCGCGCTCCCGACCTCGGCGGCCTGCCGCCCGCCCTGGTCATCACCGCGGAGTACGACCCGCTGCGCGACCAGGGCGAGGCGTACGCGCGCCGGCTCGCCGAGGCGGGCGTGCCGGTGGAGGCGACCCGCTACCCCGGCATGGCGCACGGCTTCTTCGCGATGGCCGGCGCGGTGGACGCGGCCGCGCAGGCCACCGCCCAGGCGGCCCGCCACCTGCGCCGCTGCTTCGGGCTGCCGCCGGCAGCGGAGTGACCCCGCGGTGCGCCGGGAGGGGCCGGCGCACCGCGGGGCGGCCGGGGGTCAGCCGCGCGACCACTTCTGGTTCGCGCCGCCGTTGCAGGTCCACAGCTCCAACTGGGTGCCGTTGGCGGTCCCGTTGTCGTAGGCGTCCAGGCACTTGCCGGAGCCGGTGTTGACGACCGTGCCGTCGGAGCGGACCTGCCACCGCTGGCCCGCGGTGCCGTTGCAGTCGTAGATCTGGACGGCGGTGCCGTCGGCGGTGGCGCCGCCCGCGGCGTCCAGGCAGCGGTTGGCGAAGGCCGTGAACTCCCCGCTGACGGTGGAGGACCAGCGCTGGTTGGCGCCGCCGTTGCAGTCCCACAGCGCCGGGCGGGTGCCGTTGCCCTGGTTCCCGTTCGGGAGGTCGATGCAGCGGCCGGAGCCGGCGCCCTTGTAGGGGGCGGTGGTGTTGGCGCGGGCCCAGTTCTGGTTGGCACCGCCGTTGCAGGACCAGATCTCCAGCGGGGTGCCGTCGGTCCTGCCGTTGCCGGTGGCGTCCAGGCACTTGCCGGAGGCCGGGTTGACGACCGTGCCGTCGGCGTTGACCGTCCAGACCTGCGCCGCGGTGCTGTTGCACGTCCAGATCTGCACCGCGGTGCCGTCTGCCGTCCCCGAGCCGGCGGCGTCCAGGCACTTCGCGCCGCCGAAGACGGTCAGCTGCCCGGCCGACGTGGCGTGCCAGCTCTGGTTGGTCTGGCCGTTGCAGTCCCACAGCGCCACCCGGGTGCCGTCGGTCTGCGCCGAGGCGGGCACGTCCGCGCACAGCCCGGACTCGGCTCCCTTCAGGGCGCCCGCCTGGCCGTGCGGGTCGCACGTGGTCAGGCCCGCCGTGTAGGGGCACAGCGCGGTCGCAAAGCCGCCGTTGGCGGCCTCGGCCACCGACAGGGTGTCGGCGGAGGTGACGACCCGGGTGTCGTGGGTCAGCCCGCCGGAGCCGTCCCGTACGGTCTCGGCGAGCCACTGGCCGGAGCCGAGGAAGGACAGCGGGGTGGAGTACGTCTTGGCGGCCACCGCGGAGATGCCGCCGACGAACCAGCGGTCGCCGGCCCGGCGGGCGACGTACGCCTCCTTGCCGGGGCTGCCGCCGAGCAGCCGGGTCTCGTCCCAGGCGGTGGGCAGCTGGTCGAGGATGCGCAGCGCCTCGGGGTGCGCCTCGTAGCTCTCGGGGCTGTCGGCGAAGTGCTGCCAGCCGGACTCGAAGACCACGGCGGTCGCGAGCTCCTGGGCGTCGGTGGTGTCCCGGCCGCTCATGCTGAAGACGACCGGTGTGAAGTCCATGCTGGAGATCACGTTGCGGGTGAAGGGCAGGATCGTGTTGAACGCGGCCCGGTTGCGGAACTGCTCCGAGCCGTACACCGCCTCGGCCGCGACGACCTGCGGCCAGGTGCGCTGCATGCCGCGCGGCATGGCGGTGCCGTGGAAGTTGACCATGAGCTTCAGGCTCGCGGTCTGTTCCAGCACCGCGTCGTACCACTGGAGCGTCGGCTGGGTGTATTCGTCGATGAAGTCGATCTTGACCCCGGCCACGCCCCAGCTCTTGACCTGCGGCAGCCACTGGTCGCGCTGCTGGGCGGTGCGCAGGTCCGAGGAGTTGAACCAGAGGATGAGCTGGACACCGCGGGCCTTGGCGTAGGCGGCCAGGTCCGGCACCCAGGAGGAGGACCAGCCCTCGTCGACCAGCACATAGGGCCAGCCCTGGCGCTGGGCGAAGTCGATGTACTGCTTCTGCCGGGCCTCGCTGGACGGGCTGCCGTGCTCGCTCAGCCAGGACCAGGCGACCGCGCCGGGCTTGATCCACGAGGTGTCGGCGACCCTGGACGGGGTGGCCAGGTCGTCGACGAGGGTGGACGAGGTCACCTCCGCCAGGCTGCCGAGCGCCGCGGTGCGCCAGGGGGTCGACAGCGGCAGCGTGGTGGTGACGCCGCTCGCGAGCGAGACGGCGTAGGTGGCCGAGCCGGAGGTGTGGGAGAGGTACGAGGCGGCGTAGCGCCCGTCGAGGTCGGTCTCGGCGACGAGCGCGTACGCGCTCCCGACCTGGAAGAGCGCGGGCTGCCGGTAGGTGTCGGAGGGGGCGCCGGACGCGGTGCTGCCGAACCACTGGCTCTGGTCCTCGCGGTCCGGCGGTGCCAGCCAGGCGGGCGACGAGCCGGGCACGGTCCAGGACGAGGCCTCGCCGGTGACGGTCACCGAGCCGCTGCCGGGCAGGACGTAGCGGTAGGCGACACCGGTGTCCGAGGCCCGGACAACGATGTCGAGCCGCGCGCCGCCGGTGCCGGAGAAGGAGAGCGTGCTCTCGGTGTAGCGGGTGGAGTGGCCGCGCTGCTTGCCGGTCGTCATGGTGTACGACTCGGTCACGGTGCGGTCGCTGCGCTGCAGGAAGGTCAGGTTCTTCGTCAGGTCGGCGGCGCTGGTGCGGATGCCGATCGGGGACGGCGACAGCACGCTCTGGCCGCGGCTGGTGGCGGCGAAGGTCAGACTGCCGCCGTCCAGCGTGACCTGGGCCGCGGTCGGGGAGCCGGCGGAGGGGCCGCTGACGGTCCAGCCGGTCGCGGCGGCGGCGCTGTGCGGCGGGACGACGAGCAGTGCGAGCGGGACGAGCAGCGCGAGCAGGCAGCGTCGCAGCAGATGTCGGGGAACGGTTGCGGTCATGGGGGTCCTCGGGTTGGGGGGGGCGACGGGGCCGCCGGCAGGGATCGGCCGGGGGTTCACTGACGGTTGCTGCTGCGGGGGGCGGTTTCCCCGCCACGCCGGGGGCGCTGCCGTGACCGGCGTGGCGGGAGGGCGCCTGGGGCGAGGGCGTTCTAACCGCGCCGCCAGACCTGGTTGGCCTGGCCGTTGCAGGACCAGATGTCCAGGGCGGTGTTGTTCGCGGTCCCCTGCCCGACCGCGTCCAGGCACTTGCCGGAGGCGACGTTGACGACCGCGCCGTCCGCGCGGACGCGCCACTGCTGGTTGGCGCTGCCGTCGCAGTCGTAGATCTCGACGGGGGTGCCGTCCGCGGTGGCGCCGCCCACGGCCCGAAGGCACTTGGTGTCGTAGACGGTGAGCTGGTTGGTGGTGGTGGAGGACCAGATCTGGTTGCTGCCGTTGTTGCAGTCCCACAGGGTGGGCCGGGTGCCGTTGGCCGTGGCGAAGGCGGGGACGTCGACGCAGCGGCCGGACTGCCCGCCCCTGACCGGGCCCGCGGTGCTGCCGCGCGTCCAGGCCTGGTTGGTGCCGCCGTTGCAGCTCCAGATCTCCAGCAGGGTGCCGGGGTCGGTGCCGCCCTTGGCGGCGTCGAGGCACTTGCCGGACGCCGGGTTGACGACCCTGCCGTTCGCGTCGACCGTCCAGACCTGCGCCGCGGTGCTGTTGCAGGTCCAGATCTGCACGGCGGTGCCGTCTGCCGTCCCCGAGCCGGCGACGTCCAGGCACTTGGCGCCGCCGTAGACGGTGAGTTGTCCGGCCGGAGTGGCCGTCCACTGCTGGTTGGCGCCGCCGTTGCAGTCCCACAGCGCGACCTGCGTGCCGTCGGTACGGCTGGAGGCGGGCACGTCGGCGCACAGGCCGGAGCCGCTTCCCTTGAGGATGCCGCCGATGCTGCCCGCGGCGTTCGGCGTGACCGAGAGGTTGTCGAACTGGTCGGTCTGGTAGCCGGCCACGCCGAAGCCGATCTGCCCGGCGAGGTAGGTGCTGTCGTGGACGGTGCCGAGGACGCCGCCGTCCACGCTCGCGGTGATCTGGTCGCCCGAGAAGCCGAGCGCCAGGGTGTGCCAGGAGCCGGTGCCGAGCGCGGCGCGGGTGCCGGAGGCGAGGGTGGTGGAGGCGCCGGCCGCCGAGGTGCGCACGATCGACCAGCGGCCGCCGTCGTCGGCCCGCAGCTCGTACGCCGCCTGGTGGCTCTGCGGGCGGTTCTGCGTCCCGGCGCGGCCCAGCACTTCGGCGGTGCCGGCCTGCCGCAGGTCGACGTCGACGCTGACGGTGTAGTTCGACCAGGCCGGGTCGCCCGCCAGGGTGAAGGCGTCGGAGTCGTCCTGCCACTCGATCGGCTTGACCGGCGCCATCTGCTGCACGCACTGCCCGGCGCGGCCGTTGGCACACGGCTGGGCCTCGAAGGAGCCCTGCATGTCGGACAGGTAGCGCGCCTCGGTGCCGCTGCCGTAGCCCTCGAAGGCGTCGGAGTAGGGCAGGGCCAGCGCGTGCGCGGCGGGCGGGGTCGCGGTGCCCTTGCCCTGGCCGGTCGTGGTGGTGACGGTGTAGATCCAGCCCGGCTGAAGCGTCAGCGTGTACGCGCCGCCGGAGGGGGTGACGTCCTGCGTGTGGACGAAGTCGGTCGCCGCGCTCGGGCTGTTGACCCGGGTGGCCCAGACGTGGACGGTGCCGGTGGACAGGCCGCCCTTGACGGTGAAGTTCACCGTCTGGTCCTCGGTGGCGGTGGTGGTCTCCAGGACGGTGGAGTAGTCCTTGCCGTTGGGGGACTTGAGGCTGACGTACGCGCCGTTGGTCTCGGCGCCGCCGAGGTAGCCGGAGGCGGAGTCGACGAACTGCCAGCCGGGCTGGGCGAATTGGGTGACCTGGGCGGTGGCCCAGGTGTTCTCGCCGATCGAGTAGCTGCCCGACCAGGGCGAGGGGGCGGTGGCCAGGCCCACGGTGTTGTAGGGCAGGTTGGGGTAGAGCGCGGCCACCAGCGGCCAGTTGAGGTAGGCGGTCATGCGCGCGTCGGTGTAGCCGCGCACGATGGAGCGGATGAGCGCCGGGGCGCCCGCGTCCATGTCGAGGGAGCCGTTCTCGCTGGCCCACAGCGGCCGGCCGTTGTTCTTCGCGGCGGTCGAGGAGGAGCAGGTGTGGGCGTTGCCGCCGTCACCGCCCTCGCAGGGGTAGTGCGCGCCGATGATCGACACGGCGTTGTTGAAGGCGGAGTCGGACGCCATGTCGTCCGCGACCTGCCAGCCGGAGTCGTCGGCGACGAGTTGCACGCTGCCGTATCCCGCGTTGTCGAGTGCGGTGCGTAGGTGGACGTACCAGTTGGCGTCGTGGCCGCGTTCGTTCCAGCCGCCGAGGTAGCTGATGGGCAGTCCGTGCTGCTTGGCGCAGCCGAGCCAGGTGATGAGGTAGTTGATGG
>NZ_JBIRQQ010000019.1:0-69295 GCF_044333285.1 Streptomyces sp. NPDC021020
CGACTCTATCAGACGCTTTCCAGTGCCTGACCCCCAGTCAGCGGGGTTTGTCTTTCCGGCTGTTGGGCCGTTCCGACGAGTGAGACTTTAGCGGATGTTCCTCGGCCGTTCCAAATCGGAGGGCTTTGGCTTCTGCTTCCGCAGAATCCGCGCATTCCGAAAACGCACACACGGACGCCCCCGGTCGTCAGACCGTGGTCGTTCGAGTGATTGCTGCGGAATGGCTGTCCGGGAACCGACCAAGATCGGCGCTCACGTCGGACAGCCCGGAGTACGTTACGCAGCTGACCGTTGGGTGTCAACTTCGTGCGGGGACCTTCACAACCGGGGGGTGGGCGCTACCCTGGCCCCATGACGTCGCGTACGTGTCACAGCACCACCCAGTGGTGGGCCGCCTAGAGGCGGCCCAGGACTCACGTACGCATCCACGGCCGCCGCTCCGGCGGCCGTTTTCGTTGTCTGCGGCCGTGGTGAGCGGCGGTCTCCCCAGTAGACCGACCGGCGAACCACGGACGACAGGAGACGGCGACCATGACTCGGACTCTCAGCGGTGTGAAACCCACGGGGCATCTGACCCTCGGCAACTACCTCGGTGCCCTGCGGCGGTGGGCGGAGGAGGATCAGCACCGGGCCGATTCGCTGTTCTTCGTGGCGGACCTGCACGCGCTGACCGTCGAGCACGATCCGGCGCGGGTGCGGCGGCTGAGCCGGCAGGCGGCGAGCCTGCTGCTGGCGGCGGGGCTGGACCCGCAGGTGTGCACGCTCTTCGTGCAGAGCCACGTCGACGAGCACGCCCGGCTGTCATACCTGCTCGAGTGCGTCGCCACGGACGGCGAGATGCGGCGGATGATCCAGTACAAGGAGAAGTCCGCGCGGGCGCAGGCCGCGGGGCAGGGGGTGCGGCTGTCGCTGCTGACCTACCCGGTGCTGATGGCCGCCGACATCCTCGCGTACGGGGCCGACGAGGTGCCGGTGGGTGAGGACCAGACGCAGCACGTGGAGCTGACCCGGGATCTGGCGGAGCGTTTCAACCAGCGCTACGGGGCGACGTTCGTCGTGCCGCGCGCGACGCGGCCGGCGGCTGCGGCGCGGGTCATGGATCTCCAGGACCCGGCGTCGAAGATGGGCAAGTCGCACGCCGCGACCGCGGGGATCGTCTACCTGCTGGACGAGCCGGACGTGATCGCGAAGAAGGTCATGCGGGCGGTGACCGACAGCGAGCCGGGGGTGACGTTCGACCGGGCGGCGCGGCCGGGGGCGGCGAACCTGCTGGAGATCCTGGCGGCCTGCACGGGCAAGGACCCGGAGGCCCTCGCGGCGGCGTACGACGCGGACGGTGCCGGCTTCGGGGCGATCAAGCGGGACACGGCGGAGGCGGTGGTGGAGCTGCTGCGGCCGCTCCGGGCGCGGCACGCCGAGCTGAGCGCCGACCAGGGGTATCTCGACCGCATCCTGCGCGAGGGTGCGGCCCGGGCGCGGGAGGTCGCGCGGCCGACGGTGGACGCGGCCTACCGGGCGGTCGGGCTCCTGCCGGCGTCCTGAAGGGCCGCGGGTGCGCCGCCGGGTCCGGCTCCTCCCGTGGGCGGAAGGGGCCGGGCCGGTGGCGTACGACCCGGCGAGTGCGCTGGTGCCGGTCAGGGGCCGGTCAGGCGCCGGAGGCCAGTTCACGGCTGCGGTCGCGGGCGGCTTCGAGGGCGGCGAGGAGGGCGGCGCGTACCCCGTGGTTCTCCAGCTCGCGGATGGCGTTGATCGTCGTCCCGGCCGGGGAGGTGACGGCTTCGCGGAGCTTGACCGGGTGTTCGCCGCTGTCGCGGAGCATCACGGCGGCACCGATGGCGGACTGCACGATCAGGTCGTGCGCCTGGGCGCGGGGCAGGCCGAGGAGGATGCCCGCGTCGGTCATGGCCTCGACGAGGTAGTAGAAATACGCGGGCCCGGAGCCGGACAGGGCGGTCGCGGCGTCCTGCTGCTTCTCCGGGACGCGCAGGGTCTTGCCGACCGGCTGGAAGATCGCTTCGGTGCGGGCGAGGTGGCTCTCGTCGGCGTGCCGCCCGGCGGAGATCACGGACATGCCCTCGTCGACGAGCACCGGGGTGTTGGGCATGACCCGCACGACCGGGGTGCCCTCGGCGAGGCGCTCCTCGAAGAACGTGGTGGGGATGCCGGCGGCGGCGCTGATGACCAGGCGGTCGGCGGGCAGGTGCGGGGCCAGCTCGTCGAGCAGGGCCGACATGTCCTGCGGCTTGACGGCCAGGATGAGGGTGTCGGCGGTCTTGGCGGCTTCCGCGGTGTCGACGGGCTCGACGCCGTAGCGGGCGCGCAGCTCTTCGGCGCGCTCCGGACGGCGGGCGGTGACGAGCAGGTCGCCGGGCGCCCACCCGGCCCTGATCATGCCGGAGAGCAGGGCCTCGCCGATCTTTCCTGTGCCGAGGACGGCCACGTGTCGCTGGGTCATGGCCCCATGATGCCGGGTGCGGCGGACACCGGGTCGGGGTTGTCCACAGGGCGGAAGTTGTCCACAGGCGGGCCCTTCCCGTGCGGCGGGTTGTCGTCCCGCGGGCCGGGTGGGGCGTGGGGGGCGGGTCAGGGTCATCCCCTATGGCGCATAGGGCCGGGACGGGGCGACCGTAGCGGTATGAACCCTTCATCCCGCGAAATCGTGACCACCGGCGCGGAGAAGCGGCAGTTGGCCGTCGCCTCCGCGAGTCTCGGTCCGTGGCGGCCCGCGGCCGTCGTGGGCGCGCTCGGCGGTGGTGTGTCGCTGGCCCTGCACCTGGTGCAGGGCCACTTCGGACTCGGCATTCTCAGCGGGTCCCTGTCGATCGCCGCGCTGCTCTTCTTCTGCGTGGGGGGCGCCGGCGCGGTGCTGGGGTATTCCGCGCACGGCAAGGCGGGGAAGGACCGCCGCATCAGGCGGTGGGCGCGCAGGCATCCGTGGCGGGTGGCGGCGGTGCCGGCGGCGGCGATGTTCGTCACCGACATGGTGCTGCGGCAGGTGCTGACCAGCGAGGGCTTCTTCGGCAGCGTGTGGACGGGCCTGTGGCACGGCGCGGTCGTCGCGGCCGTGGTGGGCGGGATCGGCGCGGTGAGCGCGGCGCGCAAGTAAGTCGGCGGGGGCCGGTGCGTGCTGCCGGCCCTACGGCAATGTGCCGGGCGGTGGCAGTGTGCCGGGGCGCGGCAATGTACCGGCCCGTGGCAGTTACCGGGTGGCCCGCGCGGGCGTGGCGTCGTACGGCGTACGGGCCGGGGCGGGCTCGGGGGCCGCTTCAGGGAAGGTGAGCTGCGGGAAGGTGAGCCGGGCGAGGCGGCGCAGGCGGTCGTACGAGGGGGTGCCGGGCTCGGCGTGGTAGGTGACAAGCATCTGGCCCGGGGCCGAGGGCAGGGCGAGCTTCTCGTAGTGCAGGTCGAGCGGGCCGACGCGCGGGTGGCGGATCAGGGTCAGGCCGCTGGTGCGGCGGTGGACGTCCTGCCGGGCCCACAGCTCGCGGAAGCGGTCGCTGTGCAGGCTCAGCTCGCCGATGACCTCGGCGAGGCGGGGGTCGTCGGCGGCGCCCGCGAATGAGCGCAGGTAGGCGACGGTCTTGGCCGTCATCGCGTCCCAGTCGCGGTAGAAGTCGCGCATCGACGGGTCGAGGAAGGCCGCGCGCAGCGTGTTCACGCCGGGGGCGAAGAGCGGGTTGAGGGCGGTGGCCATGGCGTTGGCGGCGAGCGTGGTCATGGCGCGGCCCTGGACCAGGGCCGGGGTGGTGGTCCAGTTGTCGATGAGGGTGACGACGGCCGGGCTGACGCTCTCGGGCCGGTCGGGAACGCCCTCGGCGGCGGCGTGGTCCACGGCGGCGAGCGCGTAGAGGTAGCGCTCGGCGTCCGGGCCGAGGCGCAGCGCGCGGGCGAGACCGGTGAGGACCTGGTGCGAGGGGTGCTGGTCGCGGCCCTGCTCCAGGCGGAGGTAGTACTCGACGCTGATGCCCGCGAGCAGGGCGACCTCCTCGCGGCGCAGCCCCGGCACCCGGCGGCGGCCGCCCTCGGGCAGGCCGACGTCCGCGGGCCGCAGCCTTTCCCGCCGGGCCCGCAAGTAATCCCCGAGCCTGCTGCCGGTCGTCACCCCTCCACCGTAAGCCCGGCGCTCCTGGGCGGGGCCGTCACAGGGCGACGCTGACGCCGACCTGGTCGGGGCGGGCGGTGCGGCGCAGCGCCGTACGGGCCAGGTCGCCCAGCCGGACCAGGGCGTATCTGCGGGCCAGGAGGCGGCGGGCGGCGGCCTTGCCCGTGTCGTCCAGGACGCGGGCGGTGGTCTCCAGGGCGGGGGCGCCGGGGGTGACGCGGCCGCGGGCGTTGCAGGGGGCGATCACCACCCGGGGGTTGTTGCGCAGCCGCTTGACCTTGCCGCTGGCCGCGCCGGTCCAGAAGACCAGCTCGCCCTCGCCGAGCGCGTACCAGACCGGGGTGGGCACGGGGGTGCCGTCGCGCCGGAAGGTGGTGACGCTCACGTATTTGCCGCGCCGCAGCGCGGCGGCCGCTTCTGATGCCGTCGTGGTCACCGTCGCGATGCTAGTGCGTCGGCGGGGGAGGTCAGCCGGTGAACGCACGGGCGGCCTCCCACATGCGGGCGGCGTTGCCGGGGTCGAGGGCGAAGGGGGCGACGCCGCCGCCGAACAGCGGCGGGGCGGCGTCCCGCGGCTCGGCCTCGGCGCCGTCCTCGAAGTAGCGGCCGGTCACACCGGTGAGCAGCGGGGAGGCGGCCAGCAGGACGGGGGTGGCAGCGCCCTGCGCGGGCGTCTTGCGGCGCTCCTGCGGGGTGCGCAGGCCGCCGGTGTGCTGCTGGAGGTTGGTGGCGATGGCGCCGGGGTTGACGGCGTTGGCCGTGATGCCGTCATCGGCCCAACGGCGGGCGGCCTCGACGGCGAGCAGGACGTCGGCGGTCTTGGACTCCCCGTACGCGCCGAGCGGGTGGTAGGGGCGGAAGCGGAAGTCGAGGTCGTCGAAGACGGGGGGCGCGAAGAGGTGCGCGTTGGAGCTGAGGACGGCCACGCGCGCTCCGCCGTCCGCGGTGTCGCCCGCGCGGGCGAGGGCTCCGTGGAGGGCGGTGGTCAGGGCGTAATGGCCGAGGAAGTTGACGGCGAACTGCATCTCACGGCCCTGCGGGGTGCGGGTCAGTTCGGGGAGGGCCATGATCCCGGCGTTGGCGATCAGCATGTGCAGCGGACGGTCGCCGTACGCCTCCGCGGCGGCGCGGACCGAGGTGAGGTCCGCGAGATCCAGCGTCAACACGCTGACCTGCGGGTTTCCTGTCTCGGCGGTGATCTCGGCGGCGGTGCGGCGCCCCGCGTCGGCGTTCCGCACACCGAGGACGACCTCGGCGCCGGCGGCGGCGAGCGCCCGCGCGGTCTCCCGTCCGAGCCCGGACGTCCCCCCGGTGACCAGCGCCCGCCGCCCGCCGAGGTCGACGCCGTCGAGGACGTCCCCGGTGGTGGCGGCGAAGCCGAAGGGGGTGGTGAGGCGGGGTCCGGGTGCGGTGGAAGTGCTCATGAGGCCCAGCGTGCGGTGCGCGCTCCGCGCGAGGAAGACCCTGCCGGCCCTGGTAGTGGCAGGGACACCTTGCCGCGGGGGCCGCGGGGGCGGGACCCGGGGCGGCGGGCCCCGGGGCGCGGGGCCTCAGCGCTTGCGCTTGCCCTTGGGCTTCGCCTTCGCCTT
Source organism: Streptomyces sp. NPDC021020 (assembly GCF_044333285.1). Lineage (NCBI taxonomy): Bacteria > Bacillati > Actinomycetota > Actinomycetes > Kitasatosporales > Streptomycetaceae > Streptomyces > Streptomyces sp. NPDC021020. The sequence goes on from NZ_JBIRQQ010000019.1 coordinate 5,692, forward strand.
CGGGCGGGACTGGCGGGCCTCGTGCCGGGCGCGGGCCTCCGCGTATTCGGTACGGCGCAGGTCCTCGCCGGGGGCCTCGGACAGGGAGCGCACGAAATACGCGAGGAGGCCGCCGACGAAGCCGATCGCGTAGAGGCTCGCCGTGCCGTCCGCGTCGCCCGCGGGGCGGCGGGCGACGAAGCCGCGCCAGGTGTGCCGGTAGGCGAGGACGCTGCACACGGCCAGGCCGATGAAGGCGAGGGCGGTGACGAAGCTGCCGATCGCGGCGTCGCCGAGGCCCTGGAAGCCGATCTTGAGCACGAAGGCGCCGGCTGCGGCGGCGGCCAGCGAGCCCACGCTGACGCCGAGGCGGCGCAGGCCGTAGCCGCGTTCGTGGTCGACCCAGGTCGTCCCGAAGAAGCGGATCGGCTCGGGCGCCGGGCCCTTGTCGAGGGGGGCGCTTTCCGCGGGCGCGGGGGCGGGGGCTGTCTGCTGGTCCTCACTCACGCTTTCCATTATGGGCACGCCGGGCAAGTGGACCGGCGGCGGTCCGTTCCGCTCCCCCCGCCGGGGGCTGTGGGGGCCGCCTTCTGCGCGGGGCGCGTCTTGCGCTGCGGCGCCGGGCACCATCAGGGGCGCGTGGGGGTACCTCCCAGGCGAAGCTCTGGGGGAGAACGGAGCGCTCAGCCCCCACCGGCCGGTGGTCCGGAAACGACAGCGACTGCCCCCTTGGGCCGGTGACTACCCGCGCCCCGGAGGGGGCTGAGCGCGCAGTTCCCCGCGCCCCTGAAAACGCTCGCCCGGCGCCGCAGGCGCGTGCTCCACGCGCCCCTAAAAACGCTCGCGCCCCGCAGGGGTGAAGCGTTCGCCCGCGAAGGTGCGGATCGTGGGGAGGGCTGCCGGGCCGCCGGGGAGGGTGGGGAGAGGGGCGAGGGGGCAGGCGAGGTGGCCGTCCGTGAGGTGGAGGGTCTGGGCGGGGAGGGCCGCGCCGGGGAGGGGCCAGACGATGAGCCAGGGGCGGGGGTCGGTGGAGCCCGCGCGGGGGCCGATCGTGAGGGCCGCCACCTCCGGCCAGGAGAAGTGGACCTCGGCCTTGCCGTAGTCGCGGAAGGCGATACCGCCGGGCCCGACGGTGAGGCGGGGCGGGCGGCGGCGCCGGGAGAGGCAGTGGAACGTGCCGACCCAGCCGAGCGCGGCGACCGGGACGAGGGGGCCGAGCAGCACCAGCGGGACGACGTCGGTGTGGCCGGCGGCGGCCGCCGCATAGGGGGCGGTGGCGCCGAGGGCGAGGACGAGGGAGGTCAGGAGGAGGGCGAGCGGCGGGCCGGGCGTGCGGAAGACGTGGTCGCCGCCGGGGACGCGGTGCTCGGGTCCCGCGACGGTGACGGGGGTGGGCAGGCGTACGGCGCGCGGCGCGGTCTCGAAGCGGGCTCCGCCGTGCTCGGCGAGGGCGGCGGTGAGTTGGCCGAGGCTCTGGTCGAGGTCGTCGGTGTCGAGGAGGGTGTGGCGGACGCGCCCGTCCCACGTGCGGTCGGGCTCGCGCGGGAGCTTCGCGCCGGGCGCGAGCCACACCGTGAGGTGGGGTTTGGGCGGCGCGCTCTCGCTGTCGCCGGCCGAGGTGTAGCGCAGCGCGACCGACTCGATCTGCTCCCAGCTCAGTTCGGCGTCGTGCAGGGTGAGGCCGAAGGCGTCGACGCACAGCCGGAAGGGCCGCCGGGCCCGGCGCACCTCCCACAGCCCGCGCCCGGCGCACAGCGCGGCGGCGCCCGCGGCGACGAGCGGTCCCGCGGCGCTGTGCCCCTTGCCGGAGATCAGCCACGCGGCTGTGCCCGCGGCGATGACGGCCGCCGCGCACAGCATGCCCGCGCCGCGCCGCCGGACCCGCCGGGCGATCGTGAACTCCATTGCCGCTCCCCCCTTGTGGCCCCTGGTCTCCAGGATGGCGGCGGGCTCCCGGGAGGGAAGTCCCGTACGGCGAAGGGTGCGTGAACGCGACGGGGGTGCGGCGAAACCGTGAAGAAGTGAACGCCCTCGCTACCGGTGCGTGCGCAGACCATTGACCACAGACTGACCAGTCAGTAACTTCTGCGGAGCAGCGCCGACTTCACCTGATCTCGTCACATACCCCCACGAAACGAGGAGAGATGTCGATGCGCGTTCTCCCCCACCGGGCCCGGGGCCGGGCCCGCGGACTCGCCGCCGTCCTGGCCGCCGCGGCACTGGCCGTCCTCGGCCTCACCGCCCCCGCCGCGCACGCCCAGCAGTCCGGCGGCGCCCAGTCGCAGGCCCAGCGCTCGTACGTGGCGATGGGCGACAGCTACAGCGCGGCCTCGGGCGTCCTGCCGCTCGACCCGGACGCCTCGCTGCTGTGCGTCCGGTCCTCCGCCAACTACCCCCACGTGCTGGCCGCCCGCGCGGGGCTCGCGCTGCACGACGTCACGTGCGGCGCCGCGGAGACGAAGGACTTCGCCGGGGCCCAGTACCCGGGCGTGGCACCGCAGTTGGACGCGCTGAGCGCGAGCACCGACGTCGTGACGATGACGATCGGCGGCAACGACAACAACACCTTCATCGACGCGATCCTCGCCTGCGGCTCCGCGGGCATCGCCACCCTCGGCTTCGGCCACCCCTGCCAGAGCCTGTACGGGAGCACGTTCACCGACCAGGTCGACAACGGCACCTTCCAGGCGCTCAAGAGCGCGCTCGCCGCCGTCCGCGCGAAGGCGCCCCACGCCCAGGTCGCGATCCTCGGCTACCCGTGGATCGTGCCGGCCGCCGCGGTGCCCGGCTGCTTCGCGCAACTGCCCATCGCCTCCGGCGACATCCCCTATCTGCGCGACCTCCAGACGCACCTCAACTCGGCCGTGCAGCGCGCCGCCGCGGCGACCGGTGCGACGTACGTCGACATGTCCGCGGCCTCCGACGGCCACGACGCCTGCCGACCGATCGGCACCCGGTGGATCGAACCGGTGCTCTTCGGCACCAACTTCGTGCCCGTCCACCCCAACGCCCTCGGCGAATCCAAGATGGCCGACCGCGCCGCCGCGGCCCTCGGCCTCTAGACCCCCCCACGGGCGCGAAAACGCCGTCCCCCGCGGGCAGTTGCCCGCGGGGGACGGCGGCAGCCGGTACGGGGGCTCAGCCCTCCAGGCGGCTCACGTCGCGCACCGCGCCGCGGTCCGCGCTCGTCGCCATCGCCGCGTACGCGCGCAGCGCCGCCGAGACCTGCCGGTCGCGCGGGGCGCGCGGCTTGTACACACCGCCCAGGGCCTCCCGGCGGGCGGCCAACTCCTCGTCGGAGACGAGGAGTTCCATCGTCCGGCCGGGGATGTCGATACGGATCCGGTCGCCGTCCTCGACCAGCGCGATCGTGCCGCCCGAGGCCGCCTCCGGGGAGGCGTGGCCGATGGACAGGCCCGAAGTGCCGCCGGAGAAGCGGCCGTCGGTGATCAGCGCGCAGGACTTTCCGAGCCCGCGGCCCTTCAGGTACGAGGTCGGGTAGAGCATCTCCTGCATACCCGGGCCGCCGCGCGGGCCCTCGTAGCGGATCACGACGACGTCGCCGGGCGTGATCTCCTTGCGGAGGATCTTCTCGACGGCCTCCTCCTGCGACTCGCACACGACCGCCGGACCCTCGAACGTCCAGATCGACTCGTCCACGCCCGCGGTCTTGACCACGGCGCCGTCCACGGCGAGGTTGCCGCGCAGCACCGCGAGGCCGCCGTCCTGGGAGTAGGCGTGCTCGACGTCCCGGATGCAGCCGCCGGCCGCGTCGGTGTCCAGCGACTCCCAGCGCTCGGACTGCGAGAAGGCCGAGGCGGAGCGCACGCAGCCCGGGGCGGCGTGGAAGAGCTCGACGGCCTCCGGCGACGGGGAGCCGCCGCGCACGTCCCACGTGCTGAGCCAGTCCTTGACCGAGCGGGAGTGCACGGTGTGCACGTCCTCGTTGAGCAGCCCGCCGCGGTACAGCTCGCCGAGGATCGCCGGGATGCCGCCCGCGCGGTGCACGTCCTCCATGTAGTACGTGCCCGTCGGCGCGACGTTCGGGGCGACCTTGGCCAGGCACGGCACCCGGCGCGAGACGGCGTCGATGTCGGTCAGGCCGTAGTCCAGCTCGGCCTCCTGGGCGGCGGCCAGCAGGTGCAGGATCGTGTTGGTGGAGCCGCCCATCGCGATGTCCAGGGCCATCGCGTTCTCGAACGCGGCGCCGGTGGCGATGGCGCGCGGCAGCACGGTGGCGTCGTCCTGCTCGTAGTAGCGCCGGGTCAGCTCGACGACGGTGCGGCCCGCGTCCTCGTACAGCGCCTTGCGGGCGGTGTGGGTGGCGAGCACCGAGCCGTTGCCGGGCAGGGCCAGGCCGATCGCCTCGGTCAGGCAGTTCATCGAGTTGGCGGTGAACATGCCGGAACAGGACCCGCAGGTCGGGCAGGCGTTCTCCTCGATGCGGAGGATGTCGGCGTCCGACACGTTCTCGTCGACGGCGTCGGAGATCGCGTTGATCAGGTCCAGTTTGCGGACCGTGCCGTCGACCAGCGTCGCCCGGCCGGCCTCCATCGGACCGCCGGAGACGAAGACCGTCGGGATGTTCAGCCGCAGCGCGGCCATCAGCATGCCCGGGGTGATCTTGTCGCAGTTGGAGATGCAGATCAGCGCGTCCGCGCAGTGCGCCTGCACCATGTACTCGACCGAGTCGGCGATCAGGTCGCGCGACGGCAGCGAGTAGAGCATGCCGCCATGGCCCATCGCGATGCCGTCGTCCACCGCGATCGTGTTGAACTCACGCGGCACCGCACCGGCCGCCTTGATCGCCTCCGAGACGATCCGGCCGACCGGCTGGAGGTGGGTGTGCCCCGGTACGAACTCGGTGAAGCTGTTGGCGACCGCGACGATCGGCTTGCCGATGTCGGCGTTGTCCACACCGGATGCGCGCATGAGGGCGCGCGCACCCGCCATGTTGCGGCCGTGGGTGACCGTACGTGACCTCAGCTCGGGCACGGTTCCACTCCCTTGGTTTCACTCGCGTTCGTACGACGGCCGCGGCTCGCGGCCGTGCCGTCGAGGGTACGCCCGTCGCCCAGGATCCGGACAACCCGTCCGGATGACGGAAGGCCTGTGCTATTCCCCTCGGCGGGGCGGCTCAGCGCGCCGGACGGCTCGGGACCGGCGGGCGGACCAGGTGGCGGCGGGCGAAGGCCAGCGCCTCGGCGAGGTCGGCCTCGCGCTCCGCGGACGACATGGCCCGACGCGTGTTGACCTCCACGACCACATGGCCGGTGTAGCCGCGCCCCGCGAGGGAGCGCAGCAGCTCGGCGCAGGGCTGGGTGCCGCGGCCCGGCACGAGGTGCTCGTCCTTCGCCGAGCCGTTGCCGTCGCCGAGGTGGACGTGCGCGAGCCGGTCGCCCATCCGCGCGGCCATCTCCAGCACGCCGGTGCGCGAAGTCGCCGCGTGCGAGAGGTCCACCGTGAAATGCCGGTAGTCCTCGCGGGTGACGTCCCAGTCCGGGGCGTACGCGGCCATCTCGCGGTCGCGGTAGCGCCAGGGGTACATGTTCTCGACGGCGAAGCGGATGTCCGTCTCGTCCGCCATCCGCCACACCCCGCGGACGAAGTCGCGCGCGTACGAGCGCTGCCAGCGGAAGGGCGGGTGGACGACGACGGTCGACGCGCCGAGCCGCTCGGCGGCGGCCCTCGCGCGCTGGAGCTTGACCCACGGGTCGGTGGACCACACCCGCTGGGTGATCAGCAGGCAGGGCGCGTGCACCGCGAGGATCGGCACGCCGTGGTAGTCGGACAGCCGGCGCAGGGCGTCGACGTCCTGGCTGACCGGATCCGTCCACACCATGACCTCGACGCCGTCGTAGCCCAGGCGCGCGGCGATCTCGAAGGCCGTCGCCGTCGACTCGGGATAGACGGATGCGGTGGAGAGGGCGACCGGTACGCCGCGGAGCGCTCCGCGGGGGGCGGGGCCTGCGCTGGGGGCGAGGCCCGTTGCCGCGGCGGAGGCGTGGTCCGTCACGCGGGCGGGCGCCGCGCCGGGGGCGCGATCGCGGGCCGCGCCGGGCACGCGGCCCGGGGGCACGGGACCGCGGGGTGCTCCGCCGGGCATGGGATCGGGCGCGTGGTCCGTCACGCGGCCGGGCGCTCCGGCGGACACGGGGCTGGGCGCGTGGTCCGTCACGCGGGCGGGCGCCGCGCCGGGCATGCCTGCCGGCGGCACGGTGCCGCGGGGCGGCGTGCCGGGGGCTGCGTCGGGTGCGTCGGCCATGCAGGCCAGCGTACGGCCGGGGTCTGTGCCGGAAGCCCGGTCTCAGCCGCTGCGGCGGGCGACGGTGGCGCCCGAAACACCGTTCTGCGCCGGTGCGGGGGTGGGTGGGGCGGCTGGTGTGGAATTGGCCACAGGGCCCGCTGGGGCGGTGGTCGCCCCGCCGGCGGGGGCTCCGGTCCCGGGTCCGGCCGCCGGGGATTCGGCCGTCGCACCCGTGCTCGCGCTCGCGAGCCCCGCCGCCATCACGTCGAGCTTGCGCAGGATCACGCCCTCGCGCAGCGCCCACGGGCAGATCTCCAGCTCGCCGACGCCGTACAGATCCATCGCCGCCTCCGCCACCAGCGCGCCCGCGAGCAGCTGGCCGGCGCGGCCCTCGGACACGCCCGGCAGGTTCGCGCGCTGCCGCGTCGCCATCTCGGCGAGCCGCGGCACCCACTCCTCCAGCGCCCCACGCCGCAGCACCCGCTGCACGTACAGCCCGTCCGCGCTGCGCGCCGCCCCCGCGATACGGGCCAGCTGGCGGAAGGTCTTGGACGTGCCCACCGCGTGGTCGGCGGGCCCGAGGCGGGCGAACTCCGCGACGGTGCGGGCGATCTCGGTGCGGACGTGCCGGCGCAGGGCCCGTACGTCCTGCGCGGACGGCGGGTCGCCCGGCAGCCACCCGCTGGTCAACCGCCCCGCGCCGAGCGGCAGCGACACGGCGGCGTCCGGGTACTCGTCCATGCCGTAGCCGACCTCCAGCGAGCCGCCGCCGATGTCCAGCACCAGCAGCTTGCCCGCGGACCAGCCGAACCAGCGGCGTACGGCGAGGAAGGTCAGCCGCGACTCGTCCTCGCCGGACAGCACCGTCAGCCGTACGCCGGTCTCCTGCTCGACGTGCGCGAGCACGGCCTCGCCGTTCGCCGCCTCGCGCACCGCGGAGGTCGCGAAGGGCAGGACGTCCTCGGCGCCCTTGTCCTCCGCGACGCGCATCGCGTCCGCGACCGTGCCCGCCAGCAGCTCGACGCCCTCGGCGCTGATCGCGCCGTCCGCGTCGAGGAGCTGGGCGAGGCGCAGCTCCGCCTTGTGCGAATACGCGGGCAGCGGGCGCGCGCCCGGGTGCGCGTCCACCACCAGCAGGTGGACGGTGTTGGACCCCACGTCGAGCACTCCCAGTCGCATGGGCAGCACTTTACGGCCGGGGGCCGGGCGGGAGCGGGCCGGTTCGCCCCGTCCGGGCGGGCCGCGGGGGCCCTCTTGCGGGGCGGTGAGGGGAAACCGGGCAATACGGTCTTACGCTGGGCTCGTGGCAAAGGTGACGACCCGCAGGGGCGGGGAGCAGGTCGCGGCAGGCGACGAGGCGGGGCTCGACTTCGCGCGGGCATGGCTGGAATTCGCCGACCCGGCCGACGAGGAGCAGGTCTTCCGGTGCGACCTGACATGGCTGACATCGCGCTGGACGTGCGTCTTCGGGCAGGGCTGCCACGGCATCGTCGCCGGGCGCGCTGACGACGGCTGCTGCTCGCTGGGCGCGCACTTCTCCGACGACGACGACGAGAAGCGGGTCGCCGGGCATGTGGCCCGGCTCACCGCGGACGACTGGCAATTCCACGGCCTCGGCACCGGGCGGGACGGCTTCTGGGCCGAGGAGAACGAGGACGGTGAGCGGCAGACCCGCGTCGTGGACGGGGCCTGCATCTTCTCCAACCGCGCCGGCTTCTCCGGCGGCCAGGGCTGCGCGCTGCACGCCCTCGCCCTGCGCGAGAACCGCGAGCCGCTGGAGACCAAGCCCGATGTGTGCTGGCAGCTGCCGATCCGCCGGACCTTCGAGTGGGTCGACAGGCCGGACGACACGCGGGTGCTCGTGGTGTCGATCGGGGAGTACGACCGCAGGGGCTGGGGCCCCGGCGGTCATGACCTGCACTGGTGGTGCACGTCGGCGACGTCGGCGCATGGTGGGGGCGAGCCTGTTTACGCCTCGTACCGAGCCGAGCTCACGGAGCTGATGGGGGCGGAGGCGTACGCGCAGCTTGCGGCCGCGTGCGAGGCCCGCCTTGCGGCGGGGCTTCCGCTGGTGGCTCCGCACCCGGCGGATCCGGCTGAGCGCCGGGGCTGAGCGCTCCGGGGTGCCTCTTGCGGTGGGGCCCGCGACCTTCTCTCCGGTGGGGGGTTGCTCGCGCAGTTCCTCGCGCCCCCGGTGTGCCCGGCGGGGCATCGCGCGTCTGCTTCGGCGGGTGGGTCGGGTGCCGCCACGGGGCACCTCCTCGGAATGCGCGTCCAACCTCATGCCGTAGGTGGCGGGTCCTGCGTGCGCATTCCTGCGGGGGCACCCCGCACCGACCCCCTCCCAGGAGCGTTGGCGGCTGCCTGCCGGTGGGGGTGCGATCCTCCCGTGGCGGGCGCTGCGAGCGAGGGTGAGCGTTTTTAGGGGCGCGGGGAACTGCGCGACCAGCCCCCACCGGGGGAAAGGCGGGCTGCCACCGCAAGTGGCAACCACCCAGGGGCGCGGGGAACTGCGCGACCAGCCACAATGCGCGGACGGTCGCGCGAAGCACCCCCGGGGGCACCCCGAAGCGCAAAGCGGCGCAGGGCGCCCCGAGATAGGCACCGGCGTAAGGGCGGAGCTCTTACGCCGTGAGCTCCTCCGATTCGGACGCGGCAGCGTCATGCGCGCAGGCGGATGCCAGGGCGTCGAGGGAGATGCCGAGGGCGGTGGCGAGGGCTGCCACCGTGAAGAAGGCGGGGGTCGGGGCGCGGCCCGTCTCGATCTTGCGGAGGGTTTCCGCGGAGACGCCTGCGGCCGCGGCGATCTCCACCATGCTGCGGTCGCCGCGGGCGGCGCGCAGCAGTGCGCCGAAGTGCTCGCCCCGGCGGCGTTCGCGGGGGGTCAGGGGGGTTCTCACCATGCCTGTGATACTAATACCGGTAAACAAATACCGGTATGAGAATGGGAGGCAACCGGCCATGGTGGAGATCAAGACCGCGTCGGCCATCGACGCGATGCGCGAGGCGGGCCGCGTCGTCGCCCGCGCGCTGGCCGCGACGCGGGAGGCCGCGGGGGTCGGAGTGTCGCTGCTGGAGCTCGACGAGGCCGCCCGGAGCGTCATCGAGGAGGCGGGGGCGACCTCGCCCTTCCTCGGTTACCGCCCGTCCTTCGCCCCGACGCCCTTTCCCGGGGTGATCTGCGCGTCCGTCAACGACGCGATCGTGCACGGCATCCCGACGGGCTACCGGCTGCGCGACGGCGACCTGCTGAGTGTCGACTGCGGCGCCGAGCTGGACGGCTGGACGGGTGACGCGGCGATCACCTTCTCGGTGGGCACGCCGCGGCCCGGCGACGAGGAGCTGGTCGCCGCGACCGTGCGCGCGCTGGAGGCGGGCATCGCCGCGGCCGTCGCGGGGAAGCGGATGGGCGACATCTCGTCCGCGATCGGGCGCGTGGCGGAGCAGGCGCGGTGCGGGATGCCCGCGGACTTCGGCGGGCACGGGATCGGGCGCCGCATGCACGAGGACCCGCACGTCCCGAACCGCGGCCGCGCGGGGCGGGGCTTTCCCCTGCGGCCGGGGCTGGCCCTCGCGATCGAGCCCATGCTCATGGCGGGCGGCTCCGACGCCTACCACGCCGATCAGGACGGGTGGACGCTGCGGACGGACGACGGCAGCCGGGCGGCGCACTTCGAGCACACGGTGGCGATCACGGCGGAGGGGCCGCGGATCCTGACCCTGCCGTAGCGTCACGCGGCCGGGCGGCGGGCCAGGAGGAGGCCGCCCGCGGGGCTTTCCGCCGAGGTCACGGTCGTGTGGGAGGCGACGGAGAAGCCCGCGGCCGTGAGCCATGACGTGAGGCGGGCGTGGGTGCGGCGGTGGACGTGGACGTGCATGGGGTGGCCGCCGTATCCCTCCGTCTTGAGGCGGGACTCGTCGCCGACGTGGAAGCCCAGGAGCAGGGGCGCCCCTGGGCGCAGCGCGCGGTGGAAGTGGGCGAGGACCTGGGGGACGGCGTCGTCGGGGATGTGGATGAGGGAGTAGTACGCGAGGAGGCCCGCGACGGAGGCGTCCGGGAGCGGGAGGTCCGTCATGGAGCCGACCGCGAAGCGCACGCCGGGGTTGTCGCGGCGGGCGATCCCGATCATGCGGGGGGACAGGTCGATGCCGAAGGCATCCAGCCCGAGGTGGCGCAGGAAGGCGGTGACACGGCCGGGTCCGCACCCGACGTCGGCGACGGGGCCCTCGCCGTTGGCGCGTACGAGGTCCGCGAACTCCCCGAGGGCCGCCCGCTCCTGGGGGAGGTCGTCGAGCAGGTCCCGTACGTACTCCGCGTAGCTCTCGGCGACGGTGTCGTAGGACACCCGGGTGTCCTCCAGCCAGTTCGGTTCGCTCGTCATCCTCGGGAGGCTAGCGCCCGCCACTGACAACCGGGTCAGTCGGTCGGGGGCGGCTCGGAGGGCGTCGGGGACTCCGTCGGCGGGGCGGAGGTGGGGGGCGGGGTGGTCTCGGACGGGGTCGGGGTGGGGGTGCCGGACGTCGGCGGGGCGGTCGTGGGGGGTGCGGACGTCGGGGGCGGGGCCGAGCGGCGGGTGGTGCCGTGCAGGATGACGGTGGCGTTCGCCGGGGCGAAGGCCACGCTCGCCGTCCAGCGGCCGCGCGGGGCCAGGGAGTGGACGACGGTGACGGACACGGTCGTCGACTCGCCCGGGTGCAGCACCCCGGACACCGCCGAGAGCCGCAGCCACCGCGCCGTCGTCGAGGCCGACCACCGCACGTCGCTCCCGCCGCTCGCGGTGAGCGTCACGAGGGTGCCGCCCCGGGTGGGGGCCGCGGTGACGGTGATGCGGCCCGCGCCCGCCGGGGCGGACTGCGTCGCGGACGGGGTGACGGTCACGGCCGTGACGTCGGCCGCGGGCGACGCGTCCCCGGGCGCGCTCGGGCCGGGGGGCGGCGCGGTGGGCCCGGGGCGCGAGGAGCCCGCCTTCTCGTACGGCAGGCCCGTGTCGGGCGCGCCCGCCGCCGTACGGCCGCCGTGCGCGTCGTCGCCGAGCGGGGTCGCGCGGTACGCCGCCCACACCGCCAGGACGGGCGCGGCCACGACTGCCGCGACGACCGTCGTCGTCATCGCCCGGTGCCGCAGCTGCGCGCGCCGCGCGGCCTGGTCCCGGAGGTCGCGCGGGAAGCCGCGCCGGTCGAAGCGCGGTGTGGCCTCGCGGCTGCGGCCGGTGCCGGTCTCCATGGCGAGCAGCAGCGCCGCGCAGGACGCCGCCCGCGGCGCCTCGATGAGGGCGAGCACCGCGGTCGCGTCACCGGCCCCGGGCCAGGGCTCCGCGGCGACCGCGCGCTCGGCCGTACGGCGGCACAGCGTGCACTCGTCGACGTGCCGCACCAGCTCGTCGCGCAGCGCGGGCCCGAGCAGCACCCGGTTGTCCCCGGCCAGTTGCGCGAGCGCGGCGCACCGCCCGGTGTCGATGACCGCGAGCGCCGCCCGCGTCCGCTCCACCTCGCACGCCGCCCGCGCCAGCAGCCCGCGCGCCGCGTCCGTCTCCAGCCCCAGCACGGCCGCCACCTCGTGCGGCGCGAGCTGGTGCCGTACGGCCAGCTCCAGCGCCTCGCGCTGCTCGGGCGTCGTCCCCGCCGCCTCCGGCCACGCCAGCGCCGCGAGCTGCGCACCGCGCTGCGCCGCGACGTCGGCCGCCGCCCGCACGGGCGCCACCGGCTTGCCCGCGGCGAGCCGCCGCAGGCACGACCAGCGCGCGAGCGCGTACAGCCACGGTCTGCGCAGCGCCGGGTCGCGCAGCCGCGCGCGCTGCCGCTCGGCGAGTGCCAGCACCTCCCCGAGCGCGCCCGCGGCGGCGTCGTGGTCGCACAGCACCGACAGGCAGTACGTGAACAGTCCGTCGAGGTACGGCTCGTAGTGTCCGGGCGGCACTATCGGCAACGTCCCCTGCGGCCGCACCGTCTCAGCCCGCCCCCCGTGCCGTTCCCGGTGCCGGGCGGCATCGCCCCGCGCGAACGCCGCAGGCCGCGGCCTGCGGTGCGCCCCGGTCGGATGACTCTGCGCGGAGGGCGTGGGGGTGGGGGTCTCCTGCCTGCTCATCACCGGCTGACGGTAGGCCCACGGGGACGTCCCGTTCAGCCGTCCTCGCGGCCGTTAACCCTTACGGGTGCGGCGTCCGCCCGTTAGGGCCCCGCGGCGCCACCCGTCCGAGTGAATCCCGCGCCCGGAGCGTGACGTATGCGCCCCCGCCCGCGCAGGCACGGGAACCTCCTGTCACACCCGCCCGCTACCGTGGGCCGCATGGCCACCCGCAAGACCGCTCCCAAGGACCGCCCCTCCTACCGCTGCACCGAATGCGGCTGGACGACCGTCAAGTGGCTCGGCCGCTGCGGCGAGTGCCAGGCGTGGGGCACGGTCGAGGAGTACGGCGGCGCGCCCGCCGTGCGTACGACCGCGCCCGGCCGGGTGTCCGCCCCCGCCCGCCCGATCGGCCAGGTCGACGGCCGGCAGGCCACCGCACGCTCGACCGGTGTGCCGGAGCTGGACCGGGTGCTGGGCGGCGGGCTGGTGCCCGGCGCGGTGGTGCTGCTGGCGGGCGAGCCCGGCGTGGGGAAGTCGACGCTGCTGCTGGACGTCGCGGCGAAGGCGTCCGGCGAGCGCAGCCCGGTGCTGTACGTGACGGGCGAGGAGTCCGCGTCGCAGGTGCGGCTGCGGGCGGACCGGATCGGGGCGCTCGCCGACCACCTCTACCTCGCGGCGGAGACGGACCTGTCCGCCGTGCTGGGGCATCTGGACGACGTGAAGCCGTCGCTGCTGGTGCTGGACTCCGTCCAGACCGTCGCGTCGCCGGAGATCGACGGCGCCCCCGGCGGGGTCGCGCAGATCCGCGAGGTGGCGGGCGCGCTGATCAGGGCGTCGAAGGAGCGGGGCATGGCGACGCTGCTGGTCGGCCATGTCACGAAGGACGGCACGATCGCCGGCCCCCGCCTGCTGGAGCACCTCGTGGACGTGGTGCTGAGCTTCGAGGGCGACCGGCACGCCCGGCTGCGCCTGGTGCGCGGGGTGAAGAACCGCTACGGGGCGACGGACGAGGTGGGCTGCTTCGAGCTGCACGACGAGGGGATCACCGGGCTCGCCGACCCGTCGGGGCTGTTCCTGACCCGGCGTGACGAGCCGGTGCCGGGCACGTGCCTGACGGTGACGCTGGAGGGCAAGCGCCCGCTGGTCGCGGAGGTGCAGGCGCTCACCGTGGACACGCAGATCCCGTCGCCGCGCCGTACGACGTCGGGGCTGGAGAATTCGCGGGTGTCGATGATGCTCGCGGTGCTCGAACAGCGCGGCAGGATCAAGGCGATCGGCAAGCAGGACATCTACACCGCGACGGTGGGCGGGGTGAAGCTCACCGAGCCGGCCGCCGACCTGGCGGTGGCGCTCGCGCTGGCGAGCGCGGCGATCGACACCCCGCTGCCCAAGAACGTGGTGGCGATCGGCGAGGTGGGCCTGGCCGGGGAGGTGCGCCGGGTGACCGGGGTGCAGCGGCGGCTCGCGGAGGCGGCGCGGCTGGGCTTCACGCACGCGCTGGTGCCGTCCGACCCGGGGAAGGTGCCCGCGGGGATGCGGGTCATCGAGGTGTCGGACATAGGCGAGGCCCTGCGCGCGCTGCCCGCCCGCGGATCCCGCGGCGGCGGCCGCAAGGAGTCCTGACAGGCCTCCCGGGAGCGGAAACCGGCAGCCCAGCGGCAGTCGGGGCGTACGCGGCGGGCCCGGAGGCGGTGCTGGGCGGGCCGCGGCGCCCCCCGGGGCATGGGCCGGTGATCGGCGGTGCCCGGTGCGGACGACGTAAACTCAGTCGAAACCGCACCGACCGGAGGAACGCAGTGGCAGCCAACGACCGGGCAGGCTCCGCCCCGGCCCGCAAGGCAGCGGCGGAATCCGCCGGCAGGTCCGGTGGTGGAGCGGACGGCGTCGCGCTCATGCGCGCCGCGCTGAGCGCCGTCGCCCCGGGCAACGCGCTGCGCGACGGCCTGGAGCGCATCGTCCGCGGCAACACCGGCGGTCTGATCGTGCTGGGCATGGACAAGACGGTGGAGTCGCTGTGCACGGGCGGCTTCGTGCTGGACGTGGAATTCACCGCGACGCGGCTGCGCGAACTGTGCAAGCTGGACGGCGCGCTGATCCTCGACAAGGACATCACCAAGATCCTGCGCGCGGGTGTGCAGCTGGTGCCGGACCCGACGATCCCGACCGAGGAGACCGGCACCCGGCACCGCACCGCCGACCGGGTCAGCAGGCAGGTCAACTTCCCCGTGGTGTCGGTGAGCCAGTCCATGCGGCTGATCGCGCTGTACGTCGAGGGCCAGCGCCGGGTGCTGGAGGAGTCCGCGGCGATCCTGTCCCGCGCGAACCAGGCGCTGGCGACGCTGGAGCGCTACAAGCTGCGGCTGGACGAGGTCGCGGGCACGCTGTCGGCCCTGGAGATCGAGGACCTGGTCACGGTCCGGGACGTCACGTCGGTGGCGCAGCGGCTGGAGATGGTCCGCCGGATCGCCACCGAGATCGCCGAATACGTCGTGGAGTTGGGCACGGACGGCCGCCTGCTGGCCCTCCAGCTCGACGAGCTGATCGCGGGCGTGGAGCCCGAACGCGAGCTGGTCGCCCGCGACTACGTCCCCGAGCCGACCGCCAAGCGCAGCCGCACCGTCGCCGAGGCCCTCGCCGAACTCGACGGCCTCCCCCAGAACGAGCTGATCGAACTCACCTCCGTGGCCCGCGCGTTGGGCTACACCGGCTCCCCCGAATCCCTCGACTCCGCGGTCTCCCCCCGCGGTTACCGCCTCCTGGCGAAGGTCCCCCGCCTCCCCAACGCCGTGATAGAGCGCCTGGTCGACCACTTCGGCGGCCTCCAGAAACTCCTGGCCGCCAGCGTCGACGACCTCCAGGCCGTCGAGGGCGTCGGCGAGGCCCGCGCCCGCTCGGTCCGCGAGGGCCTCTCCCGCCTCGCGGAGTCCTCGATCCTGGAGCGGTACGTCTGACGCTCCCGCCCGGCGCCGGGTGGTCTACCCGCGCGGCCGGTAGGCGGCGGATACGGCTCGCCGCCCGAAGGCGCCGCCGGGCGGGCCTAGTTGGCGGACAGCGAGAAGGAGCGCTGCTTGACGCCGAAGCCCGGGACGGTGATCTGGGCGAGGTAGTTGCCCGGGGTGGCCGGGGTGCCCTTGGGGGACTTGCACGCGGGGGAGCTGGTCTTGCCGTTCCAGCGCACGGTGATGGCGGCGGAGCTGTGGGCGGGGATCTTGACCAGGGACGGGGACTTGCTCGGCGGGCAGTCGTCGGAGGACCAGACGTGGGTGTTGTCGGGGTCCTTCGTGACGTCGAGGACGGCGGAGACCGCGCTGACGTCCAGTTTGCAGTCGGCGGCGCCGCTGTTGGTCGCCCGCAGGGTGAACACCGGGTACTGGCCCACCGGATACTGGTTCTGGTCGGTGGTGAGGGACAACGCCACTGTGCCGGACGTGCAGTTGGGCAGCGAGGACCCGGCAGGGACGGGTACGGCCGTACCGCCCGAGCTGCCGCCGCCGTTGCCGCCGGTGGTGCCGCTGCCCGGGTCCGTACCGGCGGACGACGCGCCCGCGTCCGTACCGTCGTCGCCGGAGCCCGCGGTGTCACCGGGCGTGGCGCCCGAACCGGCCGTGTCACCGCCGGAGTTGCCGCCGTCGGTGTCGGACGGGGCGGTGTCCCGGCCGCCGGGGCGGCCGCTGATGTGGGTGCCGGACGGGGTGGGGCCCGCGGTGATCGTGCCGACCGGGGTGTGCGAACCGGCGGGCGCGGACGTGCCCTTGCCGTCACCGCCGCCACCGCCGCGCGTCACGGCCCAGAGCACGAGCGCCGCGATCACCACCACCGCGGCGGACATGGCGACTCGCCGCCGCCAGTAGATGGACGACGGAAGAGGTCCCACGGGATTGCGCAACGAGCCCACACCCGAACTCTAGGGGAGATCACCCGTGTGCCGTCGCAACACCCGCCGCTCGGTGGCCGCTCTTTGCGGATGATCACGTTTACGTTCCCGGGCGGTCGCTGTCAGTGGCATGTGCGAGGATCGCCATGCCATGAGCACAGACCTGCACGAGACCCCCGAGTCCGCCGCAACCCCCCCATCCCCGGCCCCGCCGCAGCCTCCGAGACCGGAGATCCCCGGCCTCGCGCCCGCCACCGTGGCGTCGCTGCACGAGCTGATCGTCGACTGGTTCGACGACCACGCCCGCGACCTGCCCTGGCGCCGTCCCGACGCGGGCGCCTGGTCGGTCATGGTCAGCGAGTTCATGCTCCAGCAGACCCCGGTGGCCCGCGTCCTCCCGGTCCACGCCGAATGGCTCGCCCGCTGGCCGCGCCCCGCCGACCTCGCCGCGGAATCCCCCGGCGAGGCCGTCCGCGCCTGGGGCCGCCTCGGCTACCCCCGCCGGGCCCTGCGCCTGCACGGCGCCGCCGCCGCGATAGCGCACCGGCACGGCGGCGAGGTCCCGCGCCGGCACGCGGAGCTGCTCGCCCTCCCCGGCGTCGGCGAATACACCGCGGCCGCGGTCGCCTCCTTCGCGTACGGGCAGCGGCACATCGTGCTCGACACCAACGTCCGGCGGGTCTTCGCCCGCGTCGTCACCGGCGTCGAGCACCCGCCCAACGCCACGACCGCCGCCGAGCGGCGCACCGCCGCGGCCCTGCTCCCCACCGACGAGCCCACCGCCGCGCGGTGGGCTGCCGCCACGATGGAACTCGGTGCCCTCGTGTGCACCGCCCGCTCCCCGCAGTGCGGGGGCTGCCCCGTCGCCGCCCTCTGCTCCTGGCGGCTCGCCGGGAGCCCGCCCCACGACGGGCCGCCACGCCGCGGCCAGACCTACGCGGGCACCGACCGCCAGGTCCGCGGCCGCCTCCTCGCCGTCCTGCGGGCCTCGCCGGGAGCCGTCCCGCAGGCGGTCCTCGACGCGGTCTGGCACGAGCCCGTCCAGCGGGCCCGCGCGCTCGACGGCCTCGTCGCGGACGGCCTCGTCGAGCCTCTCGCGGGAGGCGTCTACCGCCTGCCCTCCTGACGGCGCCGCCGTACGTGGTGGTCCCCGCGCTCCAGGGCGCGGGGGGGCCGCACGGCGCGGGGGCCTCGCACCCGTAACGCCCCGTTTTCCTCCTCCTGTTACACAACCGATGGGTCGCCGTGCGCCCACCGTGCGCCCACGGTCGCGGAAGCCTGACATCCGCTCCCTACGTTCGTCCGCAAGGACAAGCAAGGGGCGGGAGAAACACCATGGCGGCCATCGGCGCGCGCACGAGCGCAGGCTCAAGCCCAGGCGCGGTACTGGACTTCGAGGAGTACGTCAGGACCCGGCAGGAAGCCCTCCTGCGCAGCGCCCGCCGCCTCGTCCCGGATCCGATAGACGCGCAGGACCTCGTCCAGACCGCCCTGGTCCGCACCTTCCCCCGCTGGGACACCATCGCCGACAAGACGCTCGCCGACGCGTACATGCGCCGGGTCATGATCAACACCCGTACGGAGTGGTGGCGCAGCCGCAGGCTGGACGAGGTGCCCACCGGGGAGCTGCCGGAGTCCGTCGTCGACGACGGGGCCGAGCAGCGCGCGGACCGTGAGATGCTGCTCGACGCCATCGCCGGGCTCGCGCCCAAGCAGCGCCAGGTCGTCATGCTGCGGCATTACGGACAGCTCACGACCGAGGAGACGGCCCGCACGCTCGGCCTGTCGATCGGCACGGTCAAGAGCACGCTGCACCGGGCGCTGGCCCGGCTGCGGGACCACCTGGAGGACAGCGGCTACGGCTACCGGCCGCGCCCCGCGGCCGCGGCGGCTACGGGAACGGGGTCGGAGGCGGAGGAGTTGACGGAGGCGATGTGCGTCGCGTGAGGCACGCGAGTGCCGCGACCGCCGCGATGGGCGCGCTGACCAGCGCGTGCTTCGTGGTGGCCGGCTGCGGTGCGGCGGAGACGGGGGCCCGTAACGAGGGCCCCGCGCCTTCGCCGAGCACCCGCGCGGTGTCCACGCAGAGCGCGCCGGCCCTCGCGCGGGACAAGCGCGCGCTGGCCACGATGGTCCGCCGGGACAGCAGCGTGAGCCGGGACGTGCGGGAGGACCTGGTGCCGTGCGGCACCTCGCTCCCGGCCCGCAGGTCCGCCTCGGACGCGGCGTCCGGCGCCGACGCCGGTGCCGGCTCCCGCGCCGCCTCCCGCGCCGCCTCCCGCGCCGGCAAGGACACCACCGCGGGCCCCGCCCGCGACCGCACGCCCCCCACCACGCCCCCTTCCGAGCCGCGCCGCGGCGACCCGGACGACTACCCCGTCAGCATCGACTCCGGCAATCTCACCGCCGGGGACGGCCCCGACCTCGTGGTCAACGTCACGACCTGCGGGAACGGTCTGGGAGTGGCCGCGTACGTCTACCGTATGGTGAAGGGGAAATACCAGAACGTCTTCGCCGACGAGCGGCCGCCGGTCTACGGCAGCGTCGAGGGCGGGCAGCTGGAGATCACGCACGAGGTGTACGAGATGAACGACCCCACGTCGTCGCCGGTCGGGCAGGAGTCGGTGACGTACGCGTGGCGCGGCGGCCGCTTCGTCCAGGTCGCGCGCGAATACGCGGACTTCGGGTCGAAGATGCCGACCGTCGTGCCCGAGCCGACCTCCACCGACCCCGCGCCGCGCCCCGACTCCGACCCGCTCGACCCGGGGCTGCCCAGCGCGACCGCGACACAGGCCGCGCCCTCCGCGCAGCCCACCGACAGCGGTCTTCCGGCGCTCACCGCGGTGCCGCCGCAGACCCCGGCGGGCGGCTAGCCCGATGCCCCACCCCAACGGCCCGCACGTCCTCTTCGTCGAGGACGACGACGTGATCCGCGAGGCCACCACGCTCGCCCTGGAGCGCGACGGCTTCCAGGTCACCGCCGCGCCCGACGGCCTCGCGGGGCTGGACGCGTTCCGCGCCCGGCGGCCGGACCTCGCGCTGCTCGACGTCATGCTGCCGGGCCTGGACGGGGTCAGCCTGTGCCGGCAGATCCGGGACGAGTCGACGGTGCCGATCATCATGGTGTCCGCGCGGGCCGAGGCGATCGACGTCGTGCTCGGCCTGGAGGCGGGCGCCGACGACTACGTGACCAAGCCCTTCGACGGGGCCGTGCTCGTCGCCCGGATCCGCGCGGTGCTGCGCCGCTTCCGCGCCGCCGCCTCCGACGACCCGCCGCCCGACCCGGGCGCGCTGCTGTCCTTCGGGGACATCGCGATCGACCCGGAGGGCCTGGAGGTCACGCGCGAGGGCGAGCGCATCGCCCTGACCCCGACCGAGCTGCGGCTGCTGCTGGAATTCGCGGCCGCGCCCGGCACCGTCCTGTCGCGCGACCGGCTGCTGGCGCGGGTGTGGGATTACGAGTGGGGCGGCGACACGCGCGTGGTCGACGTGCATGTGCAGCGGCTGCGGGCGAAGGTCGGGCAGGACCGGATCGAGACCGTGCGCGGCTTCGGCTACAAGCTGCGGGCCTGAGGCGGCCCCGCCGTGCCGCCGCGCCGCCCCCTCGTCGCCCGTCTGCCGCGCCGCTGCCGGGTGCTGGCCCGGCGGGTGCGCCGCCGGCTGCCCGGCATGACGCTGCGGTGGAAGCTGAGCGCGGCCATCGCGCTGGTGTCGGCGCTGGTCGTGGTCGCGCTGAGCCTGGTCGTGCACAACGCGGCGCGGGCCAGCATGATCAACAGCGCCCGGGACGTGCAGGACGAGCGCGTGCAGTCCGCGCTGCGGATCTACGAGACGACGGGCCGGCTCGTCTTCTACGCCACGATCGACGACCCCGGCCTCCCGCCGGAGCTGCGCACGTACGCGGACGACGGCCAGCGCGCCACGTACGTCCAGCGGACCCGGCGGGGCCTGCGGGTGTGGGCGGCGACGCCCGCGGGGAACGGCCGGGTGCTGTCGCTCAGGACCGGTATCACCGACCGCTACTCGGTGCTCACCGACCTCGACCGCACGCTCGTCATCGGCTCGGTGGCGGTCGTGCTGTGCGGTACGGCGCTCGGCGTCCTCATCGGCGGCCGCATGTCGCGGCGGCTGCGGCGGGCCGCGCTCGCGGCCCGCAAGGCCGCGGACGGCGACACCAACGTGCGGGTGCGGGAGGCCATCGGCGGCGGCGGGCGGGACGAGACCGACGAACTCGCCCGCGCGGTCGACGCGATGGCCGACGCGTTGCAGCGGCGGCTGGAGGCCGAGCGGCGGGTGACCGCCGACATCGCGCACGAACTGCGCACGCCCCTCACGGGGTTGGTCACCGCCGCCGAACTCCTCCCGGCGGGGCGGCCGTCGGAGCTGGTACGGGACCGGGTGCACGCGCTGCGCACGCTCGTCGAGGACGTGCTGGAGGTCGCCCGGCTGGACGGCGCGGCCGAGCGGGCGGACCTCCAGGAGGTCGCGCTCGGCGAGTTCGTCCGCCGCAGGGTGCCGGTGCTCGCGCCCGGGGCGGGCGTCACGGTCGTGGCGGACGCGGTCGTCCAGACCGACCCCCGGCGGCTGGAGCGCGTCCTCGGCAACCTGCTCGCGAATGCCGCGCGGCACGGCTCGGGGCCCGTCGACGTCCTGGTCGACGGCCCCTTCGTACGCGTCCGCGACCACGGCCCCGGCTTCCCCCCCGACCTCCTCCGCGACGGCCCCAGCCGCTTCCGCACCGGCTCCACCGACCGCTCCGGCGGCCACGGCCTCGGCCTGACGATAGCCACCGGCCAGGCCCGCGTCCTCGGCGCCCGCCTCACCTTCCGCAACGCCCCGCAGTCGGCGGGCGGCGGGGCGGTGGCGCAACTGCTGCTGCCGCGCTGAGGGGTGGGCGCACCGCTCAACCCCGTCGGCCCGTCAGGTGAGTTGGTAGCCCGCCGCCTGGAGGCGGAAGAGGCGGGCGTACGTGCCGTCCGCCGCGAGCAGCTGCCGGTGGGTGCCGGATTCGGCGATGCGGCCGGCTTCGAGGACGACGATACGGTCCGCGTCCCGGACGGTGCCGAGGCGGTGGCTGATCAGCAGCGTGGCCCGCCCGTCGCGCAAGTGGCGCAGGCGGGAGTGGAGTTCGGCCTCGGCTTCGGCGTCGAGGCCGGACGACGGCTCGTCCAGGACCAGGACGTCGGCCTCGGGGCGGAGCAACGCGCGGGCGAGCGCGATGCGTTGCCACTGGCCGCCGGACAGCACGACGCCGGCGTCGGGGTCCGCGAGCGGGCGCTCGGCAGCGGTGTCGGCGGCGTCCGCCGGGGTCTCCTGCGGGGCGGCGAAGACACGGCTGAGCATCGTGTCGTAGCCGCGCGGCAGCGACGCGAGCTGGTCGTGGACGCCGGACCCGCGCGCGGCCTCGGCGACGGCGCCGGGCTTGTCGGCGGCGTCGAGGTTGCCGAGGGCGATGTTCTCCCGGGCGGTGAGGTCGTAGCACATGAAGTCCTGGAAGACCGCGCCCATCCGGCGCCGCAGCAGGGCCGGGTCGAGGTCGCGGATGTCTGTGCCGTCCCAGGTGATACGGCCGCGCACCGGCTCGTACAGCCGGCACATCAGCTTGACGAGCGTCGATTTGCCCGCGCCGTTGAGGCCGACCAGGGCCACTGAACGGCCCGCCGGCACCGTCAGGTCGAGGCCGGCCAGCACCCAGGGGGCGGTGTCGGCGTAGCGGAACCACACGCCCTCGAAGCGGATGCCCTCGCGGAGGGGCTCCACCGCGCCCAGGGCCTTCGACGCGCCCGGCCCCCCACGCGGCCCCGAACTCTCCGACACGAGGGACGAGTAGAAGCGGAAGAGCACCAGCACCTGCCCGGAGCCGGCCAGTTGGCCGATGATCTCCGCGAGCGTCCCCTGCACCCCGGCCAGCGCCGCGATCAGCACCGCGAGGTCGCCGACCTCCCCGTGCCCGGCGGCGATCCGCGCCGCCCCCGCGTAGAGCGCCACCGCCGACACCCCCGCGGTCAGCAGCGACAGCCCGCCGTCGATGCCCAGCGTCGCACGGTCCAGGGCCCGTTCGCGGCGCTGGCCCGCGCGGAGTTCGCCGAGCATGCGGCGGCGAAAGTGGTCGCCCAGGCCGAACAGCCGGATCTCCTTGGCCGCCCGCAGGTCCGTCAGCAGCGAGCCGTAGAAGACTTGGCGGCGGAAGCGCGGCGAGGCGCTGAGCAGCATCCGGCCGCTCTGCCGGGCGAGCCAGGTCTGCGCCACCGCGTTCGGCAGCACGGCCAGCACGACGAGCGCGGTGACGAGCGGGGTGAGCGCGAGCAGGCTGGTCAGGAAGCCGCCGATGGTCAGCAGCGACTGGAGGACGCCGAGGCCGGCGCCGGTGAGCGCCTGCGGGCCGTTCTGGCTGGCCTGCTGGGCGAGCCGGAGGCGGTCGTGGTAGTCAGGGTCCTCCAGCCGGGTCAGGCCGGGCTGAGCGGTGACCGCGCGGAACAGCCGGTCCTGGGTGTGCAGGACCACCCGGCGGTCGATCTCGGCGCCGAGGTATCTGCCGAGGTGCTGGAAGAGCGCGGCGACCGCGCCCGCCGCGGCGACCGCGACGGCGAGGGCGCCGACCCGGCCGGCGTGGCGGGCGGTGAGGTCGTCGATGAGGAGCTTGGTGAGCCAGGCCACCGCGACCGGGGTGACGCCGGCGACGACGGTGAGGGCGAGCCGTACGGTGGCCTGGAGGGGCGCGGCCCGGAAGTAGACGCCGAGTGCCTGGGCCAGTACCCGCGCGCCGGACGGCTCCCCCGGCCGGCGCTCAGCCACGGCCCGCGCGGGCGGGGGCGCCGTCAGTCGCGTGTCCGTGCCCGTGCCCGTGGTCGTGGTCGTGGCCGTGCGCGAGGGGGTGGCGGAGCTGGTGCGGGTGGTCGTGGGTGCTGGCCAGGGCAGCGGCGAGGTCCTCGCCGCTGCCCTCGGTCGCGCCGGTCGCGCCGGACAGGACGTAGAAGGGTGTGACGTTGACGCGGAAGGCCCGCAGCAGCGGCCCCGGCGCCCCCTCGAGCACGACCGCGCCCGTCGGCGCGAGCACCTGGGCCAGCTCGGTCGCGTCGTCGCCGCGTTTGCGCTGGACGACAGCGAGCGCCCCGACGCCGTCGGCGGCGAGCGTGGCGGCCGCGTCGGCGAAGACGGGCGCCTCCCGCGCGCAGGACGAGCAGGAGGTGGAGAAGAAGCCGATGACCGTACGGCCGGCGAGCCCGGCGCGTGTCACCTCCCGCCCGTCCACGGTGGCGGCGGCGAAGTCGGGTATCGGCTCGCCACGCGCCGGGCCGCCGGGGTCGGGCAGCGTCACGGCGCCGCCGGCTGCCGTGGCAGCCGGCTGCCGGCGCAACCGCCGGATCACGGCCGCGGTGACAGCGAGGTTCAGCAGGACGATCACGGCGAGTACGACCACCGCGGCGGACAGTACGGCCATCGGATGCGCTCCGTTCTTACGTCGTGTGCTCGGGTCCTACATGCGTTCCGGGCCCGCCCGCACGCCGGGCCGCGAGACCGAGCGGCCCCGGCCTCACGCGAGACCGAGCCGCCCCGGCCTCACGCGGCGGCGAACAGCTCGGCCAGGTCGTCCCACAGCGCCACCGCCCCCGCCGCCGCGACCGCCCCCAGGAGGGACACCAGCAGCGGCCCGGCCCCCACGTCGGCGGGCCCCGCGGCCTGTCCGGGCCCGCCCGCGAGCGCGCTCGCCGCCAGAGCAACCAGCAGCCCGTTGCGTACGAGCTGGGCCGCGCTCACCGGCCGGTCGGACGGCCCGAAGCAGTTGCAGGCCACCGGTTCCGGCGCCCGCAGCGCGCGGGCCAGCGCCGCGGTGAAGGCCAGCAGCAGGGCCGCGGCCAGCGCGAGCGCGAGGTGTGCGGTCGCCGGCACCAGCAGGCCGGCGGCGAGCAGGACCTCGCCCGCCGCAAGCAGGGCGGCGGCCGGGCGCCGGTAGGCGGCGGGCACGCCGGCGAGGCGGCCCACCGCCGTCGTGAAGGCGGCGAACGCCGCGCGCGAGCGCAGCTTCGAGGCCGCCGACACGGTGAAGACGAGGGCCAGGACGAGCCGGGCCTCCACGTCCAGCCAGATCATGTGCGCTCTCCCCGCTCGGTGCCTGCCCCGCCGTCCGGATACGGGACACTGGTGGTGCGTGGGGGCGAGCTCCAATCGCCCCCACGCACCCGTGGTCCCGCGCTCGGGCCGGCTGTCAGCAGTAGCTGCCCCACGTGATCTGCCAGCCCAGGCTGCAGCCGCAGCTCCAGGCGCAGCCGTGGCGGCCGTGGCAGTCGGTGGCGTTGGCCCACTGCGAGCCGGGCATGTTGGGGGCGGGCTTGAGGTCCACCGCGCAGGCTGCCGCCTCGGTCTCGGGGACGACGAGCCGCAGTACGCGCTCACCGAGCTTCTCCATCGTTGCGATCATGTCCTGACACCTTTCACTGAGCAGTGACACAGGGCGGGCGTAAATCGATGCTCGCTAGCCCGCAATTGTTGCTACGAGCGCCGTAAGACTTCACTGCATCAGAGCAAATTTCAAGCATGCTCCCCGAATATCTCTAACTAGAAGTCAATACTCCACTTATGGCCCCGTGTTGACGCCCTTGACACCTTCCGGCGCACATGTCAGCATGCAGCCACTATCGCAAGTTTCGGCGTGCATCATGCAAACAGAATGCGCGCATGAGCAAAAGCCGGAGGGTGTCGTGCAGAGTTCCGCCACCACATCGCGCGGCGCCGCCGTCGCGGTCAGCGGTCTCAGCAAGGCGTTCCCCAGCGGCGACGGCGGCACGATCACCGCCGTCGACCACGCGGACCTGGACATCGCGCCCGGCGGCGTGGTCGCCCTCACCGGGCCGTCGGGCTCCGGGAAGTCCACGCTGCTGCACCTGATCGGCGCCATCGACGTACCCGACGCGGGGGCGATCACGGTCGCCGGCACCGAGATCACCGCGTCCGGGCGACGGGCGCTGGCCCGCTACCGGCGGACCGTCGGATTCGTCTTCCAGCGCTTCCACCTGCTGTCCGCCCTCACCGCGCGGGACAACGTCATCGCCCCGCTGCTGCCGTACGGCAAACGGGGCGCGGGCCTGGAACGGGCGACCGAGCTGCTCGCGGCGGTGGGGCTGGCCGGGCGGGAGGACGCGCTGCCCTCGCAGCTGTCCGGCGGCCAGCAGCAGCGGGTGGCCATCGCCCGCGCGCTCGTCGGCGAACCCGGCCTGCTGCTCGCCGACGAGCCCACCGGGAACCTGGACTCGGCCACCGGCACCGAGATCATCGAGCTGCTGCTGACGCTGAACGCCGACTTCGGGACCACGATGGTGATCGCCACCCACGACCCCGGCATCGCCGCCCGCTGCGACCGCACCGTGCTGCTGCGCGACGGCGTCATCACCCGGGTCGAATAGGCGCGTCCACTGCACAAGGGCGCCCAACGGCCGTGGGCGCTCCCGGCCGGCGGCGCCGTCGCCTCACCTCCAACGACAGGACGGACCCCCCGTGTTCGGCATGGTGCTCGCTCAACTGCGGTTCCGCGGCGGCCGGGCGGTAGCGCTGGTGTGCGCGCTGCTCGTGGCGGTGACCTCGTTCGCCGTACTGACCGGAACCGCCGACACCCAGCGGGTGAACCTCACCGGGACCGTACGGGCCAACGCCCGCGGCGCGTACGACCTGCTGGTACGGCCGACCGGTGCACGCAGCCGGCTGGAGACCGCCGGCGGGCTGGTGTCGTCCACCGCGCTGAGCGGCCTGAACGGCGGCATCACCACCGCCCAGTGGCAGAAGATCGCCGGCCTGCCAGGCGTGGACGTGGCCGCGCCGGTCGCGGTGGTCGGCTACTCGCTGCCGATGCTGTTGCTCACCGCGGACGTCTCCAAGGGCCTCAAGCCCGGTAAACAGCGGCAGTTGCTCCGCGTCACCCCGGTGCACACCTCGGAGAACGGGCTGACGGCCGTCCCCGGCGAACAGTCGTACGTCTACGTGTCGGACCTGCCGATGCACGGCAACGACGACCACCCGACCAACCCCGACGAGGTGCAGCCCGACGGCAGCGTCCGCGAGCTGTGCGCACCGGTCGCCACCTACCAGGACCCTGACACCGGGCGGCAGGTGCCACAGATGGCGGACGTCCACTGCGGCACCAGCAACGACGACAACACCTTCAACCTGGCGAGCATCGACGACCTCGGCAGCTACGCGTCCGGCACCGACCCGAACGGCACCCACGCCAACCCTCCGGCCGGGACGACCCTGCTCACCTGGTCCTTTCCCTACCTGGTCGAAGCGGTGGACCCGGCCTCCGAGGCCCGGCTCGCCGGCCTGGACACCGCGATGACCAGCGGCACCTACCTCACCGGCCACAAACCCCAGCGGGTGAGCGGCAGTTACGCCCAGGAGTACGGCGTGCTCGACATGCCGAGCGGGACGGACAGCTGGGAGGACATACCCGTCCTGATGGCCGACCGCCCGGCGATGGACGAGTCCATACGGCTGGACCTCAGCCGGCTGCCGGCGGCCGCGGTGGACAAGGTGGCCGCAGGCGACGATCTCGCCCAACTTGAGAAGGAGCTGCCCGCCCAGAAGGGCACCCCGGCGGGCAGCGTGACGCTGCACACGGGTGACGCGTACACCATCCTGCTCAACGGCCTGCGGGACGTCGCCGCGGGGAAGGTCCGCGCCGCCCCGGCCTGGCGCTCGGAGGTGTCGCCGCTGCTGGAGGACTACTTCTCCGCGCTGCCGGTCAACTACACGGCCGCCGGAGGTGGTTCGCAGCTCGCCGCCCGGCCCGTGCCCGGACTCGGCGACCTGGAGGATCTGTTCGCCGACCCTACCGACCTGCGGGACACCGCGGTACGCCCGCTGAGCACCCACCAGGCCCCGAACTTCAAGTCGCAGAACAACGTGCGGATGAAGCTCGTCGGCGAGTTCGACCCCGAGAAGCTGCGCAGCCTGACCAGCGGGCTCGGCGCCGTACCGATGGAGACGTACTTCGCGCCCCAGGCCACCGGCGCCGACCCGGCGTCCGAGCAGGCCCTCGGCGGCAAGCCGCTGCTGCCCAACGGCAACATCGGCAACCTGCTCTCCGTACCGCCGTCGATCATCACCACGCTGGACGCGCTGCCTTACCTCAACGACCCCGAGCGCTTCGACAACGCCACTCCGGCGCAGGGCGTCAACAGGGCGGCGCCGATCAGCGTGATCCGGGTCCGGCTCAGCGGGTCGCTGGGGGTGGACGCGCTGTCCCGGGAGAAGGCGCGGCTGGCCGCGCAGCGCATCCACGACGCGACCGGCCTTGAGGTGGACATCACCATGGGCTCCTCGCCGTCGCCGGTCACCGTGGCCGACCCGGCCGGGAAGTACGGCCGCCCGGCGCTGCGGCTGGACGAGATGTGGTCGAAGAAGGGCGTCGCGGCCGCCGTCGTCGCGGCGGTGGACCGCAAGTCGCTGATCCTCTTCGTACTGGTGCTCGCGGTGTGCGCGCTGTTCGTCGCCGGGGCCACCAGCGCGGCGGTCCGCGCCCGGCGCACCGAGCTGGCGGTGCTGGCGTGCGTCGGCTGGCCGGCGCGCAGCCTCTTCGCCCTGGTGCTGTACGAGGTGCTGGCGCTCGGCGCGGCGGCGGGGGTGGCCGGGGCGGCGCTCGCGCTGCCGCTGGGGCACCTGCTGGACGTGCACGTCGGCTACGCGCGGGCCGCCGCCGCGATCCCCGCCGCGCTGCTGCTGGCCGCGGTCGCCGCAGTGCGCCCGGCGTGGCAGGCGGCACGGGCGCACCCGGGCGCGGCGGTGGCGCCCGCGGTCAGCGCGCCGCGGCACGGCGGCCGGGTCACCGGCATCACCCGGCTGGGCCTGGCCAACCTGCGCCGGGTCCCGGGCCGGGCGCTGCTCGGCACCGCAGCGCTGGCCATCGGCGTCAGCGCACTCGTCGCGCTCGCCGGGATCAGCGCGGCCTTCCACGGCGCGGTCACCGGCACGCTGCTCGGCGACGCGGTCTCGCTCCAGGTGCGCGGCAGCGACTACGCGGCGGCCGCCATCGCCGCCCTGCTCGGCGCGGCCACCATCGCCGACGTGCTCTACCTCAACATCCGCGAACGCGCCGACGAGTACGCCCTGCTGCACGCCACCGGGTGGCCGGACGGCGCGATCGGCCGCCTGGTCCTGACCGAGGCGGCCGCGATGGCGACGCTGGGCGCCCTCCTCGGCGCGGGCGGCGCGCTGACCGCGCTGCGGGTCTTCACCGGCGAGCTCTCGGGCGGCCTGGCCCTGCTGGCCGCCGGGATCGCCGCGGCGGCCGTCGCCGTGACACTCGTGTCCGCCGCGCTCCCCGCCCTCTCCCTGCGCCGCACCCCGCCGGCCCGGCTCCTGGCGGGCGAGTGAGAGGCCGCCGCCTGGCTTGCGCGGGCGCCGCTCTTGCCGTCTGCTGGGGGGCCCTGCGCAGGGGCCTGCTGCTGGTGACGGTGACGGGCCCGAGCATGGAGCCGACCTACCACGACGGCAGCCGCCTGCTGGTGCTGCGTACGCCGGCGGCCCGGATACGTACCGGCGCCGTTGTCGTCTTCCGCGCCCCGGACGCCGCCCCGGGCGACTCGCCGGTGGTCAAGCGCGTGGCCGCCCGCCCCGGCGACCCGGTCCCGGCCGCCGCCCACTGGGCGACCCGTACGACGCAGGGCGCCCGCGTCCCCCGCGGCAGCCTCGTACTGCTGGGCGACTCCCCGTCCCGGAGCACGGACTCCCGCAGCTGGGGCTACGTCCCTACGTCGGCGGTGATCGGCGTGGTGACCAGGGCGCTGGGCGGCTGAGCGCGGCCTATGCTCCGGGGGGCGGGGTGGGGCGAGGTCGACAACGTCGCCGAGCGCCTGCCCGTACGTCGGCGCCGGGGCCGTCCCCGGCGTGATGCTCCCGCCGTCGGACCCCACCGCGCAGCTCTCCCCCTGCCCCCGTGACCGCCCCGCGCGTCCCGGCCCTCGCCGTCATCCGCACGTGGCCCCTCACGGCGGTTCGGTGCCGGGTGTCACAGCCATGAGCTATGAACGGAGAAGCCCGCACCCGCCTGGTGACCCGCACCTCCCGGAGGCCCCGTGACCGCCCCCCGCCCCGCCCCGCTGCCGCCCGCCCTGTCCGCGATGACCCTGCTCGCGGCGGCCGTCATCGTCCACGACCCGGCGACGGACCGCGTCCTCCTCCTGCGCCGCGGCCCCCACGCGAAGTTCGCACCGGACCACTGGGACCTCCCGTCCGGCAAGTCCGACCCCGGCGAGCCCGTCACGACCACTGCCGTCCGCGAACTCCACGAGGAGACCGGCCTGGTGGTCGCCCCCGAATCCCTGCGCCTCGCCCACGTCATCCACGCCGCGTGGGGCGTCGAAGCCCCCAACGGCTTCGTGAGCGTCGTCCTGTCCACCACCACGTGGTCCGGCACCGCGTCCAACCGCGAGCCCACCAAACACTCCACGGTGGCCTGGACCCCCACGACCGCCCTCCCCACCCCCTTCGTCCCCTCCACCTCAACCGCCCTCACGTCCTACCTGGCGTCCGCTCCCCCGTCCCTCACGATCCGCGGCTGGGACTGACCGTCCCGGTGCCCCTGAAGCGCCCCCCGGGCCGCCGCCACGAAGCCCTCCCGGGCAGCCTTGAACGCCTTCCAGTCCGGCCGCGCCCCGCCGTCCCGGTGCAGCCCAGCCACCCCGTCCAGCAACACGCGGGCCTCCGCGGCGGGCCCGACCCCCTCGATCTCGATCAGCGCGAAGGCGCGACGCGTCGCCGCGTACGCCTGATCCACGGCCGCGACGGCGGCCACCTCGTCGGCGTACCGCCCGTCCCCGCGGAACCACGCGACATGGGCCTCGGCATCGGCGGCGGCCAGAAAGGCGGCGTAGGCGTCGCGCCGCGCCAGATACAGGGCAGGGGAGTCGTCGAGCATGCACCCCACGCTAGGGCCCCGCGACCGGCCCCGTCAGCACCCCGTGCCCGAGACACCCGGGTTGTGGTAGCGCACCGACCGGCTCGGCGACAACCGCGCGCCCTCGCCGGTCGGTTCGCATGCCGCATCCGGCGCGCAGACGGTCTGCGGGCTGCACGTGTCGAATGCCGGGTTGCACTCGGGCAGGCACGTCGGGCTCATGCGCACCGCGCTGCCGGGGAAAGCGGCTTCGAGTTCCGCCCGGGCCGCGCGCATGGCGATACCGTCGTAGATCTCCTGAAGGCTCTGCTCACGGACGTTCCCGAGGTTCATCCAGCGTGCGAAGACGCAGGGCCACACGTCCCCGTCCGGCGACACCGCGAACTTCGCCCGCCCGCACATGCCGCACAGCCGCCGCAAGTCCGGGTAGGCGCCGTCCGCGCCCCGCCCGAAGGGCCGGACCCGGTCCGTACGCACGTCACGGATACCGAGCTGAAGCAGATCCCGCTCGGCGTCCCCGGCTCGCTGGCCCCGCAGCACGTCGATGACGCTGCCGCGCAGGGCGACACCGAGTTCGCGTGCCTTCTCGACGTTGGCCCGCGTCCTGGCGTGAGCGCCTCGCGCCTCCGTGACGTCGTCGTGGTCGGCGTCCTGATCGCTGTAGTAGCTGAACGCGACCCGCACGCCGGGCAGGCGCAGTACGTCCCACACCTCGGGCCGGATGTGGGTGAGGTTGCTGAAGACCTCGACGCGCATCGCCTTCCCGAGGGCGTGGCGCACGAAGCGCGGCAGCTCCGGATGGAGTGTCGGCTCCCCGCCGATGAACTGGACGTCGCGGACGCCCGTCGCGGCCAACTCGTCGATCACGCGCAGCCAGTCGGCGGCGGTCATGACGCCGTGCGTGCCCTGCGGGGAGGAATTGGCGTAGCAGTGGCGGCAGGCGAGATTGCAGAAGCCGGTGATCTCCAGCCAGGCGAAGACCGGCCGCAGCGGAAGTGCTCTCATGCGTGGCTCCTACGGGCGCCAGGGGTCGGTGAGTTGGTAGCTGTGCGCGCCGGGGTGGCCGTCGTACGCGCAGCACGCCTCGTCCGGCATGGCGGAGTCGACGGCGGGGCAGTCGGGAAGCGCTTCGAGGCCGGGCGTGTCGTCGGGCGACTCCCAACGGGCCCACACCGCACCGGTGTCCGGGGCGTCGAGGTCCAGGACATACGCGTGGTGGGCGCCCGCCGTGTGCGTCTGGAGCACGCAGCGCAGGTCGTGCTCGACGTGCGGTCCGAACGCGGCTGCTGCGGCGCGGGGTTCGCCGGTGAGCACGCGCCGCTCGCGGCAGACGGGGAGCGGGACGGGTGCGTAGCCGCTCGGGGCGGCGAGGACGGCCCAGGTGGTCTTGCCGTCAGGCCCCGGCGTCCAGCCCCAGTCCGCCGCGAAGGCGGCCACCAGCGGGAGGCCACGACCCGTCTCGGCGTACGGGTCGGCGTCCGCGCGGAGCACCGGCGGTGCGGGCGAGCCGTCCCGCACCTCGACCACGACCCGCCCGCCGCCCGCCCCGAGGACGACCTCGGCTCCCGCGCCCGGCGCGTGCCGGAGCGCGTTGCCGGCCAGCTCGCCGAGCACGAGCCCCACCCCGTCCGCACTCCCCCCGAGCCCCAGCCCGCCCAGCCACTCCCGCACCTCCCGCCGGGCCCGCCCGACATCCCCGAGGCCGGGCCCGACGCCGAGCGTCATCCGATGGCGTACGGCGGGTACGTCCGGGCGCCCGCGCGGGGCGGGGGCGGTGGGGGTCCTGACGGTGGCCATGGGCGTTCTCCCTTCCGGCGTGAACCCGGGTCCCGGGTTCTCCCGTCGAGAGAACCGGAGGCGCCCCGGCGAGCGCGCGGCCACCGGCATGTAAGAAGCATGTAATTCGCGCTTCGGATTCACCCCGTCCGGGAATCCAGCACCCGACGTGCCGCTTCACGAGCTACGTTCGGAACGTCCACCCGCTGTAGCGCCGGAGTCGCGATGGCCGCAGACGCCAAGCCCAATACCGTCATCCGCGAAGTGCGGGAACGCGAATTCCGCATGAGCCGCGACGAGTTCGCCCGCCTGGTCAACACGACGGCGACCGCCCTGAGCGAGAACACGGGCTGCACGGGGCGCCTCATCGCCGCCTGGGAACGCGGCGAGGTAGCCACCCCGCGCCCGGTCTACGCCCGCGTCCTCCACGAGATGACCGGCCGGTCGCTGGCCGAACTCGGCTTCGCCGTTTGCCGAGGCTCGGCCGGCGCCGTTGGAGAGCCAACCGCTTCCCGACCGCAACGCCCTGTCGACGAGGGCTACCGTCCTGGAACTCACACCGCACCCATGTTCGTAAAGGAGCCTGTTTCAGGCACCCTGGATGACATGATCCGCCGTGAGTTCCTACGCCTCGTCAGCGTCGCGAGCGTGTCCGCCCCGGGCGCTCCTGCCGGGGAATCGCCTGTCCCGGACACGGTCGATACCGACGACTTCCGAGAGTACGGCGCCCTCAACGCACACCTTTGGAGCGTCTACAGCCTGGCGCCTGCCAAGCAATCGGTCTACCCCGTCGTACGCGACCACGTCTCCAGCCTCACTTCGGCATTGCGGGACACACGCTCGGAGGAGGAACGCCGCACGCTGTGCGACATGATCGGCAATGTCGCACAGTTGGCGGGTGAGGTGTGGTTCGACGCCAACCGCTACACCGAGGCAGCCCACTGCTACACGCTTGCTGCCGACGCGAGCAAAGAGGCGCGGAATCGGGATCTCTGGGCGTGTGGACTGGTCCGCCACTCCTTCGTGAGTATCTACTCACGCCGATATGGCGACGCCCTGCCGCTTCTGGACGCCGCGGAGATCCTTGCTCGCAACGGGGACAGCCAACTCCCGACCCGGCACTGGGTCGCATCCGTACGGGCACAAGTGCTCGCGGGGCTGGGCGACGCAGCCGGCTGCGGCCGGGCCCTGGACGAAGCGACTGCCGTACAGGAAACTGCCACGGCTGCGCCGGGCGGCTGGCTGCGTTTCACCGGCGACCGGCTCGCCGAGGAGCGCGGCGCCGCGTACATGTCCCTCGGCCGACTCGACCTGGCCGAGCGCGCCTTGAGCGAAGCCCTTCAGGACTCGCTCTCTCCCCGCCGCCGCGGCGCCGTGCTCTCCGACCTCGCCGTCATCGGTGCACGCCGCAGGGACATCGACCGGCTGGTCGGATACGGCTCGGACGCTGCGGACCTCGCGCAACGCACAGGTTCGGGCTACATCGTCCGTAGACTGCACGGCCTGCAACCCCACCTCGTACCGTTCCTTTCCGACTCGCGGGTCACCGAACTCCGCGATCGCCTCATCGCCTTGGGAGCCTGATCGTGACGAACGAACCCGGCCGCCGTTTCCGTGACGCCTGGATCGCCGGAGTCCGCAAGCACCACCCCGGGGAGCCGAAGCCCGGGTACGTCACGCCCTGGGAGGACACGCCCGCGTGGGAGCGGGCCGCCGCGGCGGCTGTCGAGGGGCAGGTCGAGGCGTTTCTCGACGTCAGCGAGGGGCATGCGGGGAAGCTGAGCCGGGAGCAGAAGGGGCGGTTCGTCGCCACGTGCTGGATCGCGCAGATCCACCGGCTCATCGCGGATCCGAAGCCGGGGTACGTCGCCGACTGGGCCGAACTCCCCGACTGGCAGCGGGAGACGGACGCGGACATCTTCGAGGCGCTCGAAGCGCGGGGGTGACGAT
This sequence comes from Streptomyces sp. NPDC021020, assembly GCF_044333285.1. Lineage (NCBI taxonomy): Bacteria > Bacillati > Actinomycetota > Actinomycetes > Kitasatosporales > Streptomycetaceae > Streptomyces > Streptomyces sp. NPDC021020. Next base: position 39,470 of record NZ_JBIRQQ010000019.1, read on the forward strand.
CGCCGTCCGGCTGCACGGGGCCGACGAGGCGCGGGCGTTGACCGAGGAGCTGGCCCGCGTCTGGACGGACGCGCACCCGGAGTTCGCCGCGGACGGGGACCAGCGCGCCGGGGAATTCCGGGCGCAGATCCGCGGGCACTTCCGGCACGCCGGGTTCGCCCTCGCCGCCGCGTACGGCAGCGGCACGCTCGTCGGCTTCGGCTACGGCTTCCCGTGCTCCGCCGAATACTGGTACGACGAGGAGCTGTTGCCGCAGATACCCGCCGACGCCCGGGAAGGGCTCATGGGTGTGTGCGAACTCGCCGTACGCCCCGGGTGGCAATCCCGAGGCATCGGCACCCGCCTCCACGAAGCTCTCGTCGCGGCGGTCGCCCCGCGGTGGGCGTCGCTGCTCGTCGACCCCGCCAACGCCCGGGGCCGCGCCCTCTACGACCGACTCGGCTACCGCTACGCGGGCCCGTACCGGAACGGGGGCGAGACCTACGACCTGCTCATTGCCCGTGCTCACGAGAGGAGTTCGACGGCGTGATTGCTGCGGCAGGTCCACGGCCGCCTCCCGCACGCCGGATTCGCCGGCGTCGGCGGGCGCGAAGGACGGATGCCTGCCGTCCTACCCCTCCGCCGGACGCAGCCTGTCGGCGAGCCGGTCGGCCGCCCAGACGGCCAGCGCGCAGGCCGCGAACCCAGCCCCGAGGAGGCTGGAACCCGCCCAGCCGTGGGCGCCGTAGACGGCGGTCGTCGCGGCGGCGCCGAGGGCGGAGCCGAGCGAGTAGAAGACCATGTAGCCGCCGATGACGCCGCTGAGGCGGTCCGGGTGCGCGGCGGTGAGCAGGTGCTGGTTGCTGACGTGCACGGCCTGCACGGCGAAGTCGAGCAGCACGATCCCGGCCGCGAGCAGCCACAGCGACGACGGCAGCCGCTCGATCGCCGCCCATGACGCGACGAGCAGGGCGAGCGCGAGCCCGGTGACCGGCGTGGCGCGCCCGGCGTCGGCCCATCGTCCCGCGCGGGCGGCGCCGAGCGCGCCCGCCAGGCCGAGGACGCCGAAGAGCCCGATCCGGCTCTCGCTCAGGTGCCGGGAGGCGTCCGCCAGCGGGAGTGACAGGCCGCTCCACAGGGTGCCGAAGGAGGCGAAGAGGAAGAGGGCGATGAGCCCGCGGGTGAGGAAGAGGCGCTGCGTGAACAGCCCGCCGAGCGCGGCGACGGCCCGGGCGTGGCCCGCGGGCGGACGGGGGCGGTCCTCCGCGGGCAGGTAGGCGCGGACCAGGCCCGCGAGGCCCAGTGACAGCGCCGCGAGCACGGCGTAGACGCTGCGCCAGCCCCACAGTTGGGCGAGCACGCCGGTGACGACGCGGGCGCCCAGGATGCCGACGACGACACCCGAGGTCACCACGCCGATGGTGCGGCCGCGTTCGCCCGGGGGCGAGACGGATGCGGCGTACGCGACGGTCGTCTGGACGACGACCGCGAACATCCCGGCCGCCGCGAGCCCGGCGAACGCCAACCAGGCGGCGGGTGCCGCGGCGGTGAGGACCGCGCCCGCGGCGGTCGCCAGCAGGTGCACGGCTATGAGCCGCCGCCGGTCGGCCACGACGTCGCCGAGCGGCACGAGCAGGACGAGCCCGGCCAGGTAGCCGAACTGACCGGCCGCGACGATCCACCCGGTGAGCCCGGCCGGCACACCGAGGTCCCGCCCCATCGGCCCCAGGACCGGCTGCGCGGCATAGACCCCGGCCACGGCCACGCCGCACACGGTCGCGAGCAGCAGGCGCCGCCATGTGGTCATCACAGCCCCCCATCGGTAGCAAATTGAAACCGATTGCGACCGTACGGCACAATGGTTTCGATTCGCAACCCGAAGAGGAGGCGCCATGCCAGGCGGCGACGCACGCACGCCGGCCCCCGACCGGCCGGACATCGATTGGACCGACCCGGAATGCCCCGTCGCCCGCACGCTGGACCTGGTCGGTGACCGGTGGAGCATGCTCGTCATCCGCGACGCGATGGACGGGGCGCGGGCGTTCACCGAATTCCAGCGCCGCACCGGTATCGCCCGCAACATCCTCGCGGACCGCCTCCGCAAGCTCACCGCCCACGGACTCCTGACCCAGCGCACCGCGCCGACCGGCCGCCGCCAGGAGTACGTCCTCACCGACGCGGGCCAGGCCCTCTTCCCGGTCGTCCTCACCCTGCGCCAGTGGGGCGAACACCACGCCTTCGCCCCCGGCGAACCCCACTCCACCCTGGTCGACACCGACGGAACCCCCGTCCCGACCTTCACCCCGACCGCTCCGGACGGCACCCCGCTGGACGCCGAGACCACCCGCGTCCGGAAGTCCTAGAGCCCCCAGGGGCCGCCCCTCGGGCACCCCCTCAGTGGAATTCGTGCACCACCTGGATCTCGCCCACGATGTGCGCGTTGAAGTCGTCCAGCTCCTCCGCCGGGACCCACAGCTCCAGGATCGTGCGGCCGCCCGCCTGTTGGACGGGGTAGCGGATGAGGAAGGCCGACTCGACCTCGAAGCGGGTGACGTAACCCGCGCCGTCGTGGGGGACGTTCCAGTCGCGGGCGATCGTGATCGCGTACTCCTCGTTCAGCACGGGGTAGAAAATCGGCTGCTCGGGGAGGCGGGGCGGCCAGGCGCGCCAGGCGAGGGCGCGGACGAGGTCCAGCTCGGCCGGGCCGGTGGGGCGCCAGAGGGTCGTGGTCATCGGGGGTGCTTTCGGGAGGGGCCGGGGCGTCCGCACCGTAGCCGGTCGGCGCGCGGGCGGGCCAGGGCTTATCCGGCGGACGCCGCCGCGTCCAGGGTGGTCAGGGTCTCGCGGAGCCAGGCCAGCTCCGCCTTGGTCGTCGCTCGGGCGATGAGGAGGACGCCGCGGCGGAAGGGGTCGGGCATGTCCTCGGCTCGTTGGGGGCCGGACGCGTCGTGGAAGAAGCTCGACGGGGTTTCGAGGAAGGCGAGGCGGCGGCGGAGGACGGTGGCCTGGGCGGCGGGGTCGGGGAGGTGGCGGAGGAAGGCCAGGACGGTGAACCAGCGGTTCTCGTTGGTGATGTCCTGCTCCGGGGGCTCCGCCAGGCGGCGGAAGAGGTCCGCCCGGCCCTCGTCGGTGAGGCTCAGGACGTGGCGGGGGGCCGCCGCCGCGCCGGGCTGGGGGGTGCGGCTCAGCAGGCCCGCCTGCTCCAGGCGTTTGATCGCCGGGTAGAGCGTGCTCTCCGCCACCGGCTTGACGTGGCCGCTCAGCGCGGCGATCCGGCGCCGCAGGTCGTAGCCGTGCAGCGGCTCCTCGTGGAGGAAGCCGAGGATCGCGAGTTCCAGCATCGGGCCATTGTCCCCCACCGGGAGGTAATTCGAGAGCGACATACCTCGGGACCGATGTATGGTGAGGCGCGAACACGCGAGCGAAGGAGCAGGCACATGCGTCAGACACGCTTCGGCACCGGCCACGCCCACATCCGGTGGACGGAGACCCCCGGGCAGCGGGAGTGGGACGGGCCCGCGCGCGTCCATGTGCACGGGCTCGGCGCGGCCTCGGGCGCCTACACCGCGCACCTCAGCGCCGACCCGCTGCTCGCCGGGCGCCGCACCCTCTTCGTCGACCTGCCCGGCTTCGGGCTCAGCGACCGGCCCGCCGACTTCGGCTACTCCCTGGAGGACCACGCGGACGCGCTCGCCTGCGTGCTGGACGCCGCGGGCGTACGGGGCGCGGAGGTCGTCGGGCACAGCATGGGCGGCGCGGTCGCGATCGTGCTGGCCTACCGCCGACCCGAGCTGGTCTCCCGGCTCGTCCTCGCGGAGGCGAACCTCGACCCGAGCCCGCCGGAATTCGTCGGCAGCAGCTCCATCGCGAGCTGGACGGAGGAGGAGTTCGTGCACGGCGGCGGCTTCGCGGCCACGCTGGAGCGCGTCGGCTGGATGTGGGCGGCCACCATGCGCACCTCGGACCCGCTCGCGCTGCACCGCTCCGCCACCGCGCTGGTCCGCGGCACGGAGCCGACGATGCGCGCGATGCTCACCTCGCTCACGGACCTCCCCCGCACCTACCTGGTGGGCGAGCGCTCCGGCGAGGAGTGGGTGGACCGCCCGGGGCTGGAGGCCGCGGGCGTGGAGGTCGTGAACGTCCCGGAGGCCGGCCACTGCGTCATGTTCGACAACCCGGCCGCGTACGCCCGCGCCATCGCCGGCTGACCCCTTCGTCAGCGCTCGCCCGACACGGCGGTACGACGCCGGACGTCGGCCATGAGCGTGTCCAGCAGGGCGATGAGCTGGGCACGCTGCTCCGGCTCCAGGCCCTGGACGAGGCTCGCCTCCCGGCCGAGCACGGCGTCGACGGACCGCTCGATGAGGTCGTGCCCCGCGGGGGTGAGCGCGACCTCCACCGCGCGGGGCCCGGCGCCGGGCGTACGGCGGACCAGGCCCTCGCGTTCGGCGCGGGCCACGCGCTGCGAGACCGCCCCGGCCGTGACGAGCGTCCGGCGGGCGATCTCGCGGGTGCCGAGGGCGTACGGGGGGCCCGCGCGGCGGATGACGGACAGCAGGTCGAGGGTCGCCGCGTCGATGCCCGCGGCGCGCAGGACGCGGGCCCGGTCGTCCGAGAAGAGCTTGGCCAGCCACCAGATGGGCGTCACGATCTCGATCGAGTCGGTGGGGGCGCTCGGCCGCTCCCGCCGCCACGCCGCCGCGATCCCGGCGGCCGTCCGCGCGGAGCCGGCCGCGTCGGACCCGGCCGCATCGGGGCGGGACGCCTCAGCACCGGAAGCGTCGCCGCCGGAGACCTCGCCGCCGGGCGCCCCCTCCACCCCGGAAATCCCCATGCCGCCGCCCTCCGCCATCCGCTACGTTTAGGTCTAAACATAGCACCGCACCCCGGAGGCCCCCTTGCCCCGCACCGTCCTCGTCACCGGCGGCACCAGCGGTATCGGCCGCGCCGTCGCCGCGCTCTTCGCCGCCGACAAGGCACACGTGATCATCACCGGGCGGCACCAGGACACCGTCACACAGGCCGCCCACGAGCTGGGCGTGTCCGGTGCCGTCTGCGATGCCACCGACCCGGACCAGGTCGCCGCTCTCGCGGAAGGCCTCGGCCCCCTCGACGTCCTGGTCAACGCGGCCGGCGGCCTGCCCGCGGCCCCCGCCGACAGCAAGAGCACCTTGCACGGCATCCTCGTCCAGTGGCAGGACAGCCTCGCGCAGAACCTGCTCACCGCCGTCCTGACCACCACCGCCGTACGGCCCCTGCTCACCGCGCACAGCTCCGTCGTCAGCATCGGCTCGATCGGCGCCGAGCGGCGCGGCGGCTCCTACGGGGCGGCCAAGGCGGCCCTCGCGGCCTGGAACGCGGCACTCTCCCACGAGCTCGGGCCCAGCGGCGTGACCTGCAACGTCATCGCGGCCGGCTACGTCGAAGGCACCGGCTTCTTCCGTGGCGGGATGACCGGCGAGCGGCACCGCGCCCTCGTCGAGGAGACGCACGACAAGCGGGCGGGCACGGTCGACGACATCGCGCGGACCGCCTTCTTCCTCGCCTCCCCCGGCGCCCGGCACATCACCGGCCAGACCCTGCACGTCAACGGCGGCGCCCACACCACCCGGTGACACGGCGGAGCCCCCGCCCGCCGGGAAAGGCGGACAGGGGCTCGCGTACAGCGGGAATCAGCGCGCGGAAATCAGAGCGCGTCGGCCAGCAGCGGCTCGTCCTCCGGCTCGGAGGCGGCCTTCGGCTTGGCGCCCGGGCCGCCGCGCAGCGGGGTCTCGACCAGGAACCAGGCGGCCACGAAGCCGAGGACGCTGACGATCGCGCCCCACAGGAAGACCGTGTGCGTACCGGACGACACCGCGTGGAAGTACGCGTCCTTCAGGCCCGCCGGGAACTTCGCGATCGTCGCCGGGTCCAGCTGGGCCCCGCCCTTCATCGCGGCGGCCCCGCCCGGCGCGGACTCCATGGAGTGCTGCACCTTGTGCGAGAAGAGCGCGCCGAAGAGGGAGACACCGAAGGAGCCGCCGATCGTGCGGAAGAGGGTCGCCGACGACGAGCCGACGCCGATGTCCCGCATCTCCACGCTGTTCTGCGCGATCAGCATGGTGATCTGCATGATGAAGCCCATGCCCGCGCCGAGCACGGCCATGTACAGGCCGGAGGTGAAGCGCGTGGTGCCGACGCCCATCGTGGACAGCAGCACCAGGCCGACGGTGATGAGCGCGCCGCCGACGATCGGGAAGACCTTGTAGCGGCCGGTCGCCGTCGTGACGCGGCCCGCGACCATCGAGACGGCCATCATCGCGAGCAGCATCGGCAGCAGCAGCAGGCCGGAGTTGGTCGCGGACGCGCCCTGCACGGTCTGCTGGTACAGCGGCAGGAAGGTCATCGCGCCGAACATCGTGAAGCCGACGAGGAAGCCGACGACGGAGATCAGCGAGAAGTTCCGGTTGCGGAAGATCCGCAGCGGCATGATCGGTTCGGGCGCGCGGGTCTCGGACCAGACGAAGGCCGCGAGGGTGGCCAGGCCGAGCACCAGCAGGCCGATGATCTGGACGGAGCCCCACGCGTACTCGGTGCCGCCCCAGGTCGTCAGCAGCACCAGCGAGGTGATGGAGACCGTCAGCAGCACGCCGCCGAGGTAGTCGATCCGGCCCTGGCTGCGCTTCTTCGGCAGGTGCAGCACCGTCGTGACGACGGCGAGGGCGACCGCGCCGATCGGCAGGTTGATGTAGAAGCTCCAGCGCCATCCCCAGTTGTCGGTGATGGAGCCGCCGACGAGCGGGCCGCCGATCATGGCGATGGCCATGACACCGGCGATCATGCCCTGGTACTTGCCGCGCTCCCGCGGCGGGATCAGCTCGCCGATGATGGCCATGACGCCGACCATCAGACCGCCCGCGCCCAGGCCCTGGAAGGCCCGGAAGGCGATCAGCTGGTCCATCGACTGGGCGGCGCCGGAGGCGGCCGAGCCGATCAGGAACAGCACGATCGAGGTCAGGAAGATGCCCTTGCGGCCGTACATGTCGCCGAGCTTGCCCCAGATGGGGGTGGAGGCGGCCGTGGCCAGGGTGTAGGCAGTGACAACCCACGCGAGGTGGTCGAGGCCGCCGAGCTCGCCGACGATCGTCGGCATCGCGGTGCCGACAATCATGTTGTCGAGCATCGCCAGCAGCATCGCGATCAGCAGGCCGCCCATCACCACGCGCACGCTGCGCTGGCGGGGCCCGCTCTCCTTGCCGTCCGCTCCGGCACCTTCGGGCAGCGGCCCGGATGCGGAGGGTGTGGCGGATTCGGTCTGGGACATGACCGGTGGTTTCTCCCCCATGACGAGGGCGGTGGTTCAGCGGTACTTACTTGCCGCCCGGCTAGCACATTGTCGTATGAGCACGGTACGGTGCTTACTAGCCGGGCGTCAAGTAAGTGCGTAGCCTCGTAGTCAGGCCCTACCGTGAGGGCTTTCGAGCCCGTCCCCCTCCCGGCGGAGGGTCACACAGCAGGAGAGCGACGGTCCCATGGGCACACCGCAGCAGGAGCAGCACGCCCGCGCGCGGGAGCAGCACGCCCACGCGCCCACGCACGCCCATGCGCACCCGCGCCGGGGCGACACCCGGGGCCGTATCCAGCAGGTCGCACTGGAGCTCTTCGCCGAGCAGGGCTACGAGAAGACCTCGCTGCGGGAGATCGCCGAACGCCTCGACGTCACGAAGGCGGCGCTCTACTACCACTTCAAGACCAAAGAAGACATCATCACCAGCATCGCCGAGGACCTGACGACACCGGTCGAGGACCTCGTGGCCTGGGCCGAGGGGCAGCCGCGCACGCTGGTGACCAAGCAGGAGCTGCTGCGCCGCTACAGCGACATCCTGTGGAAGTCCACGAACTTCTTCCGCTTCGTCCAGGAGAACCAGGCCACCGTCCGGGACCTGAACATCGGCGAGCGGATGAAGGGCAACCTCTCCGCGCTGGGCAACCTGCTCAAGGACCCGGGCGCGCCGCTGCCGGCGCAGGTGCGCAGCGTGACGGCGCTGTTCTCGATGCACGCGGGGATGTTCGTGATGCAGAACGTCGAGGGCGACCCCGAGGAGAAGCGCGCGGCCATCCTCGAGGTCGCCCTCGATCTTGTCGCCCAGGCGGAGACGGGCAGCACTCTTACGAGTTGACCCGTCCCGCGCCCGGTTGACGCGGTTCGGCGTTCGTTACGCCGCAGGTGTCGTCCCGGATCAGACGTTCACGCCGTGGGTCCGCAGGAAGTGCAGCGGCTCGACGGCGGAGCCGTAGATCGGGGTCGTACGGACCTCGAAGTGCAGGTGCGGGCCGGTCGAGTTGCCGGTGGAGCCGGACTTGCCGATCTCCTCGCCGGTGATGACCTTCTCGCCCACGTGCACGCCGATCTTCGACAGGTGGCCGTACTGGGTGTACAGGTGCGAGCCGTGCTTGATCACGATGTTGTTGCCGTAGGCGCCGCCCCAGCCGGCCGTCACGACGGTGCCGGTGTGCGCGGCCCGGACGGAGGTGCCGGACGGCACGACGAAGTCCTGGCCGGAGTGCTTGTGCGCCCAGTGCGGGCCGGCCTTGGCGAAGCCCGCGCCGATCGTGAACTTCTCGGTCGGCGTCGTCCAGCCGGCGATCCGCTTCGCGCGGTCGGCGGCGGCCTTCACGGCCGCGTTCTTCTTGGCCTCGGCGTCGGCCTTGGCCTTCGCCGTCGCCTGGGCGGCGGCGTCCTTCTGCGCCGTCGCCTGCTTCTGCAGGACGTCCGCGGCGGAGGTGGCGCTCGCGGCGGCCGGTGCCGGCGCCGCCTCGTGCGCGCCGCCGGCGGCGAACGCTGCGGTCGAGCCCAGCGCGAGCGCCGCGAGCAGCCCGCCGGTCACCACGGCCACACGGCCACGGGTCACGGTGGCAGCGCGGTTCTTCATCGTCGAGTTCTTACGCATGCAGGGAAATCCTCACGGGGTGGGGGTTGCGACGAGCCGGGGTCGGCCCGTGCTCCACCTTGGTAACCCGCGCCGACCTGGCGGGGCAAACACCCCACCTCCTACCTAGCGTCGTAAAACGGACAAATGCCAGCATTCTGCCCCCAGGGCTGGCGGCGGCGCCTACTAATCCGCTTCGTACGTAATCCACGTCACGTGGGTCAGCTCACCGCACAGCCCCTTTTCGAGGGCCGGGAAAGAGCGGCCGGGCACGGGAAAAGCCCCGGTCCGGGACCTTTGCGCAAGGTCCCGGACCGGGGCTTTCGGCCCCCGAGGGGGCGGGAGGGTCAGCCCTCCTTGGACAGGTTCGGCGTCTCGACGGGCGGGGCGTCGGCCACCGTCACCTTCTCCTCGCCGCGGAAGGTGAACGTCGCCGCGTCACCCTCGCCCTCGACCTCGACGACCACGATGTGGCCGGGACGCAGCTCGCCGAAGAGGATCTTCTCCGACAGCGTGTCCTCGATCTCCCGCTGGATCGTCCGGCGCAGCGGCCGGGCGCCCATCACCGGGTCGTAGCCGTGCTTGGAGAGCAGCTCCTTGGCCTCCAGGCTCAGCTCGATGCCCATGTCGCGGTCGCGCAGCCGCTCGTCCACCGCGCCGATCATCAGGTCGACGATCTGCAGGATGTCTTCCTGGCTGAGCTGCGGGAAGACGATGACGTCGTCCACACGGTTGAGGAACTCGGGGCGGAAGTGCTGCTTGAGCTCGTCGCTGACCTTGTTCTTCATCCGCTCGTAGCCGGACTTCGTGTCGCCCTGGGCGGCGAAGCCCAGGTTGAAGCCCTTGGAGATGTCGCGGGTGCCGAGGTTGGTGGTCATGATGATCACCGTGTTCTTGAAGTCGACGACCCGACCCTGGGAGTCGGTCAGGCGGCCGTCCTCCAGGATCTGCAGCAGGCTGTTGAAGATGTCCGGGTGCGCCTTCTCGACCTCGTCGAAGAGGACCACGGAGAACGGCTTGCGGCGCACCTTCTCGGTGAGCTGGCCGCCCTCCTCGTAGCCCACGTATCCGGGCGGGGAGCCGAACAGCCGGGAGACGGTGTGCTTCTCGCTGAACTCCGACATGTCGAGGGAGATCAGCGCGTCCTCGTCGCCGAACAGGAATTCGGCGAGCGCCTTGGACAGCTCGGTCTTACCGACACCGGACGGGCCGGCGAAGATGAACGAGCCACCGGGGCGCTTGGGGTCCTTCAGACCGGCGCGGGTGCGGCGGATCGCCTTCGAGAGCGCCTTGACGGCGTCCTTCTGGCCGATGATCCGCTTGTGCAGCTCGTCCTCCATGTGCAGCAGCCGGGAGGACTCCTCCTCGGTCAGCTTGAAGACCGGGATGCCGGTGGCGGTGGCGAGGACCTCGGCGATCAGGTCGCCGTCGACCTCGGCGACGACGTCCATGTCGCCGGCCTTCCACTCCTTCTCCCGCTTGGCCTTCGCGGCGAGCAGCTGCTTCTCGTTGTCCCGCAGGGACGCGGCCTTCTCGAAGTCCTGCGAGTCGATCGCGGACTCCTTCTCCCGGCGCACGTCGGCGATCTTCTCGTCGAACTCGCGCAGGTCCGGCGGCGCGGTCATGCGGCGGATGCGCATCCGGGAGCCGGCCTCGTCGATCAGGTCGATCGCCTTGTCCGGCAGGAAGCGGTCCGAGATGTAGCGGTCGGCCAGGGTGGCGGCCGCGACCAGGGCCTCGTCGGTGATCGACACGCGGTGGTGCGCCTCGTACCGGTCCCGCAGGCCCTTGAGGATCTCGATGGTGTGCGGCAGCGACGGCTCCGCGACCTGGATGGGCTGGAAGCGGCGCTCCAGGGCCGCGTCCTTCTCCAGGTACTTGCGGTACTCGTCCAGCGTGGTCGCGCCGATCGTCTGCAGCTCGCCGCGGGCCAGCATCGGCTTGAGGATCGAGGCCGCGTCGATCGCGCCCTCGGCCGCGCCGGCGCCGACCAGGGTGTGCAGCTCGTCGATGAACAGGATGATGTCGCCGCGGGTGCGGATCTCCTTGAGCACCTTCTTCAGGCGCTCCTCGAAGTCACCGCGGTAACGGGAGCCGGCGACCAGGGCGCCCAGGTCCAGCGTGTAGAGCTGCTTGTCCTTCAGCGTCTCCGGGACCTCGCCCTTGACGATCGCCTGGGCCAGGCCCTCGACGACCGCCGTCTTGCCGACACCGGGCTCGCCGATGAGCACCGGGTTGTTCTTGGTGCGGCGGGACAGCACCTGCATGACCCGCTCGATCTCCTTCTCGCGCCCGATGACCGGGTCGAGCTTTGTCTCTCTTGCGGCCTGGGTCAGGTTGCGGCCGAACTGGTCCAGGACGAGCGAGGTCGAGGGAGTGCCCTCGGCCGGCCCGCCGGCCGTGGCCGACTCCTTGCCCGTGGAGTAACCGGAGAGCAGCTGGATGACCTGCTGCCGCACCCGGTTCAGATCGGCGCCCAGCTTCACCAGGACCTGGGCGGCGACGCCCTCGCCCTCGCGGATCAGGCCGAGCAGGATGTGCTCGGTGCCGATGTAGTTGTGACCCAGCTGAAGAGCCTCGCGGAGCGACAGCTCCAGGACCTTCTTGGCCCGAGGAGTGAAGGGGATGTGGCCGGACGGGGCCTGCTGCCCCTGTCCGATGATCTCCTCCACCTGCTGGCGGACCGCCTCAAGAGAAATCCCGAGGCTCTCCAGGGCCTTAGCGGCGACACCCTCACCCTCATGGATCAGGCCCAGGAGGATGTGCTCGGTGCCGATGTAGTTGTGGTTGAGCATCCGGGCTTCTTCCTGAGCCAGGACGACAACCCGCCGCGCGCGGTCGGTGAACCTCTCGAACATCGTTAATCGCTCCTCAGAGCGGTAGGGCAGTGAGGGGTCGGTCCCCTCCCTGTCCTTCCGCATGCTAGTCCCGCACAGCGGCGCCGCTCACGTATCGACCCCCGCTGCGACGGGGAAAGCTGCGCTACCGGCTGACGTCACTCCCACAACCTCGATGGTGAGAGACGATGTTCCCGCAGGCCAGGCGAATACCTCTTTCTCTAATACGCCCGTGGCGAACGCCTGCCCCGCCGGTCGCGGCACCATCCCTTCCCACTAGGTACTTCTTACCCTGCGCGACCGACACTCCACACCGGATGTCGGTCAGGTGTGCGCTACGGGCGAACAGCCTTGCGCCCGGGCGAACACTTCACGCCGCCGTACCGCCCGCCGTTCGCCTACGGCATGTGTTCGTACGTACACGGCGCGTAACTCCGGCGCGTCCGGGAAGTTGCTCGGGCATGGGCTGGTACGAGGATGAGCTGGGCTGGCCGGTGGCCGAGACGTCCGGGGCGGCCGGGGCCGCGGCCGGCGCGGGCCCGGCGGGCGGGGTGCCGGGGCTGGTCACCGGCGTGCGCTTCGACGCGCTGGACGTGCCCGCGGAGGCCGGGTACGCGCTGCTCGGGCGCTTCCCGCGGCCCGGCGCGCTGGGGCCCGTGGCGCTCGACGGGCGCCGGGTGCGGCTGCTCGTCGCGGCGGGCTCCGCGGAGGAGCTGCCCGGCCTGCTGGAATGGCTGGACTGGGGCGGTATCCCGCTGGATCTGTCCGCGCTCGGCTCGGGCCGGCTGATGCGGGCGCCGGCGCACCCCGAGTGGGGCCGCCGGGAGGCCGCATACGACCGGTCGGCACCGGTGTGGCTGCGGCCCCCCCGGCCGGGCGTCGACATCGAGGCCGCGCTCCCCGCACTGCATGTCGCCGGGGATTCCGGCGGGGCCGATGGATCGGGGGTTCCCATCGGCCTTCCGGCCCTCGTCGCCGCCGCGGCGACGGCCTGCCACCGGATCGCGCTGCGGGCGCGTGCGCAGGATCAGCCGTGGGCCTTCTCGTACGCCTCGCGGATCGTGGCCGGCACCCGGCCACGGTCGTTGACCTCGTAGCCCTTCTCCTTCGCCCACGCGCGGATCTTCGCGGTGTCGGGCCCCGAGGCGCCCGCCCCGCGCGCCGCCTTGGTACGCCCGCGCCCGGCACGGCCACCGGTACGGCGACCACTGTCCGTGTACGGGTTGAGCAGCCCGCGCAGCTTGTCGGCATTCGCCGTGGTGAGGTCGATCTCGTACGTCACGCCGTCGAGTGCGAACGTCACTGTCTCGTCCGCCTCACCACCGTCGAGGTCGTCAACGAGAAGGACCTGAACCTTCTGTGCCACCGGCTTCCCTTTCATCGAAAACGGATTAACGGTAAAAGCAAAGCGCCTTTCCCGGGAAAACACAAACCCCTTGCACGAAGACGGACGCCCGAGACAGTGCGATCCGGACAAACCGGAACGTCACAGTTGCAGCAGCATGCGGCTGTTGCCCAAGGTGTTCGGTTTCACTCGCTCCAGGTCCAGGAACTCGGCGACGCCCTCGTCATTGGAACGGAGCAGCTCCCCGAACACATCGCGGTCGACCGGGGTGTCCCCGGTCTCCCGGAAGCCGTGCTTCGCGAAGAAGTCCACTTCGAACGTGAGGCAGAAAATGCGGCGGACTCCCAGCCAGCGGGCGGTCTGCAGCAACTTCACCAGCAGCTGGTGGCCGACCCCCGCGCCGCGCAGCGCCGGATCCACGGCCAGCGTTCTGACCTCGGCCAGGTCCTCCCACATGACGTGCAGTGCGCCGCACGCCACCACGGAGGCGTCCTCGTCGCGTTCGGCGACCCAGAACTCCTGGATGTCCTCGAATAGGGTCACCGTCGCCTTGTCCAGCAGGATGCCGTCGCGCACATAGCCGTCCAGCAACCGCCGCACGGCGGGGACATCCGAGGTGCGGGCACGGCGGATGGTCACGTCATTCGACACGAGGGGCATGGACGGACGCTATCGCCCTTCCGCATCGGGCGGACCCGAGGGGTCGACGGACTGGATGATGCGCATTGCGTCCCGCACCGCTTCGCGCTGTTCCGGGGACATCATGCCGAAGAAGTGGACCAGCGCCTCGGCCGGGTTGTCGCTCGCGGACCACGCCTCGTTCATCAGTGCGGCCGAGTATGCGGCTCTCGTCGATACCGCCTCATAGCGATAAGCGCGGCCATCGGCCTCCCTGCGCAGCCAGCCCTTCTGGCGCAGGTTGTCCATTACGGTCATCACCGTGGTGTAGGCGATCGTGCGGTCACGCGCGAGGTCCTCAAGAACCTCACGAACGGTGACCGGACGGTTCCACTCCCACACCCGGGTCATGACCGCGTCTTCGAGGTCTCCCAATGGCCGGGGCACACTCGGAATACTAAGCGGTGGTACGTCCGAATGCCCGGAATGCGGAGTTGCCGGGGGCCGGGTAGCGGATTGCGCGGGTCAGCGGTCCCCGTCGCCGGCGGCCTGGCGGGTGGCCTCGGCCTTGCTGAAGGCCGCGTCGACCGCGGCGTCCTCCCTGGCCTGGGCACCGCCCTGGTGCTTGACGATGGTGACGATCACGCACGTGAAGAGGATCGCCATCACCAGCGGGGGCACGATCGCGGAAACGTAGTCCATACCGCCAGAGTAGCCACGCCTCCCGCGCGTCCTGCATACGGGTACGCAAAACCCGCCGGAGGGGCCGGGAAAAGCCCGCCGCCCCGCACCCCGCACGGTGAATGCGGGGCCAATACCCGGGGAAAGCCGCGGGCGCGGGGCGGACGGTTCAGCGCGCGGAGGGCGGGCAGGGCGGGGCGGCGGCGTCCTTCGCCGGGGGCTCGGGGCGGGAGGGCGGCCGCGGCGGCCAGATCTCCGCGGGCGTGGGGGTGCGGCGGCCGGGCTCGGGGGCGGGCTGCTGCGGCCCGGTGGGCCGGGGGGCGCCCGGGGCCGGCCTCGGAGCGGGCTTGGGCTGGTCGGCGGCGGACGGACCGGGGAGGGTGAGCAAGCGGCGCGGCGCGGGCATAGGGGCCTCCAGACGCTGTCGTACGTCGTCGATTGCCTGGACTTTAAGTGCTAAGCGCACAAAATGCCCGCATCCCCTGCCGCCGGGTGCGTCGCCCCGCACCTCCCGCTACGTCGCCGGAACGTTGCGCTCGTACACCAGGCGCAGGCCGATCAGGGTCAGCCACGGCTCGTGCGTGTCGATGATCGACGCCTCGTTCAGCACCAGCGGCGCGAGCCCGCCGGTGGCGATGACCGTGACGTCGTCGGGGTCGGCGGCGAGCTCGCGGGCCATGCGCTCGGCGATGCCGTCCGCCTGCCCGGCGAAGCCGTAGAGGATGCCGGACTGCATCGCCTCGATGGTGTTCTTGCCGATGACGCTGCGCGGCCGGGCCAGCTCGATCTTGCGGAGCTGGGCGCCGCGCACGCCGAGGGCGTCGACGGAGATCTCGATGCCGGGGGCGATCGCGCCGCCCACGTACTCGCCCCGCGAGGACACCGCGTCGAAGGTCGTGGCGGTGCCGAAGTCGACGACGATGCAGGGGCCGCCGTAGAGGTGGACGGCCGCCAGCGAGTTGATGATGCGGTCCGAGCCGACCTCCTTGGGGTGGTCGACGAGGATGGGCACGCCCGTCTTGACGCCGGGCTCGACGAGGACGGCGGGGACGTCCCCGTAGTAGCGGCGGGTGACCTCGCGCAGCTCGTGCAGCACCGAGGGCACCGTGGAGCAGATGGCGATGCCGTCGATGCCGTCGCCGAGGTCGCCGAGCAGCGGGTGCATGCCCATGAGGCCCTGGAGCAGCACCGCCAGCTCGTCGGCGGTGCGGCGGGCGTCGGTGGAGATGCGCCAGTGCTCGACGATCTCCTCACCGTCGAAGAGCCCGAGGACGGTGTGGGTGTTGCCGACGTCGATGGTGAGCAGCATCCGCCCTCAGCTCTCCGCTCGCAGGTCCAGGCCGATGTCCAGGATCTTCGCGGAGTGCGTGAGCGCGCCCACGGCCAGGAAGTTCACGCCCGTCTCGGCGTAGGCGCGGGCGGTCTCCAGGGTGAGCCGGCCCGAGGACTCCAGGAAGGCGCGGCCGCCGACGACCGCGACGGCCTCGGCGGTCTCGGCCGGGGTGAAGTTGTCCAGCAGGATGAGGTCGGCGCCCGCGTCGAGCACCTCGCGCACCTGGTGCAGGGTGTCGACCTCGACCTCGATCGGCACGTCGGGAAATTCCTCCCGGACGAGCCGGAAGGCCTGCGCGACACCGCCCGCGGCGATCACGTGGTTGTCCTTGACCAGGGCCGCGTCCGACAGCGACATGCGGTGGTTGGCGCCGCCGCCGCAGCGCACCGCGTACTTCTCCAGGGCCCGCAGCCCCGGCGTGGTCTTGCGGGTGTCGCGCACCTGCGCCCGGGTGCCCTCCAGGGCGTCGGCCCAGGCGCGGGTGGCGGTGGCGATGCCCGACAGCCGGCACAGCAGGTTGAGGGCGCTGCGCTCGGCGGTGAGCAGGTCGCGGGTGCGGGTGCGTACGGTCAGCAGCTTGTCGCCCGCCGCGACCCGGTCGCCGTCCTCGACGTGCCGCTCGACCTCGAACTCGTCGGTGCACACCACCGACAGCACCGCCTCGGCCACCCGCAGGCCCGCGACGACGCCGGCCTCGCGGGCGGTGAAGTCGCCGACCGCGAAGGACTCCTCGGGGACGGTCGCGATCGTGGTGATGTCCACGCCCTGGTCGAGGTCCTCCTCGATGGCCATGTGGGCGATGTCCTCGACCTGGACCGGGTCGAGTCCGGCCTCCGCGATCAGCTCGGCGAGGTCGGGGTCGAGGCCGCACTCCAGCGGGTCCAGCCCGTAGCCGTCCGCGTAGTCGTCGGAGCCGCAGCCGCAGCCGTCCCCGCAGCCGCCGCCCGCTTCCTGCGGCGGGCCGATCGTCGGCAGCGGGAGGGCGACGGGCTGGCGGTCGGGGCTGGTCACTGGTGCTCCTTCGGAGGGCGGTGCGGTGGCCGCGGGCGGGCGGCGGGGGGCGTGCGGACGTGTGCGGCGGGCCCTGGCGGTACGGGCCGGGTGCGGCGGACGCTCCCGGCCCCCATCATCCCCGACTCAGCCGTCCGCCCGCGCCCCGCGGACCGGCGGGAAGTCGTGCCCGCCGGTGCCGCGGACGTCGAGCGTACGGTGCGGGGTCAGCCGGACGACGAGGTGCCTGCGCCAGTCCTGGTCGTCGCGCTCGGGACGGTCCTCGCGCCAGTGGCAGCCGCGGGTCTCCTCGCGGCGCCGGGCGGCGGCCACCAGGACCCGGGCGACCAGGCTCAGGTTGGTCGCCTCCCAGGTCTCGACGCACGGCTCGGCGGTCTTGCCCTCGCGGTCGTACGCCTCCACGGCCGCGGTGTGCAGCCGCTCCAGGGCGCCCGCGGCGGCCGTCAGCGACTCGGCGCTGCGCAGCACGCCCGCGCCCGCGGACATGATGCGCTGCACCTCGTAGCGCGCCTCCGAGGCCAGCAGCGGGGCGCCGCCGGGCTCCGGGACGACCCCCTGCGGGACCCGGGCGCCGCGCCCGTCGAGGGAGGCGACGACGTCCTCGGCGATGCGCTCGGCGAAGACCAGTCCTTCGAGCAGCGAGTTGGACGCGAGCCGGTTCGCGCCGTGCACACCCGTGCAGGCGACCTCGCCGCACGCGTACAGGCCCGGCACGGTCGTCCGGCCGTGCAGGTCGGTGCGGACACCGCCGGAGGCGTAGTGGGCCGCGGGGGCGACCGGGATCAGCCCGGTGACCGGGTCGATGCCGTGCGCGCGGCACGCGGCGAGGATGGTCGGGAAGCGCTCCTCCCACATGCGCGCCCCGAAGTGCCGGGCGTCGAGGAACATGTGCGCGGCGCCCGTCTCCTGCATACGGCGGGTGATGGCCTTGGCGACGATGTCGCGCGGCGCGAGCTCGGCCAGCTCGTGCTGCCCGAGCATGAAGCGCACGCCCTCGCCGTCGACGAGGTACGCGCCCTCGCCGCGTACGGCCTCCGACACCAGCGGCTGCTGCCCCTCGGCGTCCGGGCCCAGCCACAGCACGGTGGGGTGGAACTGCACGAACTCGATGTCGCTGACCTCGGCCCCGGCGCGCAGCGCCAGCGCGACACCGTCGCCGGTGGAGACCGGCGGGTTGGTCGTCGCCGAGAAGACCTGGCCCATGCCGCCGGTGGCGAGCACCACGGCGGGCGCGTGGACCGCCCCGACGCCGTCCCGCCGCCCCTCCCCCATGACGTGCAGCGTGACGCCCGCGGTGCGGCCCTCGGCGTCCTCCAGCAGATCCAGGACGAGGGCGTTCTCGATCAGCTCGATGCTCGCGGCCCGCACCGCCTCGATGAGGGCGCGGGAGACCTCGGCGCCGGTCGCGTCACCACCCGCGTGGACGATACGGCTGCGGTGGTGGCCCCCCTCACGGGTGAGCAGGATCTCGCCGGTGGCCGGGTCGGCGTCGAAGCGGGCGCCGGTCGCGATGAGGCGGCGGACCGCGCCGGGGCCCTCGCTCACGAGCAGGCCGACCGCGTTCTCGTCGCACAGGCCCGCGCCCGCGACGAGCGTGTCGTCCAGGTGCTGCGCGGGGGTGTCGCCCTCGCCGAGGGCCGCGGCGATGCCGCCCTGCGCCCAGCGGGTCGAGCCGTCGTCCAGATGCGCCTTGGTCACGACGGTGACCTTCGCGCCCGCCGCGGCGCAGCGCAGCGCCACGGTCAGCCCGGCCACGCCGGAGCCGACGACCACGACGTCGGCGGTGATGGCCCAGCCGGGGGCCGGGGCGTGCAGGCGTATGCCGGTGCTGCTTCCCGATGCGGTCATGACACGGCTCCGAATTCCAGCGGGATGTTGTCGATGAGGCGGGTGCTGCCGACCTTGGCGGCGACGGCCAGCACGGCGGGCCCGGTGTGGCCGGGGGCGGCCTCGGTGAAGTCGGCGGGATCGACGAGCGCGCAGTAGTCGAGGACGACGGGCGGCTCCGCGGCGGCCGCGGCGTCCAGGACCGTACGGGCCGCGTGCGCGACGGCCGCGGGGCCCTTCTGCGCCGCCTCCCGGCCCGCGAACAGGGCGCGGGACAGCGCGAGGGCCGAGGTGCGCTCGGCGGGCGACAGGTAGCGGTTGCGGCTGGACAGCGCCAGGCCGTCGGCGTCCCGCACGGTCGGGGCCGCGACGATGTCGACGGGGAAGTTCAGGTCGGTGGCCATACGGCGGATCAGGGCGAGCTGCTGGGCGTCCTTCTGGCCGAAGACGGCCGCCGCGGGGCGCGTCAGGTGCAGCAGCTTGGCGACGACGGTGAGCATCCCGTCGAAGTGGCCGGGCCGGGTGGCGCCCTCGAAGCGCTCGCCCATGGGCCCGGCGCTGATCCGCACCTGCGGCTGCCCGCCGGGGTAGACCTCGCCGGCGTCCGGCGCGAAGACGACGTCCGCGCCCGCCTGCTCCGCGAGCTTCACGTCGGCGTCCAGGGTGCGCGGGTAGCGGTCCAGATCCTCGTTCGGGCCGAACTGCAGCGGGTTGACGAAGACGGTCACCGTGACCCGGCCGTCCCCCGCGCGTGCACGGGCGGCGCGGATCAGCGAGGCGTGGCCCTCGTGCAGGGCGCCCATGGTCATGACCACGGCGGCCGCGGGCGGGAGATCCCCGGCGTGGTGGACCAGCTCGGTCATTCGGTGCCCTCGTCTCGGTGGGTGGGGTCGTCCGACAGGGCGCCGAGCAGCGCCTCCGCGGACTCGGCCTTGAGCATGCCGTTGGCCAGCGCGCGGTCCGCGGTGGCGCGGGCCATCGCGACGTACGACGGCACGTCCTCGGGCGCGTGGGCGCGCAGCTCGCGCAGGTGGGCGGCGACGGTGCCGGCGTCGCCGCGGGCGACCGGGCCGGTCAGGGCCGCGTCGCCGGAGCGCAGCGCGTTGTCCAGGGCCGCGCCCAGCAGCGGGCCCAGCATCCGGCCCGGCTCCTGGACGCCGGCCGTACGCAGCAGATCCCGCGCCTGCGCGACCAGCGTGACCAGGTGGTTCGAGCCGATCGCGAGCGCGGCGTGGTAGAGCGGGCGGGCCTCCTCGGCGACCCACTCCGGCTCCCCGCCCATCTCGATGACCAGCGCCTCCGCGGCCAGCCGCAGCTCACCGGGCGCCGTCACGCCGAACGTGCAGCCCGCCAGGCGCTGCACGTCCACCGGGGTGCCGGTGAACGTCATCGCCGGGTGCAACGCGAGGGGCAGCGCCCCGGCACGCAGCGCGGGCTCCAGCACGGCCGTCCCGTACCGCCCCGAGGTGTGCACGATCAGCTGCCCGGGGCGTACGGCACCGGTCTCCACCAGGCCGTTGACCAGCGCGGGCAGGGCGTCGTCCGGGACGGTCAGCAGCACGAGGTCGGCTTGCGCCAGCACCTGGCCGGGCTCGACCATCGGCACGCCCGGCAGCAGGGCCTCGGCGCGCCGACGGGACGCCTCCGACACGCCGGAGGCGGCGACGGGGCGGTGCCCTGCGAGTGCGAGCGCGGCGGCGAGGGCCGGGCCGACGCGGCCCGCTCCCACGACTCCCACGGTCAGCCGTCCCGGCCGTTCCTCCACCATTGCGCCTCCCGCTCGGGTTCTCGTCAATCCTACGCGAACCCCCTGCGGGGGGCGCCCTTCTGTGACGCGCCCAACTCCCCGCGCGCGGGGTGCGTCTGCGGCTTTCCCGCCGCGGGGGTGCCCGCGCCTTCGGCGCGGAGTGTTCCCACCCGCACCACCCGTGCGAGTAGGACGTCGTCTGACGGTCCTCCAGTGGGACCGCACCACCGCCGGCGGCGAGCCCGCCGTACAACCCGGAGGGGGACGGTGCGGGGTGCCCCCGCAGGAATGCGCTTCCCCGTACCTCACCAACACCGAAAGAGGGCGAACGCGCATTCCGAGGAGGTGCCCCGTGCCGGCACCCGACCCCACCCACCGGGAAGGGGCGCGATGCCCCGCCGGGTACACCGGGGGCGCGAGGAACTGCGCGACCAGCCCCCACCGGCAGAAGGTCGCGCGGAACACCGCAAGGGGCACCCCGGGGCGTACGCGTCGGGGCCGAGGTCCACCCCAAGGTGGACACCGGATCGGTCCGAGGGGTGACCCCGTGGAGCGGCGCGATCCTTACGCTGGGTTATGTGCAGCGCATCTACGACTTCTTCCGCCGCCACCCGACGGGGGTCGACACCTTCTGGGCCGTCGTCCTCCTCGTCGTGTGCGCCGTGTGGATCGTCGCGGACGCGACACCCTCGCCGGCGGCCCGCGCCGCCGCCGTACCGGTGTCCGTCGCGATGGCGACGGTCGTCGCGCTGCGCCGCCGCGCGCCCGAGCGCATGCTGCTGCTGGCCGTCGCGACGGGCCTGGCCCAGCTCGCGCTGGACGTGCGGGCGCCCAACCCGGGCGACGCCGCGATGCTCGCGATCATCTACACGTGCGCGGCGACGGGCACCCGCTGGTCCTCGCGGCTCGCGCTGACCGCGGGGCTGCTGGCGACGCCGATCGCGGAGGCGCGGTGGCCGCCGGAGGGCGAGTATTCGACGATCTGGACGACGCTGCTCCAGACGTTCTTCCTGACGATGGTCTTCGCCCTGTCCTGGGTGGTCGGCGACCGGCTGCGCACCCGCCGGGCGTACTACGCGCAGCTGGAGGAACGCGCCGAGCGCATGCACCGGGAGCGGGAGGCGCAGTCGAAGGCGGCGGTGGCCGCCGAGCGGGCGCGGATCGCGCGGGAGCTGCACGACGTGGTCGCGCACAACGTGTCGGTGATGGTCGTGCAGGCGGACGGCGCCGCGTACGTCATGGACGCCGCCCCGGACCAGGCGCGGCAGGCGCTGAGCACGATCTCCACGACCGGCCGGCAGGCGCTCGCGGAGATGCGCCGGCTGCTGGGCCTGCTGCGGGCGGGTGACGACGCGGGCGGCGAGTACGTGCCGCAGCCGGGCGTGGACCAGCTCGCGGACCTGATCGACCAGGTGCGCGGCGCGGGCCTGCCGGTGCGGTTCGAGGTCGCGGGGTCGGCCCGGCCGCTGTCCAGCGGCGTGGAGCTGACGGCGTACCGCATCGTGCAGGAGGCGCTGACGAACGTGCGCAAGCACGGTGGGGACGGGGCGAGCGCGAGCGTCGTGCTGGGCTTCGGCGACCAGGAGCTGGATCTGCTGATCGAGGACGACGGGCGGGGCGGCGCGGACGCGCTGTACGAGGAGGGCGGCCGGGACGGCCTCGGCCAGGGCCTGATCGGCATGCGGGAGCGGATCGGCATGGTCGGCGGCACGCTGACGGCCGGGCCGCGCCCCGGCGGGGGTTTCCGGATCAGCGCGGTGCTGCCGCTGCGGACCGGTCGCTGAAAAAACGGGATCAGAACCGGTATCGGGATCGGGAGAACGACGGATGGGGACGTGATGGGAATCCGGGTCATGCTCGTGGACGACCAGGTGCTGCTGCGCACCGGCTTCCGGATGGTGCTGGCCGCGCAGCCGGACATGGAGGTCGTCGCCGAGGCGAGTGACGGCGCGGAGGCCCTGGAGGTGCTGCGCGCCACCCGGGTGGACGTCGTGCTGATGGACGTGCGGATGCCGCGGATGGACGGGGTGGAGGCGACACGGCGGATCTGCGGCGGCGACCGGGAGCGCGAGGACGGCCCGCGGGTGCTCATCCTGACCACCTTCGACCTGGACGAATACGCGTTCGCCGCGCTCAAGGCGGGGGCGGCCGGCTTCATGCTCAAGGATGTGCCGCCGGACGAGCTGCTGGCCGCGATCCGCGCGGTGCACAGCGGGGACGCGGTCGTCGCGCCCAGCACCACCCGGCGGCTGCTGGACCGCTTCACGCCCATGCTGCCGACCCCCGAGTCCGAGCCGCGGCACAAGGAGCTGGAGAAGCTCACCGACCGCGAGCGCGAGGTGCTGCTGCTGGTCGCGCAGGGCCTGTCGAACGGCGAGATCGCCGCGAAGCTCGTGCTGTCGGAGGCGACCGTCAAGACGCACGTCGGGCGCATCCTCACCAAACTGGGCCTGCGCGACCGGGTGCAGGCGGTCGTGCTGGCGTACGAGTCGGGTCTGGTGCGGGCGGGCGGCGGCGGGTTGTGACGAGGCGGCGGGGCTGAAAGCCGCCGGGGCGGGTACGGACCGGACTGACGCGGAATCAGCGGATCAGCGCGTCAGCGGAATCACCGGCGCGGAATCAGAAGCGCAGCCCGGCGCGTTTGATCAACACCGCGGCGCGGCAGGCGGCGCAGTGGACGGACAGGACTACGGGGAGGCGCCATGCGCGCGATCGTCATCGAGGAGTTCGGCGGGCCGGACGTGCTGCGGCTCGTGGACGTGCCCGATCCGGAACCGGGGCCCGGCGAGATCACCGTCGCCGTCGCCTTCGCGGGCGTCAACTTCGCCGACATCATGGCCCGTACGAAGGGCTACCAGGTCGACGCGCTGCCCTTCCGGCCGGGCCTGGAGGTCGCCGGGCGGGTGCTCGCGGTGGGCGAGGGCGTCACGGGGCACGCGCCCGGTGACGAGGTCGCCGCGTTCGTCCGCGGCGGGGGGTACGCCGAGATCGCGGCCGTGCCCGCCGCCAGCGCCTTCACCGTGCCTGCGGGGCTCGACCTGCGGACCGCGGCGACGCTGCCGACGGTGATGCCGACGGCGTACGGCGTGCTGCACGACGTGGCGCGGCTGCGCGAGGGCGACACCGTCCTGGTGCAGGGCGCCGCGGGCGGTGTCGGCACGGTCGCCGGGCAACTGGCGCGGCTCGGCGGGGCGAAGGCCGTCTACGGTGTCGTCTCCAGCATGGACAAGGCGCCGCACGCCCTGAAGTCGGGCTACGACCAGGTCTTCCTCGACACGGACTTCGACGAGAAGGTGCGCGCGGCGACGGGCGGGCGGGGCGTGGACGTCGCACTCGACGCGGTCGGCGGCGAGACCTTCCGCCGTACGCTCGCCGTGACCGCGCGCTTCGGCCGCCTGGTGTCCTTCGGCAATTCCGGCAATGCCGCGCCCTGGCAGATCGGGCCCGGCGACGTCTACCCCGCCGCCCGGTCCGTCGCCGGCTTCTCCCTCATGGGCCTCGCCGCGCAGGATCCGGCGCGGCTGCGGGAACTCGCCGACGCGGCCTTCCGCACGGTGCTCGACGGGGGCGTCGAGCTGCCCGTGACGGCGGAGCTGGACCTCGCCGACGCGGGCGAGGCGCACCGGCTGGTGGAGTCCCGGGCGACGACCGGCAAGCTGCTGCTGCGCGTCTGAGCGGCGGCCACCGGCGGGAGCCGTCCCGCCGGTGGCCGCGGGCGCGTCAGGGCAGGCGGCGTGCGAAGTCGGCAGCCGCCGCGTGGACGTCGGACTCCGTCCACTCCAGGGCCTCGCGGCCGACCGTCATCTCCAGCATGGACAGGCCCGGCATGCGGGGCTCGAAGAACGCGTAGCGCCCGAAGAGGGATTCGCCGCGCTCCTCGGCCTGCTCCAGCGCGGCCCTGTTCAGCACGTCCTCGGGGTAGGGCAGCCACACCTGGAACTGGTGGGTGTGCGGCGCGTCCGGGTAGGTGCGCGGCCAGGTCGCGCCGCCCGCCGCCAGGCCCTCGCGCAGCGCCCGGGCCACGACCTGGGCGTGCGCCACGTACGACGGCAGCCGCGGCAGCTCGTTGCGCAGGCCCGCGAGCGCGGAGAGGACCGCCGGGAACTGCATGAAGACCTGGCCACCGTAGCGGTGCCGCCACGCCTTGGCCTCCGCCACGAAGTCCGCGGAGCCGGCGAGGGCGGCGCCCGAGATGCCGTCCAGCGACTTGTAGTAGCTGACGTACACGCTGTCGGCGAGGCCGGCGATCTCCTGGAGCGTGTGCCCGAAGTGCGGCGGGCACTCCCACAGGCGGGCGCCGTCGATGTGCACGACGGCGTCCCGCTCGCGGGCCGCCTTGACCGTCGCCGTCAGCTCGTCCCACGTCGGGAGCACGTAGCCCGCGACGCGCAGCGGCAGCTCCAGCATGAGCGCGCCGAACGGCTCGTCGAGATCGGCGACCTCCTCGGCGGAGGGCATCCGCGGATCCCGCGTCGGGTGCACGGTCCGCAGGCCCGTCAGCACGCTCAGGGCGTCCCGCTCGTACATCTCCGGATGCGCCAGCGGATGCAGGGCCACCAGGGGGTTGCCGGTCCGCCCCGCCCACGTCCGCAGGGCGACCTGCTGGGCCATCGTGCCCGTCGGGAAGTACGCGGCCGCCTCCGTCCCGAGCAGTTCCGCCGTGCGGCGCTCCAGCTCGCCGACGACGCTCTTCTCATCCCCGTAGAGGTCGACCGCCTCGGAGGTGTCGTACGCCTCCGAGCCCTCCCGTACGAGCCGCGCGAACCGCTCCGCGATCGACTCCCGCGGCGGATTCGCGAGCACCCGCCCACACGCCTTGACCGCGGCGACCCGCCGCGCCTGCTCTTCGCTCTCACCCATGAGCCGATCTTCCCTCACGGGGGCCGCCGCCCCGGGCTGCCCCCCGGGGTGCTTTGCGCGACCTTGCGGTGCGTGGGGGCTGAGCGCCCAGTTCCCCGTGCCCCTGGGTGAGTGCCACCTGGCGTGGCATGTCGCCTTCCCCCCGGTGGGGGCTGGTCGCGAACGCCACCGCACGGGGCAGCCGGAGCGCGAAGGGGCCGAACTTCCGCGGGTGTCAGCCCGCTCGGCGGTGGCTGGGGCGTGGGGAGGACGAGGAGCGGCTGCGCTTCTCGACGTACATGCGCTGGTCCGCGGAGTGGAGGATCTCCTCCACCGTCATGCCGCAGCCGGCCCAGCCGATGCCGAAGCTCGCGCCGACGCGGACCGCGCGGCCGTCGACGCGGATGGGCGGGGTGATCGCGTTGCGCAGCCGCACCGCGAGGTCCGCCGCGTCCGCGGGCGCGAGGCCGTCCGCGAGGACGACGAACTCGTCGCCGCCGAGGCGGGCGACGGTGTCGCCGTCGCGCACCGCGCCGGTGAGGCGGCGGGCGACCTCGATGAGGACGGCGTCGCCCGTGTGGTGGCCGAAGCGGTCGTTGATGGACTTGAAGCCGTCGAGGTCGCAGAAGAGGACCGCGAGCCCCTTGCCGGGCGCGGGGTCGCGTTCCTCGGGCACGGCGACATGGGTGTGCGAGTCGTAGCCGATCGCGCCGAGCGGCGAGGCCAGCTCGTCGGGCCCGTAGCCGTAGCTGAAGGCGAATTCGTCCGGCCCCTGGACCTCCGCGGCGAGCGCGGCCGCGTCCTTGTCGCCGGGGCGGTTGCAGATCCGGGCGGTGAGCCGGGAGCGGAGTTCCGCGCTGTTGGGCAGCCCGGTGAGGGAGTCGTGGCTGGCGCGGTGGGCGAGCTGCAGCTCGCGGCTCTTGCGGTCCTCGATGTCCTCGACGTGCGTGAGCAGGAAGCGCGGCCCGTCCGTGGTGTCGGCGACGACGGAATTGCGCAGCGACACCCACACGTACGTGCCGTCGCGCCGCGCGAGCCGCAGCTCGGCGCGGCCCCCTTCCGCGGAGGTGCGCAGCAGCAGGCCGACGTCCTCGGGGTGGACGAGGTCGGAGAAGGAGTAGCGGCGCATGACCGAGGCGCTGCGCCCGAGCAGCCGGCACAGCGCGTCGTTGGCCCGCAGCAGCCTGCCGTGCTGGTCGCCGCCCATCTCGGCGATGGCCATGCCGCTGGGCGCGTACTCGAAGGCCTGCCGGAAGCTCTCCTCGCTGGCCCGCAACGCCTGCTGGTCGCGTTCCAGCCGGACGAGGGCGCGCTGCATGTTGGCGCGCAGCCGGGCGTTGCTGATGGCGATGCCGGCCTGGAAGGCGTACATCTGCAGCGCCTCCTGGCCCCAGGGCCCGGGGTGGCGGCCGCTGGAGGGGCTGTCGACGGATATGACGCCGAGCATGTCGCCGCCGCCGCCGAGGGAGGCGTACATGGGGGCGTAGAGGCGGTCGCCGGGGTGCCACTCGTCGGCGAAGCGGGGCAGCGGGCCGTCGGTGTGCCACTGCGGTACGTCGTCGTCGTTGAGGACCCAGCCCTCGGTGTGCGGGATGAAGCGCAGCGAGCCCCAGCGCTGCCCCATGCCGAGCCGCCGGTCCCAGGCGGCGCGGGAGCCGACCTTGCCGGTGAGCAGCGCTTCGCCCGCCTCGCTGCCGGCGAAGGCGGCGACGACGAGGTCGCCGTCGGGCCGTACCAGGTTGACGGCGGCGAGGTCGTAGCCGAGGCCGGTGACCACACCGTCGGCGACGGCCTGGATGGTGTCGGCGAGGCTGCGGGCGGTGTTGAGGTCCGCCACGACCTGGTGCAGCTGACGCAGGGTCGTGAGGCGGACATACGGCTCCGATTCGGTATCCATGCCCCTCTCCGCGCCCTGGACGGCCAACTCCCGTGGTCTCCGCGATACATCCGATGACGCCGCTGGCACCGGGTTACTCCGGCCACTGAATCACAGCGAGCTGTGCGGTCGGTACACAGGGTCAACAATATCTGCTGCTTGTGACTCAAGTCACATCATCGCGTAAGCATGTGAATACAGAGGGTGCGGCCGGTCCGGACCGATAGGCCTAGGCCCGGTACCGGTTATGAGTGGGACCACAGCCCGATCCGTATTCGCCTACCGAGCCGTAACGTGAGGTACGTGCTGCACTCACCGAGCGACCGGCATGCTGGGACCACCATGGCCCACACTGTCGACCCCGATGCCTTCCGCGCCGCGATGACCCGCCTCACCGCGGGCGTCGTCCTCATCACCGCGCACGACCCGGACGACGGGCCGCGCGGCGAGGACGTCGGCATGACCGCGACCGCCTTCATGTCCGTCTCCCTCGAACCGCCGATGGTGCTGGTGAGCGTACGCACCGGATCCCGGATGGACGAGCTGCTCGAACGGCAGCCGCGCTGGGCCGCCTCCGTGCTCAGCGAGAGCCAGCGGCACATCGCCGGTCGCTTCGCGCTGCGCGGGCGGATCAGCGACCGGCTGCTCTTCGAGGACATCTCCTACTACCGCGGCGAGCACTCGGGCGCACCCGTGCTCGGCGGGGCGCTGTCGATACTGGAGTGCGAGACCGCGCAGCGCGTGCCCGCCGGGGACCACACGCTGGTGGTCGCGCACGTCCTGGACGCGCGCACCCCCAGCGCGGAGGGCGGCCCGCTGGCGTACTTCCGCGGGCGCTACCGCTTCCTGAGCTGAGCCCCGCGACCGCGCGGGGGGCTCGGTGGGTGGGCCCGGGGCCTGGGGGTCACTCCCAGCTGCCGCCGGAGCGCCCCCGCTTGGTGTCGCTGCGCTGCTTCTTCACCCGCAGCCGCCGCTCGTTGATGCCGCGCGGGATCTTCGTCGGGCGCCGGGCCTTGGGCGGCGGCGCGGTCGCCTCGGCCAGCAGCGCCGCGAGCCGCGTCGCGGCCGCGTCGCGGTTGCGCCACTGCGAGCGGTGCTCGGAGGCGCGGACCGTGACCACGCCGTTCACCAGCCGGCCGGCCAGCCGCTCCAGCGCGCGCTGCTTCCACACCGGCGGCAGCGCCTCGGTCGCCGCGACGTCGAACCGCAGCTCCACCTGGCTGTCCGAGGTGTTCACATGCTGCCCGCCGGGCCCCGACGACCTGGAGAAACGCCACAGCAGCTCCGACTCCGGCACGGAGACGGAGCCGCGGATGGTCAGTGGCCCGTACATGCCTTCCATGGTCGCGCGTGCGCCGCCCCGGCGCACGGGATTTAGCGCGCGGGACGGAACCACCGGATCCCCGGTCCGCGTTCAGTCCGATGACGGTAGTTTCGACCGCAACACCTACGACCAGACATAAGGGGACTTCCCATGGCGGTAAGCCTGACCAAGGGCGGCAACGTCTCTCTGACCAAGGAGGCGCCCGGCCTGACGGCTGTGACGGTCGGCCTGGGTTGGGACGTCCGTACCACCACCGGCACGGACTTCGACCTCGACGCGAGCGCCATCGCGGTCAACGCGGAGGGCAAGGTCTACTCCGACGGCCACTTCGTCTTCTTCAACAACAAGCAGACGCCGGACCAGACCATCGTCCACACCGGCGACAACCGCACGGGCGAGGGCGAGGGCGACGACGAGGCGATCAACGTCAACCTGGCCGGCCTGCCCGCCGACATCGAGAAGATCGTCTTCCCGGTGTCGATCTACGACGCCGAGTCCCGCAGCCAGAACTTCGGCCAGGTGCGCAACGCATACATCCGCATCATCAACCAGGCCGGCGGCGCGGAGATCGCCCGCTACGACCTGAGCGAGGACGCGGCGACCGAGACCGCGATGGTCTTCGGCGAGCTCTACCGCAACGGCGCGGAGTGGAAATTCCGCGCGGTCGGCCAGGGCTACGCCTCGGGCCTCACGGGCATCGCCACGGACTTCGGCGTCAGCCTCTGACGTCCCTGTCCCCGCAGGACCCCGACGGCGCTCCTCCCCCACAGGCGGGAGGGGCGCCGTTCCCCTGCCGGGGAGCGGTGGGGCGGTTCCCCTGCGCGGGGCCTTCCCCCTGCGCGGGGCCTTTCCCCTGCCGGGGAGCGGTGGGGCCGGGGCGGTCTGGGACGATCGACCCGTGATCGACCTCGGCTACGCGCTCTCGCGCCGCTTTCCCGACCCGCCGCAGACGGACTACCGCACGGCGGACGTCCGCGCCCTGCGGCACGACCTCTTCTGCGGCGACGTCTACATCGCCGAGGGCGAGCGCGAACTCGCCACCGCGTGGGGCTGGGTGCCCGTCCTCGACTTCGCGTGGGCGCTGTGCGACATCGCCGAGCAGCTCGACCGCGACCCCGCGGGCAGCCGCGCCGCCCGCCCCCAGCACGCGGAGTTCGACTTCACGGAATCGCCGGACCGGCTCCGCTTCGTCCGCCGCTTCGGCTTCGTCGACGTCACCGCGGACTGGCTCCCCGAGGAGCCGCCCCTCTCCGTCCGCCACGCCGACCTGCGCCGCGAGGCCCGCGACTTCCTGCAGGACGTCGTGGCCGACCTCACCGACCTCCATGACGGCCTGGCGGCCAACCCCGCGGTCTGGACCCTCCTCTCCCGCTTCCCGCGCGTCTGAGCCTCGGCCTGCGGCGCCGGGCAACCACCAGGGGCGCGGGGAACTGCGCGCTCAGCCCCCACCGGCCGGTGGTCCGGTACGAACCGAACTGCCCCTTCGGGCCGGTGACGACG
>NZ_JBIRQQ010000020.1:0-26467 GCF_044333285.1 Streptomyces sp. NPDC021020
CGTCGTCACCGGCCCGAAGGGGCAGTTCGGTTCGTACCGGACCACCGGCCGGTGGGGGCTGAGCGCGCAGTTCCCCGCGCCCCTGGTGGTTGCCCCGCGCGGCAAGCGCAGCCTCCCCGCGCCCCTGGGGTTGCCCCGCGCGGCAAGCGCAGGGGCCCGCGGGGCAGGAGGGGCGTGCCCTCCGGAGCGGGGAGGGGCCATCACCGGGCTGACGGGTGAGGTTCACCCGGCGTTCACTCGCCCCCGAGGGTCGCTTCACCTGATCTGCCTAATTTCGGCCTTACCGGCAGCGCGTCAGCCGCCGGACGCAGAAACACCAACCCTCTGCTTCGCCGTGCACCGGCGGGCTCTCGGAAGGAACACACGAAGGTGAAGCTTCAGCGTAAGAGCGGGCTGCGGGCCCTGACCGTCGGCGCGGTCGCGATTACCGGTGCGCTGGTCCTGTCCGCCTGCGGCTCGGACGACAACAGCGACAGCAGCGGCTCGGACACGTCGACCTCGGCGGCCAGCACCACCGGCGGCTCGGGCGGTGACGCCAACGCGCTGGGCATCACCTGCGCCACCGGCCAGATCAAGGCCTCCGGCTCCAGCGCCCAGCAGAACGCGATCGAGGCCTGGGTCAAGGACTACCAGCAGTCCTGCAAGGGCGCGACCGTCAACTACAAGACGTCGTCGTCCGGCGAGGGCATCGTCGACTTCAACCAGGGCACGGACGCCTTCGCGGGCTCCGACTCGCCGCTGAAGCCGGAAGAGGTCGACGCGTCGAAGAAGGTCTGCACCGGCGGCCAGGGCATCAACATCCCGATGGTCGGCGGCCCGATCGCCATCGGTTACAACCTGCCCGGCGTGGACAACCTGGTCCTGGACGGCTCGACCCTGGCGAAGATCTTCAACGGCAAGATCACCACCTGGAACGACCCGGCCATCGCCAAGCTCAACCCGGGCGCCAAGCTCCCGACCACCAAGATCCAGTCGGTGCACCGCCAGGACGACTCCGGCACCACCGACAACCTGACCAAGTTCCTCAAGGGCTCCGCCCCCGCCGACTGGCCGTACGAGCACGCCAAGGCGTGGGCCGCCAAGGGCGGCCAGGCCGCTCCGCAGTCCTCCGGTGTCGCCGCGCTGGTGAAGCAGACCGAGGGCTCGATCGGCTACTTCGAGCTGTCCTACGCGACCGCCAACACCATCCCGACGGTCAAGATCAACACCGGCGCCCCGCAGCCGGTCGAGGCCACCACCGCCAACGCCTCCGCGGGCATCGCCTCCGCGACGGTCACCGGCACGGGCTCCGACCTGGCCCTGGACCTGAGCGCCGCGTACACCACCAAGGCGCCCAACGCCTACCCGATCGTCCTGGTGACGTACGAGATCGCCTGCGACAAGGGCAACAAGGCCGACACGCTCGCGCTGACCAAGTCCTTCCTGAACTACATCGCCAGCGAGCAGGGCCAGCAGAAGCTGTCCGCCGCCGGCTACGCCCCGCTCCCGACGGAGATCGCGACCAAGGTGCGCACCACCATCGGTTCGCTCTCCTGACCTCACGCGACGGGTCCCGCGGCCCTGAGGTCGCGGGGCCCGTCGCGTATCCGGTGCACCGCCGCCGGGGGACGCCCACCGCGTCCCCCACCCAGACCGGAGAAGACGATCACATGACAACCACCGCTCCACCCCCCACCGCACCCGAGCCGCACCGGGCCCGCGGGCCCGTGACGCGGCCGGGCGACCGGATCTTCGCGGGGCTCGCCCGCGGCTCCGGCATCCTGCTCCTCGTGGTGATGGCCGCGATAGCGATCTTCCTCACCACCCGCGCGGTCCACGCGATCTCCAAGGACCACGGAAACTTCCTGACCACCTTCGAGTGGACGCCGAGCCTGAACCCGCCGGTCTTCGGTATCGCGGTCCTGGCCTACGGCACGATCGTCAGCGCGATCATCGCGATGGTCATCGCGGTGCCGATCGCGCTGGGCATCGCCCTGTTCATCACGCACTACGCGCCCCGCAGGCTGGGCGGCCCGATCGCGTTCGTGATCGACCTGCTCGCCGCGGTGCCCAGCATCATCTACGGCCTGTGGGGCGCCCTCTTCCTGGTGCCGCACCTGCGCGGGCTCAACCTCTGGCTGGACGACTACCTCGGCTGGACGGTGATCTTCCACAAGGAGGACCCCAACTCCGCGGCCCGCTCGCTGTTCACCGTGGGCATCCTGCTGGCGGTCATGGTGCTGCCGATCATCACCAACGTCAGCCGCGAGGTGATCAACCAGGTGCCCAAGATGCACCAGGAGGCGGCGCTCGCGCTCGGTGCGACCCG
Source organism: Streptomyces sp. NPDC021020 (assembly GCF_044333285.1). Lineage (NCBI taxonomy): Bacteria > Bacillati > Actinomycetota > Actinomycetes > Kitasatosporales > Streptomycetaceae > Streptomyces > Streptomyces sp. NPDC021020. Next base: position 2,309 of record NZ_JBIRQQ010000020.1, read on the forward strand.
CTGGGAGGTCATCCGGCTGTCGGTGCTGCCCTTCGCGCGCTCCGGCATCATCAGCGCCTCCATGCTGGGCCTGGGCCGCGCGCTCGGCGAGACCATGGCGGTCGCGACCGTGCTGTCCGCCTCGCCCGAGCTGTCGGCGCACCTCCTCGACCCGGTCGGCGGCACCTTCTCGCAGAACATCGTGTCGAAGTTCGGCGAGGCCGACGACTTCGGCCGGGACGCCCTGATCGCCTCCGGCCTGGTGCTCTTCCTCATCACCCTGCTGGTCAACGGTGCCGCGCGGATCATCATCCAGCGGCGCAAGGAATACTCGGGGGCCAACGCATGACCGACACCACCGTGGACACGGCGGCCGCCGCCCGTCCCGCCCCCGTACGCCTGTCCACCCGCCACCTGCCCCGCTGGACGCCGCTGGCGATCGCCGCGGGTGCTGTCGCGGTCGCCTGCGGCATCGGCGCCGGCGCCGGGCTGAGCAGCCACATCCAGTGGGGCCTGATCGCCCTGCTGCTGTTCGTCCTGGGCTCCTACGTCATCACCGCCCGGGTCGAGGGCCGCCGCCAGGCCAAGGACCGGGTGGCCACCAGCCTGGTGTGGTCCAGCTTCGTCCTGGCCGTCATCCCGCTGTACTCCCTGGTGGAGACCACGATCAGCAAGGGCGCCGGCGTCATCGACGGCACCTTCCTGAGCCACTCGATGAACAACGTGCTGACCATCCAGCCCGGCGGCGGCGTCTACCACGCCATCATCGGCACCCTGGAGCAGGTCGGCATCGCGACCGTCATCGCGGCCCCCATCGGCCTGCTGACCGCCGTCTACCTGGTGGAGTACGGCAAGGGCGCGCTCGCGAAGTGGGTGACCTTCTTCGTCGACGTCATGACCGGTGTCCCGTCGATCGTGGCCGGCCTGTTCATCCTGTCGATCTGGTTCGTGCTGCTGGACAAGGCGCCGGCGAACGGCTTCGCGGGCTCGCTCGCGCTGGCGATCCTGATGCTGCCGGTCGTGGTGCGCTCGACCGAGGAGATGCTCAAGCTCGTCCCGAACGAGCTGCGCGAGGCCTCGCTGGCGCTCGGCGTGCCCAAGTGGCGCACGATCGTCAAGGTCGTCGTGCCGACGTCGATCGGCGGTATCACCACCGGTGTGATGCTGGCCGTCGCCCGTATCGCCGGTGAGAGCGCCCCGATCGCGCTGCTGGTCTTCGGCAGCAACCTGATCAACACCGACCCGTTCCACGACCCGCAGTCGTCGCTGCCGTACTACATCTACCAGCAGTACAAGAACGGCAACGACCCCAGCTACCAGCGGGCATGGGGCGCCGCCCTGGTGCTCATCGCCTTTGTGATGATCCTGAACCTCGTCGCCCGGGCGGTCGCCCGCTGGAAGGCACCGAAGGCCGGTCGCTGACGCGGCCATGCAACCAGTCAGCCAGACCGTCCCAGAAGAGAAGTGATCCAAGCCATGGCCAAGCGCATCGACGTCAGCGGCCTGTCCGCGTACTACTCCGCCCACAAGGCGATCGACGACATCTCCATGACCGTCGAGCCCGGCTCGGTGACGGCCTTCATCGGCCCCTCCGGCTGCGGCAAGTCCACCTTCCTGCGCACCCTGAACCGTATGCACGAGGTCACCCCCGGCGGCCGCGTCGAGGGCAAGGTGCTGCTGGACGACGAGAACCTGTACGGCTCGGGTGTCGACCCGGTGACCGTCCGCCGCACCGTCGGCATGGTCTTCCAGCGCCCCAACCCCTTCCCCACCATGTCGATCTACGACAACGTGGCGGCGGGCCTCAAGCTCAACGGCATCCGCAAGAAGGGCGAGCTGGACACCATCGTCGAGCGCTCGCTCAAGGGCGCCAACCTGTGGAACGAGGTCAAGGACCGCCTCGGCAAGCCCGGCTCGGGCCTGTCCGGCGGCCAGCAGCAGCGGCTGTGCATCGCCCGCGCCATCGCGGTCGAGCCCGAGGTGCTGCTGATGGACGAGCCCTGCTCGGCCCTCGACCCGATCTCCACCCTCGCCATCGAGGACCTGATAGGCGAGCTCAAGAGCCGCTTCACCATCGTCATCGTGACGCACAACATGCAGCAGGCCGCGCGCGTCTCCGACCGCACCGCCTTCTTCAACCTGGCCGCCGTGGGGCAGCCGGGCAAGCTCATCGAGATCGACGAGACCGAGCGGATCTTCTCCAACCCGTCAGTGCAGGCCACCGAGGACTACATCTCGGGCCGCTTCGGGTGATCCAGACCGCCGTGCGGTGCTGCATGGCGGTGCCACCGCAGGGCGCAGGCCCCGCTCCCCGGAAGGGGGGCGGGGCCTGATCCGTGTCCGCGAGGGCTCGGCGCTCAGCCGAAGACGAGCTTGACGATCCAGTAGCACGCGGCGGCGACGAGCGCCGCGGCCGGCATCGTGATGAACCAGCCCGCGACGATGTTCTTGGCCACACCCCAGCGCACCGCCTTGACCCGGCGGGTCGCGCCGACACCCATGATCGACGAGGTGATGACGTGGGTCGTGGAGATCGGCGCCTCGAAGATGTACGAGGTCGCGTAGAGGATCGACGCCGAGGTCGTCTCGGCCGCGAAGCCCTGCGGCGGGTCCAGGTCGATGATCCGGCGGCCCAGCGTGCGCATGATGCGCCAGCCGCCCGCGTACGTGCCCAGCGACATCATGGCCGCGCACACCAGCTTGACCCAGATCGGGATGCCGAAGCCCTTGCCCGGGTCGTGGATCACCAGCGCGAGCACCACGACGCCCATGGTCTTCTGCGCGTCCTGCAGGCCGTGGCCGAGCGCCATTCCCGCGGCCGAGACCGTCTGCGCGATCCGGAAGCCGCGCTTGGCCTTGTGCGGGTTGGCGCGCCGGAAGAACCACAGGATCGCCAGCATGACCAGGTAGCCCAGCACCAGGCCGACCGCGGGCGACACGAACATCGGGATGACGACCTTGTCGACCACCCCCGACCAGTGCACCGTGATCCCGCCGGCGAGCGCCGCGCCCACCAGACCGCCGAACAGCGCATGGCTGGAACTCGACGGCAGACCGAAATACCAGGTGACCAGATTCCACACGATCGCCCCGGCGAGCGCGGCGAACAGGATGCCCATCCCGGAGCGGCCCTCGGGCGTGTCGATCAGGCCTTTGCTGACCGTCTTGGCGACGCCGCTGCCGAGGAAGGCGCCCGCCAGGTTCATCACCGCGGCCATCGCCAGCGCTGCCCGCGGGGTCAGCGCCCGGGTCGACACGGAGGTGGCGATGGCGTTCGCCGAGTCGTGGAAGCCGTTGGTGTACGTGAAGAAGAGCGCCACCCCGATGGTGACGATCAGTACGAAGGTGTCCACGTGGGTCAGGACTCCTTGACCGCGATGGTCTCCACGGTGTTCGCCACGTGCTCGAACGCGTCCGCGGCCTCTTCCAGGACGTCCACGATCTGCTTGAGCTTGAGCACCTCGATGGCCTCGTACTTGCCGTTGAAGAGCTGTGCGAGCAGCTTGCGGTGGATCTGGTCCGCCTGGTTCTCCAGCCGGTTGACCTCGATCCAGTACTCGGTGAGGTTGGCCATCGTGCGCAGGTTGGGCATCGCCTCGGCGGTCAGCTCCGCGGCTCTCGCGAGCACCTCGATCTGCTGCTCGACGCCCTTCGGCAGCTCCTCGATGTTGTAGAGGACGACCAGGTCAACGGCCTCCTCCATGTAGTCCATGATGTCGTCCAGCGAGCCGGCGAGGGTGTAGATGTCCTCCCGGTCGAAGGGCGTGATGAACGAGGAGTTCAGCTGGTGGAAGATCGCGTGGGTCGCGTCGTCCCCCGCGTGCTCCGCCGCCCGCATCCGCTCGGCGATCTCGACGCGGGTGGCCGAATCGGCTCCCAGCAGTTCCATGAGGAGCTTCGAACCGGTGACGATGTTGTCCGCGGAGGCGGCGAACATGTCGTAGAAGCTCGTCTCCCTGGGGGTCAGACGAAAGCGCACGTGGGTTCCTCGGGATACATGGGAGTCGTCTCGTTGATGCTAGGCGCAACATCCGGCCACAGCTAACCGGCGCATCCAGTGTCGCCCATGGGACACAGTCCCCCGGACGGGGGATGCCTCGCACACGACACCGATTCGGTAAGATATACCCTCTAGGGGTATAAGGGGACAGAGAGGGCGGATGGCGGGATGACGGACGCGACGACGGAAAGGGCGGCGGTGACGGAACCGGTGGCGGGACCAGCGGCTTCGGCAGCAGACGAGATTGTGGCGCCGCAGGGCCCGCATGGCTATAGCCACGACAAAGAGTCCCACCTGAAGCGGCTGCGCCGGATCGAGGGCCAGATCCGCGGGCTCCAGCGGATGGTCGAGGAGGACGTCTACTGCATCGACATCCTCACCCAGGTGTCCGCCAGCACGAAGGGGCTGCAGTCCTTCGCGCTCCAGCTCCTGGAGGAGCATCTGCGGCACTGCGTCGCCGCGGCGGCGGTCGGCGGCGGCCCGGAGATCGACGAGAAGGTCGCCGAGGCGACGGCGGCGATAGCGCGGCTGCTGCGCACCTGACGCCGCGCCCTACGGGCGGCGGACCCCCAGGACCTCGTCGATACGGGCGAAGCTCAGCCGGTCCTCGACGGCGGTGGACGCGGCGATCATCAGCTCGCAGGTCAGCTCGATCTCGGCGAGAGCCACCGGATCGTCCTGGAGCGTAGCGCCGGGCGACGGCACCATTCCCCCTCCTCGCCGGGTGTGCTTGCTGTTGCGGCCGCGCATACCTGCGGCCGCACGTGCGGCCGCCCTCCAGCGTAGGGACACTCCTTGCCCCGCCGCATGGCACGTAATGACCATTTCCGGGGGCCGCACAGGGGTGCCCCGTGCGGCGGGCGGGACCGCCGGGTCAGCCGGCGGCGGGGGAAGAAACGATCTTGCCGGCCCAGATGTCCGCCGCCGGCGGGAGGGTCAAGGGCGGAACGGCCGTGCCGAAAGCGGAGTACGTGGTGGTGGAGACGACCTCCACCGTGCGCCGGGCCGGCCCGTACGCGTACCGCAGCGTCACCCGGGCCGGCCGGCCCTCCGCGTCCACCCACGCGTCGAAGGGGACCCGGCCCACCGCGAAGCCCCGCGCGGCGGCGGCGAGCGCCGCCGGCGGGCGGGGCCCGGAGGCACGCGCGGCCCCGGCGATGTCGAGCGTCCCGGTCAGATGCCGGACGCGCACGCCGCCGAGCGTCTGCTCCCCCGCGAACCGCACGTCGAGGACCCCGCGCAGAAGCCGCGCCGCGGCGAGCGGGTCGGTGGCGCCGCCGGTGACGAGATTCCCGTCGGGGAGCGCGGTGATGTCGACGCGGACCCACTTGTCCGCCGGGACGCCCGCCCCGCGGTTCTTCATGTAGAGAGCGCCCGGCGTGAGCAGCTCGGTGACCGGCGGGTGCTCCTGCGCCCCGGCCGCGTCGCTGGGCAGTACGAGGGTGAGGGTGCCCTGCCCGTGCGCGTAGTCGTACCGGCCGCTGCCGGTGACGGTGACCCAGGTGCCGCCGCTGGCCATCCGCAGGGACGTGCCGACCGCCGAGCCGCCGGCCCGTGCCAGCGCGTCCGCGGCGCCGCGGACGACCGCCGCGGGGTCGGCGGCGGCGGCCGGGGCGGCCTGCTCCCCGGTGTCGCCGTGCGCGGCTCCGCAGCCGGCCAGCAGCGCCGCAGCGCACCAGGCCGCGGCGGCCGCGGCCACCGCCCGCACCGCCGTGGACTTCGCCGCCGTCATCCCTGAACCATCCCCGTCGTCGCCTCGGCCCCACCTCCGTAACGACCGTCGGAAGCGGGCCGTCACGCCCGTTACCGTGGTGGGGTGCCGAAGCTTCGTACCCTCGACGGTCCGCGTGCGGCCGAAGGCCACCACGCCTCGGTCACCGAGCGCGGTTCGTTCGCCACCGCCCGCTGCTCCTGCGGCTGGCACGGCCCCGCCCGCCGCTCACGCGACCGGGCCCGGCGCGACGCCCAGGAGCACACCGCCGGCTGAGCCCGCGTACCGCCGCCTACTGCCCGCGCCCGGCCGCAACCGGCGCCCGCCCCGCCACGTCTAGGACTGTGCAGACAGCCCTTGATCAATCCCCGGTCGCCGGCGTCCCCGGCGGAAATGCGGCGGTGAAGCGCGTGAACGACCCGGCCTCCTTCCCACCGCGGCTGCGGCGGCGTACCGCCCTCGCGGCCGGCGGCGCCCTCGCGGCGGCCTGGCTGAGCGGCTGCGGCCCCTCCGACGACGACGCAGGCGGCGGCGACAAGGCGAGCGGCAGCCCGAGCACCGGCGCACCGCCCGCGTCCGGCACGCCCACCGCGTCCGCCACCGCCCACCCGCCGGCCGCCGCCGACTGGTCCGCCCTCCGCTCCGCCCTCCAGGGCACCCTGGTCCTCCCCGCGGACAGCGCCTACGCGACCGACCGGCGGCTGTACAACACCCGCTTCGACACCCTGCGCCCGGCAGCGATCGCGTACGTCACCGGCACCGACGACATCGCCCGCTGCCTGGACTTCGCCCGCCGCACGGGCACGGCCCCGGCGATCCGCAGCGGCGGCCACTCCTACGCGGGCTACTCCAGCGGCGACGGGCGGCTCGTCGTCGACGTCTCACGGATGAAGTCCGTGCGGCTGGACGGCACGGTCGCCACCGTCGACGCGGGCGCCAAGCTCATCGACGTCTACGACACCCTCGGCCGGCAGGGCCGGACGATCCCGGCGGGCTCCTGCCCGACCGTCGGCGTCTCCGGGCTCGCGCTCGGCGGCGGCCACGGCGTCATGAGCCGCTCCATGGGCCTGACCTGCGACAACCTGATCGGCGCGACCCTCGTCAGCGCGGACGGCACCGTCCACCAGGTCTCCGAGGACCACGAGCCCGACCTGCTGTGGGCGCTGCGCGGCGGCGGCTGCGGCACCTTCGGCGTCGTCACCTCGCTGCGCTTCACCACCCACCCTGCGCCCTCGGTCGTCACCGGCTATCTGACCTGGCCGTGGAGCCGGGCCGCCGACGTGGTGGCCGCCTGGCTGGGCTGGGGCCCGGACCAGCCCGACCACATATGGTCGGCGCTGCACCTGGACTGCGCGCCCGGCGGCTCCCCCACGGTGTCCGTGCCGATGCTCTCCTCCGGCTCCCGCGCCGACCTCGCCGCCGCCGCCGACAAGCTCGCCTCGGCCGTGGGCGCGAACGCCTCGTCGGTGTCGCTGCACCCGCACACCTACCGCGACGCGATGTTCTCCTACGCGGGCTGCGGCAACTGGTCCGCCGCCCAGTGCCATCTGGCCCCCGCGGGGAAGCTGGGGCGCGAGACGTACACCGCGCGCTCCGACTTCTACGACACCGACCTCTCCGCGGCCGGAATCAGCGCGCTGCTCTCGCAGGTCCAGCGGCTGGCCTCGGCCAAGGGCGGCGGGGCGGGCAGCGTCGCGCTGACCGCGCTGGGCGGCGCCGTCAACCGGGTCGACCCGACCGCGACCGCTTTCAGCCACCGCCGCTCGCGCTTCCTCGCCCAATACCTGGCCTCCGACGCGCTGTCGGCGACCGGCTGGCTGAACACCACGCACGACGCGATGCGCCGCTACGCCTCGGGCGCCGCCTACCAGAACTACACCGACCCGGCCCTCAAGGACTGGCGCACCGCGTACTACGGGCCGAACGCCGACCGGCTGTCCACCCTCAAGCGGCAGCTGGACCCGGACCGGCTGTTCGACTTCCCGCAGGCGGTGTGAGCCCCGCGCGGGATCCGGCGGGCGGGCGGATTCCGGGCCGGGAGGGGTGTCGGCGGGACGGATTCCGGGCCGGAAGGGGTGTCGGCGGGACGGATTCCGGGCCGGAAGGGGTGTCGGCGGGACGGATTCCGGGCCGGAAGGGGCCGGAAAGCGCCTTGACCCCGGGCGGGGGCGGAGGCCCGGGGTCAGGCCGCGAGGTCCTTGTCGTCGGCGCGGTGCCAGTGGTGGTGCGCGGCGGCCGTCCGCGTCCTGCGGTGCGGCTCGCGGCGGGGCGCCACCACCAGGAAGGCGGCCGGGGTGCGGGCCACCCGCCGGGTCAGCGCGGTGATGCCGGCGAGCGCCGGGGGCGCGAGCAGCAGCACGGTGGCCGCGCCCAGGGCGAAGCCGCCGACGACGTCCGTCGGGTAGTGCGTGCCCAGGTAGACGCGGGTGAAGCCCTCGGCGAGCGCGAGCACGAGGGCGACCGCCCCGGCCTTGCGGCTCACCATGAACAGCCCGACCGCGACCGCCGCGGCCAGCGCGGTGTGGTCGCTCACGAAGGACGTGCCGTGGTGGCCGGACACCAGCACGTCGAGGCCGTCGTGGTCGACGGACGGTGCGGGGCGCCGGACCAGCGCGCGTACCGGGAAGTTCAGCAGCATCGCGATGCCCGCGGCCAGGACCGCCCACAGCACGCCGGCGACCGCCGCCGGGGCGTCCGCGGAGCGCCGGGCCACCCGCCACCAGCACCACCCGGCGAGCAGCAGCGCGAGCGCCACCAGCCCGTACTCACCGGCGAACTCCACGGCCCGGTCCACACCGCGGGGGGCCTGCTTGGCGAGGTCGTTGATCGATCTGAGCAGGGAGACGTCGGGGTTCGCGCTGTCGTTGGCGCCCTGTGCCATGGCGGTGGTGCCCCTCTAACCACTAGCAACTGACCGTGTCTCAGTGGCACGGCACGTCTGCAACCCCCGTCGCTTGCGTACCAAGCCATTGTCGCCCGTACAACGCCCGGCACTGTACGTAGCGTTCCGGTCTTCGCCAGAAGATCACCATGCTGTTATGCAAGGGTGACCGCGCGGGCCGTTTGACGGCCGACCGTAGGCCAGAGGGTGACGCCCAGGTGACCGGCGGGCGGCGTCACGGACCGCGGTGGCGGGCGTCAGGACGCGGCGGCCACGGGCAGCGCCTGCGCGCCGTCCTGGGTGACCCGGGTCGCGCCGATGTAGTCGGCGCCGTCGATCGAGTCGAACCTGATCAGCGCGCCGGTGTGCGGGGCGTTGATCATATGGCCGCCACCGACGTAGATCCCCACGTGGTGAATGGTGCGCGGATCGCTCAGGTTGGTGGCGAAGAAGACCAGGTCGCCCGGCAGCAGCTCGCCGCGCGCCGGGTGCGGCCCGGCGTTCCACTGGTCGGCGGCCACCCGCGGCAGCGTGATGCCCACCGAGGCGTACGCGGCCTGCGTGAGCCCGGAGCAGTCGAACCGGCCGTCCTGCGCCGCCGTCCCCTCGCCGCCCCACAGATAGGGGGTGCCGATGCGCTGCTGCGCGAAGTAGATCGCCCCCGCCGCCTGCTGCGACGGCGCGACCGCCCCGATCGGCGCGGCGAAGCTCTTCTCCAGCGTGCGGATGCGCTTGACGTAATTCTGCGTCTCCGCGTACGGCGGCACCCCGCCGGCCTTGATGACGGCGTAGGCGCCCGCGTTGTACGCCGCGAGCATGTTGTCGGTGACGTCGCCGGGCACGTTCTTCACGTACGAGGCCAGGTCGCAGTCGTACTGCGCGGCCGAGGGGATCGCGTCCTGCGGGTCCCACACGTCGGCCTTGCCGTCGCCGTTGCCGTCGATGCCGTGGGTGGCCCAGGTGCCGGGGATGAACTGGGCGATGCCCTGGGCGTTCGCGCCGCTCTGGGCGCGGGGGTTCCAGCCGCTCTCCTGGTAGAGCTGGGCGGCCAGCAGCGCCGGGTTGAGCGCCGGGCACAGATCGCCCCAGTCCCGTACCAGCGACTGGTAGACGTCCGGCACCGCGCCCTTGGCCAGGCCCACCGCGTTCGTCCCGCGGCCCGCCAGTCCCGCGGCCGCGGAGAAGGTGCCCACGACCAGCAGGGCGATGAAGGAGAAGAACAGCCCGGCGCCGACGCCGAACCCCAGCCAGATCTTGCGCCCCATCAGCAGCCCCTCCCCTTCCGCCCCTCACGGGCCTCCGGCCCCGCGCCGGACCCCTTCTGTCAGCTCGTCAGATCGTCGCCCCGTCATCTTCTCGGACTTTCGCCGCCGCCCCGCGCGGGAACGTCCGTTCCCCTCGTTGCCCAGCGGTTATGCTCGTGATACACAGAGTAGTCAACCATGTCCCATCGAACACCGGTCCGTCCACCAGTCTGACGGCTCCGGGCCGGATCACACGGACGATCCGCCGAGAAAGTTGCCGAGCGACGCGCAACAGCGGAAACGTCCGTCAAGATAGATGCTGGCCCCTTGCGCCCCGGCAGGGGAGCCAACTGACAGAGCGGGGTGGTGAGTTACATGTTCGCGGCAGCCCCCAAGGGCGATATCAACACCATCATCGGCGGCATCGCGCCCGACTGGGGACCCTTCGGGTCACTGGGCCAGGAAGCCCGTGTGATGATCGAGGTGGTCATGGCGGTGGCGATCCTGCTGTGCCTGGCCATGGCGATCTGGGGTGCGGCCAAGCAGCGCATCGGAGCGACGGCGCTGCGCGACACCTTCAGCGCCGAGCAGGGCAAGGGACTGATCATCGCCGGGCTGACCGGCGTGTTCATCATCGGCTCCCTCGGCACGCTGTTCACCATCGTCTACGGCATGGCCGTGTAGCCCGCGCCGCCGCCCGGCCCCTCGTCCCCTTTTTCCTGTCCCGTCCGATCCGAGCCACGATCCGCGGAGCCCGTCCCGGCTCCACCTTCCCACCCGAGGCTGCGTGCTGATGCCCACTCGACCAAGCAGCGGAGCCGTCCGCCCGACCCGTGGCATCCGCACGCCCGCAGCGTCCCGAGGGGCGGTCGCGCGATGAGCCTCGGCCAGGACGGACCCCCGACCAGGACCCGGCTGCCGGAAGGCCACTCCGCGCACGGCGGCACCCGCCGTCCGCAGCCGCGGCGCGCCCTGGTCACGGTCGTCGGCATCGTCGTCCTGCTGATCGCCGCGCTGGCCTTCGCCAACCGCGGCAACCACCCGTCGGCCTCGCACGACGACGCGGGCGGCAGCGGCGCCGCCTCGGGCGGCTCCACGGGCACCGCGACCGGCAGCACCGCCGGCAGCCACGGCTCCCAGGCCGCGCCCACCGCCCCCACCGGGCAGCAGCCCGTCCAGGGCAGGAGCGCCGCCGGCATCCCGGCCGGCTTCGCCCACACCGGCCAGGGCGCGCAGTCCGCGGCGGCCAACTACGCAGTCGCGCTCGGCTCGGCCGACATGTTCAACGCCGGGCGGCGGCACGCCATCGTCACCGCCATCTACGACCCGGCCGTCAGCGCCACCCTCCAGCAGGACCTGGACAGCGCCTACTCCGGCGACGCGCTCAAGAACCTCGGCCTGAACGCCGACGGCACCGCCCCGGACGGCCTCACCTTCGTCTCCCGCACCGTCCCGATCGGCACCAAGGTCACCGCGGGCGGCTCCACCGGCTCCGGCACCACGACCGTCGAGGTCTGGTGCACCGACCTCGTCGGCCTGGCCGGCACGGGCTCCACCAAGCCGGTCAGCACCGCCTGGTTCACCATCACCGAGCAGCTGGTCTGGTCGGGCGGCGACTGGAAGCTCCGCTCCTCCTCCCAGAAGGACGGCCCCGCCCCGGTCGCCGCCGACAACCAGGCCGCCTCCGCCGACGCCATCGCCGGCGCGGTCCGGGACTACGGAGGGTTCACGTATGCCAGGTAGCAGCCGTCTGCGCCGGTCCCTCGTGACCGCCGCCGTCCTCGCCCTGAGCCTCGGGCCGGTGTCCGCGGCCCTGGCCGACACGCCTACGCCGAGCGGGACTCCGACGCCCAGCGCGACAGCCACGGCCGCCGCCGGCAGCGACAAGTGCCGGCTGCTGGTCGGCTCCGCCAAGGACTTCTGCGAGAAGGACAACAAGGGCAGCGGGAGCGGGAGCGGCGGCTCCAACGGCATCACCGACTCCCTCGACCCCCTCTCCTCCCTCGCCAAGGGCTGCGGCAACGCCGCCGGGTGGACGATCGACAAGCTGTCGGCCGCGGTGACGAAGACGACCGAGGTCGACTTCACCAACACCTCCTTCCTCCGCCAGTACGCCGTCGTCTTCGCCGCGTCGACGATCCTGACGCTGATCCTGTGGCTGCTGGCGGTGGCCAAGCGGGCCGTGCGCGGCGCGCCGATGACGGAGGCGCTGACCGAGGCGGTCGGCTTCCTGTGGCTGACGGTGCTGGCGTCGGCCTTCACGCCGCTGATCCTCTACACCGTGGTGTCGGCGACCGACGCCGTCACGGACGTGATGTCGTCGGGCACGAAGTCCGACACCGACGTCTTCTTCGGCTCCTTCTCCGCCGCGCTCACCAAGGGCACGGACATCGGCGGCGGCCCGATCATGCTGATCGTCGTGTCGATGGTGTCGGTGCTGGCCGCGGGTGTGCTGTGGCTGGAGCTGGTGATCCGGGCGGCGCTGCTGTACGTGGGCGCGATGCTGGGCACCGCGGTGTACGCGGGCCTGGTGGACAAGAACATGTGGCACCACGTCAGACGCTGGGCCGGGGTGATGATCGCGGTCATCCTGGTCAAACCGGTGATCGTGATCGTGCTGGGCCTGGCGGGCGCGTTGTCCTCGTCGGACGACGGGCCGGACTCGTTCTCGGCCGTGGTGTCGGGGCTGGCCATCATCCTGCTGGCGATCTTCGCGAGCTTCATGATCTACCGCTTCGTGCCGGGCTTCGGCGACGACGTGGTCAACCTGCGCAACAGCCGCAAGGCGAGCGGCCAGAGCCAGGCCGCCGCGGTGATCTCGTCGCCCGCCGCGCTCGTCAAGCAGGGCATCAAGACGCACAGCGCCCGCGGCGGCCCGCAGGAGCAGGCCCAGGGCGGCGGCGGTCCGACGCCGTCGAATCCGGTGGCGGGCGGCATCGCGGCGCACAGCGCGCGCGGCGGCGGCCAGGGCGGCGGCGCCCCCGCGCCACCGCGTACGGGCGGCGGCGGAGGCTTGGGGGCGCCCTTCCGGGCGAACCGGGGAACGGACAACGGCACTTCGCAGGGAGGTGATCGCGGGTGACGACCCAGCCCTTCACCCAGCCGCGCCGCACCTATCTGATCGGCAAGGCGCGGCCCAACGCGATCGTGGGCAAGAATCGCGAGACCGGCGAGATCGTGCTGATCGTGCTCGGCGCGGGTCTCGGCATGCTCAACGGGCTGCTGGTGCCGTTCCTGCTGCTGCGCATCGTCGGCCTGATCGGCTGGCCGGTGCTGGCGCTGGCCGCGGTCTTCCTGCCGTACCGCAGGCGCACGTTCTACCGCTGGTTCGAGATCAACCGCACCTACCGCCGTACGCTGCGGGTCGCGCCGACGTACCGCTCGACGGTGCAGGAGGCGGGCACCGCGCTGGACGGGCGGGAGGTCGAGGTGGGGCCGCCGCCGGGGATCGGGCGGATCAGCTGGCTCGCGGCGCCCTTCGGGCCGGACGAGATCGCGGTGCTGCTGCACGTGGACCGGCGGACGGTGACGGCGGCGATCGAGATCGAGGGCCCGGGCGTCGGCCTGCGCGACAGCGAGGACCAGGAGGCCCTGGTCGAGCGGTTCGGCACGCTCCTGAAGCACGTGGCCAACGGCGACGGCTTCGTCACCTGCCTCCAGATGCTGGCCCGTACGCTGCCGGCCGATCCGGACGCGCACGCCAAGGACGTCGCCCAGCGCGGCGACCCGGAGGCGGAGCGGTGGCTCAAGGACTCCTACGACCAGCTCCAGTCGATGGTGTCGACGTCCTCCGAGCAGCACCGCGCGTATCTGGTGGCCTGCATGACCTTCACCCGCGAGCTCGCGGCCGAGGGCAACGCGCTGGCCCGGGCGTCGAGCGGGCGCGGCCGCAAGGTCGACAAGGACGCCGGGCTCGCCGCGGTGATGGCGCGCGAGCTCAACGACATCTGCGCGCGGCTCGCCGAGGCGGACATCCGGGTGCGGCAGCCGCTGGGGCAGGCGCGGCTGGCGTCGCTCATCCACTCGATGTACGACCCGGACCACCCCATCGACCACATCCAGGCGATGACCCGGCGCAACGCGTGGCCCGCCGAACTGGACGCGACCGAACCGACGTTCCTCCAGGCCAAGACGCGCGAGTCGACGACCCGGGCGCCCTGGCACCACTCCACGGCGTGGGTCAAGGAGTGGCCGATGACCCCGGTGGGCGTCAACTTCCTGGCGCCGCTGCTGGTCCACACCCCCGACGTGATCCGCACGGTCGCGGTGACGATGGACCTGGAGCCGACCGATGTCGCGATCGAGCGGATGCTGACGGAGAAGACCAACGACGACGCCGAGGCGAGCCGCGCCGCGAAGATGAACCGCACCGTGGACCCGCGCGACATCGCGCACCACGGCCGGATCGACCAGCGCGGCGAGGATCTGGCGAGCGGCGCGGCCGGGGTGAACCTGGTGGGCTACATCACGGTGTCCTCGCGCTCCCCGGAAGCGCTGGCGCGCGACAAGCGCACCATTCGTGCTTCCGCCGGTAAGTCGTATTTGAAGCTTGAGTGGTGCGATCGCGAGCACCACCGGGCATTCGTCAATACGTTGCCGTTCGCCACCGGCATCCGCCGCTAGTCGCCGTCCTGAGGAGGCCGTCGCCATGCCCATGCTGGACCCGCTCGCGGCGCTCACCGAGGCGTTCACCAGCTTCCTGTTCGGCCGCGTCGAGACGACCCGGCTGCCGGTGCGGACCTCGACCGGCCAGGCGCAGGCGGTCTACCTGCCGACCGCGGCGCCCGGCCTGGGCGACTCCGGGGTGATCATCGGCCGGGAGGTCTACTCGGGCAAGGGCTACATCTACGACCCCTTCCAGCTCTACGGCCAGCAGCTGCCCGCGCCGCACTGGCTGGTGCTCGGCGAGTCCGGCAACGGCAAGTCGGCGCTGGAGAAGACGTACGTGCTGCGCCAGCTGCGCTTCCGCGACCGCCAGGTGGTGGTGCTGGACGCGCAGGGCGAGGACGGCGTCGGCGAGTGGAACCTGATCGCGCAGGCGATGGGCCTGACCCCGATCCGGCTGGACCCGATGGCGGCGCTGGACGGCGGCATCAAGCTCAACCCGCTGGACCCGGCGATCACCGTGACCGGCCAGCTGGCGCTGCTGCGCACCATCATCGAGGTCGCGATGGGCCGCGGCCTGGACGAGCGCTCGGGCTTCGCGCTGAAGGTCGCGCACGCGTACGTGGCCGAGACGGTGACGGACCGCCAGCCGATCCTGACCGACATCGTGGAGCGGCTGCGGCACCCGATGCCGGAATCCGCCGAGGCGATGAACGTCGACCTGGACGACGTACGGGCCTGGGGCCTGGACGTGGCGCTGGTGCTGGACCGCCTGGTGGACGGCGACCTGCGCGGGATGTTCGACGGGCCGACGAGCGCGGGCATCGACCTGGACTCGCCGCTCATCGTCTTCGACCTCTCGCACATCGACCGCAACTCGATCGCGATGCCGATCCTGATGGCGATCGTCGGCGTGTGGCTGGAGCACACGTGGATCAGGCCGGACCGGAAGAAACGCATCTTCCTGGTCGAGGAGGCCTGGCACATCATCAACTCGCCGTTCGTGGCGCAGCTCTTCCAGCGGCTGCTGAAGTTCGGCCGGCGGCTCGGCCTGTCCTTCGTCGCGGTCGTCCACCACCTGTCGGACGTCGTCGACGGGGCAGCGGCCAAGGAGGCCGCGGCGATCCTGAAGATGGCCTCGACCCGCACGATCTACGCCCAGAAGGCCGACGAGGCGCGCGCGACGGGCCGGGTGCTGGGGCTGCCGCGCTGGGCGGTGGAGATCATCCCGACGCTGACGCCCGGCATCGCGGTGTGGGACGTCAACGGCAACGTGCAGGTCGTCAAGCATCTGATCACCGAGGCCGAGCGGCCGCTGGTCTTCACCGACCGCGCCATGACCCAGTCGTCCTCCGAGCACGCCGCCGACATGGCCGAGGCGGAGGCCGAGGCCGAGGCGCGCGCGGAGGCGCACGCCGCGGCGCAGGTCGCGCTCGCCAAGCAAATGGCCGACGACGCGGTGGCGTGAGGCGGGGGGCATGGCGGCGCAGAGGCGGGAGCAGAACGGTGGCGGCCTGCCGGACGGGCTGGTCGTCGGCATCATCGCGTTCCTGCTGGGCGTCACCTTGCTGGTGTGGACGGCCACCGGCATCGCGGGGGTGCTCGCGCACGGGTCGTGGCCGGCCGGGCTGCACTTCACCCGCACCCCGCGGGCGATGCGGGCGCTGGTCGGCGAGCCGCACGACATCCCGGCCGCGTGGCCGGACGCCGCGCCGGGCGGGCTGTCGGGGGCGGGGCTCTTCTGGGGGATCTTCATCGGGCAGCTCATGGTGCTGCTGACGCTCGCGGTGTGGGTGATGAACGTGGTGGCGCGACTGCGCGGCAGGGGCCGCCGCCGCCCCGTCCGCAGGCCCGCGCCGGCCGCCGAGCCGGAGCCCGCGCCGGAGCCGGTGGCGGAGGCCCGGGCGGTGCCCGCGCCGCGCCACCGGAGCCGCACACCGGGCGACGCGCACGACAAGGGCGACGGGCTGGACGCCTGGTTCCGTACGGTGCCGCAGGCAGTGCCGCCGCGGGCCGCGGACCCGATCACCGCCGAGCTGCCCGCGGTCGGCGCCGCCCCGCCGGCCGCTCCCGAGCCGCGCCCGGCGGCCCTCGACGGCGGCGAGGTGACGCGCACCTACGCGCTGTTCGCCGGGCCGCGCGGCGACCAGGCCAAGCGCGTGGTGCAGCCGGCGGTCCTCGCGGCGGCGGGCCCGGTGCTGGTCACCACGGCGGACCCGGAGACGTACCACCAGACGGTCGGCAACCGCAGCAAGCTCGGGCCCGTCCACGTCTACGACCCCGCGCACCTGCTGGACGTACCCGGCCGGCTGCGGTGGGCGCCGCACGGCGGCTGCGAGCAGCCCTCGACCGCCGGGATACGCGCGGCGGCGCTGCTCGCCCCGCTGCGTACCGCGCGCGCCGACGAGGCCATCGTGCACGCCACCGCCGTGACGCTGCTGCGCTGCTGGCTGCACGCCGCCGCGGTCGACGGCCGCCCCTTCCGCCAGGTCCACCGCTGGGCGGCGGGCGGCCAGGCGGCGGCCGACGCGGTGCGCATCCTGCGCTCCTCCCCGCGCGCGGCCTCCGGCTGGAGCGGCGAGCTGGAGTCGGTCCTGCACGCCCACCCCGACCGGCGGGACGCCGCGCAGGCCCTCATCCGGCAGACCCTGGAGCCGCTGGGCTCCGTGCACATCCGCGACGCGTGCAATCCGCCCAGGACCGGTGGCCTCGACGTGGAGTCGTGGGCCGCGGAATTGGGCACGCTGTACGTGGTGGGCGAGCGGGTCGAGGACCCGCGTACCCACCTGGGTGCGATGCCCCTGCTCACCGCACTCGTCTCCAGCGTGGTCGAGCACGGCCGGCGCATGGCCGCAGGGTCACCCGCCGGCCGGCTCGACCCACCACTGACCTTCGTCCTCGACGACGTCGCGGCGCTCGCCCCCGCCCCCGACCTTCCCGCCCTCCTCACCGAGGGCACCCCCGCGGGCCTCCCCACCCTGGCCGTCCTCCGCTCCCCCGAGCAGGCCGCTGCCCGCTGGCCCACCCCGCTCTGGCAGCACGCCGATCTCCGCCTCACCCTGGACCCGGTGTCGACGCCCTCGGTGCCCGACGCGATTCCGCTGCGCTGAGCTTTGGGCCGGGGCGCTGCGGGGTGCGTCTTGCGGTTCGCCGCGCGACCTTCCCTTGGCGGGGGCTGAGCGCGCAGTTCCTCGCGCCCCCGGTGTACCCGGCGGGGCATCGCGCGTCTGCTTCGGTGGGTGGGGTCGGGTGCCGCCACGGGGCACCTCCTCGGAATGCGCGTCCGACCTCACGCGCAAGGAGGCGGCCACTCGGTGCGCATTCCTGCGGGGGCACCCCGCACCGACCCCCTCCGGGGAGGCTTGGCGGCTGCCTGCCGGTGGGGGTGATGTCCGGGCACACGGCGGGCTCGCCCCCGACGGCGGTGCACCCCCACAGGGAGGCGTGCACCCGCCCACTATCTGCACGGGTGGCTGGGGGTGGGAAAGCCGCCAACGTACCCCCCGGTCAGGCGATACGCGCCAAGTCCTCCGCGGCGACAGCCCCCCGCAGGGGAAGGCCCGAGACGAAGCGCTCGACCTCGGCCACCGCGTACGCGCCGAGGCGCGCGACCTCGGCGCCCTGGCAGCCGGCGATGTGCGGCGTTAGCAACACGTTCCGCAGCCGGTGGAGCACATGGTCCACCGGCAGCGGCTCGGGGTCGGTCACGTCGAGGTACGCCTCGATCCGCCCCGTCTCGCACTCGCGCGCCAGCGCCTCCGTGTCGAGGAGGCGGCCGCGCGCGGTGTTGATGACGGCGGCGCCGTCCCGCAGTATCCGCAGCCGGCGCGCGTCGAGCAGGTGGCGGGTCTCGGGCAGGTCGGGCGCGTGGACGGTGACGATGTCGGACGCGGCGCACAGTTCGTCGAGGTCGACGAGCCGCACGCCGAGCGCCTGCGCGTCCTCGGGCGTGACGTACGGGTCGGCCAGCAGGACCTGGAATCCGGCGTCGGCGGCGCGCAGCCGGGCGATGACGCCGCGGCCGATGCGGGAGGCCCCGATGACGCCGACGACGGCCCCGTCGGCGCCGCGCCGCTCGGCGTGGGCGGGCTGCAGCCCGTGGTGGTATCCGGCGGCGTAGCCGAGGGCGCGGCGGGCGGCGAGTGCGACCGTCGCCATCGTGAAGTCGATGACGGGCCCGGCGTTGGCGTCGGCGGCGGAGGAGACGGCGATGCCGCGCTCCCACACCTCGGGCCGCACATGGTGCTTGACCGTCCCGGCGGCGTGGATGACGGCGGCGAGCCGCGGGGTGCGGGCGAGCAGCGCGGTGTCGATCTCGGGCGCGCCCCATCCGGTGAAGAGGATCTCCGCCTCGGCGAAGGCCGCGTCGCACGCCGGGTCGGCGGCGTCGGTCACGAGCACCGGATGGACGTCGGCGAGCGTGCCGAGCCGGTCGCGCAGCGGTGCCGGGAGGACGAGGTCCACGATGTCCTGCTGCATCGCCAGCACCAGCTTCGGCCGCTCCGCCATGTCTGCCCCTTGCGTCTGGTCGCGTGTAATCGGTTACTTCCTGATGCACTCAGATTAGGTCCGTGACCACCTGCGGTCAACGTACTCCGTGCACAAGGGCTTGACCCTGTCGTAGTAACCGGTTTAGGTTCCGTCCCACCTTAGGCGTCGAGGAGGACGCAATGGCGATAGCCGAACAGGACGCCACCGGCCGCGCAGGGGCGGCGGGTGCGTCCGGTGCAGACGGACGGGCCGGACGGGTGGGGCGTGGGACGCGCCTCAAACGGATGCGCAGGGACTGGGCGCTGCTGGTGCTGATGGCCCCCGGCGTGGCGTACTTCCTGGTCTTCCACTACGGCGCGCTGGCGGGCAACGTCATCGCGTTCAAGGACTACGTCCCCTTCGACGGCCTGTGGGCCAGCGCATGGGTGGGCTTCGACAACTTCCAGACCATGTTCGGCGACCCGGACTTCTGGCACGCGCTGCTCAACACCGTGGTGATCGCGCTGCTCCAGCTGGTCTTCTTCTTCCCGGTGCCGATCGCGCTCGCCCTGCTCCTGCACAGCCTCACGCGGGACAGCGTCCGGCGCTTCGTGCAGTCGGTCGCCTACCTGCCGCACTTCCTGTCCTGGGTGATCGTCGTGGCGGTCTTCCAGCAGGTGCTCGGCGAGACGGGCCTGCTCAACAACGTCCTGGGCGACGCGAACCTGCACACCGTGAACATCATCGGCAATCCGGAGGCGTTCAAGCCGCTGGTCATCGCCCAGGTGATCTGGAAGGACTGCGGCTGGGGCACGATCATCTTCCTCGCCGCCCTCGGCCAGGTCGACGAGCAGCAGTACGAGGCCGCCGCGCTCGACGGGGCGGGCCCGTGGCGGCGGTTCTGGAACGTCACGCTCCCGGCCATCCGGCCGATCATCGTGCTGCTGCTGATCATGCGGCTCGGCGACATCCTGTCGGTCGGCTTCGAGCAGATGCTGCTGCAGCGCGCCTCCGTCGGCACCGGCGCGGCCGAGGTCATCGACACCTTCGTCTACTTCAAGGGCCTGGTCGGCGGCGACTACGGATACGCCGCCGCGGCCGGCCTGTTCAAGGGCGTCGTCGGCGCCGTACTCGTCTTCGCCGCGAACAAGGTCGCGCACCGCCTCGGCGAGCAGGGGGTCTACCAGTGAGCAGCCTCACCCAGGGCCGGCGCCCGGCACGTACCGCACGCGCCGCGCGTCCCGCACGCCCCGCGTGGATGGAGCGCCCGCGCCCGGCCACCCAGGCCGCCAAGGCCGTCGCGCTGGTCGCGGTCGTGCTGCTGGTCTGCGTCCCGTTCCTGATCATCGTGGCGACGAGCCTGGCCTCCACCGACGAGGTCGTGGCCAACGGCGGCTGGGTGCTGTGGCCGCAGCACCCCACGCTGCGCGCCTACCACCAGCTCTTCGACGGCGGCATCGTCACCCACGCCCTGTGGGTCAGCGCCGGCATCACGATCGTCGGCACCGCCGCGAGCATGGTCTGCACGATCGGCCTGGCCTACGCCCTCAGCCGCCGCGACGTCTTCGGCGGCCGGCCGGTCCTGCTGCTGATCCTCTTCACCTTCCTCTTCCCGCCCGGCATGATCCCGGCGTTCCTGCTGGTCAAGGGCCTGCACCTGCTCAACGGCTACAGCTCGCTGGTCGCCCCGGTGCTCATCAACGTCTTCAACCTGGTCGTGCTGCGCGGCTTCTTCCAGTCGCTGCCCGAGGAGCTGTACGAGGCCGCCCGGCTGGACGGCGCGAGCGAGTGGCTGATCCTGCGCCGCATCGTGCTGCCGCTGTCCAAGGCCGCGCTGGCCGTCGTCGGCCTCTTCTACGCGGTGTCGTACTGGAACGCCTGGTTCTACGCCTCGATCTACCTCGACTCCGGCAAGTGGCCGCTCCAGCAGGTGCTGCGCACGTACGTCATCGGCGGCGCGCAGCTCGCGGACTCCGGCGTCGGCGACGCCTCCCAGGTCGCCGCCCCGCAGACGATCCAGATGGCGGTGCTCGTCGTCGCGACCGTACCGATCCTGCTCGTCTACCCCTTCCTCCAGAAGTACTTCACCAAGGGCGTGCTCACCGGCGCCATCAAGAGCTAGAGCAACAAACCCCTCTCCGAAAGGACCTCCCGTGAGTACCCCGTCGTTCTCGCGGCGCTCCCTCCTGCGCTCGATCGCCGCAAGTGGTGCCGCCGTGGCCGCGCCGTCCGTTCTCGCCGCCTGCTCCACCTCGGGCAAGAAGCACGATGTCGGCAACGCCGGCAAGAAGCTCGCCCCCTGGCCCGCGTACGTCCCCTTCTCCGGACCCGCCCCCGACCTGCCCGGCACCGCCGACGGCATCCAGCCCGGCTACCTCAGCTACCCCAAGCAGCTCGCCACCGCCGTCCACGACAAGCCGGGCAAGGGCACCGAGACGATCAAGGTGATGACCATCACCTACGGCACCCCGCCCAAGCCCGCCGGGGAGAACAAGTTCTGGACGGCGATCAACGAGGCGCTGGGCGTCAAGCTGGAGTTCACGGTCGTCCCGGACTCCGACTACATGACGAAGATGGCCACCATGATGGCCGGCAACGACCTGCCCGACGTCATCAACTTCGGCGGCGGCCACACCCTCCCCCGCGAGGCCGACTTCGTCGTCTCCAAGTGCGCCGACCTGTCGGACTACATCTCCGGCGACGCCATCAAGGCCTACCCGAACCTCGCGAACCTGCCCACGTACGTCTGGCAGGACATGGGCCACATCAGCGGCCGGCTGTGGGGCATCCCCGTGCAGCGCTCCGCGCCCGGCAACTGCCTGTGGATCAACAACGACGTCTTCACCGCCGCCGGTATGAAGGACGGCTGGACCGCCGACGATTTCCTGGAGGTCGCCAAGGCCGCCACGAAGGGGAAGAAGTACGGCCTCGGCTCGTCGGCGCCGCTCCTCTTCGGCGAGACCATGCACTCCATGGCATGGGGCGCCCCGCAGGAGTGGAAGCTCGACGGCGGCGCCTTCGTCAGCGCCTACACCACCGACGAATACCGCGCCTCCCTCGAATACATGCTCAAGCTGCGCAAGGCGAACCTCTTCAACCCCAACGTCCTGGGCACCTCGACGGTCGACTGCAAGACCTTCTTCTACAACGGCACCGTCGGCTCCATGGTCGACGGCTTCGGGGCGCTGAGCACCTCGATCCCCAGCATCAAGGACGCCTTCGTCCTCGACGCGGCCGTCCCGTACACCCCCTCCAACGGCGCCAAGCCCGGCATGCAGCGGGCCAAGGGCGCCTGGGGCTACACCGTGCTGAAGAAGACCACGCCCGACCGCATCAAGCTCATCCTGCGGGTCCTGGACTACCTCGCCTCGCCGTTCGGCACCAAGGAGTACGAGCTCAACCACTTCGGCGTCGAGGGCACCCACTTCACCCGCGACAAGAACGGCTCCCCCATCCCCACCGAGCTGGGCCAGGTCGAGAACCCGGTGCAGCTGCCGATCAAGTACCTGTGCGACGCCCCGCAGGTCCTCTACCTGCCCGGCCGCCCCGACGTCGTCCAGCGCAACCACGACTGGCAGCTCAAGGTCGCCCCGATGCTGGTCAAGAACCCGCGCTTCGGCCTCCAGTCCGAGACCGTCAGCCGCGTCGGCGCCGCCGTCGACCAGATGCGCACCGACACGATCGGCGACATCGTCAGCGGCCGCAAGCCGATGAGCGCCTGGGACGACACCCTGAAGAAGATGCGCAACCAGGGCCTGGACCAGATCGCCGAGGACTACGCGAAGGACTACGCCTCCAACCACTGACCCCGGCACACCACCGGACAGCACAGCAGACCACGGACGCGCACCGGCCAGCCGCCGCCGCACCCGGCCCACTACGCTGGGGCGGCGGCGCACGGCCGGGGCGGACACCGGCACACCGGGTACACCGGGGCGCCGGGGACATCGGATGGCGGGGATGGCGGAGACTTCACCAGGGCCGGGCACCACGGCCGGCGGCAACGGCACGCGCCGCGTCACCATCCGCGACGTCGCGGACCGCGCGGGCGTCTCGGTCGCCACCGTCTCGCGCGTCCTCGCCGGGAACTACCCGACGTCCGCCGCCGCGCGCGCGAAGGTGCTGCGGGCCGTCAAGGACCTCGACTACGTCATCGACGGCCGCGCCCGCGCGCTGGCCGGCACCGGGCCCAAGACCGTCGCCGTCATCGTCTCCTCCGTCGACAGCGCCTTCTACGCCTCCGTCGCCCAGGGCGTCGAGCAGGAGGCCGCCGCCCGCGGCCGGCTGTGCATGGTGTGCAGCCACGGCGGCGACGAGGCGCGCGAGCTGGCCCTCGTCCAGATGATGCGCGAGCAGCGCTGCGAATTCGTCGTCCTCGTCGGCGGCGCCGTCGAGGACGAGCGCTACCAGGCCCGGCTCGGCGAGTACGCCCACGGCCTGGCCGCGGCCGGCTCCCGCCTCGTGCTCTGCGGCCGCCCCGCGCCCAGCCCCGACATGCCCGTCCTCGTCGTCGAGTACGACAACGAGGCCGGTGCGTACGCCATCGCCAGCCATCTGCTCTCCGCCGGCCACCGCGACATCCTCTTCTTCGGCACCATGCCCGGCCACACCACCATCGAGCCCCGCATCGCCGGCTACCGGCGGGCGCTGGCCGACCACGGCCTGCCGCCGTCCGCCGAGCGCGTCGAGGGCATCGGCGTCGGCCGCGCCCACGGGTACGCGAACATGCGGCAGATCCTCGCCGACTGCGGCGGCCGCCCGGACTTCACCGCGGTCTTCGCCGGCGACGACCAGGCTGCGGCCGGCGCGATGGCCGCGATGCGCGAGTACGGCCTGCGCACCCCCGAGGACATCTCCGTCGTCGGCTACAACAACGACGGCCTCGCCCAGGACCTCAACCCCCCGCTGACCACGGTCAACATCCCCGCCTACGAGCTCGGCCGGGAGGCCGTCCGCCTCGCCCTCGCCGAGGAGTCCGCGGGCCCCCGCACCCCCACCCAGTCCCGCCACCTCCTCGGCACCCACACCGTCCTCCGCGCGAGCGTCCGCCGCCTGCGCTGAGACGGCCTTTGCCGCGGGGGGCCGGGCGGGTAGGCCCTTGAACGCAAAAGGGCGTCAACGCAAAAAAGCGTCAGCCCCCGTGCTGGGCACGGGGGCTGACGCTCTTCTCAAAAATTGTTCGGCGGTGTCCTACTCTCCCACAGGGTCCCCCCTGCAGTACCATCGGCGCTGAAAGGCTTAGCTTCCGGGTTCGGAATGTAACCGGGCG
>NZ_JBIRQQ010000021.1:0-9461 GCF_044333285.1 Streptomyces sp. NPDC021020
GGTTACATTCCGAACCCGGAAGCTAAGCCTTTCAGCGCCGATGGTACTGCAGGGGGGACCCTGTGGGAGAGTAGGACACCGCCGAACAAATATTGCAGGAGCCCCGCTCCCGGATCTGATCCGGGAGCGGGGCTCTTTGTGTTTCCCAAAGTCCGTTCCCAGGCACGCGAAGAAGAGGGCCGCCCTCCCGGAGGAAGGCGGCCCTCTCAGCGGCCTGGTCGGCGAGTGTCAGCGGCGGACGTCGGACGGGGTGGCGGGAGCCTCGTATCCGGGGATCTTCGCGGCGCGGACGAGGTCGATGTCCAACGCCTCGCGGCGGATGCGCTGGTCGACGTACAGCAAAGAGACGGCGCTCGCGCTGACCGGCAGGGTCAGGACGGAGGCGATGACGGCGCCGCCCGCATTGATGAGGACGGTGGGCCAGTCGGCCGCGCCGTCCGTGGAGAAGAGGCCGCCGTTTCCGTTGCCCACCGCGCCGGCGATGGCGTTGAAGGGCAGCTCGATGAGGAGGGACGTGACTCCCGTGACGAGCACGACGAGAAACTGCACGCCGAGGACGCGCCACCAGGAACCGGTGACGAGTTTCACCGAGCGCTTCATCGCGGTCCGGATGCCCTGCTTCTCCAGGATGAGGGCGGGTGCGGCGAAGCTCCAGAGGTTCCACTGCCACAAGCACACGAAGACGGCGGCCAGGATGCCGAGGGAGGCGAGCGCGACGCCGCCGTCCTCCGAACCGGCCCAGACGACCAGGCCGCCGGGGAGCACGGCCACCGCGGTGATGGCGACGAGTGCGAGGGGCAGCAGCACCGCGAGGCCGAGGAGCTGCGGCAACCGGGACCGTGCTTCCTGCCAGGAGGCGCGGAGGGTGACGGGGCGGCCCAGCACGGCGCGGCTGACGACGAGGGTGAGCAGGCCCGAGGCGAGGATGACGCCGATCACGCTGGTGAGCATGACCAGGAAGGTCCCGCCTGCGCTATTGGCGATCGCGTGTGCGATGTCGCCCAACGTGGGGTCGGACTCGTCCTGGAGGTTGTCGAGGCTGCTGTTGTCGATCAGATACCTGTTGACGACGGCGCTGATGCCCTCGGTCAGCACGGCGACGCCGAGGACCAGCGTCATGGCCGTGCGCCAGTGCGCGCGGAAGGTGGCGAAGGCGCCGCTGAGGATGTCGCCGGCGTCGAGCGGGCGCAGCGGGACGACTCCGGGCCGCGGCGCGGTGGGAACGGCAGGGGCCCAGCCGATCGGCGGCTGGCCGTAGAAGGGCGCCTGCGGGCCCCAGCGCGGGCCGCCGTGGTCGGGGCCGGGCGGGGGCGGGGGCGTCCACTGCTGACCCCAGCCGCCCTGGCCCGGGCCGGGCTGCGGCGGCAGGGGCACCACGGGGGGCGCGGACTGCTCGGCAGGGGGGCCGGAGGGAGCGGGGGCGTCGGGAGTGCCCGAGGCCTGCCATGTGCCGGCCGGGGGCTGCTGCTGCGACCAGTTGGCCGCCGGGGGCGTGACAGTGCCGGAGTCGGCGTTCTCCGGCGTGTCCGGGGCGTTCACGGCCTCCTGCGTGCCGGGGTCGGCGCCGGATGCCGGGACCGGGGCTGCGTCGCCGGTGTCCGGCTGCGCTGCGGGAGGTGTGTCGTCGAGGCTGTCGCCGTTGCCCGGTTCCGGGGATCCGGACGATCCGGGCGAGGTCCAGCCCGGAGTGTTGGTCATCGGAGGCTGCCCTTTCGTACGTGCTGGGTGTACTGCCGGTACGCGTGTCCGTACTCGCGCCATCGTGTCACGGGCTGCCGCTGGACGGACCGGGCAGGGCAGACTGGACGGATGGATGATCACCTGGTGGATTCCGCTTCCGGCCCGGTTCCCGCGCTGCGGTGGGAGGAGCCGCCGGAGGGCCCGGTCGTGGTGCTTCTCGACCAGACGCGGCTGCCCCGGGAGGAGGTCGAGCTGGCGTGCACGGATGTGCCGGCGCTGGTGTCGGCGATACGTTGCCTCGCTGTGCGCGGGGCGCCGCTGCTGGGCCTTGCGGGGGCGTACGGGGTCGCGCTCGCGGCTGCCCGCGGCTTCGACGTGGAGGAGGCGGCGGACCAGCTGGCGCACGCGCGGCCGACGGCGGTGAACCTGGGCTACGGCGTCCGGCGGGCGCTGGAGGCCTACCGCGCGGCCGGGCCGGAGGAGGCCGCGGCGGCGGCGCTCGCCGAGGCGCGCGCGCTGCACGCGGAGGACGCGGCGGCGAGTACGGAGATGGCGGCGCGCGGGCTTGGCCTGCTGGAGGAGCTGGCGCCCGGCGGCAGCTACCGGATCCTGACCCACTGCAACACCGGGGCGCTGGTCTCGGGCGGGCAGGGCACGGCGCTGGGCGTTGTCCTGGCGGCGCACCGTGCGGGCATGCTGCGGCGGCTGTGGGTCGACGAGACGCGTCCGCTGCTGCAGGGGGCGCGGCTGACGGCGTACGAGGCGGCGCGGGCCGGGATGCCGTACACGCTGCTCGCGGACAACGCGGCCGGGTCGCTCTTCGCGGCGGGGAAGGTGGACGCGGTGCTGATCGGGGCGGACCGGATCGCGGCGGACGGTTCGACGGCGAACAAGGTGGGGAGTTATCCGCTGGCGGTGCTCGCCCGCTACCACGGGGTGCCGTTCATCGTGGTGGCGCCGTCGACGACGGTCGATCCGGCCACCGCGGACGGTGCGTCGATCGAGGTGGAGCAGCGCCCCGGGAACGAGGTGACCGACCTTGCGGCGTCTCCGCTGGGCGCGCAGGCCTATAATCCGGCTTTCGACGTCACCCCGCCGGAGCTGATCACCGCGATCGTCACGGAGAACGGTGTGGCGTCACCCGTGACCGCCGCGAGTCTCGCGTCGGTGGGCGCACAGCAGACCGCTCGGTGACGTTCCGTGGATCGTTGACCGCGGGACGTTCCGTCCGTTATCCACAGGCTGCACATGGGGGGCAGCGCAAGACCGTACAAGCAGGGACAATGGTCGCATAGCGTGACCTTGGTCACCAAAGGTCACCGGTATCGATATGCAAATGGGATGATGGTCGGTATGAAGGGACGTGTCCTGGTCGTCGATGACGACACCGCGCTGTCGGAGATGCTCGGCATCGTGCTGCGTGGAGAAGGTTTTGAGCCGTCGTTCTGCGCTGACGGCGACAAGGCGCTTGCCGCCTTCCGTGAGGCCAAGCCGGATCTGGTGCTGCTCGACCTGATGCTGCCGGGACGGGACGGGATCGACGTCTGCCGGCAGATCAGGGCGGAGTCGGGTGTCCCGATCGTGATGCTGACGGCGAAGAGCGACACCGTCGACGTGGTCGTCGGGCTGGAGTCCGGTGCGGATGACTACGTCATCAAGCCGTTCAAGCCGAAGGAGCTGGTGGCGCGGGTCAGGGCGCGGCTGCGCCGGGCCGAGGAGCCCACGCCCGAGCAGCTGACCATCGGCGATCTGGTGATCGACGTGGCCGGCCACTCGGTCAAGCGCGACGGGCAGCCGATCGCGCTGACCCCGCTGGAGTTCGACCTGCTGGTGGCGCTCGCGCGCAAGCCGTGGCAGGTCTTCACCCGCGAGGTGCTGCTGGAACAGGTGTGGGGGTACCGCCACGCGGCGGACACCCGCCTGGTGAACGTGCATGTGCAGCGGCTGCGCTCCAAGGTCGAGCAGGACCCGGAGCGCCCGGAGATCGTCGTGACCGTCCGAGGGGTCGGCTACAAGGCAGGACCGGGCTGACATGCGCGGACCGTACGAGCGTGAGCTGCTGGAGGGCCGGCTCGCGGACCCGATGCGGGGTCTGCTGCCGGTCATCCGCTCGTGCGTGCGCTGGGCACGGCGTCCGCTGCAGCCGGCGTCCCGGCTGTGGCGGCGCAATCTCCAGCTGCGGGTCGTCGCCTTCACGCTGCTGATGTCCGTCGGCGTGGTGCTGCTGCTCGGCTTCGTCGTGATCGGCCAGGTGCGCAACGGCCTGCTCGACGCCAAGGAGAAGGCCTCGGTCAAGCAGGCCATGAGCGGCTTCTCCATCGCGCAGAACATGGCGACGCAGGACGGCCAGGAGACCGACAGCACGGGCTCGGGCGCCACGGCCAAGCAGAGTGATTCGGGCGCCTGGGCGACCGATCTGACCTCGCAGTTCTCCAGCGGTGGCAAGGGCGTGTACTGGATCGTCGTGCTCAGCCCCGGCGGCGAGTCCGGCATCCAGTCCGGCGGTGGCACACCGCGGGGGGCGCGCACCTCGGACAACGCCCTGCAGAAGAGTGTTTCCAAGGAACTCAGGGCGGCCGTCGACCGCACCCCGGGGGCCGTCAAGCAGTACACGAAGGTCTACACCGACGACGGCAATCCGCCGCGGTCGGCGCTGGCGGTCGGCAAGCGCATCACGGATCCCGGCGGCAACGAGGTCCAGCTCTACTACCTCTTCGCCTTCGACCAGGAGCAGAAGACGCTCGGGCTGGTCAAGGGCACGCTGGCGACAGCTGGGATCTTCGTCGTGGTGCTGCTCGGCGCCATCGCCTGGCTGGTGACCCGGCAGGTGGTCACCCCGGTGCGGATGGCTGCCGGGATCGCCGAGCGGCTGGCCGCGGGCCGGCTCCAGGAGCGGATGCAGGTCTCGGGCGAGGACGACATCGCCAGGCTGGGCGAGTCCTTCAACAAGATGGCACAGAACCTCCAGGTCAAGATCCAGCAGATGGAGGACCTGTCGCGGATGCAGCGGCGTTTCGTCTCCGACGTCTCGCACGAGCTGCGGACCCCGCTGACGACCGTGCGGATGGCAGCGGATGTCATCCATGACGCGCGCTCGGACTTCGACCCGGTGACGGCGCGCTCCGCGGAACTGCTGCAGAACCAGCTGGACCGCTTCGAGTCGATGCTGTCCGACCTGCTGGAGATCAGCCGGTTCGACGCGGGCGCCGCGGAGCTGTCGGCGGAGCCGATAGACCTGCGCGACGTCGTACGGCAGGTGGTGGACGCCGCCGAGCCGTTGGCCGAGCGCAAGGGCAGCACGGTGCTGATACGCGGCGACGCGCAGCCGGTGG
This sequence comes from Streptomyces sp. NPDC021020, assembly GCF_044333285.1. NCBI lineage: Bacteria > Bacillati > Actinomycetota > Actinomycetes > Kitasatosporales > Streptomycetaceae > Streptomyces > Streptomyces sp. NPDC021020. The sequence continues at coordinate 5,013 of NZ_JBIRQQ010000021.1, forward strand.
TGGCCGAGGCCGACCCGCGCCGGGTCGAGCGGGTGCTGCGCAACCTGGTGGTCAACGCGATCGAGCACGGCGAGGGCCGTGACGTGGTCGTACGGCTCGCGACAGCTGACGGCGCGGTCGCGGTGGCGGTGCGGGACTACGGTGTCGGACTCAAGCCCGGCGAGGCGACCCGGGTGTTCAACCGCTTCTGGCGGGCCGACCCGGCGCGGGCGCGGACCACGGGCGGGACGGGCCTGGGCCTGTCGATCGCGGTGGAGGACGCGCGGCTGCACGGCGGCTGGCTGCACGCCTGGGGCGAGCCGGGCGGCGGCTCGCAGTTCCGTATGACGCTGCCGCGGACCGCGGGGGACAGCCTGCGCAGTTCGCCGATACCGCTGGAGCCGGATGATTCGCGCCGCAACCGCGGCCTGACGTCCTCGGCGGGAGCGGGCACCTTGAGCGTGCCGGAGCCGCGTGGCGGGGCCGGGCAGGGGCACCGCAGGGAGATGGGGCCGGCGCGGCCGCCGCTCATCCCGCCGATGCCGTCCACCGGGTCCGCGCGTCCGCCGACAGCCGACCCGGCGGCGCTGCCGGGCAGCGGGGCACGGGTCGTCGGGCACCGGGAAGCCGTTCGGAAGGACGAGATCTGATGGCAGGGCTGGGGGGTCGGCCGGGGCGGCTGGCCAAGGTGGTGGTGCCGCTGTCCGCGGCCCTGCTGCTGGCGGGTTGCGCGTCCATGCCGAGCGGCGGTGAGGTCAGCAAGGTCGACGACAGCCAGCAGGCCGAAGGCGACACCCAGGTGCGGGTGTTCGGCGTCCCGCCCCAGCCGCACGAGACGCCCGCGGCGATCGTCAACGGCTTCCTGGAGGCCACCACCAGCGGCGAGACCGACTTCGCCACCGCCAAGCAGTATCTGACGACGGATCTGAAGAAGCGCTGGAATCCGCTCGCCGGTATCACCGTGCTCGCCTCCGTGCCGCGGGCCCCGCAGATGCCCGACACGGACACGAAGGCGACGCAGGAGACGGTCGACCTGACGAACCGTGAGACCGCGAGAGTGGACGCGGGAAACGCCTACCGGCTTTCCACCGCCGCCTTCCACGAGGAGGTCCAGCTGGTCAAGGAGAGCGGCGAGTGGCGGATCAGCGTCCTGGACAACGGGCTGCTCCTGTCCGCCGCGGACTTCCAGCGCATATACCACTCGGTGAACATGTACTACTTCGCCGTCAGGGGATCGGGAGACGGCCCGGGCAGCAGGCAGACGCTGATCGCCGACCCGGTGTACCTGCGCAGGCAGCAGCCCGACACACTCGCCGCCACGGTCACCGCCCTGCTCGGCGGCCCGAGCAAGTGGCTTGCGCCCGTGGTCAGCACCGCTGTTCCGGCCGGTGCGCAGCTGCACGGCCACAACACGGCGAGTGTGTCGCTGGACGACTCCCAGAGGCTCCAGGTGCGCCTGGACAAGGCGGACAAAGTGCGTGGGGAGGCGTGTCGTCGGCTCGCCGCGCAGCTCTTCGCCACCGTGCAGGGCCAGTCGTCGGTGCAGCTTTCCTCGGTGGAGGTGCAGCGCACGGACGGGAGTGAGGCCTGCACGATCGCCAGGGACGAGGCCGGGCAGTACGGGCCGGGCGCGCTCGTGGGTACGGTGAACGGGCCGTTCTACATCGGCACCGAGAAGCACAATCTGCTGGTGACGCCGCCGGGCAGCACGTCCGGTTTCCCGGTCCGCGGGCCGCTCGGTGCCGACAAGGCCGATCTGCGGTCGACCGCGGTGCGCCGGGACGGGGACGCGGCCGCCGCGGTCAAGGCCGACGGGCGCCAGCTGGTCGTTGCGCAGCTCGCCGACGGTGCCACCGCCCAGACGGCCCCGCTGACCAGCGCCGCCAAGGACCCGAAGAACGGGCTGAGCGCGCCGAGCTGGGACGGCTTCGACGATCTGTGGGTGGCCGACCGCAACCCGGCCGTCTCCCGGCTGTACGTGCTCCCCGGCGGTACGGGGCAGCCCTTCGCGGTCGACGTCCCGGAGCTCCAAGGGCGCATCGAGTCGCTGCGGGTGGCCTCGGACGGGGTGCGGATCGCGCTGGTGGTGTCCGAGGACGGGCGGGACCTGCTGATGCTCGGCCGGGTCGACCGCGGCGGGACGGCATCGCAGCCGGAGTTCACCGTGCAGGATCTCCGCGACATCACGCCGGTCGACGAGAGCGTCCTGTCGGTGTCCTGGGCCGGGGGCAGCCGACTGGTGGTGCTCGGCAGCGACCCGGCCGGCAGCGGGCAGCAGATCCAGTGGGTCAGCACCGACGGCTCGGTGTCGCCCGCGTCGGACACCATCGGCGAGGCCGACTCGGTGGCGGCGTCCGAGGCCCCGGACCAGGCAACCGTGTCGCTGGTCGCCGCCTCCCACGGCAGCGTTTACTGGCAGTCCCAGGACCTGAACTGGAAGAAGGTCACCCCGGCCGGTTCCGGCCCCGTCTACCCGGGCTGACGGCTTCGGTCCGGTCGGCCCGGGCTGTCGGCCCGGGCCCGGTCCACCCCGGAGCGGGGGGCCGTGCGGCGGCCCCGGCCGGGGTTTTCCACAGCCCTCGAACGGGTGACTGGCAGGGCACCGCCGCGGGCCGTCACAGTGGAGTCATGCGGGGCTGGTGGCAGGAGATCGCCGGGCTGGTGCTCCCGGTGGACTGCGCGGGCTGCGGCCTGCCGCGTACGGAGCTGTGCGAGCGCTGCCGGGGGCTGCTGGGCGGAGCGGCCTCGGTCCGGCGGGTGCGCCCGGTGCCCGAGCCGCCGGGCCTGCCGCCGGTGTGCGCGGTGGCGCGGTACGGCGACGAGGTGCGGGCCGTACTCCTGGCGCACAAGGAGCGGGGTGCGCTGGGGCTGGCCCGTCCGCTGGGCAGGGCGCTCGCCGCGGCCGTGGCGGGGCTGGACGTCGCCGGAGCGGTGCTGCTGGTGCCGGTGCCGTCCGCGCGGCGGGCGGTGGCGCGGCGGGGCCATGACGCGACGGCGCGGATGGCCAGGGCGGCCGCGGCGGTGCTGCGCGGGCAGGGCACCCCCGCGCGGGCGGCGGCGGTGCTGCGGCAGCGGCGGCTGGTCGCCGACCAGTCAGGGCTCGACGCGGCCGGGCGGTCGGCGAACCTGTCCGGGGCGGTCGAGGCGGCCGGGGGCGCGGCAGGACTGCTGGCGGCGGTCCCGGTGGTGCTGGTGGACGACCTGGTGACGACCGGGACGTCACTCAGCGTGGCCGCGCAGGCGGTCACGGTGGCGGGCGGACGGGTGGCGGGGGCGGCGGTGGTGGCGGATGTCGGCCTTCGCTGAAATCCACTCGGATGCGCGTTGTCGCAGGTGGCGGCGGTCGGGATTCACTCGAACGGAGGTGTCCGGACGCTGCGGATGCCGACTTCTGCACTCCGGGACTATGTTCGGGGTAGAGGGAAGACAACACCACGGGGTGATGATCTTCCTCGTTGGGCAGGAGGAGGTGAAAGCCGCAGCTCCGCGGTTCCCGGCCGACGGGGAAGCGGAGCGGCTGCCGACGCAGTGCCGGACGGGACCGGTTTCCCGGTCCGGCCTCAGCGAAAGGGATCGCCGCCGATGAGACGGCGGGGTCCGGGAACGGAGTTCTGCGTGGACATCGTCGTCAAGGGCCGCAAGACCGAGGTGCCGGAGCGGTTCCGGAAGCACGTGACCGAGAAGCTGGACAAGATCCAGAAGCTCGACGGCAAGGTGATCAGCCTCGACGTCGAGGTGTCCAAGGAGCTCAACCCGCGGCAGGCGGAGCGCGCCGACCGCGTGGAGATCACGCTCAACTCGCGCGGGCCGGTGATCAGGGCGGAAGCCGCCGCCGCCGACCCGTACGCCGCGCTGGACGTCGCGGTGACCAAGCTGGAGGCGCGGCTGCGCAAGGCCGCGAGCAAGCGCCACACGCGCCGCGGAGCGGGCCGGATCCCCGCCGCGGACGTGTCCTCCGTGGTCCCCGACGCCGCCTATCTCAACGGGGACGGGGACCCGGTCCCCGGCCCGGACGAGGAGCAGGGCGTGCCGACCCGGCGGATGGCGTCGCTGGAGGTGCGCGGCGAGGGCCCGCTGGTGGTCCGGGAGAAGACGCACGCGGCCGCCCCGATGCCGCTCGACCAGGCGCTGTACGAGATGGAGCTGGTCGGACACGACTTCTACCTGTTCGTGGACGCCGACACCAAGCAGCCGAGCGTGGTCTACCGGCGGCACGGTTACGACTACGGCGTCATCCATCTCAACTCCGACGAGGCGATGACGCAGGCCCCCGGCGGCGCGGGCGGCGCGCTGCGCCGCTGACCGGCGGAGCGCCGTACCGAACGGTCGGAGGCCCGACCGTTCGGTACGGCGCGGGGGGGGGGGGGGGGGGCGGCGCCGCCCCCCCCCCCCCCCCCCGCGAGGCCGAAGGGGAGGGCGGAGGGGGGTCGGGTGGGGTGGTGGGGGGGGGGGTGTGGGGGTATGGGACCG
>NZ_JBIRQQ010000022.1:0-2385 GCF_044333285.1 Streptomyces sp. NPDC021020
AGTAGCACGCTCAAGACCCGAAGCGGAGTGATCTAGCCATGGGCAGGTTGAAGCGGCTGTAAGAGGTCGTGGAGGACCGAACCCACCAGGGTTGAAAACCTGGGGGATGACCTGTGGTTAGGGGTGAAAGGCCAATCAAACTCCGTGATAGCTGGTTCTCCCCGAAATGCATTTAGGTGCAGCGTCGTGTGTTTCTTGCCGGAGGTAGAGCACTGGATAGGCGATGGGCCCTACCGGGTTACTGACCTTAGCCAAACTCCGAATGCCGGTAAGTGAGAGCGCGGCAGTGAGACTGTGGGGGATAAGCTCCATGGTCGAGAGGGAAACAGCCCAGAGCATCGACTAAGGCCCCTAAGCGTGCGCTAAGTGGGAAAGGATGTGGAGTCGCAGAGACAACCAGGAGGTTGGCTTAGAAGCAGCCACCCTTGAAAGAGTGCGTAATAGCTCACTGGTCAAGTGATTCCGCGCCGACAATGTAGCGGGGCTCAAGCGTACCGCCGAAGTCGTGTCATTGCAGCATGAGGGCCAACGCCCGCTGTGATGGGTAGGGGAGCGTCGTGTGCCGGGTGAAGCCGCGCCGGAAGGCAGTGGTGGACGGTTCACGAGTGAGAATGCAGGCATGAGTAGCGATACAAGAGTGGGAAACTCTTGCGCCGATTGACTAAGGGTTCCTGGGTCAAGCTGATCTGCCCAGGGTAAGTCGGGACCTAAGGCGAGGCCGACAGGCGTAGTCGATGGACAACCGGTTGATATTCCGGTACCCGCTGTAAAGCGCCCAATGCTGAACGGAGCGATGCTAAGTCCGTGAAGCCGCCCCTGATCTCTTCGGAGTGAGGGGGAGTGGTGGAGCCGACGAACCAGAGTCTTAGTAGGTAAGTGATGGGGTGACGCAGGAAGGTAGTCCAGCCCGGGCGGTGGTTGTCCCGGGGTAAGGGTGTAGGACGTCATCCAGGTAAATCCGGGTGGCATATAGTCTGAGACCTGATGCCGAGCCGATTGTGGTGAAGTGGATGATCCTATGCTGTCGAGAAAAGCCTCTAGCGAGTTTTACGGCGGCCCGTACCCTAAACCGACTCAGGTGGTCAGGTAGAGAATACCGAGGCGTTCGGGTGAACTATGGTTAAGGAACTCGGCAAAATGCCCCCGTAACTTCGGGAGAAGGGGGGCCATGTCTGGTGATCGCCCTTGCGGTGTGAGCTGGGTGTGGCCGCAGAGACCAGCGAGAAGCGACTGTTTACTAAAAACACAGGTCCGTGCGAAGCCGTAAGGCGATGTATACGGACTGACGCCTGCCCGGTGCTGGAACGTTAAGGGGACCGGTTAGTTCTGCTTCGGCAGGGCGAAGCTGAGAACTTAAGCGCCAGTAAACGGCGGTGGTAACTATAACCATCCTAAGGTAGCGAAATTCCTTGTCGGGTAAGTTCCGACCTGCACGAATGGCGTAACGACTTCTCGACTGTCTCAACCATAGGCCCGGTGAAATTGCACTACGAGTAAAGATGCTCGTTTCGCGCAGCAGGACGGAAAGACCCCGGGACCTTCACTATAGCTTGATATTGGTGTTCGGTTCGGCTTGTGTAGGATAGGTGGGAGACTTTGAAGCGGTGGCGCCAGCCATTGTGGAGTCGTCGTTGAAATACCACTCTGGTCGTGCTGGATGTCTAACCTCGGTCCGTGATCCGGATCAGGGACAGTGTCTGGTGGGTAGTTTAACTGGGGCGGTTGCCTCCTAAAGGGTAACGGAGGCGCCCAAAGGTTCCCTCAGCCTGGTTGGCAATCAGGTGTTGAGTGTAAGTGCACAAGGGAGCTTGACTGTGAGACTGACGGGTCGAGCAGGTACGAAAGTAGGGACTAGTGATCCGGCGGTGGCTTGTGGAAGCGCCGTCGCTCAACGGATAAAAGGTACCCCGGGGATAACAGGCTGATCTTCCCCAAGAGTCCATATCGACGGGATGGTTTGGCACCTCGATGTCGGCTCGTCGCATCCTGGGGCTGGAGTCGGTCCCAAGGGTTGGGCTGTTCGCCCATTAAAGCGGTACGCGAGCTGGGTTTAGAACGTCGTGAGACAGTTCGGTCCCTATCCGCTGTGCGCGTAGGAGTCTTGAGAAGGGCTGTCCCTAGTACGAGAGGACCGGGACGGACGAACCTCTGGTGTGCCAGTTGTCCTGCCAAGGGCATGGCTGGTTGGCTACGTTCGGGAGGGATAACCGCTGAAAGCATCTAAGCGGGAAGCCTGCTTCGAGATGAGGGCTCCCACCCACTTGATGGGGTAAGGCTCCCAGTAGACGACTGGGTTGATAGGCCGGATGTGGAAGCCCTGTAAGGGGTGGAGCTGACCGGTACTAATAGGCCGAGGGCTTGTCCTCAGTTGCTCGCGTCCACTGT
>NZ_JBIRQQ010000023.1:0-2222 GCF_044333285.1 Streptomyces sp. NPDC021020
CGAGCACGCCGGTTTCACCGCACCTATACCGATGCCGCCGCGTGGGCCGGGGCCCCCGCCGGGCGGCCCTGACCCAAGCACTGCGCGGCGCCTGCTACGCCGCCGGCAGCGGCGTCGTCGGCCTCGCCGTCGTCTGGCTGCAGCACCACACCCTCTGACACGACCTCACCACCGATCGGTACGGCAGTCGGCGCTGTCGCCTGCCTGCCGCACCGCTGCCCGGTGCGCTCACGCGCCGGGCAATCCATCACCAACTGCCTGCTTCTCTTCACCCCGCCCTGAGCCCCCGCAGGTCGTCAGAACGGCTGTAGGACGACACCAAGCACGCTGGCAGGTCCGCGTTCGACTCCGTCCGCCCCCGCTCTCGGCTGGCGAAGATCCAGCCCCTCATCGTCCAACCCCATCGTCTGTGTGTTCAACTCGCGGAGAGCCGTCGTCGGACTTGCTGGTTCGGTAATTTAAGCCAAAATCTGTCTGATTCTCGTCATGAGTTTGGTAACTTGCATCGAGTGAAAAGGAGCGCGGAATTCCGCGAAAACCTCAAGTAGCACTCAGGAACCGAGGGGCTACCTTGTGCACCGACCAGAGCTCGGATAGGTTCCCTCTCAAGAATGGCGCCCGCTTGGGTGGCGTCACAAAGGTTGGGGGATCCACGATGCATGGAAAAATGATCGCCGTAGCGAGCGCGTTAGCGCTTACGGCGATAACGGGGGGAACCGCTGCTGCCGCCGCACCGGCCAGTCCGAACACGATCTACTGCCCGCCGGAAGACGACCGCTACTTCCAGCAGACCGCCTCTTCTTGGTACGCCTCCGACAGCGGCACTCTGGTCAACAACTCTGCGGGCACAATCACCAAGACGTACACCCACACCTCCAACAAGTCGTACAGCACCACGGTTGCCGGTGATCTGGGTATGTCCATCGACTTCGTCGTGGCCTCCGTCAATACAAAACTGAACGTCTCCACGTCCAGGGAAGCCTCCTACACGACGACGACGACGTTCACCGTCACCGCGCCGGCGCACACGACGGTCAGCTACCGGGACGGCATCCTGAAGCGGACCATCCTGATCACCTGGTACCACACGTACAGCAACTGCACAGTGAAGACAGTGAGGGACTACGCCTATCTCGCCGACAACTACTCGGTAGCGAGCTAGGCCAACGGGGAGGCGGGCGATGGCGACAGTAAGGTGGTTGGGCAGGAAGTGGGTGACGGCGATCTTCCTCGCGGCAGCTACGCTATGCGGCTGCACAGGAAATTCCGCACCGCACGGGACGCGAACCACCGACCACCGGGCAGACGGCCCTGCGCAGGTGACGCAGGATCCGGCAACTCGCTGCGGGGTGGAGGTTCCGACCGATACTCAGAAGCTTCTCTCACCGCAGGATGTATATCCGGCCAAGAGTGGCACGAAATCGCTGTCTACCCGTGTTCTTCTGCTGACGGCCGCGGACTGCGACACCGGAAAAGGGCCCACTGGGATCGCCGGTACGTCCTGCAGTGCAGCAGATTTCCCATGGGCATCGGCCGCCTCCCAAAACCCCGAGCTCTATGCCTCGGGGGCCCGTGTGTGGGCTGAAGCAATCTTGACCGGCCCCGATGATCGGGTCCTTCAGGAGCACGTCATAGTTCCAGACGCGAAAGAAAAAGAAGCTTTTCTCAGCGGCTACCGAGAGCACTTCGAGCAGTGCGGCGCAAGAGCCCTCGACATGCAGAACGGAAAAATCTCTGATCTCACGCTGCAGGGATCCCCGTCTCTGGTTGCAAGCTTCGACAACGACAGGATAACGGTTCTGGAAGGAATCGGTCCGCGTTGGAGCACCGGAGAACTGCAGAAACTTCTGGGGTTGGCTACGGCCCGGGGAGCCAGTTTCACTCCCCACTGAGCCCTAAGGCCGTCATAGTCGCATGGCGCCCGGCCCGTGCCCGCCCCTTTAGGCACGACCGGGCGAACTGCACCCGCGCCCGGGCACGGCCAGGGTGCCGTGACCGGTCAGGTCCGGGCCGCGCGGGCGGGGCGCTTATGCGAGTCCGAGGGAGGCGAGCGCGGTGGTCCAGTCGGTGACGATGGCCTGCTGGGCCTGCGTGAGGGTGATCTGACCCTTGCAGACAGCGGTGTAGAGCTTGGTTTCGACGGGGTCCTTGAGGTTGTTCACCCCGGCGCTGGCCTTGTGGCCGGAGTCTGAGGGCTCGGCCCAGAGGTTGCGGGGGTCGTT
>NZ_JBIRQQ010000025.1:0-1332 GCF_044333285.1 Streptomyces sp. NPDC021020
AGTAGTGCTTCGTTAGGTTCTGGGTCTGCTTCTGGTGGTGAGTGGTCGGCCGCAGGTGGTGCAGGTGCCGGTCCAGCACTTCAGCAGGTTCTGGAGTGTGTCCAGGACCTGGTAGAGGGTCAGGCCGGCGTTGGGGCTTTTGGGTCGAGCCGCCGCAGGGTGAGGAAGGCCTGGGCGGCGGTAACGAGGGTGACGTGGTGGTGCCAGCCGCGCCAGGTGCGGCCTTCGAAGTGGTCCAGGCCCAGGCCGTGCTTGAGTTCGCGGTAGTCGTGCTCGATCCGCCAGCGCATCTTCGCCCACCGGACCAGATCGGCCACCGGGGTGCTGACGGGCAGGTCGGACATCCAGAAGTCCGTGGGCGCCGGCTGGTCTTGCGGCCACTCGACCGGCAGCGTCTCCATGGGCAGGACCCCGTCCCAGCAGTTGCGCCCACCACCGGCCTCCTGGGCGGCCTTGGCGGCTTCCTTGCCGGCTGGACGTATCGCGAGGACCCGGAAGTGGGAGGTCATCGGGCCTTTGCTGCCCTCCCGCCAGGTCACCGGCGTGAAGGCGGCCCGGCCCCGGTCGGTCGCCAGTTCTGCCACCGGCACCGCCGCTGTGCGGTAGCGGGGCAAGGTGGGCGGCCCGAGCCCGCCGTAGCCAGGCCGGTGCGGCACCGCATCCACTCGCTGGGCGACCTCCCGGCCGGTGACCGCGACCACATAGCCCAGCCCCCGCTCGTGCAGGGCGAGCCGGAACGGTGTGCTCTGCCCGTAGCCGGCATCGGCCACCACCACCGGCACCGCCAAGTCCCAGCCGGCGAGTTCGTCGATGATGTCCAGGGCCAACCGCCACTTCTCCCGGTGCTCCACCGGCTCCGGGATCCCGGCGCGCGCACAACGCGCAGGGTCTTCGGCCCACTCCCGCGGCAGATACAACCGCCACTGCAACGGACACGAGGCCGTGTCGGTCGCCGCATGGACACTGACCGCGACCTGGCAGTTCGCCCGTTTCCCCAGCGCACCGCAGTACTGCCGGGCCACCCCCGGCGAAGCAGTGCCGCACTTGGGGAACGACACATCGTCGACCACCCACACCTGCGGTACCACAGCCTCGGTCAGCCGCTGTGCGATCCGCCGCCGCACCGGCGTCTCGTCCCACGTCGACTGGCTGACGAACTGCTGCAGCGCCTGCATGTTCCCATCAGGCAACCGCTCCGCCATCGGCTGGATCGACTTGCGCCGCCCGTCCAGCATCAGCCCACGCATGTAGCACTCGCCCCACCGCCGCTGATCACGCCGCGACACCGAGCCGAACACATCACCCACAAACTCCGCTAACTCACCACGCAGA
>NZ_JBIRQQ010000026.1:0-1302 GCF_044333285.1 Streptomyces sp. NPDC021020
GCAGGGCTTCGGCGTAGTCGGCCGCTGTGCGGTTCGTGACGGTCCGTTGGGCGTCAGGGTGGCAGCAGGACTGGCACGGGCTTCCAAGATCATGGAGTTCTCGACGCCCCGTGACCTGCCTGGAAGACTGTGCCTGCCAACGCATCATCCCCGATCCCGCCTGCCCTTCACCAGCTCCGCAAGCAGCCCGGCGTCGTGCCCGCGGAGGTGCCTGGTCCGCTCGAGCGGCCGGCCCAGATACCGGACCCGCGAGATCCGCGCGGCGTGCGCTGGCCATCGTGCTTGCGCTGACCGCGTGCGCGGTGCTGGCCGGGGCGACCTCGCTGCTGGCGGTCGGCGAGTGGATCGCGGACGCGCCACCGCCCGTGCTGGAGCGACTCGGCATGCGCCCTGATCCGATACTGCCCAGGCGGCTGGTCCCAGCCGAGGCGACGGTCCGCCGACTGCTCGCCCGCATCGACGGCGACGCCCTGGACCAGGTGGTAGGCGGCTGGCTCGCCGGCCGCCGGCCCGCCGCGGCCGGATTGCGCGGCCTGTCCGTGGACGGCAAGTCCCTACGCGGCGCAGCGAGGGCCCGCGGACGGAAGATTCACCTGCTCGCCACGGTGGAGCACACCACCGGGCTGGTCCTGGCCCAGCTCGACGTCGGCGAGAAAGCCGAAAAGCTCACCCGCTTCCAGCCGCTGCTGGACACCGTCGCCGACCTCGCCGGGACGGTCGTCACCAGCGACGCGCTGCACACCCAGCGCGAGCACGCAGGCTACCTCCTCGGTCGCCGGGCCCACTACATCGCGATCGTCAAGGGCAACCAGAAGAAGCTGCACAAGCAGCTGAAGTCCGCGCCCTGGAAGGACATCCCGCTCCAGAGCCGCACCCGGGGCGCCGGCCACGGCCGCTGCGAGATCCGCCGGATCAAGGTCGCCACCGTGAACAACCTGCTCTTCCCTGGCGCCCGCCAGGCCGTCCAGACCAAGCGCCGCCGCACCGACCGCAAGACCGGCAAGACCACGATCGCCACCGTCTACGCGGTGACGAGCCTGACCGCCGAGAAGGCCACCCCCGCCCAGCTCGCACAGCTGATCCGGGACCACTGGAAGATCGAGGCTCTGCACCACGTCCGCGATACGACCTTCGCCGAGGACGCCTCCCAGCTGCGGACCGGCAACGCTCCGCGCGCAATGGCGACCTGACGCAACCTCGCCGTCGGCGCTCTGCGGCTGAACGGCGTGAAGAACATCGCCGCCGGGCTCCGCCCAACGCGCGCGACGCCCGCCGACTACGCCGAAGCCCTGCTCCCGGAGT
>NZ_JBIRQQ010000027.1:0-1165 GCF_044333285.1 Streptomyces sp. NPDC021020
TACTGAACTTGAATGCGTGATGTCGGTCAGCCGTCCATGATCAGGCCGGTGCCGGCGAGGCAGCTGTTGACCAGGTCGGGGTGGTGCTGGATCTGTTTGAGCCTGTGCTTCACGGCTCGGGTGATCTGGCCGAGGTCGGCGGCGGCGAGGTTGCCGATGTCGCGTTTGACCAGCGACCAGACGCCCTCCTGCGGGTTGAGGTCCGGTGCGTAGGTGGGCAGCTGGAACACGGTGAGCCAGTCGGCATTCGCGGCGATGAACTCCCGCAGCGGCTTGGTCAGGTGGAGGCGGACGTTGTCCCAGACCAGCACGATCGGGCCGCCGAGCTGGATCCGGGCGCGGACGATCAGGTCCCGAAAGTCGCGCCAGCCGAAGCCCTTCGGCTCGTCCTTGCGGCCCCGGTACTCGCGGATGCGGTAGATCAGTCGGGACCGCTCGCCGGGTTTGTAGCAGGTCATGCCCGCCATCGACACACGGCCGGAGCCCCGACCGCGCACTCTGACGACCGGTGCCCGGCCGATCCGGCCCCAGGTCCTGGCACGCGGCGGAGTCATCGACTGCCCGGCCTCGTCCTCGAAGACGATCCAGGCTCCGAGAGCCGCCGCGGCGCTCTTACCCGCGGCCAGGTCTCCTTCTTCCACACCTCGACCGCTGCGTCGTCGCGCTCGATCGCCCGGCGGGCGGGCTGCTGCCACGACCAGCCGTGCCGCTTGAGCAGCTGCCATGTGCCCTCGACCGTGTAGGAGACGTGGAACAGCCGGCCGATCAGCGTCTTGATCCGCGCGAGCGTCCATCGCTGGTCCGCCCAGCCATGGGCGAGCGGACCACGTTCCAACTCCCTTTCGAGCCTGGCGATCTGGGCCGGACCAAGTCTCGGTCGGCCCGGGGAGCCCTTCGACTGGATACCGACCTCTCCACACTCGCGCCAGGCCCGGCGCCACCGCTCCACCGACCGCTCGCTCACGCGCAGCGCGGCAGCGATCTCCCGGTTCTTCTCCCCGCCCTCGAAGCGTTCCACGGCCTGCAGCCGGATCCGCTCCCGCGCGGCCCTCTCGGCGTCGGTCAACCCGCCGCCCTGCGCGTACCTCACGAACCCAGAGCTACCGGAGCCCACCCACCGCCGTCAGGCGAACGGCTCCGACATCACTCAATCAAGTTCAGTACT